>NZ_FNQM01000031.1 GCF_900107585.1 Rubrimonas cliftonensis | reverse complement strand
CCCCGTCGAGCATGGCTCTGGGGGGTGGGTCACATGGGTCAGATCTCAGTGGAAATTGGGCCGCTTCCCGGGTCAGTTCCGCGTGGAAATCAACACTCATTACGTCTAAGAGCTGCAGCGTGATGCTCATCCTTTGTTCGCGGATATTTCTGCCCGTTATATTGCGTGAACCCAACTAATGTGAGCTGAAAATCGCCTTGTTCGCGAGCACAGTCACGGATGATTGCAATCAGCTACACCTACAGGACGATCCGCTCGACCTCTGCGACGGCGATTGCGTCGCCGCGGCGGTCGTAGAGCTGCGTCGTGCGCGGACTCGCGTGCCCCGCCAGGGCCTGCGCCGTCTCGAGCGCGCCGCCGGCGTCGAGGAAGAGCGTGATCCCCGTCGCGCGCAGCGAATGGCAGCCGATCTCCGCGTCGAGCCCGGCGTCGCGCGTCCGGCGGCGGATCATGTCGTAGGCGTTTCTCGCGAGAAGCGGCCGCGGCGTGAGGGATCTCGAGCGGCCCGTCGTGGAGCGGAAGAGCGGCCCCGCCCGATCCTCCGCGATGCCCGCCGCCTCGACATACTCGAGAAGCCAGCCCTCGAGCGCACGGCTCGCCGGCGTCTCGTGGATCCGGCCGCCCTTCTCGCGCAGCCGGAGCCAGAGCGCGCGCTCGCGCCGCTCGAGATCGCCGACGCGCAGGCCGACGGCGGCGCCGACGCGCGCCAGCGCGTAGAGCATGACGCCGACAAGCGCGCGGTCGCGGAGCCCGACCACGCTCGAAACGTCGATCGCCTGGACGAGGCGGCGCGCGTCCTCGCGCGAAAGCGCAGGCGTGTTGCCCCGCCGCACGACGTGGCGCGGGCCGCGCACCGGCGCCGCGGGATTGTAGGGAATGATGTGGCTCGCCGTGATCCAGTCACCGTAGGACCGGACGGCGGCGAGCCGCGCCTTGACGGTCGCCGGCTCGTGCGTTCGGCCGAGGCCCTCGACCCAGGCGCCGACATGGAGCGGCGTCAGGTCGACCAGGTTTTCCGCGCCGCGGTCAGCGCAGAAGCCGAGGAAGTCCTCGATCGCCCGCCGATAGGCGCGGCGCGTGTGCCGGCTGCGGATCGTCGCCCCGAAGAACTCCCAGTAGCGCGCCTGAGCTTCCACGCCCGCCGTCAAGACCAGCGTCGGCATCGATGGCGCGGCGCGACTGGTCGCCGGCGGCCCTGGCGGCGACGCCTTCACCACCAGCCTTCGACGAGGGGCTCGCTTCGCGCCGGCCATGCGGCGCGCGCCGCGGCGTCTACGAGGCGACGCTCGCGGCGATCGAGCGTCCGCCAGACGCTGCGAAAGCTCATCCCGGGTTCCGGCAGAAGATCGGCGCGGCCGAACGCCAGACCGATTACGAGAGCCGCTCTGGGCCCGGCCTTCCGCGCCGCCCTCGCCGGCGCCGCGCCGGCCAGGACCTCCCGGCAGGCCGCCGCCTCCGGCGCGTTCTCGTCGAGCGCCGCGTCGCCCTGGAAGGGCCGAGACGTCGTCATCGGCTCGTCGTCGGTTGGATCGTCGATCCCTCCGCCGAGCCAGAACGCCCGCGCCGCCGCGTCCACGACGCACCGATGCGCGTATCTCATCCGCCGCCAAGCCGACCGGGTGTCGGCGACGCCTCTTGGCAGCAGGTCGGGCTTGCCGAAGGCGAGCGCGATGACGATCGCACGCTCCTCGTCTTCTCTCCCGTAGTCGTCCGGGATCGCACCCTTTGGGCTCACCCAGCCAAGGATGACGGCGCGGCAGGCGCCCGCGATCGAGCCCGAACCTTCGCAGGTCGGCAGCGGATCATAGAGCCCTTGACCCTTCTGCGGTCCTGATCCCGCCGCCGTCTCGGAAACCGTGTCCCGCCGTTCGGCGGCGACGGCGACCGCTTCGGCGATCTCCTTCTCCACCTCAAGGCGGAGATGCGCCGGGAGCGCCGCTTCGACGCGCCGAGCCTGGTCCCGGAGACGTCTCGCCTGATCCAATATGCCGGCGCAGAGGTAGCAGCTTTCGTTCGCATCGCCCCGCGGCGGCGCAAGCTCGCCCCGCGCCACACGGACGCTGTGGCGGAGCATGCGCCGCGGCATGACCAGCCCGCGCGTCGCGTCGCCGAGCCCGCCCGCATTGATGGGCTGGCCTGTGGGGGCATTGGCTTCGTGCGCCACGCGGACGCAGCGTTCGGCGCTCTCGGGGCCAGGATCGCTTTCGCACCAGTCGGGCAGCGCCCGTACGTCTTGGGCGTGGCGGCGCTCGATCTCCTCGCGGATCGTCATGGGGCTGTCTCCTTCGTGCTGTCGAAGGCCACCATGAGCCGCAGACCTTTCTACATGATAAAGGACATTATCGGATATAAAATTCAACCATAGAAAGCGCAACATTAGCGTTGTGCTCTGCTGACGGATTTGCTAAGCAGAGAAAAGAAATCGCATAAGCGGATGCGGTTCCCTAAATGGCCCTCAGAGAGGAAGCAGCATGAGCAATGCGAAACACATCTTCACCGACATCGGCGCCTATCTCGACGCGCTCGCTGGAGATCCCGGACTGGCGATCGTGTCCAAGAAAATGGCGGCCGAAGCGCTCGGGCTCTCCCGGCCAGCGATCGACGGCCGGATCAAGGATGGGCGCCTGGCCACCGTGAAGATCGCAGCCGCGCGACACGTCCTCGCCTCGGCCCTGATCGAGCACCGGCGTGGCCAGGAAGAAGTCAACGCCCGGATCCGGTCCTATCTTGGAGGCGTGGCAGCCGACCGCGGCACGGTCTTCTACGAGCCCGTGATGAGCCTCGTCGGCATGTCCACCAGAATGCCGCGCGACCGCGAGCTCATCGGCGCGATCCTCGGCGACATCTCGCGCGCAAGCTACGACGAGACCGCGACGGAGGAGGCGCATGGGATCCTGCTTTCGGTGCTCGTCCACCGGAAGACCGGCGGCACGACCCGGCCGAGCCCGGCCTTCTTCGACCTGGCGCGCGAACTCGGCTTCGAGTGGGACGACGACGACGCGTTTGTCGCGCAGGAGATGGAGCGCGTCTGGAAGGCCTACCACGGCGAGGAGAGGTCGGCCGCCTGAGCGGCCGGACGTCATGATCCGATTGTCGGAGATGCGCTGTCGTGCCTACATAAGGGGAGACCCCGGCGCGCCCACGCGCCGGGGTCAGGAGACGCCTGAGGGGGATCCGCCGCCGGGGGGTGGAAGCCCGGCGGTTTGCGCTGGAGCCCTCAGAACGGAGCCGGCTGGTTGGACCCGGTCGGCTCCCCTCCGTCTCTTGCCCGGCTACGGTAGGCGTAGTCCGGGTCGTTCTTCACCAGCTCGCAGAGCCGCTGCACGAGAGGTTCGGGGTCCAGGACCATGCGCCCCTTCCCGTCCTTCTCGCGGCTCAGATAGCCGAGCTGTTCGAGGTTCCTGATCGAGCGCTGCACCGTGCGCTGCGCGACGCCCATGCGGCGCGCGATAGTCGTCGCGCGCGGGAACGGCTTCTGCTGCGGATACCACCAGTGCATCGTGATGTTCAGCAGCACGAGCATGTCAGTCGGCGTGAGCCCCAGCTGGTCCTGTTGCTTCAGCAGGATGTCGGGGACGGCCTGGAAGCCGCCGACGACGGCCTCGCGGAACTTCGCGTAGACCGCAGACTGCGCGTCGCTGGACCCCTCCGGGGCTGGAGGAGCCGACTGCGGCTGAGGCGATGGCGAGTTGCGAATCGTGAGCATGGGTGAACATTAGCAGCGATTAGAATATGAATCAATATATCTGTTTAGAGGAGACGACATTCATGTCGCGGTTTTTTTGACACCCATGTCGCTCATACGTCTCCTGTCGGCATCCTTGCGCCACCGAAACCTGGCGACGGAGGCCCCCATGATCACGACCGAGACCGACGACGAGTTCGTCACCCTGGATCTGCCCTCTCATCGACTCGGCGACGGCGTCGTCTGCTTGCCCGGCGCCATCGAGCGCGTCCAGTGGCGCAGCGAGGTCCTCTGGTATCTCGGCCGCGCTGGCGCCCGGCCACCCATGTTGGTCGTCGCGCGCGAGGACGGCGAGCGGCTCCTTGTCCATCCCGCTGAATGCGAGACTGCGGAAGGAGAGAGCTGACGGGCCGCTTCTTCGCCTTCCCTCAGAAAGCGGCGGCGTCACCAACTTCACGAACAGCCCATCATGGGGTATAACAAGAACACCGAGGGCGACTCCCCATTGTTAGTAGCTGTGCGCCCGTTGCCTACAAAATGGAGTTCGCCAAATGCACCGCCCAACCTCGTTCATCAAACGCAAAGCCGGCGCGTCCCTGCTGCACAGCGCCCGGACGGCCGCCGCCATCGGCCGGCCGCTCAATACGCACGTAACATTGAGCTTCTGGCTCATGGACATCGGTCACGACGCAGCATCAACGGCTTTCCAAGCGCTTCGCGAACGGCACTTTCAGCGGTGGTCACGCTACACGCCGCGTGGTCAGAACGGTGCTTCGAATGGCCCGCCGACCTACGCATGGGTGGTCGAGGCTCCCTATGGACACGCCCACGTCCACTGGATGGTCCATATCAGTCCCGGGAACCAAGAGCGCTTCGTCGCCGCCCTGCAAAAGTGGGTCGCCCAGCGCATCACCGCAGCGCTGATCCCCGCCACGGCCATCGACGTTCAGCCAATTACCCACGCGGAAGGCCTGAAGCTCTATCTTGCCAAAGGTCTTGACCCGCATCTCGCCCGTCTATGGCGCATCCGCCCCGAAGATGCTGGCCTCGTGATAGGCCGACGTTGCGGAACAAGCCGCAATCTCGGCCCAGCGGAATGGCGGCCGCGCAAGGCGGCGTACCTGTCGGGGCGCCGCCGAGCGGCGTGAACTCGTGATGATCGAAAGCGAGCCTCGCAATATTGGATCATAGGAACCCAGCGTCATAGCGCGATCATTCCGCGGCGAGCGGGGCGGCGTCGGTTCTCACGCCAAACATCTCGTGGAGCATGGCGGGGAGGAGCTGGTCGAGCTCAGTCGTTGCGGCGCGCTGCGCGGCCAGGGCGGCATTCGCGCGCGCACATGCCGCGGCAAGCGCGCGCTGGGCGTCACGAGGTGGAAGCGGCATCTCGAGCGCGAGGAACAGGTCGGGCTTGATCCGTTTCCGCCGCATGTTCGTGCCGGTCGACTTCGGCCAGTTGGCTGAGTCACGAAAGTGGAGCTCGATGAGCTCTGGCGCGACCGCGTCCTCGTCAACTTCAAAGACCGGAAACTCGGGCGTCACGAAGCAGCCGTCGCATGACTCGGGAACCAGGCCGAACGCACCCTCCCACGCCATGAGCTTGGGATACACGAAATCGCCGGTGCGCAGCTTTGTCAGGCGCTCATAGGAAGTCTCAGCGCCTTGCTTGACGACGCTGCGGAAGACCCCGCGGGCGAAGGAGTAGACGCCGGCGAACGCGTATGAGGTGGTTGGCTGAACGACCGTGTCGGTCGGTCGCAATCTCATCAGGTCGCCAAAGCGCGCCCGTCGGTCTCCTGCCGCGGCGCGAAAGGCGGCGCGGAGGGTGGCGGCCAGCTCGGCTTCCATGGCCTGCGCCGCGGCGGCGCGCCGGGCGATCCGCTCCGCCGCCTCGTCCAGCTGTGCAACGATCCGCCGCTGCTCCTCGAGCGGCGGGAGGGGAATTTCTTGAAGGAGAAAGCGGCGCTCCTTGAGACGGACGCGGTTGGTCGATCCTTCGCTCCCCGCGCGCGCGAGGGCGACAAACTCATCGGTGCGACTAATCCAATGCAGGTAACCGGCGATGAGGCGGTCCTCGTCGACGTCGAAGCAGGGAAAGTCACCAGAGACCACCGCCCCGTCCAAACAGTCAGGGACGAGGCCGAAAGCCCCGTGCCGCGCATCGATCCTCGATGCGATGAACTGGCCGGCCTTTATGCGAACCTGTGTCGATGCGGCGATATCTGACCCCTCAACAACGGCCCGTTGAACGACGCCTTTGCCCCAAAGCTTCACGGTGACCTGTTGGTAGGCTGTATCGGGTTCGATCTCGATCCAGTTCTGGTTCGGCCGCAGCACCTCCCCCAGCGCCACCATGGGCCAGCGCGAGGCCGTCACGCCGCCCGCTCCACCAGCGCCCGCACCTCCTCCAGCAGGCGCAGCGCCTCGCGCTCATGCGCCAGCGCGGCGGCGACGATCTCGGCTGGGGCGCGGTGATCCTCCTCGACCACGATACTGGGGTTCTTGAGGTCGAGGTTGCAGGCCAGCACCTTGCCCTCGGCGTCGCGCTCGATCAGCCGCGCGGCGTCCACCATCCAGGCGCGCGGGTCCTCGGGGAAGCCGGCGCGGAACCAGGCCAGGGCGTCGTCCAGTTCCTCGTCCAGCATGGGCTGAGTCTTGGTGTATTTTCTCCGCCCCTCCGGCAAGGGCTGCTGCCAGTAGGCGACGCGGCGCGTCGGGCCGCCTGTGGCGAAGATCATGACGTTGGCGGGGATATCAGTGTAGGGGGCGAAGGTGCCCTCCGGCAGGCGGATGATCGCCCGCAGGTCGCATTTCTCCAGCAGATCGGCCTTGATGCGGGCCGCGACGCCGCCCTCGAACAGCGTGCCGTTGGGCACGATCACGGCCGCCCTGCCCCGCCCACCGCGGTGCAGCTTGCGCATGATCAGCTGCAGGAACAGGAGCGCTGTCTCCGACGTCCGCCGGTCGGTCGGGAAGTTGCCCAAGACTCCGGTCTCCTCCTCGCCGCCGAAAGGCGGGTTGGAGAGGATCACGTCGACGCGCTGGCCGTCGCCGATCTCGGTGAGCTTGTGGCGCAGGGCGTTTCCGGGGTCGATCTCGGGCGCGTCGAGCCCGTGAAGGAGCAGATTCATCTGGCCGAGGAGGAAGGGCAGCGGCTTGGCCTCCCCTCCCCTGATGCTCTCGTTCTGAAGGATGCGTTCGTCTTCGATCGTCTTCCGCTGCTCGTTTAGGTGGGTGAAGGCCTCGACCAGAAATCCACCGGTGCCGCAGGCGGGGTCCTCGACCACCTCGCCGAGCTTCGGGTCGAGCGCCTTGACCATGAAGCGCACCACCGGGCGCGGCGTGTAGAACTCGCCCGCCGCGCCGGCGGCGTCGCGCAGCTGGCGCAGGATCCCCTCGTAGAGCCGCGAGAGCTGGAACACCTCCTGCGAGGCGTTGAAGTGGATGCCGTCGATCTGCTCCACCACCTCGCGCAGGATGTGGCCTGAGCGGGCCTTGAGCTGGACCCCTTCGAAAACCGTCGCGACCACGCTGCGGCGGTCGCGCACGCCCTCGGCGCGCAGACCGCGCAGGGTGCGGAACAGGCCTTGCCCTTGGGTTCCATCGGGTAGCAGGGCGTCGGTTTCGGCCGTCAGGAAGCGCAGAAGATCGTCGCCGGTGAGCCCGTCTGCCGGCGCCGCCCAGTCGCGCCAGCGATAGGGCGCGCCGATGACTGGGTCGAAGGGCTTGCCCCTCATCACCGCATCGGACTCGCGCATCTGCTCGACGTCGTCGAGCAGCTTGAGGAACATCAGCCAGGAGAGGAGCGGCAGGCGGTCCGTGTCGCCGTCGAGGCCCTTGTCCTTGCGCAGCCGGTTGCGCGCCGCCTTGATGATCGCGTCGAGCCGCTGCGCCGTCGTGCGCGGTTTGGCCTCGACCTTCGGCTTTCGTGCTCGCGCCATGTGCCCCCCCTGCCCGCCTCTCAGGCGGCGTAGATTTCCTGCTGGAGCTCGATGACGGCCTCGCGGAGCTTGTCGGGCCCGCCGAACCGCGCGGCGATCTCAGATGTGTTCCCCATCGCAGAGAGAGCACCGATCTTCAACGCTTCGGGCAGGTCAAGCTCGTCCGGGCCGCCGGCCTCGTAGCGGTCGAGCAGCGCATCGAGGACGGCGCGCGCGTCGTCTCCGAAGCGCTCGAACACTGCGGGCTTGCGCCGCTTCAGCGCCTCGGCGCGCTCGCGCCTCGTGCGGGGGGGCGTGCCCCAGGCGACATGGCATAGCAGATCGAAGGGATCGGCGTCCGGCTGGCCTGCGGCCTCGGCCAGCTCGCTGACGTCGAGACCGCGCGCAGCGAGCGCCTCCGCCACCGCGCGGCGTTTGTCCGGAAGGCCCCAGGCAGTTCGAAGCGCTATGGGCGTCGGATAGAGCGTGCGGACGATGTCGCTCGTCTTCTCGACCACGCGACGCGTGACCAGTTTGCCGTCGCCGTCGAGCTCCGTCTCGATATCGACCACGATCTCGGCTTCGCCGCTGTCAACGTAGTATTTGATGCGCCCGCCACCGCCGCCGCCGCCGGGCGGGAGGACTCCGCCCTCTCCAACCCCGTCGCCAGGCGGAATGACTCCGCCCTCTCCAGCCCCGTCGCCGGTCTCAGACTGGTCTTCGGCCGGCTCGTCCTCCGTACTGGTCGTCGCGCCGGTTTCAGGGTCGATGGTGTCGATGGTCACGGCCACCGGATCACCGTCGAAATCAGGGTCTGCGAACTTCGCGGTGGCGGTCCCCGTGTAGTCCAGGATCGTGAACCAGGTTTTGCCATAGTCCTCGCGGACGCGCGTGCCGCGGCCGATGATCTGCTTGAACTCGCTCATCGAGCCGATCACACGCGCCAGAACGACGTTCCGTACGGTTGGTGCATCGACGCCGGTAGTCAGCATTTGCGACGTCGTCAGGATGGTTGGCGTTCGTTGATCGATGTCTTGGAAGTGATCGAGGTGCGTTCGTCCGACGTCGCCCTCGTCAGCAGTGACGCGGCAGACCCAATCAGGATCGCGCGCCATGAGATCGGCGTTCAGATTGCTGAGCGCACGACGCATCTCGTCCGCATGTTCCTGATCGACGCAGAACACGAGCGTCTTGGCGTAGGGATCGGTGGCGCGCAGGAAATCGGTCAGATGGCGTGCGATGGCTTCGGTGCGGGCGCGAAGGGCGACGACCCGCTCGAAGTCCTTCGTCTGATACTCCTCGTCGGGGATCTCTTGGCCGAACCTGTCGAGCTCGCCCGCAGTCGGACGCCAGCCGGTTGCGTCGAAGTCGGTGACCACGCGGCGAACCTTGTAGGGTGCGAGATAGCCATCGTCGATGCCCTGACGGAGGGAGTAGGTGTAGAGCGGGGTGCCGAAATAGGCATAGGTGTCGCGCGCGTCTTCATGAAGGGGCGTCGCCGTCATGCCGAGCTGCGCGGCCGCCGAGAAGTGGGTGAGGATCGTGCGCCATGCGCTCTCGTCCCGCGAGCTGCCGCGGTGGCATTCGTCCACAATGATCAGGTCGAAGAAATCGCGCGGCAGGCCGGCGAAGGGCGTCGCGTCGGGTCCTTCGCCGAGCAGCGCCTGATAGGTGGCGAAAAACACCTCGCGCGAGCCCGGCGCCCGCCCGCCGAGGATCCTGTGACGGCCCTCGCCGAACGGGGCGAAGTGCCGGTTCTGGGGGTCCTTCACCAGCACGTCGCGGTCGGCGAGAAACAGGATCCGGGCGCGGAGCCGACCAGGCATGGCCGTCCATCGCGCCTGGTGGAGACGCCACGCGATGTGGAAGGCGATCGGCGTTTTCCCCGCACCCGTGCAGAGAGTGAGGAGCGTGCGGCGCCTGCCCGCCGCGATCGACTCCACGGCGCGTAGGACGGCCGCCTCCTGATAATAGCGCAGGGGCTGCTCGGGGTCCGGGCGTCCAGGCGTCAGGACGATCTCCTCACCCTCTGGCTTGAGCGCCAGACCGGCCTTCTGGCGGTCCCAGAGTTCGGCTGGCGGCGGGAAGTCAGGGCGTTTGGTTTCAACCCCGGTGAAGGCGTCGAACTCGAAGATGTCAGCGCCGTTGGTGGCGTAGGCGAACTTCACACCGAGCATGCTCGCGTAGAGTTTGGCCTGCTGCATGCCCTCTGCCGCCGTCTTGTAGCTCGCCTTCGCCTCCACGACGGCGATTGGCACATCAGGCGCATAGCGCAGGAGATAGTCGAGGCGCTTTCGACGACCGCGTCGCGTTCCGCCCTTTGCGAACAGGATGCGGCCTGGCGTGATGATCCGTTGTTCCTGAATCTGATGAGGCGAGCGCTCCCAGCCCACGGCCTGTAGGCGGGGTGTAATGACCTTCCGACAAGTATCCGCCTCGGTATCCAAATCGTTCAACAGACACGCTCCATATCGTGGGCGCTCATGGGGCCGCACGGCACAGCACCCTACCCCTTCTTTCGCAGATCCAGCAGGTCCTCGTCTGTCACCTCAAGCCCTTTCGCCTTCAGCGCCTCCAGGATGAAAGCCCGCATGGTCATGTCGGCATCGTCCGCCAGCCGCATCAGCTGCTTGCGCTGGGCTTTGCGCAGGGCGAACGAGAACTGCACCACTGGCTCGACCTCGCCCGCCGCCGCTGGGCGAGGTGCGACGACGTTCTGGGTCGGAAGACCCTTGGCCATGGGCGCCAACGCGGTCGCGACGCTGCGAAGATTCTTGGTGTTGGCCATCACTGTTTTCCTATGAAGCCCGCTTCATGGAAAGAAAGGGCAATACGCCGAGCGCGGCCACATCTGCAATCAGACCATCGGCTTGGGCGCCGGCGGGGCCCTTGGTTGGCACGACGCCGTTGAAGGTCATTTCTTTGAAAGCGACCAGACGGTGCAGTCGCGTCGGCAGCGCCTCAAGCCCGCAGGCCTGTAGCTCGCGCTCGACATGGGCGCCGATGTGTGTGCCGACCTGATAGTCCGTCAGCACTGCGCGCACGAGGATGTCGCGGCGCGCCATCTTCGCGGCGCTTTCGACCAATTGACGCGTCTTCGCGGCCTCGACCACGTCGGCGCTGGAGAGCTGGCAGGGCACGAGGACAAGGTCCGCGCAGCCGATGGCGAACACAGTCGCCTGCATCGCAGCGCCGGCAGTGTCGATCACCAGCAGGTCGTGGGAGGCCTCCAGCTCCTCCGCGAGCCCGATGAGGCGTGACTCGTCGAGCTCACGGTGGATGGTGATAGGCAGATCGAAGGCCTGCACCCAGTCGGCCAACGAATGGTTGTAGTCGGCATCGATCGCGGCGACGCGATGACCGCGTGCGGCAATCTGCCCCGAGAGAATCTGGGCCGCGGTCGTCTTGCCCGCGCCGCCTTTGCTCGTGGCGATGGTGACGATGCTCATGTACGCCTCGATAGGTTCGTTGCTCTGTAAAAAGCTATCATACAAGGAACCGAGTGGCACAGGTTCATGCTCACCTCGGTTCATAGGAATATGGGATCATGACAATCCAGAGCGTCATGCGATTTCGAGGCATGCCGCCGCGTCTTCCGCGTCGAAGGTTGCGATCAACGTCGCGTGCCGGCGCAGAACAGCTTCGACGGCTTCAGTCGAACGATTGCCCCCACGCAGCCAGATCACCTTCGGCGGTGGCCCATAGAGAGTTGCCATGTCGGCGAAATCGGCGTCCTGGGAGACAAGAACGAAGCCATGCGTCCCGGCATGAGCCCAGAGCGTCCGGTCATCGGCCCGGTCGAGGCCTGCGAGACGAGCCTGGCTGGAACCGGGGAAAAGGTCAGACAGCCGATCGCACAGTTTGAAGCTGAGATTCTGGTCGAACAGCAGCTTCACTCGGCGGCGATCAAGGTGCGGCGCTCGCGATCAGCTGCGTAGGCGAGAGCGGCCTGCACGTCGGCTTCCGTCAGTTCGGGAAAGTCGGAAATAACGTTCGCGGTCGTCATGCCCGAGGACAACCAGCCCAGCACGTCACCGACGGAAATCCGGGAACCTCGGATAACCGGGCGGCCACCACGCTTGCCCGGCTCGATCACGATGATATCCCGATAAGAGATCATGGATGTATCATAGCGCAGACAGGTGTCTCAGCCCATCAAGTTTGCGATTCATAGGAACCCCATTTAATGGTTACATGACTACAAAGGAAGCAAGGGATGTGGGATTGTTACTGTCTCGACGCTCTTACGCACCCGCGCCTTTCGACCGACGCGGGGGCGGCGGATCTCGGCGTAGGCCTCCTTCATCTCGCCCACAGACTTCCGCCACCATGACAGGCGCACGCCCGTCACCATGCGACCAGTCTTTCTCGGCTCGACCTTGCAACCAAAGGAAGCCAGTGCATTGACCTCCAACACTGCCGGTGTGATCGCCTTGAGCTTGAGGTTGCTGTACGTCGCCAGCCGTCCATCTGCGACTCCAAGCAGATCGCGGAACGCCTCCAACGAGAAATCCTCACTGAAGACTTGGGACAACCTCACCCGCCGAGCCACGGCCTCATAAAGCGCCAGCGCATATTTCGTCGAGAAGGCGCGCATGACCTCAAGCTCGAGCTTGCCGAACACCGTGCTCTCACGCAGAAGCGGCGCGAGGCGCTTATCGAAAGCATAGGTGAGGGCGCCGCGCGGTCGATCCGGGTCACCCATATCGTTGCCACCCAAAAGCGCCACGCGCCGCGTACGACCATCCGCCAGTTCTACAGTGACGATGGTTTTCATCAACGCAAGAATACTATCCTCAAGTCTATCATTACTATCGTGCGTTCCACGCAGGGCCGCAATTTCAATAGTCCATTCCGAGCCCTCACGGCCCATGTCAGGCCCGAATGCATGGGCGATTAGAAGATTGTAGAGACGTCGCGCCGAAAGCGTGAGCGCCGTAGCACCGTGAACATCGATCAACTCCGCAGGCTTGATCATCTCGCCATGGACCGGGCGCAGATCGAGTGTTCGCAACCGATTCGCTGAAGTCTTACCTTTTGGGCGGTTCGTCATCGGCGAACTCACTGCTCTTACCTGTGGATAAGTGATACGGTAAGAGTTTGCCAGCTGTCCACCAGATATTGCGGCTCAGATATCAAACCGCCCCAAAGGTAAGGTTGAACCGCCCGATAGGTAAGGCAAAACCGCCCCAAAGGTAAGAGTGAACCGCCCGATAGGTAAGCTTTCGCCGGATAACGTACTGCAAAATATGCGAGAAAATCCACAGAAGAGTGAATCTATAGAAGATAGAAGAAGAGCGGTGGATAAATCTCATAGCGCCAGAGTGATGGAAATAGCAGAAAAAATATCGCTTGACGCGAAAGCTCAAACGAGCTTCATATGAACCCATAGTCGAAAATACTGAAAACGCAGAATGCTAAGAAGGTGGCGGGCTACAGCGAACCGGACCCTCATGAAGACTGAGGGCCCGGTAGAATGCCAACACGAAGTGATCAAGAGATCTTGGCCGCCGTCACAATGGCCCGGTGCAGATCGAATGCTGCGTCGATCTTGTCGGCCAGGGCGGTGAGCGCCTCTGCGTGCTCGCGCAGCAGCGCGCACGCCATGTATGCGGCGTCAGACGGATCGTCTGAAAGGCTGGCCGCAACCTGCTTGAGCGCGCCCGCTAGGCAGCGCGCCTCAGTCGGCGCGGCCTCGTCGAGCAGGTCTCGGGTCGAGGCGCGGGCGGCGAACTCGCCGAGCGCCTTGGCGGCATCGTCAGCCATGTGCTGCTGCGGCATCTCAGCGGCGGCGCGCGCCGCCCAGACGCGACCGGCGTCCACCGCACTGCGAAACTCCTCGATCAGGGTCGCCTTCGGGTCTTGGCACACGACGAGCTGTGTATGTTGCATCGATTCTCTCCGACGCTGTGTGCCCACGCCACCATGGCGCGGGGTCAAGCGCCGCCCGCGCACGGGCGGCGACCGCTCAGGCGGCGCGCGGTTCGGGCGGATCGACGAGGCCAGCGGCGATCTCGCCGATCTCGATCAGCCGACCGATCCCGGTCAGGGCATCGGCGCAGGCGCGCCCGATGACGATGTCGCGACGGTGAACGCGGGCGATCGAAGCGATCACGCGCGCGGCGTCGTCGAGGTCGCGCCGGAGTTCGTCGGTGAGCGCCACGGCGCTCAGCAGGGGCTTGAGCAGGCGGCTGATCTGGCACTGGACGTCGTCGCTGACGGCGCCCTCCAGCGCTTTGTGCAGCGCGCGCTTCTTCGTCATGACGAACCGCGGCGCGGCGATGCGAAACCCGGTCGCGTAGCTCGCGCGAAGCTGAGCGACCGAAACGCCCGCCGAGCTGTGGGCAGCAATGTTGGTGATAGGCACGGAGACCTCCCTCCCAGTGCCGACGCAGGACGCGCCGGCTTCAAGCGCCCCCACCGCTTGTGGCGAGGAGGGCGTCGGCGGTCAGGCCTCAGGCAGCCCGGGGCTGGCCCGCGTCCGACGGGGAGGTTTGGTCGGCCCCGGTCGCCGCGCAGATCGTCGTGAGTTCCGCGTCGGCCAGCGTTTCGGTCAGCGCGACGAGGGCGCGGAAGGCGCGCCGCGCGGCGCCCGGACGCGGGTGCGCGTCGAGGAGGGCCGCGACCTCGGCGAGCGGCGCCGCGGCGGGATGGATCGCGCCGTCCGCGAGCATGTCGAGCGCGGCCCAGGCGACGGCCGCGCCGGCCTCGCCGGCTCGGGCCCGACATAGAATAGCGCAGGCGTCGCCGTGCCGGAGAGCGAAGGCCCGTGCCGCATCGGCGATGGCAGCGCGCAGACGCGCCGGGTCGTCGGCGGGCGCGCTGGTGATGGATATCAAAGAGGTGTTGGACATAGAGATCTCCCGGTTGCGGCGCCCGTCGTGGCGCTCAAGATCCCAGCGCGGGCCGGATACCTCCTTCTTCGTCGCGATCCGGGCGGCGGCATTTGGCGACCGCGCCTGCCCCCCAATCTTCATTCTCTCTGGTGGACGGTGATGCGCTGCGGTCTCATCCGAGGACCGCAGCCATCGACGTCGGCCTCTTGTTCTTCAGACCGATCCGGCTCGCCGCGACTGCTGCGCTCGTTTCAGCAGACCGCGGCCACCTGAACAGTACGCGCTGTCGGGTGCCGTCTTGGCGGCGCAGGCGGTCGCGAGCGCCTCGACAGTGTCGTTGCGCGTCTCCTCGGCCGTTTCGTTGTCGAGGGGGCGGATCACGGTGTTGAGGTCCAACATCACGCTGCTCCCTTGCTGGTGGCGGAGAGTTTGGACGCGCCCCCGCGCCAGATGACCGGCACGCCCTGGTCAGTGACGCCGCGGCGCTCGTTGCGCCGCTCGGCGGCCATGCCGCGATTGGCCCAGATGCGGGCGCACACGGCGTTCATCCGCTCCAGCCCGGCGTCGTCGAGCCGGCCGATGATCGGCGACTTGCGACCCCTCGGTATGCGGAAGAGCGTGCTGTCCAGGGTCACCGTCACCCGGCGAAAGCCCACGAAGCGGGTCGGCTGGTCGAGCCCGGCCATCGCCATGCCGGCGCGTTGGTTGATGTGGATCTCCCAGCCCTTGTTCGCCTTGCCGGTCGCCGTTGTGCCGTATGCGATCTCGGCGAAGGCGTGGTCGCCGACGCGGCCGACCTCGAGCACGAGGCAGGGCCGGGCCTTCACCGGGCCGTCGTCGGCGCAGGGGAAATTGAAGAGAACCACATCGCCGCGCTGCAGCGTCTGGGTCCAGGGGGTCGCCGCCGCGATGGCGGTCATGGTGTCGAGCATCGGCTCGCTCCTTTTGGCTCGAGGAACGACGGGCTCCGCCTCACCCACCCACCTCACACCGGGCGGTGGCGCTCGACGCGCGCGTCACAGACGGCGCGTGCGTCGAACGCTATCGCCCCAGCCTCCGGCCGCCGCAGGTCAACGCTTGATCCGACTGCTGCTCAGTCAGATCAGACATCACAGCCAACACGCAGGCTGTGGTTCATCCGTCATCTTGAGATGACGGATCATCTCTCCCGCTTTATGATCGGGAGAGGTCTTCCATGAACGCTTTGCGCCAATACAAAATGGAAGGCATCTTCCCACCCACCCACCCTTTTCTTATCGACCCGACAGATATCGTCGGGTCGTCTCTCCCTCCCCTGCTCTCATGGTCGGGAGAGGCCTTGCGCGCGCTTCTCAAGAAAGCGTGCGCAAGGAATCTCCTATCCCCCACCCACCCACCCGTTTTTTATCGACCCGACAGATATCGTCGGGTCGTCTCTCCCTCCCCTGCTCTCATGGTCGGGAGAGGCCTTGCGCGCGCTTCCCAAGAAAGCGTGCGCAAGGAATCTCCTATCCCCCCCTTACCCCCCCTTATAAATGGTAAGACGATAATATTTCGTTCACGGGGACAAAATTTCTGTACGGAATTTTCAATAAATTTATCTAATATAATTATATCTTAATAAATTACTGCAGCTACTATAATAAAACTTTCAAATAATACTTATAGATGCAAGAACAGACCCCTTTGTCCCACCGTTTGCCGCCAAGTTTGTTTTTAGAGGCGCAAGACGTATTGCACCGCTTGGGCTCACCGTTTCTCTCAACGCTGCCGCGATCGCCGCCTGGCGCGTCGGGCGGCGAGGCGTTTCTCATCGTCGTCGTCGGGCGGGACGCCCGGCGGCCCCTGTCCTGCTGCGACGGCGGATGGCGGCGGGTCGTCGGCGTCGAGCCAGGCGTCGTCCCGGACGCCCTGCGCGGCAGCCATCACGTCAGCCACCGCAGCGAGCATCGGATCGTCATGGGGGCTCGGCGGACGCGGGAACGCAGGATGAACAGGCGTTGGCGCGACCGGCTCCGCCGGCGTCGTCATCGCTTTGGCATCGGCCTCTTCGCGCGCCCGGGCGCGCAGCTCGGCGCGCAGGAACATCCACGTGTCCCGCAGCTGTCCGTTGATCCGCAGCGCGGCCTGTCGTTCGTCCTCCCAAGGGGGAGCCGGATCGCCGTTCGTCCGCGCCTTGCGGGTGACGGCGGTGCGCGCCGGACCCTGGTGGCGCACCCGGATCATCCCCGCTGGCTCGTCGCCGGTGGCGGCGCGGCGGGCGTGCGACCGATGGTCGATGCGGGCGGCGGCGCCGATCCTGGCGAGCTCGGCGTTCGCGCGCCTCGCCCACTCGACGCGGCGCCGTTCGACCTCGATCGGACCAGATTTGCGGTCGTCCATGAGGCGGATCTTGCCGCCGAACGCCCCACTTTTCCGCTCGACGGCGCGGGTGGTCTCGAGGACGTGGCCGTGGCAGTTCCGCGCGTCGCCCTCGCGGCTGGGCGCATGGATCGCGGTCATCGCGGCGACGCCGTAGGTGTCGCGCAGCCAGAGCGCATAGCCGCGGACAAGAGCCTGGCGTCGGTCCTCGGAAAGCTCGGCTGGAATGGCGAGGATCGTCTCGCGCGCGACACACGAATTGCGCCGCGTCTCGGCCGCCTCGGCGGCGTTCCAGAGCTGCGCCGCGTCGCCCGGAAAACCGACGATCTCGACCCGCTCGACGCCACGTTTGCGACGGTAGTCGTGGACGCGGCCGTCGCGGTCGTCGGCGATTTTCATGGCGCCGATATAGGCTGCGGCGCCGGTCGCGCTGCGGCCCTTGCCGCGCGAGATCACGGTGATCGAGTGATGGGCTGCGGCATGGTTCTTCATGCCCGGGAGATCGGGCCCGCGGTAGCGGACCGCGCCCCCCGCGCAGGGGCCTCCGGAGGACGCCGCAAACGGAGTTTGCATAATTGCGCCCTTCCCCCTTTTGCAGGGCGAAGGGATCGCGCGCCGATCCCGCCGTTTGGTCCCCGATCTTCGGGGCGTAGATCCCTCCCGGAAAGGGAGGTCTCATGCCAAGACGAAGTTCCGAGAAGCAGATCCAACACCTCAAGTCCAAGATCGAGCGCCTGCAGGCCGAGGCGAGGGAGCACGAACGCAAACGGGCCACGCGCGAAAAAATCGTTCTCGGCGCCGCCGTGAAAAAACTGATCGAAGCGTCATCGCAACATGGCCAGCGCCTGCTGCGTGACCTGGACGGTTACATCACCCGCGATTGCGACCGTGATCTGGTTGGTCTGCCGATCCGGAAAGCGCCGGCTCCGTCGCCTCTCTCCTCGCAGATGACGGACGATGCTCTCGACGATTTCATCCGGTGAGCCCGGCGCGTCAGATCGCCGACCTCCGCTGTTGCGCGCCGGAAGACGCGTTCTGCGACAGGGTCTTGATGTCGTTCTCAATCAGGATCTTCAGCATAGAGCCGTTCACGGTCACTGAGACGATCCTGTCCAGTCTCGCGATGGCCGCGCGCTCGTCGAGGAGCTGCAGCAGCTGGGTCAGCATGACGCGCACGTCGACAAAGCCGACGCCGCGCCGGCGGATCGTCTGCGCGATCTTCAGCAATGGGCGTGTCGAATTGGGCGCCTCGAGTTTCGGCGCATAGGCCGGTGGAGCCGCCGGCGCGGCGACGATGCGCCGAGCCTTCGGCCGCCGGACCGTGGCTTCGCCGGAAGAGACGACCCAGTGCTCATCCAGCGGCGACGCGGACATGAAGCCTCGGGGAGGAGCGGCGTTGGCGGGTGCGATCCTGAGCTTCATGACCTGCGGCGTCAGGGTGGCGTCTGACTGCAGGGTGACGGAGATCCGGGACATGGTCGCCGTCGCCAGGCGCTGTGCGCTCGTGCGCAACGCCGGCCGGAGAGCGGCCCAGCCCGCCTGATCGTTCGCGAGACCGCGCAGCGCCAGGAGTGTCGCGACCGTACAGGTGGCCTGCGGTTGGCGCATGCCCGAGATGAGGCGATGGACCAAGGTCAGCTGCACGTCCAGCACGTCGGAACATGCGCGAAAATCGTCGAGCGTCGCACGAAGGTAAGGCTCGTCGTACCACAGCCGCGGCCGCAGGGCGGGATGCAATCGCCATGCGATTGCCCCCGAGGCAAGGTCGATCGTTTCGACCCACGGATGGGCGGCGAGCTCGGATGCCGCACCTCTCAGGGTTCGCGCGGCGTTCGAGGCCGAGAACCCCGCCGCCGACGCGACGTCGCGCAACGGCCACGCGATCGCCTGGTCCGGGGGCTCGTCCATCTCGGCCGCGGTCGCATCGAACGCGACGAGCGCCAGCAGCGTCCTGAAGGCCGTGACACTGATCGGCGCGACGCAGCGCAGCGCCGAACCGGGGATGATGAAGTGCATTGAGGCTCTCTCTGCTTGATGATGCGCAGGAGGTCGGTCTCAAGGACGGCGCGCGGGAATCCGCGCATCATCCGCAGGCGGATCCCGGCGCATCCCGCTGCGCCGGTATCCGCGTCCGGGAGGCGTGGGGACCGCATCCGGTGCGCGACGGCTGCCGCCCCGTGGCGGACCGGATGCGTCATTTCCCGCCTGGCGCGCATCGAAAGCCGATGGAGCGGCGTCAGGGCACGGGCGCCGCGTCATCTCGCGGCGGCCTGTCCCGCGGCCAAGTCCCTGAGCAGGCGCGATCTCCTCGACCTGCAAAGCCTAAGAACACTCGGAACGTCTGGAACGAAGAACCGAAACCCCCATGAACACCCGGCGATGGACAGCCCATGATCGGCGGCGGCGTTCCTGCTCACACTCACAGCCAGGCCGTGTCGACGCCGGCGAGCAGCTCCGCGTCGGAGCGGCGGTCGTAGAGCCGGGTCGTGCCGGGGCTGGCGTGGCCGGCGAGGCGCTGGACGACCTCGAGCCGCACGCCGCGCTCGAGCATCTGGGTGATCCCGGTCGCCCTGAGCGCGTGGGAGCCGAAGGCCCGGTCGATCCCGGCCTGGCGCGCGCGCCGGCGCAGCATGTGGTGGACGTTGCGCGGCTGCAGCGGCCGCTCGCCGAGCAAGTCGGCGCGTCCCGCCGCCGCGCGGAACACCCACCCCTCGCGCGCGCCGAGGAGCCCCGCCTCGGCGAGATAGGCGTCGAGCCAGGCGCTGGCCTCCGTCGACAGCGGCACGTCGAGCCGGAGTCCGCGCTTCTCTCGCAGCAGCAGCCAGGTCCGGCGCTCGCCGCGCCGCAGATCGCCCAGGCGCAGCCCGACCGCGGCGGAGACGCGCGCGAGGCTCATCAGCATGACGGCGATCAGCGCGCGGTCGCGCAGACCGACCAGCGACGTGACGTCGGGCGCGGCGAGCAGGCGGCGCGCCTCCTCGGCGGTCAGCGCCGGCGTCGCGGCCTGGCGCGCGGCGCGCCGCGGCCCCGACACCTCGAGCGCGGGGTTGCGCTCCAGCAGCCCGTCCCGCACCAGGGCCCCGAACATCCCCCTGACGGCCGAGAGGGCGCTCTTGGCGGTGCTCGCCGACAGCCGCGCCGTCTCCGCCTCCATCCAGGCCGCCACTGCGCGCGGCGTGACGTCCTCGAGGCGCGCGACGCTGTCCTTGACGCAGAACGTCATCAGGCTCTCCACGGCGAGGCGATAGGATTTCCGGGTCGAGGGGTTGCGCACCCGCGCCGCGAGCCAGGTCCAGTAAGCCTCGACGACCGCAGCGCCCGCCGCGGCGATCAGCTCCGGCGCGCGGGCGTCGACCCTGGCGTCGGCCCAGGCCGTCGCCAGGGCGCGCGCGGTGACGTCGGCGGGCAGTTCCGCCTTGAGCTTGTAGCGCAACGCCTCCCGCCACAGCATGCGCGCCTCCGCCGGCCGGCCGGCGCTCTGGCGCGACGCCGCCTCCACGACGGCGCCGGCGAGATCGCGCAGGCCAAGGCCGAGCGCGCGCAGCCGCTCGGCCTCGGCGTCGACCGCCGCCACGAGGTTCTCGCGTGTTTTCCACGCGAGGACCTCGGTGGCGCTGGGGTCGCCCCCATACGGACCCGTCATCGGCCCGGCGCGCCCGTTCCGCGCGCGCGCGCCGCCCGGATCTTCTCGTGGCCGCTCTCGGCGAACACGACGCCGAAGTCTGCGAGGTCTTCCGCTGAAACCAGGTGCCAGGTGCGGCCCAACCAGTATCGGTCGACCGTGTCGAGCACCGCGATTCGCTGCGGCAGCGGCAGCGCCGCGATCTTGTTGGCGAGCGGCCCGTTCCTGGCGGGGTCGTCGTCGAAGATCCCGCCGGCCATGCGGGCGAGCTGGCGCTCGGTCGTCTCCCTGAACCAGGCGCGCCGCACCGAGAAGGCGCCGGCATGCGCGTTCAGAACGACGCGCCACTCCTCGAGCGACAGGCCGACGCCAGCCTGCGCGTGGGCGACCAGGAGGGCGTGAAGATCGGCCACCAGCTCGGCGCGCGCGGTGTCCTCCCGTTTGTCCCTGTCGAGGGCGGACGTCACAGCGCGACCCTCAGCGGCACGTCGGCGGCCGGGTCGGGCCGCCCCTCGATGTGGACGCGCAGCCGGTCGGCGTCGCCGACCGCCTCCAGGTCCAGTCCCTGGCGGTCGACCGTGATGGTCTGGTCCTCGTCGCCCGCGATCGCGAGGCGCAGGTCGACGCGGGTGAACGGGTAGCGCGAGGATCGCTCCAGTCGGGCGGACGCGCAGCGTTCGAACGCGGCGAAGCGCCGTCTCCGCGCGTGGGGCGCCAGCAGTCGCCAAGGTCCGGTGTCGCGCACGAGCGCCGCACGGGCGCGCTCGTGGGCGCTCTGCGCGAACACGACGCGAAGCGACTGGAGGGCCGCCTCGACGCCCGGCCCCTGATCCCCCAGGCCGACGCCGGCCTCCACGGTTGAGGCGCCGCTCATCGCCGGCTCGGCGTCCTGGACGCCAAGGTCTTGATCCGGGCCTCTTCGCCAAAGACGTGGGCTTCACGCCCCGTGAGCGCGTGGCCCACGAGCACGTCGACCGCGGCGTCGCGCAGATCGTCGTTGAGATCGCACACGCCGGCCAGGTCGATCGGATGCTCGGATCCGTTCCAGCAGCCCAGGAGCACGCGGGCGCAGCGCTGGGCGCCGCCGCTGCCGGGATTGCGCTCGCACCAGTTCAGCAGCGTGCGCACGCCTGCGGCGTAGCGCTCCAGGACCGCGCTGCGCGACCCCCAGGGCGTCTCAGCGGCGGCGGCGAGGTCGATTGCGGTGTTCATGGCGTTTCCTGTGCTGGCGGCTGGAGGCACCGTAGTCGCCGTATCCTAACGTCGGGTGAACCGTATCCGTCGGAAACAATCGTCGGATACAGCTACGCCAAATCAAAGGCGGCGGGCCGGAGCCCGCCGCCGGGAACAGGAGCCCTCATTTCGAGAGCGAGGCTCAGTAGGCGTACTGCGAGTAGAGCAGGATGCCGATGATGATGACGCCGTAGATCATGGGTTCTCTCCAGATCAGAGGGGCCTATTCCCCTCCGCTCTGACTCGAAGATAAACAGTGCCTACGCGAACATCATCGACAGACTATTTGGCCCAAAAAATTTGGTTCATATCGTAGTCGACGTTCACGGTGAGACCGTCCTCGTAGAACTTTCGAACATCAGCAATCTCGATGGCGTACGCCTGTTCTGGATTTGCATGATTGTATGCGACCAAGGGTTGGATGGCCCAGTGTGAATCTTGGCCGACGAGCGATCCATACGCGCTCTGCGTGACGGCCATCCAAGTCGGCCCACCGGAATGGGCGCTGACATTTGGCGGCTGGACGTCACGGTAAGTCGCGCCATGCGGGAACGACCACTCGATCCCGAGGCTCCCGTCGCCATGGTAGACGGCTTCCGCGCTGGAGGGATTCCCGACCATCAGCGCGCCAGAGGCGTCGCTCGCGCTCGGCGTCGCGAGCACCGTCAAGGCGGCGAGAATGGTCGCGCTGAAAGCGGCACGGACGCGGCGCGCGAAGTCCGTGACGAAATCTGCGATGCGCTCAAGCGGGTTGCTCGGCACCGGCCCGTCGCGCTCGAGCATCTTTGCGGTCGCGAGGATCAGGCTGGCCATGCGGTCCGCCAGGAGCTCGTAGAGAGCTTCTCCGCTCTCGGTGAGCGCGATGATGCGCACACGACCGTCGTTGGGATCCGAAACGCAGGTGGTGATGCCCATGTCCTTCAGCTTCTTAAGGTCGCCTTCGGCGGCGGTGTCGCTGACGTCGAACGAGTCGCGGATGTGCTCGTTCAAGCGGGTCGCCGTCATCGTCTTGAGCTTGAAGCCGCCGCTGACCATGACCGATCGCGAACCCAGCAGCATGACGACGTGGGCCTGGCGATCGCTGATGTCGGTGTCGAGGGTATCAAGGCGGATCGCCGACATGGCGGTCAGCAAGGTGCTGGTGGCCGTGATCCGCTGGCGGCCGTTGAAGCCGCCGAATTCCGATGAACCGAGGTCCTTCATCCCTGTTCCCTCCCCGTTGACGCAAGGCGCGTCCGGTTGTTCAAGCCACGAAGACTTTTCGGTCTGAGATGGTGGTGAGGTTGCCGTCAGGGAACATTGCTCCCCGAAAGGTTGGACTATCGGGCTACTACGGCGCCTTCTCGTCCTCATTCGAGAGCGGCTGCCTCCCTGCGCGCGCGCTTTCCGCCGCACAACGCCATAGCCGCCCCGTATCCTCGCGCCATCGACCGTTGGCGCAGGAGACGTCTATGACCACCATCGAGAGCTCAGACCGGCTCACATTTCTTCCCTGGGCCTCCCATCAGCTCCGCGACGGCGTCCGCTGCCTTCCTGGCGGCGTCGAGCGTGTGCGCTGGCGCAGCGAGGTCGTGTGGTATCTCGGACTGGCGCCTCGTTGGGCGCCCATGCTCGTCGTCGCGCGCGAGAACGGCGAGCGGCTGCAGGTCCACCCTGCCGACTGCACGACAGCCGAAGGGGAGAGCTGAGGGGGCCGAGCGACAATCGCGAGCTCGGGCGCATAAAATCGCTTTGTGTCGCTTCCGTCGCCTTCGAGCGGGGCCAATATCTGTTGTGGGACGGGCGATCGAACCTCGCCCACCCCGGTTCGCCGCCCCTCGGGCGGCTGAGAAGAGAACGATGGACGTCGATGACGAGCCGTCTTCGTGACGCGAGACGATATCGAAGCGGCCTAGCCGCGACCGGTCGATCGCAACATGGTTCGCCGCCCTGCGGGCGGTCGAGAGGTGGCGGTCTCCCCATGGGCCGCCACCTCTTTCCATGAGGTATCCCTACATGTAGCAGCCCTGATAGCCGCGCTCTTTCAGCTCACGCAGCAGCCGCTTGCCGGACAGGTCCGGCCAGCTGCCTGCGCGGTGATGCGGGCGCTCAGGTAGTCCTCGAACGGCGCGATCAGCCGGGGCTGCGCCGGGCGCGGGCTGTAGGCCGGCGCCGCGATGCCGACCTCGAGGTGCTTGCGCACCGTCTTGCGGTCCATGTCGAGCTTGCGGGCGATGGCCGAGACGCTGAGCCCCTGCCGCTTCAAATCGTGGATCAAGACGATCTCTTCCAGTGTGATCACCTGCGCGCGCCCTCCGTTGCGGGCCAGCAGGTGGGACGTTTCGGCCGCCGCCGATCTGCGGGGTGCATGCCCCCCGCAGATCGGCGCTCAGACTGGGGAATTTTCAAACGGCACTTCTGGGGAGATTCCGTTCGGCACTCGCACTTGGTGCCGGTGAGCCCTGATCGGACCCGTTCGCGCAGCAGATCGCGCTCGAACTCGGCGATCATGGTCGCCATCATGCGGCCCGACCGAGATCGAGAGATCGAAGGTCATGCCGTTCAGTCGGCGAGCGAGACGCGGTGCGCCTCGAGGTCGCGCAACTTATCCAGCAGGTCGATGGTGCTGCGCCCGCAGCGCGATATGCGCCTCGGACTGGACCCGCGACAGGGGACGGTCATGCTTCCAGCAGTTCGACATATGGGAACATAACAAGAACATAATACTGCAGGCAAGCCTGCGATCACCACACCTTGAGTGACCGGAGCCAACGAGAGAAGCCGCCCAGAGTTTTTTTCACTGCAGATTCCGAGTAGTGGGAGCGCTTCTTCATGGTCAGACTTGTGCAACACTGTGTCGCCAAAGTCACATTCAACCGGCAGCATAGTGACCCGTGCTTAAAGATGTTCTCGCTGTCGTCGATTCCGCGGTACCGTTGAATCAGGTCGAGAGGACGAAGTCTTGGCCCGCAAAAAAGACTACGGAAGAGGGCTTCAGAATGAAGACCAAATCAATCACCAAGCGCAACATGCTGCTTGGCGGACTGGGCGCAGTCACCAGCGTGGCTGCTGCAGGCCTATTCGGTGGCGTCGCGCTCGACGCCTCCGTCCCCTTCGACGACACGATCCTCTCCAATGACGGTATCCCCATCGGGACGGTGAAGGAGTTCCTCTACCCCAACGTGATCGACCTGTGGTCCGACAAGCGCAATCTCACCGTCAAGTCCCATGTCACGCTGCCGCCGGGCTGGGTGATCGAGTCTGCGCAGTTCATTGTCCATGTGAAGAAGCACACCGTCACCTACAGCCACCAGATCGACCAACCGCAGTCGGTGTCGCTGTCCCAGGAGACCCTGGTCCACATCGCTAACAAGGCGAAGTCGGCCGTTGGCATGTTCTCCGGCAAGGCCAAGATCGAGGCTTCCGGCAAGCTGTCCGCCGCCGCAGCCGCGGTGCGGCACCGCTTCGCTCTCGATGCGACGAGCCACGGCCGCGTCCGGTACACGGGGTGGGCCGACGGCAAGAGGTACAGCTCGAAGGACGGCGTGATCCGCGCCTCGCTGTCGGTGACCGCGCGCCGCGCGCCCACCGCCGACGAGGTCGATGCGACCCTCGCAACCCTGGCCGCCAAGCTCGCGGACGCCAACACCTCGATGCTGCGCGACGCGGTCAAGGCGCTCCAGGGCATCAAGGACGCCACCAAGCCGGCCACCGCATGATCTGACGACAGCGAGGGCGCTCCCGCGCCCTCGCGCTAAAGCCCCGTTGAGAACTACTCCACATGCGCCTACAGGCGGGCTGAATGCGCTCATTACTGTTGGTTTCCGCGCGGAACTGACCCGGGATTTCCATTGAGAAGTGACCCGGCTTGATATTGGTCGGCGTGGCTCAGGCGGGTGTCAAGTTGGCT
>NZ_FNQM01000036.1 GCF_900107585.1 Rubrimonas cliftonensis | reverse complement strand
AGGGTGTCGTTCCCGTCCCCGCCGATCAGCACCTCGTCGCCGCGGAACGCAACGAGGATGTCGTCGCCCGCCCCGCCGTCCATCACGTCGTCGCCCCGGCCCGGCTTGATCGTGTCGTTCCCGTCGCCGCCGAAGATCGTGTCGTCGTCATTGCCCGACAGGATGATGTCGTCGCCAGCGCCGCCCTCGATGCTGTCCGCGCCCGAGGCCGTCTTGATGGTGTCGTCGCCGTCGCCGCCGAGCACCGTGTCCGCCCCCGTGCCCGACAGGACGATGTCGTCGCCCGGACCGAGATCGACGAGATCATCGCCGGCCAGCGACTTGACCGTGTCGTCGCCACCGAGCGCTGACATGTCGTCGGCTCCGGGCGTGCCGGTTAGCCGGTCGTCGCCCTCGCTCGGCCCGGCGGAACCTTCCTGCTCCTCGCTGCCGGGAGCGCCGCCCGGCGCGTCGGCCGCATCGTCGCCCGGGTCAATGCCCGCCTCGCCAAGATCGAACACTGCGTTCGCCTCGGCGATGTAGATCTGATCGGGTCTGAAGGCGGCGCCGATCAGCAGCGTCTCGGTCAGCGCATAGTACTCCGCGCCCGGGCCCTCTTCGCCTGAAGCCGCGATCTTTGTTCGCGACAGGTCTTCGATCGTGCGGATGTCGTCAAAGCCCTGGATCACCAGCCGGTCCTGAAAGCCGACTTCCGTGAAGTCGTAGATGCCGACCGAGTTCGGGCCGACGATGACCGTGTCGGCCGAGGAATCGATCCGCGCCGAACTACCGCCGCTGCTGTAGGAGAGCGTTGATGATGGAAATGGCCCGAAGCCGGGGATGAACACGGCGCTTCGGCTGACCGGTTCGGGGTCAGTGGCGCCCAGCCGGATCAGGCCGGTCTGGACGCTCTGCAACAGGATGGTGTCGTTGCCGAGGCCGGCGTCGACCTGTTGATCCTCCAAGAACCCGGTCACGCGGATCGCGTCGTCTCCCGTAGAGAAATTCGCGCGCGCCGAGGTGGTCGGCGCCAGCGCGTCGAAGTCCGTCTCCACGATCGTCGGCGCCGTCGAGGCCAGCTGCGCGTCGGGCGGCAGGCCGATCCAGCCGGGATAGAATCCCGGCAGACCCAGGCCGCCGGACACGAAGAACGACCCCGACGCCACGATGTCCGTCCCCGGCGGCGCGTCGATGCCCAGCTCGAGGATTCGCCATTCCTCGATCGGCGGCAGTTCGGTGAAGGCGCCCTCGCCGAAGATCGGGTCGTTGAACACCACGACCTGCTCGATCAGGCCTTCGACCACGAACAGGCCGCCATAGTAGCGGATCGAGTCGGCGTCGACGATGTTGACGATCCGATCGACGCCGACCTCGAAATCCGGCAGGTCAAGGCGCGTCTGGCCGGTTGGCATGTTGCCGAAGACCACGAAGGTGTCGGCGCCGGGGCCGCCGAGCGCGGTGAGCGCCGGCTGCGGGCCGAGCACGATGACGTCGTCGCCGCCCCCCGCATCGACGACGAGATCGCCGCCGGTCGGGTTGTTGGCGAAGACGAGGTCGGCCGACGGCCCGCCGCGCCACACGCCGTCCGGCGTCGTGACCGGCGTGACGATCTGATAATCGTTCCTAGTGAAATCCGCATACTCGGGCTGGTCGCCGGTGATCTCGGGGATCTCCGTCACCGCATAGCTGAGCAGGTCGCCGCCGATCTCGCGCATGCGCAGCGTGTAGCGCGCGCCGTCGGGGACCCCGGAGTCCTCAGCGACGCGGATCGCGAGGAGGTCGGCGGGGTCGATCGGCGTGATTTCGAACCGCGACGCGCCGTCGGGCACGTCCCAGCGGCCGGTCGAGGTCTCCGCGCCGTATTCGAGGCTGAGCCGCCGCCCGTCGCTGGTCACAACTTCGAACGCCGTCGGCGGCGGCGCGTCGCCCGCCGCGCTCTCGACGATCACCTCCTGACGACGGAACGCGGGCAGTTCGACGCGCAGAAGCTCGCCGGTTCCCGCCTCCAGCGCGGCCGTCTCGCCCGGGCGAAGGTAGCCGTCGTTCTCGGCGCGCGACAGGGTGACGGCGTAGAGATCGAGATCCGGCGTATTGCGGCTGGACCCTCCCTCCAGCCGCACCGACACTGTCCCGGTCTCGAACACGTCGATGGGAACCGGCGCAGCCAGCTCCGCGGGGCCGATACTCCGGCTTCTGCCGCTGGGGTAGATGAACGTGGCGACGGCGCGTTCGACGCCGTCGAAATACACCTCGCGGCGCGCGAGATCGCCGACTTCGAAGGTGAACCAGTCGACGCCTGCGCGTTCGATGTTCTCGACGCGGGTCTCGCCTTCGCGCAGCGTCACCGCGTCCGCGAACGTGTCGCCGGCGTCCGGCAGGTCGTCAAACAGCGTGGTCTCGAGCCGATATTCGCCAACGCGAAAAAAGCTGTATGCCGCTTCAGGGATGGCGTCGACGCTGACGAAATACCGGCCGCTGGCGTCGGGCGTGAAGTCGATGCTGTTCGACCCGACGAGCGAGCGCGCATCGCGCAGGAGGGCGCCGTCCGCCGCCCTGACGCTGAGCCCGGGCGACTGTCCCTCCGCTGGGACCGAGAACCTGACCGTGTCGCCGGCGACGAGGTCGACTGCGTACCAATCCTCGTCGGATGCGTCCTCAAGCTCGCTGAACGTCTTGGGATCGAGCAGGGCGTCCAGTAGACGCACAGTAGAGCTGGGTCCACCAGGAACATTCATTTGCAACGCCTCCAACTTTGAAAATCGCAGCGTCCTTTACGTCGCCAAAAAGCAGCGCTCGGCGATGATCGTCTGGGTGCGCGGTCGACCGGATCACCCGATCGGCACATACTGCGCCGTAGTCGTCGTCGATTGTTTCGGGGGCAAGCCCCATGCCGACGGCGGCACTGATAGAATTTGTCTTGATCGGGCCTACGGCGGAGATGGTTTCAGGGACATTGGCCGACCCGAGGAGCATTGAGTTGTGAGAGGCCATGTCGCCAACCCGTGCTGCGCAAACGAGAACAGTTTAACGAAACGGTCCACGCGAGTTGTCACCCGCGCAGGCGACATGCTCAACGAAAGACGCCGCGCAGGGCCGCGAGCCGCAGGGCAAGTTCGCGCCGGTCGCGCACGTCAAGTTTGTCGAAGGCACGGCGCAAGTGGGTGCGCACGGTGTTCTCGCTGACGCCCATCGCCTCGGCCAGCGCCCTGGTCCCCAAGCCCGCCGCCGCGAGCTGCGCTGCTCGCGCCTGCGCCGGGCTGAGGCCCGCAAGCGCTGCCAGCGCCTCGACGCCCGGCGCCATGTCGCGCTCGGGATCCTCGACCAGCACCACCGCCACGCCTCGGGCGTGGCCTGAGACAGTCACGCTTAACGGTAGGGCCCCGGCGCCGCGCCGCGCGGAAAAGCGCGCGCGGTGGCCCGGCGCTCGCGCAGAGGCGCGGTCGATCTCCACGCGGGCGCGACGTCCGGCGACCGGGTCTAGAAAACTCAGCGCCCCGCCTGCCGTGCGCAGTCCGTCGCCACGCGCCGCGAGGTCGCGCGCCGGGTCGTTCGCCTCACGAACGCGCCCGTCCGCGTCGCACAGAAAGGCGGCGGCGGCGAGCGCTTCGAACACCGCCTCGAAGCCCCACGCCTGCGGCGCCCGGTGTTCGAAGGCTATCGCCACGGCCATCGCCCGGCGCAGATGTGGGAGGACCGTGAGAAAGCGCTTCCGACCTTCGGCATCATCGCTGCGATCGTCCACCGGCCGCATGATTGAAAGAAACTGCACGCAGTCGGTCCTTGCGTGGAGGATCGCGCCAAACTCCGGTGTTACGCCGAAGCTGCGGCGCAGATGCCCGTCGAGGCTGAGATAACCGTGCGTCTCGGGCGGGGCAGCTTGCGTCGGGTCCGCGCGCCGCTCCGGCTGCGCCGCAAGCGCCTCGACATATGCGTTAGCGTCGGCGACGAAGCGGTCGCGGATGTGCTCGAAGTCGCCGTAGCGAAAGCCGGTCTGTGCGCGAAGACCGAGGCCGGTCCGCGCCTCGCGCCGCACCAGCGTCACGTGTCGTCGGCCAACCACGTTGCCCAGCACCTCAGCAACAAGATACCAGTCGCCAGAGGCCGGCGCTTGGTATAGCAGGTCGAGAAATTCCTCGAGTTCGGTATCCGCGGAATGCACTGCGCGAAACTCCCGCCGAATTGCGATTGGTGAAAAAATGCGGCGAGTCGCGCATTAATCAACAAGTAGTCGAGGTCGCGCGCCGGCCCAAGCGTCGCTCCGGTCGCGCGAGGCGCTGGTGCACTGAAGCGAGAGGGCTCGGTTTCTTGCCGCATCGGCGTTCAGCGAGCGCGTTCGTTGAAGGGCTTGGCGACGGCGATCTGACGGTTGGCGCCCCGAACGGTGATGGCGATCTCCTTGCATTGTGTGACCTGACCCCTTGTTTCTCCTCCACGGCCTGCTGGAATCTCGACCGACTGGAAGGGACCAGAATGAAGCGCAGTAGGTTCACGGAAGAGCAGATCATCGGCGTTCCGCGCGAGCAGGAGGCCGGCGCCACGGTGGCGGAGGTTTGCCGCAAGCACGGCATGTCGTCGGCGACGTTTTACGCTTGGAAGTCGAAGTACGGCGGCATGGACGTGTCAGACGCGAAGCGGTTTAAGGCGCTCGAGGAGGAGAACGCGAAGTTCAAGCGCCTCTACGCCGACGCGATGCTCGACAACTCCGTGCTGAAGGATCTTCTGGGAAAAAAATGGTGACGCCCGCCGCCAGGCGGGACGCGGTCGCTCATGCTGTCGAGAGGCACGGCATGAGCGAGCGGCGGGCGTGCGCCACCATGGCCGTGGACCGGAGTTCGGTGCGCTATCGCAGCACCGGGCCGGATGACGCGGCCCTGCGGGCGCGGCTGCGGGAGTTCGCCGATCAGCGCCGCCGGTTCGGCTACCGGCGGCTGCACGTGCTGCTGCGGCAGGAGGGTCACGAGGTGAACCGCAAGAAGACCCAGCGGCTCTACCGCGAGGAAGGGCTGACGGTGCAGCGGCGCAAGTCTCGCCGCCGGATCGCGGTGGCGCGCACGCCGATCCAGGCGCCGGACGGCCCGAACAGCCGCTGGTCTCTCGAGGGACTGTCAGGAGTTCCGTGTCTGGGCGGGATGAGGGTTCGACCTGCTTGCGCAGCTCCAGCTTCGTCGAGACCCCGAGCTTGCGGTAGATCGCGGCGAGATGGGTGCGCACAGTCGAGGGGGCGAGGTTCAGGCGGTCCGCGATCTGCTGATAGGTCTCGCCGCGCGCGAAGGCCTCGGCGATCTGGCGTTCGCGAGGGCTGAGAAGTCCGGCAGCCGCGCTCATGCCGGCGTCGCCCTGCGGCGCAGGGCGGCGATCATCCGCGCGTTGTCGAGCGCGATCACGCTCTGGTCGGCGAAGGTCTGCGCCAGCGTGGTGGTCTGCGCGCCGAAGGGCCGCACGGTCTGGCGGTAGATCGTGAAGGCGCCGACAAGCGCCTCGCCCGACATCATCGGGATGGCGACGAAGGATCGCGCGCCGCCGAGCATCGCGGTGGCGTGGCGCAGCGGATCGTCGGTCTGGAAGATCTCCTCGGCACGGACGTCGTAGATGTTAACGACGCCGCGGCCGCTCGCCAGTCGGCCGAGACCCGTGCGCGTGCTGGCCGTGAACACGCCCCGGCTGTCGAGCCAGTCGCGGAATGGCTTGGGGATGCCCCGCGCATGGCTGGCCGCGTATCGCCCGTCGCCGTGATGCTCGAACAGGATGCCGAATTCCGCCTCGCAGAGGTCGAGCGCGAAGCCGAGTATCGCCGCCATGACCGCTTCGATGTCGCCGCGCGAGCGGCTGATGATACGCAGCACCTCGGCCAGCGCCATCTCGCGGCGCAGCGCCTCCTCGAGACTCAGCGCCAACTCGGAGATGACGGCGGCATGGTCGGTCTCCATGTCCGCTGGGGGAGCGCCGCCAAGCCGGGCGTGCAGGTCGAGCTTGGAGGAGACTTCGAGCTTGCGGTAGATCGCGGCAAGATGCGTGCGCACCGTAGAAGGCGCGATGCCCAGCCGGGCTGCGATCGCTTGATAGGTGTCGCCCTGCGCATAGGCGCTGGCGATCTCGATCTCGCGCGGGCTGAGAATGTCGTCGGGCGACACGAGAGCGGCCATTCCTTTCGCGAAGCCTTGCACGATCCTGTTGCACCGGGCGCCTGCGGGCAATCCCGCATATGCTGTAGGAGGATACTGCAGGCGACCGTCGCAGAATACTGCAGCTGACCGATTTCAGGCGTTCCGCCATGGGCGCATCCTGATCCCATCTTCAACAGGGAGACGGCCCCATGAGCATCGAACAGACGGCCCGCGAGTTCTTCGAGGCCTGCGAAACCGGCGGCGGCTGGGAAGCCTGCAAGGGCTATTGCCATGACGACGCGGGCTTCGCCTGTCAGGCTGACGCGCTGGCCGACGTCACGACCCTGGCCGGCTACGCCGAGTGGATGAAGGGCCTGCTGGGTCCGATCCCGGACGGGCGTTATGAACTGACCGCATTCGCCGTCGATCAGGATCGCAGAACGGTGGTCGCGGCGGCGGTGTTTCATGGCGCCCAGACCGGCGCAGGCGGACCAGTCGCGCCGACCGGCAAGACCGTCGCGTCGGACTACGCCTATGTCATCCGGTTCGACGGCGACCGCATCGCGCACATGACCAAGATCTGGAACGACGCCCACGCGCTGCGTCAGCTCGGCTGGGCGTGATGCGCTGGCGCATCCTGGCGCTGCTGTTCGCCGCCCGCGTGGGACTCGGCTTCCAGTTCCAGACCATGGGCGCGGTCGGCGGAGACCTGTCGGATGCGTTCGGCCTCGATAACGTGCAGATCGGCGTGATGATCGGACTGTTCATGGCGCCGGGGCTGTTTCTCGCCCTGCCGGCCGGGTTTGTCGGCCGGTTCGCATCGGACCGGGTTCTGGCGGGGCTCGGCCTCGGCGCGCTGGCGATCGGCGGGGCGCTGTCGGCGATGGCGGCCGGGCCCGCCGGCGTCGGGTTCGGGCGGGTCGTCGCCGGCGCGGGGTTCCTGTTCGCCACGCTCTACTTCGCCAAGATGACCGCGGACTGGTTCGACGGCCGCGAGATCGCCACGGCGATGAGCGTGCTGGTCATGAGCTGGCCCTTCGGCATCGCCATGGGTCAGGTCGGGCACGTCTTGCTGGCCGAGACCCATGGCTGGCGCGCGCCCTTCGCCGTCGCGTCCGTCTGGTGCGCGGTCGCGGCAGTCGCCGTCATGACCCTGTACCGCCCGCCGCAGGGCCTTCCCGTCCGCATCTCGGGCGGCGCATGGGGTCTCCCGCCGCGCGAATGGGGGCTGGTGGTCCTCGCCGGCCTCGCATGGGGCGTCTTCAACGCGGGCTATGTCGTCTATCTGAGCTTCGGCCCGGCGATGCTCGAGGCGCAGGGAATGGGGGCGCTCGCGGCGGCCTCGATCATCAGCGTCGGCAGCTGGCTGATGATCCTGTCGGGGACGGCCTGCGGCTGGATCGCCGACCGGTTCGGGCGGCGTGATGCGATCCTCGCGGTCTGCATGGCGGCCGCGGTGCTGGCGCTGATGTTGCTGAGCCTGCCCGGAGCGGGGCTCGCGGCGAGCCTGCTGTTCGGCCTTGTCGGCATGGCGCCGGCGGGCGTCATCATGGCGCTGGCCGGACAGGCCGTCGCGCCCGAACGACGGGCCTTCGGCATGGGGATTTTCTTCACCGTCTATTACGCCGTCATGTCGGCGAGCCCGCCGATCGCAGGCTGGCTTCTCGACCGCACCGAGGCGCCGGACGGCGCCATCCTGTTCGGCGCCGCGCTCTTCGCCCTTGTCTTGCCGGCAGCCGTCCTGTTCCGATTTCTCGGGACCAGAGCCGTGACGGCCCCAGTTCAGGAGCGAGCCTGATGCAGATCCGAAAGACGATGTTGATCCGGGACCGGACCGAGACCGACGAGATGGGCGCGCCCTGCGCCCCGCTGACCCGGGTGGTCGCGCTGGCGGTGCTCCGCAACCCCTTCGCCGGGGTCAACCGGGACGACCTGACCGAGCTGTTCGAGCACGGCGCGACGCTCGGCGCGCACCTGGCGGCGGAGGCCGCAGCCGCTCTCGGCGCGCCGCCGGTCGGCTACGGCAAGGCCGCCATTGTCGGCGCCGACGGCGCAGCGGAACATGGGGCAGCGCTGCTGCATCCGCGACTGGGCGGGCCGGTGCGCGCCGTCATCGGCGGGGGCAAGGCGCTCATGCCCTCGAACGTCAAGACGGGCGGCCTCGGCGCAGTCATCGACGTGCCGCTCGGCCACAAGGACGAGCCCTGGTCCTTCGATCACATCGACACGCTGAGCATCGCCGTCCCCGATGCGCCGCGTCCGAACGAGATCATGGTCTGCGTCGGCCTGTCCGACAGCGCGCGGATCCGGGCGCGGGTCGGGAAGGGGCCCAGCTGAAGCGGCAAGGCGTGCGAAAAGTCAGCGCGCTCAGCCTGATCGAGAGCGGAGTTCTTGTCGAAGCTGGATTTCGCCCGCCTTCCATCAGTTCGAGGCGCTAGGGCTGGAGGTGATGGGGCTCTGCTCCGTTCCCAGCCGCCAGATTGCCCGCCTACGGCTGTGCTCGGCGATTCCTGGAGGCAGCGTCGGGTGAGGCACGAACGGCTGGTCACCGCACCAACCAATCCCGTCCTCGACCGGCCGTTTTCGGGAGAAGATCGGGGTCCCGCCTTGCGGCTCGGTCGCCACCGGATCGCAGCCCGTCGCCGCGCTGCTTCATGCGATCCGGCCCGCCTCGAGCGATGCGCGGAAGCGCACGACGACTGTGCCACACCCTTCAGAACAAAGCCACGTCGGTGAAGGCGAGTGGGCCGTCCGCGGTGACGATGAGCACGTCGCCCGTATCGAGGCTCAGAACATGACGGTTCCCGGCGGTCGCGCGCTCGCCGACGATCAGCGCGCCGTTCAACGCGATCAGGTCGCCCTGCGCCGCGCTGAAGTCCTCGATGCGGAGAACTTGGCGAAGCGCCGGATCATCCACGAAGGCGAACAGGTCGCCGCCGCCGCCGCCTTCAAAAATTTCCGACCGGCCGCCGCCGCCGACCAGCGCCTCGTCGGCTTCCGTGCCTGAAAGCCGCCGCGCGTCGGGGCCGGCTTCGAGGCGGATGCGGCCCGTATCGGAGACGTCAACCGTGACCGCGCCGGTCGCAACGCCGCCGCGACCGTCCGAGACGGTGTAGGTGAAGCGATCGACGCCGACGAACAGCGGATCGGGCGTGTAAACCACGCCGTCGCCGAGCAGCGCCACCGAGCCGTTCTCCGCCGCCGACGCCGTCGCAACGGCCAGCGGGTCGCCGTCTGGGTCCCGGTCGTTCGCGAGCACGGCGATCTCCACCGGCGCGCCGCGGGTGGTGGACGCGGCGTCGTCGACCGCCACGGGGCCCGTGTTCAGCCCGAGCGCGTCGACGCCAAGCGCCGGGCCGCCATCGAAGACGAAGGTCTCGATGGCGCCGCCGCCGAAGGCGTCGACGATGCGCAGCGCGTCGCCGCCGCCAAACTCCAGCGTCAGGTCGGCCCCGTCCCGCGAGACGTCGGCGTCGGCGAGCGCGTAGCCGTCGATCTCGAGCCGGTCGGACAGGCCGCCGGCGTCGGCGATGACGTCGGCCCCGTCGCCGCGCGCGAAGCGGTAGGTGTCCGACCCTTCGCCGCCGGCCAGCGTCTCGGCCCCTGGGCCAGCGTCGACCACATCCTCGCCGTCGCCGCCCGCCACGGTGACCGTGGCGCCGAAAATCTCCCGGATCGGGTCGGCCCGCAACGCGTCGCCGTCGATGGCTAGCGCGGCGAAGTCGGCCAGCGACAGGTCGAGGGCGTCGACGCGCGCGACGATGCGGCCATCGGGCGCGAGGATCACCAGCGCCGCGACCACGCCGCCGAGCGCCAGCGACGGGATCGCGGCGGGGTCGGCGACGAGCTCGCCGATGTCCAGCGTCAGCACGTCGGGGTCGACTTCGAGATCGGCGCCCTCGAGGCGGATGACGAAGCCGTCCACCGTGACGAACTCCAGCGCGCCGTCGACCTGCCGGATCTCGACGATCGCCAGCGCCCCGGCCGCGAGCAGCGCGTCGAGGTCGAACGCGGCGTCGAGGGTGGCCGCGCCGATCAAGCCCTCCGACGCCATCGCCGCCGCGAAGCCGGTCGGCTCGACCGCCGCCAGCGGCGCGGCGAAGGCCGCGAAGGCCGCACGCGGCGCCAGTTCCACGACGGCGCCGGCGACATTGCGCACCTCGACGTCGTCGGCGCGCGTGATCACGCCGCCGTTCTCCTCGAAGAACAGCGCCGCCATCGATGGGCCGTCGACGCGGTCGGCGTAGCGGAATTCGTAGCCGTCGATCACCGTGTCGGCGATCTCGATGGTCGCGCCGTTGCTGTGGATCAGCGCGCCGGGATTGGCGCCGAACCGCACCGAGAGCGTCTCCTCCACATCCGCGAAGTTGTTCTTGATCTTCACGGCCTCGGCGCCGGCTTCGATCTCGACGATGACCCCGGCGCGGCCGATATTCTCGGAGAATGCGCTGTCGGCGATCTCGACGCGGCCGCCGCGGGAATAGACGCCGGAGCCTGAGCCGGCCGCGGCCCTGCGCACCGTGACAGCGTCGAGCACGACCAGCCCGCCGTCGTTGTAGATCGCGGCGCCCAGCCCGTCGTCCACGTCTTCGGCCACGATGACGGAGGGCTTGGCCGACGTGCCGGAGCCTTCGACGCGGTCAGCGATCCGGTCGCCGGTGTTCACGGCGCCCGCGATCGTCACGTTCGAGAGCGTCGCGACGCCGCGGTTGCTGATGGCCCCGCCTTCCACCGCGCCGCCGCCGGTTTGATACAGCACATCGTCGACACGCGCATTGGTGCTTTCGGTCAGAAGCTCCTGAAGGCGTTCTCGGTCGTCGCCCTCTGCGACCTGCCGAAGCCTAACCTCCGCCTCGCCAGCCAGAACGTCGTGCGGAACGCGAACGCCGCCGCCCCGCAGGGTCAGACCGTCCAGCGCCAGCGCGCCGCCCGGCTGAACCAGGAACATGGTCGGATCGTCAGCCAGGGATTCCGTCATCGCAATGCGGGTCTGCTCCTCGCCGGCGCCGAGCAGGGTCACGCTCATGCCGTCTAGGATCTTGAAGGCGCCAGAGAACGGGTCGTCCGGCGCCGCTGCGACGCCAGAGGGGAGCGGGCGGCCGAACTGGAACTGCCCGTCGGGGAGGCGGATCGTCGTCGGCGCGCCGATGGCGCCCGCATAGAGCAGCGCCTCGCGCAGGCTGACCGTCGCCGGATCGCGGTCCACTACATCCTCGGTCGTCGTCACGACGACCTCGCCGGTGAGGAGGTCCGGCGCCACGTCGGTTTCGAAGGGGACGATGGTCACGCTGACGCGGCCGACATCGGTTCCCGGCGTGAGCACGCTGCCGAAGGGGCGCACCTCCGAGGAGTATTGCTCCCGCCCAGTGAGCACCCTCGGGCCGTCGTCAGCGACGACATAGCTCTCACGGCCGTCGGAGACGGTGTAGTCGAAGGTGACGCGCCCCGACGCGTCGGGCGGCGCGCGGAACAACACCGCGTCGCCGAGGATCTCGGCGGTCGCGCCGTTGGCGAAGGCGGCGTCGCTCAGCGCCGTCAGCGCGAGCGTGCTGCGTTCGTCGGCGTCGGTGTCGTTCGCCAGCACGGGCAGGATCACCTGATCGCCCGCGAACACGGTGAAGCTGTCGTCGACGGCGACCGGAAGGTCATTCTCGCCGAACACCGTGACGCTGACGCGCGCGCTGGTCGGCCCCTCGCCGTCGTCGTCGTCGAGCAGGTAGCGAAACTCGAATTCCGCGGTATCCGTGGCGCGGCGCCCGTCAGGCAGGACGTCGCCGGTGAGAAACTCGAAGTCGCCCAGCGTATCGAAGGTGATCGCCCCGTCCGCGCCGAGGGTCAGGCGCCCGCCGAACGCCGTCGTCTCGAACATTTCGTCGAAGGCGATGACGCCGGCGCCGTCGAGCGGATCGACGCCGACCACCCGCAAGGCGTCGCCGTCGGGGTCGGTGTCAGCTTCGAAGCCGAGTTCGGACCTGCCGAAGATCCTGTTCGTGATGACGTTGTTGACGAAGCTGGCGGACTCGTCGATCAGGCGAAAGAAGTCGTCGATGGCAACGGGCGCGGTCGTCGATAATCCGGTCACCACGTCGTCGAGATCGAAATCGACGCCCCTGATGGCGGAGACGTTAAGGCGGCCGAAGCCTTCGAAGACCAACTGAATGTCCCTGACGAAATTGCCTTTGACGCGATCGGACGCCGCCTCTTCCAAGGCGATGTCCAGAGCTTCTCGCACCACGGCGTCGGGCAATCCGGTCAGGTCGATCCGGTCCTGTCCGTCATCGAAATTGTAAAAGTCGGAGCCGCCCGCGCCGGGCGCGAAGGTGTCGCGCCCGGCGCGTGACAGGAATTCGTCGTTTCCCGGTGAGCCGATGAACGTGTCGTCGGACGCCCCGCCGTTGAACCTCACCCTGGCGGTGGACGCAATCTCCGCCTCGCTGAAGTCGACCGTCACGCTCTGGCCCGCGACCGGCGACTGGAGATCGACGGTCAGGAGTTGTCCCCCGCCGAGCGTCAGGCCGCCGAAGTCGGCCAGGCGCCCGTCGAAGTTCACGAGCCGCACCTGTTGGGTCCCGTCGAGCGTGATGGCGCCGAGGGCCCCGATCTGGTCGGCCTCCAGCACCTGTCCCGAGAAGCCCGGCAAGCCGCCCACCAGCCTGACCTGAAGCTCGGTCGCCTCGATGCTTTCGTATCGCACGCCGCGGTGGCGGGCGTCTTCGAGGATCAGCCGGTCGGCGCCGCCGCCGCCCTCGATCCGCCCGGCGGTCGTGCCGGGCAACAGGAACTCGCCGCTGAGGACGATCTCGTCGTCGCCCGCCGTGCCCCGCAGGACGGTCGTCGAGCCCTCAACGAAGCGGTCGTCATTTCCAAGACTGGCCATGGCGCCTTTCCAATCATCCAAATGCGCTTCATCAAATCGCGGCGAATCGTTCGATCCCGATGCCCTGTGGAAGAGGATCGCACGCGGATGTGTCAGAAGATTAATACTTCGCTACGCTGCGGCGTGGAAAAATAGGCCGAGAGGCTCGACATCGCGGACAAAGCCGATGAATTTCATTCGTTTCAAGGACCCCAACGAAGCCCTCGGGCTTGCGGTCAGGCTGCTCGCCGGCGCCGACGCCGGGCCCTTCGCGGCGCTGCCCTTCGCCGCCAGCACGCGGCTGCTGACCCTGATGATCGACCGCGGCGACTACGGCTTCGCCGCGCGCGAGGGGCGCGCCGTCGGCGTCGTCGTCTGGGCCTTCGTCGACGAGGCCGTGGCCGCGCGCAGCATCGCCGGCGGCGGCCCCATCAAGCCCGGCGATCTCGGCGGCGGCGAAAGCGGGCTCGTGCTGGCGTTCCGGGCGGTGGACGCCGCCGCCACCGCCTTTCTGACGCGCAGACTGCGCGATCAGGTGTTCGCAGCGGCGCCGAGCGTCCGCTTCGTGCGCGACTACGGGCCGGGGTCGTCGCGCCGCCAGCGCGCCGTCGTGATGCGCCGCAGGCAGGCCCCACCCGAAGCGCACGCGCCGGCTGGCGGCTCTGCACCTGAGCGCCCGCCCTCCCTTCGACCGCCCGTGACGAGATGAAAGGCGCATGCCGGGCGAACTGACGCTCTTACAGCGCCGGGTTCGCTTGATTTCCTGCTGACCTTGCCGCGGGAACGAGGTCGAGCACTGCGTTCACCTGGAGCAAAAGATCGTCGGCAGGGATGCCCATTCCCTGGATCGGAGGCTACGGCTGCGACCAGCCGCGCTGGAGGATCGAGACATCTGTTTGTCTCCCCGAGCTAGTGGATTGACTCCAACGTTTGGAACCCTCGGTTTCGTGCGGCGATGATGGCTTAGGGATCGGCGCGCCATATGAAGGGCTTGGGGCTCTGGTTGTGCTCGGCGAGGAAGCGGTTGATGGCGGCCTGGAGATCGACGACGGATCGGAACACGCCGTTCCTGAGGCGTCGGCGGGTCAGCTTGGCGAAGAAGCCTTCGACGGCGTTGAGCCAGGATGCCGAGGTCGGGGTGAAGTGGAAGGTCCAGCGCGGGTGTCGTTCGAGCCAGGCGCGGACCTTGGCGTGCTTGTGGGCGGCGTTCGGCGGGTCGCCCCTCCACTGGAGGGGCGCCTGATCCGCCTCACTGTCGAGGATGACGTGCACGACCTTTCCGGCCGGGATGTCGCGCTCAAGCGCGTTGAGGAAGTGGATGAACTCCTGATGGCGGTGGCGCTGCATGTTCCGGCCGGTGACCGTGCCGTCGAGGACGTTCAGCGCGGCGAACAGGGTGGTCGTGCCGTGGCGCTTGTAGTCGTGGGTCATGGTCGGCCCCCGGCCCTTCTTCAGCAGCAGGCCGGGCTGGGTGCGGTCAAGCGCCTGAATCTGCGACTTCTCGTCGAGGCTGAGCACCACGGCGTGGGCGGGCGGCGCGACGTAAAGGCCGACGACATCTCTCGCGGACCCGGATGCCGAGATGGACACGAGCTGCATGACCGACATGCCCCGCCGCGGCTTCGTTCTGCCGGACGGGACGATGAGCATCGATTAGGCAAGAGCGTAGTTCTCCATCCTCGCGGCATTCAGGAAGATCCGGGGACAAGGACAGATTCGAATCCAGGTTCGTCCTAAGTCGCTTTTACGTCGGTTAGGATTCGAACCAGTGGCGGAGTGTAACAAAAACAGTGTCTTAGATGGCAGAGAAGGTTCGACGTCAGACCCGTCCTCTCCGCCACTTGCCCCTGAGAAAGCGTTCTCCCGACCCGGCCGCGGCGGGATTTTTCCGTTGTTTTCGAAAGTTATGCGGGTGGGGCTGAGCACTGGCCCCTTCGCCAGGCGGGCCGGAAGCGGTCTCTCAGGGCCGAAATTCTCCGGACTTCATGACTACGCGGATTTGGTGAATAGCTTGCAAGCCATTGGCATTTTGATGTTTTTCCAAGGTTGCGCTGAACACTTCGACACCGGTGGCGCTCGGCGTGATGGAACCGACATCGACCCGTGCGTAGTTATTCACGCTGTTTGCGCTCGACAACCCGTTTCTCGTGCGGCGGAGGCTGATGGAATGAGGCGGAGTCTGCCCTCGGACGCCGATCCCGGCTGTTCGCGCAGGCCAATATCCGGAAATCGCAGGCATCCCCGGCCGACGTGCCCTCGTCGGGCTGCGTCTGCCCGAAAACCGGCGAAGCCGAAGCGGTAGATCAGACGATCCCTCGATGAACATTTCCCGGGTCTTCACGCAGCAGTCGTGAGGACCCCAAGGCCTACAATCCGACCGTACTCGGCTGTTGCCCGATACCCTGAAGTCGGTCATTTTCAAAGCAGCGACGGCTGAACAGCGATCGATGACACGCAACGTTTTTACACCGGACGATCCGGCTCTGCCAATGAACTACCCGGGCTTCGTCTTTCGAAAGCTCCGCGAAGAGGGCTATCCGGCAGACACATTGCTCGCGGGAACCGGGCTCGAAGAGATGCTCTTGAGCGATCCGCATTTCCGATGCGGGTTTCAACCCCTGCGCAGACTTCTACTAAATGCCCTCGAACAACGCGGGGATCCGCATCTGGGTGTCAGGCTGGCTCTGCAGTTCCAGCCCACGTATATCGGTCTTCCAGCCTACACAGCCATGAATGCGGCACGTTTCAAGGACGGGCTCGAGGTTCTGGCGAAGTTCTTTTTCCTGAACTTCCCCGCGTTCGAATTCCGTTTGGTTGAAGGGGATACGGGTCTGCAAGCAGGGGAAGCAGCCGTTCGCCTGCGATCCAAGTTTCCGTTCGAGGACATCGCGTATTTCGGATTCAGCAGCGCCATCGTCGCCATCAATGGTTTGCTGAAGGCAATGCTGCAGGCTGACCAGTTTGCAACCCGAGCCGAGATGACCATCGACACGCCGGAAGGCTGGATTTGCATGGAAGCCAAGATCGGTTTTCCCATCCGCTTCGGCGCCACTGAAAACCAGATCATCTTTTCGAAAGCCCTGTTTGACCGACCGCTTCCGGGTGCCGACCCGATCAATCATGCACGGCTTCTGGGCCTTTGCGAGCAATTCGCTGAGGAGATGGCGTTTGAGACGACGCCTGTCACGCAGGTCACCGCGATTTTGGAAGACGCGTCGACCTTGGCAATTTCACTCTCGGACGTCGCCGCAGAGTTGGGATATTCCGAGCGCGGTCTGCGTCGGCAGCTGGATCGGTCGGGCACCTCCTATCGCAAACTGCTTGATCAGGTCCGGGAGCAGCGCGCGCGGACTCTCCTGTCCGGCAGCACCCAGCCCATCAAGGCCATAGCGGGCGCGCTCGGTTTCGAGTCGTCTTCGAACTTCGCCCGAAGTTTCAAGCGCTGGACGGGCCACACGCCCAAGGCGTTCCGGGAACAGGCGCAGCGCCAGAGCTCCCAAGTTCGACAACAGATTGGCTAAGTGATTGAAATTGCGAACCCGCGTTTGGCCTTTTTGCCACAACCGCTGATCGTCAGGCAGGCTTTGGAAGGCTCATGGCGTCGAAGAGGTCGAGCTGCTCCGGGGTTGTTTTGCTGGTGCCGTTGAAAGTGCGTTCGCCGATATGGGCGGTGTGCTGCTGAATGCGGGCGAGCATGTCGAGGGCGGTTCTGGGGCTGGCGCTGCGGCCCTTAGCTTTCAGGCGCATGCGCATGACGCGGTAGAGCGTGAGGGCGAGAAAGCAGATCAGCGCATGGGCGCGGATGCGGTCGGGCAGCCGGTGGTGGACCGGAGCGATCTCGATGTCGGATTTCAGGACGCGGAAGCCGCGCTCGATGTCGGCCAGCGCCTTGTAGCGGGCGACGGCGTCGGCAGGCGTCAGATCCGGGGCGTTGGTCAGCAATGCGAGCTTGCCGTCGAAGAGTTCGGCCTCAGTGAGGGCGTCGGCGTCCACCGACCAGCTGAAGCGGTCGGCGGCGAAGTCGGCCTTGAGAAAGCGGGTGAGCTCGGCCTCGGCGACGGCGCGGGTGAAGCGGCTGTAGGCGCCGCGGTCCGACGCCCGGCGGCCGCGGGCGGCCTTGGCTTCCGTCGCGCGCGCCGCGTCCTGCGCGTCGAGTTTCGTGACCATCGTCTCGGCCATGGCCTCGAGCTCGGCGATGCGGGCGCGGCGACGGTCGCCCTGCTCGGCGGCGCGCAGGGGGTCGTGCGCGACGATCAGGCGATGGCCGGCGAAGGCGGCCTCGGCCAGCCCAGCCCCCGGACCGTCCGCGTCGAAGGCGATGTCGCGGAAGGTCTCGACCAGCTCGCCATAGCGCCGGGCGGGGACGGCGAGGATGAACTCCAGCCTGCGCCCGCCCTGGTCGGCGAGCGCGGTCAACGCGCCGATGTTGTCGAGGCTGAGCAGGCCGCGGTCGGCGACCAGGATCACGCGCTGGACCGGGAAGCGCTGCAGCACGGTGGAGAGCATCGCCTGCAGGGTCTTCGTCTCGGCGACGTTTCCGGGGTGAACCGTGTGCATCAGCGGCAGGCCCTCGGCGGTCTGCACCACGCCGAGCACGAACTGCCGCGCGACGCCGCCCAGCTCCTTGTTCATGCCGTAGGCGCGGATGTCGTCCTCGACAGCCGCCTCGCCGTGGATGCGCACGGTGGTCAGGTCGTAGAACACCACCGCCAGATCGCGGTCGACGAGCGGGCGGATCTGCTTTGCGAGCTCCATCTCG
>NZ_FNQM01000002.1 GCF_900107585.1 Rubrimonas cliftonensis | reverse complement strand
ATCGCCGCCGTCAGCGTCGTCTTGCCGTGGTCGACGTGGCCAATGGTGCCCACGTTGACATGCGGCTTGTTCCGCTCGAATTTCGCCTTAGCCATTTAGGCCTCCTCTTACGTCAACAGCGCGGGACGACGCGCTCAGGCGTACTTCGCCTGAATTTCCTCGGAGATGTTCGACGGCACCGTGTCGTAGTGGTCGAACAGCATGGTGAACTGCGCCCGGCCCGACGACATCGACCGCAGGTTGTTGATGTAGCCGAACATGTTGGCCAGCGGCACCATGGCGGTGATGACGTTCGCGTTGCCGCGGCTGTCCTGCCCCTGAACCATGCCGCGCCGCGAGGTTAGATCGCCGATGATGCCGCCGGTGTATTCCTCCGGCGTCACGACCTCGACCTTCATGATCGGCTCGAGCAGCTTGGCGCCAGCCTTGCGCAGGCCCTCGCGCATCGCCGCGCGGGACGCGATCTCGAAGGCCAGAACCGACGAGTCGACATCGTGGAACGCGCCGTCGATCAGCGCCACCTTGAAGTCGATCACCGGGAAGCCCGCGAGGGGGCCGCTGTCCATGACCGACTTGATGCCCTTCTCGACGCCCGGCACATATTCCTTGGGCACCGAACCGCCGACGATCTTGCTCTCGAAACTGAAGCCCTCGCCCGGCTCGGTCGGCGAGATCACCATCTTGACGCGGGCGAACTGGCCCGAACCGCCGGACTGCTTCTTGTGGGTGTAGTCGATCTCGGCTTCCTTCGAGATCGTCTCGCGGTAAGCCACCTGCGGCGCGCCGATATTGGCCTCGACCTTGAACTCGCGCTTCATGCGGTCGACGAGAATGTCGAGGTGAAGCTCGCCCATGCCCTTCATGATCGTCTGGCCCGACTCGATGTCGGTATGGACTCGGAAGGACGGGTCCTCGGCTGCCAGGCGCGCGAGCGCCATGCCCATCTTCTCCTGGTCGGCCTTCGACTTCGGTTCGATCGCGATCTCGATGACCGGCTCGGGGAACGTCATCGTCTCCAGCACGACAGGCTTGGTCGGGTCGCAGAGCGTGTCGCCCGTCGTCGTCTCCTTCAGGCCGGCGAGCGCGATGATGTCGCCGGCGAAGGCCTCGTCGATCTCGGTGCGGCTGATGGCGTGCATCATCATCATGCGGCCGATGCGCTCGCGCTTGCCCTTGGTCGCGTTGAGCAGCGAGTCGCCCTTCTTCATCGTGCCCGAATAGATGCGGGTGAAGGTCAGCGAGCCGACGAACGGATCGTTCATGATCTTGAACGCCAGCCCGGCGAAAGGCTGCTCGTCGTCGGCCGAACGCGGGATGTTGCGCGTCTCGGTCTCGTCGTCGGGCGAGAAGCCCATGTAGGCGGGGACGTCGAGCGGGCCGGGCAGATAGTCGATGACGCCGTTGAGCAGCGGCTGCACGCCCTTGTTCTTGAAAGCCGAACCGCACAGCACCGGCACGAAGGACATGCTTAGCGTGCCCTTGCGGATCAGCTTGCGCAGGGTCGGCACATCGGGCTCCTCGCCTTCGAGGAAGCGCTCGGTCCACTCGTCGTCCTGCTCGACCGCCGCCTCGATCATCGCGGCGCGGTACTCGTCGGCCTGGTCCTTGAGGCCGGCGCGGATGTCCTGCTGCACCCAGGTCGCGCCCAGATCCTCGCCGAGCCAGACCCACTCCTTCATGGTGACGAGATCGATCATGCCTTCGAGTTCGGTCTCGGCGCCGATCGGCAGCTGGATCGGCACCGGCAGCGCGCCGGTGCGATCCTTGATCATCTTCACGCAGTTGAAGAAGTCCGCGCCGATCTTGTCCATCTTGTTGACGAACACGATCCGCGGAACCTTGTAGCGATCGGCCTGACGCCAGACGGTCTCGGTCTGCGGCTCCACGCCGGCGTTGGCGTCGAGCAGGCAAACCGCGCCGTCGAGCACGGCGAGCGAGCGCTCCACCTCGATGGTGAAGTCGACGTGGCCGGGCGTGTCGATGATGTTGAAGCGATGCTTCTCGGTGTCGGGCTTGCTGCCGTCCTCGGTGCGCTCCCAGAAGGTCGTGGTCGCGGCCGAGGTGATCGTGATGCCCCGCTCCTGCTCCTGCTCCATCCAGTCCATCGTCGCGGCGCCGTCATGCACCTCGCCGATCTTGTGGCTCTTGCCAGTGTAGAACAGGATGCGCTCCGTCGTCGTCGTCTTGCCGGCGTCGATGTGCGCCATGATTCCGAAGTTGCGGTAGCGCGTGAGCGGATATTCGCGGGCCATCGGTGTCGTCCTCAGGGTCCGGAGTTAAGTTACCAGCGGTAGTGGCTGAACGCCTTGTTGGCGTCGGCCATCTTGTGCGTGTCTTCGCGCTTCTTGACAGCGGTGCCGCGGCCGTTGACCGCGTCCATCAGTTCGGCGGCGAGACGCTCTTCCATCGTGTTCTCGTTGCGCTTGCGAGAGGCGTCGATCAGCCAGCGGATCGCCAGCGCCTCGCGGCGCTCGGGGCGCACCTCAACCGGCACCTGGTAGGTCGCGCCGCCGACGCGCCGCGAACGGACCTCGACGGCCGGCTTGATGTTGTCCAGCGCCTCGTGGAAGACCTCGACCGGCACGCGCCGCAGGCGCCCCTCGACCCGGCCCAGCGCGCCATAGACGATGCTCTCCGCCGCCGACTTCTTGCCGTCGTACATGAGGTTGTTCATGAACTTGGTCAGGATGCGGTCGCCATACTTGGCGTCCGGCAGGACTTCCCGTTTCTCAGCGCGGTGACGTCGCGACATTCCAGCTTCTCCTTGCCCCTCCGGGCGCGGTCCGAATTCCCGGCCTGCTCAGCGGCCCAACCTGCTCAGCGATCCGAGCAGAAACTCATCTCGATGCGGCACCCGGCCCCGAGCCTGGCGCAGGCCGCCAGCGCCAGCGCCTCGGCCTCCCGCAGCGTCGCGGCGGCCTCGGCCGCGCGACGGCTGGCGTCCCCGCCCCGGGCGAGCGCGCCGCAGGCGTGCTCGAATGTCAGGTTCACGGCGCAGTCCCCTGCGTACCCGCCGCAGTCGGCCATCGCCGCGCGCTCGGCCTGCTCGCGGCTCTCCGACCCGAGACCGACGCCGTAAGCGCCGACGGAAGGCGCATAGGCGATCGCGCCGAAGGCGGCGAGAGCAGGGCCCGCGGCGATGGCCGCCGCTGGCGCAAGGACCGCCGCGGGGCTCATTTCGGGCGCTTCGCGCCGTATTTCGAGCGCCGCTGCTTGCGGTTCTTGACGCCCTGGGTGTCGAGCACGCCGCGCAGGATGTGGTAGCGCACGCCCGGAAGATCCTTCACGCGCCCGCCGCGGATCAGCACCACGGAGTGCTCCTGAAGGTTGTGCCCCTCGCCAGGAATGTAGCTGATGACCTCGAAGCCGTTGGTCAGCCGCACCTTCGCGACCTTCCTGAGCGCCGAGTTCGGCTTCTTGGGCGTGGTGGTGTAGACGCGCGTGCACACGCCGCGCTTCTGCGGGCACGACTCCAGATGCGTCGACTTGCTGCGCTTGACGCGCGGCTGCCGGGGTTTCCGGATCAGCTGTTGGATCGTCGGCATTCGGCCGCCTTCCCTCGCAATACAATCGACCTCGGACGGCCTTGCACAGACGGCAAAAGCGCCGCGGACGGGGCCTTGAGGCCCGCCGCGGCGGCTCCCAGAGGATCGAGGCTTCGCGAGCCCGGATCTTGCGCGCCAATGCGTAGCTGCCACCCGCTGAAAGACTCAGCCCCCTGCGGATGGAGGGGGTCTAAGGACCGGCGCTCCGCCTGTCAAGCGGAGCGCGCGCGATGCGCTTCAGAGCGCCGGCGGAAACTGCGCCACCTGGTCCTTGAGCGCCTTCACCGGCTTGAACTGCGGCGTGACGGTCGCCGGCTTCTCGACGGCGGCCCCCGTGGCGGGGTTGCGCATGGTGCGCGCCGCGCGCGAGCGGGCCTCGATCTTCATCAGGCCCGGCAGCGTCAGCGCGCCGTGCTCCTTCAACGCCGACACGATCACCGCGGGCAGCGCATCCAGCACGGCCGACACCGCCGCCTTGGACTGGCCCGAAGCCGTTTCGAGCGCGTCAACGAGTTCCGCTTTCTTCATGGTCGCCCCTGCTCCCTCATCATGTGGTCCTCCGCCCCGCCTCCGCGGGGCGTGGGGGCGCAGTGGAGGCAACCCAGACGTGTCAGGCAAGCCGTAATCAACGATTTTCCTGTGGATCGTCGCCTCAACGTCACGATTTCGCGCCGCGCCGCGCGGCCGGCGCCGCCTCAACCGCCCAGCGGCATCGCCTTCTCCGCCAGCCGGACCCAGTAGGAGCAGCCGGCGGGAATCACGTCGTCGTCGAAGTCGTAGGCCGGATGATGGACGCCTGCGGTGTTTCCGTTGCCGATGAAGATCATTGCGCCGGGCCGGGCGTTCAGCATGAAGGAGAAATCCTCCGACCCCATGAGCGGGGGCGTCGCGGCGTCGACCGCCGCCTCGCCGGCGACCTCGGCCGCAACCGCCGCGGCGAAGGCGGTCTGCGCCGCGCTGTTCACGGTGACAGGGTAATTGCGTTCGTAGGTGACGGTGGCGACAGCGCCGAAGGCGCGGGCGGTGTGCTCCGCAAGCGCCCTGATCCGGGCCTCGACGATGTCCTGCACGCCCGGCGAGAGCGTGCGCACCGTGCCTTTCAGGCTCGCCGTCTGGGGGATCACGTTGAAGGCCTCGCCGGCGGTGTGCAGGGCGGCGATGGTGACGACGCAGCTCTCCACGGGGTCGACGGTGCGCGCCACGACCGACTGGAGCGCGGTGATGACATGGGCGGCGACTACGGTGGTGTCGACGCACTCGTGCGGCTTGGCGGCGTGGCCGCCGCGCCCCTCGATGTCGATGAGCAGCGTGTCGGCGGCGGCCATCATCGGGCCGGGGCGGATCGCGAAGGCGCCGACGGCGCGCCCCGGCATGTTGTGCATGCCGTAGACCTCCTGAACGCCGAAGCGCTCCATCATGCCCTCTTTGACCATCTCGCGCCCGCCTCCGCCGCCCTCCTCGGCGGGCTGGAACACGACCACCGCGGCGCCGTCGAAGTTGCGGGTCTCCGCCAGATATTGCGCCGCGCCGAGCAGCATCGCGGTATGGCCGTCATGGCCGCAGGCGTGCATCTTGCCGGGAACGGTGGAGGCCCAGGCCGCGCCGGAAGCCTCCAGGATCGGCAGAGCGTCCATGTCCGCCCGCATCGCCACCACGCGGCCCGAGCCGGTCTCGCGGCCCTTGATCACGCCGACGACGCCGGTGCGGCCGACGCCCTCCACCACCTCGTCGCAGCCGAAGGCGCGCAACTTCTCCGCCACCAGCGCGGCGGTGCGGTGCACGTCGAATTGCAGTTCGGGGTGGCGGTGGATGTCGCGGCGCCATTCGGTGATGTCGGAATGCAGCGCGGCGATGCGGTTGACGACGGGCATGGGTGCTCCTCGGGGGATTTGAGGTCAGGCGGCCAGGCGGTCGATGACGCGGCGAATGAACGCCTCGCCCTGAGCGAGCTGGTCGATTTCGATGAATTCGTCCGGCTGATGCGCCTGCGCGATCGAGCCGGGGCCGACGATGCAGGTCGAATAGCCCTCCGCCTGGAACTGCCCCGCCTCGGTGCCGTAGCTCACGACATGTTCGGCGTTGTCGCCGGTGAGCTGGCGGGCGAGCGCCTCGGCGGCGCCGTTCTCCTCGCGCCGGCAGCCGGGCACGATCCACTCGTCCGTGACCTCGATCCCCGCCTCGGGCCGGACGGCGCGCATCCCGGCGGCGACGTCGGCGCAGAACGCCTGGTAGCGCTCGAACCACGCCAGCGGATCCTCGCTCGGCAGCACCCTGAAGTCGGTGACGAAGCGGCAGTCGCGGGCGGTGATGTTGCGCGCGGTGCCGCCCTCGATCTGGCCGACATGCAGGGTCGTCCAGCCGGGCTCGAACAGGCTGGCCGGGTCCGCGGCGGCGCGGTTCTCGGCCATGCGGTCGGCGTGCCACTGGATCAGCCGCGCCGCGACCATCACCGCCGAGACGCCGGTGTGCACGAGGCTGGAATGCACCGCGAAGCCGCGGACATGGGTGTTGGCGGAGCAGGACGCCTTGTGGCCCGTGACCACCTGCATCGACGTGGGCTCGCCCACGAAGACGGCGGCGGCCGGCGGCAGCGTCTCGCGCATCTGCGCGATCATCAGCGGCGCGCCGCGGCAGCCGACCTCCTCATCGTAGCTGAGCGCGATCTGCACCGGCCGCTTCAGCCCCGCCCTGAGCATCTCCGGCACGAGCGCGAGGCCCAGCGCGTCGAAACCCTTCATGTCGGCCGCGCCGCGCCCGTAGAGCCTGCCGTCGCGCTCGGTGAGGGTGAAGGGGTCGCTCGACCACTCCTGCCCGTCCACCGGCACCACGTCGGTGTGCCCCGAAAGCGCGACCCCGCCCGGCTCGGCCGGGCCGATCTGCGCGTAGAGGTTGGCCTTCGCGCCGCAGGGGCTCGGCACGATGCGGCTCTCGACGCCATGACCGGCGAGATAGTCCCTGACGAAGTGGATCAGATCGAGGTTGCCGTCCCGCGAAACCGTCGGGAACGCCACGAGCTTCGCCAGCATCTCACGGCTCGAATAGATGTCGCCCACGGCGCGCCTCCTGAATGACGGGAAGGATCGTGACGCGTGCGCGTGGCGCGTCAAGCCGTGCGGAGGCGTCTTCGCCTCAATTGTGGGCGCAGCATGGCCAGACCGCTCGATTTGTCGGTTTTTTCGGCGCGAAGCCCGCAAGTGCGGCGATCGACCATTGCGGCCCCGCCGCATCTGCCCAAGACTTCACCCAACGAATGGCGCAGAGCCGTCGCAGGGAGTGCAGGAATGCTCGATGACGCCGCGACCGCGCAGCCGCGCGCGTCGGGAGAGGCCGGCGAGGCGGTTCTGTCCGTGGAGGGACTGACCACGCTCTTCGGCGTCACCGACGGCGCGATCCACGCGGTCAATGACGTGAGCTTCTCGCTCAGGCCCGGAGAGCTGCTCGGCGTGGTCGGCGAGAGCGGCTCGGGCAAGTCGGTCACGATGATGTCGCTGCTGCGGCTGATCCCCTCCCCGCCCGCGCGCATCACCGCGGGCCGGGTGATGTTCGAGGGGCGCGACCTGCTCGCACTGTCGCCGGCCGAGCTGCGCGCCGTGCGCGGCCCCGGCGTCGGCTTCGTCTTCCAGGACCCGATGACCTCGCTGAACCCGGTCTTCACCGTCGGCTTCCAGATCATCGAGCCCCTGCGCGAGCACATGGGCCTGTCGAAGAAGGCGGCGCGGGCGCGGGCGGCGGAGCTGCTGGCGGTGGTCGGCATTCCCTCGCCCGACAAGCGGCTCGACGACTATCCGCACCAGTTCTCCGGCGGCATGCGCCAGCGCGTGATGATCGCCATCGCGCTGGCCTGCGAGCCGAAGGTGCTGATCGCCGACGAGCCGACCACCGCGCTCGACGTGACCATCCAGGCGCAGATCCTCGAACTGGTGAAGGACCTGCGACGGCGTCTCGGCATGGCGGTGGTGTGGATCACCCATGATCTCGGCGTCGTCGCCGGCATCGCCGACCGGGTGATGGTGATGTATGGCGGCCAGGTGGTCGAGAACGCCGAGGTCGGCGCGCTGTTCGAGAACCCGGCCCACCCCTACACCCGCGCGCTGATGGAGACGCTGCCTTCCGTCGAGGGCGCCCGGCGCGAGAAGCTGCGCACCATCGAGGGCCAGCCGCCGATCATGACGCGCAGGCCCGCCGCCTGCCCCTTCGCGCCGCGCTGCGCGCAGGCCCATGACCGCTGCCTCGCCGCGAACCCGCCGCTGCTGCAGGTGGCGCCGGGGCATGCGTCGGCCTGCTGGCTGGCGGAGGGCGCGGCGTGAGCCTCGCGGAGCCGACGACCCGCAGCGCCGCCGATACCGCCGCGCCGCTGGTGCAGGTCGACGACCTTGCGGTGCATTTCCCCGTGTACAGCGGTCTTTTTCGCCGGCAGGTCGGGGCGATCAAGGCCGTGGACGGCGTCAGCTTCACGGTGAGGCGGGGCGAGACGCTGGGCCTCGTCGGCGAATCCGGCTGCGGCAAGTCCACGACCGGGCGCGCCGTGCTGCGGCTCTACGCCCCGACCCGCGGGCGCATCCTGTTCGAGGGCAAGGACATCGCGACCCTCGGCGAGGGCGCCCTGCGCCGCCTGCGGCCGCGGATGCAGATGATCTTCCAGGACCCGCAGGCCTCGCTGAACCCGCGCATGACGGTGGGCTCGATCATCGCCGAGCCGCTCGACGAGCATCTCAGGCTCAGCCAGGCCCAGCGCCGCGACAGGGTGCGCTCGCTGCTCGACGCGGTGGGCATGAACCCCGCCTTCGCCGACCGCTACCCGCACGAGTTCTCCGGCGGCCAGCGTCAGCGCATCGGCATCGCGCGGGCGCTCGCGCTCGACCCCGGCTTCATCGTCTGCGACGAGCCGATCGCGGCGCTCGACGTCTCGATCCAGGCGCAGGTCGTCAACCTGCTGGAAGAGTTGCAGGCGCGGCTGGGGCTTACCTATCTTTTCATCAGCCACGATCTCAGCATGGTGCGCCACATCGCGACCCATGTGGCGGTGATGTATCTGGGCGGCGTCGTCGAGCTTGCGCCGCGCGACCTGCTCTACGCCTCGCCCCGCCACCCCTACACCCAGGCGCTGCTCTCGGCGGTGCCGGCGCCCGACCCGAAGGTGGAGGCGACGCGCAGGCGCGTCATCCTGAAGGGCGACGTGCCCTCGCCGGCCAACCCGCCTTCGGGCTGCCGCTTCCGGACACGCTGCCCCATCGCCGAGGCGCGCTGCGCCGCGGAGGTTCCGGCGTTCCGCAAGCTGCCTGATGGCAGGCAGGTCGCCTGCCATTTCGCCCAATAAGCCGCCTTTGCGCGTTTGCGCGGCGTTTCGCACTTTTTTCGCGCGAGGCGATGGGCAAAGATCGACCACAACCGCCGGAAATGGCGGAACACGCTCAACCGACAGGGAGCACATGATGAGACTCAAGACCCTACTCATGGCGGGCGCGGCGCTCACGCTGGTCGCGCCGGCGGCCATGGCCGAGCGCGGCGCCGACGGCCAGCTCAACATCATCTACTGGCAGGCGCCGTCGACGATGAACCCGTTCCTTTCCGGCGGCACCAAGGAGGTCGAGGCCTCCTCCATGGTGATCGAGCCGCTGGCGCGGTTCTCCGACACCGGCGAGATCGTGCCGATCCTCGCCGAGAGCATCCCGACGACCGACAACGGCGGCGTCTCGGCCGACCTGCGCACCATCACATGGAAGCTGAAGCCCGGCCTGCTGTGGTCCGACGGCACGCCCGTCACCGCCGCCGACGGCGTCTTCACCTACGAATACTGCACCCACCCCGAGGGCGGCTGCGCGCAGTCGAGCTACTTCGAGGGCATCGCGTCCATGGAGGCCGTGGACGACCTCACGCTGAAGATCACCTTCACCGAGCCCAAGCCCTTCCCCTACACCGCGCTGGTCGGCTCGGAGTCGCCGATCATCCAGAAGTCGCAGTTCGAGAACTGCATCGGCGCCCGCGCCCCGGAGTGCACCGAGCAGAACTTCAACCCGATCGGCACCGGCCCGTTCAGGGTGACGGAGTTCCGCGCCAATGACGTGATCTCGCTGGAGGCCAACCCCAACTACCGCGACCCGGCCAAGCCCGCCTTCGCCTCGGTGCTGTTCAAGGGGGGCGGCGACGCCGAGAGCGCGGCGCGCTCCGTGCTGCAGACCGGCGAGTTCGACTATGCCTGGAACCTCCAGATCTCGCCCGAGGTGCTGACGGAGATGGAGGCCGCCGGCAGGGGCAAGGTCGTCGTCGCCTTCGCGACCTCCGTCGAGCGCATCCACGTCAACTTCACCAACCCCGACCCGGCGCTCGGGCCGGACGAGCGGTCGGTGTGGAAGGAGGACGGCTCCAACGCGCACCCGATCCTCAGCGACATCAGGGTTCGCAAGGCGCTGTCGATGGCGATCGACCCGGTGATCCTGACCGAAATCGGCTACGGCCCCACCGGAAGGCCGACGTGCAACGTGCTGCCCGGGCCGGAGATTTACGCCTCCACCGCCAATGACGCCTGCCTCGTGCAGGACATCGAGGGCGCCAAGGCGCTGCTCGATGAGGCCGGCTGGATCGACAGCGACGGCGACGGCGTCCGCGAGAAGGACGGCAAGGAGCTTTCGCTTCTTTACCAGACCTCCACCAACGCGGTGCGTCAGCAGTTCCAGTCGCTGATCAAGCAGTGGTGGGGCGAGATCGGCGTCGAGACCGAGCTGCGCAACATCTCGGCCAGCGTGTTCTTCGGCGGCGACCCCGCCTCTCCGGACACGTTCCAGAAGTTCTACGCCGACGTCGAGATGTACACCAACAACTTCTCCGGCGTGGACCCCGAGGCCTACATGGCCAACTGGATCTGCAACAAGGCCCCGCGGCCGTCGACGCAGTGGCAGGGCGAGAACATCACCCGCTGGTGCAACCCGGAATACGACGCGCTGGCGGCGGAGTTCTCCAAGACCGCGGGCCTCGAGGCGCGCGCCGACATCGCCAAGCGCATGAACGACATGCTGATGCAGGACTACGCGATGATCCCGCTGGTCCACCGCGGCGGCACCTCCGCCCACGCCAACACGCTGGCCGGCGTGAAGATCAACGACTGGGACAGCGAGCTGTGGAACATCGCCGACTGGCATCGCGTGAAGTGATGCGCTGAACCGCGACGCGCCGGCTCTCCGGCGCGTCGCCCTTTCGTCCAATTCCGCCGCCGGGCGACGCCCAAGGCTTCAGGAGCGCCGATGTTCCGTTACGCGATGCGCAGGCTGCTGGTGTCGATCCCGACGCTGCTTGCGATCAGCTTCATCATCTTCGCCCTGCTCGACCTCGCGCCGAGCGACCCCACGGCGAACCTGCCGCTGACCATCCCGCCCGAGGTGCGCGAGAAGATCCGCGCCTCGCTCGGCATGAACGAGCCGTTCATCATCCGCTACCTCCTGTGGCTGCAGCAGTTCCTCGTCAACGAGCCGCTCAACATGATCGAGCAGTGGACCGGCTGGACCATCGGCGACAGCGAGAACCGGCTTCGCGTGATCTCCTGGGCCACCCGCTCCCCGGTCGTGGACCTCATCGTGGAGCGGATGCCGCAGACGCTCTGGGTTGTCGGCATGTCCTATGTCGTGGCGGTGCTGATCGCCGTGCCGATCGGCGTGATCTCCGCCTACCGCCAGTATTCCTGGTTCGACCAGATCGGCACCTTCGTGTCGATGCTGGGCTTCTCGATCCCGACCTTCTTCACCGGCCTGCTGTTCATCGTGATCTTCTCGGTCTGGCTCGGCTGGCTGCCGTCGATCTACGATACGACGTTGGTCGTCGACAGTTGGGACAGCTTCATGGCGCAGGTGCGCCAGATGATCATGCCGACCATGGTGCTGGCGCTGGCCAACGCCTCCCAGATCAGCCGCTTCATGCGCGCCTCGATGCTCGACAACCTCAACCAGGACTATGTGCGCACCGCCCGCGCCAAGGGCATGAAGGAGCGGACGGTGGTGCTGCTGCATGTGCTGCGCAACTCGCTGATCCCGGTGGTGACGGTGATCGCGCTGGGCGTACCGACCATCTTCGGCGGCGCCATCATCACCGAGCAGATCTTCCGCGTGAACGGCATCGGCGCCCTGCTGATCGTCGGCATCGAGAGCGCCGACATTCCCCTCGTCCAGACGCTCACCTTCATCTTCGCGATCCTGATCGTGCTCTTCAACCTGATCGCCGACCTGCTCTACGGCATCCTGGACCCGAGGATCCGCTATGACTGACGCGACCGCCGGCGCGGCGCCCGTCGCGCAGTCGCGCCACCGCTCGCTCTGGGGCGACGTGTGGCGGCAGTTCCGCGCCCATCGCGGCGCGATGGCGGGCGTCGCCGTCTTCGGCTTCATCGTGATCGCGGTGTTCCTCGGCCCGCTGATCCACACCGTCGACCCGCAATATCTCGACCTGCGCGCCCGCAACGCGCCGCCCTCCTGGGCGCACCCGTTCGGCACCGACAATGTAGGGAGGGACATCGCCGCCCAGGTGATGGCCGGGGGGCAGACCTCGCTGGCCGTCGGCATCGCCGCGATGGCGATCTCGATCGCGCTCGGCGCCTTCATCGGCGTGCTGGCGGGCTACTTCAAGCTGCTCGACGGCGCGCTGATGCGGCTGACCGACCTGTTCCTCGCGCTGCCGATCCTGCCGCTGCTGCTGGTCATCATCCTGCTCTTTCGCGACACGCTGCGCTCCGCCTTCGGGCCGGAGGGCGGCATCTTCCTGCTGATCGTGGTCGTGATCGGGATAACGTCATGGATGCAGACGGCGCGCATCGTGCGCGGCGAGGTGCTGGCGCTGAAGGAGCGTGAGTTCGTGCTCGCCGCCAAGAGCATCGGCACGCGCGAGCGCCGCATCATCACGCGCCACCTGCTGCCGAACGTGCTGTCGCCGATCCTGGTGTCGGCCACCATCGGCATCGCCAACGCCATCATCACCGAGAGTTCGCTCAGCTTCCTCGGGCTCGGTTTCCCGCCGGACTTCCCGACCTGGGGGCGGCTGCTCTACGACGGCAAGGATTTCCTGACGCTGACGCCGGGCCGGGTGATCTGGCCGGGGCTGGCGATCTCGCTGACCGTGCTGAGCGTCAACTTCATCGGCGACGGGCTGCGCGACGCGCTCGACCCCCGCATCCGGGGGCGCTGAGGCCGAGCGGCGCGGCCCCGACGTCAGGCCGCGCCGGGCTTTGCCATGGCGCGGTAGACGGCGGTCTCGAAGTCGAGAAATCCCTGCAGCGAGGTCGGGTCGAAGAACGGCAGGATCTGCGTCGCCCAGAAGCCGCCGACGCCGTTCTCCCGGTCGATCCAGTAGTAGAGGTTCGCCAGCCCCGCCCAGGCCAGCGCGCCGGCGGGCCGCCCGGTCGGAGCCGGGGCGTCGTTGATCATGAAGCTCAGACCCCAGCTCTTGGGCAGGCCGGGGAAGAACTCCGCCTCCCGCGTCAGCGCGGGGATGACGGCCGGCAGCGCCCCGATCCGCCGGTCGCCAAGGCCGTTCCGCGCCGCCATCGCAACCGTCTCGGGCCGCAGCACGCGGCCTGCGTCGCCCATGCCGTCATTGAGCCACATGCGGATGAAGCGGATGTAGTCCGTCGCAGTGCCGTAGAGGCCGCCGCCGCCCATGTGCACCTCGGGGTCCGCGAGCGGCGCGACGTCGAGCGGCTTCAGGGAGCCGTCGGCCCTGCGCTGATGGAGGCTGGCGCGGCGCGTCAGCATCTGCGACGTCGGCGTGAAGGCCGTCGAGGTCATGCCACAGGGCGCGAACACCCGCTCGGCCAGCACCGCGCCCAGCCGCGCGCCGGCGATCGCCTCGACCACCATGCCCGCCCAGTCGAGGCCGACGCCGTACTCCCAGCCCTCGCCGGGGTCGAACAGCAGCGGCAGGCGGAACGCCGCGCGGGTCGCCGTCGCCACGTCCGGTCGGCCGTGCTCGCGCACCAGCCGCAGATAGGCCGCATTGAAGGTCGGGTATCCGAAACCTGACGTGTGCAGCAGCAGCATCCGCGTGGTGACGTCGCGCTTCGGCGGGCGCAGGCGCGGGGCGCCCGCCGCGTCGAAGCCGTCGAGCACCTGAAGTTCGCCGATCTCCGGGAGATAGCGCTTCGCCGGCGCGTCAAGGTCGAGCCGGCCCTCCTCCACGAGCTGCAGCGCCGCGGTCGCCGCGACCGCCTTGGTCGTGGAGTAGATGGCGCAGACGGTGTCGGGCGTGAACGGCGCGTCCCCGTCGATGCGGCGCAGACCGGCCGCACCCTCGTAGAGGACGCCGTTCCGGTCGGTCGCGAGGGCCGCGACGCCTGGCGCGCGCAAGGGGCCGGCCACGACCCTGTCGAGCAGCGCGTCGAGGGTCGACGTCAGGGCTTCCATGGCCTCTCCTTCCTCAAGACCAGCCGGTGGCGGGCTCCGGCGCCATCCCAACCCGTCGCACGGCTCAGCGGATGCGCGTCGCCTGCGCCTCGGCCTCGGCGAGCCGGTCGAGATTCACGCCTGTCGCAAGGCCCAGCGCCTCAAGGCGCAGGACCACGGCGCGGGTGTCGACGTTGCCGGGGGCGCCGGGGGCGAAGGGACAGCCGCCGAGGCCCGCCACGGCTGCGTCGAAGACGCGCAGGCCCATGTCGCAGGCGGCGGCGACGTTCTCCACCGCCCGGCCGCCGGTGTCGTGGAAGTGGCCGGCCAGCAGCTCGGGCGGCGCGGCCTCAAGCGCCTCGCGGAGCATCGCGCGCACCGTCTCGGGCGTCCCCGCCCCGATCGTGTCGCCGAGCGAGACCTCGCGGGCGCCGAGCGCGAGCAGGCTCTCCACGAGCCTTGCGACCGCGGCGGGCGGCGTCGGCCCGTCGAAGGGGCAGGCGACGGCGCAGGAGACATAGGCCCGCATCGGCGCGCCGTCGGCGCGCGCCGCCTCCGCCACCGGGGCGAAACGCTCGAGGCTTTCGGCGACGGAGGCGTTGACGTTGGCGCGAGAGAAACCCTCCGACGCCGAGGCGAACACGGCGACCTCGTCCGCCCCCGCCGCCCGCGCCGCCTGATAGCCGCGCAGGTTGGGCGTGAGCGCGGCGTAGAGGACGCCCGGCGCCCGCGTGACGCCCGCCAGCACCTCCGCGCCGTCGGCCATCTGCGGCACGGCGCGGGGCGAGACGAAGGACGCCGCCTCGATCCGCTCGAAACCGCAGGCCGAGAGCGCGTCGATCAGCGCGATCTTCTGCGCCGAGGGGATCATGCGCTTCTCGTTCTGCAGACCGTCGCGCGGACCGACCTCGTAGACGCGCGCGCGCTCCTTCGAAGGCGCCGCCAAGGCTCAGACCCGCTCGACGGCCAGCGCGATCCCCTGCCCGCCGCCGATGCACATCGTCACGAGGCCGAGGCGCGACCCGCTCCGCTCCAGCTCCGCGAGGCACTTCAGCACGAGGATCGCCCCGGTCGCGCCGATGGGGTGGCCCAGCGCGATGGCGCCGCCGTTGGGGTTCACCTTCGCCGCGTCGAGCCCCAGGCCCTTGTTCACCGCGCAGGCCTGCGCGGCGAAGGCCTCGTTGCTCTCGATCACGTCGAACTGGTCGGCGGTCATGCCGAGCTTCTTGAGCAGGTTCTCCACCGCCGGCACCGGGCCGATGCCCATCACCTCGGGCCGCACGCCGGCATGGGCGTAGCCGAGCAGCCGCGCACGCGGCTTCAGCCCGGCCTTCTCGGCCGCCCCGGCCCTCGCCAACACCATCGCGGCGGCGCCGTCATTGATGCCCGAAGCGTTGCCCGCCGTCACCGCGCCGTCCTTCCTGAACACGGCGCGCAGCCCGGCCAGCGCCTCGGCCGTGGTCGCCTTGGGGTGCTCGTCGGTGTCGAAGGCGACGCGGTCGCGCTTCACCTGAACCTCGATCGGCGCGATCTGGCCCTTGAAGCGGCCTTCGGCGATGGCGGCGGCGGCGCGCTTCTGGCTCTCCAGCGCGAAGGCGTCCATCTCCGCGCGGCCGATCTGGTGCTCGTCGGCGACGTTCTCGGCGGTCACGCCCATGTGCATGCCCTCGAACGGGTCGCTGAGCGCGCCCACCATCATGTCGAGCATCTTCGCGTCGCCCATCTTCACGCCCGCGCGCGCGGCCTGCCAGGCGTGGGGGCTGCGCGACATCGCCTCGGCGCCGCCGGCCACGGCGAAATCCACGTCGCCGAGCATCAGGTGCTGCGCCGCCGACACCACCGCCTGCGCGCCCGAGCCGCAGAGCCGGTTCAGCGTCAGCGCCGGCGCCTCGACCGGCACGCCGCCGTTCACCGCCGCGACGCGGGCGAGATACATGTCCTTCGGCTCGGTGTTGATGACGTGGCCGAACACCACATGGCCGATCTGGCGGCCCTCGACGCCCGAGCGCTCCAGCGCGTGGCGCACCACATGGGCGGCGGTCTCGGTCGGCGGCGTCCCGGCGAGCGCGCCGCCAAAGGTTCCGATGGGCGTGCGCGCCCCGTCGAGGATGACGACGTCTTCAGCCATGGCGATTCCCCCTGTCGTTCTGCGGTCATTGTGGTCTTCGCCCGGTCCTGCGCGCACGGGCCGCCGCAGGCAATGCAGCCCGAGGTCGCGGCGCGGCCCGCGGCGTCGACTTTCCGGCGCGGAAGTCTAGTTGTCGGCCGCGCTCCGATGCGCCATCGTCGCCCAACTCGCCAGAGCCCAAGGATCGCCCCCATGACGAAGTTCGGTCTCAGCCAGCCCGCCTCGCGCGTCGAGGACGCGCGCTTTCTCCGGGGCAAGGGCTCCTATGTCGAGGACATCCGCCACGCGGGCGAGACCCGCGCGGTGTTCGTGCGCGCGACCGTCGCGCACGCCGAGATCGGGGAGATCGACGTCGAGGCCGCGCGCGCCGCGCCGGGCGTGCTGGCGGTGATCACGGCGGCCGAGCTCGAGGGTCGGCTCGTCAACGACATGGACGCGGCGCAGCTCCAGAACCGCGACGGCTCCATGTGTCCCCGCCCGCCGCGCCCCGTTCTGGCGACCGGCCGCGTGCGCCATGTCGGCGAAGCCGTCGTCCTCGTGGTCGCCGAGACCCTGCCGCAGGCCCGCGACGCCGCCGAACTCGTGGTCGTGGACTACAAGGACCTTCCAGCCGTGACCGACACCGCCGGCGCGCTGGCCGAGGGCGCGCCGCAGCTCCATGAGGCGGCGCCGGGCAATCTCTGCTTCGACTGGGGCATGGGCGACGAGGCCGCGACCGACGCCGCCTTCAGGGCCGCCGCGCACACCGTCAGCCTCGACCTGATCAACAACCGCGTCGTCGCCAACCCGATGGAGACGCGCGGGGCCGTCGCCACATGGGAGGACGGGCGGCTGCACGTCGCGATGAACGGCCAGGGCCCGTGGGGTCTGAAGGCGGAACTTGCAAAGAAGCTGGGCCTCAAGCCCGAGCAGGTCCGCGTCACCCACCCCGACGTCGGCGGCGGCTTCGGGATGAAGACCTTCAACTACCCCGAGCACTTCGCGCTGGCGCACGCCGCGATGAAGCTCGGCCGCCCGGTGAAGTGGATCGCCGAGCGCAGCGAGGGGATGCTGACCGACGTCATGGGCCGCGACCACGTCACCTGCGCCGAGGCCGCCTTCGACGCCGACCACAAGCTGACGGCGGTGCGCTTCACCACCCTCGCAGGCCTTGGCGCCTATCTCAGCGCCTTCGCCGTCTACATTCCCTCGGTCGTCGCGTCGAAGGTGCTGACCGGCGTCTACGACGTGCAGACCTTCTTCGTGAACGTGAAGGGCACCTTCACCAACACCACCCCGGTGGACGCCTATCGCGGCGCGGGCCGCCCCGAGTCGATCTACGCCATGGAGCGGCTGATGGACTACTGCGCCCGCACGCTCGGCGTCGACCCGCTGGCGCTGCGCCGCAAGAACTTCATCACCGAATTTCCCTACAAGACCTGCGTCGGCGAGAACTACGACGTGGGAGACTTCAACCGCGTTCTCGACCGCGCGCTGAAGGAGGCCGACGTCGCCGGCTTCGCAGCGCGCAAGGCAGAGAGCGCGGCGCAGGGCAGGCTGCGCGGCCTCGGGCTCGCCTACTACATCGAGTCGATCCTCGGCGACCAGAACGAGACGACGCGCATCGAGTTCGCCGAGGACGGCGGGATCGACCTCTATGTGGGCACCCAGTCCAACGGTCAGGGCCACGAGACGGTGTTCGCGCAGTTCCTGCATGATCGCATCGGCGTGCCGTTCGAGAAGATCCGGCTCATTCAGGGCGACACCGACCGCATCGCCCATGGCGGCGGCACCGGCGGCTCGCGCTCGGTGACGATGCAGGGCAGCTCGATCCAGGGCGCCGCCGATGCGTGGGTCGACCGCGTGAAGCCGTTCGCCGGAGAGGAGCTGGAAGTCTCCGCCGCCGACATCGAGTTCGCCGACGGCCAGTTCCGCGTCGCCGGCACCGACCGGACGCTCGGCGTGATGGACGTCGTCGCGAAGGCCCGCGCCAAGGGCCGCCACGACCTGCTGACCGAGGAGCGCGAGACCGTCGTGCCCGGCCGCTCCTATCCCAACGGCGCCCATTTCGCCGAGGTCGAGGTTGATCCCGAGACCGGCGTGACGCGGGTGGTCAAGTACACCGTCGTCGACGATTTCGGCGTGCTGATGAACCCGGTGCTGGCGCAGGGTCAGGTGCATGGCGGCGTCGTGCAGGGCATCGGGCAGGCGATCACGGAGCATGTGGTGTGGGACGAGGACGGCCAGCTCGTCTCCGCCTCGCTGATGGACTACGCGATGCCGCGCGCCGACGACGCGCCGATGATGCCGTTCCACCATGAGGGCACGCCTTCGACCGCCAACGCCATCGGCATGAAGGGCTGCGGCGAGGCCGGCACCGTCGGCGCGCTCGCCGCCGTCACCAACGCCGCGCTCGACGCGGTGTGGGAGGCCGGCGTGCGCCATGTCGACATGCCGATGACGCCGCTGAGGATGTGGCGCTGGCTGCAGGGCGCGAAGGCGGCCGTCGCGGCTGAGTAGGCGGGGCGACGGGAGCGGGCTCATGGCCGTGGACATGTCCGACGCCGCGCTCGCGCCCGGCGCCGTCGCGCGCCGGGGGCCGCGGCTATGGCGGTGCCGCGGTCGGGACGGACGGCTCTACACCATCCGCTCCATGACCCCCGCCGACGCGCCGGCGCTCGTGCAGGCCTACGCCGAGCAGGACGCCGACGACCGCCTGAGCCGGATGCTCGCCGCCCTGCCCCGCCTGCCGATGCCGCTCGCGCGCCGGCTCTGCACGGTGGACGAGACGCGCGACGTCGCGCTGGCGCTCTTCGCCGACGATGAGCCTCATCGGCTCTGCGGCGGCGCGCGGCTGATGCGCGACGGCGACGGCGATGCGGCCGAATTCGCCGTCTCGGTCGCCTCCCGGCTTCAAGGCGCCGGCCTCGGGCGCCTTGCGCTGGAGACGGCGCTCTCGGTCGGCCCGGAGATTGGCGTGAGGCGCGTCTGGGGGACGATCCTGCGCTCGAACGCGCCCATGCGGGGGCTGGCCCGCAAGCTCGGGATGAGTGAGCGCCGCGACCCTGACGACCGCATGCTGATCATCGCCGAGAAGACGCTCGCGCCAGCGTGACCGCGGCGCAGCAAGCGCGATTGCGCGGCGCCGAAGAGGCGGCTAAAGCTCCGCCCATGTTGCGCGCTCTCTACGACTGGACGCTGCGCCTCGCGCAGACGCCCTACGCCCTCTGGGCGCTCGCGGCGGTCAGCTTCGTCGAGAGCTCGGTGTTTCCGATTCCGCCCGACATCCTGCTGATCCCGATGATCCTCGCGCGGCCGGACCGGGCGTTGCGCATCGCCACTGTGTGCACCGTCGCCTCGGTGCTGGGCGGCGTCGCGGGTTACGGGCTCGGGGCGTTCCTGCTGGAGGAGGTCGGCAAGCCGGTGCTGGATTTTTACGGCAAGCTCGACCAGTTCGCGGAGATGGCGCTCACCTTCAACGACTACGGCGCCTGGGCGGTGCTTTTCGCTGGCGTGACGCCGTTTCCCTACAAGGTGATCACGATCTTCTCCGGCGCGACCGGCCTCGATTTCTGGGTGTTCACCGCCTCCAGCGTGATCGCGCGCGGCCTGCGCTTCTTCCTGATCGCATGGCTGTTGTGGAAGTTCGGACCGCAGATGCGCGAGTTCATCGAGCGGCGGCTGGGTCTGCTCGCGACGCTCTCGATCGTGCTGCTCTTCGGCGGATTCCTCGCCGTGCGGTGGCTGGCGTGACCGGGGCGAGGCCGCGCACCATCGGCGCGCTGGTCGCGGCGGCGTCGGCTCTGCTGCTTGCGGCGGCGTTGTGGTTCCAGTTCGTCGAAGGGTTGGCGCCCTGCACCCTTTGCGTGTGGCAGCGCTGGCCGCACGTTGCGGCCCTGGTGCTGGCCGGCGCCGGCGCCTGGTTCGGCTGGCGGTGGGCCATAGCTCTGGCGGCGCTCGCGCTTCTCGGCGGCGCCGGCGTCGCGATGTTCCATGTCGGCGTCGAGCAGGGCTGGTGGGAGGGGCTGTCGACCTGCGCCGCCGGGCCGATCACCGGGCTCAGCACCGATGCGCTGCTCGCCCAGATCCGCGATGCGCCGGTGGCGCGTTGCGACGAGGCGGCATGGTCGTTGTTCGGGCTGTCGATGGCGGCGTGGAATGCGGTGGCGTCGCTTGGCCTCGCAACTGCCGCAGCCTTCGCCGCGTCGCCCTTCGGCGGGCGGGCGAAGGTTCAGGCTTCCAGCTCGGCGTCCCAATACAGGTAATCCATCCAGCTTTCGTGCAGATGGTTCGGCGGGAACTTGCGCCCGACGTTCTGAAGCTCGGCGGCGGTGGGCTGCATCGGGCGGCGCGCGAGCGACATCCCGGCGTCCTTCACCGTCTTGTCGCTCTTGCGCAGGTTGCAGCGCCCGCAGGCGGCGACAACGTTCTGCCAGGTGGTGCGGCCGCCGCGGGAGCGCGGCAGCACATGGTCGAACGTCATCTCCCCCTTGGCGCCGCAGTACTGGCAGGTGAACTCGTCGCGCAGGAACAGGTTGAAGCGCGTGAAGGCCGGATAGGCCGCGGGCTTGACGTAGTCCTTGAGCACGACGACGGAGGGCAGCCGGATCTCGAGGGAAGGGCTGCGCACGGTCGTATCGTATTCGGCGACGATCACTACGCGGTCGAGGAAGGACGCCTTCACGGCTTCCTGCCAGGGCCAGAGTGACAGGGGGAAATAGCTGAGAGGGCGGTAATCGGCATTGAGGACGAGGGCTGGATGATCGCGGAGCGCCGCGGGACTTCGGACGAAACTGCTCGCGAACGGCATCTGCATCGGCGACATCTCCCATCCCACCGCGCGGCGCCACGGGGGCGACGCGCAGGCGCGCGGGGGACGGGACCGACCTGTCCCTCACGCCGTCAACCATATATGGCGAGAGCGCGCGTTTGAACCCTCAACATGAGCCTGCGGCGCCGACGCAAGCGGACCCTAGCAACATCGCACGACAGTTTGATTACGCGGGCGCGGCGACGCCGGAGCCCAGCCGCTCCGCGAGAAACCGCGCGGCTAGCTGAAGCCCGTCCGGCGCGATGCCGTGGCCGACGCCGCGGCTGACATGCCACCGCACCGCGAAGCCGTGCGCGGCGAGACCGGCGCGGGTCTCGTCAAGCGCGGCGACAGGGATCACCTCGTCGCGGTCGCCATGGATGAGCAGGACCGGCGGGCGGCTCACCGGCCTCTGCGCCGGATCCGCCAGCCTGCCGGAGAAGCCGACGACGCCGGCGAGCGGCTCGGACAGTCGGGGGCCGACATGCAGGCTCATCATCGTGCCCTGGCTGAAACCCACCAGCGCCGTGGCGGCGGGCGCGACACCCTCCGCAGCCATGGCCCCGACGAGCCACGCCTGCAGCAAGTCCGCCGCCGCCGCGAAGCCGGCGTTCATCTCGGCTTCGGAGCAGCCGTCGATCCACGAGATCGGAAACCACTGGCGGCCCATCGGGTTGACCCGGCACGGCTCCGGCGCGTTCGGCGCGATGAAGACGGCGTCGGGCAGGACGCCGGCCAGCGCGTCGCCGAGGCCGATCAGATCCTCGCCGTCGGCGCCGTAGCCGTGCAGCAGCACGACGAGCGAGCGCGCCGCCCCAGACGCCGCCGCCCGCCGCGGCCCGTTCAATCCGTTCGCCATCGCGCCCCGCCTTTCGTCCCCGCGCCGGGCGCGCCCTCGCGCCCGGTCCCGCCTGGGGCGCCTTCGCGCCCGGTTTCGCCTGGGGCGCCCTCGCGCCCGGTCTCGCCTGGGGCGCCCTCGCGCCCGGTCTCGACCGCGTAATAGGCCCAGAGCAGCCGCGCCGCCACCGCCCGCCATGGCGACCACGCCTGCGCGAGGGCCGCAAGCGCCTTCGCCGCAGGGCGCCCGGGCAGATCGAAGAGGCGGCGGGCCGCCTCCTGCAACGCCAGATCCCCGGGCGCGAAGACGTCGGCGCGTCCGACGCAGAACATCAGGTAGATCTCCGCCGTCCATGGCCCCACGCCGCGCAGGGCGGTGAGAAGCGCCATAGCCTCGGCCTCGGAGACCTCAGCCAGGGAAGGATAATCGACGCCAGCCTCGACCAGCCCGCGCGCCGTGCGGATCTTCGGCGCCGACAGGCCGCACGCCCGCAGCGCCTCGTCGTCGAGTGCCGCGAGCCCCCCCTCGGAGGTTGCGCCCGCCGTCTCCAGCCGCGTCCAGATGCTGCGCGCCGCCGCCACCGACACTTGCTGCCCCGTGACGATGCGCAGCAGCCCTGCGAAGCCTCCGGGCTCCCGCCGGAGCGGCGGCGAAGGGGCCAGCGCAAAGCGCCGGTCGAGCCGTCTCAGCGCCGCAACGCCCTCGGCCACGTCGTCGGCGCAGGCGATGATCCGCGCCGTCACACCGCACCCCGCAAACGGGACCGGACGCCTGACGCATCAGCCGAACTGGAACCCCGCGACAATGAAGGCCGCCAGCGTCGCCATGCCGAGCGCGTCGAGCGCGGCGCGGGAGGGCGCGCGGGCGGCGATGCTCGCGATCTGATGGAAGGACGGCATGGCGAACCCCTTTGCGACTCTGTTTGTTCGCATAAAGTTCCATATCTGCCGCCCATTGTAAAGAACATTAACCGAACCCTACCCCGCCTTGAGGAACCCCAGCGCCACATCCCGGCCATGCAGCCAGAGCAGCGTCCGCAGGGCGCGGCCGCGCGCGTCGTCGAGATCGGGCGCGCGCGCCAGCGCGAGCCGCGCATCGTCCAGCGCGGCGCGCATCAGTTCTCCGTGGCGGGCGAGGTCCGCCAGTCTGAACAGCGGCGCGCCGGACTGCTGGGCGCCGAGCAGGTCGCCAGGCCCCCGCAGCCGCAGATCCTCCTCCGCGATGCGGAAGCCGTCCTCGGTGTCGCGCAGCGCCGTCAGTCGCGCGCGCGCCGTCTCGCCGAGCGGGCCGTAGAGCAGGATGCAGGACGAGCGCCCCGCCCCGCGCCCGACCCGGCCCCGAAGCTGGTGAAGCTGCGCCAGCCCGAAGCTCTCGGCGCGCTCGATCACCATGATCGTCGCCTCCGGCACGTTCACGCCGACCTCGATCACGGTGGTCGCCACCAGAAGCCGCGCGCGGCCGGAGACGAAGTCGGCCATGGCCGCGTCCTTCTCCGCAGGCGCCATCTGGCCATGGACGAGGCGCGCGGCGTCGCCGAAGCGGGCCTTCAGCGCGGCGAAGCGGTCCTCGGCGGCGGTGAGGTCGGAGACGTCGGAGCCCTCGACCAGCGGGCACACCCAGTAGGCCCGCGCGCCGCCCGTCAGCGCCGCGCCGAGCCGCTCGACCACCTCCTCCATCCGCGCCATCGAGACGAGGCGCGTCTCGACCGGGGTGCGCCCCGGCGGCTTCTCGTCGAGCACGCTGAGGTCCATGTCGCCGTAGCCCGCGAGCGCGAGCGTGCGGGGGATCGGCGTCGCGGTCATCACCAGAACGTCGGCCGCGGCGCCCTTGGCGCCCAGCTCCATGCGCTGGCGCACGCCGAAGCGGTGCTGCTCGTCGATGACGGCCAGGCGCAGGTCGTCGAACGCCACGTCGCGCTGGAAAAGCGCGTGGGTGCCGATCACGATGTCGACGTCGCCCGCCGCGACGGCGGCGAGCGTCTCCGCCCTGCCCGCCCCCTTGTCGCGCCCGGTCAGCAGGGCGAGGCGGGCGCCGGCGGCCTCGACCAGCGGGGCCAGCCCCTCGGCGTGCTGGCGGGCCAGTATCTCCGTCGGCGCCATCAGCGCCGCCTGACCGCCGGCCTCCGCGACCGCCAGCATCGCCATCAGCGCCACCAGCGTCTTGCCGGAGCCGACGTCGCCCTGCAGCAGCCGGTGCATCCGCTGCGGCGCGGCGAGGTCGGCCTCGATCTCCGCGACGGCGCGGGCCTGCGCGGCGGTGGGCGCATAGGGCAGCCCGGTGAGCACCTTCTCGCGCATCCGCCCGTCGCCGCGGCTTGGCCGGCCCTTCTTGCGGCGGAACTTCGCGCGGGCGATGGCCAGCGTGAGCTGGTGCGACAGCAGTTCGTCATAGGCGAGCCGTTCGCGGGCGGGGTCGTCGGCCTCCAGCGCGCCCGCGCCCTGCGGCGCGTGCAGCGCACGCACCGCCTCGCGCCAGCCCGGCCAGCCCCGCGCCGCCTGGAAGGCCGGGTCGAGCCACTCGGGCAGCGCCGGAGCGCGGTCGAGGGCCGCGGCCACGGCCTTGGCCACGATGCGCTGCCCCAGGCCCTGGGTGAGCGGATAGACCGGCTCGAAGGGCGGCAGCGCGGCGGCCTCGGCCTCGGTCATCAGGTGGTCGGGATGGGTCATCTGCCGCACGCCGTCGAAGATCTCCACCCGGCCCGAGACGATGCGGCGCGCGCCGATGGGCGCCATGCGGCGCACCCAGTCCTCCCGCGCGTGGAACCACGTCAGCAGGAAGTCGCATTCGGCGTCGCGGACGTTGACGCGATAGGGCTTTCCTTTCGCGCGGGCGGGATGGTGGACGCCGATCTCGACCTCCACGGTCGCCGTCTCGCCCTCCGCCAGCCCCAGCACGGTCGGGCGCAGGCGGCGGTCGATCACGCCATGGGGGGCGAGAAACAGCAGGTCGGCGGGGCGGACGACGCCGAGCTTTGCAAACAGCGCGGCGGTCTTGGCGCCGACGCCGGGCAGGTCGGCGAGTTCCGCGAAGAGCGGCCAGAGGATTTCGGGGCGCTGGCTCATGACGCAGTCATGGGCCAATCGCGCAACCGGTGGAAGGAGGGTCGCGTCGCCGGGCCCAAGCCTATAGAAGCGTCGCCGTCCAAGGAGGTCCGCTCAATGCCCGCGCCGATGCCGCGCCGTCGCGCCCTGCTGCTGGTCCAGTGCTTTCCGCCGCGCCTCGGCGGCATCGAGGCCTGGATGGGGGCGCTGGCGGAAACGCTGTCCCGACAGGGCGTTGAGGTGACGGTCCTGGCCGATGCGGCGCGCGGCGGCGCCCGGCACGACGCCGGCGCGGCCTACTCGGTCAGACGTTTCGGCGGGCCGCGGCCGTTGCGCCGGCGCCTCAAGGGGCTGGCCGCGCGATGGGCCGCACAGTCGGTGGACGTCGTCTACGCCGACAGCTGGAAGAGCCTGGAGCACGCATGGCTGGGCGGCGCGGCGCGGGTCGTCTGTCACGCGCACGGCAACGAACTGCCCGAAGGGCCGACCGACAGGCGCGCGCGGCGCGTGCGGGCCGCGCTGGCCAAGGCGACGACGGTGCTGGCGGCCTCGCGACTGGCGCTGGAGCGCCTCGAGGCGCTGGCGCCGCCGGGCGTCGCGCTGGCCCTGCGCACGCCGCCCATCGCGGCCCCTGCGCCGGCGGATGACGACGAGAAGGCGCTCGCCTGCGCCGCATGGCCTCTGGCCGGCGGCCCCCGGCTGCTCTGCGTCGCGCGGCTCGAGCCGCTGAAGGGCGTCGACCGCGTCATCGCGGCGCTGCCGGAACTGAGCGCGCGCCATCCGGAGGTCTCGCTGGTTGTGGCCGGCGACGGGCCCGATCGCGCCCGGCTGGAGGATCTGGCGCGCACGACGAACTGCGAGGACCGCGTGCGCTTCGTCGGTTTCGTTCAGGGCGCCCGCAAGGCGGCGCTCTACGCCGCGGCGGACCTCTTCACGATGCCGACGCGGGCGGTGGGGCGACGGCGGGAATCATTCGGCATGGTCTACCTCGAGGCGGCGCTGGCGGAAACGCCTGCGCTGGCGGGCGACGCCGGCGGCTCCGCGGACGCGGTGGCGCACAAACGGACCGGGATGCTCTGCGACGGCGAAAGTCAGGAGGAGGTCACGGCCGCGCTCGGCGCGCTCCTGGCCGATCGCGCCCGTCTGACCCGGCTGGGCTCGGCGGCCCGCGAGCATGCGGAGGGTCAGCTCTGGCCCGCGCGGATCAGCGACTATCTCGGGGATTTTCCCGCAGCCTGCGCGCCCGGCCCGCGCCCCGCGCGATAGTGGGCCTCCAGCATCTTCACGTCGCGAAGCCAGCGGCCATAGGCTGAGTTCATCGAGATCGCGAAGCCGTAGACCCCGGCCCGCCACAGGCCGCGCAGCAGATAGTGGCGCAGGAAGTAGAACGGCAGGGCGGCCAGCACGCGACAGATCACGACCGGATACGGCTTCAGACGCGCCTCTCGCGCGCGCGCGGTGCTGACCTTGTTGAGCTTGTCGGCGGCCTGCGCGATTCCCGTGAAGGAGTGATGGATCAGGTCTCCCGCCAGGCGCCCGGCCCTCGCGCCCTTCATCTCCAGCTGGTCCCACGCCCGGTGCTCCGGCATGCGCAATTTGCGGCGATCGTAGAGCTTGACGCGCGAGGCCACGGAGAAGTCCGCCCACAGGGCTCCGTAGGGAGGTTGGGTCACGAGGCGCAGCGCGTAGGCCGCCTCCGGCGGAGGGCCCTTCGCAAAGAGCGCCCGGATCTCGGTGGCGAGATCGGGCGAGACGATCTCATCCGCGTCGAGGTCGAGGAGCCAGTCGTGCCGACACGCCTCCTCCGCCGCGCGCTTCTGCAGCCCGTTGCCGAGCCACGGCTGGTCGATCACGCGCGCTCCGCTCGCAGCCGCGATCCGCTGCGTGCCGTCCGTGGAGCCGCTGTCGACGACCACCACCTCGTCGGCGACGCCGAGGGCCGCCGCGACGACGTCGGCGATCATGCGCGCCTCGTTGAGCGTGCGGACATAGGCCGAGACGGGCGCCCTGCCGGGTGCGGTCACCGGGTCGCTCCCAGCGCGCGGCGCAGCCGCTTGATCCGCTTCCGGAAGGATCGGGCGAGGCGCTGGCCGAGCTTTCTGGCCTTGGCGCGGGTCGTCGGGTCGTCCACGTGCCGCTCCCAGCCGATGTGGCGCACCGCGGGGTCGGCGAGGTTGACCATGTGCAGCCCGCGCCGCTTCATGGTCCAGCTGACGTCCTCCTCCCCGCCGACGCCGGCGAGCGGGCCGAGAGCCCGCAGGTCCGCCATGCGTCGCAGGCCCGGATTGAAGCTGTAGCCGAAGTACTCGGGGTGCAGCGCCGGGTCGAGACGGAAGAAGCGCACGCCCTCGGCCTCCTCGACGGCCGCAGAGCGCACCAGCGGGTTCAGCTCGGCCTGCGCCCTCAGTCCCACCATGCTGAATTGCGGGAACGCGCGCAGCAAGGCGAAGGATTCCGTGAGGTAGCCCGGGCGACCGAACTCCCAGTCGTCCTCGCAATGGAACGCCCAGTCCGTGCCGACCTCCGCATAGGCGCGGTCGATCGAGCGCATCTGACCGAGCCGCGTCTCGTTGACGATCACCCGGGCCTCCGGCGCCGCGCGTCGGACGATCTCGCGCACGGCCTCGTCGCCGCTGTCCTCGATGACGATGAAGTCGGCCGGCGGCGCGTCGAGCGTCGCCACCAGCGATACGATCGTCGGCTCCAGCAGGTCGAAACGGCCGCAACTCGTCAGGACGACGGTGTAGGGCGCGATCATCCGACGCGCTCCGCTCCGGTCAGCGCGCGGGCGAACTCGTCGGGGTCGAAGGGCGACAGGTCGTCGATCGCCTCGCCGACGCCGACGGCGTGGATCGGCAGCCCGAAGCGGTCGGCCAGCGCCACCAGCACGCCGCCCTTGGCGGTGCCGTCGAGCTTGGTCATCACCAGCCCGGTCACGTCGGCGACCTTCTGGAACACCTCCACCTGATTGAGGGCGTTCTGGCCGGTGGTGGCGTCGAGCACCAGCACCGTGTTGTGCGGGGCGTCGGGGTCGCGCTTGCGCAGGACGCGGACGATCTTGGCCAGCTCCTCCATCAGGTCGCCCTTGTTCTGGAGGCGGCCCGCGGTGTCGATGAGCAGCATGTCGGCGCCCTCGGCCTGGGCGCGGGCTAGCGCGTCATGGGCCAGCGCGGCGGGGTCGGAGCCCTGCTCGGCCTTCATCACCGGCACCCCGGCGCGCTCGCCCCAGATCGCGAGCTGCTCGACGGCGGCGGCGCGGAAGGTGTCTCCGGCGGCGATCACCACCGACTTGCCGGCCGCCTTCAGCTGGCTGGCGAGCTTGCCGATGGTCGTCGTCTTGCCGGAGCCGTTGACGCCGACGACCAGCACCACCTGCGGACGTTTCGGGTAGATCGGCAGCGGGCGCGCCACGGGCTCGAGGATGCGCGCGACCTCCGCGGCGAGCAGCGCGCGCAGTTCGTCGGCGCTGACGCGGCGGCCGAAGCGCCCCTCGGCGATGTTGGCGGCGACGCGCAGGCTGGTCTCGACGCCGAGATCGGCGGAGATCAGCAGCTCCTCCAGCCCCTCCAGCATGGCGTCGTCGAGCGCCCTGCGCGGCGCCTCTCGCGGGGATGGCGGGGGCGGCGGCGCGGCGTCCGCTGGCCCGGCCGCCGGCGCGGCGCGGCCCGTCAGCCGCGCGAAGAAGCCGCGGGGGGGCGGCGCCGCGGCCGGCGGAGCGGCCCCAGGCTGCTGGGCTGGCTGCGGGGCGGGCTGCTGGGCGGGCTGCTGGCCGGAAGGTTGCGGCGACGGCCTCACCGGCTCGGCCGTCGGCGCAGGCGGGGTGGCCGACGGCCTCGGCTGCTCCGGCGGCTTCGACGGCGCGCGCTCATCTTGCGGCGCGGCGGGCGCCGCGGACTGCCGCGATGCGGGAGGCCGGGCGTCTGGCGCAGGCGGAACAGGAGCAGGCGGAACCGGAGCGGCCTCGATCGGAGCGGCCTCGATCGGAGCGGGCGGTGCGGCGGCCGGCGGCGCAGCGGGCGCGACGGACGCGGAAGTTTCCGGAGCCTGAGCGGCCGGGGACCGGGGAGCCGGCGCGGGCGGCGCCGCAGGCTGCTCCGGCGCCGCCCGATCCGCATCGCCGCCGCCCACCAGCGCGTCCACCCCCTCCTCGATCTTCGAGGAGGAGCGGGTCAGCCGTTGGCGCAGCTTGCTGAAAAAGGACATCGAGCGGCCTCCGTCGCGTGGCCGCAAGCTTTAAGGCGCCGCGCGCGGCGGCGAAAGACGCCCGCCGGCCGCGGTCGCGGTCAGGCGGTCGGCGCGGCGGCGCGCGGCGGCGCCTGCGCGCCTGAGCCTTCTCGCGAGCGCTCTGGTTCGATCGGCCGGCGGAGGAGTTCGTCCACGCCCTGCGGCGCCGGGCCCTCGCTCTCGCCCGCCATGGCGGGCGCCGGTCATCGCGGTGATCGGCGGGGCCGGCGTCGACGCGACGAGCCCGCGAATCGCCCGCGCCGCGGCCAAGCCGTCCGTCCGCGACATGCCGGCGCCCATCGGGACGGCCTTTGCCCCGTTCGTCGCCGCCCGCGCTGCGCGTCGCCACCCGACCCTCAGACGCGGGGTCGAGGCGCGCGCGTCCCGCGCCGTTCCGCGCGCCTGCGGGCCGCAAGCTCCGGGCCGGGAATGCGCGGCGAGAGCGGCATGGGCGGCCGGCGATCGGCGGCCGTCGCCGGCGGCGGCGACCTTGGCGCCCGCCTCAACCGCAGGGTCGGGGATAGGCTCCCGCATCCGACCCGCAGCGACGCCGCCGGCGGATCAGGCCGTCAGCCGCGATCGGGGACCGATCGCCGCTGACGGGGGCCTGCCGGGGGCCTGCCGGGCGGAAGCGGCGTCAGGCCGGCGCCGCGACGAGCCTCGCGCCGTCCGCGCCCGCCACGACGGCCTCGGTCAGCGCGCCGGGCGCACGCGCCTCTGCGAAGGCGATCTCCGCGAAGCCCTCGGTGCGCCCCGTCCTCGGTGTCTCGACGACGCAGGCCTCCCGCCCGCCGATGCGCGAACGCGCCCAGGCGGCGGCCCGCCGGTCGCCGAGCGCTCGCAGCCGCGCGGCGCGTTCGAGACGCACCGGCTTGGCGACCTGCGGCATCCGCGCCGCCGGCGTGCCGCTGCGCGCCGAGTAGGGAAAGACATGCAGCCAGGTCAGCCCGCACGCCTCCACCAGATCGAGCGTATTGCCGAACATGTCCTCGGTCTCGGTCGGAAACCCGGCGATGAGGTCGGCGCCGAAGGTCATCCCGGGCCGCAGCGCGCGCAGCCGGGCGCAGAAGCCGATCGCGTCCGCGCGCAGGTGCCGGCGCTTCATGCGCTTGAGGATCATGTCGTCGCCGGCCTGCAGGCTCAGATGCAGGTGCGGCATCAGCCGCGGCTCCTCGGCGAAGGCGGCCAAGAGATCCTCGTCCGCCTCGACGCTGTCGATGGAGCTGAGCCGCAGGCGCGGCAGCTCCGGGACGAGCCGCAGGATGCGCCGCACCAGCGCGCCGAGCCGCGGCGCGCCCGGCAGGTCGGCGCCCCAGCTCGTCAGGTCCACCCCGGTCAGCACGACCTCATTGTAGCCAGCGGCGACGAGGCGGCGCACCTGCTCGACCACCTCGCCCGCCGCGGCGGAGCGCGAGTCGCCGCGGCCGAAGGGGATCACGCAGAAGGTGCAGCGGTGGTCGCAGCCGTTCTGGATCATCACATGGGCGCGCGAGCGCGCGCCGAAGCCGTCGAGCATGTGGCCGGAGGTCTCGCGCGCGGCGAAGATGTCCTCCACCGTCACCCGCTGCGCGGCCCCGATGAAATCCGGCGTCCAGGCCTCCGGGCGCATCTTCTCGGCGTTGCCGAGCACGAGATCGACTTCGGGCATCGCCGCGAAGGTCTCCGGCTCGGTCTGCGCGGCGCATCCCGTCACGATGAGGCGCGCGCCGGGGTTCTCGCGGCGCAGGCGGCGGATGCGCTGGCGGGCCTGGCGCACGGCCTCGGCGGTGACGGCGCAGGTGTTGACGACCACCGCGCCCTCCAGCCCGCCCGCCTCGGCCATGCGCTTCATGCCCTCGGTCTCGTAGGCGTTGAGCCGGCAGCCGAAGGTCTCGAAGATCGGGGGCGCGGCGCGGGCGTTCATGCGGCCTCCACGCCGGCGAGGAACCCGGCGCTCAGCTCGCCGTCGAACACCGTCGCGGCGGGGCCGGTCATCAGCACGCCGGCGCCGGGCGTCTCGGGCCACTCGATCGTCAGCGTCCCGCCGTCCAGCCGCACGGCGACCCGCCGATCGACCAGCCCGCGCCGCATCGCGGCGACGCCGACCGCGCAGGCGCCCGAGCCGCAGGCCAGCGTCACGCCCGCCCCGCGCTCCCACACGCGCGCGCGCACCGCGCCGCGGTCGATCACCTGGGCGAACTCGACGTTGGCGCGCTCGGGAAACAGCCGGTCGCGCTCGAGCGCCGGCCCCAGCGTCTCCAACGGCGCCGCCTCGGCGTCCGCCACGAACAGCACGCAATGGGGGTTGCCCATCGACAGGGCGGAGACGGCGGTCGCCGGATGCGGCGTCGAGAGCGGCGGCGCGTCGACGTCGGCCTCGAAGGCCAGCGGAACCTCGCGCCAGCCGAGCCTCGGCGGCCCCATGTCCACCGTGATCAAGCCGTCGGAGGCGCGGCGCGCCGTCAGCAGGCCCGCCTCAGTGCGCAGGGCGACGCTGTCGCGCCCGCTCTCCTCCATCAGCAGCAGCGCCGCGCAGCGGGCGCCGTTGCCGCACGCGCCCGAAGGCGAGCCGTCGGCGTTGAGAAAGCCCACGACGGCGTCCGCGCCGGACCCGGCCTCGGCCGGCGACAGCGTCACGAGCTGGTCGAAGCCCACGCCCCGATGACGATCCGCGAGCGCGCGCGCGAGCGCCGGCGTCGGGGCGGGAGCCCCGTCGCGCAGGTCGAGCACGACGAAATCGTTACCGATTCCGTGCATCTTTCGGAACGCCACGCGCATCCGGACGCCTTTCCGATTCGGAAAACCGCATATATCCAGATGCCGTGAGAATGTTCCACCGCGCTCTAGCGCGCATGCCACGGATGGCGGGTTTCGCCGTGAAGCTCCCGAAATCAGCGATCGACGACCTGATCGCCCAGACGGAGGCCTACGGCGACGACGCCATCGTGCTAGTGGACGCCGACCCCGACGCGCCTGCGCCGCTCATCCTGTGGTGCAACGCCGGATTCTGCGCGATGACCGGCTATTCGCCGGCGGAGATCGTCGGCCGCACCCCGGCCTTCCTGCGCGGCCCCCTCACCGACGCCGAAACGATCGCGCGCCTCGCCGAGGCGCGTCGGGCGGGGCGCCCGCGCCGCGAGCGTTTCGTCAACTATCGCAAGAACGGCGAGCCGTTCTGGGTCGACGCGAGCTATCTGCCGGTGCCGGTCGAGGGCGGGGAGCCGGGCCGCCCGCGGCTGTGGATGTCGATACAGCGCGACGTCACGGCCGAACGCGCGGCGGAGAAGGCGCTGGAGGAGAGCCGGCGAAGGGCCGATCTGCTCGCGGACGTCGTCGACAGCGTGACGTCCGAGATCCACATCTTCGACGCGCGGAGCTTTCTCTACGAGATGCTCAACGAGGAGGCCCGCCGCAGTCTCGGGCTCGCCGCGGAGCGGCTCTCTGAGGTCGGGCCCGCCGACTTCTGGCCGGCGTTCGACGCTGACGGGCTCCGGCTCAGCCTCGCGCCGCTGCTGGAGGGGCGGGAACGCGCCGTCGCCCTGCGCGTGGAGCAGCGCTGCGCCGACGGCGCCCTGCGCCCCTACCGCGCCCGCCTCACCACGCTGCGGCGCGACGCGCGGTCGCTGATCGTCGCCGTGCTGGTCGACGTCACGGAGGAGGAGCGCGCGCAGGCGCAGGCGGCGCTGGGAGAGGCGCGACTTCGCATCGCCGTCGACGCCTCCCTCGACGGGCTTTGGGAGCTTGAGGTTCCCGGCCGCCGCGTCAAGTACAGCGACCGCTACCGCGAGATGCTCGGCTACGACGCGGAGAGCTTCCCCGACCTGCTCGACAGCTGGCTCCGCCGCCTCCACCCCGACGACGTCGAGCGCGTCATGGCGGCGTCGGACCGGTGCCGCATCGACGGCGAACCCTTCGACGAGACCTATCGCATCCGCCGCCGCGACGGCTCGTGGGTGTGGTGGCGCTCGCGCGCGGCGGCGCTGCGCGACCCGCAGGGCAGGCCCACCAGCGTCATCGGCGTCAACAGCGACGTGTCGGCGCTGATGGAGGCGCGCGCCGCCGCGGAGGAGATCGCGCGGATGCGGCGGGACTTCCTCGCGAAGATGAGCCATGAGGTGCGGACGCCGCTCAACGGCGTGCTGGGCATGACGGCGCTGCTGCTCGCCGCCGAAAACCGCCCGGAGGTCGTGGCGCGGCTGAAGGCGATCGAGAGCTCCGGGCTCTCCCTGCTCGCGATCATCGAGGACGTGCTCGCCCTCGCCCGCATCGAGGCCGGCGCGGCGGTGCACCGTTCCGAGACCTTCGAGCCGCGCGCCCTGTGCGAGGCGGCCCTCGACCCGATTCGCGCGATCGCGCTCGGGAAGGGGCTCAGGCTGGCCGCCGCCGCTCCGTCCGGAACATGGCGCGGCGACGCGCGGATGATCCGGCAGGTGCTGATCAACCTCGCCGGCAATGCGGCCAAGTTCACGGTCAGCGGCGGCGTGACGATCACGGCGGGGACCGAGGCCGGGGGCCGCGCCCTGCGGTTCACGGTCGCCGACACCGGCCCCGGCGTCCCCGAGGCGCAGCGCGAGGCGATCTTCGAGCCCTTCAGGCAGGGCGACGACTCGGTGACGCGCCGCCACGGCGGGCTCGGGCTGGGCCTCGCCGTGGCGCGCGAGATCGTCCACGGCATGGGCGGCGAGATCGGCGTCGCGGCGGCGCCGGGCGGCGGCGCAGCCTTCTGGTTCACGGCGCCGGCGACCCCGTCGGCGGCGGACGAAGCCTGAACGACGCCGGCGCCGAGGGCCCGGGCGCTGCGTCCGACTGACGCGGGCGCCCTGCATCCCGCTATGACGGCTCGTCAATTCGGGGCCGCGCGCGGCCACGCCGTCGCCTATGGCGCCTTGATCGCATAGCCCCCCGCCGCGGCGTTGGCTCACTCTCTCAGCACGTTCCCGCATGTGGCGCCTGCCATATGGGCAGGGAGCGCATGGCCGCGGGCCCACGGGTCGATGCGGTCGCCCAAACGACTACGGTGATGCGACATGATCGACGGCGGCGCCCTTATCGTGACGGTCGCCCGACGCGGCGGCGGACTGAAAGCGGTGGTGGACGCTCCCACGCCGATCTCCCTCTCGCGCATGATGGCCGGAAAGCCCGCGGCAGAGGCGGCCCGCCTCGCCGGGCTGATGTGCGACAGCTGCCCGCTGGCCCATGAGGCCGCCGCGCGCGCCGCCTTCGGCTTGCCCGCCCCGGTGGGGGCGGAGGCCGAGGACATGGCGCGGGCAATGGCGCTGGAGACGCTGCGCGAGCACGCGTTCAAGTTCGCCGTGGCCTGGCCGCGCGCGCTGGGCTGGCCGGCGGCCGACGGGGTGGAGAACCCCGCCTCCGCGCCCGATCCGCGCGACGACGAGCCGGCGCTGCTCGCCTCCGCGGTGTTCGGCGACGCGGGCGCGCCGATGCGCATCGCCGACTTCGAGCGCTGGATGGCGTCCGGCGCGACGCCGGCGGCCCGCGTGCTCGACCATGTCTGGCGGCGGTGGGACAGCCGCTGGGGCCGCGCCGAACTCCCCCTCTGGCGGGCCGGCGCGCGCGGACAGGCGCTCGACTGGCGCGAGGCGGAATATGACGGCGCGCCCTTCGAGAACTCGGTCGCCGCGCGCGTGGCCGACTCGGACCTCATGCGCGCCATCGAGGCGCGGCGCGGCCGCGGCCTCGCCTGGCGTCTGACGGCGCGGCTGGTGGACAGCGCGCGCCTGTTCGACGCGCTGTCGGGCGGCGCGCCCAGCGAGGCGCCCGCGGCGCTGGCCCCCGGCGTCGGCGTGGCGCAGACCGCCGGCGGCGCCGTCTTCGCCTTCGCCGAGATGGAGGAAGGGCGCGTCCGCGGCTTCGAACAGATCACCCCGACGGACTGCGCCCTGCATCCCGACGGCCTGCTGCGGCTGATGCTCGACACCGGCGTGCGCCGCGCGAAGGGGCCGGTGCAGGAGATCGCGGCGATGACGATAGAGGCCGTGGACCCCCGCGCGCCCACGCGACTGGTGATGGACGGGCGCGAGCGCAGGGCGACGCTGCACTGAGCGCCCCACGCCGCACGCCCCGGCCCGGTCGCGTTGCGCGGAGCGGCGCCCGGCGCTAGGTCTTCGCCATGAACGAAACTCCGACCAGCGCCGAGGCGCCGCAGTGACGGCCGCGGTCGACCCTCGCGCCGACAGCGACCGCAGGGCCCCCGCCCGCGACCGCGCGACCGGCGCCCTGTCCATCGGCGCCATCCTGCTCGCCGCGCTCGTGGCTGCGCCGATCCTCGGCGTGATCGGCGCGCTCGCCATGCCGAGCCAGGGCGCGTGGCGGCACATGGTCGACACGGTGCTGCCGCTCTACGTCTCCAACACGCTCGCGCTGGGGGCCATGGTGGCGCTCGGCGCCGGCGCGGTGGGCGTGGGCGCCGCGTGGCTGGTGACGATGTGCCGCTTTCCCGGCAGGGCGGCGTTCGAGTGGGCGCTCGCCGCCCCCCTCGCCTTTCCCGCCTATGTGATGGCCTACGCCTACACCGCGCTGCTCGACCATCCCGGCCCGGTGCAGACCGCGCTGCGGGACGCGACGGGCTGGGGGCCGCGGGACTACTGGTTCCCCGAGGTGCGCTCGCTGGGAGGCGCGGCGCTGATGTTCGTGCTGGTGCTCTACCCTTACGTCTATCTGCTTGCGCGCGCGGCCTTTCTGCAGCAGTCGGCGCGGGCCTTCGACGTGGCGCGAACGCTGGGCCTGGGGCCCTGGGGCGCCTTTCGCCGGGTGGCGCTGCCGATGGCGCGCCCCGCCGTCGTCACCGGCGTCGCGCTGGCGCTGATGGAGACGCTGTCCGATTTCGGGGCGGTCGCGCATTTCGGCGTGCAGACCTTCTCGACGGGCGTCTACCGCGCCTGGTTCGCGATGGGCGACCGCATCGCCGCGGCGCAGCTCTCGGCCTGCCTGCTGATCTTCGTGCTGGCGCTGGTCGCGCTTGAGCGGGCGCAGCGGCGCGCGGCGCGCTACCATCCCGCCGGCGGCTTCGAGGCGCTCGCGTGTTTTCGGCTGCGCGGGTGGAGGGCGGCGGCGGCTGCGCTGGCCTGCGCGCTGCCCGTGCTGCTCGGCTTCGTCGCGCCGCTGGCGATGCTGGGCGAGATGGCGCTGCGCGACGGCCACAGCCTGTTCGGCCCGCGCTATCTGCGCTTCACGCTGAACTCGATCACGCTGGCCGCGCTGGCCGCCGCGCTCTGCGTGCTGGCGGCGGTGATCCTGGCCTACGCCGAGCGGCTGGCGCCCGGGCGGCTGACGGCCTGCGCCAACAGGGTCGCCGGCATGGGCTACGCGATACCGGGCGGCGTGATCGCGGTGGGCGTGATGATCCCGCTGGCGGCGCTCGACAACGGGCTCGACGCCTGGGCGCGGGAGGCGCTGGGCGTCTCCACCGGCCTGCTGCTGAGCGGCTCCATCGGCGTGCTGCTTTTCGCCTATCTGGTGCGCTTTCTCGCCGTCGCGCTCAACACGGTCGACGCGGGCTTCGGCAAGATCACCCCGTCGATGGACCACGCGGCGCGCACGCTCGGCGCGGGGCCGGCCGGCGCGCTGGCGCGGGTGCACGCGCCCATCCTCAGCGGCGCGCTGCTGACCGCGGCGCTGATCGTCTTCGTCGACGTGATGAAGGAGTTGCCGGCGACGCTGATCATGCGCCCGTTCAACTTCGACACCCTGGCGGTGCAGGCGCATCGCCTCGCCTCCGACGAGCGCCTCACGCAGGCGGCGACGCCCTCGCTGGTGATCGTCGCGGTCGGCATGATCCCCGTGATCGTGCTCAGCGCGCGCATCCGCGCCAGCCGGCCGGGCCGGCGCGCCGGGGAGTGATTTCAGGATGATGATGGTGCGGTCGAGAAGACTCGAACTTCCACGGGAGTTACCCCACAGCGACCTCAACGCTGCGCGTCTACCAATTCCGCCACGACCGCACTGGGCGCGGGGTATAGCGGGGTGAATCGCGCTTGTGAAGAGGCCCCGCACACATCGCGCGATGCGGCGTTCATGCCCCCGGAATGGCGCGTGAGCGACGCGCCGGTGGACTACGCCGAAGCCCTCGCCGAGATGGAGGCGCGCGTCGCCGCGATCGCCGCGGGCGCGGCGCCGGAGCTGGTCTGGCTGCTTGAGCACCCGCCCCTCTACACCGCCGGCCCATCGGCGAGACCCGAGCACCTGCTCGACGCCGGCGGCCTGCCCGTGATCGGGACGCGCCGCGGCGGCCAGTACACATATCACGGCCCAGGTCAGCGCGTGGCCTACGCCATGCTGCGCCTCGACCGCGCCGGGCGCGACGTGAAGCGGTTCGTCAGGCTGCTCGAAGACTGGATGATCGCGACGGTCGCGCGCTTCAACATCCGCGCCGAGCGCCGGGAGGGGCGCGTCGGCGTCTGGGTGGCGCGGCCCGACAAGCCGCCGCTGCCGGACGGCGCGCCCGCAGAGGACAAGATCGCCGCCATCGGCGTGCGCGTGCGCCGCTGGGTCTCCTTCCACGGCGTCGCCCTCAACGTCGAGCCCGACCTCGCGCGCTTCGCCGGAGTGGTGCCCTGCGGGATCAGCGGGCACGGCGTCACCAGCCTCGCCGATCTCGGCGTCACCGCGACGATGGCGGATGCGGATGTTGCGCTACGCGCCGCGTTCGATGAAACATTCGGGCGTGCGTAACGCCGTCGCGCCCCGCTGCGCGGTCCCGCGCGACGCGCTATACCTCATGCGTGAGCGGCGGAGAGCCGCCGCGGATTCTAGGGAAGCAGGGAGAGACGCTTCATGAAGTACCTGATCACGGCCGCAGTCGCGGCGACGCTCATCGGCGGCGCCGCGCAGGCCGCCGACCCGGCGGCCGGCGAGGCGACGTTCGAGAAGGCGTGCCGGACGTGCCACATGGTCGTCACCGACGGCGGCGACACGCTCGTGAAGGGCGGCAAGACCGGCCCGAACCTCTACGGCATCGTCGGCCGCGTCGCGGCGTCCGGTGAGGACTTCAAGCGCTACGGCAAGTCTCTCGAAGCGCTCGGCGCGACCGGCTTCACCTGGACCGAGGCGGAGATCGCCGCCTACCTCGCCGACCCGCGCGACTATCTCCGCGCCAAGCTCGACGACAGCAAGGCCCGCTCGAACATGGCCTACAAGCTGCCGAGCGACGATGATCGCGCCAACGTCGCGGCCTACCTCGCCAGCGTCTCGCCCGGCTCCTGAGCCGCGAAGAAGGCCACGACGCCCGGCGCCCCCACGCGCCGGGCGGCACATTCAGGATCGTCATTGGACGGCCGGGCCCGGCCCCGCTACTTCTGCCCGGCTCCAACGCCGGGAAAGGACCTCAGCGCGATGATCCGCTTTCACTACAACACCGGGCCGAACCCAAGGAAGGTCGCGCTCTTTCTCGAAGAGGCCGGGCTCGAATACGAGCCGGTCAGGGTCGACACGCGCCGCGGCGAACAGCACAGCCCGGAGTTCCTCGCGCTGAACCCCAACGCCAAGGCCCCGGTGATCGAGGACGGCGGCGCCGTGGTGTTCGACAGCAACGCCATCCTGCTGTACCTGGCCGAGAAGACCGGCAAGTTCCTCCATGACGACCGCGCCGCGCTGCTCTCGTGGCTGATGTTCGTCGCGACCGGGCTCGGCCCCTACAACGGCCAGTCGGTGCATTTCGGCCGCATGGCGCCGGAGACGCTGCCCTACGCGGTCAACCGCTACCGCAAGGAGGCCGCACGCCATTTCGCGATCATCGACCGCAAGATCGGCGGCAACCCCTATGTGCTCGGCGACGCCTACACCATCGTCGACATGGCGGCATGGGGCTGGACGAACCCGCTGCCGCTGATCCTCGAAGGCCCCGAGCGGTTCGACGACTTCCCCAACCTCAAGCGCTGGCACGCCGATATCTCCGCTCGCCCCGCGGCGCGGAAGGCGCTGGCGCTGGGGGCCGACGCCGGCTTCAAGACAGAGATGGACGACGAAGCCCGCCGCGCGATGTTCCCCTCCAACTACTGAAGCCGCCCGCGCCGCAGGCTGTCTCGCCTGCGGCGCCGACGAGCGCGCGTGCACCCCGGTCAACCGCCCTCGAAGGCGCAGAGCGCATGGACGTCCACGCCCAGCGCCTCAAGACGACTGCGCCCACCGAGATCCGGCAGGTCGATGACGAAGCAGCAGCCGACGACCTCGCCGCCGAGCCGCTCGATCAGCTTGATGCCGGCCTCCGCCGTGCCCCCGGTCGCCAGAAGGTCGTCCACCACCAGCACCTGCTCGCCGGGCAGGATCGCGTCCTCGTGGACCTCGACGATCGCCTCGCCGTATTCGAGCTGATATTCCTGCGCGATGGTCTTCCAGGGCAGCTTGCCCTTCTTGCGGATCGGCGCGAACCCGACCGAAAGCTGGTGCGCCACAGCGCCGCCGAGGATGAACCCGCGCGCCTCCAGCGCCGCCACCTTGTCGATCCGCAGCCCCGCATACGGGTGCAGCAGCAGGTCGATGGCCATGCGGAAACCGCGGGGGTCGCCGAACAGCGTCGTCACGTCGCGGAACATGATCCCCTCATGGGGGAAGTCGGGGATGGTGCGGATGTAGTCCCGCACGTCTAGGCGCTTGATCATGGAGCGGACTTTCGGTCAGACGCCGCGCACCCTCTTGCGCGACCGCATCACCCCGCCGCGAACGCGGCGGCGCGTCAAGCCCTGCAGCGGCGGGACCGCCTTCACTTGGCGTTGACGGCGTCCACGACGTCGAGCAGGTCGATCCCGAGCAGGCGGACGCCGGCCGCAAGCAGCACGAGGATCGCCGTCGTCAGCAGGGTCGAGATGACGCTCGACTTGACCTGGGAGTCGAGCGAGCCGCTCTGCTCCACGACCTCGGCGGAACGCTCCATGCGGGCGGTGATCGCCTCGCGCGCGATGTCTTCCCGAGCGTCGCCGACGCACATCGCGCCATAGGCGACGAGGGCGTTCTGCGCCTGCTGGCGGTAGCGCGAGATCTGGTCGCTGACGCAGGCGCTCTCGGAGAACGCGATCTCCTCGACCTCACTGGGATGCCGCCCCCGCGCGCGCAGGAAGTTGTGGCTCCAAGCGCGCTTGTGCCGCTTGAAATAGGCGTAGGCGAGCAGTCCCTCGATGTCGTCGTCCACCGGCGCGAGGATTTCGAAGATCTGGTCGAGATCGGGCTGCATCGTCTCGCTCAAGACTTCATCTCCTTGGAGACGCCGTTGGCCGCCGCGGCCGCCGCAAGCGCCCGCCGATACGTCTCCGGCTTCACCGTGACGACCTTGGCGCCGGAGGGCGTCTTGCCGATCTGGAAAGTTTCTCTCTTGCGGTTCTTTCCAGTGCCGACGCGAAAGATCGGTTTCTCGAGCATGCCGCTACCCCCGAACGAATTCTAACAATGATCTTCATGAATACGCCTGGCGTCGCCGCCAGGCGGCCGCGGCTGCGCGCTGCGTCGTCGCATGGCGGCCATTATTCACAGTAATATTAAAATTGCGTCGAACATCGCCGCGGAAATGACATCCGGCGGCGATTTCGCGCAGCGCCGCGCCGCGCGAAGGGTGACGGACGGGCGCGCAAAGATCGCGCGAGACCTGAACAAATCTCGAACATTCGCTTTTCCAGCGGCCTCAGCGCAGCTATGCTGCTGGCATGACCCAGCGATGGACCGACGATCCAGACGCCTTCGAGGAAGCGCCGCTTTCGCAGCTGGCCGCGCCGCGCCCGCGCGCGCCCTATCTCGACGGCCTCAACCCCGCCCAGCGCAAGGCGGTCGAGACGACCGACGGCGCGGTGCTGGTGCTCGCAGGCGCCGGCACCGGCAAGACCCGCGCGCTGACCGCGCGGATCGCGCATCTGCTGGCCTCGGGCAAGGCGCGGCCGAACGAAGTGCTGTCGGTGACATTCACCAACAAGGCCGCCCGCGAGATGCGCCACCGCATCGGAGACCTCGTCGGCGGCGCGGTGGAGGGGATGCCGTGGCTCGGCACCTTCCACGCGCTCTGCGTGAAGCTACTGCGACGACACGCTGAAATTGTGGACCTGAAGTCCAATTTCGGGATTCTGGACAGCGACGACCAGCTTCGGCTGCTCAGGCAGGTCGTGCAGGCCGCGAACATCGACGAGAAGCGCTGGCCGCCGCGGATGCTCGCGGGCCTCATCGACCAGTGGAAGAATCGTGGGCTCGGCCCCGAGGCCGTGCCGGCAGCCGACGCGGCGCTCTACGCCGGCGCGGGCGGCGCGCTCTACGCCGCCTATCAGGCGCGGCTGCGCACACTGAACGCCTGCGATTTCGGCGACCTGCTGCTGCATTGTGTGAAGATATTCCAGAACAACCCCGATGTGCTCGACAAGTATCGCCGCTGGTTCCGCTACATCCTCGTCGACGAGTATCAGGACACCAACGTTGCGCAGTACATGTGGCTGCGGCTTCTGGCGGGCGGGGTTCAGGGTGGAAACATCTGCTGCGTCGGCGACGACGACCAGTCGATCTATGGCTGGCGCGGGGCCGAGGTCGGCAACATCCTGCGCTTCGAGAAGGATTTCCCCGGGGCGACCGTGATACGTCTGGAGCAGAACTACCGCTCCACCGCCCACATTCTCGGCGCCGCCTCGGGCGTGATCCGCGCCAACCGCGACCGGCTCGGCAAGGAGCTGTGGACGGCCGGCGACGGCGGCGAGAAGCTTCGCCTCATCGGCCACTGGGACGGCGAGGAGGAGGCGCGCTGGGTCGGCGAGGAGCTTGAGCGGTTCTCGCGCCGCGACCGCGGCGACGACCGCATCCCGCTCGACGACATGGCGGTGCTGGTGCGCGCCTCGCACCAGATGCGCGCCTTCGAGGACCGGTTCCTCACCATCGGCCTGCCCTACCGCGTCATCGGCGGCCCGCGCTTCTACGAGCGGCTCGAGATTCGCGACGCGATGGCCTATTTCCGGGTCGTGGCGCAGCCGGATGACGGTCTGGCCTTCGAGCGCATCCTGAACACGCCCAAGCGCGGCCTCGGCGACAAGGCGCAGGCGGAGATCAACGCCCGCGCCCGCGCCGCCGGCGCCGGCCTGATCGACGGCGCGCGGCTGGTGGTGGCGGAGGAGGGGCTCACGGCGCGGGCGCGCGGGGCGCTGGCGCGGCTGCTGCGCGACATCGACCGCTGGCGCGCGCAGCTCGCCGCGCCCGGCGCCGATCATGTCGACGTCGCCCGCGTCATCCTCGACGAGTCGGGCTACACGGCGATGTGGCAGGCGGACCGCGGCCCCGAGGCGCCGGGGCGGCTGGAGAACCTCAAGGAGCTGGTGAAGGCGCTGGAGGAGTTCGAGAATCTCACCGGTTTCCTCGAACATGTCAGCCTCGTGATGGACAACGCCTCCGACGACGCCGGCGAGAAGGTCTCGGTGATGACGCTGCACGCCGCCAAGGGGCTGGAGTTCCGCGCGGTGTTCCTGCCCGGCTGGGAGGACGGGCTGTTTCCCTCGCAGCGCTCGATGGACGAGAACGGCGCCAAGGGCCTCGAGGAGGAGCGCCGCCTCGCCTATGTCGGCGTCACGCGGGCGCGGGAGCGCTGCGCGATCAGCTTCGCGGCCAACCGGCGCATCTATAATCAGTGGCAGTCCGCCCTGCCCTCGCGCTTCATCGACGAGTTGCCGAAGGCCCATGTCGAGGTGCTGACGCCGCCGGGGCTGGCGGGCGGCGGCTATGGCGCCGCCGGGCCGCTCAGCCCGTCAGTGCTTGAGCAGGGCGCGGCGGACGCCTCGGTGTACAATTCGCCCGGCTGGCGACGGCTCCAGAGCCGGGGGCGGGAGCGCGGCGCGGCGGCGCCGGCCGAGGCCCGCGCGCTGGTGATCGACGCCCAGGCCGTCGCGCGCTTCGAGACGGGCGCGCGGGTGTTCCACCAGAAATTCGGCTATGGCGCAGTCCTTGGCGTCGAGGGCGACAAGCTGACCATCGCCTTCGAGAAAGCCGGCGAGAAGAGAGTGCTGGCGAGCTTCGTGACCGCGGCGGACGACGCGCCGTGCTGATGCGCGGGCCGATCGCGGCTCCACGGCCCTCCCGCCCCGGGCCCGGCCGGGTCATGCTCATCGTCTGGGGACGCTGCGCTGCGCTCCCGCGCACGACCTCCCCGAGGCCGGGCGCGCGACGCCCCTCACCGGGACGTTCTTCCCGAGCTTCGCGAAGACGCTTTCGCGCGCCCGCGGACGGCTGACCGACCGGGCTCGGCGCGAGGCGCTGCCGCGCGACTGCGCGCCTTGCGCCGGAACGTCGCATATTTGATGCGCTGGCGCGAGCAGGCCGCGCCACAGCCTTCATCGGGGGCAGCGGCGCAGATCCGTCAGGCGCCCCCCCGCGGCGGGCGGCGCGTCAGGCCCCGAAGACGGCCTTGCGCGCCGCGGCGCCGATGGAGGCGCGGTCGAGACCCAGATCGTCGAGCTCGCGGTCGCTCAGCTGCGACAGCTCCTGATAGGTCCGGCGCAGCGCAAGCGCCTGCGTGTAGGCGCGGCCGATGTCGCGCAGCGTCGCAACGGCGCGGTCGAAGAAGCCCGTCGCGCGGTCGGAACGGGCGTGCGTGATGGCGGTCATGGTGCTTTTCCTTGGAAGGAGGGCGCGGGAAGCGCCTGTGCCAAGCGCAGATGCTCCCTGTTGTGCGCCGCAACAACAGCCGCCGGCGCAGCTCCGCATTGCGCCGACGGCAAAGCTTAAAATTGTCGCTTGTCGGAATCGTCGGGGAAAAGAATTCTGCGCGCACCGTCGCACCTGCGCGGCGCGCGTAACACGAGGATTTGCAATGCTACAGGAATTCAAGGAGTTCGCCATCCGTGGCAACGTCGTCGACATGGGCGTGGGCATCGTCATCGGCGCGGCCTTCACCACGATCGTGACCAGCTTCGTCGAGGATCTGATCAACCCGATCATCGGCCTCTTCACGGGCGGCATCGATTTCTCAAACCTTTTCCTGAACTTGAGCGGGCAGGAGTTCAGTTCTGTCGCCGCAGCCAAGGCGGCCGGCGCCGCCACATTGAATTACGGCATGTTCCTCAACGCGGTGATCAGCTTCCTTATCGTCGCCTGGGTGCTCTTTCTCATCGTCAAGGCCGTGAACAATCTGAAGAAGGCCGCCGTCGCCGAGGAGGAGGCCGCGCCGCCGCAGGCTCCGGCTCAGGAAAAGCTGCTGGGCGAGATCCGCGACCTGCTCGCCGCGCGTCAGGCCTGAGCCGCGCGCCGCAAAGTCCGGTCGAGCGCGTCGAGAAAGCGCGACCGGTCGGCTTTCGTGAAGCCCTTGCCGCCGCCTTCGCCGCCCAGCGGGTTGGCGGCGCGCAGATCCGCCATCAGGTCGCGCGTCGCCAGCGCCGAGCCGATATTGGCCGGCGTAAGCGTCTCGCCGTTCGGCTTCAGCACCAGCGCTCCCGCCGTCACGCAGCGATGGGCGAGCGGTATGTCGGCCGTGACGCAGACATCGCCGGGGCCCGCCTGAGCCGCGATCCAGTCGTCGGCGGCGTCGGGGCCCTCCGGCACGATCTGCAGCGTGGCGAGCGGGTGCGCCGGCGGCCGGATGCCGCCGTTGGCGACGTAGATCACCCGCACCTTGTGGCGTTCGGCGACCTTCAGCGCCTCCGCCCGCACCGGGCAGGCGTCGGCGTCGACATAGAGCGTCAAGGCGCGCTGCGGCTCACGCCGCCTTCCACTTGATCGAGCAGCCGATGGCCGGGGTCTGGTCGCGCGGCCCCGCGCCGGTCTCGGCGACCTGGCGCATCGCCTCGAACAGCTCGCGCCGCGCGTCCGGCGAAGCGGCGCGAGAACCCGAACTGTCGAGCCGGCCGCGATACTGCAGCTCCAGCGCCGCGTTCAACCCGAAGAAATCGGGCGTGCAGACGGCGCCCCAGGCTTTCGCCACCTGCTGGCTCTCGTCATGCAGATAAGGGAAGCCGAAGCAATGCGCCTCGGCGAAGCGCTTCATGTTGTCGAAACTGTCCTCGGGATGGGTCGTCGCATCGTTGGCGCAGATCGCGACCGTCGATACGCCGAGGCCCGCGAGGTCGCTGGAGTCGCGCGCCAGCCGGTCGGCGATCGCCTTCACATAAGGGCAATGGTTGCAGATGAAGGCGACCAGCACGCCGTTCGGCCCCTTGACGTCGGCGAGCGCGTGGTCGCGCCCGTCCACGCCGGGCAGCGTGAACGCGGGCGCCTTCCAGCCGAAATCGCAGACGGGGGCCTCGGCCATGCCGGTCTCTCCCTTACGCGACTCGGTTCGGCGGCTCGCGGCCGTCGAAGAACGCCTTGAGGTTCTCCAGCGCCGTCATGCCCATGGCGACGCGGGTGGAATGCGTGGCGGAGCCCAGATGCGGCGCCAGCACGGCGTTCTCCATCGCCATCAGCGCGGGGTTCACCTTCGGCTCCTCCTCGAAGACGTCGAGCCCGGCGGCGGCGATCGGCCCGTCCTTGAGCGCCTGCGCCAGCGCCGCCTCGTCGACGCACTCGCCGCGGGCGGTGTTCACCAGCACAGCGCCGGGCTTCATGATCGCGAGGCGCTCGGCGTTGATCAGGTGGCGGTTCTCGGCGCCGCCGGTGGTGTGAAGCGTCACGAAATCGGCCTCGCGCAGCACGTCCTCGACGCTGGCGCGCTGCTCGGCGCCCACCGCGGCGGCGGCCTCGGCGGGGATCGGGTAGGCGTCGAAGTAGATCACCTTCATCGCAAAGCCGTGGTGGGCGCGGCGCGCCACCGCCTGCCCGATGCGGCCGAAGCCGATCACGCCCAGCGTCGCGCCAGTGGGCTTCACGCCGATCATGTGAGTGGGCCGCCAGCCGGTCCACTTGCCCGCGCGCAGTTCGCGCTCGCCCTCGCCCAGCCGGCGCGCGGCCGAGAGCATCAGCGCCATGGCGAGGTCGGCGGTGCAGTCGGTCAGCACGCCGGGGGTGTTCGTCACCGTGATCCCGGCCTTCTTCGCGGCCTCGGTGTCGATGTTGGTGTAGCCGACGCCATAGTTGGAGACGATCTTCGCGGTCGCGCCCTCGAAAAGGTCCGCCGTCAGCCTGTCGGAGACGGTGGGCGCCACCGCGTCGAAGCTGCGGAGCGCCTCGGCCAGCGCCTGCGGACTCATGGCGACGTCGCCCTCGTTGAAGGTCACGTCGAAGGCCGCGGCCATCGCGGCCTCGGCGTCCGCAGGCCACCGGCGGGTGACGAGCACGCGCGGGGCGGTCATCCGCGGCGATCCTTCAGGCTGGCGTTCATGTCGCGTCTCCCCCGTTATCTCGATGTGGCGGTGCGATGAAGCGCAAACGGGGCGGGATGGTCAACCTGCCGCCGGGGGCGCCACGCGATTTCCGGTTGATCCTTGCCGCGGCGGCTTTCCATGACAGCTTGCATTGCGAGAAACGGAGAGAGACGCGCATGAAGATTTCCCTACGTCCGATCGCGCTTGCGCTTGCGCTGGCCCTCGCCCAACCCGCCGCAGCCGGCGACGCGGAGGACATCCAGGCCGTCATCGGCGCCCAGATCCGGGCGTTCCAGGCCGACGACTGGGCGCAGGCCTTCACCTTCGCCTCGCCGATGATCCAGAACATGTTCCGCACGCCAGACGGCTTCGGCCGCATGGTGCGCGGCGGCTATCCGATGGTCTGGCGGCCGGCCCGCGTCGAGGCCGGCGCGCTGGAGGAAGGGCCCGCGGGCCCCGTCCAGATCATGTATTTCGAGACCGCCGACGGCGCGCGCTACGTCGCCGCCTACGAGATGCTGATGGTCGACGGCGCGTGGCGCATCAACGGCGTCCACATCCGCAAGGCGCCCGACGCGACCGTTTAGGGCGCAGCGCCGCAGCGCCGATTCGCCCGTTCCCGCCGGAGCGCCGCCGAGGCGGACTGGCGTCGACAGGCGGCGCGTCTGAAACGGCGCTTCGTTCGCTGAGGCGTTACTGAAAAAAGCGCCCGATCACGTCGCCATCCGAGCATCGTGATTAACGCGCCGCGCGTAAGCGGCCGTAATTCTCAACTTGCGGGCGACAAGGCCCGGAAGAAAAGCTTGCGCCGGCTTCGGCGCAGGGCCGCAAACCAAGTCCATGAAACCCAACCGCCCGGCGGCTGGCGACGCATGCGCGTCGCGGCCCCTGCGGTCCTGAGCGGGAGAAAACCATGCGCAGCGCGTTCGTGATTGCGGCGGGAGCCGCCCTCGCCCTTTCGGGCCTGACCGCCGCCGAGGCCGCGACCTTGCGGATCTCCGTCACCAACACGGCCGCCGTTGGCGGCTTCGCCATCACGCCGGTCTACGCCGCCGTGCATGACGGCTCGTTCGACGCCTTCACGGCGGGCCAGCCCGCCTCGCTCGGCGTCGAGACCATCGCCGAGCTCGGCTCGCCCGCGGACCTGCCCGCCGAGCGGCTCGCCGCGGACGGGGACGCGGTCGCCGGCGTGGTGTTCGGCCCGACCATCCCGCCCCTGCTGGCGGGCGAGAGCAGCTTTGTCGACATCGATGTCGCCAACCGTGCCGCCCAGCGGTTCTTCACGTTCCTGTCGATGGTCGTGCCCTCCAACGACACCTTCATCGGCAACGACGACCCGCTCGCCTATGAGCTGTTCGACGTCGCGGGCGTCTTCAACGGCCCCCTCAGCATCAACGTCACCGGCCGCCACATCTACGACGCCGGCACCGAGGTGAACGACCCGCTCGAGGGCCCGGCCTTCGTCGCCGGCGTGGACGCGATGCTCGGCACGGACGAGAACGGCGTGGTGACGCGGGGCGTGTTCGGCCTCGCCGATTTCGCCGGGATCGAGACGGCGGCGGGCTTCTTGCTGGACGGCGCGCTGATCGACTTCCTGGGCGATCCGGACGCGTTCCAGGTCGCGCGCATCGACATCGACGTGGCGCCCATCCCGCTGCCGGCCGGGGCGTGGCTGCTGATCGGCGCGCTCGGGCTCGGCGGGCTCGTCGGCCGACGCCGCCGCTGACGCGGCCATCCGGGCGGCGCGCCGTCGCCGCCCGGCTCCGCAACACTTGGCGCGGGCGCATCGCTGCGACTAAGGTCTCCCCGTCCGACGCGGGTCAACCGCGCGAGAAGCAGGGAGCTTAAGATGATCGCCTTCACCCGCCGCGCCGCGCTCGGCGCGCTCGCCGCCGCCGCGATTGCGGCCCACGCCCCCGCGCAGGCTCAGGAGGGCGGCAGCTACATCCTCTCCACCGCCTCCACCGGCGGCACCTATTATCCCGTCGGCGTGGCGCTCGCGACGCTGACCAAGGTGAAGCTGGAGCCGAAGCAGAAGATCGGCATGTCCGCCATCTCCTCCGCCGGCTCCGGCGAGAACGTCCGCCTGCTGCGCGAGAACGAGGCGCAGTTCGCGATCCTTCAGGGCCTGTTCGGCTACTACGCCGTGAAGGGGCTCGGGCCGGTCGAGGCCGACGGGCCGCAGGCGAACGTCCGCTCGATCTCGATGCTCTGGCCGAACGTGGAGCACTTCGTCGTGGAGGGCTCGGCGGCCTCCAGCGGCACGATCAGCGACTTCGTGGCGCTGAAGGGCTCGTCCGTCGCCCTCGGCAGCCCGAACTCGGGCACCATCGGCTCCAACCGCGTGATCCTCGGAAATCTCGGCCTCAACATCGACGAGGACTTCACGCTCGTCGGCGGCGGCTACGGCCCGGCGGCGGAGGCGCTGCAGAACGGGCAGGTCGCCGGCGTCTCCACCCCCGCCGGCGTGCCGGTCGGCGCGATCACGCAGCTCTTTGCCGCCACGGGCGGCTCGGTGCGGCTGCTCGGCTTCAACGAGGCGCAGATCGAGGAGGCGAACGGCGACCTCGGGCTCTGGACGGCCTACCCTATCCCCGCCGGAACCTATCCCGGGCAGGACTACGACGTGACGACCATCGCGCAGCCGAACTTCCTCGCGGTGAACGCCGACGTGCCGGAGGAGCACGTCTACCAGATCACCAGGACGATGTTCGAGAACCTCGCCTTCCTGCAGGCGATCCACCCCGCGACCGACGCGCTGTCGCTCGACAGCGCGCTGGCCGGCCTGCCGGCGCCGCTGCACCCCGGCGCGCTGCGCTACTACCGCGAGGCTGGCCTCGACATCCCCGCGCGCCTGATCGCCGAGTGAGCCGCGCCTGACGGGCGGCTCGACGGCATGGGCGCTCCGGAACCCGAAGCCGACGCCGGCCCGCAGCGCGCCCTCTCCGGGGCGTGGCTGTGGGCCGCCACGGCGCTCGCGGTGGCGATCTCGGTATTTCACCTGACGGTCGCCATCTGGCCCTTCATGGACGAACTGCCGCGCAACGCGCTGCATTTCGGCGGTTTCGCGCTGCTCGCGGCGCTCTGGACGCCGGCCTTCGCCGCCGCGCGGGGCGGCGCGCTGCGGCTGGTCGACGTCGGCTGCGGCCTGCTCGTGCTCGCGGCCGCGCTGTGGGTCGGTTTCAACGAGAGCGCGATCTACGACCGCGGCGTGCGGCTCAGCCCCTTCGACTGGGCGGCGGGCGTGATCATCGTGCTGGGCGCGCTGGAGTTCACCCGCCGCGCCGCGGGGCCGATCATCCCGATCCTGATCATCCTCTCGCTCGGCTACGTCGCCTGGTGGGGCAGGTTCATGCCGGGGGTGTTCGCCTTCCCCGGCCTGAGCCCCGAGACGGTGATGTTCCGCACGCTCTACGGCGACGACGCGATGTTCGGGACCATCGCGCGCATCTCCGCCACCACGGTGTTCCTGTTCATCATCTTCGGCGCATTCCTGCTGCGGTCTGGCGCCGGGGATTTCGTGATCGCGCTGGCGCGCGCCGCCGCCGGAAGGCTGATCGGCGGTCCGGGGCTGGTGGCGGTGCTCGCCTCGGCCCTGACCGGCACCATCTCCGGCTCGGCCGTCGCCAACACCGCCTCCACCGGCGTCATCACCATCCCCCTGATGAAGAAGGCCGGCTTCAAGCCGCATTTCGCCGGCGGGGTCGAGGCCGCGGCCTCCACCGGCGGGCAGCTCATGCCGCCGATCATGGGCGCCGGGGCCTTCGTCATGGCGAGCTACACGCAGATCCCCTACGAGACCATCGTGGCCGTCGCCGCCCTGCCGGCGCTGCTCTATTTCGCCTCCGTCGCGTTCTTCGTTCGGATCGAGGCGAAGAAGCTCGGGCTCGGCCCGATGCCGGGCGACGAGATCACGCTCGGGCAGGCGCTGCGCAAGGGCGGCGCCAGCTTCATCCTGCCGGTGGGCGTGGTCGTGGGCATGCTGCTCTGGGGCTTCACGCCCGCTTACGCCGCCGTCATCGGCATCGTCGCTACGATTGCGGCGAGCTGGCTCACCGAGACGCGCATGGGTCCGTCGGCCTGTGTCGAGGCGCTGGCGCTCGGCGCGCGCAACATGATCTCCACGGCGGTGCTGCTGTGCTCCGTGGGCATCGTCGTCAACGTCATCACCACCGCGGGCGTCGGCAACACCTTCTCCCTGATGATCTCGCAATGGGCGGGCGGCAACCTGCTGCTGGCCATCGCTCTGATCGCGCTGGCCTCGCTCGTGCTGGGCATGGGGCTGCCGGTGACGGCGGCCTACATCGTGCTGGCGACGCTGTCGGCGCCGGCGCTGGCGGGGATGATCGGCGACGCCGCCGTTGCGGCGCAGATCGCGGCGGGAACCCTGCCGCAGACGGCGCTGCCCATCGTCATGCTCGGCGCGCCGGAGGCGGCCGCCGCGCTCTCGGCGCCGATGGGCCAGGCGGAGGCCGCGGCGCTGGTGGCGGGCCTGCCGCTGGAGGTGCGCGCGCCGCTGCGCGAGATGGTGGTGTCGCCGCAGGCGCTGACCGCGGCGCTGCTCTCGGCCCACATGATCATCTTCTGGCTGAGCCAGGATTCCAACGTCACCCCGCCGGTCTGCCTCGCCGCCTTCACCGCCGCCGCCATCGCGAAGGCCTCGCCGCTGGGCACCGGTCTGGCGAGCTGGAAGCTCGCCAAGGGGCTCTACATCGTACCCGTGCTCTTCGCCTACACGCCGCTGTTGTCGGGAGATCCGCTGGCCGCGCTGCAGACCTTCGCCTTCGCGGTCGTGGGCGTCTACGGACTCGCGGCGGGGATGGAGGGCTGGATGGAGACGCGGCTTACCCTCCCGCTGCGCGCGGTGGTCTTCGCCGCCGGCCTCGCGACGGTCTGGCCCTCGCCGCTTTGGGTCAATCTCTGCGGCGGCGCGGTGGTGCTGGCGGCGCTGGCGCTGTCGCTGCGCGCCGACCGGCGGCTCGCAGGCGCCTAGGGCGCGCGCGCCGCCAGCGCCTCCACCTCCACCACGAACTCGGGCCGGGCGAAGCCCGAGACGATCATCAGCGTGGAGGCCGGCAGATGTGCGCCCACCCAGGCGTCGCGGGCGGCCATGTAGCCGGCGAGGTGCTCGCGTCCGGTGACGTAGGCGTTCAGCCGCAGCACGTCCGCCACCCCCATCCCCGCCTCAGCGAGAATCGCGGCGATGTTGGCGAAGCAGAGCCGCGCCTGCGCCTCGGCGCCCTCCGGCGCCGCGTCGTCGGGCCCGACGCCGAGCTGGCCTGACACCGCAACGAGGCGCGCCCCCGCCGGCGTCTCCACGCCATGGGCGTAGCGCGCGAAGGGCGGGCGGATGGCGGATGGCGAAAGGGTTCGCATGGGCTGACTCCGAGCGGGCTCTCGGCGCAGCATGGCGCGCTGGAGCGCGACGCGAAAGCGCGCGGCGCGGCGTCCCCGGGCGCCGCTTTTTCCGGCAGGCGGCGCCAGGGCTCGAAACTTGAACGGCTGCGCCTCGACACCGGCGCGCGGCGCTCTTTAACTAGGGGACGGATCAGCCGACGCACCGTCGTCGCACGGGAGACCGCCATGCGCCTTGCAGCCGCACTCGCCTTCGCCGCCATCGCCGCGCCGTCCATGGCGCAGGAGCTCCGGCCGTTCCGCTATGCGACCAACTGGGTCGCGCAGGCCGAGCATGGCGGCTTCTACCAGTCCATCGCCGACGGAACCTATGCGGCCTGCGGGCTCGACGTGTCGATCACGCCCGGCGGTCCGCAGGTCAACGGTCGCGCGCTGATGCTCGCCGGCCGCGTCGACGGCTACATGGGCGGCAACATGCTCCAGCCCTTCAACGCGCTCCGCGAGGGCATTCCCATCGTCGTGGTCGCGGCGAGCTTCCAGAAGGAGCCGCAGGTCATCATGACCCACCCCGGCGTGGCGGAGAAGTTCGAGGACCTGAAGGACCTCACCCTGCTCATCGGCGACGCCGGCTACCAGAGCTACTACCAGTGGATGAAGGCGGCCTACGGCTTCACCGACGCCCAGCGCCGGCCCTACACCTTCAACTCCGCCCCGTTCCTGACGGACACGCAGTCCGGCCAGCAGGGCTACGTCACCTCCGAGCCCTACTCCATCGAGACCGAGGCGGGCTTCGCGCCGGACGTCTGGCTGCTCGCCGACTACGGCTTCGACAGCTACTCCACCACCATCGAGGTGACGCGCGAGACGCTGGAGGCCCGTCCCGAGGACGTGAAGTGCTTTGTGGAGGGCTCGGCGAAGGGCTGGGTCAACTTCCTGCACGGCGACAACGCCGCCGCGCGCGCGATGATCAAGGCCGACAACCCCGACATGCGCGACGACCAGATCGACTTCGCGATCGAGGCGCTGACCGATTACGGCATCGTCATCAGCGGCGACGCCGAGACCATGGGCGTCGGCGCCATGACCGATGCGCGCATGAAGTCCTTCTACGAGAACATGGTGAAGGCCGGGGTGATCGAGGACGGGCTCGACATCGCGAAGGCCTACACGCTGGACTTCGCCAACACCGGCGCCGCGCTGCCGCTGCAGAAGACGCTGGTCCAGAACTGAGCGCGGGACCGGGCGCCGTGACAGCCACCCGGACGGCTCTCCAGACGGCGCCCCTGCTGCGTCTCGAAGGCGTCACCAAGGTGTTCGGGGGCGCCACGACGGCGCTCGACGGCATGTCGCTTGCGGTGCGCGACGGCGAGTTCCTGTCGCTGCTGGGGCCGTCTGGCTGCGGCAAGTCCACCGCGCTGCGGCTGATCGCGGGGCTCTCGCAGCCGACGCGCGGCCGCATCCGCTGGCGCGAGGGGGCGGAGGCCGCGCTTGGCGTGGTGTTCCAGGAGCCGACGCTGGCCCCGTGGTCCACGGTCTTCGACAATGTCTGGCTGCCGCTGCGTCTCAGGGGCGTCGGCCGGGGCGTCGCGCGGGCGCAGGTGGAGGAGAGCCTCGCCTCGGTCGGGCTGGAAGGCTTCGCAAAGGCTTATCCGCGCGAGCTCTCCGGCGGCATGAAGATGCGCGTCTCCATCGCCCGCGCGATGGTCACGCGGCCGAAGCTGCTCTTGATGGACGAGCCCTTCGCCGCGCTCGACGAGATCACCCGCTTCAAGCTCAATGACGACGTGCTGGCGCTGCAGGCCAGGCTCGGCTGCACCGTCGTCTTCGTCACCCACTCCGTGTTCGAGAGCGTCTTTCTCTCGGGCCGGGTGGTGGTGATGGCGGCGCGCCCCGGCCGCGTTGTGGAGGAGATCGCGGTCGAGGCCCCCGCCCGGCGAGACGACGCCTTCCGCACTGCGCCGGAATACGCCGCGCAGTGCCGGCGCGTCTCGGACGCGCTCAAGAACGCGATGGCGCAGGCGTGAGCGCGCCGGCGGACATCGGCCGCGCCGCGGCGCGGAGCCTGCCGCTCGACGCCGAGGAGGCCGCCCGCGCCCGACGCGCGCGGCGCGAGCGCGTCGGCGCGGTCGCCCTGCCGCTGCTGGTGGTCGGCGGCACGATACTGCTCTGGCACTGGTTCGTGACCGCCTACGCCGTGCCGCACTACATCCTGCCGGGGCCGGGCCGCGTCGTCTCCCAGCTCGTTGAGGACTGGGACGTGCTGTTCGGCGCCCTGCTCGTGACCCTCAAGATCACCCTGCTTGCGCTGGCGACGGCGGTGCTGGTGGGCGGCGGCCTCGCGGTGCTGTTCTCGCTGTCGCGCTGGGTGGAGATGAGCTTCTTTCCCTACGCCGTGATCCTGCAGGTGACGCCCATCGTCTCCATCGCGCCGCTGATCTTCATCTATGTCGAGAGCCCCACGGCCGGGCTGCTGATCTGCGCGTGGATCGTGGCGTTCTTCCCGATCCTCTCCAACACGACGCTGGGGCTGAGATCGGTCGACCACAACCTCGACGACCTGTTCACCATCTACGGCGCGACGCGCTGGCAGCGGCTGCGCCACCTGCAGGCGCCCTCGGCCCTGCCCTACTTCCTCGGCGGGCTGCGGATCGCGGGCGGGCTGTCGCTGATCGGGGCCATCGTGGCGGAGTATGTCGCGGGCTCCACCGGCACGAACGGCGGGCTGGCGTTCCGCATCCTCGAGGCGTCCTACCGCCTCAACATCCCGCGCATGTTCGCCGCGCTGCTGCTGATCGCGCTGGCGGGCGTCGCGATCTTCGCCGCCACCGCCCTGCTGCAATGGCTGGCGCTGCGCAGATGGCACGAGAGCGCGGTGAGGCGCGAGCGATGAATCGCTGGACGCGGCCCGAAGGCGACTGCCGCCTCGCCCACGCCCGGCTGCTCGGGCAGGGCCTGCGCGACATCTGGCTGACGGGAGACCGCATCGCCTTCGAGGGGCCGCCGGACGCGCCGGTGGTGGACCTGCGGGGCTGCATCGTCATGCCCGGCTTCGTCGACTGCCACACCCATCTCGACAAGGGCCACATCTGGCCCCGCACGCCAAACCCCGACGGCAGCTTCCAGGGTGCGCTGGAGAGCGTCGCGGCTGACCGCGAGGCGCGCTGGAGCGCCCGCGACGTCGCCGCCCGCATGGAGTTCGGCCTGCGCTGCGCCTACGCCCACGGCACGGTTGCGCTGCGCACACATCTCGACAGCATCGGGCCGCAGACCGGCATAAGCTGGCCTGTCTTCGCCGAGGCGCGGGACCGTTGGGCGGGCCGCATCGCGCTGCAGGCCGTCTGCCTCGTCCCCATCGACATGGTGGGGAGCGACGCGTTCCGCGAAACGGCGGACGTCGCAGCGCGCCACGGCGGCGTGCTGGGCGCGGTGACGTTTCCGGTTCCCGACATCACCTCGCGGCTCGACCTGCTGCTGCGCATGGCCGCAGAGCGCGGGATGGACGTCGATCTCCACGTCGACGAGACGCAGGATCCTGACGCGGCGACGCTGCGCGAGGTCGCGCTCGCCGTGCTGCGCACGGGCTTCGCGGGGCGGGTGCTGTGCGGCCACTGCTGCTCGCTCGCCCGCCAGCCCGACGACGCGGCCTCGGCCACCATGGACCTCGTCGCCGCGGCGGCGCTTTCGGTTGTGTCGCTGCCGCTCTGCAACCTTTACTTGCAGGACCGACACGCCGCGCGCACCCCCCGCTCGCGCGGCGTGACGCTCGTTCACGAACTGAAGGCCCGCGGCGTGCCCGTCGCCTTCGCCTCCGACAACACGCGCGACCCGTTCTACGCCTATGGCGACCACGACATGCTCGAAGTGATGCGGGAGGCGGTGCGGGTCGCGCATCTGGATCATCCGGTGAGCGACTGGCCCGCCGCCTTCGCTGCGACGCCCGCGCGCATCATGGGCGTGAAGGCGGGCGAGATCGCGCAAGGCGCGCCGGCCGACCTCGTCGTGTTTCCGGCCCGGGAATGGACCGAGTTGCTCTCGCGCCCGCATTCCGACCGCCTGGTGATCCGCGGCGGCAGGGCCATCGACGCGCGCCCGCCCGACTACGCCGAACTCGACCAGCTTTTCGCGCCGGAGCCGGCGCAGGCCTGAGACCGCGCCGCCCATCAGGAGTCCGCCGATGACCGCCGCAAGACCTGACATCGCGGGCTGCAAGGCCGCGCTCGCCGGCCTCGACATCGACGACACGCCCGCCACGGTGAAGCAGAAGAGCCGCGACTTCTTCTGGTATTCTCCCGTGCTCAAGGCCCGGATGGACCATCTGACCGCCGATTTCGTCGTCGCGCCGCGGGATGCGGACGAACTGCGCCGCGCGCTCGCCGCCGCCTACGCCCATGACGTGCCCGTGACGACCCGCGGCGCCGGCACCGGCAACTACGGCCAGGCGATGCCGCTCGCCGGCGGCATGGTGCTGCACATGAAGCATTTCGACCGCGTGCTCGAGATCGCGCCGGGCCGGGTGCGCGCCGAGGCCGGCGCGATCATCGCCGGGATCGATCGCCAGACCCGCGCGCAGTCCGGGCAGGAGCTGCGGATGCACCCCTCCACCGCCCAGACCGCCACCATCGGCGGCTTCGTCGCCGGCGGCTCGGGCGGCGTCGGCTCGATCCGCTGGGGCGGCCTGCGCGACGCCGGCAACCTCCTGTCGCTGACGCTCGTGACCTGCGAGGCCGAGCCGCGGACCCTGAGGCTGACCGGCGACGACATCCACAAGGCCAGCCACGCCTATGGCGTCAACGGCGTCATCACCGAGGTCGAGGCGCCGCTGGCGCCGGCCTATGAATGGCGCGACGTCCTGCTCGGCTTCGACACATGGCGCGAGGCCAACGCCTTCGCCTACGCCCTCGGCCACCAGGACGGCATGCTTCTCAAGCAGCTCTGCACGGTCGCCGCCCCCATCGGCCAGAACTTCTTCAAGCGCCACGCGCGCTTCATCGGACCGCACGATCACCTTGTCGTCGCGATGGCCGCGCCCAACGCCATGGGCGCGCTGGACGCCTTCGCCGCCCGCTGGCCGTCGGCGCGCGTCCTGTTCCGCTCCGACCGCGACGCGACCGAGGGGCTGCCGCCGGCCTACGAACTCGGCTGGAACCACACCACGCTGCGCGCCCTGCGCGTCGACCCCTCGATCACCTACCTCCAGGTGCTCTACGGCGAGCCGACCGTGGAGAAGATCGTCGAGATGGCCGAGGTCTATGGCGACGAGGTTCCCGGCCATGTCGAGTTCGTGCGCTTCGACGGCAGGGTGCGCGGCATGGGCCTGCCGCTGGTGCGCTTCACCGACGAGGCGCGGCTCGATGCGATCGTCGCCGGGCACGAGGCGCGCGGCTGCCCCGTCTTCAACCCGCACCGCTACACGCTTGAGGAAGGCGGCATGAAGCAGTCCGACCCCGCGCAGCTCGGCTTCAAGCGCGAGACGGACCCCAAGGGCCTGCTCAACCCCGGCAAGATGATCGCCTGGGACGACCCCGACCATGACTTCGCGGCGCAGGGCTTCTACCTGTTCCCCGGCATGGCGGCGCAGTAGCCGGCGGCGGGGGAGGACCAGGATGGCGCCAGGCCTCTCAGACCGTGTCGCCGGGCTCTGCCGGGACATGCCCGGCGCCGAGGTCTCCGATCCCTGGGGCGGCGGCCATGCGGCGTGGAAGGTCGGCGGCAAGCTCTTCGCCTGCATCGGGGCCGTGACGCCGGGCGTCGCGGTCAAATGCCGCGACATCGAGACCGCCGCCATGCTGATCGACGCCGGCGTTGCGTCCCGCGCGCCCTACTTTCACCGAAGCTGGGCGCTGCTTCCGGAGGACGTCGCCGACGACGAGCTCGCGCACCGCCTTCGCGCATCCTACGCGCTCATCCGGCGCAACCTCACGAAGAAGGCGCAGGCGGCGCTGGCGCCCTTCGACGGGGCTTGAGGCGGCGCGGGCGACTTGACCCGCCGGGGCGCTCGCGCAGCATCGCAGCCGCTTGCGCCGCCCGCGCCGCTTGGCTAAGAGAGCGCGTGTTCGGAGTGTAGCTCAGCCTGGTAGAGCGCTGTCTTCGGGAGGCAGAAGCCGGAGGTTCGAATCCTCTCACTCCGACCATGATTCGCACCGCATTCCCGAGGCGGTGAGCACGGCCTGGGTCGCTCCGCCCTGCATTGAGGGTCCGCGGCGTGTGACTTTTCGGCTTGCCGGGCAAGTCTGTTTCCCGCATCGCCACTCTGACGTCGACGCGGCGACCGCGCGGCCCCGCCGCATCCCGCGACCCGTCACCCGATCCACCCACATGGCCCGGGCAGGGCGGCCGCCGCGATGGCGCCGGGGAGGGTCGTCATCGATGATGGCGGGAGCGACCGGTCATGGGTGAAGCTCCAAGACGGGGCCGTTCGCGGCCGCCGCATCCGAGCGGTCATGCGTCACCTGCAGCACCGGCAACCCGTCGCGCCGCGCCATGTCGAACACCAGCCGCCGGATCTGGTCGCGCAGCGCCGCGTCGAGGCGCGAGAACGCCTCGTCCAGCAGCAGCGCCCGCGGCTCCGACAGCAGCATGCGCATCAAGGCGACCCGCGCCTTCTGGCCGCCCGACAGCGTGGCCGGGTCGCGGCCGGCGTATCCCGACAGGCCGACGCGCTCCAGCGCCGCCTCGACGCGCGCGCGTCGGGCCGCACGGCCGCGGACATGCGCCGGCAGGCCGAAGGCGAGGTTGCCGCCGACCGAGAGGTGCGGGAACAGCAGCTCGTCCTGGAACAGGATCCCGATGCGGCGGGCCTCGGTCGGCAGGCCCGTGACGTCGACGCCGTCGAGGCGCACGCGCCCCGTCATCGCGAACGCCGGGTCCAGCGTCCCGGTGACGGCGGCCAGCAGCGTGGACTTGCCGACGCCGGAGGGCCCCATGACGGTCGCCGCCTCGCCCGGCGCCACCACGATGTCGAGCGCGACGAGCGGCCTGCCCGCATGGGTGATCGCGAGGCGTTCGAGCGCCAGCCCCCTTCGCGCGCCCTCAACCATGGCGCAGCGCCTTGCGGTCGCGCCAGATCAGCCGCGGCAGCAGCACGGCCGCGAGGAACGGGACCAGCGCCGCCGCGGCCTGCGCCAGCGCATGAACCCCGATCAGCCGCCGGTCGCCGCCGGAGGCCAGCGCCACCGCCTCCGTCGTCACCGTCTGCACCCGCCCCCCGCCGACCAGCAGCGTCGGCAGGTACTGGCCGACCGAGACGGCGAAGCCCACCGCTCCAGCCGTCAGCAGCGGGCGCAGCAGCATCGGCAGCCGCACGGCCCAGAGCACCCGGTCCGGCCCCGCGCCCAGCGCGCGGGCGGCGACGTCGAAGCGGCCGTCCCAGGCCCGCCACGGGTCCGCGAGCGACAGGAACACATAGGGCAGCACGAACACCAGGTGGGCCACGATCACCGCCGCCCGTCCGCCGTCGAGACCGACGACCAGCGCCAGCGTCTGGAAACCGGTCAGGAAAGCCACTTGCGGCGCGATCAGCGGCAGGTAGAGCAGCCAGAGCGCGCGCTGGGCGGGGCGCAGCCCGTGCCGGTGCTCGGCCTCCAGGCAGGCGACTGTCAGCAGCATGGCGAGGACGGTGGCGGCCGCGCCGATCAGCGCCGTCTCGGCCAGCAGCGCGCCGAGCCGCGGCCCATGCCGCTCCCATGTCCGCAGCGTCAGCGCGTCGGGCAGCGCGTCGGGGAAGGTCCAGAAACCCGCGACCGACCACACCGCCAGACCGGCGAGCCCCGCGAAGACCGCCAGCGCCGCGAGCAGCCCCGCGGCCAGCCCCGCCAGGCGCAGCGCGGTCTCGACCGCCGGCGCGCCGCGCCCGCCGCCCTCGGCCCAGCGGCGGCCGAGGCGTCCGACCGCGATTTCGCCCAGCCGCCAGACGCCGAGCGCGGCGAGCACCAGCGCAAGCTGCAGCAGCGCCCCGGCGGCGGCGCGGAAGCGCAGCGCGAGGTCCGGGTCGCCCATCCACCGCACCACCTGCACCGACAGCGGCGGCGGCGTGCTGGGGCCGAGGATCATCGCGACGTCGACCACCGACATCGAATAGGCCAGCACCGCGTAGACCGGCAGCCGGATCTGGCGATAGACCTGCGGGAACACGGCCTTGAGCCAGCCCGTGACGCGCCCGTAACCCAGCGCGCGCGCCGTGGTCGCGCCCTGCGCAGACCGCGCCTGCGCCAGCGCCGCCAGCGTCATGAGCAGCAGGAACGGGATCTCCTTGGCGACGAGGCCGAGGGTCAGCGCCACGCCCGCAGGGTCCTGCGCGGTCAGCAGGTCGGGCGGACGCTCCCACCCCGTCGCCCAGGGCGAGAGCGCCCGCGCGACCCAGCCCGACGGCGCGATCAGGAAGGCGAGGCCGAAGGCGGCCGCAGCGTGCGGCACGGAAAGGAGCGGCGAGAGCGCCCGCTCCATCGCGCCGAAGGCCCGCGTCCCACGCCATCCCGCGACGATCAGCGCGACCGCCGCCAGCGACAGCGCCGTAGCGGCGAAGCCGACGCCGACGCTGAGCAGCGCCGCCCGGGTCAGCCCCGGCCAGTCGAACAGGCCGCGCATCACCTCGAACGTAAGGGTGTGGCCGCCGAGCGCCGGCATCCAGCCGAAAGCCGGGCCGACCGTTCCAGCGAGCCCCGCCGCCACGGGGCCGAGCATCACGGCCAGCGTCAGCGCCGGCGCCCAGGGCAGCGCCCGGCCGCGAAGCCTCGGGCCCCCCGGCCGCTGCGCCAGCGCCGCGTCGCTCACGCCGTCGCGCCGAAGCGGAGCGCGGAAGCGGTCACGGCGCCAGGCCGTAGCGCGCGGTCCAGTCCTCCTCGAGCCGGACCATCCAGCCGGGGTGCGGCTCGGGCAGGCTCTCGCCCAGCTCCTCGGGCGTCAGGGCGGCGACGCCGAGCGGCAGGGCCTCGAAGGCCGCGCGGTCCGCTGGCGGGAGCCTGTCCATCGCCAGCACCGTGCCGTTTCCCCAGATCTCGGGGTTCTGCTTGCGGGCCTGCGCCTCGGGCGACATCAGGAAATCCGCGAGCGCCATGGCCCCGGCCCTGGCGCTGGCGTTGTAGGGGATGGCGACGAAGCTCGCGTTGCCGATGGTCCCTCCGTCCAGCACATAGGCGCGCACGGTCTCGGGCAGCTCGAACCTGGCGATGGCGTTCGACGGCTCGTTGGGATTGAAGCTCAGCGCGAGGTCGATCTCGCCGTCGGCCATCAACTGGATCAGCCGCGCGCCGTTCGGCGGCCAGGCGCGCCCCGACCGCCACAGGTCCGGCGTCAGCGCGTCGAGAAAGTCCCACAGCGGCGCGGTCGCGGCGGCGTAGTCGGTCTGCTCGGGCGGCGCCAGCAGGACGTCGGGCTCCGGCGTCAGTTCGTGGAGCGCCTGCTTCAGGAAGGTCGAGCCGAGAAAGTCCGGCGGCTGCGGGAACGCGAAGCGCCCCGGGTTGGCGGCGGCCCAGTCCAGCAGCGCGGGCATCGACCGCGGCGGCGCGGGGGCGCGCGCCGCGTCGTGGTAGAAGATCAGCTGCGCCATGCCCCAGGGGGCCTCCAGCCCGTCCGTCGGCACGGTGAAGTCGGCGGTGACGGCGGGCTTGCCCTCGACGTCCACGAAGGCCCAGTTCGGCGCCTGCTCGACCCATGGCCCGAACAGCAGGCCCTGTTGCTTCATCGCTGCGAAGTTCTCGCCGTTGATCCAGATGAGGTCGACCGCGCCGCCCTCGTCGCGGCCCGCGGCCTTCTCGGCGATCACGCGGCTGACGGCCTCGGCGGTGTCGGCCAGCTTCACATGCTCGACTGTCACGCCATGGCGCTCGGCGACCTGCGCGCCCGCCCAGGCGATGTAGTCGTTCACGGCCGCGGAGCCGCCCCAGGCGTGCCAATAGACGGTCTGGCCGCGCGCCTCGGCAAGCACCGCGTCCCAGTCGGCGGGGTCGGGGCTCTGCGCGGCGGCCGCGGAGGCCAGAAGCGCGAGGCCTGCCGAAATCATGCGGATCATGGTGCGTCTCCGGTATCGTCCAGAAATCCAAGGACGCGGCGTGGCGCTATTCGGCGGCGCGGCGCGCGGCGGGCCGGGCGGCCAGTCGGGCGGCGCGGATGCGCGCGATCTCCGGCCCCAGCACTTCGGCATGGAAGCGGTCGCAGCCGATGCACAGGTTGCGGTAGGGCGCGCCGTCGGGCCGGCTGGTGCGGCTGGCCTCCAAGAAGCGCGCCACGTCCCAGCCATGGGACAGGCCCATGCGCTCGGGATGCCCCATTGCGATCGCCTCGAAGGCCGGATGACCGACCAGGCTTTCGAGAATGTCCTCCAGCCGTTCCTCGCACAGGTTGCCGAGCGGCGCGGCGGTCTTGAGGCAGCAGGGGAACACGTCGCCGTTGGGGTCGATCGAGACCTCCGACCCCGAGAGGCCGCGATTGAGAAACCCCAGCCCGCCGGACCACGCGTTGCAGAAATTGTCGGCGACGGTCGCCTTCGACAGCGAATTCTCCCACGCCCGACCGCGGGGCCAGATCTTGCCGATCCACGCGTCGTCGGTCGCGCCGAAGAAGGAGTAGACCGGCGCGTCGGCGGTCTGATCCGCCCAGTCGCGCTTCGCGCTCGCCAGCCTGCCGTCGCGCATGCCCGCGGCCTCGAACATCTCGCGCAGCCGCTGCTGGAGGGGGACGCGCTTCTCACCCTCCAGCCCGACATGGAAATCGTCCATGCCGGCGCAGGAGATCATCCAGACCCCGCGCGCCAGCAGGTCGTCGACGATGGCGGGCGTCACCAGATCGCCGGTGGTCTGCACCACCACGCGCACGCCCTGCCCGGCGTAACGCTCGCGCAGCGCCTCAAGCGCGGGATACAGCACCTCCTCGCGCACCGGATCCACCAGAACCTCGCCGCCGGCGAGAATGATGCGGCCGGGGCGGCGCAGATAGCCGCCGGGCGCGCCCTCGTCCGGGGAGTTCAGGTCGAGATAGGCCAATTCGGCGGGCAGGTTCGAGATCACCCGCGGAAACGCCGCGCGCGCCTCGTCCACCACCTTGCGCAGCGCGCCACGGACATAGGGACGGAAGCGGCTTTCGTAACAGTGACGGCACTTGCGATGACAGGCCCAGCACAGGACGTAGTAGATGCTTTCCATTGGTCGGCGCGTCGCTCTCTCTGCTCGGGACTGCACACTCGCGCGTCGGCTCGACGCGGGGAAGTCAAGAATTCGTTCGCATCGGGATGTAACGCGTGACGTCGCCGGGTCGAACGCGCGCGGGGCCGATTCGGCGCCCACGCCGCTCGTCGCCCCCGCCGCGCCCGAAAGGCCGCCGGACGTCGCCGGCGCCGACATTCGCGATCCTGAACGGCGACCTCGCGAATGCGCTATCCGCGTCCCGGGCGCTTTCGTTCTCGACCGGGCGCCGGGCGGCGGCCATCCGGCGATCGCCCCCCTGCGGAGCGCGGCGGACGCCCGATCCTGCGCTCGGCGCGCCTGTCGTCAGGGGTCGAGGTCGAAGGCGGTCAGCTCGTCGAGGCCGGTCTTGCGCAGCCAGTCCGGCAGTCCCAGCGGCTCGGCGCGGTCGGCCGGCAGCAGGGGGACGAAGGTCTCGCCCGCCATGCGCCTGTCGAGGTCGTCGCGGGCGGCGGCGCGCAGCTCGGGGTCCGTCATCAGGTCGAGGCCCGCCCCCGCCAGGATGCGCGCGGTGTCGAGCGCGGCGCGGTCGCCGATCGACATGCCGGCGCAGGCGGTGATCGCCCAGGTGTGCAGCGACGTGCCGAGACCCGCCGTCGGCCAGGCGAAGGCGCCGAGCGGCGCCACCTTGCTGATGTCGCCGAGATCGGAGGAGCCCCCCACCTTGGTCGGCGGAACCGGCGGCGCCACGGCGGTCGCTAGGCCCGCGTCGGGCAGGCCCATCTCGCGCTGGCAGGCCCGTGCGAACGCCTGCTCGGCGTCGGTCCAGACCGGCGGGCGGGCGGTCATGTGCCGATGCATCAGGCCGATCAGCGGGGCGTTCGGCAGCAGCTCGTGCATCCCGTAATAAGGGTCGAACTCGGCGGCTGTCTGCGTCATCAGCGCGGCCCCTTCCGCGACCTGACGCGCCCAGTCGACCACGGCCTTCAGGTCGCGCCCGTTCGCGGCGCGGATCGTCAGCCAGACCTGCGCGAAGTCCGGCACGATGTTGGGCGCGACGCCCGCGCTCTCGTAGACGTAATGAAGACGCGTCGTGGGCAGGACGTGCTCGCGCATGAACTGGAGACCCGCGCCGAACAGCTCGGCCGCCTTGAGCGCCGAGCGGCCGTCCCAGGGCGTGTTGCCGGCATGCGCGGTTCGGCCGTTGAAGCGGATCTTGACCGCCATGTTGGCCGAGGTGGCGACCTCCCCGACGGCGGCGAAGGGCGCCGGGTGCCATGCGAGCGCGGCGTCGACGTCGTCGAACAGGCCGTCGCGCACGAAGTAGACCTTGGCGCCCTGCGCCTCCTCCGACGCGCAGCCGTAGACGCGGACGGTTCCGGGCGCGCCGGTCGCCTCCATCATGGTCTTCAGCGCCAGCGCCGCGCCGGTGCAGCCTGCGCCGAGCATGTTGTGGCCGCAGCCGTGCCCCTCCGTCCGGCCGTTCGGCGCCGGCGCCTGGCGCGGCTCGGCGGCGTTGCCGAGCCCGGGCAGCGCGTCGTATTCCGGCAGGAGCGCGATGACCGGACCGCCGGCCCCCTGCGTCCACTCGCTGACGAAGGCCGTGGGATAGCCCGACGTGCCCCTCGAGACCGTGCGGAAGCCCGCCGCCGCGAGTTCGCGCAGATGCACGCGGGCGGACTCGATCTCCACGATCGACAGCTCGGCGAGCGCCCACACCTCGCGGCTGATGCGCAGGATCGCCTCCGCATGGCGCTCGACCGCCGCCTCGGCGGCTGCGACCGACGCAGGCGCACCGCCGCCGACCGCGTCCGCAGTCCCCTGCGACGCGCCGCCGCCGGCCTGAGCGAGCACGATGTCGGGCGCGCCCGCCAGCACCGCGGCGACCCCGGCGCCCGACGCCAGAAAGTCCCGTCTGTTCGCCCCAAGCACGTCCTTCATGAACCGCCTCCGTGCAAGCCCGCGCCCCGATACGCCGTCCGGACCCGTCGGGATCGTAACGCGAAATGGCGCGAGGCGCGACCGGATCGCCCGGCGGCGCGTCGGAACCGCGTCGGAGCCGCGTCGGGGCCGCGTCGGAGCCGCCATGGCTGCATCTCCTCTCCTTGCGGTCGGGCCGAGGGTGAAAGGGTCACTGCGCCTCGGCGAGGACGAGGGCGAACATGACCGCGCGATCCCTCGGCGCCGTCACGCCTGCGTGAGCCTGTCGAGAGCCGCGTAACGTCGGCGTGGGCCGGGACGAAAAGATTTCGACCGGGCCGCCCGCCGCGCCTGGCCGATCAGGGAGACCAAGATGCGATCAACCTTCCGAACGCTCGCCGCGGCCGCCGCGCTCGCCGTATCGCTGGGCGGCGCCGCGCTGGCCGGTCCGCAATATGTCGACGCCAGCGGTTTCGCCGTGAGCGGATTCGACGTCGTCGCCTATTTCGACAAGGCGCAGGCCCCGGTCGGGCAGTCGCAGCCCGCGCCGACGCCGGGCAAGGCGTCGATCACCGCCGAGCACAACGGGGCGACCTTCGCCTTCGCCACCGATGCGAACCGGGCACGGTTCCTCGCCGATCCCGAAGCCTACGCGCCGCAGTTCGACGGCCACTGCGCCTTCGGCGTGGCCAAGGGCGGCAAGGTGCCGGGCGACCCGCAGCTGTGGCGGATCGTGGACGGCAGGCTTTACCTGAACCTCCAGAAATCGGTCCAGGGGATGTGGGAGCAGGACATCCCCGGCCACATCGCAACCGCCGGTGGGAACTGGCCCGGCCTCGACCCCAAGCCAGCCTCGGAACGACCCGTGCCTGAGCTGACCGCGGGCCTCGCGCCCGTCGCGAACTGATCCACACCAGGGAGATCGACCCATGAATACGAAGACCGCCATCGCCGCCGCCGCCGCCCTCGCCGCCGCCGTCTCGGCGCTGACCGCCGCCCAGCCCGCCCACGCGCAGGCCAAGGAGAAGTGCTACGGCGTCTCGCTCGCCGGCAAGAACGACTGCGCGGCGGGGCCCGGCACGACCTGCGCCGGCACGTCGACCGTCGATTTCCAGGGCAACGCCTGGACGCTGGTGCCCGCCGGGGACTGCCTGAAATACGGCGTGGACGAGCAGAACGCGGCGTTCGAGCTGCCCGGCGACCGCGAAGGCTCGCTGGAGCCGCTGGAGCGTGACCTGCCCTCCGCCTGAGATCCCGCCGAGAGCCGCCCGGGCCGCCCGGCCCGGGCGGGCGCATGCGAGGAGACCGCGATGAACGCCCCGGCCGGACCAACCGCGCCCGCGCTGCCCGCCCGCGCCGGCGTGTGCTTCAAGCCGCAGCACTGGCCGGCGATCGAGGCCGAGGCGCCAGAGGTGGGCTTCTTCGAGGTCCACGCCGAGAACTACATGGGCGAAGGCGGCCCGCCGCACCGGATGCTGGAGGCGCTGCGCGCGCGCTGGCCCCTGTCGCTGCACGGCGTCGGCCTGTCGATCGGCGGCGCGGGCGCGCTGGACCGCGACCACCTCGTCCGCCTGCGGGCGCTGGTCGACCGCTACGCGCCCGCGAGCTTCTCCGAGCATCTGGCATGGTCCAGCCATGACGGCGTCTTTTTCAACGACCTGCTGCCGCTGCCCTACGACGAAGCGACGCTCGGCCGCGTCTGCGCGCATGTCGAGCAGGCGCAGGAGGCGCTGGGTCTGCGGCTGCTGCTGGAGAACCCGTCGGCCTATGTCGCGTTCGAAAGCGCGACGATGGCCGAGACCGACTTCCTCGCCGAGGTCGTCCGCCGCACCGGCTGCGGGCTGCTGCTCGACGTCAACAACGTGTACGTCTCAGCGACCAACCAGGGTTTCGCTCCGGCGGCGTATCTCGACGCCTTCCCGCTGGCCGCCGTCGGCGAGGTCCACGTCGCCGGCCATGCGGTCGAGGTCGGCGCCGACGGGTCGCGGCTGCTGATCGACAGCCATGACCGGCGCGTGGACGCCGCCGTGTGGGCGCTTTACGGGCGGGTCGTCGCGATGACCGGGCCGCTGCCGACGCTGGTGGAGTGGGACGCCGAGATCCCCGAACTCGACATCCTGCTCGCCGAGGCTGCGCTGGTCGATCACGTCATGCTGACCGGAGGCGCCGCCCGCCATGCCTGCGCCGTCTGAGCGCCACCGGGGGCGGCCCGCCGCTCCGGGCCGGCCGCGGGCCTCCCGGCGCATCCCGAGCGCCGCAGACCGCCTCGCCAGCGCCGGGAACCGGCGCCCGAGGTCGACCGGCGCGGCGACGGGACGGAGAGTTCCTCCGCGAGCGCCGCAGGCGATCTCGCGCCGCGAGCGCCCTTCGCCATGCGGTCGCAGGGGCGTCGCGCCGCCGCGCCGCCAGGGGCGGGTCGCGGCGGGCGATCCTGCGCTGCGCCGGAGGCGGCCCGGGCGGGCCTGCGCGCTCGACGCCGCAAGGACGGCGGAGGCGCGCGACGCCGGAACCGTCGGCGTCCGGCGCCGTTTCGTCGAAGGAAACCCCTAGGACGTCACGCACGATGCGCCTTCCGCCTTCCAGGCTTTCAACCCCGTCGCGACGATCCACCATGTCGGATGACGCCACCCTGCACAGGAGACCACCCATGCGCATCATCGCCTCCGCCGCCCTCATCCTCGCCGCGACCGCCGCGACGGCGCTCGACCCTCGCGAGGGCTGGGCGGTCGCCGACAGCGCCAAGTCCTACGCCGCGCTGCTGGCGGACCTGAAGGACGCCGTCAAGGCCGAGAAGATGGGCCTCGTCACGGAGGCGGGTCCGACCGAGGCCGCCGCGGCGCGGGGCGAGACCATCCCCGGCAACCGCGTCGTCGGCGTGTTCCGGCCCGATTTCGCGGTGCGCGCGGTGCGCGCCAGCGAGGCGGCGATGATCGAGGCGCCGATCCGGTTCTACGTCACCGAGAACGCCGACGGCACGGCCACGCTGTCCTACAAGACGCCTTCCTTCGTCTTCGCGCCCTACGTGGACGAGGGCGGGGCGGCGCTTGCGTCCGTCGGCGATGAGCTCGACGCCGTTTTCGCCGCGATCGCCGCACGGGCGCTGGCGGCCGACTGAGACACGCTGGAAAGCCGTCGTCAGCCGGGCCAGCGATCAGGGGGAGGCCTGCGCCAGCCGGCCCACCGCCTGCCTGTCCAGCCCGCTCGGGGACGAGCGGGCCGACCGCGAAGGGGGCGGCGCCCATGACCTGCCCCGCGCCGCGTCCCGCCGCCCGCGCCAGCGCGCCGAAAGCCGACATCATCGGCGCGACCTGACCGGGATGCGCGCCGCCATGAACGCCGCCGCGCCGGGCGTCGCGCCGACGCAGGGCGCCCGTACCCGTCTCCGCCTGACCCTGCGCGCCCGGCGTGGCGCCGCCGCCAGCGCCGCCCGGTCCATTCGTCGCCCGGACCGGCCGCCAGCGCGCCGCGCGCCGGCGATCGGGCGGGCCGATGCGGCGCGCCGCGATCCACCTTCGCGCCACCGGCCTTTCATGGCGCATCATTCCTGTGCAACTCTCGATCATGGGTCGGAATCGGCGGCATCCGGCGCGACTGGCGGTTGCCAGAGGCGGAAACAGGCGCTGCTATGATCACCTGTCAGGAAAGCGAGGCCGCGGAATGATCAGACTGTCCGTCCCCATGCTGGCGGCCCTCATGGCCTTCACGGCTTCGGCGCAGGAGCACACGCTGCGCATCCATTCCTTCGGCTCGGCGGCCTCGCTCGACCACACGGCGCATCTCGACCGCTGGGCCGAGAGCGTCGAGGCCGACAGCGGCGGGCGCATCGCGGTCGAGGTCTATCCGTCCATGCAGCTCGGCGGATCGCCGGCGGACCTCGTGCAGCAGATGGAGGATGGCGTCGTCGACATCATCTGGACGTTGCCGGGCTTCACGCCGGGGCGGTTTCCGGGCGCGCAGGGGCTGGAGCTGCCCTTCATGAACACCGGCAGGTCGGCCACCATGAGCCCTGCGGCGATGGAGTTCGTCACCGGCCATCTCCAGCAGGAGTTCGAGGGCGTCAAGGTTATCTCGGTCCACGCGACCGACGCGGCGCTGATCCACACCGTCGACCGGCCCGTGCGGACCATGGAGGACTTTCAGGGGCTGAAACTGCGCGTCGCCGGCCGTTTCATCGGCGAGGCCGTCGCCGCGCTTGGGGCCACGCCCGTCGGCATTCCCCTGCCCGGCGTCTACGAGGCGCTGTCGCGCGGCCAGGTGGACGGGATGCTGATCAACTGGGCGATCACCCAGCCCTTCCGCTTCTACGAGGTCACGCAGCACCACACCGACTATCCGCTGTTCCAGTCGATGCTGATGACGCTGATGCGGCAGGAGAGCTACGATGCCCTGCCGCCCGACCTTCAGGCCGTGATCGACGCGAACTCCGGGGTCGAGTACGCGACGCGCATGGGCGAGATCTGGGATACGGCGACCGAGCCGGCGCGCCAGGCCACGATCGCCGCCGGCGACGACGTCTTCGAGCTGGACCCCGCCGAGGTCGCGCGCTGGAAGGCCGCGGTGCAGCCCGCCTACGACGTGTGGATCGAGGAGATGACCAGCCGCGGCTACGACGGCGCGGCGCTGTTCGCCGCGCTCCAGGAGATCACGGCGAGGCACGGCCGCCAGTGAGCCCGTCGGCGGCGCGATCGGCGCCCTCCGATGCGCCTTGAGAGCCTGCGCGCCCGGCTCGACGCGCTGAGCCGTCTCGCCGCGCTCCTTGGCGGGCTGGCGCTGAGCGCGGCGGCCCTTTTCACCGTCGGCGCGGTCGTCGCCGCGGCCTTCGGCGCGCCGGTGCTGGGCGACAGCGAGGTTGTCGAACTCGCCGCCGGCGTGGCCGTGACCTGCTTCATGCCGGTCTGCCAGCTCGCGGGCGGGCACATCGCCGTGACGGCGTTCACCGACAGGGCGCCGGCGCGCGTGCGCCGCGTGCTGGAGACCGTGGCGGCGGGCCTCTTCGCCGTGGTCGTGCTCGTGCTCGTCTGGCGCATGGCGCAGGGCGGGATCGACGCCTACAGCCGCGGACGCATCTCGATGTTCCTGCAGGCGCCGCAATGGTGGGGCTACGCCGCCGTGGCCGCGCCGGCGGCGCTGTGGGCGGTCTGCGCGGTCTTCGTCTTCGTCGAGCGCCTGCTGGGCCGGGAGCCGCCGCCGGAAGAAGGCATGGCGGCGTGAGCGGCTTCGAGGTCGGCGTCGCGATGTTCGGGGCGGTGCTCGTCATGCTCGTGCTGCGGGTGCCGGTGGCGGCGGCCATGCTGATCGCCGGCGCCTGCGGCTATGCGGGGGTGACGGGTTGGGGCCCCCTGCTGGCGACGCTCAAGACGCTGACCTTCAGCCGTTTCTCCAGCTACACGCTGTCGATCATCCCGCTGTTCCTGCTGATGGGCGAGTTCGCGAGCCGTGGCGGCCTCAACATCGCGCTCTACCGCGCGGCGCGCGCCTTGCTGGGGCATCGACGCGGCGGGCTCGCGATGGCGACGATCGGGGCCTGCGCCGCCTTCGGCGCGCTGTGCGGCTCGTCGATCGCCACGGCGGCGACGATGAGCAAGGTCGCCGGCCCCGAGATGCGCCGACACGGCTATTCCGGGGCGCTCACCACGGGCACGCTGGCCGGCGGCGGCACGCTGGGCATCCTCATCCCGCCCTCGGTGATCCTGGTGATCTACGCGATCTACACCGAGCTGAGCATCGGCGTGCTGTTCGTCGCGGCGATCTTGCCCGGCGCGCTCGCCGTCGCCGGGTATCTCGCGGTCATCGCCATCTACGCGCGGGTGGCGCCGGGCGCCGCGCCGCGGGCGGAGCGGCGCGACTGGCCCACGCGCTGGCGCGAGATGCGGGCGGCGTGGCCGGCGGCGGCGGTGTTCCTGCTTGTCGTCGGCGGCATCTATGGCGGCTGGTTTTCGCCGACCGAGGCGGCGGCGATCGGGGCCGTCGCCGTGGGCGCGCTGGCGGTCGTCCTCGGCGGCATGCGGCTCGACGGCTTGCGCGACGCCATCCTCGGCACGGCGCGCACCACCGCCTTCATCTTCCTGATCCTGCTCGGGGCCGAGCTGTTCTCCGCCGCGCTCGCGCTGACGCGGATGCCGGCGGAGCTCTCCGCCCGCGTCGCCGCGCTGGACATGGCGCCGCTGGCGGTGATCGCGCTGGTGCTCTGCGTCTATCTCGTGCTCGGCTGCGTGATGGAGTCCCTCGCCATGGTGCTGCTGACCCTGCCGGTCGTCACGCCGATGATCCTGGCGCTCGACCTCGGGATGAGCGGCCCCGCCGCGCTCGTCTGGTTCGGCATACTCGTGCTGATCGCCGTGGAGGTGGGCATGATCTCGCCGCCGTTCGGGCTGAACCTGTTCGTGATCAACGCGCTGATGCGCGACGTTCCGATGACGCAGACCTATCTCGGCGTGGCCGGGTTCTGCCTGTCGGACGTTCTGCGCCTTGGGCTGATCGTCGCGTTTCCGGGCCTCGCGCTCTGGCTGACGGGGCTCTCGTGACGCGCTCAGCCGAACGGGCCGTCACCCGGGCCGAACTGGCCGAGCCATTGCGCCCAGTCGTCGAGCGCGGCCTCCATCGGGGTCGCCGGCGCCGGGCCGATGAGCCGCTCCAGCCGGTCGAGGTTCATCGGCGGCCTGTCCGCGCCCAGCAGGGCGACGTCGCCGGCGCCGCCGCCCTCGCACGCGGGCCAGCGCCGGGCGACCGCCGCCGCGAAGTCGGCGAGGTCGGTCGTCTGGGCGGCCCCGACATTGACGGCGGCGCCGGCCGCGCCCGGCGCCGCGAGCAGCCGCACGATCGCCCTTGCGGCGTCGCGGGAGTAGATCAGCGGCGCCCGCGCGGGCCGGGCGAGCGCCACGGCGGCGCCGCGCCGCGCCAGCCCGACCATCTGGTAGGGTGGCGAGGGCGTGGGCCGCACGGGCGTGCGCCATTCCCACGGCCCCCACATCGGCCCGAGGCGCGGCGCGACCACCTCGACGCCCAGCGCCGCGCCCACGCGCAGCGCCACCGCCTCCGCCGCCAGCTTGGTCGCGCCGTAGAGGCTCTGCGGCGCGCAGACCGTCCCGGCCTCGTCCAGCCGGTCTGTCTCGTCGGCAGTCCGGCCATAGGCGGCGACAGACGACATCGCGACGACGCGCGGCGTCCCGGCCGCCGCGGCCGCCTCCACCACGTCGGCGGCCGCGCCCACGTTCAGCGCCACGAAGGCCGCGGCGCCCCCGGCGCGTTCGCGCGCGGCGTCGGGCGTCGCGGCGGCCGCATGGATCACGGCGTCGAAGCGCCCTGCGCGCAGGATCGCGTCGAGCGCCTCGCGGTCTCGGACATCGCCGGTCTGGCGTCGGACGCCTGCAGGGGCCGTTGCGGCGGCCCAGCCGGGAACGGGATCGAGCGAGAGCGTCTCGACCTCCGCGCCCGCCTCCAGCAGCGCCTCGGTCAGCGCCAGCCCCAGAAACCCCGATCCGCCGGTGATCAGAACCCTCATGGACGCCGCGTCCTTCCATCGCCGCAGGGAGCGCCCGCATGAACGCGGTCGACGGACTGTCGAGGCTGGAGGCCCAGGTGTCCAGCGACCTCGAGAAGATCGCCTGGCCCGGCGTCGCCTGGGTCAAGCCCCGCCGCGGGCCGGACGGCGCGCCGATGCTCGACGCGCTCGTGATCGGCGCCGGACAGGGCGGGCTGACGGTGGGTTTCGCCCTGAAGCGGGAGGGCGTCGAACGCGTCCTCATCATCGACCGCGCGCCGAGCGGCCTGCGCGGCCCATGGACCACCTATGGCCGCATGAAGACCCTGCGCTCGCCCAAGCAGGTCAGCGGGCCGGACCTCGACATCCCCTCGCTGACCTTCCGCAGCTGGTTCGAGGCGCAGCGCGGCCGGGAGGCGTGGGACGCGCTCGGCAAGATCCCGAAGGAACTCTGGAGCGCCTATCTGGGCTGGTTCGAGCGGGTGCTCGCGCTGCCGGTGCGGGCCGGCGTCGAAGCGCTCGCGGTCAGGCCCGTCGGCGATCACGTCGCGGTGGACGTGCGCGAGGCCGACGGCCGACCGCGCACGATCTTCGCCCGGCAGGTCGTGGTCGCCACCGGCATCGAGACGCCGGGCCGCTGGCGGGCGCCCGACTTCATCGAAGGGCTGCCGCGGCGGCTCTGGGCCCATGCCGGCGACGAGATCGACTTCGCGGCGCTGCGCGGCCGGCGCATCGCCGTGCTCGGCGCCGGCGCCTCGGCCTTCGACAACGCCGCCGCGGCGCTGGAGGCCGGCGCGGCGGAGGTCCACGTCTTCTTTCGCAGGCCGGAGCTCCAGCGCGTCCAGCCCTACAAGCAGATCTCCTATGCGGGTTTCCTGCGCCATATGGGCGATCTCGACGACGCGCTGCGATGGCGCTTCATGCGCCACCTGCTCACCCTGCGCGAAGCCTTCCCGGCCGAGACCCATGCGCGCGTGGCGGGCCGCGCCAACGCGACGCTGCACCCCGGCGCCGGCTGGACCGGCGCGCGGCCGGACGAATGCGGCGGCCTGCGCATCGAGACGGCGCAGGGGCCTTTCGACTGCGATTTCGCGATCTGCGGCACGGGCTTCGCGATCGACCTTGCGGCGTCGCCGACCCTCGCGGCGCTGGCGCCCAGGGTCGCGCTCTGGTGCGACCGCTACGCGCCTCCGCCGGGCGAGTGCGACGCGCGCCTCGCCGCCTACCCCTATCTCGGCCCGCATTTCGAGTTGACCGCGCTGGCGGCGGAGGACGCCGCGGCGCTGGCGCGCGTGCGGCTCTTCACCTTTGCGGCGACGATGAGCTTCGGTCCCTCCGGGTCGTCCATCAACGCGCTGAAGTTTGCGGCGCCGCGGCTGGCGGCCGGCCTGACGCGGGCGCTGTTCACCGAGGGCGCCGGGGAGCATCTCGCCGACCTGCTGACCTACGATGCGCCGGAATTCTGAGCCGCCGCGCAGGGCTGCGGCGGTTGACAAGGGGAAGCGCCGATGACCCGCCATGGCCGTCTCACGGGGAAGATCGCCGCCGTCACGGGCGCCGCGTCGGGCATCGGCGCCGCCACCGCGCGCCTGATGGCCGAGGAGGGCGCGGCGCTGCTCCTCGCCGACCGGGACGCCGAAGGCCTGGCGGCGCTGGCCGCCGCGTGGCCGCCCGGCGCGCCGGCGCCGCTCGTCCATGTCTGCGACGTGACCGACGAGACCGCCGCGGAGGCCGCGGTCGCGCGCGCGGCCGAGGCACATGGCGCGGGCCCGGACATCCTCGTGGCCGCCGCGGGCTGGTCGACCGGCAGGCGCGCCGGCGACGAGACGCTCGCGGATTTCCGCGCCGTGCTCGACGCCAACCTCATCGGCGCATTCCTCTGGTCGCGCGCCACTCTGCCCGGCATGTGCGCGCGGGGGGCGGGTTCGATCGTCCTGATCGGCTCGCAGCTGGCCACCGCCGGCGGCGTCTCCAACGCGGCTTACGTCGCCTCCAAGGGCGCCGTCGCCGCGCTGGCGCGCTCCATGGCGCTCGACTACGCCGCCGAGGGCGTGCGCGTGAACGTGCTGGCGCCGGGCGCCGTGGAGACGCCGCTGCTCGCGCGGTCCTTCGCGCGGTCGGGCGACCCCGAAGCGGCGCGACGGCGCTGCGCCGGCCGTCACGCCATGGGCCGCATCGGCCGCCCGGAGGAGATCGCGCGCGCCGCCGTCTTCCTAGCCTCCGACGACGCCGCCTTCACCACCGGCGCCACGCTGCATGCGGACGGGGGCTGGCTGGTCGCCTAGCGCGCGCCCCATCGAACCACGCCTGCAGCATCAAGACGCCGGTCTTTCGACTGGACGGAGCCGCGAAGCCCGCCTTCCGGCCGCGCGTGAACGCGGTCGACGGCGCTTGGCGCTCGGTGGCGACGGGCGAGACGCCGCCTTCGCCGCGTCTCACCATGATTGATTATCGCTCAAATGCCAGATTCCTGCCGCTTTACTGCGCTTGCAGGCGGGAAATTGGCGTAGCATTGCGATGTCGCCTTGAGCATCGGGCCGGCGCCGACGATGAGTCGCGGCATGACAGTGCAGCGACCCATTGACGCGGCCCAGCCCGGCGTAGACGCCGTGACCACGCGTGCGCCGAAAGCCGTCAAGCTCGAGAACGTCTCGGTCGTTTTCGGGCGAGGCGAGAAAGCCGTGACCGCCCTCGCGCCGACGACGCTCGATCTCGAGAAGGGGGCCTTCCTCGCCCTCGTCGGGCCGTCCGGCTGCGGCAAGTCGACGATCCTGAAGCTCGTCAGCAACCTGCTGGCGCCGTCGTCCGGCGTGGTGATCGTCGGCGGCAAGGAGGCGAAGGCGAAGGCGCTGAAGGTCGGCATGGCCTTCCAGAACCCCACGATGCTGCCGTGGCTGAGCATCGAGCGGAACGTCATGCTGCCGCTCAAGATCGTGCCGCCCTACTGCCATCGCTTCCGCGCCGAGCGGAAGGGCGAGTTCCGCGACAGGGTCCACGCGCTGCTCGACAAGGTCGGCCTGACCGGGTTCGGCGACCATTTTCCTTGGCAGCTCTCGGGCGGGATGCTCCAGCGCGCGAGCCTCTGCCGGGCGCTGATCCATGAGCCCGACCTGCTGCTGCTGGACGAGCCGTTCGGCGCGCTCGACCAGTTCACCCGCGAGGAGCTTTGGGCGATCCTGCAGGATCTCTATCTCGACCGCCGGCCGAGCGTCATCCTCGTCACCCACGACCTGCGGGAGGCCGGCTTTCTCGCCAGCCGGATCTGCGTGATGAGCCCTCGCCCCGGCAAGATCATCTCCGACCGCGCTGTGGACATCCCGCGCCCGCGCGACATCGGCCTGATCTACCAGCCCGCCTTTGTCGAGATGACCCAGGAGCTGCGCGCGCTGATCGCGCAGGTCCGCAAATGACCCGGCCGTGAGGACGACATGGACGACGAGCTGAGCATCAACATCGCCTCCGCGGCGCTGATCTGCGGGTTCTTCGCGCTGTGGGAGGTGCTTTGCCTGCTGCTGGGCGTGTCGGACCTGATCCTGCCCCGGCCATCCGACATCGTGGCGACGCTGATCGACCGCTTTCCGGTGCTGTGGCCGCACATCCTCCAGACGCTCTACACGACGCTGGTGGGCTTCGCGCTCGGCGTCGGGATCGGCGTGGCGATCGGCGTGCTGATCGGGGTGTCGCGCATCGCCTATGGCGTGGCCTATCCGCTGCTGGTCGGCTTCTCGTCGATCCCGAAGGTGGCGGTGGTGCCGATCTTCGTGCTCTGGTTCGGCTCCGGCACCACGCCCGCCATCCTGACCGCGATGGTCATCTGCGTCTTTCCCATCGTCGTGAACATCGCCACCGGCCTCGCCACCACCGAGCCCGAGCTTGAGGACGTCCTGAAATCGCTCGGCGCCAGCAGGCGCCAGATCCTCTGGAACGTCGGCCTGCCCCGGACGATGCCCTACTTCTTCGCCTCGCTGAAGGTCGCCATCACGCTCAGCTTCGTCGGCGCCGTGCTGTCGGAGACGGTCGCCAGCAACCGCGGCATCGGAAACGTGATGATGAGCGCATCGTCGAATTTCGACGTCTCGCTCGTCTTCGCGGGGCTGATGATCCTCGCGGCGCTCGGCGTCGCGCTCTACGTCGTGTTCTCGATGCTGGAGCGTCGCGTGACCGGCTGGGCAACCCGCAAGAACGATTTCGCCGTCACCTGACAGGGAACATCCGCATGAAAGCACTCCGCCCGCTGCTGCTCGCCGCCGCCGCCGCGCTGACCGCGCTGCCGGCCTTCGCGCAGGACCTCACGCCCGTCCGCTTCACGCTGGGCTGGAAGACCCAAGGCTCCGACGCGCCCTTCCTGCTCGCGCTCAGCAAGGGCTACTTCCGCGAGGAGGGGCTCGACGTCACCATCGACCAGGGCGAGGGCTCGGCGGCGACCGTGACGCGCATCATGGGCGGGGCCTATGACGCGGGCTTCGGCGACATCAACGCCATCATCCAGAACGCCGCCGCCCGGCCGGGCGAGGCGCCGGTGATGGTCTACCAGCTCTGGAACCGCCCCCCCTTCGCCATCGTCGTCCCGAAATCCACCGGCATCGAGACCGTCGCCGACTTCGAGGGCCGCACGCTCGGCGGCGCGCAGGGCACGCCGACCACGCGGATGTGGGAGGTCTTCGCCAAGCGCAACGGCATCGACATGTCGAAGGTCGCGATCGAGAACATGGCGCCGAACCTGCAAGAGCCGATGATGATCCGCGGGCAGATCGACGGCGCCTTCGTGTTCAACATCACGAGCTGGTTCAACCTGCTGGCCAACCGGCAGGATCCGGCCGCCGACTACAACTGGTTCAGCTTCGAGGACTACGGGATGGACCTTTACTCCAACGGCATGATGGTGTCGCGCGCCATGCTTGCGGAGAAGCCCGAGGTCGTGGCGGGGCTTGTGCGCGCCGTGAACCGCGCGACGCTGGAGGTCGCTCAGGATCAGGACGCCGCGGTGGAGGCCATCGTCGCCTTCGACAACCTCGTGAACGTCGACATCGAGCGCCAGCGCCTGGTGTTCTCGCTCACGAACCTGATGAACGCGCCGGAGGGCGCGACGCTGGGCATGGGCGACCTGGACGACGAGCGCCTGACGCGGTCCATCGGCATCGTGGCGGAGGGCTACGGCCTCGAGCGCGCGCCCGAGGCGTCGGAGATCTTCGACCGGAGCTTCCTGCCGCCGCTCGAGGACCGCAAGCTCACGGTTGCGATCAACTGAGCCGACGGCCGCGGGCGTCTCGCCACGCCCGCGGCCCCAAGGTCTCGACGCCGGCGCGGAAATCGCTGACGCTCACCGCGCAGTCGCTGCGCAGTCGCCGCGCAGCACGCCCGCCGACCGGCAGATGCGGAGCGCCCGATGAACAAGCCGTTCGATCCCGTCGCCCATGCCCGCGCCGTCGTGGAAGCGTATCTGACCGCCTCGATGATCCCCGACCCCGAGACGGCCGCAACCTATGTCGCGCCCGATCTCAGGCTGACCTTCACCGGCGGGCGGGCGTTCTCAGGCCCCGCCGACGCGACGGCCTTCAACGCGAAGCGCTACCGTTGGGTCAAGAAGCGCTTCCTGCGCACCGACGCGGCGCTCGACCCCGAGACGGGCGAGGTGCGGGTGTTCAACACCGGCCATCTGTACGGCGAGTGGCCGGACGGAACCACCTTCGACGGCAACCGCTACATCGACACGTTCCTCGTGCGAGACGGCCTGATCGTCGCCACCGACGTCTGGAACGACAGCGCCGAAATCCTGCTCGCCCGCGCCGGGCTGGCCGAAGCGCCGCTCTGACCGGCGGCTCCGCCGACCAGCGCCGCGGACCGTGGCGCCTGGCGGCGCCCCGCCGAGCGAAGCGACCCTCTCGTCGCCTCCCCGAGTTGGACCAAGCCCTGCGGCGGGCGGGCTCGGGCGCATGCGTGGCGCGCGGGAGGCCTGGCGCGCGACGTTAACGGTCTCTCCAGCAACCGTGGACTACGCATGCGCCAGCGGCCATCACGGACGCTTTCGAAAACGCCGATGGAGCGGTGCGCTGGACGATCGGCCAAGGTTCGACGATGCGTTGGGGGCCGGCGGGGCCTCGCGCCGCGGCTTTCTCGTCGGCGCGGCCTGCGGCGTGCTCTCGGCGACCGAGGCCGCGGCGGGCGCGGGCAGCCTGTTTCCGCGCGCCACGCCGTCGGACCGGCGCGGACTCATCGCGGGCGGCGCCCTTGCCGACGACGCGGGCACCGCCGGATCGCTCGTCCATCGCCTGCCGCGCGCCGGCGCGCTGTGGGAGCGGGAGCCGGCGGCGCCGCCCTTGCCCGGCGACGCGGCGCCCGCGAGGCTGGCGCTCGCGGGTCCGGCGGAGCGGCGCCTCAGCATGCTGAGCGCGCACACCGGCGAACGCATCGACCTGCGCTACATGGTCCGCGGTCGCCACGACCCCGAGGCGCTGGCCGAGTTCTCCCGCTTCGCGCGGGACTGGCGCGAGAACGCCGTCAAGCCGATCGACCCCGCGACGCTCGACATCGTCCACGCCGTCGCCGCCCGCATCGACGCGCCCGGCCCGCTCGTCCTGCTGTCGGGCTACCGGACCCGGAAGACGAACAACTCGCTGAGGGGGGCCGCGCCGGACTCGCTGCACATGCGCGGGATGGCGCTGGACATCGCCCACCCCCACCGGACCGCCGCCACGCTCGCGAAGGCTGCGCTGGCGCTGGGCGCCGGCGGCGTCGGCCGGTACGACGCGTCGGGCTTCGTGCATGTGGACAGCGGCGCGCCGCGAAGCTGGCGCGCCTGACCCCGCCCCGGCCCGAACTGGAGCGGCGTTCGACCTGACTGCGTCGGGTCCGCCGCGCCGCGTCATCTCTCCGTAGCGGCTCTCCCGCCGCCGAGCGATCCGGTCGGCTCGCAAGACTCTCCGGCCCGAACCGCCCCCGCGCCGCGCCATGGCCGCCGCCGTCGACACGGCGCGCAGATCGGAAAACCCGTGGCAGGCCCTGCCGTCATCAACTAAGGTCCGGGAAGGGATTGATTTAAGGATCCAACCGCCTGCGATGAACGACCGGGCCCGCAACGGCCGCCAGCACGCGCAGAGTGCTGCGGACGGTCCCGCGGGGATTTGGAGCCAGGATGGTCGCAACCGGACGCTTCGCGGCGCATGCGGGACGGCGCAGTTCGCGGCTCTCCCTCAGGCGGGCGGCGACGATCGCTTTCTGGAGCCTGGCCTGGATCGCCCTGTGGCACGTCGCATCCTTCCTGGCGGTGGCCTACGGGATCAGCGTCTGGTACCCGCCGGCGGCGATCTCGCTGCTGATGACGATCCGCTACGGGTGGTCAGGCGCGGTCGGCGTCTTCTGCGCGACGCTGCTTGTCAGTCTGGACAGGTTCAGCGCGTCGCCGGGCCTGCACCATGTCGCCGCGAGCCTCGCGCATGTCGCCGCCTACGCCGCGGCGGCGCTGTTCTATCGCGCGGCCGTCGAGCGGGGCCGCCGGTCGCTCAGGCCGAGGGCCGTGGTCGCGTTGATGGGCGCCGCGCTTCTCGGAGCGACGCTGGCCTCCGCGCTCGGCAACCTCAACCACCACCTCGAAAGCGGCGGGACGCACGCGCTGAATTTCCGCAACCTCCTCGGCTGGACGGTGGGCGATTTCTTCGGCGCGATGTCGATCTGCCCGTTTCTCCTGTTTCTCGGGACGCGGCTGCGGGCGTCGCGCGGGCTCTGGAAGGGTCTTGCGCGGCATGTGAAGGCGTCGGCCGCCGCCTTCGCGATCGCCGTCGCGCTCGCGGCCCTGTTCGCGATGCTCTCGCGGGAGGAGGACGTGAGCTTCCGGCTGGTCACGGTCGTCGGCGTGGGCGTCTACAGCGTCGTCGTCGCCAGCGTCCTGTCGCCGACGTCGACGCTGATCTACCTCTTCGCCGTGTCGACGCTGTCGGCGGCGTGGCTCTCGACCGAGCTGGCGCCGGCGGCGCGGCTTGAGTTCGCCGTCCAGATCGTCACCTTCCTGATCGCCTCCTATGCGACGGTCGCGCTGTCGATGGACCGGATGCGCCTGCGCGCCGCGGCCGCCGTCCGCCGCGTCAGGATCGCGGACCTGGCGGGGCAGCGCGACGCGCTCAACCGGCGCATCAAGACCATCGAGGACGAGTTCGCCCAACTCGCCCACGAACTCAAGACGCCCCTCGGCGGGATCATCGGGTTGCTGGAGATCGTCGAAGTCGGCGCCGCGGCCGAGCGGCGCGGCGACGCGCCGGCCGGAGCGGGCCAGGCGCAGGCTGCGCGATACTTCAAGCACATGCGCGGCTGCGCGCTCTATCTCAACACGCTGGTGGACGACGCCTTCGACGTCGCGAGGGCGTCGCGCGCCGGCCTTGAGCCGACGATCGCCGAGTTCGACGTTCTGGATACGCTGGAGGACCTCGCCCTGATCTCCCAGGCGCGGGGCCCCAGCGAGATGGTGATACCCGATGACCTCAGGGCGAGCGGGGCGCCGGTGAGATCGGACCGTAACCGCCTGCTGCAGATACTCGTCAATCTGCTGGTCAACGCCATGAGATACTCCGACCCGCGGAACTCGGTGAAGGTCGCCTGCTCGGTGACGCGGGAGCACGTCGTCATCTCGGTGGCGAACGCCTCGAGCGCCGTCACCGCCGACCAGCTCGACCGGCGCATCAGGGGCGAGACCGGCCCCGCCGGCGGTTCGCAGGGGCTGGGGATCGGTCTGCCGCTCGTCGGCCGCCTCTCCGCCAGCATAGGCGCGAAGGTGTCCACGGCGGTGGCGGAGGGCGTGGTGACGATTTCCGTGAGTCTGCCGCGCGCCTGAGTGGGGGCGGCCTCCCGTCGCGGGATGGCGGCGCGCCCGCGCGGACGGGTCTCTCCGCCTCGGTCGCCCGGAGGGGGGCGGCGGCGGCGCGGGCCCGCAGACGCGCCCTTCGCGCCGCCCGCAGGCGCCGCGCCCCTCGCCGGACCGCGCCAGCCTGACGGAAGGCCCGCCGCGGCGCTCCGTGCGGCGCCGTCAGGCCTCCAGCGCGTCGAGCGCCGCGGCGACGCGGTCATGGTCGGGCTGCGAGAGGGGCAGCAGCGGCAGGGGCGGCGGCAGGTCCGAGAGACCCATGAGCGCCGCGGCGGCATAGCAGGCGCGCAGGCTGCCGAACTCCCTGAAGAGCGCCCAGAGCGGCTGAAAGAGGGCGTCGATCCGTTCCGCCTCGGCCCGATCGCCGGCCTGGGCCGCGCGCGCCAGCCGCAGCGCCTGCGCAGGCAGGACGCCGGCCGCGACGCAGTGCCAGGCGTCGGCGCCGGCGAGCAGCGCCTCGGCGCAGAACCAGTCGCCGCTGTAGCCCAGCGAGAAGCCCGCCGGCAGCCGCCCGCGCAGATCCGCGATCTCCGCCGCCATCGCCTCCGGCGCGCCGCCGGGGTTCTTCACCGCCGCCGCCGCGCCCGACGCCGCCAGCCGCTCGATCAGCGCTGGGCTGAAGGTGAAGCGGGTGGTCGAGGGGTTGTTGTAGATGCAGATCGGCGCGCCCGTCGCGCCCGCCACCGTCTCGAAATGCCGGAAGACCTCAGCATCGAGCAGCGGCGTGTAGGAGACCGGCGCAAGCAGCAGGGCGTCGGCGCCAGCGGCCTCGGCGTCGCGCGCGAGCGCCGTCGCCGCGTCGGTGCGCAGCGCGCCGACGCAAACGACCAGCGACGCGCGGCCCGCCAGCGCCTCCCGCGCCGCCGTCACGGCCCTGCCGCGCTCGGCGCGCGACAGATAGGCGTAGGTTCCCGTGCTGCCGAGCAGGCCGACCGCATCGACGCCCGCCGCCGCCAGACGGTCGACCAGCGCCGACAGACGGTCCGCATCCACGCGCCCCTCAGGATCGGCCGGCGTGATGGGGAACGCCACCAGACCCCCGAACACGCCCTCGCCCGCCGCCATCGCCCGTCCCTCCCCCGCCGCTCCGGATGACCGTCGGGCTTGCCGGGCCGCGGCGCAAGGGGCCGCGCAGGTCCGGTCCGCGCGTTCCCCGCTCAGCCCTTCGGCTTCCCCGGTTTGCCGTCCGGCTTAGGCCTCGGCTTCGGCCCGGGCTTGTCGAAGGGCCTGGCGCCCTTCGGCCCACGCGCCGCTTCGCCGTCGCGCGGCTTGGCCGCGCGCGGGCGCGGGGGCGCGGGGCCCTCGGCGGGCGCCGTGCGCGGCCTCCGCGCCGCGGCCTCTCCGTCAGGCGCCGGCCTCGGGCGGCTTTCCCCGTCGCGGTCGCCCCCCGGGGGCCCGGCGCGCCCTGGGCGGGGAGCGGCCGCGGCGCCCGGACGCGGGCCGGAGAGCGGGGCAGGACGCTGGGCCGGGCGCTGACCGGGCGCGCGCGCGTCCCTGTCCAGAACCGGCTCGCCCTCCAGACGGCTCATGCGCATGCCGTCCTCGAACTCGCCGCCCGTGCCGAACTTCTCGGCGGCGTCCTTCGCGATCTGCACGAAGGTCTCCTTCTGGCGCACGCGGATCGCGCCGACGGCGTCCTTGGTGATCTCGCCGGCCTCGCAGATCTTCGGCAGCAGCCAGCGCGCCTCGGCGCGGTCCTCATGGCCGACCGAGATCGAGAACCAGACCGACTCGCCGAAGGCCGGCCGGTCGCGCGGCGCCGTCGGCGCAGGCGGGCGCGTCCCCGACAACTCCTCGGGCGCCGAGCGCTCGCCGCGCCACAGCCGGACGAAGGCCGCCGCGACGCGCTCCGCGCCGAAGCGCTCCAGCAGCGTCGCCGAGAGCGCCGCTTCGTCCCCCGCCGCCTCGGCGAGCGCCGGATGCTCCATGATCCGCGCGTCGTCCCGCGCGTTCACGGCATCGGCGGAGGGCGCATCTCCCCAATCCGCCTCGACCTGCGCGCCCTGCAGCAGGCGCTGCGCCTTGCGGAAGTCGCCCGGCGTGACGATCAGCGCCGAGACGCCCTTGCCCCCGGCCCGGCCGGTGCGGCCCGAACGGTGCAGCAGCGTCTCGGAATTCGTGGGCAGGTCGGCGTGGATCACGAGGTCGAGCCCCGGCAGGTCGATGCCGCGCGCCGCCACATCTGTCGCGATGCAGACGCGCGCCCGGCCGTCGCGCAGCGCCTGCAGCGCATGGGTGCGCTCCTGCTGGCTCAGTTCACCCGAGAGCGCCACGACCTGGAAGTTGCGGTTGCCCATGCGCGCGAGCAGGTGGTTCACGTTCGCCCGCGTCTTGCAGAACACGATCGCGGCGGGCGCCTCGTAGTAGCGCAGCAGGTTGAAGATCGCGGGCTCGCGGTCGCGCGGCGCGACGGTGACGGCGCGATAGGCGATGTCTGCGTGCTGACGCGCCTCGCCGGCGGTCTCGATGCGCAGGGCGTCGCGCTGGAAGGTCTTGGCCAGCGTCGCGATGCCCGCCGGCACGGTGGCGGAGAACATCAGCGTGCGGCGCCCGCGCGGGGCGGCCTCGAGGATGAACTCCAGATCCTCGCGGAAGCCGAGGTCGAGCATCTCGTCGGCCTCGTCGAGCACGCAGGCCCGCAGCGCCGAGAGATTCAGGTCGCCGCGCTCGATGTGGTCGCGCAGCCGCCCCGGCGTGCCGACGACGACATGCGCGCCGCGCTCCAGCGCCCGGCGCTCGTTGCGATAGTCCATGCCGCCGACGCAGGTGGCGATCAGCGCGCCGGCCTCGCCGTAGAGCCAGCCCAGCTCGCGCGCGACCTGCAGCGCAAGCTCGCGCGTCGGGGCGATCGCCAGCGCAAGGGGCGCCGCGGCCGCCTCCAGCCGCCCGGCGCCGCCGAGGATCTCCGGCGCCATGGCGAGGCCGAAGGCCACCGTCTTGCCGGAGCCGGTCTGCGCCGACACCAGCACGTCGCGCCCGGCGGCCTCCGCCGCCAGAACGGCGCGTTGCACGGGGGTCAGGCTGTCGAAGCCCTTCGCCTCAAGGGCGGCCGCCAGCGGCGCCGCGATGTCGAGATCGGTCATGCGCCTCGCCTGGATGGAAGGGCTCTGCGCCCGGTGAACGGCGCGCTTCGCGGCGCGGGCGCGCCGGAGCGCGCGCCGCCCCGGCGTCGCGAGGCCAAAGCGGGTCGCTACCCGCTCGCCCGGCGAGAGTCAAAGCAATGTCGCTTTGCGCTCGGTGCAGGCGCGCGCGCGCCGCGCTCGGTGCAGGCGGGCGCGCGCCGCGCTCGGTGCAGGCAGGCGCGTCGCGCTCGGTGCAGGCAGGCGCGCCGCGCTCAGTGCAGGAACGCGAAGGCGAAGACCAGCGCCATGCCCAGCAGCGCCAGCGTCTCGCAGGCGATCACCAGCACCCCCTTCGCGCCGGCCGCCCGCATCTCCGCCAGCGACGTGCGCACGCCGAGCGCGGCGATGGCGGTCAGCAGCATCGCACGGGAGGTCGTGTTGGCCGCCTCGATCAGCCAGTCGGGCGCCGGCAGGGTGTTGCGCGCCAGCATGAGCAGGGTGAAGGCGACCACGAACCACGGCAGCCCGACGCGCTTGCCGCCCTCGGCGCGGTAGGCGAAGGCGACCACCAGCAGCACGACCGGCAGCAGCGCAACGCGCTGGAGCTTGGTGAAGGTGGCGATGTCGCCCGCCTCCACGCTGACGGAGTAGCCCGCGCCCACGACCTGCGCGACGTCGTGCACCGTCGCGCCGATCAGGTATCCGATCGAGGTGTCGTCCAGCCCCAGAGCACCGAACAGGGCCGGGTAGATCACCATCGCGACGGTCGAGAGCGTCGTCACCCCGACCACGGTGAACAGCACGTCGCGCTCCCCGATCAGCCGCGACGGCAGCACCGCCGCCAGCGCCAGCGCGGCGGAGGCCCCGCAGATGCCGACCGCGCCCCCGGTGAGCAGTCCGAAGGCCGAGCCTCTGCCGAAGGCGCGCGCGATCAGCACGCCGCCGCCCAGCGTCAGCATCAGCATCGTCACGACGCCGATGGTGGGCGTCCAGCCGAGCCGCGCGACGTCCTCGAAGGTCAGCCGCACGCCGAGCAGCGCCACGCCGATCCGCAGCAGCGTCTTGGAGCAGAAGACGACGCCGGGCGCGGCGCGTTCGTCGGCCGCAAGGAAGTTGAACGCCATCCCGATCAGAAGCGCGAACAGCATCGCCGGCGCGCCGTAGTGCTCGCCGAGAAAGCCCGCCGCTAGCGCGACGGTGCCGGCCAGCAGAAGCCCCTGCCGGTGGCGTGACCACCACGCCCGGCCCGCGGCGAGGCGCGAGGGCGCTCCGGCCTCCTCGTCCGATGCGGTCATGCGCGGCGCTCCTGCGGGCGGTCTGCCTCGGGTGGGCTGCAACGGCTCACATCCGGCCCTTCCACGGCACCACCCTGCGCTCCACGAAGCGCATCAGCAGGTCGAAGGCGTAGGCGATGGCGGCGATGACGATGATGCCCATGATCACCGTGGAGGTCTGCAGGAACTGGCTCGCCGACAGCACCATGTAGCCGAGGCCCTCCGTCGCCGCGACCATCTCGGCGGCGACCAGCGTGGTCCAGCCGAAGCCGACGCCGATGCGCATCGCGGTCAGGATCTCGGGCAGCGCCGAGGGCAGGATGACGTGGCGCATCACCTGCCAGCGCGAGGCGCCGAAGGAATAGGCCGCATGGATCTGCTCGATGGCCGCCGAGCGCACGCCGGCCCGCGCCCCCAGCGTGACCGGCGCGAACACCGACAGGAAGATCAGCAGCACCTTCGACGTCTCGCCGATGCCGAACCAGATGATCATCAGCGGCAGATAGGCCAGCGGCGGGATCGGCCGGTAGAACTCGATGGGCGGGTCGAACAGGCCCCGCATCACCGGGCTCATCCCCATCGCCAGCCCCAGCGGAATGCCGACGGCGCAGGCCAGCAGGAACGCGCCGAAAACGCGCGCTGTCGAGATCGCGACATGCTCCAGGAACGGCGTGTTGGTGAAGCCGTTGTTCCAGACGTCGACGAACTTGGTCAGAATCGCTCCGGGCGAGGGCACGAACAGCGGCTTCACCCAGCCCATCGCCGTCACCAGCCACCACAGGAACAGCAGGAACAGGATGGAGCCGACGGAGAGCCATGTGGCGTCGCCCTGCCCCGGCACGCCGTAGGTCTCGCCGGGGCGGCTGGGCCTGCCGCGCATCAGGCGGGCGAGCGGCCCCGGCCCCGATCGCGCCGCGGCGGCGGTCGGCTTGCCGGCGTCGGTCATGCGGCGGCCTCCTCGTCGGCGAAGATGATCTCCAGGATGCGCTCGCGCAGGGCGATGAAGTCGCGCGACGCCTTGACCTGCCGCGCGGGCTCCCCCGCCAGGAACCGCCGCGAGAACGGCAGGTCGAAGCGATGGGCGATGCGGCCGGGGCGCGGCGACATCACGATGAGCCTGGTGCCCATGAACAGCGCCTCCTCGACGCTGTGCGTGATGAAGAACACCGACTTGTGCGTGCTGTGCCAGACGTTGAGGATCAGCTCCTGCGCCTTCTCGCGGGTCAGCGCGTCAAGCGCGCCCAGCGGCTCGTCCATGAGCAGCACCTTGGGGTCGCAGGTCAGCGCGCGGGCGATGCCGACGCGCTGCTGCATGCCCCCCGAGAGCTGATAAACCTTGCTGTCGTGGAACTTGTCGAGGCCGAGCAGCGCGAGATACTCCGCTGCGACACGGTGGCGCTCGGCCTCGGCGACGCCGCGCAGCATCAGCCCGAACGCGACGTTGTCGATGACGTTGAGCCACGGCATCAGCGCGTGCTTCTGGAACACCACCGAGCGGTCGGCGCCCGGACCCGTCACCGGGGCGCCGTCGAGCAGAACCTCGCCCGAACTCGGCGCCAGAAAGCCCGCGATGAGGTTGAGGAGCGTGGACTTGCCGCAGCCCGACGCCCCAAGCGCCACGACGAAATCGTCGTTGGCCATCTCAAGCGCGACGCGTGAGAGCGCCTCCACCGGCGGGCGGCCCTCGGCGGCCGGATAGACCACCGAGGCATCGTTGATCGAGAGACCCATCGTCGCCGTTCTCCTGTCACGGGGTGCGGGGACGGTCCGGCGGCGCGCCGCCGGACCGGGTCGCCTGACGCGCGCGGCGCGGCCTTGGAGCCGGACCCGAAACTCCGTATCGGGTCTCCGCTCTTACTTCAGCGCCGCGTCGCCGATGGCGGTGTTGACGAAGGGCGCGTAGTCGTCGCGCGCGCTGTCGATGCGGCCGGCGGCCTGCAGGAACTCCGCCGTCGCCTTCATCGTCGCCGGCGCGCCGCCCAGCCACTTCGGCGTGAGCTGCTCCGAGAGCGGCAGGAAGGTCCAGCCCCTGAGGATCTCGGGCACCTGATCGGGCGCCGCGCCAGTGGCCGCGGCGATGGCCTTCACCTGCGCGCTGTCGGCGGTCCAGGCGGCCGGGTCGGCGAGATAGGCGGCGTTGGCCGCGTCCATCGCGCGCACGAAGCCGGCGACGGCCGCGGCGTTCTCCGCGGCGAAGTCGGCGTTCACCACCCAGGCGTCAAAGGTCGGGTAGCCCCACTCGGCGGTCTCGTCGCCGCCGACGAGCAGCGCGCCGCTCTGCAGGATCTGGCTCTGCACCGGCTGCCAGATGAAGGCGGCGTCGATGGCGCCCTGCTCCCAGGCCGCGGCGATCTGGTCGGGCGGCATGTTGAGGATGGTCACCTCGCGCTCCGACACCCCGGCGTGCTTCAGCGCGCCCATGAGCGAGAAATGCGCCGTCGAGCCCACCGGCACGGCGAGGCGCTTGCCCTTGAGGTCCTCCAGCGCGGCGATGCCGGCGCCCTCGCGCACGATCAGGCTCTCGGCCTCGCCGATCACCTGCGCCAGCATGACGACCTGCAGTTCGACGCCCTGGCTGGCGGCGATGGCCAGCGGCGAGGAGCCGAGCTCGGCGAGCTTGATGTCGCCCGAGGCCATGGCCGCGATCACCTCGGCGCCCGAGTTGAACGTGCGCCACTCGATGTCCCACCCCGTGGCGGCCTCGAAAGCGCCCTCGGCGCGGGCGGCCTGCATCGGCGTGGGGTTGCCGAACTGGCCGATCACCACCGTCTGCGCCTGCGCGGCGCCGGAGGCGGCGACCGCCGACGCGCCGAACGCGGCGGCGACGGCGAGCTTCTTCATCGTCGAGAACATGCGTGCAGTCTCCCTGTCTGGTCCGGAGGCGTTCGCCGCCTCCCGTGCGACTTCCCCGTGCGACGTGGCGTCAGCCGGCGAGGCGCGCCGGCGCCTCCCTTCCCGTCGCGAAGGCCACGATCCCGTCGACGAGCGCATCGAGCGTGTCGAAGGCGCGCGCGCCGGGGTCGACCGCGTCGGGGATGAGCGAGAATTCGGTGCAGGCGATCATCTGCGCCTCGGCGCCCGCCGCCAGCAGCGCCGCCGAGGCCGCACCGAGCGCCGCGCGCGCGGCGGGCGTCGGCCCGTCGGCCTTGATGGCGCGGATCGCGGCGAGCGTGGCCGCCTCGTCGGCGACGTAGACGGGCGTGAGCCCCGCCGCGGCGAGCGGCCCGTCGAACAGGCCGATGCGCCGCACGGCGGGCGAGGCCAGAACGCCGACGCGCCCGCCGGCCCCGGCCGTCGCCAGCGCCCGCGCGACCGAGAGCGCCACCATGTCGATGAACGGCACGGACGCCGCCGCGCGGATCGCCGGGGCATAGTGGTGCGCGGTGTTGCAGGGCATCGCCAGCGCCTCGGCGCCCGCCGCCTCCAGCCGCCGCGCCATGTCCGCCAGCACGGGTGCGGGATCTTCCCCCACGCCCTCGATCAGCCGGGCGATGCGCGAGGGAACCTGGGGGTTCTGGTCGACGATCAGCGGCACATGGTCGGCGTCGTCGCGCGCTGGCGTGGCGCGGATGAGCCTGCTCATCAGCAGCACGGTGGCCTCGGGCCCCATGCCGCCCAGCACGCCGACGCGGCGCGGCGCGGCGCTCATGCGGCGCCCTGCCCAGCGAGCCCGGCGTCCGCGCCCAGGGCGTCCAGCGCGTCAAGGATGTGCGCCGCGATCAGGTCGCAGTCCTCCAGGCTGAAGGTCAGCGGCACGCGCATGTCGAAAAGGCCGGCGAGGATGCGGTCGGTCCGCGGCAGCGCCTGGGGCGTCACATAGCGCCAGCTCCGGTGCGCCGAGGTGAAGGCGACCGGCTCCGCGGCGCCGAACCATTTCAGCTCCACGCCGTTCGCGAGCGTCGCGTCGAGAAGCGCCTGCGCCGCCCCGGCGCCGATCCCCGGCACCATGAACTGCAGCGACGAGCCGACATAGCGCTCCTGCGCCGGCCGCTCGGGCGTCCTGACCAGCGGATGCGCGGCGAGCGCGGCGGCCAGCCGGTCGTGACGGGCGTTCCACGCCGCGATCGCGGCGTCGAGCGCACGCAGCTGCGGGCGCAGGATCGCGGCGCGAAGGTTGTCCATCCGCGCCGACATGTTCGGCGTGTCGAGCCGGATGTCGGCGTAGGTCTCGGGGTCCGGCCCGGCCCCGTGGCGGCCGTAGAGCATGTAGCTGCCCGAGAGCATCGTCGCGCGCGCCATGAACGCGGCGTCGTCGGAGGTCAGCAGGCCTCCCTCGCCGGAATTCATGTGCTTGTAGGTCTGGGTGCTGAAGCAGCCGGCCAGCCCGAAGGAGCCCGACTTCCGGCCGTTCCACGTCGCGCCCATGGTGTGCGCGCAGTCCTCGATCAGCGCCACGCCCCCGGCGGCGGCCCACGCGGCGAGACGGTCCATGTCGCACAGATGGCCGCGCATGTTCGACAGCAGCAGCGTCTTCGCGCCGCTGATCCAGGCCTTTTCGGCCAGGTCGTCGAGGTCGAGGACGAGGTTCCCGTCGATCTCCACCAGCACCGCCTCGGCCCCGACGGCGGCGATGGCGCCCGGCACCGGCGCCAGGGTGAAGGCGTTGGTGAGCACCCGGTCGCCCCGCCCGACCCCCGCCGCGCGCAGGGCGATCTGCATCGCCTGCCCGCCCGAGGCGACGGCGAGGCAGTAGCGCGCGCCCTGCCACGCGGCGTAGTCGCGCTCCAGCGCGGCCGCTTCGGGCGTCTCGCCATGGGCGGCGTTGTAGCGGTGCAGGCGGCCCGAGCGCAGCACCGCCAGCGCCGCCGCCACCCCCTCCTCGGGAATGGGCGGCTGCTGGGTGAACGATCCGCGGAAGGGCGGACGCGCCATGGCTCAGGCCGCGACGGCGGTCGCGGCGTCGCCGGCGGTCAGGAAGCGGTCGTAGCCGAACAGGCCCACCGCGCCGCCGGTGTGCAGGAACACGATGCGCTCGCCCTTCCTGAACCTGCCCTTGCGGCAGTAGTCGATCAGCCCCGCCGCGCCCTTGCCGGAATAGACCGGGTCGAGGAGGAGCCCCTCCAGTTCGGCGAACATGCGGATCGCCTCGATGGTGTCCTCGCGCGGCAGGCCGTAGCCCTCGCCGACATAGGAGGTGTCGGCCACCACGTCCTCGCGGCTGACGACGCCGGGGCAGCCCAGTTTCTCGGCCGTCCTCACCGCGAGATCATAGACCATCTGCTCCTGCTTCGGCTGCGGCGCGCGGGTGCCGAAGCCGAGCAGCGGGATGTTGGCGTTCAGCGCCTTGAGCCCGACGACCAGCCCGGCCTGCGTGCCGGAGGAGCCGGTGGCGTGCACGATGCGGTCGATGCGCAGGGCGCCGTTGTTGGCCTGCGCGAGCAGCTCGAACGCGCAGTTGACGTAGCCGAGCGCCCCGGTGGGGTTCGAGCCGCCGCCGGGGATGGTGTAGACTTTCTTCCCCCTGGCGCGCTCGGCCTCGGCCGCGCGCTCCATCTCGCCAGGCATGTCGTGGCCGCCGGGGTAGCGCGCGAGCGTGCCGCCATGCAGCGTGTCGAGCAGGACGTTGCCGTTGTCGTTGTAGTTGTGCTCGGCGTAGCCGGTGCGGTCCTCCAGCAGGATGTGGCACCCCATGCCGAGCTTCGCGGCGAAGGCGGCGGTCTGGCGCGCGTGGTTCGACTGGGTGGCGCCCTGCGTCATCACCATGTCGGCGCCCATCGCCTCGGCCTCCGCCATCAGGAATTCGAGCTTGCGCGTCTTGTTGCCGCCAGTGGAAAGCCCCGTGCAGTCGTCGCGCTTGATCCAGATCTCCGGGCCGCCGAGCTCGCGCGAGAGCCGGTCGAGCCGCTCGAGCGGCGTCGGCAGATGCGCGGCGAAAATGCGGGGAAAGCGCGCGAGGTGCATCGACGGCTCCTGTCAGGAATTGCAACTCACAGACAGTGATCGCAAGGAATGCGTCGATCAACGTCGAAATTCTCGATACAAGTGTCGCAAAGCGCAACTTGGAGCCCCCCAAATGCACCTCGAATGGCTGGAGGACATCCTGGCCGTGGCCGAGACCGGCTCGTTCAGCGAGGCGGCGGACCGGCGGCGGCTGACGCATTCGGCGTTCTCGCGCCGCATCCGGGCCATCGAGGCCTATGTCGGCGTCGAGCTGTTCGACAGGGCGCGCAAGCCCGTGGCGCTGCGCCCCGTCACCGCCGAGCAGCGCGCGCGCATGGCCGAACTCGCCGGCGGCCTGCGCCAGCTGCTCGCCGACCTGCGGCGCGGGGACCGTCTCTCCGGCGAGCGCATCGTGCTCGCCTGCCAGCATGCGCTCACCGCGAGCTTCACGCCCGAGTTGGCCGGCGCCGTCGCGCGCAGGCTGCCGACCGCGAAGCTCCGCGTGCGCTCGGCCAATCGCGGGGACTGCCTGACGCTGCTACTGTCGCGCGAGGCCGATCTCGCCTTCGTCTATCGGCTGGCGAGCGACGGCCCCCCGCTCAGGGCGGACTATGTGGACTGGACCGACATCGGCGACGACCGGCTCGTGCCGGTGTTCCGGCGCGACGGGGCGGAGGCAGTGCGCGCCGGCCTCGCGGAGGGCCGCATCACCGTCGTCGCCTATCCGCAGACGGTGTTCTTCGGCGACGTGCTGGCGCGGGAGGTGTTTCCCGCGCTGCAGCGTCGCGCCGACGTGCTGCGGCGGGTCGAGACGGCGCTGACGCTCGCGGCGCAGGAGATGGCCGCGGGCGGCGTCGGGGTCGCGTGGATACCGCAGAGCCTTGCGCGCCGCGCCGTAGAGGACGGTCGACTCGCCGACCTCTCCGACCGCCTGCCCGCCTGCGATCTGCGCGTCTGCGCGCTCAGGCTGGCCGGGCGGCCGAGCGCGCTGGAGGCCTTCGCCTGGGAGGAGGCCGCGCGCCTGCTGCGCTGAGCCCGGCGACGCCGCGCGCCGCGCCGCCCCGCGCGACCTCTCGCGATCCTGCGCCCCGTCTTCCGCCACGCCGCGCCGCGGCGCCGCGACGCCGGGCCACGGCGGATTGACGAGACCGGTTCGCGCGTCGATGCTGCCCCGCGTAGCGCCGTCCGGGAAACGAGACGCGCGCCGATCCGGAGGAAGTCCCATGACCCGCACGACCCGTCTCTCCCTGCTCGCCGCCGTGGCGGCGCCTGCGCTGTTCGCGGCGCCGCTCGCGATGGCCGCCTGCGACTGGAAGCCCGAACGCGCCGTCACCTATGTCGTGCCCTGGGGCGCCGGCGGCGGCACCGACGCCAACTCCCGGATGCTCGCGAGCATGCTCGAACAGGCCTGGGGCGTGCCCTTCAACGTGGTCAACCGCACCGGCGGCAACGGCGTGACCGGCCACAGCGCCATCGCGAACGCCGAGCCGGACGGCTACACGATCGGCGCCGTCACGGTCGAGATCAACACGATGCACCATGTCGGCCTGACGGACATGACCTTTGAGAGCGTCACGCCGCTGGCGCTGGTCGACATCGTGCCGTCCTCCGTGCTGGTGAAGAAGGACAGCCGGTTCGAGAGCCTCGACGCGCTGCTCGCCTTCGCCAAGGCCAACCCCGGCGAGCTGACGGCCTCCGGCACCTCGCAGGGCGGCATCTGGCATCTCGCGCTTGCGGGGATGCTGAACGCCGAGGGGCTGGCGCCCGACGCGATCCGCTGGATCCCCTCGCAGGGCGCGGCGCCCGCGATGCAGGAGCTGATCGCCGGCGGCGTCGACATCGCGACGCCGGCGCTCTCCGAAGGCAAGGCGATGATCGAGAGCGGCGAGCTGCGCGCGCTGGCCTACATGCACGACCAGCCAATGGCCGCGCTGCCCGACGTGCCGCTGACCGCGAAGGCGCTGCCGAGCGGCTGGACGCTGGCGGCCTACATCACCGCCTCCGGCCCCGCCGGCATGTCCGACGAGATCGCCTGCAGCTATGAGGCCGCGATCGCCGACATCGTCGCGACGCCCGAATGGGCGGCGTTCAAGGCGAGCCGCGGCTCCGAGGTCGTGTCGATGTCGCGCGCCGACCTCGCCGCCTACATGGCGCGGTCCGACGAGGCGCTCGGCAAGGTCATCGAGGCCGTCGGCCTGGCCAAGTAGGGTGAACCGCGGCGATGCGTGGACGGGGGCGGCGCTGGTCGCCCTCGGCCTCGCCGTGGTCTGGCGCGCGCAGGGCTTTCCGAAGCTCGGCGGCATGGACTATGGCCCCGACCTCTTTCCCACCATCGCGGCCGGCGGCCTGATCGTCTGCGGCGGCCTGATCGGCGCCGAAGGCGCGCGGGCGCCGGCGGCGAGCCGCGGCGACAGCGTTCCCGCGAAGGCCGTCGGGCTGCTCGCGACAGTGGCGGGGGCGGCGCTGGCGCTGCCTTGGCTCGGCTTCCACCTGACCTTCGCCGCCGTCGCGCTCGTCGCGTCGCGGCTGTTCGGCGGCGGCTGGGCCACATGCGCGGCGATGGCGGCGGCGGCGCCCCTGGCGCTGCACTTCATCTTCTACAGCCTGCTGCGGGTGCCGCTGCCCTGGGGTCTTCTCACGCCGGCGGCCTGGTGATGGAGGGCGTGATCGGCGCCATCCTGACGCCCGAGATCCTGCTCGTCGTGTTCCTGTGCACGCTCTACGGCGCCTTCGTCGGCGCGATGCCGGGCCTGACGGCGACCATGGCCGTCGCCCTGCTGGTGCCCTTCACCTATTTCATGGAGCCGCTGGCGGCGGTCAGCGCCATCGTCGCCACCACCACCACGGCGATCTTCGCCGGCGACATCTCCGGCGCGCTGCTGAAGATCCCCGGAACGCCGGCCTCCGCCGCCTATGTCGACGACAGTCACTCGCTCGCCCGCGCCGGCAGGCCGCGCACCGTGCTCTTCGTCTCGCTGATCACGGCGAGCCTTGGCGGGCTGATCGGCGTGGCGCTGCTGGCGACGGCGGCGCCGGAGCTCGCGCGGCTCTCGGCGCGGTTCTCCAGCTACGAGAGCTTCTGGCTCGCCTGCCTGGGGCTGACCTGCGCCGTGTTCGTCGGCGGCGCCTCGGTGTCGCGCAACTTCGCGAGCCTCTTCATCGGGCTCCTGATCGCCAGCGTCGGCATCGACGTCGCCGTGGGCCACCCGCGCTTAACCTTCGGACAGGTGGAGCTGCTGGACGGGATCAGCTTCATCCCCGCCATGATCGGCATGTTCGCGATGTCGGAGCTGCTGCGCAACGCCGCCGACCCGTTCCCCTCGCGCATGCCGAAATTCACGGTGGAGCCGGCCGGCGCCGCCGTCGCCGCCGCCTGGCGCGAGGTGCGCGGGCGCTGGGCGCGCGTGCTGCGCTCAGGCGGGCTCGGCACGGTTATCGGCGCGCTGCCGGGCGCAGGCGCCGACATCGCGGCGTGGATCGCCTACGCCATCTCGCGCAAGACCGCCCGCAACCCCGAGGACTATGGCCGCGGCGCCATGGGCGGCGTGGTCGAGGGCGGCGCCGCCAACAACGCCGCCGTCGCCGGCGCCTGGACGCCGGCGCTGGTGTTCGGCATTCCCGGCGACAGCGTCACCGCCATCGCCATCGGCGTGCTGCTCTTGAAGGGGCTGACGCCGGGACCGCAGATCTTCACGACCGACGCCGACCTCGTGCACGCGCTCTTCGCCTCCTTCGCCTTGGCCAACGTGCTGATGCTGGTCTCGGGGACGCTCGCGATCCTCGCCGCGACATGGCTGCTGCGCGCGCCTCGGCCGGTGCTGATGCCGGTGGTGCTGATGCTGTCGCTGGTGGGCGGCTACGCGATCACCAACTCCACCACCGCGCTCTGGATCATCCTCGCGCTCGGGGCCCTGGGCTTCGCGATGGAGCGCGCGCGCATCCCGATCGCGCCGGCGATCCTGGGGCTGGTGCTCGGCCGAGTGGTGGAGGACAACTTCATGGTGTCGATGCTCAAGGCGCGCGGCGACTTCGCCGACTTCTTCGAGCGGACGCCGTCGCTGATACTGGGCGCGGCGACGCTCGCGCTCTGGGCTTTCCTGCTGCTGCGCGCGGGACGCGAGACGCTCGCGCGGCGGCGGCCATCGAGGGGGTGACGAATGGCCAACAGGCTGAAGGCGCGGCTGACCGCGGGCGAGACGGTGTGCGGCGCATGGCTGGAGTTCGGCTCGCCCGAGGTCGCCGAGGCCATGGTGCGCGCCGGGTGGGACGTGATCGTGGTCGACTGCGAGCACGGCTGCGCCGGCGTCGAGGCGGCGACGGGCCTGATCCGCGCCGTCGAGGGCGCCGGCGGCGAGGCGATCCTGCGCGTGCCCTCGGGCGACGACGCCACGCTGAAGCGCGCGCTCGACCGCGGCGCGCGCTCGATCATGGTGCCGATGGTCAACGACGCGGCGACGGCGCGTCAGGTCGCGACCGCCTGCCTTTATCCGCCGCTCGGCCGGCGCGGCTACGCGGCGCCCATCGTGCGCGCGTCGGGCTTCGGCGCGGTGGCCGACTATCGCGCCAACGCCCATGACGACCTGTTCCTGATGGCGCAGATCGAGCATGTCTCCGCCGTGGCGGACTTCGAGGCGATCATGGCGACGCCGGGCGTCGACATGGGCTTCGTCGGCCCCAATGATCTCGCCGGCTCCATCGGCCTGCTGGAGCGGCTCGACCACGCCGACGTGCTGGCGCAGCTCGGCCGGATCGAGGCGGCGGCGCGTGCGCAGGGCAAGCTGATCGGCACCATCACCGGGCAGGAGCGCGGATGGAAGGCGCTGGAGAAGCTCGGCTATCGCCTCATCCTCGGCCCCAACGACATCTCCCTGCTCACCGCCGCCGCCCGCGCCGCCGCCGCGGAGCGCGACCGGGAGATGGGCTGAGGCCCCGGCCCCGGCGGCGGCGCGGCTCAGGAGCGCTCCCCCCGCCGGGCCGGCAGCAGGCCGTCGGGCCGGGCCAGCAGCGCCGCGATCACCGCGGCCAGCACCACGGCGTCGCGGTAGGGCGCCAGCGCCGGCGGCAGGAACGCCTGCGCCATCACCTCCAGAAAGCCGACCGCGAAGCCGCCCAGAACCGCCCCGCCGAGACTGCCTAGCCCCCCGAGCACCGTGGCGATGAACGCCTTGAGCACCGGGAAGAAGCCCATCATCGGGTCCACCGAACCGCGCTGCGCCGTCCAGATCACCGCCGCCACCCCGGCCAGCAGGCCGGAGAGCGCGAAGGCCGTCGCCACCACGCGGTTGGCCCTGACGCCCAGCAGCTGAAGCATCTCGAGATCCTCCGCGGCGGCGCGCATGGCGACGCCGACGGTCGTGCGCCGCAGTATGAGGGTCAACCCCGCGAAGGCCGCGAGCGTCACGAAGATCGAGACCGTCGGCGCCACGCCGATGGTCAGCTCGCCGAGCCGCCAGGTTCCCGACCATGACTGCGGCAGCGAGATCGGCACGGGGCGCGCAGAAATGCCGTTCTGGAACAGAACCTTGAGGATCTCCGAGACGGCGAAGCTGGTGATCAGCAGCGTCACCACGTCCGCCCCGCGCATGGCGCGGAAGGCCGCGCGCTCCAGCGCCAGCGCCATCGCCACCGCGGCGCCGACGCCCGTCGCGAGCGCGGCCAGCGGCGGGGCGCCGAAGGCGAGCGCCAGGAACACGCCGTAGCCGCCGAAGGTCATCACCTCGCCATGGGCGAAGTTGATCAGGCGCACGATCGAGAAGACGATCGCGAGGCCGAGCGCGAGCATGGCGTAGACGCCGCCGAGGCTCACGGCGTTGACGACCTGCTGGACCAGCGTCTCCATCGTCTCAGGCCGCCAGATAGGCGCTGCGCAGCAGCGCGTCGTCGGCGATCTCCGCCGGCGTCCCGGCCGCGGCCACGGCGCCGTTGGCCAGCACCACCGCCCTGTCGGCCACCTCCAGCGCCAGCGCGGCGTTCTGCTCCACGAGCAGCACGGCGATGCCCTCCGCCCGCAGCGCCTCGACGATCTCGAAGATGCGGTCGACCATCCTGGGCGCGAGCCCGAGCGAGGGCTCGTCGAGCAACAGCAGCCGCGGCCCGCTCATCAGCGCCCGCGCGACGGCGAGCATCTGCTGCTCGCCGCCCGAGAGCAGCCCCGCGAGCTGCCGGCGGCGCTCCCCGAGGATCGGGAAGCGCTCCATCATCTCCGCCCGCCGCCCGCGCGCCAGCGCCCGGTCGGGGACCACGGCGCCGGCGACCGTGAGGTTCTCCTCCACCGAGAGCGAGGCGAACACGCGGCGGCCCTCCGGCGAGATGGCGACGCCGGCGCGCACCACCGCCTCGGGGTCGGCGCCGGTCATGTCCCGCCCGAAGATCGTGACCGAGCCGGCGGCGAACCGCCGCGCGCCGGCTGCGGCCATCAGCGTCGTGGTCTTGCCGGCGCCGTTGGCGCCGAGCAGCGCGGTGACGCCGCCGGGGGCGACGTCGAGATCGACGCCGCGCACGGCCCTGACCGGGCCGTAGCGCACTTCAAGTCCCCTGACTTCCAGAGCCGCGACGCTCATCGGCCGCTCAGGGCTGCGGCAGTGTCGCGGGGTCGGCCATCGCCCGCTTGACGAACTCCTTGCCGCCGTCGCCGGTGATCCGCGCCACCACGACCTCGCGCAGCGGCATCCGGTCGGTGCCCTTGAACGTGAAGTCGGACATCACGCCCTCGCCGTCCTCGATCTCCGCCATCGCCGCCGTCACGGCCTGCGGATCGGTCGAGCCGGCGGCGGCGACGGCCTGCTCGATCATCCCGGCGATGTCGCAGCCGTTGACGTAGTAGTTGTTGTCGGGGACGACGCCGGTGGCGGCCTCGAAGCGGTCGATGAAGTCGGCGTAGGCCGAGCCCTCCTGCGGAAAGCCGCCGGAAGTGTGGACGACGCCGTCCACAACCGGGCCGAGGCCGCGCACCGTCGGCGTGTCCAGCACGTCGCCGCCCATCACCTTCGTCTCGACGCCGGCGCCGCGCAGCGCCTTGATGAAGGCGGGGAAGTCCGGCTCCCAGGCCCAGGTCACGATCACGTCGGGCTGCGGGTCGGCCGCCTTGATCGTGGTCACGATGGCGGAGAAGTCCGGCTGGTTCAGCGAGTAGAGCGACGTGCCGAGCACCGCGCCGCCCAGCGCCTCGAACGCCTCGCCGAAGTACTCCGGCCCGCCGAGCGTGTAGGCGCTGTCGGGCGACTTCACGAGCCAGACGCTGCGCAGACCCTCCGCATGGGCGTAATCGGCCAGCACCGCGGCCTGCTGGTTGTCGGCCGGATAGCTGCCGAAGACATGGGGGCCGACCTGCGTCAGCACCGGGGCGGTGCCCGCGAAGGTCATCGTCGGCACGCCGTCGGCGGCTGTGATCTGCGCCGCGGCGATGGTGGGGTCGGCGTCGGCCGACGACACGATGAACTGCGCCCCGTCGTCGAGCATCTCCTGCACGACCTTGACGCTCTCGGCGATGTCGGAGCGGGTGTCCTTCACGATCAGCCGCACCGGCAGCGCGCCGTTGAGGCCGCCCTTGGCGTTGATCTCATCGACGCAGAACCTGAAGCCGGCATAGGCCGGCATGTCGTAGGGGGCGAGGTAGCCCGACTGCGCCGACATCACGCCGACGACGTATTCCTCCTGCGCGACCGCGGCGCCGGCGGCCAGAGCGCCGGCGAGAGCGCCGGCCGCCGCCAGCGCCATGATGGACGTCTTCATGTCGTCTCTCCTTCCGTCTGATCCGGGGTGTGAAGTTTCGCGTGTGACGCGGTCCGCCCGCGCCCGATATAGGCCTCGACGACCGCCGGATCGGCGCGCACCGTCTCCGGCGCGCCCTCGGCGATCACCCGGCCGCGGTTCATCACGACGATGCGCGAGGACAGCCGGTTCACGAAGCGCAGGTCGTGGTCGATCAGCAGCAGGCCGACGCCGCGCTCGGCCTGCACCCGCGTCAGGCGCGCGGCGAGGTCGTCGGTCTCGGCGGGGTTCATGCCGGCGGCGGGCTCGTCGAGCAGGATCATCGCCGGCTCCTGCGCCAGGCACCGAGCGATCTCCAGCCGCTTGCGCGCGCCATAGGGCAGCGCCTCGGCGCGGATGTCGGCCAGCGCGCCTAGGTCGAAGGCAGCCAGTTCGCGCAGCGCGATCGCCTCGGCGCGCGCGCGTGGCCGTCCGGCGGCGAGCGCGGCCGTCAGCACGTTCTCGAAGACGGTGAGGCCGCCGAACAGGCGCAGGTTCTGGAAGGTGCGCGCCACGCCGAGCCGCGCGACGCCGGTGCGCGGCGCGGCGAGCAGATCCGCGCCGCCGAACCGCGCCGCGCCTGCGTCGGCGTCATAGGCGCGGGTCAGCAGGTTCACGAGCGTCGTCTTGCCGGCGCCGTTGGGGCCGATCAGCCCGGTGACGGCGCCCGTCGGCGCGGAGAAGCCGACATCCGCCACGGCGGCGACGCCCTCGAAGCTGCGCGAGAGCCCCTGCGCCTCGAGCGCCGCCGCCACGGCGCGCGCCGGCGGCGGCGCGGGCTCGACGCTGGCGGCGAGCCCGGCGAAGAGACGCGCGCCCGGCCCGGGCCCCAGTTCGCGCCCGCCCGTCAGCCCGCGCGGCCGCCGCCAGATGACCAGCAGGATCGCGAGCCCCAGCGCCACCGTCGTCAGGCCGAACACCGCCGGCACGTCCACGCCGAGCAGCGTGAAGCCGCCCTCCGCCTGACGCACGGCGTCCTGCAGCAGCGTCGCCACGAGCACGCCTGCGACCGCGCCGCTGACCGTCGTCATGCCGCCCACGATCATCATGGCGACCTGGGCGAACACGAGCGGCAGGAAGAACGAGGCCGGCGAGAAGGCGCCGAGCATGTGCCCGTAGAGCGCGCCGGCCAGCGTCGCCATCGTCCCCGACACGCACCACGCGACGAAGCGCGTGCGCCGCGGGTCGACGCCGAGCGCCTCCGCCGCCGCCGCGTCGTCGCGCGCGGCGCGGGCGAACAGGCCCCAGCGGCTCTCTCGGAAGGCGCGCGCGACCACGATGAAAAGCAGCGCCGCGCCCAGCGCGACGGCGAGATCGGTGGCGCGCGGCACGCCGAAGAAGGTCTGGCTGCCGCGCGTCACCTCCCGCGCGCCGAGCGCCACCCCGTGCACTATGATGAGCAGCCCCAGCGTGGCGATGGTCGCCGAGGCGCCCGCCAGCCGCGCGATGGCGCCGCCGCTCGCCGCCGCGAAGGCCAGCCCCGCCAGCGCCACCGCCGGCGCCGCCGCCCACACGCTCAGCTCCCACCCCGCCAGCAGCGCCGGCAGCTCCGGCAGCGCCGTGCGCTGCAGCGCCGCGGGCATGGTCAGCAGCCCGGAGAGATAGGCGCCGATCAGCATGAACGCGCCGTGCCCGAACGAAACGATCCCGGTGTTGCCGCAGAACGCGCCGAGCGCGACGACCGCCGCCACGTTCACGCACATCTGCACGGCGATGCGCTCGCCGTAGCGGCCGAACAGCAGCGTCAGGGCCGCCGCCGCCGCCAGCGCCAGCGCGAGGCAGACAGCGGTGCGCGCCGCGTTCGACGCCCGCACACGCCCCGGCAGGCTCGCCAGCGGGGCGGCGCCGCGGTCGGGAAATCCGGTCGCGGCGGCGGCGCCCTCAGCCACCGCCGGCCTCCGCCAGCTCGGCCACGAATTCGGCGGTCGTGACCTGCCGGCAATAGCCGCGGATGGCGCTCAGGCTCGCGGCGTGGCGGGCCTCGGCGTAGGTGAGGCAGGCGTCCGTCACTTCCGTGACGAGATAGCCGAGGTCGCAGGCGTCGCGGATGGCGCTCTCGACGCACTGATCCGTGACGAGGCCGCAGATCACCAGCTGCCGCACGCCGAGGTTGCGCAGCACATAGTCGATGTGGGTGGAGATGAAGACCGAGGACGAGCTCTTGGGCAGCACGATCTCGTCGCCCTGCGGCGCGATGGCGTCGAGCACCCTGCCGTCCCACGAGCCCTTGGGCACATGGAAGCCGGTGATCTTGTAGTCGAGCGAGCGGTCGCGGCCGTCCAGCGTCAGGCTCTCGATGGTCGTGTACATCACCTCGACGCCGGCGGCGCGGCAGGCGGCCTGCGCCGCCTGCATGTTCGGGATCACCCGGCCCTCCAGCTCGGCGAAGAACCAGCCGTAGCGCGCCTCCAGATCCTCCGGCGCGAGGTCGCGGAACTCCCCGCCCTCGCGATGGGCGGAGAAGTTCTGGACGTCGACGAACAGCAGCGCGCTCTGCGCCGGAACAAGGGGGACGTCGCGGGTCAGCGTCATCGGTCGATCCTCAACACGGCGGAGATGGCGTCGGCGAGCAGGTCGACCCAGAGCGCCGCGCCCGCCGCGTCGTCGATCTGGTCGTTGCGGATTTCGATCAGCGCATGGGCGAGGCCGCGGGGCTCGGCGTGGGCGGGGATGAACCAGTCGGTCTCGTCCTCGATCCGGTAGGGTTCGTTGAGCGCGAGGGTCAGACCCGGTAGCGCGGCGCGCACCGCCGCCATCAGCGCCTGCGCCGTCGCGACGTCCCGTCGGCTGAGGAACCCCGCGCGCCAGGGCCGCGCCGCGCCGCCCAGCGTCGGCGTGAACGAGTGGATCGAGAACGCCGCCCGGCGCGGCGCGCGCTCGAACGCGGCGACGATGGCGCGGTCCATGGGTTCGAAGATCTCCGCGACGCGCGCCCTGCGCGCCGCCTCGCTCAACCCGCGATTGCCCGGGACCGCTTCGCCGTCGCTGGTCTCGAGGATCGACTGGGCAGAGCCCGGCGGCCGGTTCGCGTCGATCACCAGCCGGCTGTAGCGCTGGATCACCAGCGGCGCGCCAAGCTTCGCGGCGACGCCGCGCGCCACCGCCTCGGCGCCGATGTCCCACCCGCGATGGCTCGACAGCACCGCCCCCGACACCCCCAGCCCCGCCAGCGCCGCCGGAACCGCGCGCCCGGCGTGCTCGCAGAGCAGAAGGACCGGCGCCGCGCTCGCCGCGTTCACGACCTCCACCGGCGCCGGGTCGCCGGGCGCAAGCAGGCGGTGCTGGGCTGGAGCGTCATCCAAGGCTGCCATGACACTACGCTAGGGAAAGGAATTTTTCAGTGTCAACGCATTTCTCGTTGACTGAAACAAATCGCCCGCCAAGATCGTCGCGATGACAGTCCGCGAGATGATTGAGCAGAATTCGGGCGCCATGACGCCGGCGGAGCGAAAGCTCGCCACTTCGCTGCTCTCAGATTACCCATATGCCGGCCTTCTGTCGATTCAGGAGCTCGCCGACCGCTCGGAGGTATCCGCCCCCTCGATCTCGCGTTTCGTCGCCAAGATCGGCCTGTGCGGCTACCCCGAGCTCCAGCGCCGCCTTCTGTCGGAGCTGCGCGAGGGCGAGCGCTCTCCGGTGGAGATCCGGGCGAAGGGGCGGCGGATCGAGAACGATTTCCTCGGCGAGTTCATCGACCGCGCGGCGGCGCAGATGCGGTCGGCGCGCGGCGCGATCACGGAGGCGCAGTTCCGCCGCGTGCGCGAGCTGCTGGGGGACCGGCGGCGCGCGGTCTTCGTGCTCGGCGGGCGCATCAGCGACGCCATCGCGACGCACCTCTCCTTTCATCTGCGCCAGGCGCGCGAGGGGGTCCATCACCTGCCCCGCGACCCCGAGGCGTGGCCGGATCACCTGCTGCGGATGCGGCCGGGCGACGTGTTCTTCCTCGTGGACTTCCGGCGCTACCAGCCGGCGCTGGCCCGCCTCGCCGAGCAGGCCGCCGCGCGCCGCGCCCTCGTCGTCCTGCTGACGGACCGCTGGCTCTCGCCCGCCAACCGCCACGCCGCCGAGGTGCTCGCCGCGCCGATCGAGAACGGCGCGCTGTGGGACAGCTACTGCGCCGCGCTCGCCGTGGTCGAGGCGCTGGCCACCGCGGTCGCCGAGGACGACTGGGAGCACACGCGCGCCCGCATCGGGGCGTGGGACGCCGCGCGACCGACCGAACGGGAGACGAGGCCATGACGCCGCTGATCTTCGCCGCGACCTGCGATCTGGCGGGCAAGGTCCGGGGCAAGGCCTTCCCCGCCGCCGACCTCGAGAAACGGCTCGCGCGCGGCGTCGGCTGGACGCCGACCAACGTCCAGATCACCTGCTTCGACGTGATCGCGGAGACGCGCTTCGGCGCGCTCGGCGACCTGCTGCTGGTGCCCGACCGCGCCGCCCACGCGCCGGCCGAGTTCGGCGACCGCTCCGAGCGCTTCATGCTCGGCGACATCCTCACGCTGGAGGGGGCGCCATGGGAGCTCTGCTCCCGGTCGCTTCTGAAGGCGGCGCTGGCGCGGCTGCATCGCGCCGCCGGCGTGCGCCTCGTCGCCGCCTTCGAGCACGAGTTCCAGTTCCTCGACGGCGCGGGGGCGGTGGGCGAGAGCTACGCCCGCGGCGGCTTCGAGGCGCGCCGGGCCTTCTGCGAGACGCTTACCGCGCAGATCGAGGCGGCGGGCCTGCGCCCCGACACGATCATGAAGGAGTACGGCGTCGACCAGTACGAGGTCACGATCGGCCCGGAGGAGGGCGTCCGCGCCGCCGACGCCGCCGTGATGGTGCGCGAACTCGCGCGCTCGACGGCGCGCAGCCTCGGGCAGCGCGTCACCTTCACCCCGATCCGCGACCCCGCCAGCGTCGGCAACGGCGTCCACATCCACATGAGCTTCGTCGACGACAACGGCGCGCCGGCGACCCACGACCCGGCCGGCCCGTCCGGGATGTCGGCGCTGACGGCCTCCTTCGCCGCGGGGGTGCTGCGCCATCTCGACGCGATCATCGCGCTGACGGCGCCCTCGGCGATCTCCTGCCTGCGTCTGACGCCGCACCGGTGGTCGGCGGCGTACAACAATCTGGGGTTCCGCGACCGCGAGGCGTCGCTGCGCGTCTGCCCGACGACCTCGCGCGACCCCGACGCGGTGGCGCGCCAGTTCAACATCGAGTATCGCGCTGCCGACGCCGCCGCCTCCCCCTATCTTGCGCTGGCGGCGATCGTCCACGCCGGGACGCAGGGCGTCGAGGAGGCGCTCGCCGCGCCGGCGCCGACCGAGGAGGACCTGTCGCTGCTGTCGCCCGAGGCGCTGGCGGCGCGCGGTTTCGTGCGACTGCCGCAGAGCCTTCAGGCCGCGCTCGACCGGATGGCCGAGGATCCGCACGTCGCCGCATGGTTCCCGCCGATCTTCGCGCCGACCTACCGCGCCCACAAGACAGCCGAACTGGCCCATGTCGCGCAGATGGACGTCGCCGCGCGCTGCCGCGCCTACGAGGCCGTGTACTGAGGCCGCGGGGCCCGTCCGCCCCGCAGCCCTCGCCCGCGCGGGCGCGTCAGACGCCGGCGGGCATGTTGGCGATGTCCCGGATCACCTTGCGCGGCGCCGTCAGCTCCTTCCACTTCGCCAGCGACGTCGAGACCGGCGTGAAGGGCTCGCGCTTGACGAAGCGGCCGCGGCCGGGCGCCGGCTGGGCGTTGGCGCCGGCCGACCACACCACCTCGCCGCGCGAGAGCGTGCAGCGCGCCGTGGCCGACACCTTCACGCCCTCGAACACGTTGTAGTCGATGATGGATTTCTGCGTCGCCGCCGAGATCGTCTTTGCCGCCTTCGGATCCCACACGCAGATGTCGGCGTCGGCGCCGACCATGATCGCGCCCTTGCGCGGGTAGAGGTTGAGGATGCGCGCGATGTTGGTGGAGGTCACGGCGACGAACTCCTCCATGGTGATCCGCCCCGGCTCAACCCCGTAGGTCCAGAGCACCGAGAGCCGGTCCTCCAGCCCCGCCGTGCCGTTGGGGATTTTCGTGAAGTCGCCCATCCCCATGCGCTTCTGCTCGGTGGTGAAGGCGCAATGATCCGTCGCCACCACCTGCAGCGAACCGGCGGCGAGCCCCGCCCACAGCCCGTCCTGATGCGCCTTGGAGCGGAACGGCGGCGACATCACGCGCTGGGCGGCATGGTCCCAGCTCTTGTTCTGGTATTCGCTCTCATCGAGGATCAGGTGCTGCGCCAGCGGCTCGCCATAGACGCGCTGGCCCTTCTGGCGCGCGCGCCGGATCGCCTCATGCGCCTGCTCGCAGGACACATGGACGATGTAGACCGGGCAGCCGGCGGCGTCGGCGATCATGATGGCGCGGTTCGCGGCCTCGCCCTCCACCTCCGGCGGCCGGGAATAGGCGTGCGCCTCGGGGCCGTTGTTGCCCTCCGCCATCAGCTTCTGCTGGAGCGCGGCGACGATGTCGCCGTTCTCGGCGTGGACCAGCGGCAGGGCGCCAAGCTGGGCGCAGCGGCTGAACGAGGCGAACATCTCGTCGTCGTCCACCATCAGCGCGCCCTTGTAGGCCATGAAGTGCTTGAAGGTGTTCACCCCCCGCTTCACGACCTCCTGCATCTCGTCGAAGATGCGCTCCGACCACCCCGTGACGCACATGTGCCAGGCGTAGTCCACCACCGCGCGGTCATGGCTTTTCGCCACCCACTGGTCCCAGGCCTCCAGCATCGAGCCGTCGGGCGCGGGGATGCAGAAGTCGATGATCGTGGTGGTGCCGCCGGAGGCCGCCGCCATGGTGCCGGAATGGAAGTTCTCCGCCGAGAACGTCCCCATGAACGGCATCTCCATGTGCACATGGGGGTCGATGCCGCCGGGGATGACGTAGCACCCCTCGGCGTCGATAGTCTCCTCGGCCTTAAGCCCCTCGCCGATCTCGGCGATCTTCTCGCCCTCGATCAGCACGTCCGCCTTGTATGTGCGGTCGGCGGCGACGATCGTCCCGCCCTTGATCACCTTCGCCATGGGGTCTCTCCTGTCACAACTGGTCGCAGGTCGCTGCGCCGCCGCGCCGTCCGTCGAGGGCCCCGCGCAGGGCCGGGTCAGCGCGGGAGAGCGCCGGCCGTCTCACGCCACCACCTCCGCCGCCTCAATCACCGCATGCAGCAGCACGTTGGTTCCCTTCTCGGCCCATTCGGGCGTGATCTCCTCGGCCTCGTTGTGGCTGAGGCCGCCGACGCAGGGGACCATCACCATCGCGGTGGGCGCGACGCGGTTGATCCAGCAGGCGTCGTGGCCGGCGCCGCTGACGATGTCGCGGTGCGAGTAGCCGAGCCGCTCAGTGGCGGCGCGGATCATGCCGACGCAGGTCTCGTCGAAGGCCGGCGGATCGAACTGGCCGGCCATCTCGTGCTCGAAGCGCACGCCGAGCGCTTCGCACAGCTTCGGGGCGCGCTCCAGCAGTTCGGCGACCATCTCCTCCAGCACGTCGAGCCGGTGGCTGCGGAGGTCCACCGTGAACACCGCCCTTTCGGGGATGATGTTGCGCGAGTTCGGGAACACCTCCGCGTGGCCGACGGCGCCCACAGCGTCGGGCTGGTTCTTCATCGCGATCTCGTGGACCAGCTCGATGATCTGCGCCATGCCGCGCCCGGCGTTGCGGCGCATCGCCATGGGCGTGGAGCCGGTGTGGCTCGCCCTGCCGGTAACTGTGCATTGAATCCAGCGCAGGCCCTGCCCGTGGGTGACGACGCCGATCTCGGCGCCCTCGGCCTCCAGGATCGGCCCCTGCTCGATGTGCAGCTCGAAGAAGCTGTGCATCTTTCGCGCGCCGACCGTCTCGTCGCCCTTCCAGCCGATGCGCGCCACCTCGTCGCCGAAGCGCAGGCCCTTCGCGTCGGTGCGGTCCTCCGCCCAGCCCTGCTCGATGACGCCGGCGAAGACGCCCGAGGCGAGCATCGCGGGGGCGAAGCGCGCGCCCTCCTCGTTGGTCCAGTTGGTCACGACGATGGGCCGGCGGGTGCGGATGCCGAGGGCGTTCAGCGTGCGCACGATCTCCAGCCCGCCGAGCACGCCGAGCACGCCGTCATACTTCCCGCCCGTCGGCTGGGTGTCGAGATGCGAGCCGACATAGACCGGGTCGAGCTCCGGGTCGGCGCCCTCGCGGCGCATGAACATCGTGCCGAGCTCGTCGACGCCCATCACGAGCCCTTCGGCCTCGCACCAGCGTTGGAACAGCGCGCGGCCCTCGGCGTCCGCGTCGGTGAGGGTCTGGCGGTTGCAGCCCCCCGCCACACCGGGGCCGATCTTCGCCATCTCCATGAGGCTGTCCCAGAGCCGGGCGCCGTCGATCTTCAGGTTCTCGCCGGGGGCGGCCATCCGCTCTCTCCGTTGACTTCAGTTCCACTTCGACGAAGGCCATCGGCGCCGCGCCGGCGTTGATCACGTTGTGCTCCACCCCGCAGTCGCGGCGGTAGGACTGACCGGCGGGGATGTCGACGCGCCGCTCCGCTCCGCCGGGCTCGACCAGCAGCATGGCGCAGTCGGTGACGGGGGTGATGACGTAGTCCATCTCGTGACGGTGCCAGCCGGTCTCGGCGCCGGGCTCGAAGTCCCACCGGGTGACGCGCACGCGCGCGTCGTCGACCATCTGGGTCGGCACGGCCTGCGGTCGGGTCATGCGAAAGCTCCCTTTCGAGGCGCGGCGCGGCCGGGCCGGCGGCGGATCGGTTCGAGGCGCGGGCGCGTTGCCCGGAGGAGACACGACGGAGGCGAAGGCATGACCAGGGACCACGGACCCCACATCAAGGACGACGAGACCTACGAGGCGCTGCGCAGGGAAGGCGCAGGCAAGGAGAAGGCGGCGCGCATAGCCAACGCGCGCGCCAACGACGAGCGGCGCCGGTCGCGGAAGGGTGGGGAAACCCCGCCCTACGAGGAGTGGACGGTGGACGAACTGTCGAGGCGCGCCCGCGACTTCGGCGTCGAGGGGCGCTCGGCCATGGACAAGGCCGAACTGATCGCGGCGCTGCGGGCGCGCTGACGGCAGCCGCCCGCCGCGGCGCGACCGCTGCGGCGGGGGCGGCGCACTTCATTCCAGCGTCTTCAGCACGTCCGCCAGCCCGCCGATCAGCTCGTCGATCTGCGGCTTCTCGATGATGAGCGGCGGCGAGAGCGCGATGATGTCGCCGGTGGTGCGGATCAGCAGGCCCTTCTCGAAAGCCTTCAGGAAGGCGGCGAAGGCGCGCTTGGTCGGGTGGCCGGGGATCGGCTCCAGCTCCACGGCGCCGATCAGGCCGAGATTGCGGATGTCGATGACGTGCGGCAGCCCGCGCAGGGCATGCAGCGCGTCGCCCCAGTACCGCTCCAGCTCGCGGGCGCGGGTGAGCAGGCCCTCCTGCTTGTAGGTCTCCAGCGTGGCGAGGCCGGCCGCGGCGGCCATCGGGTTGCCCGAGTAGGTGTAGCCGTGGAAGAACTCGATCAGGTGCTCGGGCCCGGTCATGAAGGCGTCGTGGATCTTCGGGGACACGATGACGGCGCCCATCGGGATGATGCCGTTGGTCAGCCCCTTGGCGCACACGATCATGTCGGGCGTCACGCCGAAGCGCTGCGACCCGAAGGGCTCGCCCACGCGGCCGAAGCCGGTGATGACCTCGTCGAAGATCAGCAGGATGCCGTGCTCGTCGCAGATCTGGCGCAGGCGCTGGAGGTAGCCGATCGGCGGCAGCAGCACGCCGGTCGAGCCCGACATCGGCTCCACGATCACCGCGGCGATGGTGGACGGGTCGTGCAGCTTGGCGATGCGCAGCAGGTCGTCCGCCAGCTCCGCGCCATGCTCGGGCTGCCCCCATGAGAAGGCGTTCTTCTCCGGCAGATGGGTGTCGCGCATGTGGTCGACGCCGGTCAGCAGCGTGCCGAACATCTTGCGGTTGGAGACGATGCCGCCCACCGAGATGCCGCCGAAATTCACCCCGTGATAGCCGCGCTCACGCCCGATCAGGCGGAACCGGGCGCCCTCGCCCCGCGCGCGGTGATAGGCGATGGCCGTCTTGAGGGCGGTCTCGACGGCCTCCGAGCCGGAGTTGGTGAACATCACATGGTCGAGGCCCTCGGGCGCGAGGTCGGCCAGCCGGTTGGCCAGTTCGAACGCCTTGGGGTGGCCCATCTGGAAGGCGGGCGCGTAGTCGAGCTCCTCGATCTGGTTCTGGATCGCCTTCACGATGAGCGGGCGCTTGTGGCCCGCGTTGACGCACCAGAGGCCCGCGGTCCCGTCGAGGATCCTGCGGCCGTCCGCGGCGGTGTAATGCATCCCCTCGGCGGCCACGAGCATCCGCGGCGCCGCCTTGAACTGGCGGTTCGCCGTGAAGGGCATCCAGAAGGCGCGCAGATCGTTGGGCGCGGCGGCGCGGCGGTCCGACATGAGGCCTGGCTCCCCTGAGCGGCGTGGCGAGACGGTCAGAACCCTCGCGGGCTTTTCCGGAAGGTGCGCAAAACGCTATCAGAGCGCGGGCGTCGGTCAAGGCGGGCGGCGCCGGAGAAGGGGAGCGCGATGCCCACGCCCGGAAATGCGCCACGCGGCGCCGCCGCATGGGGCGCCGACGCCCCGGCGGCCGACAGGCGCCCGCCAGAGACGGCGGCCGACGGGCTCTCGCCCGAAACGTCGGCCGACGCGCCGGGCGACGCCGGCGGCCCCCGCGCCGCGCGGACCCGCGCAGCCTCGGCGGGCCGCCGCACCGCCACGCAGGCGCGCAACCGCGCCCGGATCATGGAGGCCGCGCTGGAGGCGTTCGCCGCCAACGGCTTCCACGGCGCCACGATCGACCGGATCGCCGAGGGCGCCGGCATGTCCAAGCCCAACCTGATCTATTACTTCGAGAGCAAGGAGGCGATCCACCTGGCGCTGATGGAGAGCCTGCTGGCGACGTGGCTGGAGCCGCTGCGCGCGCTCGACCCCGCGGGAGACCCCATCGCGGAACTGCGCGGCTACCTGCGCCGCAAGCTCGGCATGGCGCGCGACTTCCTGCGCGAGAGCCGCATCTTCGCCCATGAGGTGATCGCCGGCGCCCCGCGCATCGGCCCGGCGCTCTCCGGCCCGCTGCGCGCGCTGGTGGACGAGAAGGCCGCCGTGATCGCCGACTGGATCGCGGCGGGGCGGCTGGCGCCGGTCGATCCGCGCCACCTGATCTTCGCGATCTGGGCCGTCACCCAGCACTACGCCGATTTCGACGCCCAGGTGCGAGCCGTGCTCGGCGACGGTCTCGACGTCTGCATCGATGACGCCGCCGGGACGCTCGACGCCCTGTTCATCGACGGCCTGCGCCCGCGGCGCTGAGCCGATGCGCCCAGGCGGTGCGGGGCGTCGGACGCCGCCGAAGCGGCGCGCCTGCGCCGGCTCAGGAGGCTGGCGGCCAGCCCTCGCCCTGCATCTCGATCAGGCGCGAGGCGGTGCGGGCGAAGGCGAAGGCGACGTCGCCCTCTCCGTGCAGCAGGTCGGGCGGCGCGGCGGCGGAGCAGATCAGCCGCACGCGCGCCTCATACAGCGCGTCCACCAGCGTCACGAAGCGCTTCGCCTCGGTCGCGTTGCGCCGGTCGAAGCAGGGCACGTTCTCCAGCACCAGCGCGCTGACGGCGTTCGCGATGGCGAGATAGTCAGCCGGGCCCAGCGCCGCGCCGCAGAGCTCGGCGAAGTCGGCGCGCGCCGCGCCCGCCGCCACGCGCCGCAGCCGCACCGAGCGGCCCTGCACCCGCAGGTCCAGCGGCGCCTCGCGCGCGCCCTGGGTCAGCGCCGACCAGGCCGCCTCGATCGCCGCATCGGCCTCGGGACCGAGCGGCGTCACATAGACGTCCCGCGCGCCGAGCGCCCGCCGCCGGTGGTCGGTCGGCCCCTCCAGCGCGTGGATGTCGAGACGCTCCTTGAGCAGCGCGATGAAGGGCAGGAAGCTCTGGCGGTTCAGGCCGTTCCTGTAGAGCTCGTCCGGGTGGCGGTTCGACGTCGCCACCACCACGAGCCCGCGCTGGAACAGCCCCTGGAACAGCCGCCCGAGGATCATCGCGTCGGCGATGTCCTCCACCTGGAACTCGTCGAAGCACAGCAGCAGCGCGCCCTCCGCGATCTCGTCGCAGACCGGCGGCAGCGGGTCGTCCACGCCCGACATGCGCGCGGCGTGGATGCCGGCCTGGATCTCCTGCATGAAGCCGTGGAAGTGCACGCGGCGCTTGCGGCGCACCGGCGCGCCCTCGAAAAACATGTCCATCAGCATGGACTTGCCGCGCCCCACGCCGCCGTAGAGGTAGAGCCCCGCCAGCGGCGCGTCGGGCTTGGCGGCCTTGCGCCCGAAGCCCAGCAGCCCGCGCGCCACCCGCCGCGGCCGGGCGGGCGTGTAGCCGTCGAGGCGCTGGTGCAGGAGCTGCAGCTTCTCCACCGCCAGCGCCTGCGCCGGATCGGCGACGAGGCCCCCTTCAGCGACCCGCGCGCGGTAGCGGCTCATCGGCCCGTCCGCCATCGGCCTCCCCCTCCTCCAGACGGCCCGCCGCCGCCGCGGCACTCAATCACCGGCCCGCCGGGATGGGCAAGCGGCGCGGCGGCGAACGCTCGCCATCGGCGAAAGTTTTCCATTTCACGCGGCCTTAATCGCCTCAGTCGACAAGTCGGGTCGTGAGTCGGAGGGAACCGGTGAACGGAATTCGGGCGGCGTGCGCATCGATCGGCTTCACGCTGGCGACGGTGGTCGTCGGCCCGGCGGCGCTCGCGCTTTCCGCGCCGCTCGGCCCCGTCGGCGGCCCGGTCCTCGTGATCGCGCCGCCCTGGCTGGACGCGGCTGCGGCCGCCGAAGCCGCGGGCGGGCGGATCATCGCCCTGCGCGAAGCGCCCCTGGCGACGCTCGCCGTGTTCGGATCGCCCGACTTCGCGCCGCGTCTGCGCGCGGCCGGCGCCTTCGCCGCCAACGGGCTGGTCGTGGCGGAACTTTGTGGAGTTGAGACAGATGACGGGAACCGTTAGCGCCGCCGACGAGGCCGCGCCCGTTGCGAGGCTGTTCGGCCTCGCGGCATGGCTGCACGTGCCGGTCGTCGCGAGCTGCGCGGCGCTTGCCGGCACGAGCGTCGCGCTCGCGGCGGGCCTTTCCGCCGGGGTCGCGGCCGGCGGGATGCTCGCCAGCCGCGCCGGCGCGATGGGGCGCGTGCCGCTGGCGCTGAGCCTGATGGCGCAGCCGGCGATCGCCGTCGGCGCGCTCTCCGGCCATGCGTGGCAGGTCGATGCGCACATGTATTTCTTTGCGATGCTGGCCGCGCTCACTGCGCTGGTCAACGTCCCCGCCCTCGTCGCCGCCACCGGGCTCGTCGCCGTGCACCACCTCGCCCTCAACTTCGGCCTGCCGGCGCTCATCTATCCTGGCGGCGCCGACACCGGGCGCACCCTGGTTCACGCCGTGGTGCTGCTGGTGGAGGCGGGCGCCCTGATCGCCATGGTGATCCACCGCCAGAAGCTGACGGCGGAGGCCCATGAGCGCACCCGCGCGGCTGTCGCGGCGCAGGCGGAGACGGTCGCCATGGAGGAGGCCGCCGAGCGCGAGCGCGAGGCGACCTTCGCGATGCTGGAGGCGGAGTTCGCCAGCGTCGTCGAGCAGGGCGTCAGGGGCGACTTCTCGGGGCGCATCGCGCCAAAATTCTCCGACGACGCGGTGAACCGGCTCGCGACGGGCCTGAACGGCCTGTTCACGGCGGTCGACAGCTCATTGGGCCGGCTGGAGGAGCGGCTCGGCCGCGTCGCCGAGGGCGACTTGCGCGGCGGCGGCGCCGTCGTCGGACAGGGCCGCTTCGGCGAATGCGAGCGCCGCATGGAGCAGAGCGCGGAGGCGCTGAGCCGGCTGGTCGGCGGCATCGCCGCGGCTGCGGCCGAGGCCCGCGACGCCGCCGAGAGCATCAGCCGCGACGTCCGCTCCGTCTCCGGCGAGGTCGAGGGCCAGGCCGCCGCGGTCGAGGAGACCGCCGCCGCGCTGCAGGAGATCGCCAGCCGCATCTCCGCCAGCGCGACGATGCTGGAGCGCGCCGACGGCATGGCGCGCGGCGCCGCCGACCGCACCCAGAAAGGCGAGGCGCTCGCCAAAGGCGCGGTGGCGGCGGTCGGCCGGATCGAGGAGAGCTCCGAGAAGATCAAGGAGATCATCGGGCTCATCGACGGCATCGCCTTCCAGACCAACCTGCTGGCGCTCAACGCCGCCGTCGAGGCCGCCCGCGCCGGCGAGGCCGGCCGCGGCTTCGCCGTCGTCGCCACCGAGGTCCGCACGCTTTCCCAGCGCACGACCGAAGCCGCCGCCAGCGTGGGCGAGTTGATCCGCCAGAGCGCCGAGGCGGTGAACGACGGCGTGCGCATGGTGCAGGACACCGGCGCGGCGCTGGGCGAGATCTCCAGCTCCATGTCGGGCCTCATCGAGGCGGTCGGCGATGTCGCCGCCTCGGGCCGGGAGCAGGCCGAGGGCGTCTCGGAGGTCAGCACCGCCATCGGCCGCATCGACATCGCCGTGCAGTCCAACGCCGCGGCCTCCGCCGCCGCCGCCGACGCCGCGCAGGGGCTAGCGCTGCGCATCGACGGGCTGGACGACCTCGCCGGCGCGTTCACCGTGGCGGACCACAGGCGCGGCGCGCGGGCGGCCTGACCCTCCGGCGACGGTCGAATTGACGCGCGGCGCGGCGGGGTGGACAGTCGCGCGCGCGCCCCATCCGGGGCGATCCCGGAGCGCCTCCGCATGACGAACTCTCCCGCCGAGAACCGCGCGCCGCCGCGCAGCGACGCCGACGCCCGCGCCCTGACGGTCATCATGGTCGCCGGGACGGTCGCCCTGGCGCTGAGCTTCGGGGCGCGCTCGATGTTCGGCCTCGTGCTGGAGCCCATGTCGGCCGATCTCGGCTGGCCGCGAGAGACCTTCGCCTTCTCGCTGGCGATGCAGAACCTCGTCTGGGGCCTCGCCCAGCCGCTGTTCGGGATGATCGCCGACCGCTACGGCGACCGCCGCGCGCTCTGGATCGGGTTCGCCTGCTATGTCGCGGGGATGGTGATCTCGGGGATGGCGGCGACGCCGCTCGGCCAGCATCTTGGCGCGGGGCTGCTGGTGGGGCTCGGCGTCTCGGGGACGGCCTTCGGGCTGGTGCTGTCGGTGGTCGCGCGCGCGGCGCCGGAGCATCGCCGCAGCCAGGCGCTCGGCCTCGTCTCGGCGCTGGGCGCCTCGGGGCAGGTGTTCATGCCGCTCATCGCGCAGTGGCTGGTGGTCGAGTTCGGCTGGCGCGAGGCGATCCTCGCCATGGCGCTGCTGCTGGCGCCGATGGCGCTGTGCATTCCCCGCCTCAAGGCGCCGGCGCCGAAGCCGGGCGGCCCGGCGCCGGTTCCGCTCGCCACGGCGATGCGCCGCGCGTTCGGGCATTCCAGCTACCTGCTGCTTTGCCTGGGCTTCTTCGTCTGCGGCTTCCACGTCGCCTTCATCACCGCGCATTTCCCCGCCTATGTCGCCGAGGTCTGCTCGGCCTTCACGCTGATGGGGCGCAGCGTCTCGGCGGAGGCGCTGGGGGCGGCGACGATCTCGCTCGTCGGCCTCGCCAACATCGCCGGCACACTGCTGGCGGGGCGGCTGGGGGCGCGCTACCCCAAGCCCTACATCCTGTCGGGCATCTACGCCCTGCGCGCGGTGGTGATCCTCGCCTTCATCGCGCTGCCGCCGACGCCGCTCAGCGTCATCGTCTTCTCGCTGTCGATCGGCGTGCTGTGGCTGTCGACCGTGCCGCTGACGGCGGGGCTCGTGGCGACCATGTTCGGCCCGGCGGCGATGGCGACGCTCTACGGCTTCGTGTTCCTCAGCCATCAGGTCGGCGCCTTCGCCGGCGTCTGGATGGGCGGGCGGCTCTACGACCTCCATGGCGGCTACGAGGCGGTCTGGTGGCTGGCGATCGCGCTGGGGGTGATGTCCGCGGTCGCGCACCTGCCGATCCGCGACCGCGCCTGGGCGCCGGCGCCGGCCTGAAGCCGGCCCCGGCGGCGCTCCCTGATGCGTGACGCCTAAAGTCCCCCTTCCCTAAGCGGTTGCAGAAGCGCAGGCTTTCCCCTCGACGGACTCAAGCCCGAGGGAGAGCCGATGTCCAACATCGCCGGCAAGGCCTATGCGATGACGGTGATCACGCCGTCGCCGACTTCGCGCACTTGGATCAACCGGCTGCTCTTCATGGTCTCGCGCGGGGCGCCCGGCACGCTGGGCGGGTTGCTCGGCCTCTCGCTGATCCACTTCGCCCGCTGGGTCATCGTGAAGCGCGACCAGTGGCCCGATCTCGGCAACGGCCCGCAGAACCTGAATTACGACTACATGATCTTCTGCTCGAACTTCAACGGCACCTGGGACCAGTACATCGACGCCTTCTCGGACGGCATTCCCAACGGCCTCAACCTGTTCTGGTATTCGGCGTTCCGATATCCGAAGTCGATTCCGGTGACGGCGTTCAAGAACTACATCGTCCACAACCAGATCGACACCAACTACTACTACAACGCCACGCCCGGCTCGGCGCAGCGAGACGTGAAATGCGCGCTCAAGGTCCGCGCCGCGCTGGCCGACCTCGCCGCGCGCCACGCCCGCGAGACGCCGGAGCAGTTCGCGGAGAGCTACGCCCGCGCGCTCACGTCGACGCAGGGCTGCCTCGGCGAGCCCGGCTACGGCCCGGTCGCCAGCCTCTCCACCGAAGCCGCCGACGTGAACCGCGCCGCCGCTTTTCGCCGCGAAGGGGTGTGAGCCATGCCGAACTTCGACGCCGGCAGCTATTTCCTCACCGTGCTCGCCCCCATCCGCCCCGGCGCCGTGAGCGACGAGCCGGGCGCCGAGAGCTGGCGCGAACGCCTCGCCGCGACGCTGGAGAAGCTGCCCACCGCGCTCCAGTCCCCGGCGACGGAGCGCAGCGGCGCGCAGAGCCCCTTCGCCCGCAGCCTGCGCACCCATCTGGCGCGCTTCGTCGTCATCGACGACGCGGTGTACAACGGGCGGCCGCCGAAGAACCCCGTCCTCACCTCGCTCTTCGGCCCCAACCCGATCGTCGCCGACGCCCCCGACCGCCTCAACAGCGCCTACCTGATGTTCGCCGCCGAGACCGACGCGGTGAGCGAGGACGGCGCGCCTCTGCCCGCGACCCTCTCACCGGCCGAGCAGGACGCCGTGCGCGACAGCTACGCCCGCCACCTCTGGGGCGTGACGGCTGACGAGCTGCGCGCCGTCTTCGGCTGCTGCCGGGGCTTCGAGAAGGTGGCCGACGCCGACGATTTCGCAGGCTGGATCGCCCGCTGCCAGGTCGAGACGACCATGCCGTTCCACGACTACTGGACGTCGCCACCTGCGCTGCCGAGCCTGCCCTTCAAGGCCATCCTCGTCGTCGCGCTGGCGCCCGTCGCCGTGCTGCTGCTGGCGATCCTCGGCTGGCTCGCCGGCATGGAGGCGACGCCCGTCGTCGCGTGGTTCGTCGACTGGCGGCCCGGACCGACCATCGGCTGGGCGCTGCTCGCCAGCGCCGCGGCCATCCTCGCGGTCTACCGATTCGTGATGGGGCGCGGCGAAAAGCCGTTTCCGCCGCCGGCGGGCGCCAACCTGCCCGGCGTGCTCAAGTCGCTTTATCTCCAGCAGAAGTTCACGGATTTCGCGTCCGCCTCGCAGGAGCTGGACGCCCGCGACCTGCACGCGGCCTTCGGCGCCTTCCTCGCCGAGCACCGGCCGGGGGACGACGCCGGGCCGACCCAGCCGCCCGGCGTCGTCCGCCTCGCCCGCCCCGTCGCAGACCCGCCGGCGCCCATCGAGGCCCGCGTCGCCGCCGCGCCGAAAAAGCCGCGCCGCGCCGCGAAGAAGGAGGCCTGAGCCATGGCGTCGCTCGATCTCGCCGACGTGCAGGGCAACGTCGCCCGCGCCTATGGCCGCTACAGCTTCCCCTTCGCGCGCTACTTCTTCCTGCAGATCACCGACGGCGCGGCGGGCCGCCGCTTCATCGAGGCGATCCGCCCCCGCGTCACCACCGCCGCGGCGTGGACCGTGAAGCCGCAGGTGACGCTCAATGTCGGCTTCACCTTCTTCGGCCTCTGGGCGCTCGGCCTGCCGACGCGCACGCTGCAGGGTTTCCCGACCGAGTTCGCCGACGGCATGAAGGCCCGCGCCTTCATTCTCGGCGACCGCAGCCCCGCGCTGACCGAGGAGGAGGCCCGCGGCTGGGACGAAGCGTGGGATCCGATCTGGCGCGACAACGCCCCCGGCACTTCGCGCGAGGTCCACGTCTTCCTCTCGATGAACGCGCAGGGCAAGCCCGGCCGCGCCGAGCCGGTCGACGCGCTGGAGGAACAGACCGCGTGGCTGCGCGAAGTCTGCGCCGAGCATTGCGGCGGCAGGGTGCGCATCATGGCCGGCCACGGCCGCGACGGCGCGGCGGACTTCCAGGAAGGCCGGGCGGTGTTCGCGACGCTGCCTGACGGCGCGATGGTTCCCACCCCGCGGGAGCATTTCGGCTTCACCGACGGCATCGGCGACCCGGTGTTCAAGGGCCAGACCTCCGAGGCGGTGGAGCGGACCCGAGTCGTCGGCCGCGGCAAGTGGATGGACCCGAAGACGGGCTGGGAGCCGCTGGCGACCGGCGAGTTCCTGCTCGGCCACGCCGATGAGGCGCAGGAGCTGCCGCCCGCCCCGCGCCCCTGGGGCTTCTCGCGCAACGGCGCCTTCATGGTGTGGCGCAAGCTGCACCAGAACGTCGCGAGCTGGGAGAGCGTGTGGGCGGGCGAGGCCGCGCGCTACGCCCGCATCTTCGGCGTTTCCGAGGACGAGGCGAAGGTCACGCTCAAGTCCAAGGCGGTCGGGCGCTGGCCCGACGGCGTCCCGCTCGCCCGCGCCGGGGACCATGCGGCGTGGCTGGCCGAGCGCGCCCGGCTCGGCTTCGACGACCCCGACCCGACGACGGCCGCGCAGAACGTTGCGCGCTGGCTCGGCGGGACCGAGCCGTCGGATTTCCGCTACGCCGCCGACATGGCCGGCTACGACTGCCCCAACACCGCGCATCTGCGCCGCGTCAACACCCGCGACTATCTCGACCCGCTCAACGCCCCCTCGGGCGGCAACCCGAACGCCACGAGCCAGCTCAACAAGCGCCGCCGCATCCTGCGCCGCGGCCTGCCCTACGGCGCGGAGGGCGGCGACGACCATACCGAGCAGGGCGTGGTGTTCATGGCGATCTGCGCCAGCCTGCAGCGCCAGTTCGAGTTCATCCAGCAGCAGTGGATCAACTACGGCCTCGATTTCAATGCCGGAAACGATGCGTGCCCGGTGCTCGGCGATCACTCCGTCCATCGCCGGTTCACCATCGCCGCGCGGCCCGGAAGCGGCGCGAGGCCCTACATCGTCGACAGCCTGCGCACCTTCGTCGAGGCGCGCGGCGGCGACTATTTCTTTCTGCCCTCGCTCACCGCGCTGCGGATGATGGGGCTCGGCGTGATCGACCCGACCTGATGGGCGCCGCGCTGTCGTCCCTGCTCTCGACCCTGCTCGGCGGGCTGACCGCCCTCCTGGGCGCCGCGCTCGACACGCTCGCGGCGGTGCTCGGGAACTGGCTGCGGGGGCTGGCGGGCCTTTGGGGCCTCGGCCGGCTCGCATGGCGCGAGCGCAGGGGCGAGGGGAGCCTTGCGGGCCGCGTCCTGCCCCATCTCGCCCGTCCCAGCGGCCAGCGTGACCTTTTCGCCGTCCTGCGCGCCTTCTGGCCGACGCTGAAGCTCTCCGCTGCGCTGGTGAAGGCCTATCCCAACGCGGGCACGGCGATCGTCACCCGCCGCGCCGACGTGCTGGAGGTGCTGCGCCGCGACGCCGATTTCGCTGTCGTCTACGAGCCGCGGATGCGCGAGATCACCGCCGGGCCGAACTTCTTTCTCGGAATGCAGCCGGGGCCGGACTACGAGCGCGACGCGACCGCGATGCGGCTGGCGGTGCGCCACACCGACGTGCCCGCCTTCGTCGCGCCCCGCGCCGCGGCGCTGGCGCGCGAGATCGTCGCCGGGGCGGGCGGCGCGCTGGACGTCCCCGCCCGGCTCGGCGGACCCGTCGCGGCGGACGTGATCCAGACCTATTTCGGCCTCGGCCCGGCGCTCGGCGCGCCCGACCGCGCGACGATGATCGCCGAGGCGACGGCGATGTTCTGGTTCCTCTTCAACGATCTCGGCGCCGACCCCGAGGTCGGCGCGAAGGGCCGCGCGGCGGCGGCCTCGGCGCGGAAATGGCTCGACGCCGCCATCGCCGCGCGCAAGGCCTCGCCCGGCGAAGGCGACAGCGTGCTCGCGAGGCTCGCGGCGCTGCAGAAGGCGGGCGCGCCGGGGCTCGACGATCTCAGCGTCCGCAACAACCTGATCGGCCTCTACATTGGCGCGATCCCGACGCTCTCCAAGGCGGCGACGCTGGCGCTCGACGAGCTGCTCGACCGCCCCGCGGAGCTGCGCGCCGCCTGCAACGCCGCGAAGGCGGGCGACGCCGAGACCGTCGCCGGCCATGTCTGGGAGGCGCTGCGCTTCAACCCGCACAACCCGGTGGTCTATCGCCGGGCGCTGCGCGAGACGCGCATCGCGCGCGGAACCCTGCGCAGCCGCCGGATACCCGAAGGCGCCATGGTGTTCGCCGCGACCCATTCGGCGATGTTCGACAGCCTCGACGTGCCCGACGCCGGCCAGTTCCGCATCGACCGCCCGTGGGAGACCTACATCCACTGGGGCGAGGGGCTGCACCGCTGCTTCGGGGCCGAGATCAACCGCGCCGTCATCCCAGCCATGCTGACGCCGCTGCTCGCGCAGCCGAACCTGCGGCGGACCGGCCCGCGCGTCGACGGCGGGACGCCGTTCCCGCAGAGCCTGCCGGTCGCCTTCGGCTGAGCCGGCGGCGCGTCACGCCGCGCCGAAGCGGTCCCGCCAGGCCGGGGCGAGCCCGTCGAGCCCCCGCGCGCTCGCCGCCTCGAAGACGCCGCGCGCCACGGCCCGCGCCAGAACGTCCGCCGCCAGCGCGCCGAGCCGGGCGAGCGCCCGCGTCGGCTCGGCGCCGCCCGTCTCCAGCGCGACCGACCCGCAGGAGGCCGCGAACACCGCGTCCCCGTCGAAGGGCGTGTGCGCCGGGCGCAGCGCCCGCGCCAGCCCGTCCTGCGCCATGATCGCGAGCCGGCGGCACTGCGGCTTGGAGAGCGCCGCGTCGGTCGCCACCACGGCGATGGTGGTGGCCGCGCCGAGCGCTCCGTTCACGCCGCCTTCGGCGATGTCCGGCCGCGCGGGCCAGCCGAGCCCGGCGAACTCCGCGCCCCGCTCGAAGGGCGCCGCCCAGAAATGCGGCCCGTCGCCGATCAGCGGCGAGCCCAGCGCGTTGACCGCGACGAGCGCGCCGACCGTGGCGCCGCTCCCGGCGTCGAGCGCCGACGCCGTCCCGAGCCCGCCGCGCAGCGGCGCCGCCGTCCCCTGCCCCGCCTGCGCGCCGAAGCCCGCGCCAAAAGCTCCGCAGCGCGCGTCCGCCCCGGCGGCGTCCAGCGCGGCGAGGCCAAGTTCGCGATAGGGCCCGTGCAGCCCCCACGCCTTGTCGCCGCCGTTGCCGAGATCGAAGAGGATCGCCGCGGGGACGATGGGCGCTCGCGCCGCGCCGACCGCGAAGCCGCGGCCCATGCGACGCAGCCCGGCGACGACGCCGCCGGCGGCCTCCAGCCCGAACACCGAGCCGCCCGACAGCGCGATGGCGTCCACCCGCTCGACGGTGTTCTCCAGCGCCAGCAGGTCGGTCTCGCGCGCGCCCGGCGCGCCGCCGCGCACGTCCACCGCCGCCGTCGCCGGCGCGTGAAACAGCACGACGGAGGCGCCCGAGCGCAGCCCCGCCTCGTCGGCGTGGCCGACGCTCAGGCCCGGCACGTCGACGAGCGCGTTGCGCGGGCCGCTCAGGGCGGCCACGCTGCGCCCGCCGCCGCCGCCCTCAGGCCCGGCATCGCGACGCCTGCAGCCGGTAGCGGTCCGCCTGCGCCTGCACCTGCGCCGCGGCGCGCATCAGCCACGCCTTGTTGCGCCAGTCGCCGCGGCGATAGCCGGCGTGGCCCTCGTGATAGTTGAGATACTGGTTGTAGGCGTCGTTCATGGCGACGCCGTTGGCCCGGCGCGTCTTGGCCATGTACCAGCCGACGAAGTCGATCGCGTCCTCGAACTCGTCGCGGTCGCCGCTGTGGCCGGTGTCCTTCTCGTACCAGTCCCACGTGCCGTCGATGGCCTGGCTGTAGCCGTAGGCCGACGAGACGCGGCCGGTGGGGATGCCTGGGGTGTAGGTGCGCGGCGGGCGGGCCTCCGCCCGGAAGGAGGACTCTCGCCAGATGATCGCCATCTTGACCTCCTCCGGCGCGCCCCACTTGTCGCGCGCCTGAGCGACCGCGCGGCGCCAGTGCGGGTTGTCCTGGTAGATCGCACAGATGTCCTCGGTGTTGCGCGGCATCCTGTCGGACGAGCCGCAGCCGACCGTGAACAACGCAAGCGCCAACGCGCCCCAGCGAAGGAGATATACCGGCATTTTCGCGCCGCCTGTTTGTTGTCGCCTGCTCGTTTTGACGCGAGGATACCCGAAATGCGGGTTTCAGAGAAGCGCGGCGAGCGTCAGGGGCAGGATCAGCACCGAAAGCAGCGTCGAGACGACGACGAGCCCCGCCACCGCGTCGGGCTGGGCGTCGTAGCGGGTGGCCAGCAAGTAGTTCGTCACCGCCACCGGCATGATCGCCTGGATGATCAGCGCGCCCGCCGGCGCCCCCTCCAGACCGAAGGCGCCGACCACGGTGATCGCCGCGAGCGCGCAGAGCCCGGCCTTGGCCAGCGAGATCCACAGCGCCCGGCCGACGTCGCGCACGTCGAGTTGCGCGACCGCGACGCCGAGCGTGATCAGCATCATCGGGATCGCGATCTGGCCGACGAGCGTCAGCGTCTCGTCCACCACCGTCGGAAGATGCCAGCCCTGGCTGGCGAACAGGATGCCGAGGGCGGCGGCGTGGAAGATCGGCTGCTTCAGCGCCTCCATGGGCGAGCCCTTGCCCGTCACCATCCAGATGCCGATGGTGAAGGAGAGCGCCGCCATCACCGCGAACACGATCATCGCGTAGGCCAGTCCCGGCTCGCCATAGGCGAACAGCGCGATGGGCAGGCCGACATTGCCGGTGTTGCCGAAGATCACCGGCGCGAGATAGACCCGCCCATCGAGGCCCGCGCCGCGGATCAGCGCCCATGACGCAACCGTTATCGCGCCGTAGAGCGCCAGCGACGCCAGCGCGAGGTCCCGGAACGCCTTGGGGTCCACCTCGATGCGGCTCAGCACCGAGAACAGCAGCGCCGGCACCGAGACCTGCATCGCGATGCGGCTGACGAAGGCGATGTCGAAGGCGAGGCCCAGGCGCCGCCAGACATACCCGATGAGCGCCAGCGCGAACACGGGCGTGACGATCTCGATTACCTGGAGAAACATGGAAGGCGACGCCCGCACGGCCGATGACGGCGCTCCGCCTATCATGCGCCGCCCGCGCTGTCGACGCGCCCGGCGGCGTCCCGCCGTGCGCCGCGCATGCGGCGGCACTGGAAATCGCAACGCCGAAGGCGTAAGTCCCCCCCATGGAGTTGCATGAGTCTTCCGTGAGGCCCGGCATGGGCGTGACCGCGAAATTCCGGATCGGCCAGGTGGTGCGCCACCGCGTCTATCCGTTCCGCGGCGTGATCTTCGACGTCGACCCCGAGTTCGCCAACACCGAGGAATGGTGGGAGGCGATCCCGGAAGACGTGCGCCCGCGCAGGGACCAGCCGTTCTACCACCTCTACGCCGAGAACGAGACGAGCTACTATGTGGCCTATGTCTCGGAGCAGAACCTTGTTCCCGACGAGACCGGCGAACCGGTCGACCACCCGGAGGTCGAGGACATGTTCGGCGACCTGCGCGACGGCGCCTACGAGCTCCATGCCGAACTGCGCCACTGACGGCGCCAGGCCGACCCCGACGCGCGCCCCGCTGACGGCGCCGGCCCGACAGGACCGGCGCCGACGTGCGATCACCCGAGGGTGAAGCGCGCCAGATCCGCCAGCTCGAAAGGATAGTAGTCGGGGTCGTCGACCAGTGCGGCGAGCTCCGCGTCCTGCACCGAGCCGTCCGCCTTGCGCGCCACGCAGGCGTCCGGCGCCCAGTGAGGATGGTTGAGGAACGTGCCCCCGCACAGGCGCAGCATGCCCCCGAACACCTCCATCAGGATCGCCGAGCCGGTCGGTCCGTAGCGCCGCCCCTGATGGACCACCTCGCTCTCGCGCATCAGGTAGTAGAACAGCGGCGTCTGGCAGGTCAGCGCGCTGGCGCGGTCCGCGCGCTCGACGCGCCACCACCCCGGCAGCGTCGGCAGCGCGAGGTCGACCGGCGCGATCGGGTAGCCCGCCGCCGCGAGCGCCTTGGCGACGTCCTGCCCGCTCGGCAGACCCAGCGCGTTGCCCCGCAGCAGGTTGCGGAACGCCAGCGCCCGGTCGTCGGGGTTGTTGCTGCCCACGACGGGGAGGTTCTGGAGCTCGTCGGCGAAGAGCGGGTCGACCGCCTTGCACATGCGCGGGCGGTGGTGCGGCTCAAGCGCCAGCATGTACTTCCAATCCACCTCAAGCCCCGCCGGCAGCGCCGAGAAGCCGGTGGCGCCGAAGCGCTCGTCGAACAGCTCGACATCCGGGTGCGCGTCGTTCACGGCGTAGCGCGACCGCACCAGCGTATGTCCTACGCGATAGGCCGCCGCCGAGAACTCCACCGGCATCGGCAGCTTGCCATGCGCGTCAAGACCGTAGCAGAGCGGGAAGCCCGCCGCGTGGTCGAGCAGCCTGCCGACGGCGAAGCGCCACACCTCGGGGTCGCAGAGCCGCTTGAGGAAGTCGAACAGCACCAGCCACTGGTAGTGGAACCGCGCCTCCTCCTGCGCCGCCTCGAAGCGGTCGAAGCCGCGCGCGCCGTCGGTCTGGTGGACCCGTTCGACGAGGAGCCGGTTGTGGAACCTGTGAAACAGCAGCTGCATCTGGCTGACGAAGATGTTCTCGTCGTTGCGGGGGTCGCCGATCAGCGCGACGCCGCCGGGCGAACGCGGCAGGTCGCGGCCGCCCTCGCCCACGGCCATCTCGCCCGGACGCGCGCCGTTGTAGAGATGCGGGCTGCCCTCCGGGCCGAAGCCATAGACGCAGTCGAGGTCGAGGCTGGCCGAGCGCACGTTGCCGAGCCCGCTCACCGCCTTGGCGTCGAGCGGCGCGCCGCGCAGCTTCGAGCCGGTGTCGAGCGTCACGTCGTGGTCGACGAACTGCGCGAAGAAGATGTAGCCGGCCGGGATGTCGATATCCGGCGAGGCGCCGTCGAAGTCGTGCATCAGGCCGCCCGGCCCGCCCAGCGCCGCGGCGTCGATCTCCGACACCGCAAGGCTGTCGAGCTTCGGGAACAGCCGCGAGAAGCCGCCGACGGCGACATGGCCGCAGCCGCGTGGCTTCGCCAGCCCATGATGGCAGGTGAAATGCTTCTTCATGGCGTCGGGTTCTCCGTTCCGGTCTCCGCCGCGGAATGCGGCGCCGGTGAAGAACCTTACTGACGTGGCGTCAGTGTGCCGTTAACCGCCCGTTAACGCAGTCGGCGGCCGCCTCACGCAGCCTTCGCCGCCAGGGCGCCTGAGAGCGTGGCGACGAAAGCGTCCACCTCCGCCTCGGTCGTCGCCCAGGAGCAGACGAGCCGGCACTGCAGCGGTTCGTCGTCCGGTCCGTCGAGGCTCTGGTCGCCCGGCCAGAGGTAGTAGAGCGCCCCGGCGTCCTGCAGCGCGCGGTGGCCGCGGCGCGGGAAACGCGGGAACATCATGTTGGCGCCCATCGGCGCGGCGATCTCCACGCCGGGGATGGCGCGCAGCCCGGCGGCGAGCCGGTCCGCCATTGCGTTGGCCCGGCCCGCCAGCCGCAGCCACAGCCCGTCGGTCAGATAGGCCTCCATCTGCGCGCTCATGAAGCGCATCTTGGACCAAAGGTGCCCGCCGCGCTTGCGCCGCAGCTCGAACTCCCACGCCCTGTCATGCGCGGCGCCGCCCTCGAACAGGATCACCGCCTCGGCGCAGATTGCGCCGTTCTTGGTGGCCCCGAGGCAGAGCGCGTCGACGCCCGCCCGCCAGGTGAGGTCCGCCGGCGCGCAGCCCAGCCGCGCGAGCGCATTGGCGAAACGGGTGCCGTCCATGTGGACCGGAACGCCCGCCGCCTTCGCCATGCCGGCCAGCGCCGCCACCTCGTCGGGGGTATAGGCCGCGCCAAGCTCGGTCGCCTGCGTCAGCGACAGCGCGCCTTTCTGCACGTTGTGGACGCCCGCGCGCGCCGTGAAGCGCAGCGCGTCGGCCAGCGCGTCGGGCGCGATCTTCGCCGCCTCGCCGCGCAGCAGGGTCAGCTTGGCGCCGCCGGTGTAGAACTCCGGCGCGCCGCACTCGTCCTCCTCCACATGGGCCTTCTGGTGGCAGTAGACCGTCGCCCAGGGCGGGCAGAGGCAGGCCAGCGCCAGCGCGTTGGCCGAGGTGCCGGTGGAGACGAGGAACACCTTCGCCGGCTTTTCGAACACCTCCGTCACCAGCGCCTCCAGCCGCCCGGTGGCGGGGTCCGCGCCATAGGGCCGCGCGGCGCCGGCGTTGGCCTCGGCCATCGCGGCCATGATTTCCGGCGCGCAGGCGGCGATGTTGTCGCTGGAGAAAAGCATCAGGGGAACCCCGGGATCACATGGTCTTCGTAGTCTTCTTCATGGACTTCGTACTCGGGCACCGTCCAGCCCCGCGCCGACACGCCTGCGGCATGGGCGCCGGCCGGATCGCCGCTGACCAGAGGGTGCCACTCGGGCAGGTCGCGCCCTTCCGCCAGCAGGCGATAGGCGCAGGTGCGCGGCATCCACCGCGCCGCCTCGCCGATCGTCTCGGGCGTCAGGCGCACGCATCCCGGCACCAGCACGCTGCGCAACGCGTAGGAGGCGCAGCGGCAGGTGTCGGTGTCGAGCAGGCGGCAGGCGACGCGGGTGTAGGCGATCGCGCCGTCGTCCTCGTCCTCAAGCTTGACGAGGCAGCACAGACCGCAGCCGTCGCACAGGCTCTCCCACTCGTCCTGCGACATCTGGTCGAGGCGCTTGGTCCGCCAGAAAGGCGCGCGCGCCGTCTTCTCGATCATGCTGTTCATGCCGCATGCTAGCAGGCCCGTCAGCGCCGCGCGACCGCGGCGAAGGTCTCTGCGCCTCGGGCCTACCGCCCCCGCTGCGCCGCGCGCCGGAGCGACGTGGCGTCCCGCAGGGTTCAGGCGCGCACCGCCGCCAGCGGACGCGGCGCCGCGCGGGCCGGCGAACCGCTCGCCTGCCACGCGCTCGCCTGCCGCCCGTTCGCCTTCCATCCGCCCGCCTGCCGCGCGCGCAGGGCGGCGGCGACAGCGCGGATCAGCCCGCCCGGCTCAAAGGGCTTCTGGAGGTAGGCGTCCGCCCCCGCCATCACGAAAGACGCCTCGGCCAGCTCCGCCGCGTCAGCCGACATCGCGATGATCGCGGAGGGCGGATGGCTCTCGCAGCCCTCAAGCCGGCGTATCTCCAGCGTGGCGTCGACCCCGGCGAGACCCGGCATCCGGCCGTCGAGCAGGATCGCGTCAAACCGCCGCGTCGCAGCGAGCGCCACTGCGTCAACGCCGTTGTCCACGCATGTCACCCGCGCGCCGACGGGGCTCAGCAGCAGGTCCACCACGCGCCGATTCGCCTCCACGTCGTCGGCGACGAGGATCTCCGGGCGCATGCGCTCAAGGAACTCCCGGTCGGCGGCGATGGGGCCGCGCAGAGCGCAGGCCCCGCCTGCGGCGCCGCTCCCGCCTGCGGCGCCCGGGCCGCCGCTCGCACCGGCGACGCGCCTCGCCTCGGGCAGGTCGCACTCCACTAGGAACCGCGATCCTGCCCCCGGCGCGCTTTCGACCGAGATGCCGCCGTCGAGCATCCGCATGATGTCGCGCGATATCGACAGGCCGAGCCCCGCGCCGGCATGGTCGTGGGCCAGTCCGGCGCCGGAGGTGCGGTATGGCTCGAACACCTCGGCCGCGAACTCCGGCGACATGCCCACGCCGGTGTCCGACACGGTCAGCCTCATGCGCCGCCTGCCGTCCGCCGCCGGCGGCTCGACGGCCCAGGCGACCGCGACGCCGCCTCGCTCAGTGAACTTGATCGCGTTGGAGATCAGGTTGCTCAGCACCTGCCGGAGCCGCGCCTGGTCCCCGACCAGCACGGGATCCTCCGGGCCGCCGCCGCAGCCGAGCTCAAGCCCCTTGGCCGCGGCGCGGTGGGAGAACAGCCGCGTCGTGGCCGAGCAGAGCGCGCCGAGCTGGAACGGCGCCGCGTCGAGCGCCGGTGCCGCGGCGCCCTTCCGGCTCGCCTCGAGCATGTTGTTGACCATGTGCAGCAGCGACGAACCCGCCTCGCTCAGCGCGTCCACCACCGCGCGCTGCTCCGCCGTCAGCGGCGACTGCGACAGCGCCTCGGCGAGACCGAGAATCCCGGTGAGCGGCGTGCGCACCTCATGGCTGACATAGGCCAGCGTTCCGATGTCGCTCCCGGCGCCGCGCTCGGCGGTGACGTCGAGCAACGCGCTTGAATACCCGTCAAGATTGTTCGCCCCGTCGCGCCACACCTGAGTTTGGTCGAAAATATGCCGTATTTCACCGGATTTCGCCACAATTGCATAGCGGCGAGTCACGGCGCAGTCGGCGCCGACGACCTCCTCGGGAGAGAAGGGACGGTCGCCCGCCCCCCCGCCGACCAGCGCGCTCCAGGTGACGGCTCCGCTGAGAAAATCCTCGGCGGCGTATCCGCAAATATCTGAAATTTCAGAAGAAACGAAGACCAGTCGCCATGATCCGGAGACTCGCCCCCAACGCATTGCGGCGGCCGGCCCGTTGTTCAGCGCGCGGGCTGCGCTCCGAAGTGCCTGTTCCAACCACCCGTTCCTTCGACAAATCAACCCACACACGCCACCGCAATCGGCAGCCACACAAAACCTTAAAATATGGCAAAAATCAACCTGCGGATGAGCGCGGCAGGAGTGCTAGCGCAACTTTTCCGAGAGCGGTGTCCGGCGCGAAACGCGCCGCGGCCAGCGCCATGGGCAGGCCGCTCAGCGCGAACAGGGCAAGAACGTCGATGGCGCGCAGCCCCAGCGCCACGCAGACCGCGACGCACGCCGCCGACAGCACCATCGCCGCGGCGTCCACCACGTTGGAGCAGGCGATGAAGCGCGCCCGCTCGGCCTGCGGCGCCTCGGTCTGCAGCACGGCGTTGAGCGGCGTGACGTAGACGCCGGCGAAGGCCGCCAGCAGCGCGAAATCCGCCAGCACGCGCAGGCCCTCGAAGCTGGAGAAGAACGTCGCCCGGTCCACCAGCCCGGCGCCGGGCGCCGGCGCCGCCGCGGCGCTGGCGAACCACAGCTCCACCGCCATCACGGCGATGCCCAGCGCGCCGATCGGGGCGAGGTTCACGCTGACGACGCCGCCGTTCAGCCGGTTGGACGACATCGCGCCCGCCGCCACCCCCACCGAGAAAGCCGTCAGCAGCACCGTCAGCACGCTCTCGTCGGCGCCCAGGCCGTCGCGGGCGTAGGCCGGCAGCAGCGACAGGAAGGTGGCCCCGAGAAACCAGAACCACGAGATCGCGAGCATGGCGCGAAACGCCGGCCGGTCGCGCCGGCACCGGCCCACCAGCCGGGCGATGGCGCGGGGGAACACCGGGTCGACCTTCTCGCCCTCCCCCATCGGCGGGGCCGGCGGTGCAAACAGCGAGGCGACGAAGCCCGACAGCGCCACCAGCAGCACGAAGCCGGAGACGATCTCCACGCCCGCGTCGGTCAGGATCAGCTCGTTGCCCGCGATCGAGCCGAAGATGATGGCGAGGAAGGTGAAAGCCTGCACCAGCCCGTTGCCGCCGACCAGTTCACACGGCCTCAGCCACTGCGGCAGCACGGAATACTTGATCGGCGCGAACATCGCCGACTGCGCGCCCATCAGAAACAGCACGAAATAGAGGAAATAGATACTCTGGGTGTGGAAGCCGACCACCGCCAGCCCCATCACCACGATCTCGGAGAACTTGACCCATCGCATCATGCGGGTCTTGTCCATGCGGTCGGCGATCTGCCCCGCCGTCGGCGTGATGATGGCGAAGGGCAGGATGAACAGCGCCGAGGCGATGACGCCGAGCGTCTCCAGCGGCACGCCGATCTCGTCGCCGAGCCGGTAGGTCAGCAGCGCGACAAACGCCTTCTGATAGACCTGGTCGTTGAAGGCGCCGAGGAACTGCACCAGGAACAGCGGCAGGAAGCGGCGCGTGCGCAGCAGGGCGAACTGGTTCTGCGGGACCAAGGGCGCTCTCCTGCTGCGCCGCGGCCGTGCCCCGGCGATAAGACCTCCCCGACCGCCTGCGCGGTCAGGCCTCCCCGACCGCCTGCGCGGTCAGGCCTCGTTCGCGGCCCTGCGGGCGAAGCGGTCTTCAGCCGCCGACAGATCGGCCCCGTCCGCATGTTCGCGGATCAGCTTCATCGTGGCGTCTTCCACGCGGGTTTCAAGCAGCGCCATGAACGCTTCCTCGTCGAGGCCGGGCGCGATGGGCTCCAGGAACTCCACCGCACCGCGCCGCCCGGTCCGCTTGCGCCACTCCCGCCGCGGCCAGATCGCGCCGAGCGACTGCGCGACGGGGACGACCGGCGCGCCGGAGGCCGCATAGATGCGCCAGACGCCGCTGCGGTAGCGCTCGCGCGCGCCGAGGCTCATCAGCGTGCCCTCGGGATAGATCAGCACCGGCCGACCCTCGTCGAGCGCCTTCGTCGCGCCCGCCACCACCGCCTGCGTGCGCCCCTGCCGCCCGCTGTCGACCGCCACTGCGATCAGGTCGAGCTTGGCGATCATCGCGCCGACGAAGGGGTAATTCTCCAACTCCTTCATCACCACGGCCGTCAGGTCCGAAAACAGGCTGAAGAGCAGGATCGCGTCGAGCTCCGACTGGTGTTTCGGCGCGATGATCGCCGCCCCCGCCGGCAGCCGCTCGCGCCCGCGCACCTCGACCCGCCCGCCGAGGATCAGCCGCACCGCCCCTATCGTCACGCGCCCCCACCACGCCAGCAGCCGCCGCAGCGCCGCCTGGGAGCCGAAGCGCGCCACGCCCCAGGCCGTCGCGGCGACCCCGAAGCTGAAGGCGTAGAAGAACAGGTTGAAGGCGAGAACGCGCATCAGGCCGCAGCCGCGAGCAGCCGCCGCGCCTGCGCGCTGTCCTCGTCCATCTGCCGCACCAGCGCCTCCACGCTCTCGAACTTCAGCTCCGGCCGCTGGAACGCCACCAGCGCCACCGAGATCCGCGCGCCGTAGAGATCGCCCGAGAAGTCGAACAGGAACGTCTCGAGATTGGGCCGGTTCTCTCCGAACATCGGCCGCACGCCCAGCGAGGCGACGCCGCGGCGCTGGCCCGCATGGGGCCCGTCCAGCACGTCGACCTTGACGGCGTAGACGCCGAATTTCGGCGGGGCGAGATCGCCGAGGGAGAGATTCGCGGTCGGGTAGCCGAGCGTGCGCCCGCGCTTCTCGCCATGCTCCACGACGCCCTCGATGCGGTGCCAGTGGCCCAGCATCCGCGCCGCCTCCTCCGGCCTTCCCTCGCGCAGGGCGCTGCGGATCGCGGTGGAGGAGACCGGCTCGCCGCCGTCGGCCACCAGCGGCGCCAGCGTCGCGCCGAAGCCCAGCCGCGCGCCCTCCGCCCGCAGAGTCGCGCCGTCGCCGGCGCGGCCCTTGCCGAAGCAGAAATCCGCGCCGACCGTGACGTGGCGCAGGCCGAGGCCCTCCGCCAGCACCGCCTCGCAGAATGCCGCCGGCGTCAGCGCTGCGAGGCCCGCGTCGAAGGGCAGCGCGAACAGCCGCTCGACCCCCAGCCGCTCCAGCCGCCGGGCCTTCGCCTCGAAGCTCATCAGCGCGAAAGGTTCGGCGTCGGGCTGGAAGAAGCGGCGCGGATGCGGGTCGAACGTCACCACGCCCAGCGGCGCGTCGGGCGCGGCGGCGGCCGCCAGCTCCAGCACCGCGCGATGGCCGCGGTGCACGCCGTCGAAATTGCCCATCGCCGCCGTGGCGCCCCGGTCCTCCGGCCGCGCCGCGTCGACGCCCCGGATGATCCGCATCGCGCCCTCGGAATGCTCGAACGGGCCCTGTGCCCGGGCCGGGTATCGCCCAGCCGGCGCGGGGGATCAAGCGAGCGCGCGGGCGCGCGCCGCCTGGGGCCTCAGTCGAACTTGGCCGACGGCGCCAGCACCATGGCCTCGCCCTTCAGCACCTTCTTGTCGCCGACGGTGCAGGCGCACTCCAGCGTCACGCGGCGCTTGGAGTAGTCGATGTCGGCCACCGTCACCGTCGCCTCGACCAGATCGCCGGGGCGGACGGGCGCGAGGAAGCTCAGGTTCTGCTTGAGGTAGATCGTGCCGTGGCCCGGAAGTTGCTCACCGATGATCGCCGAGATCAGCGAGGCGGTCAGCATGCCGTGCGCGATGCGGCCGCCGAAGATGGTGTCGCGGGCGTAGTCGTCGTCGAAATGCACCGGGTTCCGGTCGCCGGAGATGCGCGCGAACATCTCGAGATCCGCGTCCTCGATCACCTTGCGCAAGGACCGCGACATGCCCACGGCGATGTCCTCGATGCAGATCGTGCCGCGCCTGATGTCGCCGAAGGCCTCATTGTCCAGCATGCCCGTCTCTCCCATCGCTCGCATCCCCGCCTGCGTGAGGGGCTATGCCATGCTGCGCGTGCGAAAGCAATATCCTTGCGCAAGATTAAGTCCTGATATGCGCTGATTTCGGGAACTATCTTACCAACCGGAGTTTCGCACGCCGAGGTCGCGCGTCTCCTGGCGTGACGGTCGACCGGCAGGGATGCGCGGAAAGTGGACGGTCGTTCATTTGGATCATGGACACTGAAGTAGTCTCGAGTTACCCCTGACACTCACGCCTGAACTTATCACAGCATCAAGATGAAAGCCTTTACAATGCGTGATGATGAGCCATATCGAAGTTATACCGACCCGAAGCAGTCTGCTATGGCAATTGAAAAGACAATAACCCTTATTAAAGATGCGTGGCTTGATGTTTTTGGTGAAGAGCTTATTGTGGTTGGTGGATCACCTACCGAGCGCAGGTCGGATGTTATTCGTCAGTTAAAAATAAAACTCCAGCAGGTGCAATCAAGAGTTCTGTTAATTGATGAACTTGAAGTATTAGAGACAGATAATGAGGAAACCATGTTTGATATTTTGGCGGAAGAGATCATAAATCCAGAAAAATTTAGTTCAATTGACGATTATGCGCCAAATCAAGTATTTCAATCAATACGTCAGATGTCTTCTAACGCTTTGTCTGGAAGCAGCTCAACAGTTGATATCTCGGCTGCGACTTTTCTGAGGGGCGTAATCGGTGACCTCCGAGATAAAGTCGGCGCTTCACGGCGCTTAAACGTCGGCCGAAACAGGCATTTCCCAAGACTACTCCAATACCTCCGAGAATTTGCAGAAACAAGCTGTGTTGGAGGGGAGGAACCATTTAAGATCATGAACGCCGCAGGTAAGGGTAAGGTAGCACAACACCCCCATAGTCCAAAGTCACTCAAGATACGCATCATGCCCTCAATGGCGCTTTCTGATCGTTAATGGGGGGGGATTAAGCGGTTGGGCTGCAGGTCTCGACCGTCCGTCTTGTGCGCGAACCAGCCGGCCACCCTGCCGGGCAGCGCCCCGCCGCCTGGAGGTCGGGCTTCAAACCCGCCGCCCGGCGCGGTAGCGTCGCCGCGATGTTCCTTGGCTTCTTCCTCTCGCTCCGGGCCGCCGGCGTGCCCGTCTCGCTGCGCGAGCATCTCGCGCTGATCGCGGCGACGCGCGCCGGATTGGCCGATTTCGACGTCGAGGGCTTCTATCATCTCGCCCGCACGGCGCTGGTGAAGGACGAGCGCTTCTACGACCGCTTCGACCGCGTCTTCGCCGAGACGTTCAGGGGGCTGGAGGCCGTCGCCGGCGCAGACCCCGCCACCCCGCGCGCCATCCCCGAGGACTGGCTGCGCCGGCTCGCGGAGAAGCACCTCACCGCCGAGGAGAAGGCCGAGATCGAGGCGCTCGGCGGCTGGGACAAGCTGATGGAGACGCTGGCCGAACGCCTGAAGGAGCAGCAGGGCCGCCACCAGGGCGGCTCGAAATGGATCGGCACCGCCGGAACCTCTCCCTTCGGCGCCTACGGCTACAACCCCGAGGGCGTGCGCATCGGGCAGGACGGCAGCCGCCACCGCCGCGCCGTGAAGGTGTGGGACCGGCGTGAGTTCCGCGACCTCGACGGCGACGTGGAGATCAACACCCGCTCCATCAAGATCGCGCTGCGCCGCCTGCGCCGCTGGGCCCGCGAGGGCGCGCACGAGGAACTCGACCTCGAGAACACCATCCGCGCCACCGCCGAGCAGGGCTTCATCGACGTGCGTACGCGCCCTGAGCGCCGCAACGCCGTCAAGGTGCTGCTGCTGCTCGATGTCGGCGGCTCGATGGACGACCATGTGGAGACGGTCGAACAGCTCTTCTCCGCCGCCCGCGCCGAGTTTCGCCACCTGGAGCACTTCTACTTCCACAACTGCCTGTATGAAGGCGTCTGGCGCGAGAACCGCCGCCGGCGCGAGGACGTGACGCCCACCGACGAACTCCTGCGCACCTATGGGCCCGACTGGCGCTGCGTCGTCGTCGGCGACGCCTCGATGTCGCCCTACGAGATCATCCAGCCCGGCGGCTCGGTGGAGCACTGGAACGCGGAGGCCGGCGCGGTCTGGCTGGAGCGCGCCTTCGCCCGCTGGCCTTCGCACATCTGGATCAACCCGGTTCCCGAGGAGCACTGGGGCTGGACCCAGTCGATCCAGATCATCCGCCGCCTCTCGGCCGACCGCATGTTCCCCATGACGCTCGACGGGCTCGACCGCGCGATGCGGGCGGCGAGCCGCTGAGGCGGGCCTTCGCGCCGCCGCGACGCGCCGGCCGCGCTCACCCCTCGTCGGCCGTCCGCGGCGCCCTCAGCGCCTGCGCGTAGACGTTGACGATGAGCGCGGCGAGCAGGATCAGCCCGCGGATCAGGATCTTGAGGAAGCTGTCGATCTGGATGTGGTCGAGCCCGTTGTTGAGCACCCCCAGCACCAGCAGGCCGATGACGGTGTTGCCGATGCCGCCGCGTCCGCCGAACAGGCTGGTGCCTCCCACCACCACCGCCGCGATGGCGTCGAGCAGGTAGGTGTCGAACTGGGTCTGCTGGGCCGAGCCGAAATAGGCCACCCCCAGCATCCCCGCCACGCCCGAGCACATCGCCCCGATCACCAGCACCGCGCCGATCACGAAGCGCACGTTGACGCCGGAATACTCCGCCGCCTCGCGGTTGCCGCCCACCATGTAGACGTAGCGCCCGAAGCGCGTGTAGGTCAGCACCAGATGCGCCGTCACGAGAAAGACCAGCGCCACCACGATGGTCGCGCGCACCCCGAAGATCGAGCCCGAGCCGAGGAATGTGATCGCGTCGGGGAAGTTGTAGGCGATCTGCCCCCGCACAAGCATCGCCGAGACGCCGTTGGCGATCTGCATCATGGCCAGCGTCATGATGAAGGAGGGAATGCCGATCACCGTCACGCCGAAGGCCGTCGTCAGCCCGATGGCGAAGCAGGCCGCCAGCGTCAGCACGATCGCCAGCACCCCGTGCACCGGCATGTTGGCGATGTTCACATACTCCGGCTGGAGCGTGAAATAGGCCACCATGATGCCCACGGCGTTCGCGACGGCGGCCACCGACAGGTCGATCTCGGCGGTCAGGATCACGAAGGTCAGCCCCACCGCGATGATCGCCGTCAGCGATATCTGACTGAGGATGTTCATGAAGTTGGCGACCGTCAGGAACGTCGACGAGGTCGAGGAGAAGAACGCCACCATCGCGATCAGCACGATCACCGGCGCGATGTTGCGCAGCTGCCCGAGCAGGAAACCCATGGCGGCGCTGCGCCGGGGCGGGCGGCTTTCGGCGGTCGAACTCATGGCTGCGTCTCCAGAGGGATCATGCGGCGGCCAGCAGGTGGGACTTGTCGATGCGCCCCCGGCTGAGCGAGAGCGTCGCGGCGCCCTTGCGCATCACCAGGACGCGCTCGGCCAGCGTCAGGATCGTCTCGGGCTCGGTGGAGAGCACCAGCACCGCCACGCCGCGGTCGCGCAGGGAGCGCAGGATGCGGATGACGTCCTCCTTGGCGCCGACGTCCATGCCGCGCGTCGGCTCCGACAGGATCAGCACCTTCGGCAGATGCGTGAGCCATTTCGCGAGCGCCACCTTCTGCTGGTTGCCGCCGGACAGCGAGCCGACCGCAATGCCCGCCTGCGGCGGTCGGATCTGCAGGTCGGCGATATGGGTCTGCGCGATGCGCCGCTCCGCCTTCGGCCGCAGCCAGACGCGGTGGATGCGGTCGAGGATGGCGATGGAGACGTTCTTGTAGACCGGCGCCTCGCGGAACAGCATCATGCGGCGGTTCTCCGGCACATACGCCACGCCCGCCGCGCGCGCCGCCGCCGTCGAGCGCAGCGACACGGGCCGGCCGTCGATCTCGATCCGCGCGCCGCGGATGCGCCCCTTGCCGAACAGCGCCCGTGCCAGCTCGATCTGGCCGCAGCCCATGAAGCCGTAGACGCCGGTGATCTCGCCGGCGCGCAGGTCGATGTCGAGCCCCGGCGCCCGCAGGCTCATCGCCACGGGCCGCGCGTCGTCGCCGCGCAGCTCGGCCGTCTCGCCCATGTGCAGCTCCGCCGAGCGCCGCCCGATCATGTGCCCGATCACCGCGTCCTTGGTGAGCCCCGCGACCGGCTCGGTCGTCACCCGCCGGCCGTTGCGGAACACCGTCACCCGGTCCGAGATCGCCAGCACGTCGTCGAGGAAATGCGAGATGAAGATCAGCCCGCGCCCCTCGCCCCTGAGCCGCCGCAGCACCGTGAACAGCCGCTCCACCTCCGGCGGCGAGAGCGCCGAGGTCGGCTCGTCGAGGATCAGGATGCGCGCGCCCGAGAACAGCACCCGCGCCAGCTCCACCATCTGCTGGAGCCCCACCGGCAGGTCGCCCATCCGCGCGCGCGGGTCGAGGTCGAGCCCGAGCGACGTGATCAGCCCGCGCGCCTCGCGGTTCATCCGGCTCCAGTCCACGAGGCCGAGCCGCGTGACCGGCTGGGCCCCGAGGAACACGTTCTCCGCCACCGTCAGCTCCGGCGCGACCGAAAGCTCCTGGTGGACCATGCCGACGCCCGCCGCCAGCGCCTCGCCGGGGCTGCGGAACCGCGCCGGCCGTCCGCCGACCAGCATCTCGCCGCGGTAGTCGTGATGCACGCCCGCGATGATCTTCATGGTGGTGGACTTGCCGGCGCCGTTCTCGCCGACGAGGCCATGGATCTCGCCGGCGCGCAGGTCGAAATCCACGCCTTCGAGCGCTGTGACGCCGCCGAAACTCTTGCCGGCGCCGCGCAGCTCCAGCAGGGGCGCCGTCGCGCCCCCGCCCGCCTGTTCCAGGTTCATCGCCGGGTCAGATCAGGAAGTGCTTCTGGAGCCACAGATGGCCCGCCGCCGTCTCCTGCGTGATCACCGGCCCGTCGGCGAGGATGAAGGACGGGATGTCCTCGCCCCGCTTCTCGCCGCCGGCCACCGCCGCGACGCCCGCCGCCACCGCCCAGCCATGGATGCGGCACGAGGGGTTGCGCACGGTGGCGAGCATCTTGCCCTCCATGACCGCGTTGACCGCCGGCGGCATGGCGTCGACGCCCGCGATGATGATGTCGCCGCGGCCCTTGGCGTCCATCACGCGCCTGGCGGCCAGCGCCATGTCGTCGTTGTGGAAGAAGGCCGCCTTGATGTCGCCGTGCTGGGTCAGCACCGAATCCCAGATGCGGGCGACCTTGGTCACGTCCCAGTCGGCGGGCTGCTCGTCGACAAGGCGCATCTCGGGGTAGGAGGCCATGATCTGCTTGAACCCCTTCGCGCGGCCCTGCGCGCCGGAATGGCCCAGCGCGCCCTGGGTCATCACCACGTCGCCGGCCCCGCCCGCGGCGCTGAGCAGCTGCGCGGTGACGACCGAGCCCATCATCACGTTGTCGGGCGCGATGAAGGTGTGGATGTCGACCTGCCCCTCGGGCGCCACCATCGTGTCCATGGCGATGACGGGCGTGCCCTTGTCGATCATCCGGCGGATCGGGTCGGTCAGCGTGCCGATGCCGAAGGTCTGGATCGCGACGAAGTCCCAGTCCTGAGCGGCCATGTTGTCGATGGAGGCGCGCTGCTTGGTGGCGGAAAGCTCGCCGTCGAACCAGACGACCTCGACGTTCATCAGCCGGCCCCAGGCCTCCGCCGCCTGCTTGCCCTGGGCGCACCAGGTCGCCTGCAGCCCGGCGTTGGAGAAGGCGGCGCGCAGCGGGCGGCTCGACGCCTTCAGCTCCTGCGCGAGCGCGGGGTCGAAACCGGCGCTGGCGAACAGCGCGCCGGCCATCGCCGTTGCGCCCACCGCCCGGAACAGGTCCCGTCGGGAGGGATCGGCCGCCGCGCCGTCCCCGGCGATGGCGGTGAGTTGCGCGTCGTCGCGCGGCGACTTCTCTTTCATGACGTTTCGCTCCCCAGCGAAGGACCGGGCGTTTTCGCCCGTTGACGGGCTCGCCTCGGTGAACGGCCCTCAATCGATTAGGTTACGAATCGAGATGCGTTTCAATGCGTTTGTCGGCGCCGGGGTCCGGGCGCCGGCGCGCGCCGTGGCGGCCAAGTCGCGCGGCGCGGGGCGCTTCACGAGGATGGACGGCGCCCATCATGGCGCCCGGCTTGTCCGGCGCGCGCGCAGAGCGGCCCGGCGCCTCGCCGGTCGAACGCGCGCGGCCGCCACGCGCATGGCGCTGGGCGCAGGGCGTCACTCGTCGTAGAGGCGCCTTTCCTCGTTGGCCCGGAAGGCGGCCTCAAGCTCCGCGAGGCTGCGGTCGGCGATTTTCGCCTGATCGAAGACGGCTTCGGCGCAACTCGGCAGACCCTCGATCGGGCCCGCCCTGTCCGGTTCCCACAGCGCCGAGCGGAGCACCGCCTTGCCGCAGTGATAGAACGCCTCCTCCACGCGCACGACCACGGCGAAGTCGGGAATCCGGCTCATGATCGCCATGTTCTCGCGCAGGGCCCGGTCGCGCACGACCTGCGCCGTCCCGTTCACCCGCACGACCTCCCGCCGGTTCGGGACCATGAACATGACGGCGATGCGGCCCGTCTCGATGATGTTCAGGAAGCTGTCGTAGCGGTGATTGCCCGGCCGGTCCGGAATGGCGAGGGTCCGGTCGTCGAGGACCTTCACGAAGCCCGCCGGATCGCCCTTGGGCGAGATGTCGACCTGCCCCGCCGCATTGTAGTCGGCCATGGTCAGAAACGGCGAACGCTCGATCCACGACCGGATGTGACGGTCGAGATGATCGACGATCTTGCCCTGCTGGGAAGGGAACTGGCCTGAAATCACGCTGCGGATCTCCGCCTCGGAAGTGACCACGTCGGTCGGCTGAAACATTGAGACCCATCCTCCGAAATGCTTGCGGGACGGTCGATCGACCGCCCGCAGCATAACACCGAAGCCGGGCCTATGGACGGGTCTCTGGTCGCGGGGTGCGCGCTGGACTGCGGCCGGGGCGCCGCGGGCGGGCGAGCCGGGCCGTCGGGATGAGCCGCGGAGCCGCCCGCCCGGCTGCGCGAGGCGCGGAGCGTGGCGACCGCCCCGAGTCTCGCGACGCCCGCGGGCGGCCGCCTTTCGGGAGCCGCCCTCAGCGTTCGGTCCGGACCCGCAGCCGTCAGAACAGGTCGACCCGGAAGGGCCGCGTGCTCCAGTAGAGCCGCGCGAGCGCCTCCAGCCGCGCCTTGCGGTCGCCCGGCGGCGTCGGCGCGCCCAGCCGCTCGGTCAGCCGCGCCATGGCGGCCTCGCTCGCCGGCCCGAAGGCGCCGTCCACCGTCAGCGGCTCGCCCATCTCGTCGATCAGCGCCTGCGCCGCCCCGTCGAGCGCCCGCCCGTCGAGGCCGGAGAGCACGTCGCGCGCCGCCGCCGCCGCCTCGGCGTCGCGCAGGACCATGGTCTTGGCCGCGCGCGTCGCCGCGTCCCAGGGCTGGTAGCCGCCAGGCCGGCGGTTGGCGATGATCCAGGCCGCGTTGGCGCCGGCCCACGCGTCGCCGCGCGGCAGGCCGCGATCGTACCACCGCACCGCCTGCGCATAGTTCGGCCCGCCGCCGATCTGCCCGGCGTTGTGGAGCCGCGCGATGTTGCCCGGCGCATAGGGATGTCCGGCCTCGGCCGCCTTCTCGAACCACTCCAGCGCCTGCGGCCCGTTCGGCGTCACGCCGCCCAGCCCGTTCGCATAGACCAGTCCGAGATTGTTGAAGCCGTAGATGTCGTCGCGTGCGGCGGATTCGGCGTAGTAGCGCAGCGCCCGGTCGGGATCGTAGTGGTCCGAGCCCTGCTCCAGGAAGAACGCCCCCAGCTCGTTCATCGCGAAGGTGTGGCCGACCTCCAGCGCGCGCATCATGAGCTGATAGCCCTGCTCGCGCGCGCCGCTGGTCTCGCCGTAGCGCAGCAGCTGTCGGCCCAGCGCGTAGAATGCGTAGGGGTCGCCCTGCTCCACGCCCACCGCGTAGTGCGCGAGCGCCGGCTCCGGGGCCAGCAGGTCGGCGCGGCCGCCGGTCGCCGCCTCCTCGCGGGCGATCATGTCGCCCAGCGCCTGCCAGGCGCGCGCGTGGCCGAGGTCGCGCGCCTTCTCGAACGAGGCGCGCGCCTCAGGGAAGTCGCGCGCCGCCAGCCGGGCGCGGCCGAGCTGGTAGTGGAACCGCGCGGTCCCGGGCGACCGCGCGACCGCCGCCGCGCAGGCCGCCGTCGCAGCCTGGGGGTCGATCTCGTTGGCGTAGACCGCGACGCCCACGCCGCCGGGGTCGAGGTGGTCGCCGGCCTGGGCGTCGCAGGGGTCTGGCGTCAGCGTCAGCTCCACCGCGATCGCGCCGCCCGGCGCGGCCAGCTCGAAACGCTGGGGCGCGGCGGCCGCGTCGGCGTCGGAGACGAAGAGCAGCGAGCCGCCGTCCGGCAACGGCGCGCCCACGCCCAGCGGCCGCCGCGGCCCCTGCCGCGGCGCGCTCGCCAGCGCCCCGCTCGCTGGCGGCTCGGCGAGCGTCAGCGAGGACGCGGGAACATCCTCCGCCTTCAGCCCGGCGAAAAGCGCGGCGCCGATCTCCACCTCGCGGTCGTAGCGCGCCGACAGGCGAATCGAGCCGGGCGCCGCCGGCGGCTCCGCCTGCGCGACCGGGGCCACGGCCACGCCGCGGGAGACGGAGCCGGCCGCGCCGTCGGCGACGGCGACCTCGTATGCCCGCGCGGCGTCGAAATAGATCGGCTCCACCAGCGTCGAGCTGTCCCAGGAGACCTGCCGCCCGTCGGTGGCGCGATAGACGTCCTTGCGCACCTTCGCGAGGATCTCCGCCACCGGCGCTTCGGGGTTCGCCGCCGCCCCGGCCACGAGCGCGCCCGTGAACGGGCTGTTGGCGCCCTCGCCGTCGAACGCCACCGCGCCCGGCGAAGTCGAGAACGCCAGCATCGTGTTGACCGGCGCGGTCTGCGTCGTGAAGCCCGAGCGCGCCGGCAGCGCCTCGCCGCGCAGCTCCACGAAGGCCTCGGCGTTCTCGAACGGGTTGTCGCGGCAGCTGTCGAGGATGATCATCTGCAGCCGCGCCCGCGCGCCGAGGATGCGGATCAGACTGTCGAGCGACACCGCCTCGAACGGCGCGTCATAGGCGCCGTCGAGCCGCGCGTCGACGGGGATGATGAAGTTGTGCGCGCCGATCTGCACGCCGTGGCCGGCGAAGTAGAAGACGACCTCGGTATCCTTGTCGACATCGCGCAGGATGCGCCGCAGCAGCGCCTCGAAGCCCAACTTGTCGAGATTGGTCCGCTCCAGAACCTCGTAGCCGCGGTCGCGCAGGAAGCCCGCCACCAGCGCCGCGTCCGCGACGGCGTTCTTCAGGTCGTTGACATGGGCGTAGTCGGCGTTGCCGATCACGACGCCGTAGCGTCGCGACGCGCGCTCGCCGAGATCGATCCTCCGGTCCGGCAGGCCCGGGATTTCCGAGCGCAGGATGAGCCGCTCCAGCGCAAGCTCCTCCTGCGCCGACGCCGGGCCGGCCGCCACGCAGAGCAGGCAGGCCCCGACGGCGGCGAGAATGGATGCGCGCCCCATGCCGGTCATCCTCCCCAGCCGCCGCCGCCGCCCCCGCCGCCGCCGCCGCCGCTTGAACCGCCGCCCCCGCCAGAGCCGCCGCCAGAGCCGCCGCCGGAACCGCCGCCGGAACCGCCACCTGAACCGCCGCCGCTGCGATACCGCTCGTATCGGACCGGCTGCGCCGCCGCGCTCGACGCGGCGTCGCGCTGCGAGGACGCCGGCGCCGCCGGCTGCTGGTCGGTGTAGACCGCGCCGGTCAGCAGCGCGCCGGTGTCCTCGCGCAGCGCCGCGACGAGGGTCGGCGTCAGCCGGCCGTCCGGCGCAACGCCGAGATCGCTCTGGTATGCCGCGACGGCCGCGCGCGTCCGTGCGCCGGGCAGGCCGTCGACGGCGCCCGCGTCATAGCCGAGCTGGGTCAGCCGCGACTGGATCTCGATGTAGTCCGCCGTGGTCATCGGCGTGTCGACGCTCGGCCACGCGGCCGAACTCTGGGCTGGGGCCGGGCTCAGAAAGCCCGGAACGTCGGCGCAGCCGGCGAGCGCCGCCGCAGCCGCCGCGCCCAGCGCCGCTATCCGAATGTTCATGTCGGAGCCTCCTTCTCTGCGAACCGCTTCGATCCTACCGGAATCCGCATCCGGGGATGTGTCACGCGTCACACGCCGCCTGAGGCGGTCGGGGGCGTGCGCGGGGCCGGGACGGCGCGACGCCGGCTTGCGCGCCGGCGCCGTCCCGCACCCGCCACTATGCCACGGATGGCGTCCGGCGTCGCATGTTCCGGGTCACGCGGGCGCTCCCACCCAAGCGCCCGATCGATCTAGATGGCGAGCCGACGCGCGTGCGCGCAGCGGACAACTCCGCTGCGCGGCTCCAAACGGACCCGCCGCGAGATTTTCGCGACGGGCGAGAACACCTGCGCGGTCCCTGCGGCCCCCCGCGACCGGCGGGGGTGTCTCCGCTGTGCTCAGGCCGCCTTGGCGAGGTTGCGCAGCACATAGTGCAGCACGCCGCCGTGCTCGACGTATTCGATCTCGATTTCGGTATCGATCCGGCAGAGCAGCGTGATCGTCTCGGCGGAGCCGTCGGCCCGCCTGATCGTCGCCTCGACGTTCTGCCGCGGCCGCAGCGCCCCCGAGAGGCCGGAGATCGAGATTTCCTCGTCGCCGACGAGCTTCAGGGACTTGCGGTCCTGGCCGCCGGTGAACTCCAGCGGCACGACGCCCATGCCGACGAGGTTGGAGCGGTGGATGCGCTCGAAGCTCTCGGCGATGACCGCCTTCACCCCCAGAAGCATCGTGCCCTTCGCCGCCCAGTCGCGCGAAGACCCGGTGCCGTATTCCTTGCCGGCGATCACCACGAGTTCGCGGCCCTGCTCCAGCCACGCCATCGCCGCGTCGTAGATCGGCATGGTCGAGCCGTCCGGGCCGGTCGTATAGCCGCCTTCGACGCCGTCGAGCATCTCGTTCCTGATGCGGATGTTGGCGAAGGTGCCGCGCATCATCACCTCATGATTGCCGCGCCGCGCGCCGTAGCTGTTGAAGTCGCGCACGGGCACCTGCCGGCCTTCCAGATAGGCGCCTGCGGGCGTCGTAGGCTTGAAGCTGCCGGCGGGCGAGATGTGGTCGGTCGTCACGCTGTCGGCGAGGATGGCGAGGATGCGCGCATCCTTCACGTCGCTGATCTCGCCCTTCTCCGGCCCCATCCCCTCGAAATAGGGCGGGTTCTGGACGTAGGTGGAGGTCGCCGGCCACGAATAGGTCAGCGCGTCCACCGTCTCGATCGCGCGCCACTTGTCGTCGCCCTTGAATACGTCGGCGTATTTGCTCTGGAAGCTCTCGCGCGTCACGGTCTTTTCGACCAGTTCCGCCACCTCCATCTGCGTCGGCCAGATGTCCTTGAGGTATACGTCCCTGCCGTCGGGCGTCTGGGCGATCGGCCCGCCGGAGACGTCCACGTTCATGTCGCCCGCGATGGCGTAGGCCACCACCAGCGGCGGCGACGCGAGATAGTTCGCCCGCACGTCGGGGTTCACGCGGCCCTCGAAGTTGCGGTTGCCCGACAGCACCGAGCAGGCGACAAGGTCCGCGTCGGCGATGGCCTTGCTGATCGGCTCGGGCAGCGGCCCGGAGTTGCCGATGCAGGTGGTGCAGCCGTAACCCACCAGGTTGAAGCCCAGCGCGTCGAGATCCTCGGTCAGACCCGCCGCGTCGAGATAGGCGCTGACGACCTGCGAACCCGGCGCCAGCGAGGTCTTGACCCACGGCTTCGCGGTCAGGCCCAGCGCCCGCGCCTTCCGCGCCACGAGCCCCGCGGCGATCATCACATAGGGATTCGACGTGTTGGTGCAGGAGGTTATGGCGGCAATCACCACCGAGCCGTCGCGAATTTCATAGTCGGCGCCTTCGACCTTCGCGGTCTTGGCCATGGCGTCGATGGTCGGCGCGGCGGCGGCGGGCGAGCCTTCGACCGCCATCTTCTCGGCCTCGCCGGAGAGGTCGACGCCGCGATGGTCGCCCACCACCTTGAGGAACTGCTCGGCGGCGAGGCTCAGCGGCACGCGGTCCTGCGGGCGCTTCGGGCCGGCCAGCGAGGGCTCGACCGTCGCCATGTCGAGCTGCAGCGTGTCGGTGTAGACCGGGTCGTAGGACGCGTCGCGCCAGAAGCCGTTGGCCTTGGCGTAGGCCTCCACCAGCGCGATGCGGTCCTCGGCGCGGCCGGAGACCTTCAGGTAGCGCAGCGTCTCCTCGTCGATGGGGAAGAAGCCGCAGGTCGCGCCGTATTCGGGCGCCATGTTGGCGATGGTCGCGCGGTCCGCCAGCGGCAGGTTGGCGAGCCCATCGCCATGGAACTCAACGAACTTTCCGACGACGCCCTTCCTGCGCAGCATCTGCGTGACGGTCAGCACGAGGTCGGTCGCGGTCACGCCCTCCTTCAGCGCGCCGTCGAGCCGGAACCCCACGACCTCGGGGATGAGCATGGAGATCGGCTGGCCCAGCATCGCCGCCTCGGCCTCGATGCCGCCCACGCCCCAGCCCAGAACCGCCATGCCGTTGACCATCGTGGTGTGGCTGTCGGTGCCAACCAGCGTGTCGGGGTAGGCGACTTCGGCGCCCGCCTGGTCGCGGTCGGTCCAGACCGTCTGGGCGAGGTATTCGAGGTTGACCTGGTGGCAGATGCCGGTGCCCGGCGGCACGACGCGGAAATTGTCGAACGCGCCCTGCCCCCATTTCAGGAACTCGTAGCGCTCTCCGTTACGCTGGTATTCGCGCTCGACGTTGAGCTGGAAGGCGCGCGGATTGCCGAATTCGTCGACCATCACCGAATGGTCGATCACCAGATCGACCGGGTTCAGCGGGTTGATCTTCTCCGCGTCGCCGCCGAGCCTGATGATCGCGTCGCGCATCGCGGCGAGGTCCACCACGGCGGGCACGCCGGTGAAATCCTGCAGCAGCACGCGCGCCGGGCGATAGGCGATCTCGCGCTCGGCGCGGCCGCCGTTCGCGGCCCACTCGGCGAAGGCCCTGATGTCGTCGGTCGAGACGGTCTTGCCGTCCTCGAAGCGCAGCAGGTTCTCCAGCACCACCTTCAGCGCGGCCGGCAGCTTCGAGAAGTCTCCGAGGCCAGCCTCCGACGCGGCGGCGATGCTGTAATAGGCGTAGGTCTTGCCGCCTACCGTCAGTTCACGGCGGGCCTTGGCGGCGTCGGTTCCTACGGTGATGGTCATGTGGGCGGGCCTCTCTGGCTGTTGCCGCGGCCTCCCCGCCTCGGCGCGCCGGAAGCGGTCAGCTTCAGGCGCCGCTCGGGCCATGGCGGCCTGCGATCTTGTCTAGCGCTCTTCGTTTGACGCAGTTTCCGCCGCGCCGCAACGCGGCCCCCCGCCGCGCTCGCCCGCGCCAGCCAGCCGGCGATTGCGCCTGGCGCCGCGTCGCATCATCCTCGACCTGGACGGAGTGGGAGACGATCATGGCGCGCAGGCTGCGCTCGGAGCTCTACCGGCAGCTGGAACCGCAGGCGTGGCGGCGGGCGGGGCTTTCTCCGGTCAACCGCGCCCTCGTAGCGCTCATCCTCGCCTCGGTCGCGCTGGCGGTGCTTGAGACGGAGCCGAGCCTCGGCGCCGCATTCCATCGCGGGCTCGGCGTCGCGCAGGTGCTGATCGGCGGCGTCTTTCTGGCGGAGTACGTCGTCCGCATCTGGATCGCGCCGGAAGACCCTCGCTATGCGGAACGCTTCGGGCGACTGCGCTATGCGCTGAGCTGGCCCGCGCTCGTCGACCTGCTGGCGCTGGCGCCGGCGTTCCTGCTCGTCGGCGGGGGCGAGGCCTATCTGCTGCGCATGGCGCGTCTGCTGCGCATCCTGCGCATCGCAAGGCTCGGCCGCTTCAGCCGCGCCTCCGCCCGGCTGATCGCGGCGCTCGCGGCCCGTCGCTTCGAGTTCGCCGTGACGCTGGCGTTCGGCGGCGTGCTGATGCTGCTCGCCTCGACGCTGCTCTACCTCGTGGAGGGCTCCGGCCAGCCGGAGGCGTTCGGCTCGATCCCGCGGGCGATGTGGTGGTCGATCGCTACACTCACAACCGTCGGCTACGGCGACGTCACCCCGATCACGCCGCTGGGACGCGTCTTCGCCGGGGCGACCGCCGTCGTCGGCATCGGCGTCATCGCCATGCCGGCCGGCATCGTCGCCGCCGCGCTCGGCGAGGCGATGCGTCCCGAACGCCGGCCGACCGTCCGGCCGCAGGCGCGCGAGGACGCGGCGCCCGCGCGCAACTAGCGCGCCCCGATTGCGCCGGCGCGGGTTTGCCGCGAAAACTGCCGCCGATGGAACGCAAGCCCGGACAGTCGAGAAGAACCGCGGAAAATCCCGCCACCGTCTCCGCCATCGGCCTGGAGGTCGATCCTCTCGCCGTCCGACGCGCCGGGCGGCGCGTCTCGGTCTGTCCCGCCTTTCGTCTCGCCCCGGGCGAGGCCGCGCTCGTCACCGGGCCGAACGGGGCGGGCAAGTCGAGCCTGCTGCGCGCGCTTGCGGGGCTCGTTCCGCTGGAGACGGGAGATGCGCGCGTCGGCGGCCGCTCGATCCGGGAGGCGCGGGAGGAGGCGCAGGCGCTCGTCGCCTTCGCCGGCCATCTCGACGCGGTGAAGCCGCAGCTTTCGGTGGCCGACAACCTCGCCTTCTGGGCGGCGATGGAGGGCGGGCGCGATCCCGACCCGGCGCTGGAGGCGCTCGGCCTTTCCGGCGTCGCCGATCTGCCTGCGGCGTACTGCTCCGCGGGGCAGAAGCGGCGGCTGGGGCTCGCGCGGCTGCTCGTGACGGACCGGCCGCTCTGGCTGCTGGACGAGCCGACCGTCTCGCTGGACGTCGCGACGGTGGCGGCCTTCGCCGACCTGACGCGCGCGCATCTGGCGCGCGGCGGCGTGGCGGTGATCGTCAGCCACGTCGCGACCGGGCTCGGCGCGACCATCGAGGTGAAGCTGGCCCAGCCTGACGCGCGGGGCGGCGCGGCGACCGGCCCCGGCGGGTCCGCGGCCGCCGAGGAAGACCCCTTTCTCGCCGGAGCCTGGTCTTGATGCGGGCGGCTTGGGCGCTTCTGCGGCGCGACGTGGCGCTGTCGCTGCGCATCGGCGGCGGCGGCGCGATGGGCGTCGCGTTCTTCGCGATGGTCGCGCTGCTGACGCCGCTGGGGCTGGGAGAGGAGACCGACGCGCTCGCCCGCGTGGCCGGCGGCGTGATCTTCACCGCCGCGCTGCTGGCCTGCCTGCTCTCGCTCGACCGCCTGTTCCAGGCCGACTGGGAGGACGGCGCGCTCGACCTGCTGGCGCTCGGGCCGCTGCCGCTGGAGGCGGTCGCCGGCGTGAAGGCGCTGGCGCACTGGCTGACGACCGGCCTGCCGCTGATCGCCGCGGCGCCCGCGCTGGCGCTGATGCTCGACCTGCCCGCCGCCGCCTTCTGGCCGCTGATGACGGCGCTGGCGGTCGGCACGCCGGGGCTGAGCCTGATCGGCGCCGTCGGCGCGGCGCTGACGGTGGGAGTGCGGCGCGGCGGGCTGCTGCTGTCGCTGCTGGTGCTGCCGCTCTACCTGCCGACGCTGGTGCTGGGCGCGCGCGCCGTGTCGCGCGCCGCCGTGGGGCTCGACGCCGTCGCGCCGCTGGCGCTGCTCGGCGCCGTCACGCTGCTCAGCCTCGTCGCCGGGCCGCTGGCGGCGGCGGCCGCCCTGCGCGTCAATATGCGCTAGGCGCTGGCGCAGCCGTGAGGAGCGGTCGCGTTGTCTGGCGCGCGGCGCTCGGCTAACTCTGAGGCCATGAGCGAGAACCGATCCCTCTGGCGTTACGCCAACCCCGCCGAGTTCATGCGGGTCTCGGGCGTGATCCTGCCCTGGGCCGCCGGCGCCGCGCTGGTCCTGCTGCTCGGCGGCGCCGCCTGGGGCCTGTTCTTCGTCCCGCCCGACTACAGGCAGGGCGAGACCGTGCGCATCATGTATGTGCACGTTCCCGCCGCAATGATGGCGATCAACATCTACTTCATCATGGCGGTGGCGTCGGCTGTCGGGCTGATCCGCCGCCACCACGTCTCCTTCCTCGTCGCCAAGGCGGCGGCGCCGATCGGCGCGGGGCTGACGCTGGCGGCCATCGTCACCGGCGCGATATGGGGCCAGCCGACCTGGGGAACCTGGTGGGTGTGGGATCCCAAGCTCACCTCGATCCTGATCATGCTGTTCTTCTATCTCGGCTACATCGGCCTGTGGGCGGCGGTGGACGACCCCGAGAAGGCCGCCGACCTGTCGGGCGTGCTCTGCCTGACGGGCGTCGTCTTCGCCTTCCTGTCGCGCTATGCGGTGGAGATCTTCGGCGACCAGACGCTGCATCAGCCCGCCTCGCTCTCGCTCGACGCGGAGACCAACGTGGCGGACGTGTTCTACTGGCCGCTGCTTGTCACCATCGCCGGCTTCTACGCCTTCTTCATCGCGCTGGTGCTCCTGCGTGCGCGCACCGAGATCCGGCTGCGGCGCGCGCGCGCGCTCAAGCTGCGCCGCGCGGCGATGGAGACGGCGTGATGGGCTTTCTGGCGGAGGGCGCGCATTGGGACTCCGTGATCGCGGCCTACGCGGTGACGGCGACGGTGATGGGCGCGCTGGTCTGGTTCAGCCTCGTCGAGGCGCGCCGCGCCCGGCGTGAACTCGACGCGCTCGATGCGCGGGAAAGGTCGAAGAATGGCTGACGCGGAGGCTCGGGAGGGCCGCGGCTGGGGACGCTTCCTGCCGCTCGGCGTGTTCCTGGCGCTGGCGGCGATGATGGGCGGCTATCTGCTGGCCACGCAGTTTTTCGGCTACGACAAGTCCGCGCTGCCCTCGGCGCTGATCGACCGCCCCGCCCCGGCCACGACGCTGCCGCCGCTGCGCGAGGGCGGACTCGGCGTCGACCCCGAGGCGCTGAGGGCGCCGGGCGTCAAGGTGGTGAACGTGTGGGCGAGTTGGTGCGGCCCCTGCCGCGTCGAGCATCCCGAGCTGATGAAGCTCGCCGAGACCGGCGTGACGGTCATCGGCCTCAACCACCGCGACGAGCCCGCCAACGCCCGCGCGTTCCTCGACGATCTCGGCGACCCTTACGCGCGCATCGGCGTCGACCGCAACGGCCGCGCCAGCGTCGAGTGGGGCGTCTACGGCGTGCCGGAGACCTTCGTGATCGATGGCGCAGGCCGCATCGTCTACAAGCATGTCGGCCCGATCCAGAACAGCGATCTGGAGAAGCGCATCCTGCCCGCCATCCGCGACGCGGCCGGCTAGGGCGCCTTCGCTTGACAAGGCCGGGCGCTGCGCGATTGATCGCGCAGGTTTCAGGCGAAGACCGGAGGCGGCCATGGACGACGAGAAATTCAACATGTCGATGCGCAAGTTCCTCAAGCAGGTCGGCGTCACGTCCCAGCAGGAGATCGAGAAGGCCGCGCGCGCCGCCGACGCGTCGGGCGCGCTGTCCGGTCCGCTGAAAGCCCGCGTGACGCTCACCGTCGAGGCGCTCGGCGTCTCCCATGTCGTCGAGGGCGACATCGAGACCGGCGCATGAGCCCATCGCGCGACGACGTCCTCAAGGCGCTCGCCACGGTGGTCGACCCCGCCACCGGGCGGGATCTCGTGAGTTCAGGCGCCGCCGTGGGCGTCTCGGCGAAAGGCGGCGCCGTCTCCTTCGTGATCCAGGTCGACCCCGCGCGCGGCTCAGCGATGGAGCCGCTGCGCCGCGCCGCCGTCGCCGCCGTCGAGGCGCTGCCCGGCGTGGAGAAGGTGACGGCCGTGCTGACGGCGCACGCCGACGCGCAATCGTCGCCGCGCCCGGCGCCGAAAGGCCCGCCGCCCGACCTGAGCTTCGGCGCCCCGAAACCCGCGCCCGCCTCGAAGAGGATCGAGGGCGTCGACCGGATCATAGCCATCGCCTCGGGCAAGGGCGGCGTCGGCAAGTCCACCGTGTCGGCCAACCTCGCCGTGGCGCTGGCCGCAGAAGGTCTGCGCGTGGGCCTGCTCGACGCCGACGTCTACGGGCCGTCGCAGCCGCGCATGCTCGGCGTCTCCGGGCGGCCGTCCTCGCCCGACGGCAAGACCATCATCCCCCTGCGCAACCATGGCGTCACGCTGATGTCGGTCGGCCTGCTCACCGCCGAGGACGAGGCGGTGGTCTGGCGCGGGCCCATGCTGATGGGCGCGCTGCAGCAGATGCTGGGGCAGGTCGCCTGGGGGCGGCTCGACGTGCTGCTGGTGGACCTGCCGCCGGGCACCGGCGACGTGCAGCTCACGCTGGCCCAGAAGGCCGAGGTGACCGGCGCCGTCGTCGTCTCCACCCCGCAGGACATCGCGCTGCTGGACGCGCGCAAGGCGCTCGACATGTTCGCCAAGACCGGCGTGCCGATCCTCGGGATCATCGAGAACATGTCCACCTTCATCTGCCCGCACTGCCAGGGCGAGACGCAGCTTTTCGGCCATGGCGGCGCGAAGGCCGAGGCGGCGCGGCTCGGCGCGCCCTTCCTCGGCGAGATCCCGCTCGATCTGGCGATCCGCGTGGCGGGCGACGGCGGCGCGCCCATCGTCGCGAGCCAGCCGGGCAGCCCGCAGGCGCAGGCGTTCCGGGCGATCGCCCGCGCGCTGATGGCCGGCGCCCTCGCGCCCGCCGAATGAACGCGCCGTGATGGGGGCGATGACGGCCGTCACCTTCCCGCCGCTGCTGAGCGGCGTGCAGGCGCCGCGCGGCGCCGACCCCTTCGCCAAGGCGGTGTCGATGGCGGCGATGGGCTGCGACGCCGGAACGCTGGTCTGGGAGGCCGGTGACGCCGGGCTGCGCGCCGCGCTGGTGTTCGCGCCGGAGGTCTCGCTGGCGAAGTCGATGGCGATGGTGTTCGCCGTGGGCTCGGGGCTCGCCGACGCGCTGGGCGCGCTAGGCCCGCCCGAACTCGCGGTGCAGTATCGCTGGCCGGGCGAGCTGCGCGTCAACGGCGCGCGCTGCGGGCGGCTGCGCGCCGACGCCGGCCCGCCATCGGACGGCGTTCCCGCCTGGCTCGTCGTCGGCGTCGAGATCGCCTTCGCGCTCGACGGCGCCGCGCCGCCGGGCGCCCGGCCTGACGCCACCGCGCTGCTGGAGGAGGGCTGCGGCGAGATCACGCCCCAGGGGCTGCTGGAGAGCTGGGCTCGCCATGCGCTCGTCTGGATCAACCGCTGGGAGGAGGAGGGCATGCGCCCGCTCCACCGCGACTGGACCGGGCGGCTCACGGGCGTCGGCGGGCCCGTGGTCGCCTTCGGGCGCGAAGGCGTGTTCATGGGGATGGACGAGGACGGCGGGATGCTGCTCCGGCGCGGCGAAGGAGCCGTCGAGACGATCCCCCTCGCCGTGATGCTGGAAGGGCGCGGGCCGTGAGGTTCGCGCGCACCATCCGGTTCGACGCCTCCGACGACAACGTGTTCGAGCGCGCCGCAATGTCTGACGAATGGGCCGTCTCGGGGGCCTTCGAGTTCTCGAACTGGACCGAGGCCGACATTGCAGGCAAGCGCCGGCAGGCCTTCGCGAACGGCTGGCTGGGGCTGGAGAGCTTCGGGCGGGCCACCATCGTCGCCGTCGCAGAGGCCACGCAGGCGGAGATCGAGGCGGCGACCCTCGCTCTGGCCGCGCATTTCGTGGCCCGCTACGGCGCGCCCGCGCTCGAGGCGGCGCTGCCGGTCGCGCGGGAGGAAGTCGCGCACATGCAGGCGATGTGCGAGGATCACGAGCTCAACGACCTTCTCGTGGTCGAGCGCCGGCTTTCGGAGGCCGGGGTCCACGAGGCGTTCCGCTCCATCCGCCCCGGCGACGCCTCGATCGACATGGTCGCGAAGCATGTCGACGGCGACGACCACGGCTGGCGCTGAGCGAACACGCCCCTCGAACCATGGCGGCTGCCGGACCTTCGTGCATCAGTTGCAAGACCGACCAGATACGTGCTGGTTATTCGTAGTTTTAATGACAGTTGTCAAACATTTTTTTACCTTTCGTTAAGAGTCGTTGACCTCTCCAACCGAGTCTCCCTAGGGTCGCGTCGTGTTCAGTTGGCTCGCGCCATAGTTGCGCCGGCCTCGTTTTCTGGGGGATACCATGAACGTTCGCTTCCTCGCCGCAGGCATCCTGCTCTCCGGTTTCGCCGCCGCGCCCGTCTCCGCCGCCACCTTTTCTTTCGCAGACGGCTCCGTGTCCGTGCGGGTCGTTGAGAAGTCAGACAATATCTCTGTCTTTGGCGACGTCTTCCAGGACGGATTCGATGGCTTCACCGACGGTACTGGCATAGTCGAAGAATTTCCCGATACGCCCATCGCCTCGGATGAAGTGATCAGTCTCGCTTTCACGCTGTTCGGGACGTCGGATCCCGTCTTCGGTGAAGCGGTCGGGCTTTACGAAGGCGCTGCCGGCTTCGAATTCTTCAATGAATCCGACATGGTGGGCAGCGTCACTTTCGAGGTGGAGTGGTACCTCGAAGCGATGACGCAGATCGAGTTGACGAGCGACGCCGGCTCGGCGTTTGCGGGCCTCTCCATCATCCAGAACGGTTCCCTCCTGGACCGCTCCGTCAGCGTCGAAGATCTCGGAACGTCGACCGAAAAAATGGCCCTTCGCAGCGGTGAGCCGCAGGACTTCACCTTCACCATCGCCGTGGGTGCTTTCGAGTCCGAATTCTTGGACGTGTCGCTCACCGGCGGCGTGAACGCTCTCAGCCTTGGCGGCGGCGATGTCGCTCCGGTCCCCCTGCCGGCCGCCGGCTGGATGCTGTTCGCCGGTCTGGGCGCGCTGGTCGCGATGCGTCGCCGCGCCTGATCCCGCCGCACCGTCTGACGGAGGAGCGAAAGCTTCTCCCGACGGCCGTCGAACCCGGCAGCGCCCGCCGCTTCATCCGAAGCGGCGGGCATTTGCGTTTCAACCGTGCAGCGCCTTGCTGTCCTCCGGCGCCTCCTCGCGCTCCGTCATCCCGTAGTCACGGATCACGCCGGCGACCCGAAGCCGGTAGTCGGCGAACATGTCTCCCCTGCCCGCCGCCTGCGCCTTGCGATGCGCGCCCAGCCTGCGCCATGAGTCCAGCGCCGCCTCGTCGCGCCAGAACGAGACCGACAGCAGCTTGCCCGGCTCGGTCAGGCTTTCGAATCGCTCGACCGAGATGAAGCCGTCGATGTCCTTGAGATGCTCGCGCATCGTCGCCGCCATCTCCAGATAGGGCGTCCGCCGATCCGCCTTGGGCCAGACCTCGAAGATCACCGCGATCATCGGCCGCTCCTTCCAACCGGGTGAGCCCGGCATCGCCCGCTCACTCCTTGGGGTGAGACCCGCCCCGCCCCGAACGCGGGACTGGCGCAGATTGCTGTTCCCATTCAGAACCCTTTCGAGTTTCTTTCATGCGCGCGCCGCGCGCGACACAAAGCATCGCTGCACCGCAGCGCGCCTGACGCTAGCCTGCCCCGAGTCACGCCGGATCGCCACATCCCCGAGGGAACGCGCCAATGAAGAGCTTCAAGAAGATCCTCGTAGCCAACCGCGGCGAGATCGCCATCCGCGTGATGCGCGCCGCCAACGAGCTCGGCAAGCGGACGGTGGCGATCTACGCCGAGGAGGACAAGCTGGCGCTGCACCGCTTCAAGGCGGACGAGGCCTACAAGGTGGGCGAAGGGCTGGGGCCGGTCGCGGCCTATCTCGCCATCAACGAGGTGATCCGCGTGGCGCGGCTGTCGGGCGCGGACGCGATCCACCCCGGCTACGGGCTGCTCTCGGAGAACCCCGACTTCGTTGACGCCTGCGCGGCGGCGGGCATCGCCTTCATCGGTCCGAAGGCGGAGACGATGCGGATGCTGGGCGACAAGGCGAGCGCGCGGCGCGCCGCCATCGCCGCCGGCGTGCCCGTCGTGCCGGCGACGGAGGTGCTCGGCGACGACATGGCCGAAGTGGCGCGGATGGCCGCCGAGATCGGCTATCCGCTGATGCTCAAGGCGAGCTGGGGCGGCGGCGGGCGCGGGATGCGCCCCGTGCTCAGTGAGGACGAGATCAAGACCAAGGTGCTGGAGGGCCGCCGCGAGGCCGAGGCCGCCTTCGGCAACGGCGAGGGCTATCTCGAAAAGCTGGTCCAGCGCGCCCGGCACGTCGAGGTGCAGATCCTCGGCGACCAGCACGGCAACATCGTGCACCTGTTCGAGCGCGACTGCACCGTGCAGCGCCGCAACCAGAAGGTCGTCGAGCGCGCCCCGGCCCCCTACCTCACCGAGGCCAAGCGCGCCGAGATCTGCGAGTACGGCCTGCGCATCGCCCGCCACGCCAACTACGAATGCGCCGGCACCGTCGAGTTCCTGATGGATGTCGACACCGACGAGTTCTACTTCATCGAAGTCAACCCGCGCGTTCAGGTCGAGCACACCGTCACCGAGGAGGTGACGGGCATCGACATCGTGAAGGCGCAGATCCGCATCACCGAGGGCGCGCGCATCGGCGACGTCGCCGACAGCGGCGTGCCGGCCCAGCACGACATCCGGCTCGACGGCCACGCCGTGCAGTGCCGCATCACCACCGAGGACCCGCTCAACAGCTTCGTGCCCGACTACGGCCGCATCACCGCCTATCGCGGCGCGACGGGCTTCGGCATCCGGCTCGACGGCGGCACCGCCTATTCCGGGGCCGTCATCACCCGCTTCTACGACTCGCTGCTGGAGAAGGTCACCGCCTGGGCCCCGGACCCGCATGAGGCCATCGCCCGGCTCGACCGCGCGCTGCGCGAGTTCCGCATCCGCGGCGTCGCGACCAACCTCGCCTTCGTCGAGAACCTGATCGCGCACCCGCACTTCGTCAACGCGACCTACACGACCAAGTTCATCGACGACACGCCGGAGCTGTTCCAGTTCAGGGCCCGCCGCGACCGCGCCACGAAGATCCTGCGCTACGTCGCCGACGTCACCGTGAACGGTCACCCCGAGACCGCCGGACGCCCGCGCCCGCCCGCGCACGCCAAGTCCCCCCGGGCGCCCGCCTGGGCGACCGAGCTGCCGCCCCCCGGCGCCGCCGACCTGCTCAAGGCCAAGGGCCCGAAGGGCGTGGCGGACTGGATGCTGGCCGAGAAGCGCCTGCTCGTCACCGACACCACCATGCGCGACGGCCACCAGTCGCTGCTGGCGACGCGGATGCGCTCGCGCGACATGGTCAACGTCGCCGACGCCTACGCCCGCAACCTGCCGGGCCTGTTCTCAGTGGAGTGCTGGGGCGGCGCGACCTTCGACGTCGCCTACCGCTTCCTGCAGGAATGCCCGTGGCAGCGCCTGCGCGACCTGCGCCGGCGGATGCCCAACCACCTGCTCCAGATGCTGCTGCGCTCCTCCAACGGCGTCGGCTACACCAACTATCCCGACAATGTGGTGCGGCTGTTCACGCTGCAGGCGGCGCAGACCGGCGTGGACGTTTTCCGCGTCTTCGATTCGCTGAACTGGGTCGAGAACATGCGCGTCGCGATGGATGCGGTGCTGGAGTCCGGCAAGATCCTGGAGGCTTCGATCTGCTACACCGGCGACATCGACGACCCCGACCGCGCGAAATACTCGCTTGACTACTATGTGAGCATGGCGAAGGAGCTGGAGGCCGCCGGCGCCCACATCCTCGGCCTGAAGGACATGGCGGGGCTGCTGAAGCCCGCAGCGGCCCGCCGCCTTGTCTCGGCGCTGAAGAACGAGGTGGCGATCCCGGTCCACTTCCACACCCATGACACCTCGGGCCTCTCGGGCGCCTCGGTGCTGGCGGCGGCGGAGGCCGGGGTGGACGCGGCGGATGCGGCGATGGACGCCTTCTCGGGCATGACCTCGCAGCCCTGCCTCGGCTCGATCGTCGCCGCGCTGCGCGGGCAGGAGCGCGACACCGGGCTCGACCCGGCGGCGGTGCGCGCGATCTCCGACTACTGGGAGCAGGTGCGCGCGAAATACGTCGCCTTCGAGACCGACATGAAGGCCCCGGCGGCGGAGGTCTATCTCCACGAGATGCCGGGCGGCCAGTTCACCAACCTCAAGGCGCAGGCGCGCAGCGTCGGGCTGGAGGACAAATGGCCCGAGGTCGCGAAGGCCTACGCAGAGGCCAACGCGATGTTCGGCGACATCGTGAAGGTCACGCCCTCCTCCAAGGTGGTGGGCGACATGGCGCTGATGATGGTCACGCAGGGCCTCAGCCGCGCCGACGTAGAGAACCCCGCCAAGGACATCGCCTTCCCCGACAGCGTCGTGGGCATGATGCGCGGCGAACTCGGCCTGCCGCCGGGCGGCTGGCCCGAGGCGATCCAGAAGAAGGTGCTCAAGGGCGACGCGCCCATCGAGGGCCGCCCCGGCGCCACCATGGCGCCGGTCGATCTGGAGGCGGTGCGCGCCAAGGTCTCCGAGGAGCTGGAGGGCAAGGAGGTCGATGACGAGGATCTCTGCTCCTACCTGATGTATCCCAAGGTCTATCTCGACTACATGGGCCGCCGCCGCGAGTTCGGCCCCGTGCGCCAGCTTCCCACGCCGACCTTCTTCTACGGCATGGAGGTGGGCGAGGAGCTGGCCATCGAGCTGGAGCCGGGCAAGACGCTGGTGGTGCGGCTCTCGGCGATCGGCGACAGCCACGAGGGCGAGGTGCGGGTGTTCTTCGAGCTGAACGGCCAGCCGCGCGACATCCGCGTGCCCGACCGCCACGCCACCGGCGCCAAGGCGGCGAGCCAGAAGGCCGAGCCCGGCAACCCTCGCCATATCGCGGCCCCGCTGCCCGGCGTGATCGCGCGCGTGAACGTCGAGGCCGGCGCCCAGATCAAGCAGGGCGACCTGCTGGTGACGATCGAGGCGATGAAGATGGAGACCGGCCTGCACGCGGACCGCGACGGCGTCGTGAAGCAGGTGCTGGCCAAGGTCGGCGCCTCGGTGGACGCCAAGGATCTTCTCGTCGAGCTTGAGGGCTGACGCCCGGTCCGCAAGGCGGCGTGTGGGGGGCGGAAACGCCCTCGTCGTGGCGCCGGCTCCGGCGGGGAGCGCGGCGCGCGGCCGCCGGCCTCTCCCGGAGTTGAGGCCTGCGGCCCTCGCGACGGTCGCGCCGCAGCGCGGAATCGGTCACAGTGCCAGCCATGCGCGCAGCGTACTATGTAACGGGCTGGATGTGCGTCGGGCTCGCCGTTCTCGGGGTGGCGCTGCCGCTGCTTCCGACCGTGCCGTTCCTGCTGCTCGCCGCGCTGTGCTTCGCCCGCGCGTCGCCGGCGGCGCATGACTGGCTCGTGAATCACCCAAGGCTCGGCCCGCCGATCGCGGACTGGCGCGCGCATGGCGCGATCAGCCCGCGGGCCAAGCGGCTGGCCTTGGCCTCGATGGCGGTCAGCTTCGGCGTCCCGCTGGCGCTGGGCGCGGCGGCGTGGGTGCTTGCGGCGCAGGCGGTCGCGCTCACGGGCGTGGCGACCTTCATCCTCACCCGCCCCAGCACGCCCGCCGGCGCCCCCGCCAGCCCGGCGGACGGGGACTGAGCGCCGGGCGTCGGCGTCCGGCGGGGGCTTGGGGAACGGCTGCGGCGCTCAGTAGAGAACGCCCGGCAGCCATGAGGCCAGACCCGGCGCCAGCCAGATCAGCGCCACGGCCGCGACCTGCAGCGCGATGAAGGGCGCGACGCCTGCGTAGATCTGGCCGGTGCTCACCTCCGGCGGCGCAGCGCCGCGCAGGTAGAACAGCGAGAAGCCGAAGGGCGGCGTCAGGAAGCTCGTCTGCAGCACCACGGCGATCAGCGTCGCCAGCCACACCGGGTCATGGCCCATCGCGATGAGCGCCGGCGCGACCAGCGGCAGCAGGATCACCGTGATCTCGACGAAATCCAGAAAGAAGCCCATGGCGAAGATCAGCGCCAGCGTGAACAGCAGCGCGCCTTCCGCCCCGCCCGGCATCGCGTCCAGTATCTGCGCGACCCGCGCCTCGCCCCCGAGCCCGACGAACACCAGCGAGAAGACGCTGGCGGTGAGGATGGTGGCGAAGATCATCGCGGTCAGCGTCATGGTCGCGGTCAGCGAGGGCGCCAGCGAGCCGGCCCGGAAGGTCGCGCGCAGCGAGGCCGCCAGCGCCGCCGCCCCCAGCAGCGCCAGCCCGGCGTAGGAGGCGCCCAGCGCGAAATCCGCCGCGCCGGCGTCGCTGCGCTGCAGGCGCACGGGCGCGAGCCCGGCCGCCACCGCCAGCAGCAGCAGCGCTGCGGCGCCCGCCAGCACCAGCCGATTGGGAGCGCCGGCCTTGCGCCCGGCCATCAGGATCGCCCCCACGGCCCCGACCGCCGCCGCCTCGTTCGGGCTCGCCACCCCGCCCAGAACGCCGCCGAGCACCGCCACGATCAGCAGCACCGGCGGCAGGATCGCCGCGGCCACCTCCGCGCGCGAGGGCGCGTCCGACGCCTCCCGCATCGCCGGCGCGGCCTCTGGCGTCAGCCATGCCCGACCGAGCATGTAGAGGACGTAGAGCGCCACCAGCGCCAGCCCCGGCCCCAGCGCCGCGGCGAACACCTGGCCCACCGACAGCGTCTCGATGGTGAACTTGCCCTGCGCGTACTGCGCCTGCTGGAAGGCGTTCGACATCACTTCAGAAAGGATGATGAGCAGCGTCGAGGGCGGAATGATCTGCCCCAGCGTGCCCGAGGCGCAGACGACCCCGGCCCCGAGCCGCGCGTCGTAGCCGTTGCGCAACATGGTCGGCAGCGCGATCATCCCCATCGCCACCACGGTCGCGCCGACGATGCCGGTCGACGCCGCGAGCAGCGCCCCCACCAGCACGACGGAGACGCCCAGCCCCCCGCGCATCCGCCCGAACAGCCGGCCCATGGTCTCCAGCAGTTCCTCGGCGATGCGGCTCTTCTCCAGCACCACGCCCATGAGCACGAAAAGCGGGATGGCGGTCAGCACCTCGTTGGTCATCAGCCCGAACACGCGCTGAGCGAGGGCGCCCATCAGCGCGAGGTCGAACTGCCCGAGCGCCGCGCCGAGCAGCGCGAACAGCGACGCGACGCCCGCGATGGTGAAGGCCACCGGATAACCGAGCAGGATCGCCCCGATCAGCGCCGCGAACATCAGGAGGTCGAGCGGCGGGCTCATCCGCGGCCCGCCCGCAGGCGGAGAAGGTCGCGCAGCAGGATGGAGAGGCCCTGCGCCAGCAGCAGCGCGCAGAAGGCCGGCACGAGGGACTTCAGCAGGAAGGTCGCCGGCACGCCGCCCACCGAGATCGGCCCCTCCAGCATCGCCCAGGAGCGGGTGACGCTCGGCCAGCTCCACCACAGCAGCAGAAGCAGCGCCGGCGCGAGGAAGAACAGCGCGCCGAACACGTCGACCGCGGCGCGCCCGCGCGGCGAGCGACGGGCGTAGAAGATGTCCACCCGCACATGCTGATCCACCAGCAGCGTGTAGCCCGCGCCGAGCATGAACAATCCGGCGTGCAGATAGAGCACGCCCTCGGTGAGGAACACGAAGCTCAGCCCGAAGACGTAGCGCAGCACGACGATGAGAAGCTGCAGCAGCGCCATGGCGAGCGCCAGCCAGCGCACCGCCATCCCGATCCGTCGGTTGAGCGCGTCCAGCGCGTCGGCGAAGGCGAGCATGGCGTCTCCTGGGGGAACGCCCCGGCGCCCCGAGACGGGGGCCGGAGCGGGATGCGCGGCGAGCGCCGCGATCAGTACGTGTAGGGCAGCGCGCGGGCGTTCATCTGCCCGTTGTCGGCGTAGGTCATGTAGCCGCTGATCAGGCCGCGATAGGCGAGGTAGCTCTCGGTGATGCGCTTGATCAGCGCGTCGTCGCTGTCGCGCATCTCGGCGATCACCTCGCCTGCGGCGTTACCCATCGCTGACATCACGTCGTCGGGCAGCTTGCGCACGACCACGCCCTCGTCGGCGACGAGACGCTGCAAGGCCTTGGCGTGGTTGGTGTTGTACTCGGTCGTGACGACGTTGTAGAGGCTTTCGCAGGCGTACTGCACGGTCTGCTTCAGGTCGTCGGGCAGGTCCGCGAAGACCTGCGCGTTGATCCCGCATTCCTCAGCCGAGGACGGCTCGCCGACGCCCGGCCAGTAGTAGTTCTTGGCGATCTGGTGATAACCCAGCGCGCTGTCGGTCCACGGGCCGATGAACTCGCCGGCGTCGAGCGCGCCGGACTGCAGCGCCTGGAACATCGCCGGGCCGCTCATCGCCTGCGCCGCCATGCCGAGCCTGCTCGCCATCTCCGACGCGAGGCCGGTGGTGCGGAACTTCAGGCCGCGCAGGTCGTCGACGCTGGTGATCTCGTTGCGGAACCAGCCCGCCCATTGCGGGCCGGAGTTGCCGCAGAGGAACGGCTTCACGCCGAAGCCGCCATAGATCTCGTCATAGAGCGCCTGTCCGCCGCCATGGGCCATCCAGCCGAACTGCTCCTCGGCGCGCAGGCCGAAGGGCTGGGAGCCGAACAGCAGGATGCCCTTGGACTTGCTGCCCCAGTAGGCGGGAACCGCGTGGTAGAGTTCGGCAGTGCCCTCGGCGACGGCGTCGAACACCCCCGGCCCCGGCACGATCTCGCCGGCGGCGTAGAGCGTCACCTTCAGCCGCCCGCCCGAGAGCGCGGTGATGCGGTCGGCCAGCATCTGGGCGGCGACGCCCGGTCCCGGCAGGTTCTTGGGCCAGGCGGTGACCATCCTCCATTCGGTCGCCGCGCCCTGCGCGATGGCCGGGGCGGCCAGCGCCGCGGCGGGCGCGGCGGCGGCGGCGGTCAGAAAATCACGTCTTTTCATCTCGTTCTCCCTGCTGTCAGCCTTGCAGTCCCTCACCCCGGCCCTCTCCCGCTTGCGGGAGAGGGGGCGATATCATCCCCCTTCGCGCCCCACCCGCCCACGCGGCGCCGTCCTCGACGCTTGCGCCCCCTCTCCCGCCTGCGGGAGAGGGTCGGGGTGAGGGTTCGTCGTCAGTTTCCCAGGATCGCGGGCAGCCGCAATCCGTGTTCGCGGGCGCAGTCGAGCGCGATGTCGTAGCCCGCGTCGGCGTGGCGCATGACGCCGGTGGCGGGGTCGTTCCACAGGACGCGGGCGAGGCGCGCATCGGCCTCGGCCGAGCCGTCGCAGCAGATCACCATGCCAGCGTGCTGGCTGTAGCCCATGCCCACGCCGCCGCCATGGTGCAGCGAGACCCAGGTCGCGCCGCTCGCGCAGTTCAGGAGCGCGTTGAGCAGCGGCCAGTCCGACACGGCGTCCGACCCGTCCCGCATCGCCTCGGTCTCGCGGTTCGGCGAGGCCACCGAGCCGCTGTCGAGGTGGTCGCGGCCGATCACCACCGGCGCGCTCAGCTCGCCGGTGCGCACCATCTCGTTGAAGGCGAGCCCGATGGGGTGGCGGTCTCCCAGCCCCACCCAGCAGATGCGCGCGGGCAGGCCCTGGAAGGCGATGCGCTCGCGCGCCATGTCGAGCCAGCGGTGCAGGTGCGCGTCATGCGGCATCAGTTCGCGCACCTTCCTGTCGGTGCGGTGGATGTCCTCGGGGTCGCCGGAGAGCGCGCACCAGCGGAACGGCCCGACGCCGCGGCAGAACAGCGGGCGGATGTAGGCGGGCACGAAGCCGGGAAAGGCGAAGGCGTCCGCAAGCCCCTCGTCCAGCGCGACCTGGCGGATGTTGTTGCCGTAGTCGAGCGTCGGGACGCCGGCCCTGTGGAAGCCCACCATCGCCTCGACATGGGCGCGCATCGCAGCGCGGGCGGCCTTCTCCACGGCCTTCGGGTCGCTCTCCTGCCGCTCGCGCCACTCCGAGACGGTCCAGCCGATCGGGAGGTAGCCGTGGACGGGGTCGTGGGCGGAGGTCTGGTCGGTGACGATGTCGGGCCGCACGCCGCGGCGCAGCAGTTCGGGGAACACCTCCGCCGCGTTGCCGAGCAGGCCGACCGACTTCGCCTCGCCGGCCTTCGTCCAGCGCTCGATCATCGCCAGCGCCTCGTCGAGGTCGCGCGCCTTCTCGTCGACGTAGCGGGTGCGGATGCGGAAATCGATGCGGGTCTCGTCGCATTCCACCGCGAGACAGCAGGCGCCGGCCATCACCGCCGCCAACGGCTGTGCGCCGCCCATGCCGCCGAGGCCGCCGGTGAGAATCCACCGCCCCGTCAGGTCGCCGTCGTAGTGCTGACGGCCAGCCTCCGCGAAGGTCTCGTAGGTGCCCTGAACGATACCTTGCGCGCCGATGTAGATCCAGGAGCCCGCCGTCATCTGGCCGTACATCATCAGGCCCTTGCGATCGAGCTCGGAGAAATGCTCCCAGGTCGCCCAGCGCGGCACGAGGTTGGAGTTGGCGATCAGCACCCGCGGCGCGTCGGCGTGGGTGCGGAACACGCCCACCGGCTTGCCCGACTGCACCAGCAGCGTCTCGTCGCCCTCGAGCCTGCGCAGCTCGGAGGCGATGCGATCGAAGTCGTCCCAGGTCCGCGCCGCGCGGCCGATGCCGCCATAGACCACGAGCTCATGCGGCCGTTCCGCGACGTCGGGATGGAGGTTGTTCATCAGCATCCGCAGCGGCGCCTCGGTCAGCCAGCTTTTCGCGCTGATCCGCGGCCCCGTCGGCGGAAAGACGTCGCGGGCGTTGCGGCGTGGATCGGTCATGCATCCTCCCGATGAGCTCGCCGCGCCGTCGGCGAAACGCCGGCGCAGCGCGGGGCGACGGCCGCCGCGGCGCGGACGGAAGCGCCGTCCATCCATGAGGCCGCTCTCTGCGCGAGGTGCGCCATGCCGGGTCCGCCATCTGCCGCCGGAGTTAATATGTAAATGCATATTTTCGGCATCGTCAATTCCAAAGGCGGCGCGCGGCGCGGACCAGCGGCGCGCGCCATCCATGGGAACAACCGGCCCGCGCGAAACGACGCCGAGCCGCGGACGGTTCGGGCTCGGCGGGAAGGCCGCCGCCCCCCGATCACGGCTTTCAGCACGAGCCGTCCTCGCGACGCCTCAGCGCGCAGGCAGCAGCGACGCCTCAAGGGCCGCGCGCGTCGTCGCGGGAATGTCGACGGCCCGTCGCGACGCGTCATCCATCAGGGCGACCACGCTCTCGGCCGTCGCTGCGGCCTCGCCGTTCAGATAGACGCCCTGCTCCATCGCGATGGACCGCGCCCCGATGCGCGTGACGCCGGTGGCGATCTCCACCGTTCCGGGCCAGCGCAGCTCGCGGCGGAAGTCCATGGCGAGTCGCACGATCACGAACTGCGCGCCCGCGGGCGCGGGCGGCCGGTCGGGGTCGAGCAGGAAATCAACGCGACCGATCTCGAAAAGGGTCGCATACACCGCATTGTTCACATGGCCCTGCCGGTCGGTGTCGCGATAGCGCAGGCGTTCGGAGACGCGGGCGGGAAAGGCTTCGAGAGGGCGCGGGGGCGACGGGGGCATCTGCGGCTTTCCGGCGGCGGTCAGTCGGCGGTCGCGCCACGGCGACGCTGCGCCCGAGCCTAGACCGAGCCCTGCGCCGACGCGAGGGCGACGCTTCGCCGTCGCCACCCGTCTCGGCTTCGGCGGCGCCGAGACGGAGAGCCGCGCGCCGCGCGGATTGCGCGGGACCGCCCGCGCGCCTATGAGCCTTCGGCATGGCACACGCATCGACCCCTGCGGCGCTCGACGCCGCCCAGCCGGCGCATGACGACGCGAAGGCGCGCCGCAACGTGGCCGTGCTCGTCGCCGCGCAGGCGCTGCTCGGCGCGCAGATGCCGATCCATTTCATCCTCGGCGGGCTCGCGGGACAGCTGCTGGCGACCAACAAGGCGCTCGCGACCCTGCCGATCGCCGCCACCGTGGCGATGGCGATGGTCGCCGCGCCGCTGGTCTCGATGCTGATGGGGCGCGTGGGCCGGCGGCCCGGCTTCCTGCTCGGCGCGCTCTGCGGCGCCCTGGGCGGCGCGGTCAGCGCCGCGGCGCTGCTGGTCGGCTCGTTTCCGATGCTAGTGGCGGGGGCCGCCTTAACCGGGGTCTACATGGGCGCCCAGGGCTTCTACCGCTTCGCCGCCGCCGACGCCGCCTCGCCCGCCTTCCGGCCCCGCGCGATCAGCTGGGTGATGGCCGGCGGGCTTCTGGCCGCGCTGATCGGGCCGGAACTCGTCAAGCTCACGCGCGACGCGCTGGCGCCGACGCCCTTCGCAGGGGCCTACCTCTCTATGGTGGCGCTGAACCTTCTCGGCGCCTGCGCCTTCATCTTCCTCGACGCCCCGCGCCCGCCGAAGCCTGCCGCCGACGCGCCGCAGGCGCGCCCGCTGAGCGTCATCGTCCGCCAGCCGCGGGTCGCCGTGGCGATGATCTGCGCCATGGTGACCTATGCGCTGATGAACCTCGTCATGACCTCCACGCCGCTTGCGGTGGTCGCCTGCGGCTTCGACCCCGACGACGCGGCGAGCGTGGTGAAGTGGCACGTGCTTGCGATGTTCGCGCCCTCCTTTTTCACCGGCGACCTGATCGCACGATTCGGCGCGCCGCGAATCATCGCGCTGGGGCTGGCGATGCTGGCGGCATGCGGCGGGGTGGCGCTGACCGGGGTCGACCTGACGCAGTTCTACGGCGCGCTGATCCTGCTGGGCCTGGGCTGGAACTTCGGCTTCATCGGCGCGACGGCCATGCTGGCGGCGGCGCATCGGCCGGAGGAGCGTTCTCGGGTGCAGGGCCTCAACGACTTTCTCGTCTTCGGGATGGTCACGGTGGCGAGCCTCAGCTCCGGCGCGCTGATGAACGACCTCGGATGGGAGGCGGTGAACCTCGCCATGATCCCGTTCCTGGCGCTGGCGGGCGCGGCGCTGCTGTGGCTCGCCATCGCGCGCCCTCCGGCGGAGGCCTGACGCGCGGCGCGCATGGCGTCGCCGGGCCCCATCGCCCGAGCCCGGCGAGAGAATTGCTAGTTCAGCACGTCCGCCGCGCGCGGCGCGCCGATGTTGCCGAAGAGCTGCTGCAGCGCGGAGAGTTCGCGCCCGTAGGTCGGCGTCGTGTTCGAGACGAGGTCGACGATGCGGCCGTCGTCGAGCCCGTAGCGGTTCACGCGCTCGACGAGGCCGGCGTCATCGAAGGCGACGACGACCACCTTGCGGTCGATCACCTCCGGCTCGAAGAACGCAAAGTGCTCCATGCGGCTCGCCACGTAGAACCAGACGTCCTCGTCGAAGGCGCCGGAGGCCGAGGGCCGGCCGAGGCGGCGCAGGACGGAGCCCCGCGTGTCCGCCCCCGCCTCGATCGCGTCTAGCTCGGCGATCTGCGGCGCAAAGCCGTGGTTGCTGTATGTCGGGCCGCAGCCGACGAGACAGGCCAGCGCCGCCGCTGCGCAAACTCCCGTGAAACGCGCCCTGCCTTCAGCCACCGTCGTCTCTCCCCTTCGTCGGACCGCGCCCGACTGCTGTTCCATTAGCGGCGCGATCATGTATTTTCAACGCGGAGCTCCCGCGGGGCCGGGAACCTGCCCGGCGCCGGGCGGTAGCCGCTTCGCGCCTTCGCCGGGACGATGTCATGCCTGAAAAGCCGGAGTTCTCCCACCCCGTTCCAGTCGCGTCGCTGGAGGCCGGGGATGCGGTCTGCGATGAGGCCGACGAGGCGGCGCTGGTCGCGCTGGCGCGGCGCTTCGACGTCCCCGCCGTGCGGGCTTTGTCATTCGTCGCGAAGGCTGAGCCCTGGGGGCCGGGCGGCTGGCGCGTGAGCGGCGTCGTCGACGCCGCCTTCACGCAGAGCTGCGTCGTGACGCTTGAGCCGGTCGACACGGCGCTGTCGGAGCCGTTCGAGCGATTCTTCGCGCCGCCGGCGCGCATGGCCGAGGCAGAGGCGCTGTTCCACCCCGACGCGGAGGAGGCGCCCGAACCGCTGGCCGAGGCGATCGACTTCGGGGAGATCGCCGCCGAGACCGCCGCGCTCGCGCTCGATCCCTACCCGCGCAAGGCGGGGGTCGACTTCGAGGGCGCCCTGACCGCGCCGCCGGGCGTGGCGCCGATGACGGACGAGGATGCGAGACCGTTCGCCGGCCTCGCCGCACTGCGCGGCCGCGATGGCTCGACCTGAGCGCGGCATCGGCTCACGGCGCGGCGCGGAGGCCGCGCCCGGCCTTGCGGCGCCGCGCGTTAGGCGGTATGAGCCCCGCTCGCACAGTGAGCGCGCAGCGCGGCGGGCGGCGCGGCGCTATGCGCTGGTCCAGTCGGGGCGCGCGGTGGTTTTCGCAGGGGCGCACTGCCATACAGGGCGCGCGCCGGGCCTGACGGAGGTTGAGACATGGCTGTTCCGCAGAACAGGAAGACGAGCTCCAAACGCAACATGCGCCGGTCGCATGACGCCCTCGTTGCGGACAATCCCAACGAGTGCCCGAACTGTGGAGAGCTCCGCCGCCCGCACCATGTCTGCGGCGCCTGCGGGCATTACGCCGGACGCGAAGTCGTCGTGGCGACCGAGGTCGATCTCGACAGCGAAGCGGCCTGAGATCGCGCCCCGGCGCGGTTTCGCGCGAATGATCGAACTGCGCCCGCGCCGGCGATCCGAGCGATGAAAGCGATGGCGGCTGCCCCCGACCCGGTGATTTCGGTCGACGCCATGGGCGGCGACCGCGGCCCTGCGACCGTCGTCGCCGGTGTCGACCGGTGCGCGCGCGAAATGCCCGACCTGCGCTTCCTGCTACACGGACCGGAGAATGTGCTGACGCCGCTCGTTGCGCGGCGCGCGGCGCTCGCGGGGCGGTGCGAGGTGCGCCATGCGGCGCAGGCGGTGGCGATGACCGACAAGCCTTCGGTGGCGCTGCGCAGGGCGCAGGACACCAGCATGTGGTCCGCGCTCTCGGCGATCAAGGCCGGCGAGGCGCAGGCGGCGGTTTCCTGCGGCAACACCGGCGCGCTGATGGCGATGGCGACGATGCGGCTGCGTCGCGCCGAGGGCGTCGACCGCCCCGCCATCGCGGTGTTCTGGCCCTCGCGCAGCGCAAGCGGACACACGATCGTTCTCGACGTGGGCGCCGACGTGCGCGCCGATCCGACCGCGCTGGCGCAGTTCGCCGTCATGGGCGCCGAGTATGCGCGCGTCGCGCTCGATCTCGACCGGCCCCGCGTCGGCCTGCTGAACGTCGGCAGCGAGGAAGGCAAGGGCCGGCCCGAGCTTCAGGAGGCCAGCCGCCTCATCTGCGAGAACGCCGACCACGGCGGCTACGACTGGCGCGGCTACGTCGAGGGAGGCGACCTCTGCGGCGACAAGGCCGACGTGATCGTGACCGACGGCTTCACCGGCAACGTGGCGCTGAAGTCGGCAGAGGGCGCGGCCGCCTTCATCGGCGACGAACTGAAGCGCGCCTTCCGCCACACCTGGCTGTCGCGGCTTGCGGCGCTGATGGCGATGCCGTCGCTCTCGCGCATGAAGCGGCGGATCGACCCGCGCCGCGTCAACGGCGGGGTTTTCCTCGGTCTGCGCGGCGCCGTCGTGAAGAGCCACGGTTCGGCGGACGCCACGGGCGTCGCCGCCGCGATTTCGCTCGCCGCGCGCATGGCCCGCACCGGGTTCACCGAACGGGTGGCAGGCAGGGCCGCGTTCCTGACGATGCAGAGGCAGGCGCTGGGAGGCGCGGCGGCGCAATGAACGACACCGGTGGCGTGAGCGGACGGAGTGCGGCGCTGGCGGCCGCGAAGGGACGCGGGGCGATGATCCGGGCGGTTCCTCTGGGCTGCGGCGGCTACCTGCCCGAGAAGGTGATGACCAACGCGGATTTCGCCGCGCGCCTCGACACTTCGGACGAGTGGATCCGCAGCCGCACCGGCATCGGCGCCCGCCACATGGCCGCCGAGGGCGAGCTGACCTCCGACCTCGCCACCGCCGCCGCCCGGCGTGCGCTCGACCATGCCGGTCTGACCGGGGCGGACATCGACCTTGTGGTGATCGCCACCGCCACCCCGGACCGCACATTTCCCTCGACCGCGACGAAGGTGCAGCACGCCATCGGCATGACCGGCGGCTTCGCCTTCGACGTCCAGGCGGTGTGCGCGGGGTTCATCTACGCGCTGTCGCTGGCGGACGCGCTGATCTTCAAGGGCCAGGCGCGCCGTGCGCTGATCATCGGCGCGGAGACCTTCAGCCGCATCCTCGACTGGGAGGACCGCACGACCTGCGTGCTGTTCGGCGACGGCGCGGGGGCGGTGATCCTCGGCGCGCATGAGGGCGAGGGCGCGCCGTCCGACCGCGGGCTGCTCGCGACCTGCCTGCACTCCGACGGCGCGCATCAGGACATCCTCTACGTCGACGGCGGCCCCTCCTCCACCCAGACCAGCGGCAAGCTCAGGATGCAGGGCCGCGAGGTCTTCAAGCACGCCGTCGCCAAGCTCGCGGAGGTCGCCGACGAGGCGATGGAGAAGGCGGGCGTCGCGTCAGCCGATATCGACTGGGTCGTGCCGCACCAGGCCAACCTGCGCATCATCGAGGCGACGGCGAAGAAGGCGGGCGTGCCGATGGAGAAGGTGATCCTGACGCTTCAGGACCACGGCAACACCTCCGCCGCCTCGATCCCGCTGGCGCTGTCGACCGCCGTGCACGACGGCAGGATCGGCAGGGGCGACCTGCTGCTGATGGAGGCGATCGGCGGCGGGCTCGTCTGGGGCGCGGCGCTGCTGCGCTGGTGACGGTGGACGCGGCGTCAAGGCCCCGCCGCAAACCCTTGAAGTTGACATCCTTTCGCCGCGCGCCCACTCTGCGCCGAACAAGGGCTACCGGGAGGCCGCCATGGCGGGCAAGACGTTGACGCGCTCCGATCTGTCCGAAGGCGTCTATCGTGAGGTCGGCCTGTCGCGCAACGAGAGCGCCGAACTGGTGGAGAGCGTGCTGCGCCACATCTCCGGCGCGCTGGCGCAGGGCGAGACCGTGAAGATCTCCTCCTTCGGCACGTTCCAGGCGCGCGACAAGGGTCGCCGCATCGGCCGCAACCCCAAGACGGGCGAGGAAGTGCCGATCGAGCCGCGGCGGGTGCTGGTGTTCCGGCCCTCCCACATCCTCAAGGACCGCATCAACGCTGCGGGCGAATCGTGAGCGGCGCGGCGCGGCCGGCGGCGGAGGCGCCCGCCGAACTCGATCTCGGCGCGGCGCCCGAGACCGAGGCGCGGCGCGACAAGGCGCCCGGCGCGTTCCGCACGATCTCCGAGGTCTCCGAGGAACTCGACATCCCCGCGCATGTGCTGCGCTTCTGGGAGACGAAGTTCCCCCACCTCTCGCCCATGAAGCGCGGCGGCGGGCGGCGCTACTACCGCCCCGCCGACATGTCGCTGCTGCGCGGCATCCGCACGCTGCTCCATGACGAGGGGCTCACGATCAAGGGCCTGCAGAAGGTTTTCCGCGAGCGCGGCCCGCGCCATGTCGCCATGATCGGCGACGGCGAGGCCCCGGTGGTCGGCGAACCTCCGGAAGGCCCCGACGACGAGCCCGAGGCGACCACCGCCTTCGACGCGCCCGCCGCCGCCATGGGCGTGCGCCTCGGGGCCGCGCTCGGCCCGGTGATCGCCCGGCTCGAACGCGCCCGCGCCAGCCTCGCGGGCTGAAGATGGCGCAGGCGGCGCCCGCCGCCGGCGAGGGCGAACGCTGGTTTGAGGATTTCACGCCCGGCCTCGTCATCGAGACGCCGGGCGCGACGATCAGCGAGACCCAGATCCTCGACTTCGCCTTCCGGTGGGATCCGCAGCCGTTCCACATCGACGCGCTCGCAGCGGCCGAGAGCCCCTATGGCGGGCTGATCGCCTCTGGCTTCCACACGCTACTGGTCGCGTTCAGGCTCTACATCGTCGCCGCGCGCTGCGGGAGGAGCTCGATCGGCTCGCCGGGGATCGACCGGCTGCGCTGGCTGAAGCCCGTGCGCCCCGGCGACACGATTTCGCTGCGGGCGGAGGTGCGCTCGGCGCGGCCTTCCGGCTCGAAACCCGACCGCGGGTTCGTGGCGCTCGCCGCCGAGGCGAACCGTCGCCGACCCGAGGCCCCGGAGCCCGAACCGGTGCTCGACTTCGAGTGGACGCAGATGTTCCTGAAGCGCCCCGCCTGACCCGATCCGCTTCCACGCGTGGACAGCGCCGCCCGCCTCTGCTAGCGCAACGCCCATGCTGACGATCACGGACATGGGCTTTACGCTGGCCGGACGGCGCCTGTTCAACGGGGCGAGCGCGCGCGTGCCGATGGGCGCCAAGGTGGGCGTCGTCGGCCGCAACGGCTGCGGAAAATCCACGCTGTTCCGCCTCATCGAAGGGACGTTCGAGCCCGACCAGGGGTCGATCGTCGTGCGCGCCGGCGCCCGGCTCGGCGGCGTGGCGCAGGAGGCGCCGGCATCCTCCGTCAGCCTCATCGACACGGTGCTGGAGGCCGACCGCGAGCGCGCCGCCCTTCTGGCGGAGGCCGAGACGGCGACCGAACCGGCGCGCATCTCGGACATCCAGCTCAGGCTGACCGATATCGACGCCCATTCGGCGGAGGCGCGTGCGGCGGCGATCCTTGCGGGGCTCGGCTTCGACCAGGCGGCGCAGGCGCGGGCCTGCTCGGAGTTCTCCGGCGGCTGGCGGATGCGCGTGGCGCTGGCGGCGGTGCTGTTCTCGCGGCCGGACCTGCTGCTGCTCGACGAGCCGACCAACTATCTCGACCTCGAAGGCACGGTCTGGCTTGAGAACTTCCTCGCCCGCTACCCGGCGACGGCGCTGGTGATCAGCCATGACCGCGGGCTGCTCAACCGCTCGGTCGGGGCGATTCTCTCGGTCGAGAACGGGCGGCTGACCTACACGCCCGGCGACTTCGACAATTTCGACCGGCTGCGCCGCGAGCGCGCCATGCAGGCCCAGGCCGAGGCGACGAAGCAGGAGGCCGCCCGCGCCCACATGCAGAGCTTCGTCGACCGCTTCCGCGCCAAGGCCAGCAAGGCCAAGCAGGCGCAGAGCCGGCTCAAGATGCTGAGCCGCCTCCAGCCGATCACGCTGGAGCGCGGGCAGGCCGTGGCCCCCTTCCGCTTTCCGCAGCCCGAGGAGCTGGCCCCGCCGCTGATCGCGCTCGACCGCGTGTCCGTGGGATACGGCGGCAAGCCCGTGCTGCGCGACCTCTCCCTGCGCATCGACCCCGACGACCGCATCGCCCTGCTCGGCGCCAACGGTCAGGGAAAGTCCACCCTGTCGAAGCTCATCGCGGGGCGACTCGCGGCGTTGTCGGGCGACATGACCAAGCCATCCAAGATGCGCATCGGCTTTTTCGCGCAGCATCAGCTCGACGAGCTGGTGCTCGGCGAGACGCCGGTGCAGCATATCCAGCGGCTGCGGCCGACCGAGAAGCCGAGCCAGCTTCGCGCGCGTCTCGGCGGCGCGGGCATCGGCGCCGAGATCGCGGAGACGCCGGTCGAGAAGCTCTCCGGCGGGCAGAAGGCGCGCCTGCTGATGGCGCTGATGGCGCTGGACGCGCCGCACATCCTCATCCTCGACGAGCCGACCAACCACCTCGACATGGAGAGCCGCGAGCAGCTTGCGCTGGCGCTGAACGACTATGACGGCGCCGTGATCCTCGTCAGCCACGACCCGTTCCTCGTCGAGGCCGTGGCCGACCGGCTGTGGCTGGTGAAGGACGGCGCCGTAAGGCCCTTCGCCGGCGACATGGACGATTACCGCGACCTGCTGCTCGGCGGGAACGCCGCCAAGGCCGCGGCGAAGACCGAGGCGAAGGCGGCCCCGAAGCAGAAGGGCGCCGAGCGCCGGCGAGCGCTCGCGCCGCTGCGCGCCGAGGTCTCCGACGCCGAGGCGCGCATGGAGAAGCTCGCCGACATGCGCGCCAAGATCGACGCGCTGCTGGCCGACCCCGAACTCTACACCCACCCCGACCCCAAGCGTTTCGAGACGCTCACCCAGAAGCGCGCCGAGATCGAGAACGGCATTGCGCGCGCCGAGGCGCTGTGGCTTGCGGCGCAGGAGCGGCTCGAAGCGGCCGAGCGCGAGGCCGCGTGAGCGGGGACGAGACCGCGCGGCTCGTCTACCTCGCCGGGCTGCTCGTGCTGGTGTGCGGCGGCCTTTTCGCCGCCTATGGCCGGCGCATGGGCGAGGCGCTGCGCCACGCGGCGATATGGGCGCTGATCTTCCTGGCCGCGATCGTGCTCTACGGCTTTCGCGACATCATCGGCGCGCAGCTCTCCTCGGCGCCTGTCATGGCGGTGACGGAGAACGCAGCCGTCTTGCGCCGCGGGCCGAACGGCCACTTTCGCGCCAGCGGTTCAGTCAACGGCGCGAGCGTGGACTTCCTTATCGACACCGGCGCCACCGAGATCGTACTCAGCCGCGCCGACGCCGCGCGGGCCGGGCTCGACCCTGACCGGCTGGCCTACACCCGCCCAGCGAACACTGCGAACGGCGTCGTCTACGGCGCGCCGGTCAGGCTGGAGCGACTGGCCATCGGCCCGTTCGACGACCGCGACGTGGCGGCCGTCGTCAATGGCGGCGAGCTTTCGACCTCCCTGCTCGGCATCCGCTGGCTCGACCGCTTCGCCCGCTGGCGCGTCGAGGGGGACCGCATGGTGCTGGAGCGGTGAGCGCGCGACGTCAGCGAGGCGCGGCCTACCGGCCGGCCGACGGGCCCCGATCCGGAGCTGGAGCTGACCCGGCTGCTCGCCCTTCATCCGGCGCAGAGCTGATCGGCGACGGTCGGTCAGAGACTTGGCGCGGTCTGGCTGGCGCGGCGCGGCATGTTCCGCGACATCTCCCGACGGCCCGACGACGCGCTGGCTGGGCTCGGCGCAGGCCTATTCGGTCCGCGGGGCTTCGCGCGGCCGTTCTGCGCCGCGGAGGACATGCGGCTGGGCGGACTGGAGACCCACCACCACGTCGAGGCCAACCTTCACTTCAGAGCTTTCGCCGAGGCCGCGCCGGAACTGAAGCTCGGCTTCGAAGTGCCGACGGCGACCATGAAGCGCTGGACGACGCCATCGCGACGATGGCCAAGGCGCGAGAGTCGGTGACGAGCGCGCTGCGCGACGCGTGATCGGCTGAGGCCATGGAGCGGGCCGCGCGGCGATGGCCGCGTTCTCGGGGGGGGGGCTGCTGACCCTTCTGGCCCACGAGGACGATCCCGCGATCCCCCCTCACCCGAAACGGCGCCGGGGCCCGCACTTTCGCCGACCGGCGCTACGCGACGGGCGCCCTGCGCCCCCGGCTCCGCCGAGTGGCCGCCGCGCGGAACCTGTCCCGCCCCCGCCGATCCTGCGCCGGAGCTGCGGCGTCGCCGGCGGGCGCGCTCAGCCGCCGAGCACCGCCTCCGCGGCGGTGATCGCCTCCGCGGCGCGACTCGCATCCGCCGCGCCAGCCTGCGCCATGTCCGGCCGACCGCCGCCGCCCTTGCCGCCCATGGCCTCGGCGGCGGCCCGCACGAGATCGACCGCCGAGACGCGCGCCGTGAGGTCGTCGGTGACGCCGGCGGCGACCGCCGCCTTGCCGTCGGCCTCGGCGATCAGAAGGATCGCGCCCGATCCGAGGCGCCCCTTGTGGGCGTCGATGAGGCCCCGCAGCTCCTTGCCCGAGACGCCCGAAAGCACCTGCGCCAGGAAGGGCACGCCACCGACCGACTTCGCCTCCGGCGCCGCGGCGCCGTCCCCAGCGAGCGCCAGCTTCCGCCTGAGGTCGGAGATCTCCGAGGCGAGTCGGCGGCGCTCCTCGAGCAGCGCCACCACCCGTTCAGCGACCTCCTCGGGCTGCGCCTTCAGCGCGCCGGCGGCGAGTTTCAGGCGCGTCTCCTGCGCGTCGAGATGGGCGAGCGCCGCGGCCCCGGTTAGCGCCTCGATGCGGCGCACGCCGGCGGCCGAGGCGCTTTCGGCGAGCACCCGAAGCAACCCGATCTCGCCGGTCTGCGCGACATGGGTGCCGCCGCAGAGCTCGAGCGAATAGACGCGCCCCGCTGGGCCGGTCTCGCCCTCGGGGCGCTCGGCCATCGCCACGACGCGCACCTCGTCGCCGTACTTCTCGCCGAAGAGCGCCCGCGCGCCGAGCGCCTGCGCCGCTTCGGGAGACATCACGCGGGTGGAGACGGCGCTGTTCTGCCGTATGTAGGCGTTGACCTCGGCCTCGACGGCGGTAAGTTCATCGGCGCTCATCGCCTTCGCGTGGGCGAAGTCGAAACGCAGCCGGTCGGGCGCGACGAGCGAGCCGCGCTGGGCGACGTGGTCGCCGAGCCTGCCGCGGAGCGCCTCGTGAAGCAGATGCGTCGCGGAGTGGTTTGCGCGGATCGCGGCCCGGCGCGGGGTGTCGACCGAGAACACCGCCGGTTCGCCCTGCACGATCTCGCCTTCGACGATCTCGGCCTCGTGGACGAACAGATCGCCGGCGCGCTTCCTGACGTCAAGCACGCGGGCGCGGCCCGTCGTCGTCCGGATCTCCCCCGCGTCGCCCACCTGCCCGCCCGATTCGGCGTAGAACGGCGTCTGGTTCGCGACGATCTGCACCCGCGCACCGACCTGCGCCGAGCCCTTGCGGGCGCCGTCCACGATCAGCGCCGCGATCACGCCTTCGGCGCTTTCGGTGGCGTAGCCGAGGAACTCCGTCGCCCCCGCGGTCTCGCGGATGTCGAACCACAGCCCGTCGTCGGCGGCCTCGCCCGAGCCCGCCCACGCAGCGCGGGCCTTGGCGCGCTGAGCCGCCATGGCGGCCTCGAAGCCGGCGACGTCCACCGCCCTGCCCTGCTCGCGCATCGCGTCCTGAGTGAGGTCGAGCGGAAATCCGAACGTGTCGTAGAGCTTGAACGCCGCTTCGCCGGGCAGCGTCTGGCCGTCGCCAAGCTTCGCCGCCTCGTCGGCGAGCAGGCGCAGGCCGCGCTCGAGGGTGGCGAGGAAGCGCTCCTCCTCGATGCGCAGCGTCTCCTCGATCATGCTCTGGGCGCGGCCGAGTTCCGGGAAAGCCTCGCCCATCTGGCGCACCAGCGCGCGCACGAGCCGGTGCATCACCGGATCTTTGGCGCCGAGCAGGTGAGCATGGCGCATCGCGCGGCGCATGATGCGGCGCAGGACGTAGCCGCGCCCCTCGTTCGACGGCGTCACGCCGTCGGCGAGGAGGAAGGCGGTCGAGCGCAGATGGTCGGCCACGACGCGATGGTGGATGCGGCCGGGGCCGTCGGGGTCGGCGCCCGTCGCCTGAGCGGACGCCTCGATCAGCGCGCGCATCACGTCGGTGTCATAGTTGTCGTGCTTGCCCTGCAGCACCGCGCCGATGCGCTCCAGGCCCATGCCTGTGTCGATCGACGGGCGGGGCAGGTTCTCGCGCCGTCCATCCTCGAACTGCTCGAACTGCATGAAGACGAGGTTCCAGATCTCGATGAACCGGTCGCCGTCCTCGTCGGGGCTGCCCGGCGGGCCGCCGGGGATGTGGGGGCCGTGGTCGTAGAAGATCTCCGAGCACGGGCCGCAGGGGCCGGTGGCGCCCATGGTCCAGAAATTGTCGCTGGTCGCGATGCGGATTATCCGGTCGTCGGGCAGGCCGGCGTATTTCTTCCAGATGTCCACCGCCTGCTCGTCGTCGTGGTAGACGGTGACGAGCAGCTTATGCGCCGGCAGGCCGAACTCCTTCGTCACGAGATCCCACGCCAGCGGGATCGCGCGCTCCTTGAAGTAGTCGCCGAACGAGAAGTTGCCGAGCATCTCGAAGAAGGTGTGGTGGCGCGCGGTGTAGCCGACGTTGTCGAGGTCGTTGTGCTTGCCGCCGGCGCGCACGCATTTCTGGCTGGTGGCGGCGCGGACGTAGTTGCGCTTCTCCATCCCGGTGAAGACGTTCTTGAACTGAACCATGCCCGCATTGGTGAAGAGCAGCGTGGGGTCGTTGCGTGGCACCAGCGGCGAGGAGGCGACGGTCTCGTGCCCCGCCCTGGCGAAGTAGTCGAGGAAGGTCGAGCGGATTTCGTTCAGCGACGTCATGGCGATGCTCCAGCACGGCGCGGCGGCCAGCGCGCCGTCGCGACGTCTAGCCCGGCGCCGCCGCTCTGTCCACGCGGGGCGCCAAAGGCGGATCGACTCGACGGGCGGCCCGCGGAGCCGCCCCGGTGCTGGCGCCCGGACCGCTCCCGCGCTCTACCGCAGCCCTTTGCCTGCGGCCGGTCCGCAGGGGCCGGGAGGGGCGCCGGGTCGGGCGCGATCCGCCCCCTGAGCCCCGGAACCGGGGGCTCAGGAAGATGCGCGACCGCCTCAGTCCTCGACCACGGCCTCGTCGTCTCCCGCCATCATCGCGAAGTCCAGCCCGTGGGCGGCGCGCACCTTGTCCTCGATGGCGAGCGCCACCTCGGGATGCTCTCGCAGGAAGGTCTTGGCGTTCTCGCGGCCCTGGCCGATGCGCTGGTCCGCGAAGGAGAACCAGGAGCCAGACTTCTCGACGACGCCAGCCTTCACGCCAAGGTCGATCAACTCGCCCAGTTTCGAGATGCCTTCGCCGTACATGATGTCGAACTCGACCTGCCGGAACGGCGCGGCGACCTTGTTCTTGACCACCTTGACGCGGGTGCTGTTGCCCACGACCTCGTCACGATCCTTGATCGCGCCGATACGGCGGATGTCGAGCCGCACCGAGGCGTAGAACTTCAGCGCGTTGCCGCCGGTCGTGGTCTCTGGGCTGCCGAACATCACGCCGATCTTCATGCGGATCTGGTTGATGAAGATGACCATGCACTTTGAGCGGCTGATCGAGGCGGTGAGCTTGCGCATCGCCTGGCTCATCAGCCTGGCCTGGGCGCCTACCGTGGCGTCGCCCATGTCGCCTTCGAGCTCGGCGCGCGGCGTCAGCGCCGCGACCGAATCGACCACGATCACGGAGACGGCGCCGGAGCGCACCAGCGTGTCGGTGATCTCGAGCGCCTGCTCGCCGGCGTCGGGCTGCGATATCAGCAGATCGTCCACCTTTACGCCGAGCTTGCGCGCATAGACCGGGTCGAGCGCATGCTCGGCGTCGACGAAGGCGCAGATGCCGCCCTTCTTCTGCTCCTCCGCGATCACATGCAGCGCCAGCGTGGTCTTGCCGGAGCTTTCGGGGCCGTAAATCTCGATGATCCGCCCCTTGGGCAGGCCGCCGATGCCGAGCGCGATGTCGAGCCCGAGCGAACCGGTGGAGACCGCCTCGATGTCCATCGCCGGGTCGTTGGCCCCGAGCCGCATGATCGAGCCCTTGCCGAAGGCCCGCTCGATCTGCGCCAGCGCGGAGTCCAGCGCCTTCTGCTTGTCCATGTCGCGCCTTTCGAGAAGGTTCAGCACATCCTGCGTCATCGCGGATTTCCCCTGCCATGGCAACGGCGCGAAAACCGCCCCATTGATCGACCTGCGCCCGTGTTCCCTTGACGTTCTATCAGAACATCCGGCGAACACAACACGATTCTGACGGCTCAAGAGGAGACGCACTCCTTCACCTTCGCGGTGAGTTCGTTCAGGGAGAAGGGCTTGGGCAGGAACATGCACTCGCCCACGCCGTCGATGCTGCGGCGCAGGGAGTCCTCGGCGTAGCCGGAGACGAACACCACCTTCACGTCGGGCCGCATCTTGCGCGCCTCCAACACGCAGGCGGGGCCGTCCATGCCGGGCATGACGACGTCGGAGACGATGACGTCGATGGCGAGGTCGGGGTCGGCGAGGATCTCCAGCGCCTCCTCGCCCGAGGCGGCCTCGACGACCTGATAGCCCCGCAGCTTCAGGGCGCGGGCCGCGAAGGCGCGCACCGGCGTCTCGTCCTCGATCAGCATCACCACGCCGCGGCCGGTCAGGTCGGCCGGCTGCGCGATGGGGGCCACGGCGGGCGCGACCTCGCCCTGAGCGGGGTAGTAGCGCGGCAGGTAGATCGAGAAGGCGGCGCCGCCCTCGACGCGGTTGCGCGCGAAGATGAAGCCGCCGGTCTGCTTGACGATGCCGTAGACGGTCGAGAGGCCGAGGCCGGTTCCCTCGCCGGCGCGCTTCGTCGTGAAGAACGGCTCGAAGATCTGGTCGATCTTGTCGGTGGGGATGCCGGTGCCCTCGTCCACGATCTCGATCAGGACGTAGTCGCCCTTCGGCACGACGGCGCGGCCGTGGCGCTGTTCGGCGTCGATCCGCGCGTTCGACGTGACGATGGAGACCGAGCCGCCGTTGGGCATGGCGTCCCGCGCGTTCACGGCGAGGTTCATGACGACCTGCTCGAACTGCCGCTCGTCCACCTTGACCAGCCCGAGGTTCTCGGCGTGGGTGATGGCGAGGCGCACGCGCTCGCCCAGCAGGCGGTTGAGCAGGTGGCTCGTCTCGGTCAGCGTGTCGACGAGGTTGACCACCGTCGGGCGCAGCGTCTGCTTGCGGCTGAACGCCAGAAGCTGGCGCACGAGGCCGGCGGCGCGATTGGCGTTCTGCCGGACCTGGGTGAGATCGGCGTAGTCAAGATCGCCATGCTCATGGCGCTGGAGCATCAGGTCGGTATGCCCGGCGATCGCGGTGAGCAGGTTGTTGAAGTCGTGCGCCACGCCGCCGGCGAGCTGGCCGACCGCCTGCATCTTCTGGCTCTGCACGAACTGGGCCTCGAGGGTCTTGAGCTCGGTAGCATCCGCCATGACGGCGAAGAGGAACGCGCCGCCGTCGATTTCGGTGCGGGTGAGCGAGACCTGCGCGAAGACCTCGCGCCCGTCCGCCTCGCCGCGCGCGATCTCCGGTCGGCCGCTGCTGTCGCCGCGCTCCGCCTCGGCGATGCGGACCGACATGGGCCGGCCGAGCCCCTCGATCACGTCCGCCAGCGCCACGCCGGGGCGCATCGCTCCGCCGAGCAGCATCCGCGCCGCGGCGTTGGCCGAGAGCACCACGCCGTCGATGCTGAGGCGGGCCACGGCGATGGGCAGCGACTCCAGAACAAGGTCGGCTCCGGAGGAAAGCCGCGCCGGCGCCGCGGCTCGGGCGATCGTCCACAACACGGCGCCGTCGCGCATGGAGCGCGCGCCGACGATGACAGGCCCCTTCGGCCCCGTGGCGACCTCCTCCGCAACGCCCGAAGCGGCCGCGGCGCTCAGCATGCGATAGACGACGGCTGCGGGATCGTCGACATGGCCGCTCAGAAGAGCCGCGACGGGCCCGCGGTCCGGGGCAGGCGCATCATGTCCGCCCGCCGCGGCGTTGGCGGCGATCAGCCAGCCATCGGCGTCGGTGAGGGCGGCGGGCTCCGGCGCCGTGCCGAAGAACGCCTCGAAAGCGCGCGCGGCGCGCCGCGCCGAAGACGCCGGCCCGCGCTGCCGACGGACGGCGACCCAGCACGCCGCCGCGGCGACGCCGACCGCTCCGAGCGCCGCCGAACCTGCCGCGACGCCGCCGCTCTCGACGGCGGCGAACACGGCCAGCGCCGCAGAGACCGTCGCGAACATGGCGAAGGCGATCGCCGGCAGGGCGCGTTGCGCCGACGCGCCGTGGGCGGCGCGGCGGTCGGGCGCGGCCGATGGGGCGGCGGCGACCACCGCGGTGGCGACGTAGTGCTGCGTCATGCCTTCCAAGCGCGCCCTTCGCGGATTGCTGGAGGCAGGTTTGCACGCGCCCGGTGCAAATACAAACATCGCCGACGCCTTCGGGCCCTGCAAGCCGCGGCGTTGACCGAGCCCGCGAGGCGCTCGGCCGGGCGCCGAAGGGAGCGCGCTTCAGAACTGCGCGAGCGCGGCGTAGAAGCCGTCCGCTCCGTCCGCCGGCAGCAGCACGCGTCGTGCGTCGCCCGTGAAGCGTCCGGCGTTCTCCTGCGGCAGAACCGAGCAGGTGGCGTACACCAGCCTTCCCCCTCGCCGCAGGCAGGCCCGCGCCGCCTCGAGCACGTCGGCCTGAAGGGCGCACAGGCGCGCAAGCTTCTCCGGCGTCAGCCGCCATTTCGCCGCCGGGTCGCGGCGCCAGGCTCCGGACCCTGAACATGGCGCATCGACGAACACCAGATCGCAGCGACCGCCAAGGGCCGCCAACCGTTCCGGCGCGACAAGATCGGCGCGCGCGCCCGCGCGGGCGAGACGCGCCGGCAGATCCGCCATGCGTCTCGGCGCGGCGTCATGGGCGATCAGCCTTCCGGGCGCGGCGGGCCCGCCCATGTCGGCGGCGAGCGCAAGGGTCTTGCCGCCGCCGCCCGCGCAGAAATCGAGCACCGCCTCGCCCGGACGCGCCGCGGCGAAGGCGGCGACAGCCTGGCTGGCGGCGTCCTGCAACTCCACGAGCCCGTCGGCGTAGGCCCGCCCCCGCGCCACCGGCGCGCCGGGCGCCGCTCTCAGACAATGCGGCGCGAGTTCGGGGAACGGTCCGGGCGAGGTCTCCACCCCGTCCGCCGAAAGCCTGCGCCGGGCGGCGTCGACATCCGCCCGCAGCGTGTTCACGCGCATGTCGACGGGCGCCCGCGTCCGCATCGCGAGCAGCGAGGCCTCGAACGAGGCGCCGAGCCCCTCGCGCAGCGGCGCGTCCAGCCAGTCGGGATAGTCGAGCCTCACGGGATCGGGCGGGGGCGGGGGCGGCTCGGCCAGCGCCGCGAACTCGTCGGCGGTAAGCGCCGCCGGCGCATGGCCCTGCCCGGTGAACAAAGCGGCCGGGTCGCCGCCCTCCGCCAGCACGGAACCGATCACCGCGGCGCGCGCCGTGTCTGCGCGCAGCGGCCACGCAAGCGACCGGCGCCGGCGCAGGCAGTCGAACACGCGGTCGGCCACCGCAGCGCGGTCCTTCGAGCCGGCGTATCGGTTGGCGCGCCCCCAGGCGGCGAGCACCCGCTCCGCGGGCGCGTCCGACCGCTCCACGGCCTCCAGCGCCTCGATGGCCGCCGCCATCCTGGCGGGGGGCGTCATGCTTCCGGGCGGGGTCTCGGGATCGCGCGCTCGGCGGCGCGGGGTGAAACCGGGCGGCGCCAGGGCGATCGACGCGGGCTCCGCAGGACTGGTCGCAGCATGGAGGTCTCCTGAAGGGCGCTCCCGAAATCGCGGCGGCGTCGCCGACCGTTCAGTTGGAGCCAGTACAGGCAAACACGGAGGCGCGGCTTGCGCAATAGGTCTGCGTTGAAAACCTCCGATCGACGTGGCGGAAGGCGCGCCGGGCGACCGCCGTCGCCGCCGGACCCGGCGCAATCCTGCAGAGCTCGACCCGCCGCGAGGCGCGCGCCCGGACGCCGGACCCGCTGCGAGGACGGGCGGGTGGCCGAGGGAAGGGCGACGGCGCGTCTTGGGCGCAACGGCCGAAGCAGTCGACGGTTCGCGTCCCTGACGGCTGCGCCGCGGCGTCGGCCGGCGCCGCTCCCCTCATCGTCTTGCGTCGTCACGGAGTACGGCCGCGCAACGTGGCTCCCTTTCCCTTCGCCGCGCCTCTAGAAGCTGGAGGCCGGCAGGGCCGCCCGCCAGCGGGCGAGCCGCTCGGCGGCAAGGTCCGCGCCGGGGCCGGGTTCGACCACCTCCGCGGCCGGGGCTGGCGCGCAGACGGCCTGAAGCGCCTCGCCTTCGGCGGCGCAGAGGCCGAGCCGCGCCGCGCCGAGCGCCGCGCCGGCCTCGGCGCCCTGCGGCCGGGCCAGCGTCAGCCCGGTCGCGTCGGCGATCATCCGCAGCCACAGGTCCGAGCGGGCGCCGCCGCCGACGGCGTGCAGCGGCCCGGACGGCGCCCTCGCCGGCCTCCCGGCCACCGCCCCGGCCGCCCCACCGTCCAGCGCCTCGGCGCAGTCGGCGAGGGCGAAGGCGACCCCCTCCATCACCGAGCGCGCCAGCGCCTCGGGCCCGGCGGCGTGGTCCAGCCCGACGAACGCGCCGCGAAGGCCGGCGTCGGCGTGGGGCGTGCGCTCGCCCGAGAGATAGGGCAGGAACAGCGGCGCCGTCGCGGGGTCGGCCTGCGCCGCCATGGCGGCGACCGCCTCGGGCGGGCGGCCCAGCGCGCGCGCGAGCCATGAGAGGCTGTCGGCGGCGGAGAGGATCACCCCCATCTGGTGCCAGAGGCCGGGCCCGGCGTGGCAGAAGGCGTGCACGCCGCGGGCGGGGTTCGGCGCGAAGCCCGCGGTGGCGAGAAACAGCACTCCCGACGTGCCGAGCGAGACGAAGCCCTCTCCCGGGCGCACCGCGCCCACGCCGCAGGCCGACGCCGCGTTGTCGCCGGCGCCCCCGGCGACGACCGGGGCCTGCGCCATGCCCCAGCGCGCCGCGAGGGCGGGGCGGAGGCGCCCCGACACCGCGCTGCCCTCCACCAGACGCGGCGTCGCGGCTTCGTCGAGCCCGCAGGCGGCGAGCAGCGCCGGGCTCCACGTCCGCGCGCCGACGTCCAGCCACAGCGTCCCGGCCGCGTCGGAGGGGTCCGAAACCGCCTCGCCGGTGAGCGCGAGGCGGAGATAGTCCTTCGGCAGCAGCACGCGGGCGATGCGCGCGAAGACCTCGGGCTCATGGGCGCGCACCCAGGCCACCTTCGGCGCGGTGAAGCCGGCCATCACCGCGTTGCCCGCGAGGCCGCGGAAGTCGGCCGCCGCCTCCAGTTCGGCGCAGTGCGCCTCGGCGCGGCCGTCGTTCCAGAGCATGCACGGCCGCAGGGGGCGGTCGTCCGCGCCCAGCAGCGTCGCGCCGTGCATCTGGCCGGAGAGGCCGACGCCCCGCACCGCCGCCATCGCCGCGGGCGCCCGGGCGGCCAGCGCATCCAGCGCCGCCATGCACGCCGCGATCCACGCGTCGGGCGCCTGCTCCGACCAGCCCGGCCGCGGACGCTGAACCGTGAGCGCCGCGCTCTCCTGCGCCAAGGCGGCGCCCGCCTCGTCGACGAGCAGCGCCTTCAGCGCCGAGGTGCCCAGATCGATCCCCAGATAGGTCGCCATCGCGTCAGCCCTCCCGTCAGCCCTCCAGTCGTCTCGCGGCGCGTTCGTCGCCCGGACGACCCGCTTGCGCCAACCCGCGGCGCGGCCGCGATCGTGCGCAGCGACCGCCTTAAAACTGGGCTGATGCCGAGAACATGGTTAAATTATTCTCGCGCCGCAGGAGTTTGATGGTTAGGTTTTGTTTTCATGACAATTGGAGGGGGTGTATCGTGACAGTTCTCATTGTCGGGCTGGACGGCTCGCCGGGAGGCGAGAAGGCCGTGGAGCATGCCCGCAGGATGGTCGGCGCCGGGGGGGCGCTCAAGCTCGTCTATGTGATCGAGTGGTCGCCGTTCAGCTTCCAGACACCGGAGGAGAACGCGGCGCGCCACAAGCGCCGCGAGGAGGAGATCGCCATCGCCCATGAGCGCGTGATCGACCCCGCCCTCGCCTCGCTCAGGAGCCACGGCGTCTCCGCCGAAGGGACGGTGCGCCATGGCGACGCCGCCGACATCCTCGACGAGGAGGCCCGTAAGGCCGGGGCCGTCGGCGTGGTGATCGCACGCACCTCCGCGAGCGGGCTCAAGAGCCGCATCTTCGGGTCGGTCGCCGCCAATCTGGTGATGCACGCCAGCGTGCCCGTCACCGTCGTTCCCGTCTCCGAGAAGTGAGGGCCGCGCGCATGAAAGCCTTGTATCCCGCCGCCCTGGCGGCCGTCGCCGCCGCGCCGGCCGCGGCGCAGGACGCCGCCGACGCCGCGATGACCGTCGACCAGCAGGTGAACGCAGCCTTCGCGGCGGCCACCGGGCCCTTCGTCAGCTTCATCTTCGCGCCGCTGCCAGGCACGGCGTTTCCGTGGATCGTGCTGTGGCTCGTGGTCGCCGCGACGATCTTCACGCTCTATTACGGCTTCATCCAGTTCCGCGCCTTCGGCCACGCCATCGCGCTGGTGCGCGGCGACTACTCCGACCCCAACGACGCCGGCGAGGTCAGCCACTTCCAGGCCCTGACGGCGGCGCTCTCGGGCACGGTCGGTCTCGGCAACATCGCGGGCGTCGCCGTGGCCGTCAGCATCGGCGGCCCCGGCGCGACGTTCTGGATGATCCTCGCCGGGCTGATGGGCATGGCGTCGAAATTCGTCGAGTGCACGCTCGGCGTGAAGTATCGCAACGAATACGCTGACGGCACAGTTTCCGGCGGGCCGATGTACTATCTTTCGAAAGCCCTTCCCGAACGGGGCTACGCGGCGCTCGGCAAGCCGCTTGCCGTGCTGTTCGCAATCTTCTGCATCGGCGGCGCGCTCGGCGGCGGGAACATGTTCCAGGCCAACCAGGCGCATGCGCAGCTGGTGAACATCACCGGCGGCGACGCCTCGTTCCTGAATGGCGCGGGCTGGATCACCGGGCTCGTGATGGCGGCGGTGGTGTTCGCGGTGATCATCGGCGGGATCAAGTCCATCGCCAACGTCACCGAGAAGATCGTGCCGTTCATGGCCGCGATCTACTGCGGCGCGGCGCTGATCATCATCATCATCAACTACGACCAGATCGGCGCGGCCTTCGGCGCCATCTTCGACGGGGCGTTCACCGGGGCCGGCGCGACCGGCGGCGTCGTCGGCGCGCTGATCCAGGGGTTCCGCCGGGCGGCGTTCTCCAACGAGGCCGGCGTCGGCTCCGCGGCCATCGCGCACTCCGCCGTGCGCACCAAGGAGCCGATCACCGAGGGCTTCGTCTCCCTGCTGGAGCCGTTCATCGACACGGTCGTGATCTGCACCATGACCGCGCTCGTCATCGTCATCACCGGCATGTATCTCGACCAGACCGGCCTCGGCGGCGTCGAGCTGACATCGGCGGCCTTCGGCAGCGCGATCTCGTGGTTCCCCTACGTCCTTGCCATCGCGGTGGTGCTGTTCGCCTTCTCGACGATGATCACCTGGAGCTACTACGGCGTGAAGGCGTGGACCTATCTGTTCGGAGAGGGCTACACGAGCGAGCTGATCTTCAAGCTCATCTTCTGCTTCTTCGTTGTCGTTGGGGCTTCGGCGCAGCTTGGCGCGGTGATCGACTTCTCGGATGCGATGATCTTCGCGATGGCGGTGGTCAACATATTCGGCATCTATTTCCTTATGCCGATCGTGCGCGACGAACTCGACAGCTATCTCAGCCGGCTGAAGGGCGGGCAGATCCGCAAGTTCAACTGATCCCGCCGCCATCGGCACAACTGGCGGCTTGATTTTCGCGACGCCCCGGAGACCATCCGGGGCGTCGTCTCGTTCAGGGAGCCCGCCATGCGCCGCGCCTGCCTCATCGCCGCCGCCCTCGCCGCCTTCTCCGGCGCCGCGCGGGCGGAGTTCACACTGCACATTCTCCACATCAATGACCTGCACAGCCGCATCGAGCCGATCACGAAATTCGGCTCGACCTGCGACGCGGAGACCGACGCCAAGGGCGACTGCTTCGGCGGCGTCGCGCGGGTCGCGGCCAAGATCGCCGAGCTGCGCGCCGCGCTCGCCGGCCAGCCCGTGCTGATGCTCGACGCTGGCGACCAGTTCCAGGGCTCGCTCTTCTACACGACCTACAAGGGCGCGGCGGAGGCCGAGTTCATGGCGACCATCGGCTTCGACGCCATGGCGCTCGGCAACCACGAGTTCGACGACGGGCCGGCGGGTCTGGCCGCGTTCCTCGACCGGGTGAGCTTCCCCGTCGTCTCCGGCAACATCGACGTCTCGGCCGAGCCGGGGCTGGCGGGGCGCGTCGCGCCTTACGTCCTGCTGGAGGTCGGCGGCGAGACCGTCGCCATCGTCTCCGCCGTCGCCGCCGATACGCCCGAGACCTCCTCGCCCGGCCCCAGGATCCCGTTCCGCGACGAGGTGGCGGCGCTGACCGAGACGGTCGAGCGGCTGCGCGCCGAGGGCCGTGACAAGATCATCGCGCTCACCCATGTCGGCCTGCGCAAGGACATGGAGATCGCCGCGCAGGTTCCGGGGATCGACGCCATCGTGGGCGGGCACTCGCACACGCTGCTCTCCAACACCGTCGATGGGGCGGAACCCTACCCCGTGACGGTGTCGGGCGAGGACGGTCGCGCCGTGCCGATCGTGCAGGCCGAGGCCTACTCCAAATATGTCGGCCACCTCACCCTCGTCTTCGACGACGCCGGAGACGTGACGTCGGCGACCGGAGACACCATCGTCCTCGACGCCTCGGTGACGCCCGATCCCGCCATCGCAGCGCGGGTGGCGGCGATGCGCGAACCCATCGAGGCGCTGATGAGCGAGGTCGTCGCGGAGACGACCGCGCCCGTCGACGGCGACCGCGGCTCCTGCCGCGCCGGCGTCTGCGAGATGGGCGTGCTGGTCGCGGAGGCGATGCTGGACCGGGTGCGCGGCCAGGGCGTGCAGATCGCGATCCAGAACGGCGGCGGCCTCCGCGCCTCCATCGACGCCGGGGAGGTCACGATGGGCGAAGTGCTCACGGTGCTGCCGTTCCAGAACACGCTGGCGACCTTCCGCATTCGCGGCGACCACATCCTTGCGGCGCTGGAGAACGGCCTGAGCCAGGTCGAGGACGGCGCCGGGCGGTTCCCGCAGGTGGCGGGCATGACCTATGTCTGGAACCCGCAGGCGGCGCCCGGTTCGCGCGTCGTCTCGGCCAGCGTGCTGACGCCGGAGGGCCCGCAGCCGCTCGACCCGCAGGAGACCTACGGCGTCGTCTCCAACGACTACATGCGCCGCGGCGGCGACGGCTACGCCATGTTCCGCGACGCCGCCATCGACCCCTACGATTTCGGGCCGGGGCTGGAGCTGGTGCTGGCGGACTATCTCGCCGCCAACAGCCCCTACGCGCCGACGACCGACGGCCGCATCGCGACGGCCGAGTGAGGCCCCGAGCGGCGCCCCCAACGACGCCGCGCGCGCCGGGCGGCTCAGTCGCGCCCGGCGACGACCTTGATGAGCTTGGCCTCCAGCACCCGCAGCACCGACGCCAGGTCGCGCCCGCGCTTGAGGATGTGCCCGTCCATGGCGATCACCGCATAGGCCCCCTGCCGCTGGGCGAGCCGGGGGCGCTTCTCGACGCGGTAGATCGGGTGCTCGGCGGTGCGGCGGAAGATCGAGAACACGGCGGCGTCCCGCGTGGCGTCGATGGCGTAGTCGCGCCACTCGCCGGCGGCGACCATCCGGCCGTATACGGAGAGGATCGCCGACAGTTCGCGCCGGTCGAAGGACACGGCGTCGACGTGCGGCGCGGGGAAGCTGTGGAACTCCATGCGTCCACCATGGGCGTCGGACCGGCGGGCCGCAAGGGCCGCGAGGCGCGATGAGCGAGGCGCTGACCGCGGCGCGCGCGGCGCGGCTGCGCGCCTTCATCGCCGGGGCGACGGCGACGCGCGCGCCGCCGCTGACGCCGGAACTGCTCATGCGCGTCGCCGACGAGATCACGCCGATCTGGGGCATGACGGAGGCGGCGCTGGAGGCGGAGGGCCTCGCGCCCCCGTTCTGGGCCTTTCCCTGGGCCGGCGGGCAGGCGCTCGCCCGCACGGTGCTCGACGCGCCGGCGCGGGTGGCCGGCAGGCGCGTGCTCGCCTTCGCCTGCGGCGGCGGGCTGGAGGCCTGCGCGGCGGCGCGCGCCGGCGCGGCGGAGGTGGTCGCCAACGACCTCGACCCCGCCGCGCTGGAGGCCTGCGCGATGAACGCCGCGCTGAACGGCGCGCGCGTCTCGGCGCTGCACGGCGATCTGACGCAGGCGCCGGCGCGCGGGTTCGACGTGATCCTCGCCGCCGACGTGTTCTACGAGCGCGCCGCGTCGCTGCGCATCCTCGACTGGCTGCGCGACGCGGCGGCGGCCGGGGCGGAGGTGCTGCTGGCGGACGCGGCGCGCGGCTTCCTGCCGACGGCGGGGCTGGAGCGCGTCGCCGCCCATGTCGTGCCGACGCCGCCCGCGCTGGAAGATCGCGCCGCGCGCTGCGCGACAGTCTGGCGCATCCCGCGCGATTGACTTAAGCGGAGGCTCGCAGCCCTGCAAAGCCTTCCGGAGCCCGCGCCCCATGCCCCGCGACTTCCACCTCCCCGGCCGTTCCACCGCCTACGCCGAGAACGGCATGTGCGCGACCTCGCATCCGCTCGCCTCGGGCATCGCCGTCGATGTGCTGAAGCGCGGCGGCAACGCGGTGGACGCCGCCATCGCCGCGGCCGTGACGCTGGGCCTGTGCGAGCCGCAGATGACCGGCATAGGCGGCGACTGCTTCGCCATCGTCAAGCCCGCGGGCGAGGACAGGCTGATCGGCCTCAACGCCTCGGGCCGCGCGCCGAAGGCGATGACCGCGCAGACCGTGCGCGCGCAGGGTTTCGAGAGCATTCCCGTCCGCTCCGCGCTCGCCGTGACCGTGCCCGGCGCCATCGCCGGCTTCGCGCAGCTCTCGGCGGACCACGGGCGCTGGAGCCTCGCCGACACGCTCGCGCCCGCCATCGCCTACGCCGAGGCCGGCGTGCCGGTGGCGCCGCGCGTGGCGCTGGACTGGGCGCGCTCGACCGAGGGCCTCTCCGGCGCCGCGCGCGACTTCTACCTGATCGGCGGCGCCGCGCCGCGCGCCGGCGACATGTTCCGCGCGCCGGGTCAGGCGGAGGTGCTGCGCCGCATCGCGAAGGACGGCGCCAAGGGCTTCTACGAGGGCGAGGTCGCCGAGGACATGGTCGCGAGCCTGCGCGCGCTCGGCGGCCTGCATGAGGCCGAGGACTTCGCCAGCGCAAGCGCCGACTATGTCGAGCCGGTCTCGGCGGATTATCGCGGCGTGGAGCTGGTCGAGCTGCCGCCCAACGGCCACGGCGTCACGGCGCTGCTGATGGCGAAGCTGCTGGAGGGCTTCGACATCGCCGCGCTCGACCCTTTCGGCGCGCAGCGGGCGCATCTGGAGGCGGAGGCCGCCCGCATCGCCTATGACGCCCGCAACCGCTTCGTCGCCGACGCCGACCACATGCCGGACGGTCTGGAGCCGATGCTCGGCGACGCCAAGATTGCGGCGCTGGCGGCGCTCATCGACCCCGACCGGGCGATGCCGGACGTGCGCGCCGCGACCGGCGCTGTCCACAAGGACACGATCTACATCACCGTCGTCGACCGCGACCGCATGGCGGTGTCGCTGATCTACTCGATCTTCCACGATTTCGGCTCGGGCCTCGCCTCCTCGAAGTTCGGGATCAACTTCCAGAACCGCGGCGCCGGCTTCACGCTGGAGGCCGGCCACCCCAACGAGCTGGCGCCCGGCAAGCGGCCTCTGCACACGATCATACCCGCGATGCTCAGGCGCGGGGGGCGCGTCGCGATGCCGTTCGGCGTGATGGGCGGCCAGTACCAGCCGACCGGCCATGTCCGCATCCTCACCAACATGGTCGATTTCGGGATGGACCCGCAGGAGGCCATCGACGGCCCGCGCAGCTTCCACGAGGACGGCGCGCTGATGCTGGAGAACGGCTACGGCGAGGCCGCGGCGACCGCCCTGCGCGACATGGGCCATGACGTGCGCCGCCGCGAGGGCGCGCTCGGCGGCGCGCAGGCGATCGAGATCGACCACGAGCGGGGCGTGCTGATCGGCGGCTCCGACCCGCGCAAGGACGGCGTGGCGCTCGGCTACTGATCTGGCGGCGGGGTTTTTCGCTGCGCTGCGACAGGCGGAAATTGACGCGGGGCCGCGTCGGTTTATGGTGGCGACCCCCGAACTTGCGCAGGGCTCCTCTGCGCGCCGAGAAAGTGGTGCGACCATGAAGATCAGCGTCGAGCGCGCCGCGCTCCTCAAGGCGACCAGCCGCGCGCAGGGCGTCGTCGAACGGCGCACCACCATCCCGATTCTCGCCAACGTCCTGATCGAGGCCGAGGGCGCCGAGGTGCGGCTGCGCGCCACGGACCTCGACATCGAGATCGCCGAGACCGCGCCGGCGATGGTGGAGCGCGCCGGTGCCGCCACGGCGCCCGCGCACACCCTGCACGACATCGTGCGCAAGCTGCCCGACGGCGCGATGGTGACGCTGAGCTACGACGGGACGGCCGGGCGGCTCGACGTCTCCGCCGGCCGCTCGCGCTTCACGCTCCCGACCCTGCCGCGGGAGGATTTTCCGGTGATGGCGGACAGCAGCTACGACGCCAGCTACGCCCTGCCCGCGGCGACGCTGCGCCGGCTGTTCGACAAGACCGCCTTCGCGATCTCGACCGAGGAGACGCGCTACTACCTGAACGGCGTCTATCTCCATACGCCCGCCGCCGCCAACGGCGCCGAGCCGCGGCTGCGCGCCGTGGCGACCGACGGCCACCGCCTCGCCTGCGTCGACGCCGCCGCCCCCGAAGGCGCCGTCGGCGCGCCCGACGTCATCGTGCCGCGCAAGACCGTGGGCGAGCTGCGCCGGATGCTGGAGGTCGGCGAGGCGGAGGTGCAGGTCTCGGTCTCGCCCACCAAGATCCGATTCGCCGTGGGCGACCTCGTGCTCACCTCCAAGGTGATCGACGGCGCGTTCCCCGACTACACGCGCGTCATCCCGCAGAACAACCCCAACGAGATGCGGGTCGATCCCGGCGTGTTCAAGAAGGCGGTGGACCGCGTCGCCACCGTCTCGGCGGAGCGGTCTCGCGCCGTCAAGCTCGCGCTGACCGAGGACCGGCTGGTGCTGACGGTGACGAGCCCCGACAGCGGCTCGGCGACCGACGAGGTCGAGGTCGCCTACCCCGCCGAGCCGCTGGAGATCGGCTTCAACGCCAAGTATCTGCTGGAGATCGCCGACCAGATCGACGCCGAGGACGCGGTGTTCTGCTTCGCCGACAGCGGCGCGCCGACGCTGGTGCGCGAGGGCGAGGACCACAGCGCCATCTACGTCGTGATGCCCATGCGGGTGTGAGCGAGCCGCTCCCCCCGAACGGCCGCGCAACGCTTTTCGTCTCGCGGCTCGCGGTCTCGCAGTTCCGCAGCCATGCGCAGACGCGACTGGCGCTCGACGGTCGGCCGGTGGCGCTGCACGGGCCGAACGGGTCGGGCAAGACCAACCTGCTGGAGGCGGTCTCGCTGCTCTCGCCGGGCCGCGGCCTGCGCCGCGCGAAGGCGGAGGAGCTGGCCCGATCCGGCGTCGGCGCGGGCTGGCGGGTGCGCGCGGAGGTTGCGACGCCCCGGGGCGCGCGCGCCGTCGCTCTGACCGGAGAGCCCGAGGGCCGGCGCCGCGTCGAGATCGACGACAAGGCCGAGACGCAGACGGCGCTGGGGGAAGTCGCGCCGATGCTGTGGCTGACCCCGGCGATGGACCGCCTCTGGATCGAGGGGCCCGAGGGCCGGCGGCGCTGGCTCGACCGCGCCGCGCTGAGCTTCTTCCCCGGCCACGCCGAGGCCTCGCTCGCCTATGAGCGCGCCATGCGCGAGCGCAACCGCCTGCTGCGCGACGGCCCGAACGATCCGCGCTGGCTCGACGCGCTGGAGGCGCGGATGGCGGAGCACGGTCTGGCGGTCGCCCGAGCGCGCGACGCCGCGGCCGCGCGGCTGCGGGGCGCCTTCGAGAACGCCAAGACATTGTTCCCTCTGGCCGAAATCGCTATTGTCGGCGGCATGGGATCTGGCTTGGAGAAGGGCGCGCGGGCCGCGCCGGGCGATGGGGCGCAAGCCTCTGGCGCCATGGATGATTTCCGCGCGGCGCTCGCCCGTTCGCGACGCGAGGACGCCGCCGCCGGCCGCGCGCTGACCGGCCCGCACCGGGCCGACCTCTCCGCGGTGTTCGCGCCGAAGGGCGTGGACGCGCGGCTGTGCTCGACCGGCGAGCAGAAGGCGCTGCTCATCTCGCTGACGCTGGCCAATGCGCGCGCGCTCGCGGCGGACGCGACCGCCGGCGCCGCGCCGATCCTGCTGCTCGACGAGGTGGCCGCCCATCTCGACCCCGACCGCCGCGCCGCGCTCTACGACGAGATCGACGCGCTTGGCGCGCAGGCTTGGATGACAGCGGCGGAGCCCGGTCTTTTCGACGCGCTGGGCGGGCGGGCGCAGCGCTTCGCCATGTCGGACGGGCCGGACGGCTCCGTGCTGGAGCCCTGCGATGCCTGACGCCGCCCCCGCCCGCCTCGGCCGCCGCTTCCCGGCGCATGCCGGTCTGTCGGTCGCCGCCGCATGACCGTGACGCTCGCGCAGCTCGGACTGTTCGCCGCAGCCTTCGCCCTGGCCATCGCCTCGCCCGGGCCGGTGGCCGCCGCGATCGTGGCGCGCTCGGTCGCGTTCGGCTTCCTTCCCGGCGCGGCGATGGCGGTGGGCGCGGTGCTCGGCGACGTCGCCTTCGCCTTGGCGGCGATCTTCGGGTTGGCGGCGCTGTCGGTCTGGTTCGAGACCGGCGTTATCATCATCAAGTATCTGGGCGCGGCGTGGCTGATCTGGCTGGGATGGCGGCTGCTCACCGCGCCGGCGGCCGCGCCGGACCGGCTCGGGCGCCCCAGCCGCGGCGACCTCGCCCGCGCCTTCACCCAGGGCGCGGTGGTCAATCTCGGCAACCCCAAGGCGATGCTGTTCTACCTCGCCATCTTTCCCGGCTTCTTCGACGCCGCGCGGCTGACGACGGCCGACGCGGCGGCGATCCTCGCCGTGATCGTCTCGATCTGCGTCGGCGGCGGCCTGGTCTGGGCGGCGCTCGCCGCGCGGGCCGGCCGCGCCGTCACCTCCGCCGGCGCCGCCGCGCGGATCAACAAGCTCTCCGGGGGCGTCCTGGGCGCCGCCGGCGTCGCCATAGCCGCCAGCTGAGCGGCCCGCGCGGCCAGAAACCGAAGGACGGACGCCTCCATGACCGACACGCCTGACCAGCCCGAGCAGGGCCAGCCGGAATATGGCGCAGACAGCATCAAGGTGCTGCGCGGGCTCGAGGCCGTGCGCAAGCGGCCGGGCATGTACATCGGCGACACCGACGACGGCTCCGGCCTGCACCACATGGTCTACGAAGTGGTGGACAACGCCATCGACGAGGCGCTGGCCGGCCACGCCGACCTCGTGCGCGTCACGCTGCACGCCGACGGCTCGGTGTCGGTCTCCGACAACGGCCGCGGCATCCCCACGGCCATCCACGACGAGGAGGGCGTCTCTGCGGCGGAAGTGGTGATGACCCAGCTCCACGCCGGCGGCAAGTTCAACCAGAACAGCTACAAGGTTTCGGGCGGCCTGCACGGCGTCGGCGTCTCGGTGGTCAACGCGCTCAGCGACTGGCTGGAGCTGCGCATCTGGCGCGACGGCCGCGCGCACTACGCCCGTTTCGAGGGCGGCTTCACGGTGAAGCCCGTCAGCGTCACCGGCGAGGCGGAGGGCCGCAAGGGCACCGAGGTGCGCTTCCTCGCCTCGCTCGGCACCTTCAGCCACATCGACTACGATTTCCGTACGCTGGAGCACCGGCTGCGCGAGCTCGCCTTCCTCAACTCCGGCGTGCGGATCGTGCTGCGCGACGAGCGCGGCGCCGAGCACCGCGAGGAGACGATGCTCTACGACGGCGGCGTGGAGGCCTTCGTGCGCCACCTCGACCGCTCCAAGGCCGCGATGCTCGACAAGCCGATCATGGTGCGCGGCGAGCGCGACGGGGTCGCGGTGGAGGCCGCGCTCTGGTGGAACGACAGCTTCCACGAGAACACGCTGTGCTTCACCAACAACATCCCCCAGAAGGACGGCGGCACCCACCTCGCGGGCTTCCGCGGCGCGCTGACGCGGGCGGTGAACGGCTATGCGACCTCCTCGGGCTTCGCCAAGCGCGAGAAGGTGGCCTTCTCCGGCGACGACGCGCGCGAGGGGCTGACCTGCGTGCTGAGCGTCAAGGTGCCTGACCCGAAATTCTCCAGCCAGACCAAGGACAAGCTGGTGTCCTCCGAGGTCCGCCCCGTCGTCGAGAGCCTGATCTACGAGAAGCTCGGCGAATGGTTCGAGGAAAACCCCAAGCCCGCCCGCACCGTGATGGACAAGGTGATGCAGGCGGCGCTGGCCCGCGAGGCCGCCCGCCGCGCCCGCGAGACCATCCGCAAGAGCGCGATGGACACGGTCGCCTCGCTGCCCGGCAAGCTCGCCGACTGTCAGGAGAAGGATCCGTCGAAGTCGGAACTGCTGCTGGTGGAGGGCGACAGCGCCGGCGGCTCGGCCAAGCAGGGCCGCAACCGCGCCTATCAGGCGGTGCTGCCGCTGCGCGGCAAGGTGCTGAACGTCGAGCGCGCCCGCTTCGACAAGATGCTGAGCAACAACGAGATCGGCACGCTGATCACCGCGCTAGGCACCGGCATCGGACGCGACCGCGAGGGCGAGAGCCTCGTGGATGTCGGCAAGCTGCGCTACCACAAGATCGTCATCATGACCGACGCCGACGTGGACGGCGCCCATATCCGCACGCTGCTGCTGACCTTCTTCTACCGCCAGATGCCGCAGCTGATCGAAGGCGGCTACCTCTACATCGCCCAGCCGCCGCTCTACAAAGTATCGCGCGGCAAGTCGGAGGTCTATCTCAAGGGCCAGCGCGAACTGGAGGACTATCTCATTGCGGAGGGCGCGCGCGACGCGGTGCTGGAGCTGGCCTCCGGCGAGGCGATCCGCGACGCCGACCTCGTGCGCGTGGTGGAGGAGGCGCGCACCGTGCGCCAGACGCTCGCCGCCTTCCCGACCCACTACCCCCGCTTCGTGCTGGAGCAGGCCGCGCTCGCCGGCGTCTTCCGTCGCCGTCCCCATGAGGAGACCGAGGAGCGCCCGGCCGCCTTTCTGTTCCGGATGCCGGCCCCGGAGGCGGCGGCGGCTGTGGCAGACCGCCTGAACGCCGTCGCGCCCGAAACCGAGCGCGGCTGGACCGGCGCGCCCGCGCAGGACGGCGGCGTGGTGCTGCGCCGCACGGTGCGCGGCGTGGAGGAGACCCGGATCATCGACGCCGCCGCGGCGTCCTCCTCGGAGGCGCGGCGCCTCGCCGGCCATCAGGAGAGCCTTTCGGAGATCTACGGCGCGCCCGCGCGGCTGATCCGCCGGGACAAGTCGATCCCGGTGCGGGCGCCGTCCGAACTGCTCGACAGCGTGCTGGCGGAGGGCGAGCGCGGCCTCGCGCTCCAGCGCTACAAGGGCCTAGGCGAGATGAACCCCGAACAGCTCTGGGAGACGACGCTCGACCCGGACGCCCGCACCCTGCTGCAGGTGAAGGTCGACCACATGGACGAGGCCGACGAGGTCTTCACCAAGCTGATGGGCGACGTGGTGGAGCCGCGCCGCCAGTTCATCCAGGACAACGCCCTGTCGGTCGCCAACCTCGACATCTGAGCCCGACGCGGCTTCCGGCGCGGCGCGCCTTGCCAGCGCGGCGCGCGCGAACCACCTTTGCGCCATGGCTGGGAAACCGATCGCGCGCGGCGTCGACCGAAAACCGGAGCGGACCGTCGAGAAGCGGGCGCGCCCGGACGAAATCGCGGCGTTCCTCGACCGGGCGACGGCCTTGCGCGCCTCGGGCGCGGGCGGCGGCGCCGGGCGGCTGATCTTCGCGCTCGACGCGACGATGAGCCGCCAGCCGACATGGGATCTGGCGACCGAGCTGCAGGGCGACATGTTCGACGCCGCGGCCAAGGTCGGCGGGCTTGAGGTGCAGCTGGTCTATTTCCGCGGCCGCGGCGAGACGAAGGCCTCGAAGTGGACGGCGGATGCGGCCCGGCTCGCAGCGATGATGCGGCGCATCCGCTGCGAAGGCGGCCTGACGCAGATCGGCCGCGTCCTCGGCCACGCGGGGGCGGAGGCGCGGGCGCATCCCGTCGCGGCGCTGGCGCTGGTCGGCGACAGCATGGAGGAGCCTTTCGCCGACCTCGCCGCGCGCGCCGGAGAGCTGCGGCTGCTCGGGGTCAGGGCGTTTTGCTTCCAGGAAGGCGCGGACCCCGCGGCCGGCGAGGCGTTCCGCGAGATCGCCCGCATCACCGGCGGCGCCTATGCGCCGTTCGACGCGGGGGCGGCGGCGGAGCTGCGCGCGCTGCTCGGGGCGGCGGCGGCCTATGCGGCGGGCGGGCTGAAGGCGCTGGAGGCGCGGGCCGACGGCGCGTCGCGCCGGCTGCTGGGCGATCTGCGGTGAGCCCGGCGCTCGCGCCGCTGCTGATCGCGGCGGCCTGGCTGGCCGTCTCGTTGCTGCGCGCCCATGGCGGGGCGCTGGCCCCACGCACGGCGCGCCGCGCCGGCGTCGCGGCGCTCGCCGCCGCGGCCCTGCTGCTGGCGGCCCGCCAGCTTCCGCTCGCCGCTGCGCTGGCGGCGGCGGGCGTCGGCCTCCTGATGTCGAGGCGCCCCGCGGCCGGCGGCGGCGCGGGCGGGGTCGGCGCCGGCGGCGCGCCCTCCCGCGTCGAGACGGCGGCGCTGGCGATGGTGCTGGACCCTGCCGACGGCTCGATGGACGGCGAGGTGCGGGCCGGCGCCTTCGCCGGGCGCAACCTTTCCGGCATGGACCGCACCGAGCTGCTGCGCCTCGCGGCGGAGATCGACGCTGACGACGGCGCCTCGCTGCGGCTGCTGTCGGGCTATCTCGACTGGCGTTTCCCCGGCTGGCGCGACGAGGACCGCGCGGCAGGCGCTGACGACGCGCCGGCGATGTCGCGGCGCGAGGCCCTGCGCGTGCTCGGCCTTGACGACGGGGCCGACGAGGCGGCGGTCAGGGCGGCCTATCGGCGGCTGATGAAGAAGGTCCACCCCGATCAGGGCGGCACCGCGGAACTCGCCGCGCGGGTGCAGGCGGCGCGCGACGTCCTGCTCGGCTGAGCCCGGAGCGCGCCGGCGAAATGGCGGCTGCGGCGGGCGGACGCGCCGTCCGTCTGACGTGGCGGGGCGGCTGGGCGGCGGAAGGTCGCGCGCAGGCTCGGGGCCATGGCGCGGCCCTGGGCGGGGTTCGACCTGACTGCGTCGGCTCTGCCGCGCCATGCTGTCGCCGTGTCGCCGTTTCCCTGTGGCCGACCGATCCGGCCAGCTCGCAGGCCGCTCTAGGGTCCGCCGGGTCGGCTGCGCCCGACCCCGATCAGGCGCGCGAGAATCGGCGCACCGGTGATGATGAGGAATATGCGCGTCAGGTGATGCACCACCACATAACCAAGATCGGCCCCCGCCACGATGGCGAGCACCGCCATCTCGGCCTGCCCCGCCGGGGCGAAGGCGAGGAACGCGTCCACCTGCGGCGCAAGCCCCAGCAGAATCACGATCTCGGCGAAGAGCGCGGCGAGACTTGCGACCATCGCGGTGAAGAGCAGCCCTGCGACGACATCGCGGCGGACCTCGGCGAGCGTCACCCCGACATAGCCGGCCCCGAGACCCACGCCGATGAAGAACTGCGCCATGAGGATCGCCTCGGCGGGCGGCCGATAGTGGAGGACGCCCGACAGCGACAGCGCCGCGGCGAGGATCATCGGCCCGAGGATCGGGGCGCCGAACAGGCCGATGCGCTCCCCGCCCTTCCAGCCGGCGATCGCCGCGAATGCCATGATCGCCATCTCGTGCGGCGGCAGCGTCGCGGCCGGGTCGCCCACCGGGCTGTCGAGGTTCGCGCCGAAGCCCTGCGTCATGATCAGCGGGGCGGCGACGACGATGACAAGCAGGCGCGTGGCGTGGATGAGGGAGAGCACGCGCACGTTTCCGCCGGCCTCCTGCCCGAAGAGCACCATCTCCTGCAGGCCGCCGGGCATCGCCGCATACCACGCCGTCGGCAGGTCGAGGCCATAGACGCGGCGGAAGAACGGCACGCCGATGAGCGCGATCAGCGCGAGAAAGAGCGGAACCAGCGCCAGCGAGGCGGCCATCTGCGGCACGCGGTCCATCACCTCCGGGGTGATCGAGGCGCCGATGGCGACGCCGAGGATCGTCCGCGTGACCTTGCCGAGCCTGCCCGTCCCCGCGACCGGGACGCCGGCGAGCGCGGCGAGAAGGCAGGCGACGAGCGGGCCGAACAGGAACGGCAGCGGCACGCCGGCGGCCCAGAAGACAGCGACCCCCGCGGCGCCGCAGGCGCAGGTCAGCAGCTGCCGGCGCAGGCCGTCCCGCCGCCCGGCGGCCTCACCCCTTGCGGCGGGCAGTTTCAGGTTTCTTCCCCGCCATTCACCGCGATCATCTGGCCGGTGACGAAGCGCGCGTCGGGCGAGGCGAGGAAGGCCGCCACTGCGGCGACGTCGTCCGGGCGCCCCATGAAGCCCGCCGGGATGGTCGCCACCCGCTTCGGATCGTCCTCCCGCGCGCTGTCGGCCCGGATCTGGCCCGGCGAGATCGCGTTCACCGTGACGCCCTTCGGCGCGAACTCCTGCGAAAGCGCCTTCGTCAGCCCCCAGACCCCGTGCTTCGCGGCCGAGATCGGCGCGCCCTCGAAATATCCGCGGATCGCCTTCATGCCGGCGAAATTGATGATCCGGCCCCAGCCGCGATCGACCATGCCCGGCAGAAAAGCCCGACTCGCCCGGAAGGCGCCGGTGAGAGCGACGTCGAGCACGCCGCTCCAGTCCGCGTCGCTCATCTCCAGATAGGGCTTGTGCGGCCGGCGCGCGGCGTTGTTCACGAGGATGTCGACGCCGCCGAAGCGCTCCAGCGCCGCCGCAGCCATCGCCTCGATGTCCGCGGCGGCGCCCATGTCGCCCATCGCCACGAGGGCCTTCGCCCCGGCGCGCTCCACCAGATCGGCGGTCTCGCGGCAGGCGGCTTCGTCCTTCGCGCCGTTCACCACGACGTCGCAGCCAAGTCCGGCGAGTCGCAACGCGACGGCGCGGCCGATGTTTCGGCCCGAGCCGGAAACGAACGCGGTCTTTCCTGCCAGTGTCCGTTCCGTCATCTCTCATCCCTCGGCTTCTTCGCGGTGTGTCAGACGCTTGCGCCGGCTCCGCGCCGCATTTCCGGAACGGCTCCGGCTGTCTCGCCACCCTATCGGGTATCCCCGCCGGCGCCAGCAATCAATGGAATAATGTTGACATTCTACAATCCATCCCTTGTGATCGGGGCGATGGAGATGGCCTCGAACATGCGACAGGTCTTCGAGCGGCGGCGTCCGCTGGTGCTGGAGGTGCGCGACGAGCTCGAGCGCATGATCCTGTGCGGCGAGGTCGCGGCCGGCGAGCGGCTGGACGAACTCGCCCTCGCCGAGAGGCTCGGCGTGAGCCGCGGCCCGGTGCGCGAGGCGGCGCGGTCCCTGGAGCGCGACGGCCTCGTGACGACCGTGGCCAACCATGGCGTCTTCGTCCGCAAGCTCTCGGTCGAGGACGCGCTGGAGCTCTACGACCTGCGGGCGCTCATCGCCGGGCAGCTCTGCGCGCAGGTCGCGGAATGCGCCGACGCGCGGCTCAGGGCCGCTCTGCGCGCCGAGGTGACGCAGATGGAGGCGGCGATCGACGCTGCGGAGGAGGGGCGCTACTTCGAGCTCAACCTAGCCTTTCACGACCGCATCGCCGCCGAGGCCGGCGCCGCGCGCACGCAGGCGCTCTACGCCTCGCTCGGCAAGGAGGTGCGGCTCATGCGGCGGCAGGTGCTGAAGGGGGAGGCGTCGCTGAGGCTCTCCAACCGCGAGCACGGCCGCATCGTCGCAGCCATCGAGGCCGGCGACGCCGACGCGGCGCGGCGCGCCGGGGCCGCCCACCACCTGAACGGAAAGGCGCGCCTGATCGCAACGCTCTGACGAACGAAACAACGAGTCGGCAAGACGCAACAAGCGGATGAACGCCTCGGGCGCGCCTCCGCTGCTGACCGAACACCATCCAGGGAGGATAACATGGACTTCGGAACCATCTTCACGCGGGAGAGGCTTCAGGCCGCCGCCGTCGCCGCGACGCTTGCGCTCGCGTCGCCTGCGGTCGCGCAGGACTACCCTTCGGCCGACGAGACGCTCGACTGGACGATCGCCTTCGGCCCGGGCGGCGGCAACGACATCATGGCGCGCAACATCATCGACATCCTGACGAAGTACGACCTCTATCCCGGCGACATCCAGGCCGAGAACCGCGCCGGCGGCTCCGGCGCGGTCGGCTGGGGCTACCTCTACACCCAGTCGGGCGACCCCTACGGCATCTCCACCACCTCGGGGAGCTTCGTGACCACGCCGCTGCAGGCCGACACGCCCTGGCAGCCGGAGGACTTCACGCCCGTCGCCCTTCTGACCACCGACGATCTGGTGCTGGTGGTGAACCGTGACAGCGAGATTCAGAACATCGAGCAGTTCATCGAGCACGCCAAGGCGAACCCGATGAACATCGGCGGCACGGGCACGGTCAACGTCGACTTCATCGTGCCGACGCTGTTCGCGCAGAAGGCGGGCTTCGAGTTCGACTATGTGTCGTTCAACTCGATGTCGGAACAGACAACGGCGCTGCTCTCGAACGCGCTCGACGCCATGGTGGGCAACCCTGGCGAGATCCTCGGCCTGATCGAGTCCGGCGACCTGCGCCCGCTCGTGTTTTCCGGCCAGAGCGTCCCCGACGCCCTCGCCGGCGTGCCGACCATGGGCGAGCTGGGCTACGACATCGGCGTGTCGATGCCGCGCGGCCTGATCCTGCCGCCCGACGCGCCCGCCGAGGCGCAGGAATGGTGGATCGAGACCATGAAGAAGGTGGTCGAGACGCCTGAATGGGGCGAGTACATCCGCAGCAACACGCTGACGCCCACCGTCATTTACGGCGACGAGTTCGGCGCGTTCCTGAGCAGGACGAAGAACGGCTTCGGCGAGGTTCTGCGCTCGGTCGGCGCGATCCAGTAATCGGTCAGCGACAGTCAGGGGGCCGGGCGCTTCCGGGCGTTCGGTCCCTCACGCATGGGAGCGCAATTCATGCGCATCGCCTTTTTCCTCGTCGTGCTCACCGGCGCGATCTTCTACAGCTATGTGGCGTTTGCGGATCTCGGCTTCCTGTCGCGCACGGGGCGGCTCGGGCCGGGCTTCTTTCCGCGCATCATCGGGGTCGCGGCGATCGTGATGACCCTCTGGGCGCTCGTCGACGAGCTTCGCGCGCGGCGCGGCCCCGGAGGCGCGTTCGAGCAGTGGCGCGACGTGGCGGTACTGATCGCCTTCGCGCTCGGCTACGCCGTGCTCCTGCGACTGTTCGGCGGCTTCGTGGCGACCTTCCTGTTCCTGCTGCTCACCCTCTCCGTGCTCAACCCGGGGCGGCGCCTGACGAACGGGCTCGTCGCGGTGATCGTTCCGGGCGTCGTCTACCTGCTCTTCGACCAGCTGCTCAACGCGAACATGCCGCCAGCACTCATCGATCTGCCGATCTGAGCGCGGCTCCAGGGAGCACAGTCCGATGGATGTCTTCTCCGACCTCATGATGGGGTTCTCGGTCGCGATCTCGCCGATAAACCTGCTCTATCTCCTGATCGGGGCGATGGTCGGCATGGTGGTCGGCGTCATCCCGGGCTTCGGGCCGTCAGCGGGCCTCGCCATCCTGCTTCCGGTCACTTTCGGGATGGACCCGACCGGCGCGATCATGATGCTCGCGGCGATCTACTACGGCGCGATGTATGGCGGGACGATCACCTCGATCCTGCTCAACACGCCCGGCGAGAGCGCCACGGTCGCCTCCACCTTCGACGGCTTCCCCCTCGCCCGCAACGGCCGCGCCGGGCCGGCGCTGGTGATGCAGGCGGCGGCCTCCTTCGTGGGCGGCACCGTGGGCGTGATCCTGATCACCATCCTCGCGCCGATGTTCGCGCAGGTGTCGCGCAGCTTCGGCCCGCCCGAATACTTCCTGCTCGCAGTCATGGGGATGCTGACGCTGATCGTCATGATCGGGTCGCACTGGAAGCTGGGGGTGATCTCGGCGCTGATCGGCTTCGCACTCGGCACCGTCGGCGTCGACCTCGAGACGGGCCAGGGCCGCTACACCTTCGGCTCGGCGGAGCTGATCGGGGGCGTCTACTTCATCCCGGTCGCCATCGGGCTGTTCGGCCTCGGCGAGCTGTTCTTTGCGTTCTACACCGGCCTGCACCGCACCGGCACCGGCGGCATCGTGCAGTACGACCGCCAGTCGCGCTTCTGGCCGACGGCGGAGGACTGGCTTTCGACGCGGATGACGATGGTCCGCGGCTCGATCCTCGGCTTCGTCGTGGGCGTCATTCCGGGGGCCGGGGCGACGATCGCCTCGCTCATGGCCTACTCCACCGAGCGCTCGATTTCGCGCAACGGCCACAATTTCGGCAACGGCGAGATGGCCGGCCTCGTGGCGCCGGAGACGGCCAACAACGCGGCCTCCTCGGGCGCGATGATCCCGCTGCTGACGCTCGGCATCCCCGGTTCGGCCTCCACCGCCGTGCTGCTGGCGGCCTTCCTGCTCTGGGGTCTGCGGCCCGGCCCCCTGTTCATGGAGACGAACCCCGAGCTCGCCTGGGGCCTCATCGCCTCGATGTATCTGGGCAACATGGCGCTGCTTGCGATCAGCATCTTCGCGATCCCGCTGTTCGTGCAGATCATCAAGGTGCCCTATCGCATCCTAGGCCCGACCGTCGTGGTGATCTGCGCGATCGGGACGTTCAGCGTCCATGCCAGCTTCATCGAGCTCTACCTGATGTTCGCCGCGGGCGTCATCGGCTTCTTCATGCGGCTCTACGGGTTCTCGCCGGCCGCGCTCGTCCTTGCGCTGGTGCTGGGGCCGCTCGCCGAGGAGGCGCTGCGCCAGACCCTGACGATCTCGCGCGGCTCCTTCATGATCTTCGTGGACCGCGCGCCGTCGCTCTGGATCATCGGCGTGACCGTGACGCTGGTGCTGCTGCTGCCGCTGCTGAACCGCTTCGGGTCGCGCAATGCGGCGTCGGCCGAGAGCGCCGGCGGCTGAGCGTGGAGACGAAGCGCGCCACGGACGCGCCGGCGCAGGCCGTCAGCCTGACCGAGGCGGAAGACCTCGCCGCCCGCGCGTTCCAGCGGGCCGGCGCAGCCGAGCGGCCCGCCCGCGCCGCCGCCCGCGTTCTCGCCATGGCCGAGGCGATGGGCGTCGCCACCCACGGCCTCATCCGCGTCGGCCAGTACTGCGACCGGATCGCGGCGGGCGGCGTCGACCCCGCGGCGGCGCCCCGCGTCGAGACCCTCGCCCCGGCGCTGCTCAGGCTCGACGGCGGCGGCGGGCTCGGCCCGGCCGTCGCCGCGCGGGCGCTGGAGGAGGGGATCGCCGCCGCCCGCCGAACCGGCGTCGCCGCCGTCTTCTGCCGGGGCGGCAGCCATTTCGGCGCGATCGCGCCCTATCTGTGGGAGGCGGCGGAGGCAGGTTTCGCCGCCGTCGTCACCACCACCACCTCGCCGATGATCGCGCCGGCGGGCGGGCGCGCGGCGCGTCTCGGCAACACGCCGCTGGGGATCGGCGTTCCCGACCCGAACGGCGCGCATGTGCTGTTCGACATGGCGCTCTCCGTCGCCGCGCGCGCGCGCGTCCGCAAGGCCGCCGCAGTGGGCGAGGCCATCCCGCAAGGCTGGGCGATCGACGCGCAGGGCGAGCCCACCACGGACCCGCGCGCCGCGCTCTCCGGCGTGCTGCTCGCGATCGGCGGGGACAAGGGCGCGACGCTGTCGCTGATGCTCGACCTGCTCGCCGCCGGGCTGTCGGGCGGCAGGCTCGCATGGGAGGGGCCGGACGCCTTCGGCTCGCCGGGCGCGCGGCAGGATCTCGGCCACATGTTCCTGCTGATCGACGCCGGCGCGCTGATGGCCCCGATGGCGCTCGCGGAGCGGCTCGCGTCGGTCCGCGCAGCCCTCGGCGGGACGCCGGCCCGGCCCGGCGCCGCGCCGATCCGGATGCCCGGAGACCGTGCGCTGGCGGCGCTGCGGGCCGCGCGGCGGGACGGACTGACCCTGCCCCGCGCCCTGCTGGAGGATCTGCGGGCCCGCGCGGCTCTCTGACGCCGGCTCAGGCCCCCTCCGCTCCCTCCGTGATCTCGCGCATCGCCGCGAGGAAACGCGCGACCTCCGCCTCGGTGTTGTAGTGGCACATCGAGACGCGCACACAGGTGGCCAGCCCCATCGGGTCGAGGATGTTGCCCGAGTAGTGATCGGCCTTGCGGGTGTGGGTGCGCACGCCGCGGTCGCGCAGCGCGGCGACCACCTCGGGCGCCTCCCTGCCCGCCACCGACAGCGAGACGAGGCCCTCGCGCCGGGGGTTGTCGACGCCGCCGACGATCGTGACGCCGGCCATGTCGGCGAGGCCCTTCTGGTTGCCGACGCCGCGCAGCATCGCGTCGGTCAGCGCCTTCTCATGGGCGTGGATGGCCTCCCCGGCGGCGACGATGCGCGCGCGGCGGTCCTCCGCGACCGTGAAATGGCTCCCCAGCCATTCGAAATAGTCCACCACGTCGGAGAAGGTCGCGTAGGCGCCGGTGTCGCGGGTGCCGAGCTCCCACGGCGCGCCGGGCGCGTCGAGCAGGTGGTCGTGCGGCAGCGCCGACAGCCGATCCGAGACCCACGCAACGCCGTAGCCGTGCCGCGAGAACGCCTTGTAGGGGGAGACGACATAGCCGTCGACGTCGTAGCCGGCGATGTCGAGCCGACCATGCGCGGCGTGCTGGATGCCGTCCACGATGATGAAGCACTCCGGCGCCACGGCGCGGATCGCGCGCGCGACGGCCGCGACGTCGACACCCATCCCGGTGACGGGCGAGGTGTGCAGGATCGTGGCGACGCGCGTATCGGGCGTGATCTCGGGCGCGTACTCGTCGGGGCCGACCGATCCGGTCGCGACGTCGTGGCGCACGAGGACATGGGGCTTGCCCGCCGCCGCGGCCCACTTCGCGGCTGAGCTGCGGGTCGCGGGGTGCTCCAGCGTGCTGCCGAGCACCCGCCCCGAGGGCGTGCCCATCGCCGCGGCGCGCACGAGGCGGAAGATGAGCTCGGTCCCGCTCTCGCCGACGAAGAACTGCCCGTCGGGCGCGTTGAAAAGCACCCGCATGTCAGCCTTCGCCTTGTCGATCATCGCGACCAGCGCGTGCGAGGCGGGGTTGTCGCGGCCCTGGTTGTCGGGGATCGCGGCCATGCGCGCCGTCGTCTCGACCACCGAGTTCAGGGTCAGCGCGCCGCCCGCGTTCTCGAAGAACACGCGCGGACCGTCGAACGGGCAGGCGTCGACATGGGCGAAACGGGCGCGGACCTCATCCATGAGGCCGGGCTTGGAGGTCAGCATCGCGTCATCCCTGCTTTCTCAACCAGGCATCTTCCATGTCGCCGTCGCAAGCGCCGCGAGCTTGCCGTCGGGCCCCGTGAGGCGGCTCTCCATGAAGGAGAGCGCGCGGCCGCGCCGCGTGAAGCGCCCCTCGCAAGTCGCCATGCCCTCGGTCACGGGCCGCATGAACTGGATCTTCATCTCGATCGTCGCGCCCGGCCCCGCCACCTTGTTCACGAGATGGCCCATGGAGATGTCCATCGCCGAGGCCATCACCCCGCCATGGAGCGAGCCCTGCGGGTTCATCACCATCTCGCTCACCGGAAAGGAGACGCGGCAAGCCTCCTTCCCGGCGTCCGGCGCGTCCGCCGGCAGATACTCGAAGGAAAGATCGAGAAAGCGCGCGAGAAAGAAGGTCTCGAACGCCTGGCTGTGGCCGTCGAGCGCCTGCTCCAGCCGCCCGCGCGCCGCCTGCGCGTCGACCGACCGCGCCGCCGCCCCGGCGCTCATGCGCCGACGAATTCCGGCTTGCGCTTCTCGAGAAAGGCGCGGCGGCCCTCGATGTAGTCCTGGCTGTCGAAGCAGGCCTTCACGCGGGCGTCGCAGGCGGCGAGGTCGCGCCCGCTTTCGGGGAGCACGGTCTGGCCAACGATGAATTTCACCGAGTTGACGGTCATCGGCGCGTTCTCGGCGATCATCCGCGCCGTCTCCTCGGCCGCCTCGCCCACCTTCTCGGCCGGCACGACCCGGTTGACGAGCCCCATGATCCGCGCCTCCTCGGCGTCGAAGCGGCGGGCGGTGAAGAAGATCTCCTTGGCGAAGGCCGGGCCGACCACGTCGACCAGCCGCTTGATGCCGGGGAAGCCGTAGCCTAGGCCCAGCTTCGCGGCGGGGATCGCGAACTGCGAGTTGTCGCCGCAGATGCGCAGGTCGCAGCAGAGCGCGAGCGCCACGCCGCCGCCGACGCAGAAGCCGTCGATCTGCGCGATGGTCGGCTTGGGAAAGGCCTCCACAAGATCGTAAACCCGCTTCGTCGTCGCGTTGTAGTGGGCGACGGCCTCGGCGCTGGCGCGCTCGCTCTCGAATTTCGAGACGTCCGCGCCCGAGACGAACGCCTTGCCGCCCGCGCCCGAGAGAACGAGGATGCGCACGCTCTCGTCGGCGGCGAAGCGCGTAACCGCCGCCTCAACCGCCTCCCACATCTCCAGCGAGACCGCGTTGCGCTTTTCCGGCTGGTTGAAGACGATGCGGGCGATGTCGCCCGACTGCTCGGTGATGATCTTGTCGGTCATGGCTCGGTCTTTCTGGTCAGGTTGCGCCGGAAGCCTTCATCGCGGCGATCTCGCCGGCGCCGTAGCCGAGCTCGGCGAGGATCTCGGCGGAGTGCTGGCCCGCCATGGGCGGCGGCGACGCGATGCGGCTCGGCGTGCGGCTCATGTGGATCGGCTGGCCGACGAGTTCCGTCGCGCCCCGCTCATGGCTGACGACGGGCTGGGCGAGACCGAGATGGCGCACCTGCGGGTCGGCGAAGACCTGACCGATGTCGTTGATCTCGCCAGCCGGCACGCCGGCGGCGATCAGCGTATCGATCCATTCCGCCGTGGCGCGGGTTTCGGTGATCGCCTCGATCTCGGCGCCCAGCGCGTCGCGATTTTCCGAGCGCAGCGGCGCCGTCTCGTAGCGGTCGTCGGTCAGCCAGTCGGGCCGGCCCATCGCCTCGGCGAACTTCCGCCAGATGACGTTGCCGGTGACGGCGATGTTCATGTGGCCGTCCGCAGTCCGGAAGACGCCGGTGGGGATCGACGTGGGATGGTTGTTTCCCGCCTGCTTCGGCACCTCGCCGTCCATGAGGAAGCGCGCGGCCTGGAAATCCAGCATGAACACCTGCGCCTGCAGGAGCGACGTCTGAACCCACTGCCCCTTGCCCGACTTCGCCCGCTCCAGCAGCGCGATCATGATCCCCTGCGCCGCGAACAGGCCTGCGCACAGGTCCGCCACCGGGATGCCCACGCGCATCGGCCCCTCGCCGGGCTTGCCGGTGATCGACATCAGGCCGCCCATGCCTTGGGCGATCTGGTCGAAGCCTGGGCGGTCGGCCAGCGGACCGTCCTGCCCGAAGCCGGAGATCGAGGCGTAGATCAGCCCGGGATTGGCGGCGGCGAGCGTGTCGTAGTCGATCCCCAGCCGCTTCTTCACGCCGGGTCGGAAGTTCTCCACGACCACATCGGCGGTCTCGGCGAGCCTGCGGAAGGCCCGCAGACCCTCCTTCGACTTCAGGTCGAGCGTCAGGCTGCGCTTGTTGCGATGCAGGTTCTGGAAGTCAGGCCCCGACCGCGGCCCGCCAAACTGCGCCGCATCCTCGGGCGCCTCGATCTTGACGACGTCCGCCCCCCAGTCGGCGAGCTGGCGCACGCAGGTCGGGCCGGAGCGCACGCGCGTGAGGTCGAGCACGCGAAGCCCCGCGAGCGCCTCGCTCGCCGGGGCGGCTGCTCCGGCGGTCTGGTGCGACGCAGGCTCTGCCATGGCTGGTCTCCCGTCGAACTGGCGCGTGCCGTATCCGTCTAAGCCATGGCCCGACGCCGCGCAATGTAAATGTTAATTGTTGACAATGAGGGGCGCGCCCAGCGACATGGCGCCATGGCGCTTGAGGCGAAATCCATCGGTCAGCAGCGGGCGACGCTCGCCGGCGAGGCGCGTCTCGAGATCGAGCGCATGATCATCGAGGGCCATCTCGCGGCAGGCGAGAAGCTCAACGAACTCGCGCTGTCCACGGCCATGGGGGTGAGCCGGGGCACGGTGCGCGAGGCGATCCGTTCGCTCGCGGATTCCGGGCTGATCGACCTCATCGCGAACCGCGGGGCCTTCGTTCACGAGACGACCATCGCCGAAGTGCGCAACCTCTACGACCTGCGCGGGGCCATCTTCGCCATGGCCTGCGCGTCGGCGGCGCGGCGGGTCGGCGCCGGCATGGAGGGCGATCTCGTGCAGAGGCTCGAGCGCAACATGGACCGGATGCGCCGCGCCCATGTCGAGGACGACGCGGACGGATACTATGCGCTCAACATCGAGTTCCACGACATATTGATGCAGGCGGCGGCCAACCCCAAGGGCAAGACGATCTACGACAACCTCGTGAAGGAGATGCATCTCTTCCGTCGCCGCGGCCTCTCCATCGCCACCAACATCGCGCGGTCGATCGAGGAGCACGAGGCGATCCTGCTCGGCGTCGCCGCAGGCGGCCCGGAGCAGGCGCGGCAGGCCGCCGAGGTCCACATCCGGTCGGGGCTGGCGCGCTACATGAACATCGTCGAGGCCGATTGAGCATCGGCCGACCGTCCGAGCACGGTCCGCGACGCCAGCAAGGCCGACCTTCCGATGACCCCCGCCTTGCAGGAACGCCATGCGGAAAACCGCCTCTGGGCGACCTCCGGGCGGCGTCGCCGTCAGCGGGGCCGAGGTAGCGCAGGAGGTCGGCCGCCTCGCGAACGCGCCGACCGCGCTCGGCGAGCGGCCGGGCGTGCGGGAGACCGCGGAAGCCGGCGCGCCTCGGCGGGACGGCGGCGAAAGCGTCGTCGCGATCCTGATGGCGAAGCGTGGCGCCGCGCTGGACTTCAAGGCCGTCGAGCGGGCCATCCGTCGCGATCCCGCCTCCTTCGGGCGCCCGCGCCGACCGGAGCGGCGTTCGGCCTGACGACGCCAGCTCCGCCGCTCCAAGCTGTCGCCTTGTCGCGGTTCTCCAGTCGCCGACTGATCCGGTCAACTTGGAACACGCTCCGGAGATCGTCGACGCGCCGCCCCCGGCGGTAAGCGGCGCGGCCCATCCTGCGCTTGGTCGCCATGTGGCCTCCGTGATACGCAGCAGTCGCAGCGCCGGTTCGCGGCCCGCGCGCATCCGACGGAACCGGGGTCGCTCGCGCGCCCCGACTGGAAGGGGCTGCATGATCGAAGGGGCGGACGACCCGCGCGACGCCGAGCTTCTGGCGCGCGTGGCGGGGGGCGACGTTGCGGCGATGCGCGCGCTCTACCTCGCGCATGCCGAGCCCGTGCGCCGCTTCGTGCGCAGCCGCCTGCGCGACGAGTCCGAAGCCGCCGACATCGTTCACGAAACGATGCTGAGCGTGTGGCGCGGCGCGGCGGGTTTTCAGGGGCGCTCCTCGGTGCGGTCATGGATCTTCTCGCTCGCGCGGAACAAGACCGTCGATCACGTCCGCAAGCAGGCGCGCGTGTCGCTGGGCGAGCCGGACGAGACGACGCCCGGCGACGACCCGAACGCCGACGACGTCATCGCCGCGGCGCAGGACGCCAGGCGCGTCAGGGAATGCGTCGGGAAGCTGTCAGCCAACCATCGCGCCGTGGTGCATCTCGCCTTCTTCGAGGAGCTCAGCTACCCGGAAGTCGCGGCGATCGAGGGCATTCCGGAAGGAACCGTCAAGACGCGGGTGTTTCACGCCAAGAAGCTTCTGATGCGCTGCCTTTCCCGCCTCGGCGGATGAATTTGAACCGGAGGCGCGGGCCGGACGACATTGCAGTGTCAGAACAAGTGGCCCGCAGCGAGGAGTGAAGGAAATGGCGACCCGGCAATTCTCGGAGGACGACCTTCTCGCCTATGTCCGGGGCGCGGCCCGGCCGGATCTCTCCGACCGGATCGAGGCGGCGATGGCGGCGGAACCCGCCCTCAAGGCGGAGATCGCGCTGATGCGCGGGCTCGGGCCGGCGCTTCGCGGCGAGGACGCCGGACCGGACGCCACGGCTTTCGGCTGGCGCCGGCTGGAGGCCGCCATCAGGCGCGAGCCCTCGGGGCGCGCCGATGCGGCCGCGCCGCGGCGCATGGCCATGTGGCGGGCGGCGGCGGCGCTGCTCGCCGTCGTCGGGCTGGGTCAGGCCGTCTACATCGCCGCGCAGTGGACGGGCGGCGAGGCCCCGGCCTACCGGACCGCGTCCGAGCCCGCCGCACGGCATGTCCTCGGCGTCGGCTTCGCGCCCGACGCGACCGCTGCGGCCATCGCAGAACTGCTGACGAGCGTCGAGGCGCGCATCGTCGACGGGCCCGGCGCCATCGGCCTCTACCGGCTCGGCTTCGCGTCGGCGGAAGCCCGCGACGCGGCCCGGGCGCGTCTGGAGGCGTCGCCCCTGATCGACCTCGTCGCGGACGAATAGGCCTGGCCCGTCGTCTGAAACGAACCTGCCGGAGGACGAAGATGCGCCAGCGCCCAGTCGCCCCGCTCGCCGCCCCGCTCGCCGCCCTGCTCGCCGCCCTGCTCGCCGCGTCCTGCGCGGCGCCGTCTCAGCCCCTGCTGGAAGCGGGCGGCTCCGCCCAGCCGGCCGCGGAGATCCTCGACGCGCGCGAAGTCGTCGTCCTGACCGCGCCGCCCCATGAAGCGACGCTCGCGCGATCGCTGCGTCTTGGCTACACGGAGATCTCGACCCACCGTCTGACCGATCTCGACGAGGTGCTGATCGTGCTCGCGATTCCGCCCGGGCGGACGATCGCGCAGGCCATCGCCGAGATCGAAGCCGCGTCGCCCGGCGCGACCGCGGGCGCGCACCATCTCTACCGGCTGCAGAGCGCGACGGGCGCCGAAGCCGGCCGCTTCTACGCCAATGCGCTGATCGGATGGCCTGACGACGGGTGCGAGGCCGTGCGCTCGGTCGGCATGATCGACGCGGGCGTTGCGCCGTCCCACCCGGGCCTCGCCGATGGCCGCGTCGTGCAGCGGAAGTTCTTCGAGACCGACGCGCCGCCCGCCTCCGACCACGGCGACCTGATGGCCGGCCTACTCACCGGCCCCGGCCGGCTGACCGGCGCCGCGCTCCACAGCGCCAACGTCGTCGATCCCGCGATCGACGGCGGCGACGCGGCGGGCGTCGTCGGCATCCTCCGCGCCGTCGACTGGCTTCGCGGCGAGGGCGTCGACGTCGTCAACATCAGTCTGGCCGGGCCGCGCAACAAGCTGCTCGACCGCGGCCTGGCGCGGGCGGCGGCGCGCGACATGGTTCTGGTCGCCGCGGCCGGCAACGACGGCCCGGCCGTCCCGCCCCGCTTCCCCGCGGCTTTCCCCTTCGTGCTGGCGGTGACTGCGGTGGACCGGACGCTGGAGGTCTACGACCGCGCGGCGCGCGGCGCCGAGATCGACCTCGCCGCGCCCGGCGTCGACATCCTGCTGATGGACCGGGGACGCATGCGCGTCCTCAACGGCACCTCGGCGGCGGCGCCCTTCGTGACCGCCGCGATCGCCGCCGACCACGGGCTGGAGAGCCTCGAGATCTCCGCCGTCAGACGCCGGCTCGCGGCCGGAGCGCGCGATCTGGGCCCGGCGGGCCGCGACGCCATTTTCGGCGCGGGGCTCGTCTCCGCGCCCGAAAGCTGCGGCGGCGGCTAGGGCGTTCGCCGCGCTGACCGGATCAGTCGCCGACAAGAGAACCGCGACAGGGCGACGGCTTGGGGCGGCGGGCCTCGCGCAGCCGGGTCCGACGCCGCGCCGGGCGCGCAGCTTCGCCGGGGGGCTTCGCCGCCCCGTTCGGGCCCCGCGACCCTGGGGCCGGCGACGCACGAAAAGCGGGGTGGAGGGTCAGCCGAAGACGCCGGAGAACCGCCGCGCAAGGCGCGCCTCGGCGGCGATCATCCGGCGCGCGGCCAGGGCCATGCGCTCGCGAGAGACGGCGCGCATGGCGCTGCGCGGCGGCGCGCTCATCGCAGGGGCCGCCAGCAGGCGACGCGGGCGCCGTCGTCGCCGCCTTCGTCGAGCTCGGGCCGCTCGGCCCGGCAGCGCGGCTCGGCGCGGGGGCAGCGCGCGGCGAAGGCGCAGCCGGGCGGCGGCGCCAGCGGATCGGGCAGGTCGGCGGCGCCGCGCTCGGCCTCCAGCCGCTCGACGCCGGGCCTCGGCGCGGAGCGCAGCAGCAGGTCGGTGTAGGGGTGGCGCGGCGCTGCGTAGACCGCGCGCGCCGGCCCCGCCTCGACCACCCGCCCGAAATACATCACCGCGAGATCGTCCGAGATCGTCTCGACCACGGCGAGGTCGTGGCTGATGAACACCAGCGTCAGCCCCAGCTCGGCGCGCAGCCGCTTGAGCAGCGTCAGCACCTGCGCCTGCACCGAGACGTCAAGCGCCGACACCGGCTCGTCGAGCACCACCACCTTCGCCTCGGCGGCCAGCGCCCGGGCGATGGCGATGCGCTGCGCCTGCCCGCCGGAGAACTCGTGGGGATGGCGGTCGAGGAAGGCCGCGCGCAGGCCAACCGCCGCCATCAGGTCGTCCAGCCGCGCGGCGCGGGCCGGCGCGCCCATGCCCAGCAGCCGGCGCATCGGCGCCTCCAGCGTCTGGCGGATGGTCTTGCGGGGGTTGAGCGAGGCGATGGGATCCTGAAAGACGTACTGCACGCGCCGCGCCCGCTCGGCGACGCCGCGCCTTGCCGTGACGTCCTCGCCGTCGAGCAGGACGGCGCCCTTCGTTGGTCGGTCGAGCCCCGCGAGCATCCGCGCGACGGTGGACTTGCCGCAGCCCGACTCGCCGACGACGCCGAGCGTCCGGCCGGCATGGGCGGCGAGGCTCACGTCCTGAGCGGCGTGCACGCCCGGCCGCCTTACGCCGAGCAGCGAGCGCCCGCCGCCGAAGACGCGGGTGAGCCCGCGAGCCTCGATGGCCGGCGGCGGCGGCGCGCTCACGCCGCCCCCGCGAGCGGCTTGACGCAGGCCGCCGCCCTGCCCTCGCCGACCGGCGCGAGCGGCGGGCGCGCGGCCTCGCACCGCGCCTCGACATGGGGGCAGCGCGGCGCGAAGGGGCAGCCCGGCGGCAGCGCGTCGGGCGCCGGCGGCAGCCCCTCGATGGCGGCGAGCGCGCGGTCGGGCCGGCCGAGCACCGGCACGCAGGCGATCAGCCCCGCCGTGTAGGGATGCGCAGGGTCCGCGAGCACCTGCGCCGTCGGCCCGCTCTCCACGATGCGCCCGGCGTACATCACCGCCACCCGGTCGCAGAGCGCGGAGACGACGCCGAAATCATGGGTGATGAACAGCACGGCGGTCCCGCGCGCCTCCGCCAGCCCGCGCATCAGGTCGAGCACCTGCGCCTGCACGGTGACGTCGAGCGCGGTGGTCGGCTCGTCGGCGATGAGCAGCGCGGGGTCGTTGGCGAGCGCCATGGCGATGCAGGCGCGCTGCCGCATGCCGCCCGACAGCTCGTGCGGATAGGCGTCGAGCCGGCGGCGCGCGGCGGGGATGCGCACCATCTCCAGCAGCTCGGCCGCCTTCTCGCGCGCCGCCTTGCGCCCGAGCGGCGCATGGGCGCGCAACGCCTCGGCGACCTGCGCGCCGACGGTGAAGAGCGGGTGCAGCGTCGTCAGCGGGTCCTGGAAGATGTAGGCGACGCGGTCTCCGCGCAGGCGCCGGAGCCGTTCGGGCGCGGCGGCGAGCAGATCCTCGCCGGCGAAGTCCACCCGGCCCGCGGTGATCGCGCCGGGCGGCGAGGGCACCAGCCGGGTCAGCGACAGCGCCGCGACCGACTTGCCGGAGCCCGACTCGCCCACCAGCGCCAGCCGCTCGCCCGGCGCCACGGCGAAATCCACGCCGTCGAGCGCGCGCAGGCTGCGGCCGCCGCTGGCGAACTCGGTGACGAGACCCGAGACCGCGAGACCCTCCCCCTTCGCCGGCTCTCCAGCGCCCGAACGCCGCACCGCCGTCGCCGCGCCGGGCGCGGCCAGCGCGCCGGCCTTCAGCCGCGGGTCGAGCGCGTCGCGCACGCCGTCGCCGAGCAGGTTGATGCTCATCACCAGCGCGAAGATCACGACGCCGGGGATCACCGAGACATGCGGCGCGGTGAAGAGCAGCCCCCGCCCCTCGCCCAGCATCGCTCCGAGATCGGCCTGCGGCGGCTGCGCGCCGAGGCCGAGGAAGCTGAGGCCCGCAGTCTCCAGGATCATCCATCCGACCGTTGTGGACATGGTCACGACGATCACCGGGGCCACGTTCGGCGCCACCTCGCTGAACAGGATCGTCGCGTGGGAGGCCCCCGAGAGGCGCGCGGCCTCGACGAACTCGCGCCGCGACAGGCCCAGCGTCACGCCGCGGATGGTGCGCGCGAAGAACGGCACGTTGACCACCGCGATGGCGAAGAGCGCGTTCATCAGCCCCGGCCCCAGCACCGCGACGACGCCGAGCGCGAGCAGGATGTAGGGAAACGCCATCACCACGTCGATCGCCCGCATCAGCGCGCCGTCCACCCGGCCGCCCGCATAGCCCGCCACCAGCCCGATCAGCGAACCCGCCGCCGCCGCGATCGCCGTCGCCGAGAGCCCCACGGCGATGGAGACGCGCGCGCCCCAGACCAGCCGCGAGAGGATGTCGCGCCCCAGATGGTCGGTCCCCAGCGGATGCCCGGGCGCGCCGGGCCGCAGCAGGCGGTCGGCGGGCGCGGTGGCGTTCGGGTCGGGCAGCGGCAGCAGAGGCGCGGCGAGCGCGACCAGCGCGATGGCGGCGCAGAGCGCCAGCCCGACCGCCGCGAGCCGGTTGCGCGCGAGCTGCGCCATCGCGGCCCGCAAACCGCTCATGGCGGGCCCCTCACCGCAACCTCGGGTCGACCAGCGTCTGCGCGACATCGGCCAGCAGGTTGAAGAGCACATAGAACGCCGCCACCACCAGCACGCCGCCCTGCACCAGCAGCAGGTCGCGCCGCGCGATGGCGTCGACCAGCATCCGCCCCACGCCGGGCCACTGGAACACCGTCTCGACATAGACCGCGCCGCCTAGCACGAAGCCCGCCTGAACGCCGATCAGCGGGATCACCGAGACCAGCGCCGCCTTGAAGGCGTGGACGTAGATCACGCGGCGCTCCGCGACGCCTTTCGCGCGGGCGGTGCTGATGCAGTCCTGCCGCAGCACCTCCAGCATCGCGGTCCGCGTCAGCCGCGCGATGACGCCGGCCGCCACCACCGCCAGCGTGACGGCGGGCATGGCCAGATGCGCCAGCAGGTCCGGCAGGTCGCCGCCGCCGTAGATCGCGAACATCCCCGAGGCCGGCAGCCAGCGCAGCTCCACCGCGAACAGCATGATGAGCAGCAGGCCGAGCCAGAACGAGGGCGTCGAGACGCCCACCAGCACCAGCAGCGTCAGCGCCCTGTCGGTCCAGCCGAACTGCCGCACGGCGGAGATTATCCCCGCCAGCAGGCCCAGCGCCGAGGCCAGAACCAGCGCCGCGCCGGCGAGGACCAGCGTCGCGCCAAAGCGCTCGAACACCTCGTCGGCCACAGGGCGGTTGAGCGCGAAGCTGCGCCCCATGTCGCCCTGCAGCAGGTTGCCGGCCCAGGTGAAGTACTGCGCGACCAGCGGCCGGTCGAGCCCGAGCTGGCGGTTCAGCCGCTCCACGTTCTCCGGCGTCGCGTAGGCGCCGAGGATCGCGGTCGCGGGGTCGCCGGGGATCAGCGCCATCATCGCGAACACGACGATCGACAGCCCGACGAGGATCGGGACGGTGAGCGCCAGCCGCTTGAGGATGTAGGCGCCCATGGCGCGCAGGCCCTCAGTTCTTCGTCACGTCCCTCAGCAGCAGGAAGAAGGAGGGCTGGAGTTCGAACCCTGCGACCTTGGCGCTCGTCACGGCGTTCTGCTTCCAGTTGGCGATGAAGGCCCAGGGCGCGTCCTCCTGCACGATCGCCTGCATCTCGCGGTAGAGCCGCGCGCGCTCGTCCTGGTCGGTCGAACGGCGGGCGTCCTCCAGCAGCCGGTCCACCTCGGGGTTGGCGTAGTAGCCGGAGTTGAAGCCGCCCTGCTCGGGCGTCGCTTCGCTGCGCAGGGCGAGATAGGGCAGCGTATCGGGGTCGTTGGTCATCCACGCCATCTGCGCGAGGTCGGCCTTGCCTTCCAGGCCGGGGTTCACGCGGCCGAGGAAGGTGTTCCACTCATAGGTCTCGATGGTCACGTCGAGACCGACACGGACGAGATCGGCCTGGATCGCGGCGCCCATCGCCACCGGGTCGAGCATCCCCGAACCGCCTTCGGTGACGTAGAAAGTCAGTTCGGCGCCCTCGTGGCCCGCCTCGGCCAGCAGCGCGCGGGCCTTGTCGGGGTCGAAGGGATAGGGCTCCAGCGCCTCGTTGTAGGCCCAGCCGAAGGCCGGCGGCGTGGGGCCGGCGGCGACCTCGGCGGTTCCCGACAGCACGTTCTCCACCAGCGCGGTCTTGTCGATGGCGTAGTTCACCGCCTGGCGCACGCGCCGGTCCGCCATCGGTCCCTCGCGGGTGTTGAGGATCAGGAACCACAGATGCGGCCCGGCCTGCTCGTGGACGTCGAAGCGAGGGTCGTCCTCGAACATCGCGAGGTTGTCCGGCGGCACCTCCACCATCACGTCGACGCCGCCCGAGAGCATCTCCGCGACACGGGTGTTGGCGTCGGTGATCGGGCGGAACACGACAGCCTCAAGGTCCGGCGGTCCGTCGCGATAGTCGGGGTTGGCCTCGATGACGACGCGGTTGTTGGAGACCCACTCGACGAAGCGGAACGGCCCGGCGCCGGACGGGTTGCGCCCGAAATCCTCCTCATGCGCGCCGACCGCGGCGGGCGAGACGATCAGCCCGGTCGGATAGGCGAGGTTGGAGAGGAACGGCGCATAGGGCGCCTCCAGCGTGAAGCGCACCGTCAGCGGGTCCACCGCTTCGACGCTCTCGACGGCGGAGAAGAAGAAGCTCAGTGGGAACGGTCCGGTGTCGTGGTAGGGATGGTCCTCGTCCAGCATCCGCTCGAAGTTGAACACGACCGCCTCGGCGTCGAGCGGCGCGCCGTCGTGGAAGGAGACGCCCTCGCGCAGCGCGAACTCGTAGACCAGCCCGTCGTCGGAGACGTCCCAGCTCTCGGCCAGCGCCGGCTCGACCTCCAGTGTGCCGGGGGCGTAGCGCACCAGCCCCTCGTAGATGTTCATCAGGATGCGGAAATCGTTCACGGCCGTGACGGCGTGCGGGTCGAGCGACTGCGGCTCGGCGATCTGGGCGACCACCAGAACGCCCGGCGGGGTCTGCGCCGGGGCTGGCGCGGCGACGCTCAGCGCGGCGGCGAGGGCGGCGCCGAGCAGAGCCGTGGCGGGTGCGGGGGCCGTGGCGGGGACGGGGGTGGGGGCGGGGACGGGGGCGGCCCCGAGGGCGGATCGGCGACAGGTCATGGCGACCTCCGTGTGACGGCGCGCGCCGGCGGGCCGACGCGGGGCGGATGCGCCATCCCACCATGTCGACGGCGCGGGGCGCAACAATTCATCATGAGATTCTTCCCGCCAAACGGGAGATGCGCCATGTCATGCATGCCTGACGCGCATCGACGCAAAGCGGCGCGGCTGCGGGCCGACCTCGACGCGGTGAACGAACCCGGCGCCGTCGAAGGCCTGCCCGGCGTGAACCGGCGGCGCCCTTCGGACGCCGACATGGCGGCGCGGCGCTGGCTGGCGGCGCGGAGGGAGGCGGCCGGGCTCGCCGGGGGGATGGACGCCGCGGGCGACGTCCGGGCCGCCGGGAGGCGCGCCGCGGCGGCGGCGGCCCGCGCGAGGGCGCGCTGCGCCGGCCTCGACGACGGCTGACGCGGGGGCCTCTGCGATCTCTCGACCGCCCCCGGGCCTGATCTCGATCAAGGCGGCGGGATCGGCGAAGGTGGACGATGTCTGCGGCGTCTGGAGGTTTCATGTCGGCGGATCGCGCGCGCGCTCTTCTGCGGCCCGCCCTGCTCGCCTGCGCGGTCGCGGGGCTGGCGGCGGGTCTGGCGGCGTGGGCGTCCGGCGCCGCGGACTGGGCGCGGCTGCTGTGGCTCGCAGGGGCCGCGCCGGTGCTCGCCGGGCTGGTCTGGGAGATCGTGACGAGCCTGCGCCGCGGCGAGATCGGGCTCGACATCGTCGCCGCGCTGTCGATGAGCGCGGCGATGACCTTCGGCGAGCACCTCGCCGCCGCCATCGTCGCGCTGATGTACGCCGGCGGCCAGTATCTGGAGAGCTTCGCCGAGGCGCGCGCGCGGCGCGAGATGACCGCCCTGCTCTCCCACGCTCCGCGCAGCGCGATGCGCCACCGCGACGGCGAGCTGGAGGAGATCGCGCTCGACGCCATCGCCCCCGGCGACCGGCTGCTGATCCGCAAGGGAGACGTCGCGCCCGTGGACGGAACCGTGGCGGCCGGCGTCGCGGTGCTCGACCAGTCCACGCTGACCGGCGAGCCGCTGCCGGTGAAGCGCATGGCGGGCGAGCCGGTGCTGAGCGGCTCGGCCAATGTCGGCGAGCCGTTCGACCTGACCGCCGAGAAGTGCGCCGCCGACAGCGCCTTCGCCGCCATTCTGCGCATCGTGGAGGGGGCCCAGAAGGCTCGCGCCCCGATGGCGCGGCTCGCCGACCGCTATGCGATCGTGTTTCTTGCGGCCACCGTGGCCCTCGCCGCTGCGGCCTGGGGGCTGACCGACGACCCGACGCGCGCCGTCGCGGTGCTCGTCGTCGCCACGCCCTGCCCGCTGATCCTCGCCGTGCCGGTGGCGCTCGTGGCCGGGCTGTCGCGGGCCGCGGGGCGCGGGGTGCTCGTCAAGAGCGGCAAGACGCTGGAGACGCTGGCGGCGGTGCGGGTGCTGGTGCTCGACAAGACCGGCACGCTCACCCATGGCCGCGCGGCGTTGCGGCGCGTCGCGCCGGCGCCGGGCGTCGACCCTGCGGAGGCGCTGCGGCTCGCCGCCTCGCTCGATCAGGTGTCGCGCCACGCGGTGGCTGAGGCGCTGGTCGCCGCGGCGCGGGAGCGCGGGCTGGCGCTCTCGACGCCGAGCGACGTGCGCGAGACCGCGGGAGAGGGGCTGGAGGGCGTCGTGGAGGGCCGCCGCGTCGTCGTCGGCGGGCGGCGCTTCGTGCGCTCCCGCCTCGGCGCGCAGCCGGGGGATGCGGGGAGCGACGTGCGGAGCCGGGACGCGCCCGACGCGCAATCCGGCCCCGACGCCGCGGCCGAGGCGGGGGCGGTGACGGTCGCGGTCGCGGCCGACGGCGCGGCGCTCGGCGAGATCGTCATGGCCGACGCGCTGCGCGACGGCGCGCAGGCGCTGATCGCAGGGCTGCGCGGAGCCGGCGTCGCGCGCATCGTCCTGGCGACCGGCGACCGGCGCGACGTCGCCGAGGCGGTGGCCGGCGGGCTGGGGCTCGACGCCATCCGCGCGGACCTGACGCCCGACGAGAAAGTGCTCGTCGTGCTGTCGGAGCGCAAGCACGGCCCGGTGATGATGGTCGGCGACGGCGTGAACGACGCGCCCGCGCTGGCGGCGGCCGATGTCGGCATGGCGATGGGCGCCCGCGGCGCGGCGGCCTCGGCGGAGACGGCGGACGTGGTGCTGCTGGTGGACGACGTCGCCCGCGCGCTGCCGGCCGTCCTCATCGCCCGCCGCTCCCGCGCCATCGCGCTGCAGAGCGTCTTCGTCGGGGTGGGCCTGTCGATTCTCGGGATGGTCGCGGCGGCCTTCGGCCTGATCACCCCTGTGCAGGGCGCGCTGCTGCAAGAACTGATCGACGTCGCCGCGATCCTCAACGCCCTGCGCGCGCTGGGCGGCGGCGACGGGATCGGACCGGTCGACGCGCGAGATGGGGGCGCGGCCGAGGGCGCGCCGGCGCCGCGACGAGATTGACCTTTCGCCGACCTGCCGCCGTGGCGCATGCTGTCCGCTCCGGCGCCGCCGCCGCGGCGGCCCCGGCAAGCCGGTCGTCCGAACCGGCCCAGAACCGGAGGATCCGCAATGAACCTGAGACCCGACCCGACCTTCCACCCCTCGCCGCGCATGGCGATGGCGGCGCCGCCCGAGACCCTGGCCTACACGCTGATGCTGAGCCCCGACTTCTCGCAGCCCGACGCGCTGGCGGTGGTCGACGTCGATCCGTCCTCCGGGACGTGCGGTCAGATCGTCCACATGCTCGCGATGCCGAACAAGGGCGACGAGTTCCACCATTTCGGCTGGAACGCCTGCTCCTCGGCGCTGTCGCCGCTGACGGGCCACGCCTTCCTGCAGCGGCGCTACCTGATCATCCCCGGCATCCGCTCCTCGCGCATCTATGTGATCGACACGCAGCCCGACCCGCGAAAGCCGACGATCCACAAGATCATCGAGCCGGAGGAGCTGTTCGCCCGCACCGGCTATTCGCGCCCCCACACGGTCCATTGCGGGCCGGAGGGCGTCTACGTCTCGACGCTGGGCGGCGGCGGCGCGGACGGGACAGACGGCCCGCCGGGCATCTTCATCATGGACTGCGAGACCTTCGAGATCCGCGGCCGGTGGGAGATGGACCGCGGCCCGCAGGACAAGCACTATGATTTCTGGTGGAACTTGCCGCGCGACTACATGGTGTCGAGCGAATGGGGGCTGCCGCCGCAGTACGAGAACGGCGTCGTGCCGGAGGATCTGCTCGCCAACCGCTACGGCCACAGCCTGCATTTCTGGGACCTGCGCGCCCGCCGCCATGTCCAGACCATCGACCTCGGCGCCAACCACCAGATGGCGCTGGAGGTGCGGCCTGCCCATGACCCGGCGAAGGAATACGGCTTCCTCGGCGTCGTCGTGGACACCAACAACCTCGAGGGCTCGATCTGGACGTGGTGGCGCGAGGGCGGGAAATTCCACTGCGAGAAGACCGCTGCCATTCCCGCCGAGCCGGCGGACAAGGACGCCCTGCCGCCGCTGCTGCAGGGTTTCGGCGCCGTCCCGCCGCTGGTGACGGACATCGACCTCTCGCTCGACGACCGCTTCCTCTACGTCGCCTGCTGGGGCACGGGAGAGTTGCGGCAGTACGACGTGAGCGAGCCGCGCAGGCCGACGCTGGCCGGCTCCGTGCATCTTGGCGGGGTCGTGCGCAACACGGCCCACCCGAGCGGCAAGGCGTTCGGCTATGGCCCGCAGATGCTGGAGATCAGCCGCGACGGCAAGCGCGTCTACTGGACCAACTCGCTCTACTCGACCTGGGACGACCAGTTCTATCCCGGCGAGCGGGGCGGCGCGATGGTCAAGGCCGACGTCGGCCCCGATGGCGGGCTGACGCTCGACCCCGCCTTCCACGTCGAGTTTCCCAAGGGCTACCGCGCGCACCAGATCAGGCTGGAGGGCGGCGACTGCTCGACCGACAGCTTCTGCTACCCGAACGTCTGAGCGGCGGTGTTCGAGCAATCCACGGCGCTGCTCTGGCTCGCAGTCCTTGGGAGCGGCCTCTATCACGGGCTGAACCCGGGGATGGGGTGGCCGCTCGCGGTCTCCGCCGGGCTGATGAACGGCGGCGCGGGACATCGCGGGCGCGCGCATCTGCTGCGCGCGCTCGGGCCGCTGGCGCTGGGGCATTTCGCGGCGATGCTGGCGATGCTGCTGCCCTTCGCGGCGCTGGCGACGCTGGCGCGGCATCAGGAGGAGATCCGGCTCGCCGCCTCGGCGCTGCTGATCCTCGCCGGCGCGGCGCTGCTGGTCTGGCGGCGGCACCCCAGGGCGCTGGCCCGAATTCCGCCGAGCCGGCTGGCGCTGTGGTCCTTCGCGGTGGCGATCGCCCATGGCGCGGGGCTGATGCTGCTTCCGGCCTATCTCGGTCTCTGCGCCGCGGGGTCTGCCGGGCCCGAGGCGGCGGGCGCGCTGATGGCGGGCGCCGCCGGCGCCGCGCTCATGGTGGCGGCGGCGCATGCGGCGGCGATGATCGCGGCGGGGGGCGCCGTCGCGCTGCTGGTCCACGGGTGGCTGGGCCTGAGCTTTCTCAGGCGCGGCTGGTTCGACCTCTCGATCGTCTGGGCGCTGAGCCTGATCCTCGTCGGCGCGGCCACGTTGCAGCCACAGCTCTGGTCCGCCTGAGCCGCCGAAGCAGTGCGCCGCTCGCGCGCCGGCGCACTCATCGGCAGCACGTCGGCGGCATGCCGAAAGGGCGCATTTCCGCGCCGGTTCGCGCTACGATGGGCATGGGTCGAATCGGGAGTTGTCGATGTTTCTGCGCCTGACCATCGCGTTTTCGCTCTCTCTCTGCGTCGCCTGGCCGGCTGGCGCCGACAACCAGAGCGAGCCCATCATCACGACGGCCAAGGGGGCGAGCGCCTCGGGAGAGCGCCTGGAGGTCGACCCCGGGCGGGAACACCAGGCGATGATCACGAGGCAGTTCGAGCAGTTCGATCGCAACTATTCCGAGAACCGCCTTGAGTACGGCCGCCGCATGAACGCCGTCGCCTACCTGCTCGCGAAGGCGGAGGCCGAAGGCAAGGACCTGCACTGTTCCCAGCAGATGTATCTCGAAGCCAAATGGCTGTATCGCTATACTGCGCTTTGGAGTCGTCTCGGCGAAAAGCTCGACCGCATCGAGATCAGCCTTGAAGATCCCGACCAGCATTACGCCGCCGCGCAGTCGCCCGTCGATGGACATTGGGGGGTGTGCTACGAAGAATACTTCATGCGCATCGGCGCGACCGTGGCCGGTCTCCAGAAGCTCGTCGACGAGGGCCGGGCGCCGCGCTACCGCATCACCTCGCTCAGGGAGTTGGACACCCCCAAGAAGCTCCTCGATCGCATGCAGTCGCTGCTGGTCTCCGACATCGCCCATACCGGGGTGGACAACCGCGGCGAACTCGCCAGCCTTATGATCTCCCTCAGCCAGAGCGTCTTCAAGCAGCATCTGAGCGCGAAATGGGTCGAAGCCGTCGATCTGACGACCTCGACGCGGCTCAGCGCGGTCGCGGAGGCGTTCAAGTTCTTTCTCACCGGCGCGCAGGATCACGAAACCGGTTGGTGGGGCGCCTGGTATCTCGACGGTGATCGCATCGTGAAGACCGCCGACCTCAGCATGACCTATCACATCGTCGCCTATGCGCGGGGCGACGTCGAACGGTGGCCGGCGATAATCGAGACGCTCAGGGCGCGCGAGGAGGCCACATATCCCTATGGCTGGCGCGCGCGCATGAACTGGAACAACCACAACCTCTATGACGTGGCGCGCATCCTGCGCTTTGGCTGGCCGCACATCAGCGAAGCCGATCAGGCGTGGGCGCGCGACAAGATCCCTGAAATGATCGCGTGGTCCCTGCGGAACACGCTCGACAAGGACGGCGGGTTCCGTCTGGAAGAGGGGTTCTCGGACTCGCTGGCGTCCGCCTACTACTTCGGCGTTTCCTTCCTCGAGGAAGTCGGCCATTGGACTGCAGCGCGGCGCTTCTGGACCGACGCGCCGCCGCCCGCCGACGGCGCGCGCCTCTGCGCGTCGATCGGCGACGCATTGGACACGCTGGGCGAGTCGAGTTGGGCGGCGGACGCCGCCCGCCTCAAGCTGGAGCGCAACTGCGCAGCCACGCCGGGCTGACGCGGCGCCGCCCCCTCTCAACCCTCGTAGCAGCCCGCCGCCCGCGCCCGGGCCCGCACCAGCGCCAGCACCAGATCGAGGGTCGGCGTCGCGACGCCGGCCGCTGCGCCGAGCTCGCACACGCCGGTCAGCAGCGCGTCGATCTCCATCGGCCGCCCGCGCTCGAGGTCCTGCAGCATCGAGGTCTTGTGCGCGCCCACCTCCGCTGCCCCCGCGATGCGCTTGTCGACGTCGATGGAGAACTTCACGCCCAGCGCCTCCGCGACAGCCTTGCCCTCCAGCATCATGGCGCGCGCCACGCCGCGCAGGTCGTCCTGCGTCGCGAGCACGTCCAGCGTCTGATGCGTGAGGGCGGAGAGCGGGTTGAAGGCGAGGTTGCCCCAGAGCTTCACCCAGATCTCGTCGCGGATGCGCGGCCGCACCGGGGCCTTGAAGCCCGCCTCGATCATCGCCTTCGAAAGCGCGTTCACCCGCTCGCTCTTCGAGCCGTCCGGCTCGCCGAGCGTGAAGCGGTCGCCGTCATGGTGCTCGACGACGCCCGGCTCGGGGCTCTCGGTCGCGGGATAGACGACGCAGCCGATGGCGCGTCCGGGCGGGATCGCCAGCGACACGCGCCCACCCGGATCGACCGCCTCGACAGTCCGCCAGTCCTGCCCGGCGAGCCCGTGGAAGTACCAGTAGGGCACGCCGTTCATCGCGGTCACGAAGGCGGTGTCGGGCCCGAACAGCGGCGCCATCCTGTCCACCACCGGCGGCAACGAGTGCGCCTTGAGCGTGGTGAACACGTAGTCCTGCGGGCCGAGATCGGCGGCGCTGTCGGAGGCCGCGACCTTCGCGACCTCCTCCCGCCCGTCGATGCGCAGGCGCAGCCCGTGCTCCCTGATGGCGGCGAGGTTGGGCCCGCGCGCCACCACCGAGACGTCGACGCCGGCGTTGGCCATCCGCACTGCGAGATAGCCGCCGATGGCGCCGGCGCCGAAGATGCACACTTTCATCGCAGGGCCCCCTTACGCCGCGCCGGCCTTGGTCAGCCCCAGCTTGTCGGCCAGCCCGATGCGCTGGAGCTTGCCGGTCGCGCCCTTGGGGATCTCGTCCATGAAGATGATCTCGCGCGGCACCTTGAACGCCGCCAGCGACTTCGCGGCGAATTCGCGGATCTCCTTCGCCTCGGCGCTGGCGCCTTCCTTCAGCACGATCACCGCGGCGACCTCCTCGCCCAGCTTCTCGTGCGGCAGGGCGAAGGCCACGGCCTGCGCCACGGCGGGGTGCTCCATCAGCACGTCGTCGACCTCGCGCGGGGAGACCTTCTCGCCGCCACGGTTGATGATCTCCTTCAGGCGGCCGTTGATCGAGATGAAGCCGTCCTCGTCCATCACGCCCTGGTCGCCGGTGCGGAACCAGCCATTGGTCCAGTTCTCCGCGTTGGCCTTGGGGTTGTTGCGGTAGCCGGGCGTGACGTTGGGGCCGCGGATGACGATCTCGCCGGTCTCGCCCTGCGCCAGCAGCGACCCGTCCTCGCCCATGATCGACACTTCCGGCCCGGCGGCGGCGCCCACCGAACCCGGCTTGCGCTTGCCCGGCGGGAGCTGGTTTGAGGCCATCTGGTGCGCGGCCTCGGTCATGCCGTAGCTCTCGATCACCGGGCAGCCGAAGGTCTTCTCCAGCTCGTGGAACACCGGCGCCGGCAGCGAGGCGGAGGACGAGCGGATCAGCCGCAGCTTCGTCTGCGAGATCACGTCGGCGTTGCGGCCGGCGCGGGAGAGGATCGCCTGGTGCATGGTGGGCACGGCGGTGTACCAGCTCGGCCGCGACTCGTGCATCCAGGCAAACACCCGCATCGCGTTGAAGCCGGGAGAGCAGCAGACATAGGCGCCCGCGGAGACGCTGGAGAGGACCGCCGCGATCAGCCCGTGAATATGGAACAGCGGCATGATGTTGAGGCAGCGGTCCTCGCCGGTGAGGTGAAGCGCCGCCGCGATGTGGCCGGCGGAGGCCTCGATGTTGCCGGCGGTCAGCGGCACGATCTTCGGGCGCGAGGTGGTGCCGGAGGTGTGGAGCACGAGCGCCACGTCGTCGGGGCCGTTGCGGCGCGCGGCGGCGCCGGGCGCGTCGACCAGCGTGAAGGCGCCGGCGGGTTCGGTCGCGTCGTGCGCAAGCTCGGCGATCCTGACGCCGAGTCGCGCCGCGGCGGCGCGGGCGGGCGTCTCGACCCCTGCGGCGACGATCAGCAGCTTCGCGTCCAGATCCTCCATGTAGAAGGCGTATTCGTCCTCGGTGTAGGCGGGGTTCAGCGGGGCCGCGGTGGCGCAGGCCGCCACGGTGAGGAACGCCGTCGCCATTTCCGGCCCGTTCGGCAGCACGATCGCCACCGCGTCTCCCGGCGCGACGCCGAGGCCGGCGAGTTGACGCGCGCCGGCGGCGATCTGGGCCGCGAGCGCGGGGTAGTCGAGGTCCGGCCTGCCCGGAGCGCCGATGGCGGGCCCGTTTCCGCGAGAGGCGAAGCGCTCGACGGCGCTCAGGATTTCAGCGGACATCTTCGGCTCCTTGCAGGTCGGTGGGCGCGGCTTCGCCCGGATCGGCGTTCTGGATTTCGCCGGCGAGATCGGTCTCGACGGCGAGGAGATGGGCGCGCATCGCCGCGGCGGCGCCTGGCGCGTCGCGATCCGCCACAGCCGCGGCGATCGCGGCGTGCTGGCGGGCGTGGGAGGTCTGAAGTTCGGGCGTGAGCGTCCGGCTGCGCAGGCGGCCCCAGTCCTCCCGCTCGCGCATCTCGTGCATCATCGTGAGCAGCGCGCTGAGCAGCGGGTTGCGGCTGGCGGCGGCGAGCGCGGCATGGAAGGCGATGTCGCGCGCCTCCCAGCCGCGCCAGTCGACCCCGTCGCCCTCGGGGTTCGCAAGCCGCGTTATCTCGGCGACCTCGGGGGCCTTGGCGCGGAGGGCCGCGGCGTGGGCGATGGCGGGCTCCAGCATCCGCCGCGCCTCCATCACGTCCGCCGGACTCGGCGCGGCGTCGAAGCGCAGCGTCGCGGCCTCTCCGTCGGCGACGAACGTGCCCTCCCCCACGCGACGGCGGATGCGGCCCTCCCGCTCCAGCGCCGCGAGCGCCTTGCGCAGCGTGCCTCGGCCGAGCCCGAGGGAGACGGCCAGCGCGCGCTCGGCTGGCAGGCGCGCGCCCGCGCCGTACTCGCCATCCTCTATGGCTGCGCGCAGGCGGTCGAGAGCTTGGTTCGCCGTGGTCATGCCGCGAACATGCCGGATTCGTGCACACGACTCAAGACCAATCGTGGACCATTATTTCGATTGGCCCGCCAACGGCCTGCTTGCCGCGGCGAGGCCGCCGCGTCAGGGTGCCGCCACGCGACGATAGGGGACCAAGCGATGCCTGGGCGAGCGCAGATTCGCGCCGTGCTGTTCGACAAGGACGGCACCCTGTTCGACTTCGCCGCGACATGGCGGCGCGCGGCCCATGCGCTGATCGAGCGTCTCGCCCCCGACGACCCGGACCGGCGCCGCGCGCTCGGCGCCGCCTGCGGTTTCGACATCGAGAGCGGCGCCTTCGCGGCGGGGTCGGTGATCGTGGCCGGCTCCGCCGACGCGCTGGCGCATGTCTGGGCGCCGATGACCGAGGGGCTCGACGCGAAGCGGCTGGAGGCGCTGGCGCTTGACGCGAGCGCGGCGGCCGGGGGCCTGACTCTCACCCCCGCCGCGCCGGACCTGCCGGGCCTGCTGGACGGTCTGCTCGCGCGGGGCCTCGCGCTCGGCGTCGCCACCCACGACGGAGAGGCGGCGGCGCGCGACCATCTTGCGGCGGTCGGCGCGCTCGACCGCTTCTCCTTCATCGCAGGCTACGACAGCGGCCATGCGCCGAAGCCGGCCCCTGACATGGTGCTCGCCTTCGCCGCCGCCGCCGGAGTGGCGCCGCGCGCCGTGGCGATGATCGGCGACAGCGTGCACGATCTCGGGGCCGCGCGCGCCGCCGGAGCCCTCGCGATCGGGGTGCTGACGGGCCCGGCCCGCCATGACGACCTGGCGCCGCTCGCCGATGCGATTCTCCCCTCGATCGCCGCCCTGCCCGACTGGCTGGACGCGCGCGACCGCGTCGCAGGCTGACCGCGCGCGACCGCGCCGCAGGGCGAAAGCGGGCCAGCGCAGCGAATCTGGTCGCGTCGGCCCGTTTCCCCGCCTATCTGTCAGCGGCCCTGCGACGGGGCGCGCGTCGGCGCATGACAGGAGGCAAGCCATGAACTTCGGATCGCTGCTCAATCAGATCATGACCTCGGGACAGGAACTCTACGGCAAGGGCGAGGACGCCGCGGCGCAGAAGCTCGGCGTCGGGGAAGACCCGGCGGCGCGCGGCCAGATGCGCAACGCGGCCCTCGGCGGCGCGGCGGCGACGGCGGTGCTGGGGCTGCTGCTCGGCACCAGGAGCGGGCGCTCGATCACCAAGGCCGGCGTGCTCGCCGGCGGCGTCGGCTATCTCGGCAAGCTCGCCTACGACGCCTATGTGAAGCACTCCGCGGCGGCGGCCTCAGAGGCGCAGCCGGAGCGGATCTCGGGGCCCGAGGCGCCGATCACCAACCTCGACGGCCCCGCCGCGGAGACCCGCGCCCACGCGCTGCTCGCCGCCATGGTCGCGGCCGCGAAGTCCGACGGCCACATCAGCGCAGAGGAGCGCGGCATCATCGAGGGACGGCTGAGCGAGATGGGCGAGGACGCCCGAGCCGCGCTCGCAGCCGAGCTCGACAAGCCGATCGACGCCCAGGCCATCGCGGCGCTGGCCGACAGCGAGCAGGCCGCGCGCGAGATCTACGCCATGTCGGCGCTGGTCTGCGGGGCCGACCACCCGATGGAGCGCGCCTATCTCGACAGCCTCGCCGCCGCGCTGGGCCTGCCGGACGGCGTCAAGGGCGAAATCGAGGCGCAGATCGCCGCGTGAGCCCGTTCAGCGCCCGCCGAGCCAGGGCCTGATCCAGTCAAGGCCCGCGCGCGTCCCGGCGCGCGGGCGGTACTCGCACCCGACCCAGCCGCGATAGCCGATCTGGTCGAGCCAGTCGAACAGGAAGGCGTAGTTGATTTCCCCCGTGCCCGGCTCGTGCCGGCCCGGCGTGTCGGCGACCTGCACATGGCCGATGCGGGGCAGATGCGTCTTGAGCGACGGCGCCAGATCGCCGGCCATGACCTGCTCGTGGTAGATATCGAACTGGATGGAGAGGTTGTCGGCGCCGACGGCGTCCAGCAGCTCCGCCGCCTGCGCCACGGTGTTGAGGAAGAACCCGGGCATGTCGCGGCGGCTGTTGATCGGCTCGACCACCAGCTTCACCCCGACCGCCGCCATGCGCCCGGCGGCGAAGGCCAGGTTCTCCACCAGCGTCGCCGAGAGCCGCGCACGGTCCGCCCCCTCCGGCGCAAGGCCGCAGAGGCAGTTGACCGACTGCGCCCCCAGCGCGGCGGCGTAGTCCGCGCCGCGCGCCACGCTCTCGCGGAACTCCGGCACGCGCTCGGGGAAGATGGCGACGCCGCGCTCGCCGGCCGCCCAGTCGCCCGGCGGCAGATTGTGGAGCGCCTGCACGAGACCGTTGTCGTCGAGCCGCCGACGCAGCTCCGCAGCGGGATGATCGTAGGGAAACAGGTATTCGACGGCGCCGAAACCGTCCTCCGCCGCGGCGGCGAAACGGTCGAGGAAGTCCCACTCTCCGTACATCATGCTCAGATTGGCGGCGAACTTCGGCATGGGGCGGCTCCGGCGGCTTCTGCGCGCGGCCTGCGCCGCTGACAGGCCCCAGTCATGCCCGCCGGCCGCGCCATGGCAATGGCCTGGGGACGAGCGCATCCGTGGGCGCTCACGCGTTTATAACATTTTATTGACGCTTTGCGGTTAATCTTACCATGATGTCTGGACAACTGGAGGTCGAGACCATGCGCATCGCCGTCATCGCCGTCGTCTGCAGCCTCGCATCCGCCGGCGTCGCCGGCCCGGGCTTCGCCGCCGGGCGGGACGTGGAGACAGTGGGCGCCGCCGCCTGCCGCCACTACGACAACCGTGCGCGCTTCCTGCCCCGCAGCGGCCCCCACATCGCGCCCATCGCCGCCATCGCCGACGCGTGCGCCGGGGCGCAGGCCGCCGTCGCCTCGCCGGAGGCCGACGCCGCGACACGCGCCGCAGCCGCAGCCTATCTCGAGACGCTCGCCGCGGTTCACGGCGAGATCCGGCGCATCAACGCCGAGCGCGCGGCGCCGATGTTCAGCGAGCGCGGCCGGCTCGCCAGCGCCGAGGGCCAGTCGCCCGTGCGCTCCCTCTCACGGTCCATGGGCCTCGTGACGACGAGCGGCGAACATCTGATCCTGCGCGCCGGCGGCGTGTTCGCGGCGCTTCAGGGCTGGCTCGCCGCCAGCGCCGCCTTCGCGATGGCCGACGACCCGGCGCGCTGAGCGGCTACTGCTGGGTCTGACCGCCGGCCTGCCTCCCGCCGCCCTCGCCCGCAACGACGGCGACCTCCGCAGTCGCGGAGGTCTCGGCGCCGCCTTCGGCGTGGACCCGCAGCGGGGCGGCGTCGACGGCGTCGAGGCCCGAACACAGCCGCACATAGGCGTCGGTCGGGCAGAGGTCGTGCGCCGCGTCGAAACCGATCCAGCCGATGCCCTCGACCCAGAGCTCGGCCCAGCCATGGGGCTGCGTGAGCGCGGCCACCATGGCCGAGCGCGCCGCCTCCGCCTCCGCCGCCGCCTCCGCCTCGTCGGTCCCGGCCTTCGCCGCGCCGCCAGCTTCGTCCGGGGCGTCGGAGGCGCCTGGGGCGTCCGCCAGCCGATAGCCGTAGACGAAGCGCGCCGGCCACCCCATCGAGCGCGCGGCCGCGATCAGCACATGCGTGATCTCGTCGGCGCCGCCCTCGCCCGCGCTCAGGGCGGCCGCCGCGCTCTGATGCGCCGCGCCCGTCGGCGCGATGCGCCGCGTAACCGCGTCCTGCAGAGCGTGGGCGCTGTCGAGCGGCGTGGCCGCGCCGGCGACCGCCTCCTTCGCCAACGCCGCGATGGCGGCGTCGGGGCGCGTGCGCGAGGTCTCGCGCAGGCAGACGCCGGGGCGCAGCGGGGCGCGGAAGCCGCGCAGCACGCCGGCGCAGTCCGTCGTCTCGACCTCTCCCGCCGCGACGATCTCCAGCGCGCTCACGCCTCCACGCAGGAAGCGCGTCGCGACGCCGTCGCCCCAGCCGTTCACGAAATCGGGGGCCGCGGCCTCGCCATTCAGCAGCACCCGCCACGCCAGGGTCCTCTGCCCCTCGAACGCCGCCGGGAACATCTTCAGCCGTACGGCGACGCCCGGCGCGGCCGGGGACACGGAGACGGTGACGGCGTGGCGGACGGAGAGGCGCATGATCCCTCAGAAATGATAGGCGTCGGCGATCTCCGCCGTGAGCCGGTTATTGCGCGCGATCATGCGCGTGAGGAACTCGTGCAGACCGTCATGGAAGATGGCGCCGATGTCGAGATCGCTGAGCAGCGCCACCGTCTCCGAGGCGGTGTGGTGACAGGCGTGACGCTCGCCGTAGCCGCGCGCAAGCCGGTCCAGCACCGCGACGGACTCCAGGCTGCAATGGGCCAGCGAGCGAGGACAGGCCCCGTTGAGGATCAGGAAATCCGCGATGCGCCACGGCGAGAAGTCGCCGCGATAGACCCAGTGATAGGCCCTGAGCGCGGAGGTCGCCATCAGCACGGACGTCCATTGATGACGGTCGCGCCCGCCGCCGACCACGTCGGTCTCCGGCAGCAGGACGTAATGCTTCACGTCGAGCAGGCGCAGCGTCATGTCGGCGCGCTCGATCAGCAGGCCGAGCCGGGCGAAGTCGTAGCGGTCGTCGCGCAGCATGGTGGCGTCGGAGGCGCCGCGGAACTGCGCGCAGCGGCCCTTCACCCAGTCCAGCGTCTGCGGCAGCTCGCGCAGCGCCGCCGATTCGGTCAGGTCGCCGAGCCTTAGCCAAGCTTCGTTCAGCGTCTCCCAGGCCTGCGTCGTCAGCGCCGTGCGCACCGAGCGGGCGTTGTGACGGGCGCGGTCTAGGCACGAGACGATGGAGGACGGGTTGGCGCGGTCCAGCACCAGCCCGACGATCACCGTCTTCTGGTCGACGTCGCGATCCTCGAAATGCGCCGCGCAGCCGGCGGCGGCGGCGACCGAGCGCCATTCCTCGCGATGCCCCTCCGCCGAGTTCGGCAGCATCGCCATCCGGCGGCCCATCTCCACGAGCCGCGCCATGGCTTCCGCGCGCTCCAGATATCGGGCCATCCAGAAAAGGTCGGCCGCGGTGCGGCTGAGCGTGGCCATCAGATCTCCCCCCTGCGACGCGCGCCGGTCATTCCGTCAGCACCCAGGTGTCCTTCACGCCGCCGCCCTGGCTGGAGTTCACCACCAGCGAGCCCTCGCGCAGCGCCACGCGCGTCAGCCCGCCGGGGGTGAGGCGGATGTCCTTGCCGACGAGCGCGAAGGGGCGGAAATCCACATGCCGCGGGCTCGGCCCGAGCGGGCTGAGCGAGGGCACCGTCGAGAGGTCGAGCGTCGGCTGGGCGATGAACACGCCGGGCGCCTCGCGGATCTTGCGGGCGAAGACGTCGCGCTCGGCCGCCGTGGACTTCGGCCCGATCAGCATGCCGTAGCCGCCCGAGCCGTGCACCTCCTTCACCACCACCTCGTCGAGATGGGCGAGGACATAGGCGCAGTCCTCGGGTTCGGAGCACTTCCAGGTCGGCACGTTCTTCAGGATCGCCTTCTCGCCGAGGTAGAAGCGGATCATGTCGGGAACGTAGCAGTACACGGCCTTGTCGTCGGCCACGCCGGCGCCGGGCGCGGAGACTATGGTGACGCCGCCCGAGCGGTAGGCGTTCATCAGCCCCGCCACGCCCAGCACGCTCTCGGGGCGGAACACCAGCGGGTCGATGAAGTCGTCGTCGATGCGGCGGTAGATCACGTCCACCCTGCTGGGGCCCTGGGTGGTCTTCATCCACACCTTGCCCTCGTCCACGAACAGGTCGCGGGCCTCGACCAGTTCGACGCCCATCTGGTCGGCGAGGAAGCTGTGCTCGTAGTAGGCGGAGTTCAGCGGCCCCGGCGTCAGCACCACGCAGGTCGGGTCGCCCTTGCAGGCCGGCGGCGCCACCTCCTCCAGCGTCGCGCGCAGCATGTCGGGGTAGCCGTCCACCGGCAGCACCCGCCCGCCGGCGAAGAGGTCGGGGAACATCCGCATCATGATCTCGCGGTTCTCCAGCACATAGGAGACGCCGGAGGGCGTGCGGCAGTTGTCCTCCAGCACGAGAAACTCGTGCGGGCCGGTGCGGACGATGTCGATGCCGACGATGTGGCTGTAGATGCGCCCCGGCGGGTCCACGCCCATCATTTCCGGCAGGAAGGCGGCGTTGCGGTAGATGAGGTCGGCCGGGATCACGCCCGCCTTCAGGATCTCGCCGCGGTGGTACACGTCCCACAGGAAGGCGTTGAGCGCGCGGGCGCGCTGGGTGATCCCGCGCGAGAGAGTGCGCCACTCCTCGGCGGAGAACACCCGCGGGATGAGGTCGAAGGGGATCAGGCGCTCGGGGTCGCCCCCCTCGCCATAGACCGCGAAGGTGATGCCGATGCGGCGGAACAGCGTCTCCGCCTCCAGCCGCTTCAGCTCCATGGCCTCGGGGCCCATCGCCTCAAGCCAGGCGGCGATGTCGTGGTAGGGCGGGCGTACGCCGCCATCGCCGGTCATCTCATCGAACATGGTTTCCCCCTGCGGCCCGACAAGCAAAGCAAAGCGGCGCAGGCGCGTCCAGTGGGCTCGCGCGAGAAGTCTCCGGCGGATTGCAGTGCTCGGGCGGCAGGCGCCGTTAACGTTTGGCGCCCACCGCGCGGGCGCCGGTCAGTCGGCGACGAGCGAGGACAGGAACGCCTCGACCGCCGCGGTCGCCGAGAAATCCTGCGTGGTCGCGCCGATCAGCATGTCTCCCAGCCGCATCGACCCGCCGCCGGCCCAGGTATGCCCCGCCCCGAAGGACACGAGATGCGTCAGCGGCGCCGCGCATCCCTCATAGGCGCGCAGCTCCGTCGTCACGCCGTCCTCGGGGGCGCGGTCTGGCATCGGCCGCGCCGCGTAGCCGGCGCAGCCGTTGCGGCGGGCGAAGAGCGCCACCGTCTCCGCGATGGGCTCGACGCGCCCGCGGTCGCGGATCAGCAGGCTGTCGCCGCCGATGCGCCCGCCCTCGGGCGGCACGATCCGGTCCTCCGTGCCATGGATGAAGAGCGCCGGCATCGGCGGCGCGGCGGCCGGGCAGTCCAGACCGACGGGCAGCGCGGCGATGACGGCGGCGACCCCCTGCACGAGGTCGGGCGCCTCGCAGGCGACGCGCAGCGCCATCATGCCGCCGATCGAGGGGCCGGCGACGAACACCCGCGAGGGGTCGACCCGCCCTTCCGCCGCGAGCCGCGCCACGAGGCTGCGCAGGAACGCCACGTCGTCGGCGTCGTTGTAGAGGTCGCCGTCGCCGTCGCGCCGGCCGTCGTTCCACTCCGGCGCGGCCTCGGGCCACGCCACCACCCAGCCGCGCCGCCAGAGCGTCACGGCCGCGCGCCGGCGGGCGAAGCTGGCCGAGCCGATGCCGCCATGCAGCGCCAGCAGAAGCGGCGCGTCGCGGACGCCGGGGGCGGCGTCGATCAGCGCGGCGCGCGCCACGCCGTCGTGCTCGAAGCTCAGGCGCTCCTGCGCCGACGCGCCGGCTGTCGCCAGCAGCGCGGCGGCGAGCGCGATGGAAGCGGCGACGGTTCGCGATGCGAGGCTCATGGGCTCTCCTCCCCGCCGCCAAGGTAGCGGCCGGCCGCCGCCTCTCAAGGATCGGGCGGCGGCATCGGCCGGCCCGCGCGCCGGCGCCAGGCGTCCAGCGTCACCTGGACCACCGACGCAAGCGGCACTGCGAACACCACGCCCCAGAATCCGTAGAGGTCGCCGAACACAAGCAGCGCCACCATCACCGCGATCGGGTGCAGGTTCACCGCGCCGGCGAGCATGATCGTGGCGAGGATCGCGCCGTCGATGGTCTGGATCACGGTGTAGGCGGCAAGCGTCCACATCATCTCCGGCCCGAGGCCCCACTGCGCGAAGGCGGTGAGCGCGACCGGCAGGCCCACCACCGGCGCGCCGAAATAGGGGATCAGCACGGACAGCCCCGACAGCGTCGCCAGGAGCAGGGCATAGTCGAGCCCCAGCAGCCAGAACGCCGCGTAGCTCGCGCCCCCGACGATGGCCATCTCATAGGCGCGCCCCCGCACATAGCCGCCCATCTTCATGCTGATGTCGGCCCAGACCTCGTCGGCGAGGGGGCGGTGATCGGGCAGGAAGCCCGCGATCCAGAGCGTGATCGCCCTGCGGTCGCGCACGAAGAAGAAGACCAGCAGCGGCAGGATGAGCAGATACAGCCCGATGGTCGCGACGTTCGGCAGCTGCGCCACGGACTGGCGCACCATCCGCTGCCCGAGCAGCGCCATGTCGGCGTTCAGGCCGGCGGCGAAATCGCGCATCTGGTCCGCGTCGAACACTTCCGGATAGTCCACGGGCAGGGCGAGAATGAACGCCTGCGCCTCGCTCGCGAGCAGCGGCAGGGCGCGCGCGAGCTGGGCGACCTGCCCCAGCAGCACCGGCGCGGCGAGCAGCAGCGCCGCCGCCAGCAGCGCGACGAACAGCGCCGTCAGGAGCGCGGCCACCAGCGTGCGCGACAGGCCGCGCCGCGCCATCGCCGCCGCCGGGGCCTCCATCAGCCAGGCGATCACCACGCTGGCGAGGATCGGGGCCAGAACGTCCGCCGCCAGCGTCAGCAGCGCGCCGCCGCTGACGATGATCAGCAGCAGGATGACGATCTGCGGGTCGGCGAAGGTCCGCCGCAGCCACTGCGCGAAGAGCGCGCCGACATTTCGGCCGTCGGGCGCGTCCGACGGCCGCGGCCCGCCGTTGTCGCGACCCGGGCCGCCGCTGCTCGACGGGCTCACCGGCTCATTCGTCCTCTGCGGCCGACGTCGGCTCAGGCGCAGCGTCGGCGCCTGCCGCCGCCTTCCTCTTCGCCGCCGCCCTGGCGGCGGGGGCCTTGCCAGCCGTCGCCTTCGCCGCCGGCGCCTTCTTCTTCGCGGTCTTGCCCACGGCGGCCTTGGCGGCGGCCTTGGCGGGGGACTTCGCGGCGGCCTTCTTCGCCGGCGCCTTCTTCTTCGGCGCCTTCTCGGCGATCAGCGGCAGCGCCATCTCCAGCGTGGCGGCCTCGGCCTCGACTTCCTTGGGCAGCGTGGCGTTGACCTTGCCCCATTTGACGTAGGGACCATAGCGCCCGGCGTGCAGCTCGACCGGCCCGCCGTCGGGATGCTCGCCCAGCACGCGCAGCGGCGCCGCCGCCGCGCCGCGACCGGGGCCGCGGGCGCGCTTCTGCTCGATCAGGTCGACCGCGCGGTTCATGCCGATGGTCAGCACGTCCTCGTCCTTGGGCAGGTTGGCGTAGGTCTTGCCGTGCTTGACATAGGGCCCGAAGCGGCCGATGCCCGCCTCGATCGGTTCGCCGTCCTCCGGATGCGCCCCGATCAGCCGCGGCAGCGCCAGCCAGTCGAGCGCCCTGGCCAGGTCCACCGCGTCCAGCGGCATGCCCTTCGGCACCGAGGCGCGCTTGGGCTTGGCGCCGCCCTCCTCCGGCTCGCCCATCTGCACATAGGGACCGAAGCGCCCGACCTTCAGCGTCACCGGCAGCCCGTCCTCGCTGTGGCCCAGCAGGCGGTCGGCGGCCTCCGCCTCCGCCTCCGACGCGCCGAGCGGGCGGGTGTACTTGCATTCGGGATAGTTCGAGCAGCCGATGAAGGCGCCGAACTTGCCGGTCTTGAGGCTCAGCCGCCCCGCGCCGCACAGCCTGCACTGGCGCGGGTCGACGCCGTCGCCGCGGTCGGGGAAGAGATGCGGGCCGAGGGCGGCGTCGATGCGGTCGAGCACCTCGGAGATGCGCAGCTCCTTGGTCTCGTCCACCGCGCTGGAGAAGTCCCCCCAGAACTCGCGCAGCAGCGCCTTCCAGTCGGCCCGCCCGCCGGAGACCTCGTCGAGCCCCTCCTCCAGCGCCGCCGTGAAGTCGTACTGGACGTAGCGGGAGAAGTACTCCTCCAGGAACGCCGTCACGAGGCGGCCCTTGTCCTCGGGGATCAGGCGGTTGCCGTCCTTCTGAACGTAGCCGCGGGTCTGGATCGTGTCGATGATCGAGGCGTAGGTCGAGGGCCGGCCGATGCCCAGCTCCTCCATGCGCTTGACGAGCGTGGCCTCGGTGTAGCGCGGCGGCGGCTGGGTGAAGCTCTGGGCGCCGAGCGCGGCGGGGTCGGCGGCGCCGCCGCCATCGGTCAGTTCGTCGCCCACCGGGCCGGAGGCCAGCACGAAGCCCGCCGGCTTCGCCTCCGCCTTCTCGTCGGCGCGCGCCAGCGCCCTCGCCACGTCGGCGTCGAGCGACGAGCCCCTGAAGGGCGCCAGCACCGCCTTCTCGCCCTGCATGATCTCCGGCAGCCGGGCGCCGTCCTCGCCCGCGTCGTCGTCGCGGCTCTCGTCGTAGATCTTCAGGAAGCCGTCGAACTTGACCACCTGCCCGGTGGCGCGCAGGCCGACGCGCGGGCCTGAGACCTCCACGGTCGTGCGTTCGAGCCGGGCGCTGGCCATCTGGCTGGCGAGCGTGCGCTTCCAGATCAGCTCATAGAGGCGGCGCTGGTCGGGCTCGAGCCGGCCCGCGGCGTCGGACCCGCGGTCCATCTCGGTCGGCCGGATGCACTCGTGGGCCTCCTGCGCGTTCTTGGCCTTGGTCTTGTAGACGCGCGGGCTGTCGGGGACGTAAGCCTTGCCGAAACGGCTCTCGATGGCGCTGCGCGCCGCCGTCACCGCCTCGGGCGCCATGTCCACGCCGTCGGTCCGCATGTAGGTGATCCAGCCCGCCTCATACAGCCGCTGGGCCGTGCTCATCGTCTGCTTGGCGCCGAAGCCGAGCTTGCGGCTGGCCTCCTGCTGCAGGGTCGAGGTCATGAAGGGCGGCCACGGGTTGCGCGTCGCGGGCCTCGCCTCCACCGACGCCACGCCGAGCACGCCCTCGGCCACCGCCTGCACCGCCTTCAGCGCGTCCGCCTCGGTCGCAAGGTCGAAGCGGTCGAGCTTCGCCCCGTCGAGCGTGACCAGCCGCGCCTCGAAGGCGTCGCCGCGCGGGGTGAGCAGTTCGGCGCGCACGGTCCAGTACTCGCGCGGGCGGAACGCCTCGATCTCCATCTCGCGCTGCACGATCAGCCGCAGCGCGACCGACTGCACGCGCCCCGCCGACTTCGCGCCGGGCAGCTTGCGCCACAGCACCGGCGACAGCGTGAAGCCCACGAGATAGTCCAGCGCGCGGCGGGCGAGATAGGCGGAGACCAGCTCCATGTCGATGTCGCGCGGGCGCTTCATCGCCTCGCCGACGGCCTGCTTCGTGATGGCGTTGAAGGTGACGCGGCTGACCTGGGTGGCCGGCTTGACCGCCTTGGCCTTCTTCAGCGCCTCCAGCAGATGCCACGAGATCGCCTCGCCCTCGCGGTCGGGGTCGGTCGCGAGAATCAGGCTGCCGTCGGATTTCAGCGCCTCGGTGATGGCGCGGACGTGCTTCTTCGAGGCGCTGTCGACCTCCCAGACCATCGCGAAGTCCTGCTCCGGATCGACCGAGCCGTCCTTCGGCGGCAGATCGCGCACATGGCCGTAGGAGGCCAGCACGGTGTAGTCGTCGCCGAGATACTTGTTGATGGTCTTGGCCTTGGCGGGGGACTCGACGACGACGACGGCCATGGGCTCAACTCTCCTGCGGCGCGGTCTGCGCGCGGAGCGGGAAACTGGGCGCCGCGGGTGCGGCTGTCAACGCCGCATGATGTGCGCGGCGAGCGGCTCAGCGCGCAGCGGCGCCGGGAAAGAGCCCGCTCTGCGCCAGCCCGTCGAGCACGAACTGCACGGCCAGCGCGGCGAGGATCACGCCGAAGACGCGCGCCACGACATGCACGCCCGTCCTGCCCAGCACGCGCTGGACGCCGCCGGCGATCAGCATCAGCGCGAAGGTGAGCGCGAGGATCGCGCCGAGCGCCGCGATCACCATCGCCGAGGCCGCCGGGTCGCCGCCGGCGTCGCCCATCAGCAGCACCACCGCGCCGATCGCGCCCGGCCCCGCGATCAGCGGCGTCGCCAGCGGAAACACGCTGATGTCGGCGCGGGTCGCGGCCTCGGCGTTCTCCTCCGCCGTGGTCGAGGCGGCGCCGGAGGGCCGCGCGAACACGAGATCGATGGCGATCAGCATCAGCAGCACCCCGCCCGCGATGCGCAGCGCCGGCATCGTCACGCCGAACAGGCCCAGCGCCGCCTCGCCGAACAGCGCGAAGCTCAGCAGAATCGCCCCGGCGATCAGCACGGCCCTGAGCGCGAGCGTCCGCCGCGCGCGCCCCCGGTCTCCGGCGGTGAGGGTGGCGAACACGATGGCGACGTCGAGCGGCCCGATCGTGGCGAAGAAGGTCGCGAAGGCGACGAGCGCCGTCTCAAGCATGGCGTCGGTCACGCGCCCCTCCCCTCAGGCCAGTGCGATCAGGTCGCCGGGCCGGCGGTCGATGAGGCCGTCGAGCTCCAGCTCCGAGAGCGCGGCGGCGAGGTCGGCAGCCTGCAGCCCCGCCGCCGCCGCGAGCGCGTCGAAGCTGACCGGCGCCGCGCTCAGCAGCGCGGCGACGCGGGCGGCGGGCGGGCCGTCCGGCGGCGCATCGGGCAGGCCGGCGGCGGACGGGCGCGACGGGCTCGAGGCCGGGCGCAGGGGGCGCGCGGCGCGCGGCGGCGCAAGCGCCGGACCAAGCGCCTCCAGCACGTCCGCCGCGCCGCGGATCAGCGCGGCGCCGTCGCGGATCAGCGCGTTGCAGCCGGCCGCGCGGGGGTCCGACGGCGCGCCGGGCGTCGCCATGACCTCCCTGCCCTGCTCCGCCGCCATGCGCGCGGTGATCAGCGAGCCGGAGCGCTCCGCCGCCTCCACCAGCACGACGCCCCGGCTGAGCCCCGAGACGATCCGGTTGCGGCGCGGGAAGCTGCGCTCGGTCGGTTGCTCGCCCATCGGCCGCTCAGACATCCGCAGGCCGGTCCCGGCGATGCGCTCCGCAAGCGCCGCATGCTGCGGCGGGTAGACGACATCGACCCCGCCCGCGTGGACGGCGACCGTCCCCGTCGCCAGCGCCGCGCCATGGGCGGCGGCGTCCACCCCGCGCGCCAGCCCCGAGACCACGACCCAGCCGGCCTCGCCCAGCCCGCGCGCAAGCTCAGCCGCGAAGCGCGCGCCCGCCGCCGAGGCGTTGCGCGCGCCGACGATCGCGACGCAGGGGCGCAGCGCGAGGCCGGGCTCCCCGAGCGTCCAGAACACCGGCGGCGGATCGGGGATGTCGGCCAGCGCCGGCGGATAGGCGGCCTCGCCGAAGCAGACCAGCCGCGCCCCGGCGCCGGCGCCGGCCTCAAGCTCGCGCTCGGCTTCCTGCGCGCTCGCCAGCCGCACGCGCGGCGCAATCTCCGGCAGCGCCGCGAGCGCCTCGGCGGGGCTGGCGAAGCGCTCCGCGAGGCGCTGGAAGCCGCGCGGCCCGACGCCTTCCGACCGGATCAGCCTGAGCCAGTCGCGCCGCCCGGCGTCGTCGCGCGGCGGCGCGAAACTCACCCGGCGCGCCCCAGCCGGATGCGCGGCTCGGCGCCGCTCAGCAGGCGGCGGATGTTGCGGGCGTGCGCGAGCCACAGCGCGGCGGCCAGCGCCGCCGCCGCCAGCACCGCGCCCCACTGGTGCAGCAGCGCCAGCGACACCGGCGCCAGCGCCGCGCTCACCAGCGCCGCGAGCGAGGAGAAGCGGGTGAGGACGGCCACCGCCAGCCAGACCGCCAGCGCGATCAGCCCCGCGGGCAAGTAGAGCGCCAGCAGCACGCCGAGAAAGGTCGCCACCCCCTTGCCGCCGCGAAACCGCAGCCAGACCGGAAAGAGATGCCCGAAGAACGCGCCGACGCCCGCGAGCATCGAGGGCAGCGGCCCCCACTGCGCCAGCAGCAGCACCGCAGCGGCGCCCTTGGCGGCGTCGCCCAGCAGCGTCAGCGCGGCGGCGAGCCGGTCGCCGGTGCGCAGCACGTTGGTCGCGCCGATGTTGCCCGAGCCGACGGCGCGCAGGTCGCCGAGCCCGCGCAGCCGCGCGACGATCACGCCGGTCGGGATCGACCCGAGCAGGTAGCCGACCAGCGCCGACAGCCCCAGCCACGGCGCCGCGCGCTCCCATCCCATGACGTCATGCAGCATCGGCGCCCGCCCCTCCCCGGGAGCCTTCCGGGCCCCCTCTCTCGAAGACCGTGACGCCGCCGACGAAGGTGCGCAACACCCGACCGGTCATCCGGCGCCGGTCGAAGGGCGTGTTCTTCGACTTCGACAGCAGGGCAAAGCGGTCGAGCACGAAGGGCGCGTCGGGGTCGAACAGCGTCAGATCCGCCGGGGCGCCGACCTCCAGCCGGCCGCCCGGCAGCCCAAGCAGCCGCGCGGGCGCCAGCGACAGCCGCGCCATCAGCGTCGGCAGGTCGGCGAGCCCGGCGTGATGCAGCGTCAGCGCCGCGGGCAGCAGCGTCTCCAGCCCCACGGCGCCGGTCGCCGCCGCCTCGAAGGGCACGCGCTTGCTCTCCTCGTCCCAGGGCAGGTGGTGCGAGGCGACGACGTCGATCAGCCCGTCGGCCACCGCCTGCGCCGTGGCCGCGCGGTCGTCCTCGCAGCGCAGGGGCGGGTCGAGGCGGAAGAAGGTGCGCCAGTTCCCGACGTCGAGCTCGTTGAGCGACAGGTGGTGGATGCTCGTGCCCGCCGTCACAGCCAGCCCGGCCGCCCTGGCCCGCGCCAGCGCCGCCAGCGCGCCGCGGGTGGAGACGCAGGCGAGGTGCAGCCGGCAGCCGGTCAGCTCGGCGATGGCGATGTCGCGCTCGACGGCGATCCGCTCCGCGATGGCGGGCGCTGACGGCAGACCGAGCCGCCCGGCGAAGGCCCCCTCGGTCGCGCAGGCCCCGTCGGAAAGCCTCGCCTCCTGCGCATGGTGGATCACGAGGCCGGGCCGCGACAGCCCGCCGGCGTAGGCGAGGCAGCGGCGGAACACGCGGGCGTCGGCCACGGTCCGCGCGCCGTCGGTGAAGGCGACGGCGCCGGCGTCGGCCAGCAGACCCAGCTCCGCCATCTCCCGGCCATGAAGCCCCTTGGTCAGCGCCCCCATCGCGTGCACCCGCACCGGCGCGGCGGCGTCCGCGCGACGGGCGATGAAGTCGAGGATCGCAGGGTCGTCCACGCAGGGCTCGGTGTCGGGCTGGACGATGATGGTCGTCACGCCGCCCGCCGCCGCCGCGCGCCCGGCGCTGCGGAAGCTCTCGCGATGGCGCGCCCCCGGCTCGCCCACCGTAACGCCGATGTCGATGAAGCCCGGCGCCAGCGCGTGGCCGCCGCAGTCCGTCGCGCCGGGCGGCGCGGCGACGTCGCCCCAGCGGACCTCGGCGATCAGCCCCTTTTCGACGGTCAGCGCGCCCGGCCCCTCGCGGCCCGAGGCGGGGTCGATCAGGCGGGCGTTGGCGAGGATCATGCGCGCGCCTCCGCCGCCGCCGCGCCGGTCTCCCCCGGAACATGCCGCGCGAGCAGGTCCAGCACCGCCATGCGCACCGCCACGCCCATCTCCACCTGCTCTGTGATCACCGAACGCTCGAGATCGTCCGCCACCACCGCGTCGATCTCGACGCCCCGGTTCATCGGGCCGGGATGCATCACGATGGCGTCCGGCGCGGCGTTCGCGAGTTTTTCACGGTCGAGCCCGTAACGATGGTGGAACTCCCGCACCGAGGGGACGAAGCCGCCCGACATGCGTTCCGACTGCAGCCTGAGCATCATCACGACGTCCGCGCCCCGGAGGCCTTCCGCCATGTCCTGGAACACCTCCACGCGCCAGGCGTCGATGTCGGGCGGCAGCAGCGTCGGCGGGGCCACGAGGCGGACGCGGTTCTCCATCCGGTCGAGCAGCGCGATGTTGGAGCGCGCGACGCGGCTGTGCAGGATGTCGCCGCAGATCGCGATGGTCAGGCGGGAGAGCCGCCCCTTGCGCCGGCGGATCGTCAGCGCGTCGAGCAGCGCCTGCGTGGGGTGCTCGTGCGCGCCGTCGCCCGCGTTGATGACCGCGCAATTCACCTTCTCCGACAGCAGCGCGACCGCGCCGGACATCTGGTGCCTGACCACCAGCAGGTCCGGGCGCATGGCGTTGAGCGTCACGGCGGTGTCGATGAGCGTCTCGCCCTTCTTCACCGACGAGGAGCCGACCGACATGTTCATCACGTCCGCCCCGAGCCGCTTGCCGGCCAGCTCGAAGCTCGCCTGGGTGCGCGTCGAGGGCTCGAAGAACAGGTTGATCTGCGTGAGGCCGCGCAGCACCGCGCCCTTCTTGTCGCGTCTTCGGTTGAGCGCGACGTATTCCTCTGCGAGATCGAGCGCGGCGCGGATGTCCTCCTGCGAGAGGGCCGAGGCGGCGAGCAGCGATCGGTGGGCGAACACGAAGCGGGCCTCCGGCTGCGGAAGATGCGGCGTTCCTTCTGGCGCATCGGCCGCGGCGCGACAAGCGCGGCGCTGCGCCCGGGGCGCGGATGGCGCTCGCCCGTCGCAAGAAATTCGCCTCAGATGCACGCGCAAGCCATGCTAGTTTGTGTCAGAGAGGGTTAGGGGGTAGGCCCTCAGAGGTTTTCGTGATTCGTCGAGGTGAAAGAGAATGCAGCGAACTGTAACGAAAGCGGTGTTTCCCGTGGCCGGACTGGGAACGCGCTTCCTGCCTGCGACCAAGGCGATCCCCAAGGAAGTGCTGCCGCTGATCGACCGCCCCCTCATCCAGTACGCCATCGACGAAGCGCGGGAAGCCGGCATCAACGAGTTCATCTTCGTCACGGCGAAGGGGAAGTCGGCGCTTGAGGACTACTTCGACAGCGCGCCGGAAATCGAGCGCGCCTTGCGCGAGAAGAACAAGACCGACCTGCTCGAAGCGATGAAGCCGTCTGAGATGCCGTCGGGCGCCATCGCCTATGTCCGCCAGCAGGAGGCGCTCGGCCTCGGCCACGCCGTCTGGTGCGCGCGACGCCTGGTCGGGGACGAGCCGTTCGCCGTGATCCTGCCAGACGACGTGATCGATTCCGAGACGCCCTGCCTGCGCCAGATGGTCGACGCCTACGCCGAGACCGGCGGCGCCATGGTCGCCGCGATGGAGGTCTCCCGCGAGGCGACGAAGGCCTATGGCGTGCTCGACCCGGAGAGCGAGAACGGCCAGCTCGTCAAGATGCGCGGCATGGTCGAGAAGCCCAAGCCCGAGGACGCGCCCTCCAACCTCGCGGTCATCGGCCGCTACATCCTGCCACCGTCTGTCATGGAGACCCTCGGCCAGATGAAGCGCGGCGCCGGCGGCGAGATCCAGCTCACCGACGCCATCGCGGAGGAGATCACCGCAGGCAGGCCGGTGCACGGCTTCCGCTTCCGCGGCCAGCGTTTCGACTGCGGCTCGAAGGCGGGCTATCTGCAAGCCACGGTGGCCTTCGCGCTGGCGCGGCCCGACCTGCGGGACGACTTCGCAGCCTACCTCGCCAGCGTCACCGACCTGCCCCGCGCAGCCGAATAGGCGCGCGGCGGGCGCTGCGTCAGATCACCGACCAGCGTCCCAGCGCGAGCGCCCAAGCGGCGATCGTCGCGTTTGCGGCGACGTGGCACCAGACGGCGTCGGCGATGCGCCCGCGCCAGAGGGCGCACGCGGCGAAGACCGCGCCAGCAGCCGCTGCGGCGATCCATCGGTCATGGAGGGCGGCGAACAGCGCCGTGCTCACCACGACGGCGAGCGCAAGCCGGGCGCCGCCGCCGGCGCGACCGGCGGGCGCGATCTTTTCAATCAGGTAGCTGCGGAACACGAGCTCCTCGATGACGGGCACCAGCAGCGCCGTGCCGAGCACCCGCGAGAGCGCCCAGACGGCGAAGAACCAGGCCGGCATCGCGGCCAATGCGGTTTCGAGCGGGCCGCCCGGCGCCGCGGGCGCATCGGTGGCGATCCAGAGGACCGCGATCGCGAGCCCGGCCGCGACCGGCGCCGCATGGGGCGACCAGTCGAGCCGCGCGAGCAGCGGCCAGAATGCGGCGAGCGCCGCGAGCATCGCGATGAACCGCAGCGGATAGGCGACGGCCGGAACCTCGAAAAGGGTGGAAGCCAGCAGCGCCGTCGCCATGAAAACGATGAACGGCGCGAGCCGCGCCACGTTCCAGTCCTGCAGCAGCGGCGGCGGCGGCGCGAACGGCCCGGCTGACGTCGGCGCGGCGCCGGCGGGCGCGCGCCGCAGCCAGGGCGACGCATGGGCGGCGGCCGCCAGCGACAGCGACAGTAGCGTGAACATCAGCCACCCCGCATGGCTGTGGAAGCCGTTTACGGCGAGATCGGGCGAGACGTTGGCGCCGATCAGGATCAGCACGGTGATCCGCACCACGTTCAGCGCCCAGCTGAGCGCGAGGCCGACGGGGATGAGCGCCAGCGCGTTGGGAAAGCGCAGCCGGTCCCGGAACAGCCACAGATAGAACGCCATGAAACCCGTGATGAGCGCGAAGCCCTCTATCCCCGAACATTGCGGGCCGACCAGGACGCGGAACTCGGGCACGCCGAGCAGCACCTGCGACGGATCGCTCACGATGTCGTCAGCGAAGAGCGACAGCAGCGCGCGGGCCGCCTCGAAGGTGACCGCGGCCAACGCTTCGACCTTCCAGAAATTCTGCGCCAGCGTCGCCAGCTCAGGCGTGGCGAGACCGAGCGCGCAAGCCGCCGCCAACCGCCAGCCGCCGAGCTGCGCCGCCTGCGCAAGGGCCGGCGCCGGGGCGGCGGCCAGCAGGGCGCCCGCCGACGCGGCCAGCGCTCCGCCGAGCCAGAGTGCGAGGGCGAGGCCGAAAATGGCTGGACCGGCTGTGTCCGACAGAAAGAACCATGGCGCCAGGATCGCGACGAAGCCAGCAAGGTTGACGGCGATCCAGGAGCCGTGCGGGGCTGGCCGGGCCTGCACCGCCAGCGCCGCGCGATCGGGCCACAGCGCCATTATGGCGAGCGCGCCCGCCACCATCGCCCGCACCGGGAGCAGCGCAAGCCCAGCGCAGAGCGCCGCCGGCGCCATGGCGCGGCATTCGAAATCAAACGCGTTCTTGAAGAGAACGGCGATCAGCAGGATTTCCAGAGCGACCAGAGCCGCCACCGCGATCGCCGCATGCGGTCCGAACATGCGGCGCGACCCCGCCTGAGCATCATCCGTCTTGGCCATGGCGTGTCCCCTGCAAGCGGCGCGCGCCAGCAGCAGGTCGCGCGGAAACCGCCGGCGAAAAATTCGCCGGCGGTTTCAGTCTTCTAGCGTCGGGTCAGCGCTTCATGCGCTCGCGCACGAGCGCGACCGAGGCGCCGACGACGGCGAGGGCGGCGACGCCGGCCAGCGCGTCGATCTCGGGGACGACGAAGTCGTCTGTGATCCCGGACGCGTTGGCGGCGGTCGCGGCGAACAGAGTGGTGATCGTGATGATGGTCTTCATGGAACGCTCCAGTTCGGGTTCAACGACTCTTGCGGCGTTGCGGGCCAACGATCAGCCGCCGCGTGACTGACCGTCTCAGTCAGGGCCGCCGCACGGCGGCCCTGACGTGACTCAGATGAACATGTTCTCGCAGAGGCAGTCGGCCGTCAGCGCGTCGAACTCGACGGCGATGACGAAGGGCTGCACGCCGCTCTCGACCGGGTCCAGCAGCAGGCCCACCATGTCACCCTCTCCAGCAACGAAGCCGTCATTAGCCAGCGCACGCTCCGTCAGTTCGAAGGCGTCGGCGAAGGAGCTGAACTCGGGGTTGGCGTTGAACCCGTTGTTCGCAACGCTGCCGTTCAGCACACTGTCGGGCCCGCCGTCGAGCAGGTTCCAGATGGCGCGCTGGATGTTGCCCTGCGTGAACCCCTCGGCGAGCAGCGCCTCCGCCTCGTTCAGAAGCCAGTTCACGTTGTCGACGTTCTGCGGATTGAACCCCCCGTCGGACGTCGGGAACGGCGTCGTGCCCACGGTCGCCGAGAGATAGCTGTCGGCGTCCAGCAGCGACACGGTGAATTCTGTAACCGTCGGGGCGAAGTCTATCGAGGTGGCCACCGACAGGCAGTACGCCTGATCGATGAGCGGCAGATTGGCCAGAACCTCGCCCAGCTGGCTGTCCGGGAACTCGACCGACGTGATCGCAAGATCGTAGATCGATCCGCCGACGGAAGTGTCCTCGAAGACCAGCGCGTGAACCAGGCCGACCTGGCCAAGGGCGGCTTCGATCGTCTCCAACGTGTTGAAGTCGCCGCACACCGTGACGTTTACGGCGCCCTCGGCGGTCAGCTCGTCGTCCGAGACCGTATAGACGAAGCTGTCGCTGTCCTGCGTGCCGACCGGCAGTTGGTCGAAATCATCCGTCCCCGTCAGGTCATAGACCAGCCGGCCGTTCTCCAGCCGCACCACCGCGCCGCTGTCGAGCGTCACCGAGCCGCCCTCGACGATGGCCTCGCCGTTCACCGCGGTGATCGAGAGGTCGTCGCCGTCCATGTCCTGGTCGCCGTCGAGCACGTCGATCGACAGCAGGGTGTTCGCGCAGAGCTTCGCCATCTCGTCGTCGGCGGTCGGCGGGGTGTTGGGCTGCTCCGCGCCCGCGTCGTTGTCGGGCGTGTCCTCGCCGGTGACGACCTCGATCCCGGTGATCGTCGACAGCGTCGTGTCGCCGATCGCGTCGCTGTCGGTGGCGTCGTCGCCCACGTTCGGCGTCACCAGGACCTTGCCCGCCAGCACGCCGTTGGGGTCGGTGAACTTCACGCCGTAGGAGCCGGGACGCAGGCCGGTGAAGGAGTAGGTCCCGTCAGCGGCGGTCGTCGTGATGATCCCGGTGCCGTTGCCGGCCGCGTCGAGCAGTTCGACCTGAACGCCCGCGACCGCCGGATCAACGGCGTCGCCGTCATCCAGGTCGTTGTCGTTGCTGTCGCAGAAGTAGCGGCCCGAGAGCGAACCGGGCAGATACTCCGCGCCCGCGTCGTTGTCGGGCGTGTCCTCGCCGGTGACGACCTCGATCCCGGTGATCGTCGACAGCGTCGTGTCGCCGATCGCGTCGCTGTCGGTGGCGTCGTCGCCCACGTTCGGCGTCACCAGGACCTTGCCCGCCAGCACGCCGTTGGGGTCGGTGAACTTCACGCCGTAGGAGCCGGGACGCAGGCCGGTGAAGGAGTAGGTCCCGTCAGCGGCGGTCGTCGTGATGATCCCGGTGCCGTTGCCGGCCGCGTCGAGCAGTTCGACCTGAACGCCCGCGACCGCCGGATCAACGGCGTCGCCGTCATCCAGGTCGTTGTCGTTGCTGTCGCAGAAGTAGCGGCCCGAGAGCGAACCGGGCGCGGGCTGCTCATCGCCCTTGAAGCACAGGTCGTCGATTGCGCCCGAGCCGTTCAGCGTGATCACGAGCTTGGAGACGCCCTCGCGGTCCACCGTCACGGTGGCCACGGAGCCGTCGGCGAGCTTCGGCAGCTGGATGACGTCGCCAATCTGAACGCCGTCGGCGTCGTAGGCGATGACCGTGCCGCCTTCCTCGCTGTCGATGAGCTTGAAGCTGGCGACGTCGGAGGGAACGTCGAAATCGAGGTGGAACTGGCCGCCCTGCGCGTTGTCGTCGGGGTCGGAGCTGTCGCCGTCCTCGGAGATGATCAGCACCTTGCGGTCGCCGTTGGCGAGATCGTGGTCGCCGCCGGTGATGTGGTCGGTGTCGAAGATCATCGCGCGGTTCTCGGTCGGCGCGACGCTCTCGAAAGTCAGCTTGTCGATGCGGACGAACTCGTCGCCGTCCCGCTTCGCATAGACGTAGTAGTGCTGCCCCCTGGCGATGTGGACATCCTTGATCGTGAAGTCGCTGAAGCCTGCATGGTCGGAGCCGACGCCGTCGGTGTCGCGGTCGAGCACGATCTTGCGCACGTCGTCGCCGACGACGAGGTAGAGCTCGCTCTGGCCGTCGTTCTCGTCCTGCGCGCGGATGGTGACGTCGTACTCGCCAGTCGGGCCGTCGAAGTTGGCGTAGAGCTTGCCATCGTGGCCGCTCAGCTTCTCGAACTTGCCGCCCGAGGCGTTGGCGCCGTCGGTGCTCCTGAAGCCCCACTCGCCCATGTGCTCGGCTTCGACGACGATCTTGTTGCCGGCGCCGTTGGCGAAGGCGGAGATGGTGACGCCCTCGTACTGCTCGGAGACGATCGTGCCCTTGGTCAGATCGTTGAAATCGACTTTGGTCGCGTCCTCGGGGCAGTCCTCGCAGATCTTCTTGTCGGCCGTCAGCTTGACGTTGTCGATCTTGAAGATCTCGTCGGACCAGCTGCTGTGGTTGAGGAAGCGCAGCTGTATGGAGCCTGCGCCGGCGGGCAGGTTCTCGCTGAGGTAGCTCAGCGTCGTGAAGCTCTCGCCGAAGGTCTGGCCGCTGGCGCTGCCGACGAAAACGCCGCGGTGATGGTCGACAACGAAGCTGTCGAGCGTGACGAAGGCGCCGCCGTCGATGGAGATCTGCACCTCGAAGCGGTCATCCGCCTCGAACGGATGGGTGTTCGGCGTCTTGATGTCAAAGGTGAGCAGGCTGGAGGAATGCCCGTCGAGCTGCACCTTCTCGAAGGTGAGATAGCCGTCGTTGCAGCCGTCCGTGTAGAGTTGACCGTGCCTGACCTGCCAGCCGCCGTCAGACTTGATGAAGGCGCTGTCGTCGGGATCGCTGACGGCGTTGAAGTTCTCGTGGAGCAGCGTCTCGGTCACGACGCAATCATCGACGGGCTGAACGGGCTGGAGGCCTGCGTCGACCTCGCAGATTCGGTCGCCCCAGTTGATCTTGATCGGATCGGTGAGGCCATTGGAGTTCGCGTCGGAATCCGAGCCGTAGTGGCCGACGTCCTTCTTGGCGTACTCGTAGCCGTCGATCTCGGGGAACTGCACCCGGTAGTCGCCCGGCCAGACGCCCGTGAACTCGTACCAGCCGTGCTGGTTCGTGTGGACGGTCGCGACCACTGCGCCATGAGCGTTGACAAGACTGACGGGAACGCCCGCGAAACCGGCCTCCCACACGTTCGTCTCGCTGTTCCACTCAGTGTTGTCGCCATCGCCGTCAACGAACAGACGACCCTTAAGCGACGCCCCGGAATAATATGTCAAGCCCAGCCCCCTCGATATCGCCACAATTCCCGAACGCGGCCATCGCGCCTTGGGCGCAGCGGTCACACAGGAAGCAACATTTCGTGATTTTGCGTAAAATGAGAGCAGACCGCACGCAAGTAGAATCTTAATTCACGATACCAAAATGTTAATTGGCCATTTCGGCGACAACCGAAAGTGAACATATTCCCTTATTCACACACGCTTTAAGCGACTGCGGGGTAGGCGGCGGCATTGACAAGCCCGGCAGATTCGCGCCGATTCGGAGATGCCCCGCCCGCGCCGCAGGCTGCTTCCTGTGGGATCAGCCGCCAGACCACGCCGGAGAGACCATGCGCTTCGCCCACATCACGCCCTACGCCTCGCGGCGCTCGCCAGTGTTCGCGGAGAACGTCGTCGCCGCATCGCAGCCGCTGGCCGCGCAGGCCGGGCTCGCGATGCTGGCGCGCGGCGGCAATGCGGCGGACGCGGCGCTGGCGACGGCCATCGCCCTCACCGTGCTGGAGCCGACCGGCAACGGGATCGGCTCCGACGCCTTCGCGCTGGTGTGGGACGGCGCGGCGCTGCACGGGCTCAACGCCTCCGGCCGCTCGCCGGCGGCGTGGAGCCCCGACCGCTTCGCCGACGGCGCGCCCTTCCGAGGCTGGGAGAGCGTCACGGTTCCCGGCGCGCCCAGCGCCTGGGCCGCGATGTCGGAGAAGTTCGGCCGGCTGCCCTTCGCCGACCTGTTCGCGCCCGCGATCGCCTACGCCGAGCGCGGCTACCTCGTGTCGCCGGCCATCGGCTCGCTGTGGGGGCGCGGCGCCGCGGAGCTGAAGGATCAGCCGGGCTTCGCGGAAGCCTTCATGCCCGGCGGCCGCGCGCCCGCCATCGGCGAGCGCTTCGCCTGCCCCGCCATGGCCGCCACGCTGGCCGAGATCGCCGAGACGCGCGCCGAAAGCTTCTACCGCGGCCCGCTCGCCGCCCGCATCGCCGCCTTCGCCGCCGAGCACGGCGCCGCGATGACCGAGGCCGACCTCGCCGCCCACCGCGCCGACTGGGTTGAGCCCATCTCGGCCGGTTTCGACGACGTCTCGCTCCATGAGATCCCGCCCAACGGGCAGGGGATCGTCGCCTGCATGGCGCTGGGGATGCTGGCGCACACGGGCGTGCGCGACCTCGACCCCGACGAGCCGCGCGCGCTGCACCTGCAGATCGAGGCGATCAAGCTCGCGCTGCGCGACGCCGAGGCCTGGGTGGCCGACCCCGCGCACATGACCGGCGTCACGGCGGAGGACCTGCTCTCGCCCGCCTATCTCGCCGAGCGGGCCGCGCTGATCGACCCCGGGCGCGCGCAGGACTTCGCCTCCGGCGCGCCGAAGCACGGCGGCACGGTCTATCTGTGCGCGGCGGACGCGGAGGGGATGATGGTCTCCTTCATCCAGTCGAACTACGCCGGCTTCGGCTCGGGCGTCGTCGTGCCGGGGACAGGGATCTCGCTGCAGAACCGTGGCGCCGGCTTCACGACGCGCGAGGGCCATCCCAACCGCGTCGGCCCCTCCAAGCGGCCGTTCCACACCATCATTCCCGGCTTTCTCATGAGGGGCGGCGCGCCGCTCGCGGTGTTCGGCGTCATGGGCGGACCGATGCAGGCGCAGGGCCATGTTCAGATGACGCTGCGCATGGAGCTCTGGGGGCAGGACCCGCAGACCGCCGCCGACGCGCCGCGCTGGCGCGCGGTCTCAAACCTCGACGTCGCGGTGGAGGCGGCGACGCCCGAGGCGACGCGCGCCGCCCTCGTCGCCATGGGCCACCGCCTTTCCGTCGAGCAGCCCGACCTCGCCTTCGGTTTCGGCGGCGCGCAGATCATCCGCCGCCTCGACGGCGGCGGCTACGTCGCCGGCTCCGACCCCCGCAAGGACGGCTGCGCGGCGGGCTTCTGACCCGGGAGTATCGCCATGACCGCAAGCACCACCCGCGCCGCCGCGGCGGCCTACGGAGCGCCGCGCTGATGCAGGTCGACCTCGACGCCCTGCCCGCGCAAGACCGCTACAAGCTGCTGGCGGCGGTGGTGATCCCCCGCCCGGTGGCCTGGGTCACGACCGTCTCGCCGGAGGGCGTGGTCAACGCCGCCCCCTACTCCTTCTTCAACGTCTTCGGCGAGACGCCGGCGCTGATCGTGCTCGGCCTCCAGCACAAGCCCGACGGGACGCCGAAGGACACCACGCGCAACATCGAGCGCACCGGCGAGTTCGTCGTGAACCTCGCGACGCCGGCGCTGACCGAGGCGATGGTGGCCACCGCCGCCGCCTATCCGCCCGAGCGCGGCGAGCCCGAGGCGCTGGGGCTGGAGACGGCGCCCAGCGCCAAGGTCGCGCCGCCGCGCCTCGCCGCCGCGCCGGTCTCGCTGGAGTGCCGCCGGATCGTCTCGCTGGCCTTTGGCCCCAACCGCGCGCTGCTGGTGGGCGAGGCCGTCGCGCTGCACGCCCGCGAGGGGCTGGTCGACCCCGAGACGCTGCGCGTCGACTGGGGCGGCGACTACCCGGTGGCCCGCCTGTTCGCGGACCGCTACGGGCGCGTGGAGGAGATCGAGCCGCGCGTCATCCCGGCCCCGAGGCCCTGACCGCGACAGCCCGACGCCGAGCCGTCGGCGCCGGAACCTCTCCGCCCCGGGCTGCGGCGACGCGCCCGGCGACGTCGACAACGCAGGGCGGGCCTGCCAAGGTGAGGCGAGGCCCGCCGTCAGGGCGGCCGGACGCGCCCCCACGCGAAGGATCCCCATGCGCATCAGACTGGGCTGCCGGCTGAGCTACAGCCTCCCCGCGCCGACGCCGATGATCCTGCTGCTCAGCGTGCACTATTCGCGCGCGAGCGACCTTGAGCGGCCCGATCTGCTCGTCACCGACCCGGCGACGCCGATCGAGAGCTACCGCGACGGCTTCGGCAACTGGTGCACCCGGCTCGTCGCCCCGGCGGGGGCCTTCACGGTGTCGACCGAGGGCGTCCTGCGCGACGCGGGCCTGTCCGACCCCGTGGGCCTCGACGCCGTCCAGCACCCCGTCGAGCAGCTTCCCGCCGATGCGCTGGGCTTCCTGCTGCCGAGCCGCTACTGCGAGAGCGACCTGCTGTCGGATTTCGCCTGGAGCACCTTCGGCGCCGCGCCGCTGGGATGGGCGCGGGTGCAGGCGGTGTGCGACTTCGTCCACGGCCATGTCCGCTTCGGCTACGAGCACTCGCGGCCCACGCGCACCGCGGCGGAGACGCTGCGCGAGGGCGTGGGGGTCTGCCGCGACTTCACGCATCTCGCCGTGGCGCTCTGCCGCGCGCTGAACATCCCCGCGCGCTACTGCACCGGCTATGTCAGCGACATCGGCCAGCAGCCGCCCTTCGGGCCGATGGACTTCGCGGCGTGGATGGACGTCTATCTCGGCGGGCGCTGGTGGACCTTCGACCCGCGCAACAACGACCTGCGCTACGGCCGCGTGCTGATCGCGCGCGGGCGCGACGCGGCGGACGTGCCGCTGACGCACAGCTTCGGCCGCCATGAGCTGACCGGCTTCCAGGTGTGGATCGACGAGCTGCGGGGCTGAGGCGGGCCGCGCGGCTCAGATGTCGAGCCTGCCCTGGGTGTCGCGCGTCTCCCGCGCGGCCCTGCGATGGGTGTCGCTGCGCGCCATGGGGATGCGGTAGGGCGGCGCCGGGCTGGTCAGCAGCTGCTCGACGGTGACGATCTGCACGCGGGGGACCGGCCCCCAGTCCGTCTCCCAGAACCCCGCCGCGGCGGCGGTGGCGAGCATCGGCTTCGACGGCTCGTTGAGGGTGACGAACAGGCCCATGGGCGCCTTCATCCGGTCCATGGCGCCGATCAGCGACCGGATCTGCTCGTCCTTCACGCCGCCGCCCTTGACCTCGTCGAAGGCCTCCTCCGCCGTCAGGCCTCATGCCCAGCTGTCGCCGAACGCCTCGATCTGCGCGCCCGACTGCACGCCGTCCGGCGCCTTGAACAGCACGTTCTAGCTGGCGTTGGAGTTGAAGGGCGGATCGAGATAGAATGGGTCGATGCTCTCGTCGGCCACGCTCTCGCGCAGCACGCGCAGATGGTTCAACGCGGCGCCTCCGAAACCCCGCGCCACCCGTCGCGCCGCCCGTCAAGCGCCGCGCCCGCCTGTCGCGCGCGAGCCCGCGCCGCTCAGCTTCGCGCCGTGAAGACGGCCAGCGCCATCCGCTCGAAATCCTGCTCGCTGAAGGGCTTGGCGAGGAACGAGCACGCCCGCAGCTCGGTCGGGATCGTGGCCCTGGGAACGCCCGTGACGAACAGCACCGGCAGGTCGAGCGCGCAGAGCAGCCGCGCCACCTCGGCGCCGGACGCCTCCGATCCGAGGTCATAGTCGATGACCGCCCCCGCCGCGTCGAGCCGCCGCGCCTCCTCCAGCGCGCTCGCCGCCGTCGCGAACGGCCCGACCGGCTCGAAACCCGCTTCGCGAAGCAGCTGGCAGACATGTTCCGCCAGCAGCGCATCGTCCTCGACAACCATGATCTTCATGGCAGGGAAAGGCCCGCAGGGCGCAAAAGGTTCCGAAAGCGCACCCGCCGCCCGGCGATCCGCGGCGCCGGCGAGGCGCGGCTAGTCGAAGGCGGCGATGAGGCTGGTCGGATCGATCGGCTTGGTCAGCACGCGATAGGCGTGGTCCTCCCCGATCCGCCTCATGACCCCGGGCTCGCTCGACGCGGTGATGAAGATGATCCGGCCGTCCGGCTTCAGGCGCAGATAGTCGATCGAGACGTCCACGCCGTCCCGCGCGCCGCCGAGGCGCAGCTCGATCAGCACCCAGTCCGGCCGCTGGCGCTCAAGCATCGCGGAGGCCTCGTCGGCCGTATGGGCGACGCCGACGACCTCCGCGCCGAGATCGAGCTCGACGATCTCCCGCAGGAAATAGGCCAGCAGAACATCATTCTCGACAATGGCAACCCTGCGTTTCTCACTCACGGCGCGCACTCCCGAACCCGGGCCCAACTCAAGCATGAAACGCTGCGCGGAGCGACGACGAATGTCGGCGCGGTTCGGGCGGACCGGCTGGCGCCGTGGCGACGCCGGGCGGCGGCGGATCGCGCCGCGGCGGCCTCTCGCGCAACGCCGCGGGGCCGGCTAGGCTGCGTCGTCCGCACCTCGCCCGGAGAGCCGCGCCCCATGCCCCTGATCGATCGCCACACCAGCGGCGTCTACGTCATCGCCGCCACGCCCTTCGCCGATGACGGCGCGCTCGACCTCGCCTCCATCGACAGCCTGGTGGACTACTACGCCGCGCGCGGCGTCGACGGCATGACGGTGCTCGGCGTGATGGGCGAGGCCCCGAAGCTCGCCCCCGACGAGGCGCGCGCCGCGCTCGGGCGCTTCATCGGGCGCGCCGGTTCGCTGCCGGTGATCGCGGGCGTCTCGGCGGCGGGCATGGGTGCGCTGGCCGGTCTCTCGCAATTCGCGATGGACAAGGGCGCGGCCGGCGTGATGGTCGCGCCGCCGCCCTCGCTCTCCACCGAGGACACCGTCGCGGGCTACTACGCCGCCGTCTGCAAGGCGCTCGGCCCCGACATCCCGGTGTGCTTCCAGGACTACCCGCAGCTGACCGGCGTGAAGGTCTCCCCCGCGACGATCCTGAAGCTGACGCGCGACCACCCGCAGATCGTCATGCTGAAGCACGAGGACTGCCCGGGCCTCAACAAGCTGTCGGCGGTGCGGGCGGCCGAGGCGCAGGGCTCGCCGCGCATGAGCATCCTGTGCGGCAATGGCGGGCTCTATCTGGCGCAGGAGATGCAGCGCGGCGCGGACGGCGCGATGACCGGCTTCGCCTATCCCGAGATGCTGGTCGGCGTCGTCCACCGCCACCTCAAGGGCGACGTCGACGGCGCCGAGGACCTGTTCGACGCCTGGCTGCCGCTCATCCGCCACGAGCAGCAGCCGGGGCTTGGGCTGGCCATCCGCAAGGAGGTGCTGCGCCGCCGCGGCGCCATCGCCTCCAGCGCCGTGCGCGCGCCGGGGCCGAAGCTGACCGCCGCCGACCTCGCGGAGCTCGACCGCCTGATCGCCCGCACCGAGGCGCGGGTCGCGGCGCTCGGGGAAAGGCTGGCGGCGTGAGCGGCGCGCTGGACCTCGCCATCCGCGGCGGAACCGTCGTCACCGCGTCGGACGTGTTCCGCGCCGATGTCGGCGTGCGGGAGGGGCGCATCGTCGCGCTGGCCGAAGACCTGCGCGCCGACGACGAGATCGACGCGAGCGGCCTTCTGGTCATGCCCGGCGGCGTCGAGGCGCACTGCCACATCGCGCAGGAGAGCGCGTCGGGCGTGATGACCGCCGACGACTATTTCACCGGCTCGGTCTCGGCGGCCTTCGGCGGCAATTCCTGCATCGTGCCCTTCGCGGCCCAGCATCGCGGCATGGGCGTGATCGAGACGCTCGACCTCTATGACGGCCGCGCCGCGCCCAACTCGGTGCTGGACTACGGCTATCACCTGATCGTCGCGGACCCGACCGAGAAGGTTCTCGCCGAGGAGCTTCCCGCCGCCTTCGCCCGCGGCGTGACCAGCTTCAAGGTGTTCGTCACCTACGAGCTGATGAAGATCGAGGACCGGCAGTTCCTCGACATCCTCACCGTGGCCAAGACCCACGGCGCCGTCACCATGGTCCACGCCGAGAACAATGCGATGATCGGCTGGATGAGCGAGCGCCTGCTCGCCGCCGGCCATGCCGCGCCGCGCTACCACGCCCCCTCGCATCCCGAGTTGGCGGAGGTCGAGGCGATCCACCGCGCGATCTGCCTCGCCCGGCTGGTGGATACGCCGCTGGTGATCGTCCACGTCTCCACCGAGGGCGGCGCGAAGCTGGTGCGCGAGGCCCGCGCCGAGGGCGCCAGGATCTTCGGGGAGACCTGCCCGCAATACTTCTTTCTCACGCGCGACGACCTCGACCGCCCCGGCATGGAGGGCGCGAAGTTCATGTGCTCGCCGCCGGTGCGCGACGTCGCCACGCAGGAGATCCTGTGGCGCCACCTGCAGACGGGAACCTTCACGCTCTGGTCCTCCGACCACGCGCCCTATCGCTTCGACGCCTCCGGCAAGCTCGCGAAGGGGCCGGACGCCAGCTTCAAGCAGATCGCCAACGGCATGCCGGGCATCGCGCTCCGCCTGCCGCTGCTGTTCTCCGAGGGCGTGAACAAGGGCCGCATCACCCTGCCCCAGTTCGCCGCGCTGTCGGCGACCAACGCGGCGAAGCTCTACGGGCTCACGGACAAGGGCTCGATCCGCATCGGCGGCGACGCCGACATCGCGCTGTGGGACGCCGGGCTGAAGCGCACCGTCACCGCCGCCGACCAGCATGACGCGATGGACTACACGCCCTTCGAGGGCATGGCGCTGACCGGCTGGCCCGTGACGCTGCTCTCGCGGGGCCGCCGCATCGTGGAAGGCGGCGCGCTCGTCGCCGAGCGCGGCTCGGGCCGCTACGTCGCGCGCGCCCGCGCCGACATGACCGGCATTCCTGGAACCCGTCCGCCGGAGATGGACCCGGCGCGAAACTTCGGCGCGGAGATCATGCCATGAGCGGCCCCGCCCCCCGCCCCATCGTCGTCGTCAACCCGAACTCCAACACGGCCGTCACCGCCGGCATCGACGCCGCACTGGCGGTTTTCCGGTTCCCCGGCGGCCCCGCGATCGAGTGCCTGACGCTCGCCGAGGGGCCGTTCGGCGTCGAGAGCCAGCGCGACGCCGAGGCGGTGGTGCTGCCGCTCGGCCGCCTCGTCGAGCGCCGCCCCGACGCCGGCGCCTTCGTCATCGCGTGCTACTCCGACCCCGGGCTCGACCTCTGCCGCACGCTCACGCCCGCGCCGGTCTTCGGCATCCAGGAGGCCGGCGTGCTGAGCGCCATGGCGCGCGCCGACCGGTTCGGCGTCGTCGCGATCAGCGAGGCCTCCATCGGCCGGCACCTGCGCTCGATGCGCCGGATGGGCGTGCTCGAGCGGCTGGCCGGCGAGCGGGCGCTCGGGGTCAGCGTCGCCGACAGCGGCGGCGACGCCGCCTTCGCGGCGCTGGAGCGGGTCGGCCGCGCGCTGGTCGGCGACGGCGCGGGCGCGATCATCCTCGGCTGCGCCGGCATGGCGCCCCAGCGCGCGCGGCTGGCCGACGCGCTCGGCGCGCCCGTGATCGACCCGACGCAGGCCGCCGTCGCGATGGCGCTCGGCGCCGTGCTCGCCTGAGCCCCGTTGCGCTGCAGGTCTCGCGCAGGTCGCGCAACCGATCCGCGCCGACGCGCGTTTCGGCCGCGCGTCCCGGCGGCGCCGCGCTCCGGCCTCGACGGCGCCATCTCCTCGCCCAAGCGCAATGGAAGCATGAGCCCATGACCCCTTCGCACGTCCTTGCCGCCGGCCTCGCCGCCACGCTCTCGGCGCTGCCCGCCGCCGCCTTCACCGTGGTCGTCGGGGCTGACGGCCCCTCGCCCGCAGCCGACTTCCTCGACTTCGCCTCGACGACCTTCTCGGAGGTCTCGGGCGGGTCGATCACGGTCATCGAGCGCAGCCCCGGCGCCGCGATCCTCGCCGTGCAGAACTGCGAGGCGGACGCGGCCCTGCTGCCCTCCGAGGCGCTCGCGGACGGGCTGGTGGCGGAAGGCGACGGGACCGCGCGCATCCCCGTGTTCCGCACCGATCACGTCATCGTGGGTCCGAAGGCCGACCCGGCCGGCGTGGCCAACGCCTCGACGCCGGCGCGCGCCTATGAGGCCATCGCCGCGCGCGACGCGCCGGTGTTCACCTTCGCCCAGACGCAAGCCCTCGAAATGCAGATCTGGCGCGAAGCGGCCATCGACCCGCGACCGGGCCGGGGCGACTGGTGGCGCGAGGCCGCCGACCCCGACGCCGCGATCGCCGCGGCCGCCTCGGCGGGCGGCTACGCCCTCGTGGAGCGCGGCGTCTTCGCCGCGAGCCCGGCGCGCGAGGGCCTCGCGATCCTGAACGAAGGTCATCCGATGCTCGCCGTCACCCACCAGCTGGCGCCGGTGGCGCCACGCCGCTGCCCGGCGGCGGACACCGCCACGGCGCAGAAGCTGGCCGAGTGGCTGCGCAGCGTCGACGGCGCCGTTGCGATGGCCGCCTGGACCATCGGCGGCGAGGCGCCCGTCGCCCCGGTCGAGCCCGCCGCAAACTGACCCGCCCGGGCCACGACGCCGCTTGCTCCTTCGCGCCTGCGGCGCCACCCTACGCGACCATGGAGAACGCTCCTCACATCATCTGTTTCGGCGCGGCCCACTGGGACGTGATCGCCCGCGCCCGCCCCGGCGCGCGCGGCGCGGCGCCCCGCGGCCCCGACGCGCCGGGCGTCGTGACCGTTCGCCCCGGCGGCGTGGCGCTGAACGTGGCCTGCGCGCTGGCCGCCGCGGGCTTCGCGGTCTCTCTCGTCTCCGCCGTGGGCGACGACGACGACGGCGACGCGCTGCTCGCCCGGATCGAGGCGGCGGGCGTGAACGCTGGCGGCGTCATCCGCTACGCCGGGGCCGGGACCGGGCGCTATGTCGCCATCGAGCGGGCGGACGGCGAACTGGTCGCCGCCGTCGCCGACGCCGCGGCGCTGGAGGCGATGACGCCGGCGCATCTGCCGCTCGACCGGCTCGCCCCCGCCGCGCTCTGGCTGACGGACGCCAACCCTTCGGCCGCCGTGATCCGCGCGCTGGCGATGGCGCCGGGCCGGCCGCCGCTGGCCGCCGACGCAACCTCCGAGGCCAAGGCGGTGAAGCTGCGCCCCGTCCTCGCGGAACTCGCCGCCATCTACTGCAACCGCGCCGAGGCTGAGGCGATCTGCGCCACCGGGCTAAACGCCGCGCGCGCCGCCGCCGAGGCGCTGTGCGCGCGGGGCGCGGCCCGCGCCGTCGTGACCAACGGCGTGCAGCCAGCCGCGGACGCCGGCCGGCGCGGCGTGGTCACGGCCCGGCCCGACCCGTCTCCGGTGCGGTCCGTCACCGGGGCCGGCGACGCTCTCGTTGCGGCCCATGCCGGCGCGGCGCTCCGCGGCGCGACGCCGGAGGCCGCGCTCGCCGCAGGGCTTGCGGCCGCCGGCGCCCACGCGCGCGCCGCATGAGCGCGCCCGCCGCGCCGCTGGGCTGGGGGGAGGAAGCCGCGGCCGCGCGCGCCGCGGGCGCGCCCCTCGTCGCGCTGGAGAGCACCATCATCACCCACGGGCTGCCCTGGCCGCGGAACCTCGAGACGGCGCGGGCCGTGGAGCAGGCGGTGCGCGACGCCGGCGCCGCGCCGGCCACCATCGCCGTTCTGGCGGGTCGCATCCGCATCGGGCTGGGCTCCGCGGAGCTTGAGGCGCTGGCGCGCGCGGACGGCGCCGAAAAACTCTCGCGCGCCGATCTCGCCGTTCGGCTGGCGCAGGGCCGCGACGGCTCCACCACCGTCGCCGCGACGATGATCTGCGCCCGCCTCGCGGGGATCGACGTCTTCGCCACGGGCGGGGTCGGCGGCGTCCACCGCGGCGCCGAGACGAGCTTCGACGTCTCCGCCGACCTCGAGGAGCTGGCGCGCACGCCGGTCACGGTGGTCTGCGCCGGCGCGAAGGCCATCCTCGACCTGCCCAAGACGCTGGAGGCGCTGGAGACGCGCGGCGTGCCGGTGATCGGCTACCGCACCGACGCCTTCCCCGCCTTCTGGTCGCGCGAGAGCGGCCTGCCAGCGCCGCTCAGGCTCGACGGGGCCGCCGAGATCGCCCGCGCGCACCGGATGCGCGCCGCGCTCGGCCTCGACGGCGGCCAGCTCGTGGCCAACCCGATCCCGCCCGGCGACGAGATCCCGCGCGCCGAGCTGGAGCCGCTGATCGCGGCCGCCGTCGCCGCGGCCGCCGCGCAGGGCGTCGCCGGCAAGGCCGTCACGCCCTTCCTGCTGGCGCACATGCTGGAGGCGACCGCCGGCCGCAGCCTGAAGGCCAATGTCGCGCTGATCCTGAACAACGCGCGGCTCGCGGCCGAGATCGCCGTCGCGCTCGCGGGAGAGACCGCATGACCGACGAAGCCGTCGCCGCGCTCATCGCGCTCCATGCCTGCGCGCCGCGGGAGGGGCCGGGGGACGTCGCGACGCTGGAGCGGATGATCGCCGCGCTGGGCTTCGCGCCTTACGCCGGGCCGACGCGCGCGGCCGATCTCGGCTGCGGCTCGGGCGCGACGGCGCTCCACCTCGCCGAAGCCTACGGAGCCGACGTTCTCGCGGTCGATTTCGCGGAACCCTTCGTCGCGCGCCTCGCCGAAAGGTTGGCGGAGGCGCCGCCCGCGCGCGGCGCGGTCTCGCCGCACCGGGGCGACATGCTGGCGCCGCCGGTCGCGCCCGGCGCGCTCGACCTGATCGTGAGCGAGGGCGCCGCCTACAATGTCGGCTTCGCCACCGCGATGAAGGCGTGGAGACCGCTGGTCAGGGCCGGCGGTGGCCTCGTCGTCTCGGAGTGCGTGTGGTTCGGGGCGCGGCGCCCGCCGGAGGCCGCCGCGTTCTGGGCGGAGGCCTATCCGGAGATGGGGTCCATCTCCGACGCCGTCGCCAAGGCCGAGGCAGGCGGCTGGCGCCTCAAGGCCGCCGAGCGGCTCGCGCCGGAGGTTTGGTGGACGAGCTACTACGACCCGCTCGCCGCCCGCTGCGACGCGCTCGAGCCCGGCGCCGACGGGGTGCTCAAAGCCGTGATCGCTGAGACGCGGGCGGAGATGGCGCTCTTTCGCGCCACCTCCGCCGATTGGGGCTACGTCTATCTTGCGCTGGACGCGGACTGACCGCGCCTCAGCCCGCCAGCCCGCCGATCAGCGCGTACTTGCGCACCATGTAGTCGTCGAGCCCGTACTTCGAGCCCTCAGAGCCCATGCCGCTGTCCTTCACGCCGCCGAAGGGCGCGACCTCGGTGGAGATGATGCCGGAGTTCACCCCGACGATGCCGTATTCCAGCGCCTCCATCACGCGGAAGGCGCGGCCGAGATCGCGGGTGTAGAAGTAGCTCGCCAGCCCGAAGGGCGTGTCGTTGGCCATCGCGATGGCCTCGGCTTCCGTCGAGAAGCGGAACACCGGGGCCACGGGGCCGAAGGTCTCCTCGGCGAAGACCTTCATGCCGGGCCTGGCGCCGGTCACGACGGTCGGCCTGTAGAACGTGCCGCCTGCCGCCTCGCCGCCTGTCAGCACCGTCGCGCCGCCCGCGACCATGTCGGAGACGTGCTCCTGCACCTTCTCGACCGCCGCCCGGTCGATCAGCGGGCCCTGCGTCACGCCCTCGTCGTAGCCGCGGCCGACCTTGAGCTTCTCGACTGCCGCGACCAGCTTCTCCACGAAGGCGTCATGGACGCCCGCCTGCACGAACAGGCGGTTGGCGCAGACGCAGGTCTGCCCGGCGTTGCGGAACTTCGACGCGATGGCGCCATCCACCGCCGCGTCGAGATCGGCGTCGTCGAACACGATGAAGGGCGCGTTGCCGCCAAGCTCCATCGACACCTTCTTCATGTGCCTGAGCGCGTTGGAGGCGAGCTCCTTGCCCACCTCGGTCGAGCCGGTGAAGGTGATCTTGCGCACCAGCGGGTTCTCGCAAAGCTCCGCCGCGATCTCGCGCGCCGAGCCCGTCACCACGCTGAAAGTTCCCGCCGGGAAGCCGGCCTCCTCGACCAGCTTCGCCATGGCGATGGCGGAATAGGGCGTGGCGGAGGCCGGCTTGCAGACCATCGTGCAGCCCGCGCCCAGCGCCGCGCCGAGCTTGCGGGCGATCATGGCGTTGGGGAAGTTCCATGGGGTGATGGCGCCGACCACGCCGACCGGGGCGTGCGTGACCATGATGCGCTTGTCGGCCCAGGGCGAGGGGATCATGTCGCCATAGACGCGCCGCGCCTCCTCGGCGAACCACTTCACGAAGGCCGCGCCATAGGCGATCTCGCCCTTCGCCTCCGCCAGCGGCTTGCCCATCTCGCGGCACAGCAGCTCGCCGAGCGCGGCCTGGTTCTCGATCATCAGGCCGTGGAGCTTCATCATCAGCGCGCCGCGCTCGGCCGCCGGCATCGCCGAATAGGTCCGGAACGCCTGCTGAGCCCTGTCGACGGCGCGCGCGGTCTCGGCGCGGCCCATCTTCGGCGCCGTTCCCAGCCTGTCTCCGGTCGAGGGGTCGTTGACGTCGAGCGTCGAGCCGTCGTCCGCGCCGCTCCACGCGTCGCCGACGAGGCACTGCTCGATCATGAAATCCCGCCAGCCGCGCGGGTTCTCGCGAGTCCATGTCATGTCCTGCGCCGCCATGCTCGGCTCCTCCTTCGGGTCTGTCGGCTTGAAACGCAGGGTTCGCAGGAATCGATCCCGAGGTCCAGCGGAGGCCGCCGCCGCCCCCCCCCGCACAGCCGCGCGACGCCGACGCGCGATCCCGGCGTCAGGCCGCGGACCGGCCGCCTTCGGGGCGCGCGGCGGCGCCGCCGCTCACTCGAAGAAGCGGTGTTCGCCGATCACCGCGGTCTGGCGCAGGTCGCGCGTCCAGCCCGGCCGCCCCATGCGTTTGGGCAGGAAATAGAGCGCGCCGTCCGTGGGGTCCGCAATCTGCCCGGCCATGACCCGCGCCGCCGCCCGCGCCGAGAGTTCGAAGGCCTGCATGTTCCGCGGCGCGTCGCTGCGCCCGTCGCACCACCACGAGAACTGGCATGAGCCCCCGGCGCTCTGGGTGACGACCCCGCAGACGTCGTCGGGGAAACGCGGGTCGCGCATCCGGTTCAGCGTGACATGGGCGACCGCCCGCCGCCCGATCGCGCCTTCGCTGCGCGCCTCATGATAGACGTTGAGCGCAAGGCAGCCCAGCGCCTCCGCGGCGCTGTCGGGCAGCCCGGCCTGCTGGCCGGCCATCGCCACGGCCATCGCCGCCGCCTTTGCGAGCGCGATCATGACGCCGCCGCCGCAGACTCGTCGGGCTGCGCGCCGCCGATGCGCTCGGTGATGCGCGCCGCGGCCCGCCGGACCATCGGGCCGACCTCCGCCACCCTGTCATGGGGCAGCCGCACGCAGGGCCCCGAGATCGAGACGCCCGCCACCGCCTCGCCATGGGCGTTGCGGATCGCCGCCGCCACGCAGCGCATCCCCAGATTGCGCTCCTCGTCGTCGAGCGACCAGCCGCGGCCGCGGATGCGCTCAAGATCGGCGAACAGCGCCGCCGGCGAGGCGAGCGTGTTCGGCGTGAACTCCGGCAGCCCGACCTTCTGCAGCCGACGCTCCACCTCCGCCCTGCCCATCGCCGCCAGCAGCGCCTTGCCGATGCCCGAGGCGTGCATGTGCGCCCGAGCACCGGGGCCGAAGAAGGCCCGGATCGGGTGGCTCGTCTCGACCTGGCTGACGAACACGACCTCGCCGCCATCGGGCACCGCGACGTTCGCCGTCTCCCCGGTAAGCTCGACCAGTTCGCGCATCACGTCGCGCGCGGCGTCCACCACGCGGGTCTGGCGCAGGAAGGAGCTGCCGGTGCGGAACGCCTCGACCCCGATGGTCCACAGGTTCGTCGCCTCGTCGAAGGCGACGTAGCGGCTCGCCTCCATCGTCGTCAGCAGGCGGTGCGCGGTGGAGGGCGGCGTTCCCGTCCGCAGCGCGAGATCCGACAGCGTCGCGCTGTCCTGCCGCGCCAGCGCGGTCAGCAGGCCGAGCGCGCGCTCCAGCGACTGCACGGCGCCGCCGCGGTCGGCATCCGCGCCGCGGGGCCGCCCCCTTGGCCTCTTGACCGTCATGTTCATCGCGTGCTCCCCGGAGCGAGTGCCGAACTCCTGACGCGGACCGTCCGCGCACGCAACGCAAAAAATTCTTCCGCAATGCACCCAAGCTTGCGCTGAAAAAATAAAACCCATTCCACAACAGATACTTGGTGTTATTTTCTGCTTTATGGAAAATAATCTCAGAAAAATTGCGCTCCGCCGCGATTCGCGTCATTGATCGCGCCACACGAGAAACGGGCCTCACGCCACGGGAGAACGCGCCATGCAGGGTCAGAATCCGGTCTTCATTCCCGGCCCCACCAACATCCCCGATCGTCTCCGCCATGCGATGAACATGCAGACGCTCGACCACCGCGCCCCCGACTTCGTGGACCTGCTGACGCCGGTGCGCGCAGGGCTGAAGAAGGTGCTCAAGACCGAGACGGCCGAGGTCGTGACCTTCCCCGGCAGCGGCACCGGCGGCTGGGAGGCTGCAGTCAGCAACACGCTCTCGCCGGGCGACACCGTGCTCGCGGCGCGCTACGGCATGTTCTCGCACCGCTGGATCGAGCTCTGCCAGCGCCTCGGCCTCACGGTGCAGGTGATCGAGACCCCCTGGGGCGAGGGCGCGCCGGCCGACCGCATCGAGGAGGCGCTGGCCGCCGACAAGGGCCACGCGATCAAGGCCGTGCTCGCCACCCACAACGAGACCGCGACCGGCGTGCGCAGCGACATCGCCGCGGTGCGCCGCGCGATGGACGCGGCGGGCCACCCCGCGATGCTCTACGTCGACGGCGTCAGCTCCATCGCGTCCATGGACTTCCGCATGGACGAGTGGGGCGTGGACCTCGCGGTGACCGGCTCGCAGAAGGGCTTCATGCTCTACACCGGCATGGCCATCGTCGGCGTCAGCCGCAAGGCGCTGCAGGCGATGGAGACGGCCGCCTGCCCGCGCGCCTATTTCGACTTCCGCGACATGATCGGGGCCAACGCCAAGGGCGGCTACCCCTACACGCCGCCGCTCCAGCTGCTGTTCGGCCTTGGCGAAAGCCTGAAGATGCTGCTGGACGAGGAGGGCCTCGACGCCGTCTTCGCCCGTCACCACCGCATGGCCGAGGGCGTGCGCCGCGCCGTCGCCGCCTGGGGCATGAAGCTTTGCGCCAACCGCCCCGAGCTCTGCTCCGACACGGTGAGCGCGATCTACGTCCCCGAGGGTTTCAAGAGCGACGCGCTGGTGAACCACGCCTTCAGGACCTACGGCATGTCCTTCGGCGTGGGCCTCGGCGAGATGGCCGGCCGCGCCTTCCGCATCGGCCATCTCGGCTCGCTGACGCCCTCGATGGCGCTTTCGGGCATCGCCACCGTTGAAATGGCAATGGCCGATCTCAACTACCCGATAACGCTTGGCGCGGGCGTGGCCGCGGCGCAGGACTACTACCGCACCACCGCCGGCGTCCCCCAGCAGAAGGCGGCCTGACCGATGCGCGGAGAAGACGATCTCGACCTTCCGACCTATGCGGACGTCGCGGCGGCGCATGACCGCATCAGGCCCTACATCCACGACACGCCGATCCTGACCTCGCAGACCTTCAACGCGATGACCGGGGCGGAGCTGTTCTTCAAGTGCGAGAACTTCCAGAAGGCCGGCGCGTTCAAGGCGCGCGGCGCCTCCAACGCGGTGTTCTCGCTGTCGGACGAACAGGCGTCGAAGGGCGTCGCGACGCATTCCTCGGGCAACCACGGCCTTTCGCTCTCCTACGCCGCCGGCCGGCGGGGCATCCCCTGCAAGGTCGTCGTGCCCCGCACCGCGCCCGAGGCGAAGAAGGCCGCCATGCGCGGCTACGGCGCCGAGGTGATCGAGTGCGAGCCCTCCACCACGTCGCGAGAGGCGGTGTTCAAGGAGGTCGTCGAGTCCACCGGCGCCGAGTTCGTCCACCCCTACAACGACCCCCGCGTGATCGCGGGCCAGGGCACCTGCGCCAAGGAGATGTTCGAAGAGCTCGGGCCCCTCGACGCCCTGATCGCGCCCATCGGCGGCGGCGGCATGGTCTCCGGCTCCTGCCTCACGCTCTCGCACCTGGCGCCGAGCACGAAGATCTACGCCGCCGAGCCGGAGCAGGCCGACGACGCCTACCAGAGCTTCAGGACCGGCCAGATCGTCGCCTACGATGCGCCTACCACCATCGCCGACGGCCTGAAGGTGCCGCTCAAGGAGCGCACCTGGCATTTCGTGCGCAGCTATGTGACGGACGTGCTTCTGGCGAGCGAGCAGGAGATCATCGACGCGATGTATCTCACCTGGCAGCGCATGAAGATCGTGATGGAGCCGTCCTGCGCCGTGCCGCTCGCGGCGATCCTGCGAAACCGCGCGGTGTTCGAGGGCAAGCGCGTCGGCGTGGTGATAACCGGCGGCAACGTCGATCTCGACAAACTGCCCTGGATGAAGAGCTGAACCTGATCGAAGTCCGACGGGAGGACCAAATCGATGAACGCACCGGCAAAATTCGACGCCTACGAAGTGGGCTATGACATCCCGGCCATTCCGGGCATGGACGAGAAGGACATCCAGACCCCCTGCCTGATCGTCGATCTCGACGCCTTCGAGCGCAACGTCAGGAAGATGGGGGACTGGTGCAAGGCGCACGGCGTCCGCCACCGCGTGCATGGCAAGATGCACAAGTCCGTCGACGTCGCGAAGGCGCAGATCGAACTGGGCGGCGCGGTCGGCGTCTGCTGCCAGAAGGTCAGCGAGGCGGAAGCCTTCGTGCGCGGCGGCGTCACCGACGCCATGGTGTCCAACCAGGTGCGCGACCCCGCGAAGATCGACCGTCTGGCCCGCCTGCCGAAGCTCGGCGGCCGCGCCATCTGCTGCGCCGACGACGTCGCCAACATCGCCGACCTCTCGGCGGCGGCGGTGAAGCACGGCACGCAGATCGAGGTGCTGGTCGAGATCGACTGCGGCGCCGGGCGCTGCGGCGTCACCACCACCCCCGCCGTGGTGGAGATCGCCAAGGCCATCGACGCCGCGCCGGGGCTGAAATTCGCCGGCATCCAGGCCTATCAGGGCGCGATGCAGCACCTCGACAGCTACGACGAGCGCAAGGCGAAGGTCGACATCGCCATCGCCATGGTCAAGGACGCCGTGGATGCGCTGAAGGCCGAGGGGCTGGAGTGCGACATCGTCGGCGGCGGCGGCACCGGCTCCTACTATTTCGAGGGCGATTCGGGCGTCTACAACGAGCTGCAGTGCGGCTCCTACGCGTTCATGGACGCCGACTACGGCCGCATCCTCGACAAGGACGGCAAGCGCATCGACGAGGGCGAATGGGAGAACGCGCTGTTCATCCTCACCTCGGTCATGTCCCACGCCAAGGCCGACAAGGCGATCTGCGACGCCGGCCTCAAGGCGCAGTCGGTGGACAGCGGCCTGCCGGTGATCTTCGGCCGGACCGACGTGAAGTACGTCAAGTGCTCCGACGAGCACGGCGTCATCGCAGACCCCGAGGGCGTGCTGAAGGTCAACGACAAGCTGCGCCTCGTGCCCGGCCACTGCGACCCGACCTGCAACGTGCATGACTGGTATGTGGGCGTGCGGGGCGGCAAGGTGGAGACGCTCTGGCCCGTGACCGCCCGCGGCAAGGCCTACTGACACCGAAGGCGGCGCGCATGGCGCGCGCCGCTCTCCCGAAGCCTCGGGAGGACATCCGCCGACGCCGCGTTGCGCCGCGGGCGCAACCCGCGCCCCCTCTCCCGCCCTGCGGGAGAGGGCCGGGGTGAGGGGGCGCCCTCATGGGCGACGCGCCGCCGCCCGCCCCCCGCCCACCTTCCTGGCCGCCATCCTGGCCGTCAGCCCCAGCCTGCCGGAGCCCGCCCGATGAAAGACGCCGCCGACGCCGCCGCCATCGCCATCGTGTCCGAAGACGTCTGCAAGGAGGTCGTCAGCCGCGCCGACGCCTTCGAGGCCGTCGAGAAGGTGTTCGCGGCGATGGCGCGGGGCGACGCCTACAACTTCCCCGTCATCCGCGAGGCCATCGGCCACGCCGACGCGCTCTACGGCTTCAAGTCGGGCTTCGACCGCGCGGGGCTGGTGCTGGGCCTCAAGTCGGGCGGCTACTGGCCCGGCAACGCGGCGAGGGGGCTGACCAACCACCAGTCGACCGTGTTCCTGTTCGACCCCGACACCGGCCGCCTGCGCGCGCTGGTCGGCGGCAACCACCTCACCGCGCTGCGCACCGCAGCGGCCTCCGCCGTCTCCATCGCGCATCTGGCGCGCAGGGACGCGAAGGTGCTCGGCATGGTCGGCGCCGGCCATCAGGCGCAGTTCCAGCTCCGCGCCGCCGCCGAACAGCGCCGGTTCGAGCGCGTCGTGGCGTGGAACTACCACCCCGACATGCTGCCGAAGCTCGGCGCGGTCGCCGCCGAGATCGGCCTGCCGTTCGAGGCGGTCGAGCGCGAGCGGCTCTGCGCCGAGGCCGACGTGATCATCACCATCGGCTCCTCCACCGAGCCGCAGATCATGGCCGACTGGGTGAAGCCGGGGACGCATCTTGCCTGCATGGGCACCGACACCAGGGGCAAGCAGGAGGTCGATCCCGCCCTGCTGGCCCGCGCGACGGTGTTCACCGACGAGGTCGCGCAGTCGATCACCATCGGCGAGGCGCAGCATGCGGTGGCGCAGGGCCTGATCGGCGAGGACGCCGTGACGCCGCTCGGCCGCGTCATCAACGGCGACCACCCCGGCCGCACGGGCGACGACGAGATCACGCTGTTCGACGGCACCGGCGTCGGCCTGCAGGACCTTGCCGCGGCGGCGGTCGCCATGGCCCGCGCGGTCGAGAGCGGCAAGGCGCAGACGCTGACGCTCTGACCCGCGGCGCCGCCGGGAGGCGCGGAGTGCGCCGGCGGCGCCGCCCCGGCCTTGAGCCACGGCCCTCAGCCGACCTTTGATGGCGTGATGCGCCGTCTCGCGCCCGACCGTCGCAACGGGTTTCCGCATGAAGCGTATAGGGCGGGCCGGTCCCGGCGCAGGGCCGTCAGGCGACGGCGCATGGCGACCGCCGTCACCCCTTGAACCGGCGCCAAAGCGCGGCTTCGCCCATCTCCGCGACAAAGGCCGCATGCGCGGCGCGCTCGGCGTCGGTCAGCCGCGCCGCGAGCGGCCTGGGGCGCGCCGGCGGCGCGTAGGCGCCGGACCTGGCCGCGCCCGCTCCCGCCTCGCCGCGCGCGGCGCCGAGGTTCAGGCCGAAGCCCGGCTGCCTGCCGCCGATCAGTTCGAGATAGACCTCGGCAAGCAGCTCCGCGTCGAGCAGCGCGCCATGCTTTTCGCGTGCGGAGTTGTCGACGCCGTAGCGGCGGCACAGCGCGTCGAGGCTCGCCTGCGCGCCGGGATGCTTGCGCCGCGCCATCGCCACCGTGTCGACGGCGCGACTCATCGGCCATGGCGCGAAGCCCATCCGCCGGCGCTCGGCGTTGAGGAACTTCATGTCGAAGCCGGCGTTGTGAATCACCATCACGGCCTCGCCGACAAAGGCCTCGAACTCCGCCGCGACCGCCGCATAGCGCGGCTTGTCGGCGAGAAAGGCGTCGGAGAGGCCGTGCACGGCCTCCGCTCCCGCGCTCATCGGCCGCTCGGGGTTGAGGTAGACGTGGAACACGCGCCCGGTCGCGACGTGGTTCACCAGCTCGATCGCGCCGATCTCCACGACCCGGTCGCCGGCGTCGGGGTCGAGCCCCGTCGTCTCGGTGTCGAGCACGATCTCGCGCGTCATCGCCGCCATCCCCTCTCAAGCTTCTCCACGATCGCGTCGACCTGCGCCTGGGTGTCGTCAAGCGCGCCGCCGGTGTCGATCACGAAGTCCGCGCGCGCCCGCTTCTCGGCGTCCGGCGTCTGCCGCGCAAGCATCGCAGCGAACGCCTGCGGCGTCATGCCCGGCCGGGCGAGCACCCGCGCGCGCTGCACCTCGGCCGGGGCGGAGACCGTGACGACGACATCCACGACCCTGTCCGATCCCGTCTCGAACAGCAGCGGAACATCGCACACGGCGATGCGCGCGCCCTCGCCGCGGGCGCGGCTCAGGAACGCCGCCCTGTCGGCCGCGACGAGCGGATGGATGACGGCCTCGACGCCGGCGAGCAGATCGGGATCCTCCAGGATCGCCCGGCGCAGCGCCGCGCGGTCGACCGCGCCGCCCGCGACGGCGTCCGGCGCGAGGCTCTCGATGGCGCGCGCACCGGCGCCGCCCGGCGCATAGAGGCGATGCACCGCCGCGTCGGCGTCCCAGAGCGCGGCGCCGCGTTTGCCGAACATGCCCGCGACGGTGGACTTGCCCATGCCGATCGAGCCGGTGAGCCCGACCGAGACCAGCGGCGGCTGCGCGGCGCCCGCTCCGGGGGGCGGGCTCATGCGGCGAGCGCCGCGGCGCGGAGCGCCTCGTCCACCTCCGGCTCCGCCCCGAACCACGCGGCGAAGCCGGGCCGAGCCTGATGCAGCAGCATCCCGAGACCGTCGACCGTCGCGAGCCCCCTCCGCTCCGCCGCGACAATGAAGGGCGTGCGCAGGGGGGCGTAGACGATGTCGGTGGCGAGCGCGCCCGGCGCGGCGTCGTCGAGCGGCAGGTCGAAGGGCGCGGCGCCCGCCATGCCGAGCGAGGTGCAGTTCACCAGCGTCGCCGCTCCGCCCGCCGCGGCGGCCGCCTCGCCCCAGTCCAGCACGCGAATGGGCCCGCCGAGGGCCTCGGCGAGCGCCTCGGCGCGGGCGCGGGTTCGGTTGACGAGCCGCAGCTCGCCGCACCCGGCGTCGAGCAGCGACGCCACCACTGCGCGCGCCGCGCCGCCCGCCCCCAGCACCAGCGCCGGCCCGGCGTCGGCCCGCCAGCCGGGCGCGGCGGCGCGCAGGTTCTCGATGAAGCCGAAGCCGTCGGAGTTGTCGGCCTCGATCCCGCCGTCGCGCACCAGCAGCATGTTCGCCGCCCCGATGCGGCGCGCGCGCGGCGTGGCGGCGTCGGCCAGCGCCAGAGCGGCCTCCTTGTGCGGAATGGTGACGTTGCCGCCGACGAAGCCCAGGGCCTGGAGCCCGCGAAACGCGGTCTCCAGGCTCTCGGGCCGCGTCGGCAGCGCGACATAAGCGCCCCGCAGGCCGTATCTCCTCAGCCAGTGGCCGTGCACCAGCGGAGAGCGCGAGTGCGTCACCGGCCATCCCAAAACGCCGGCCACCGGACCGTTCAGACCGCTCATTCCGTCAACGCCCCCCGCGCGCGCAGGAAGCCCAGCACTTCGAGCAGCGGCAGGCCGAGGATCGTGAAGTGATCCCCCTTCACCGCGCCGAACAGCTGCGCTCCCGTTCCCTCGAACCGATAGAGACCCCCCGCCAGCGCCTCGCCTCCCGACGCCAGATACTCTTCCAGAAACGTGTCTGAAAAAGGCCTCATGTCCATCCGCGCCCGCCCGACATGGCGCCAGATCACCGCGCCGTCGAGCGCGACGGCGGCTGCGCTGTGCAGGCTGTGGCTGCGCCCCCGCAGCGCGCGGAGCTGGTCGCGCGCCGCATCCGCGCCGTCGGGCTTGTCGAAGCGACGCCCGTCGCAGGAGAGCACCTGATCGGCGCCCAGCACCAGCCGGCCCGGCGCGCGCCGGGAGACGCGCTCCGCCTTCATCGCCGCCAGCGCGTCCGCGACATCTTTCGGGGGCGCGCCCTCGGCGTCGAAGGCGGCCTTCACCGCGTCCTCATCGACGCGCGCCGGCATGATCTCCACCTCGACGCCCGCGGCGCGCAGAATCTGCGCCCGCGTCTTCGAGCCTGACGCCAGAACCAGCACTCGCTTCGGTCTCCTCTCTGTCCGCCGCGGCGCAGACGCGGCCCTTGCGCGGTGAGTCGGCCCAATACGGGCCGGCGCCCAGCGGACCGACGAAATCGATTCAGAATGAGAAGGCCCGCTCGCCAAGCGTAGAGCGACCAGGATGAAACGAGCGCGCGCATGATCGGTTAATACAGAGGTTAATCCTTCACCGCCGCAAAGTGAGACCCATTCATCACCGAGCGCTCCCCTTCGTCCGACTTTGGAGACGCGATCGATGACGTTGAAACATTGGCCTAATGGTCGCCGGCCGGAGCGTCACGGTCAAGGGGTTATCGACACGCGCGCGGACCACGCCCCGCCCGCAGGCCACGCGCGTCGCGCCCACCGGGGCGGCGCGACGCTCGACCGCAGGGACGCACGGCATGTTGCGGTCCGTCGGCCCCCGCACCACTTCATGAGCGAAGACGGCGCGCCGTTCCGGGCGCCGTTCACCACCCAAGGCGGCCAGCGTCGCGCCATCCGGGCGAGCGGGCCGCGCTGCGAAGGAGCCTCGCCCATGAATCTGGAGAAATTCACCGACCGCGCCCGCGGCTTCCTCCAGGCCGCCCAGACCATCGCCCTGCGCGAAGGCCACCAGCGGCTGACGTCGGAGCACCTGCTGAAGGCGCTGCTCGACGACCCTGAGGGGCTGGCGGCGCGGCTGATCGCGAAGGCGGGCGGCGACGTGGCCCGCGCCAAGGAAGCCGCCGACGCCGCCGTGGGCAAGATCGCGAAAGTCTCCGGCGGCGACGGCCAGATCTACATGGACGCCGGGCTCGCCCGCCTTCTGACCGAGGCCGAGGCGCTGGCGCAGAAGGCCGGCGACAGTTTCGTGTCCGCCGAGCGGCTGCTCGTGGCGCTGGCGAAGGACGCCGCGGGCAGGCCGCTGAAGGAGGCGGGCGCGGACGCCCAGCGCCTGGACGCGGCCGTGGCCGACCTGCGCAAGGGCCGCACCGCCGACAGCCAGAACGCCGAGGCCGGCTTCGACGCGCTCAAGAAATACGCCCGCGACCTCACCGAAGCCGCCCGCGACGGCAAGCTCGACCCGGTGATCGGCCGCGACGAAGAGATCCGCCGCACCATCCAGGTGCTTTCGCGGCGCACCAAGAACAATCCCGTCCTGATCGGCGAGCCCGGCGTCGGCAAGACCGCCATCGCCGAGGGCCTCGCCCTGCGCATCGTCGACGGCGACGTGCCCGAGAGCCTTCAGGACAAGAAGCTGATGGCGCTCGACATGGGGAGCCTCATCGCCGGCGCGAAGTATCGCGGCGAGTTCGAGGAGCGGCTGAAGGCGGTGCTGGGCGAGGTGCAGGCCGAGGCCGGCGGCGTCATCCTGTTCATCGACGAGATGCACACGCTGGTCGGCGCCGGCAAGGCCGACGGCGCGATGGACGCCTCGAACCTCCTGAAGCCCGCCCTCGCCCGCGGCGAACTGCACTGCGTCGGCGCCACCACGCTCGACGAATACCGCAAGCACGTCGAGAAGGACGCCGCGCTCGCCCGCCGCTTCCAGCCGGTGTTCGTGGACGAGCCGTCCGTCGAGGACGCCATCTCGATCCTGCGCGGCCTGAAGGAGAAATACGAGGTTCACCACGGCGTGCGCATCACCGACAGCGCGCTGGTGGCCGCGGCGACCCTCTCGAACCGCTACATCGCCGACCGCTTCCTGCCCGACAAGGCCATCGACCTGATGGACGAGGCGGCCAGCCGCCTGCGCATGGAGGTCGACAGCAAGCCCGAGGAGCTCGACGCGCTCGACCGCGACATCATGCAGAAGCAGATCGAGGCGGAGGCGCTGAAGAAGGAGACCGACGTCGCCTCGCAGGAGCGGCTCGCCTCGCTCCAGAAGGAGCTCGCCGACCTCCAGCAGATCTCCGCCGAGATGACCGCGCGCTGGCAGGCGGAGCGCGACAAGCTCGGCGAGGCGCGCACGCTGAAGGAGAAGCTCGATCAGGCGCGCGTCGATCTGGAGAACGCCAAGCGCGCGGGCGATCTGGCCAAGGCGGGCGAGCTCGCCTACGGCGTGATCCCGCAGTTCGAGCGCGACCTGCAGGCCGCGGAGGCCGCCGAGCAGTCTGACGTGATGGTGGAGGAGGCGGTGACGCCCAGCCACATCGCCGGCGTCGTCAGCCGCTGGACCGGCATCCCCGTGGACAAGATGCTGGAGGGCGAGCGCGAGAAGCTGCTGCGCATGGAGGAGGGTCTTGGCGCCCGCGTCATCGGCCAGGCCGAGGCGGTGCGCGCCGTCTCCAACGCCGTGCGCCGGGCCCGCGCCGGCCTGCAGGACGAGAGCCGCCCGCTGGGCAGCTTCCTGTTCCTCGGCCCGACCGGCGTCGGCAAGACCGAGCTGACCAAGGCGCTGGCGCAGTTCCTGTTCGACGACGAGCAGGCGATGGTGCGCATCGACATGAGCGAGTTCATGGAGAAGCACAGCGTCTCGCGGCTGATCGGGGCCCCTCCGGGCTATGTCGGCTACGACGAGGGCGGCGTGCTGACGGAGGCCGTCCGCCGGCGCCCCTATCAGGTGATCCTGTTCGACGAGGTCGAGAAGGCGCATCAGGACGTGTTCAACGTGCTGCTGCAGGTGCTCGACGACGGCCGCCTCACCGATGGCCAGGGCCGCACGGTGGACTTCCGCAACACGCTGATCGTGCTGACCTCGAACCTCGGCGCGGAGTTCCTCACCGCCCTGCCCGACGGCGCGAGGGTCGACGACGCGCGGGAGTCGGTGATGGGCATGGTGCGGGCGCACTTCCGGCCCGAATTCCTCAACCGCCTCGACGAGATCGTGCTGTTCGAGCGGCTGGGGCGCGACCACATGGCCGGCATCGTCGCCATCCAGCTCGCCCAGCTCGAAAGGCGGCTGGCCGACCGCAAGATGACGCTGGAGATCGACGGCCCATCGCTCGATTGGCTCGCCGAGAAGGGCTACGACCCGATCTACGGCGCCCGGCCGCTGAAGCGGGTGATCCAGAGGGCGCTTCAGAACCCGCTGGCGGAGCTGATCCTCTCCGGCGCGGCGCATGACGGCGACGTGATCACGGTGTCGGCCGGCCCGGAGGGCCTGGTCGTCGGCGACCGTCTGGCCCCGCCGCCGGGCGACGGCGGCGAGCCGCCTCGCGCCACGGTGCACTGAAGCAGCGCGCAGGATTGATTCGCGGGGGTGGCGCCGGCCACCTCCGCGGCGTTTCAGTGAAGCCTTCGCAACAGCCGCCAAACTGCCCGCAGAGCGTGTGAAATTGCGCCCTCGTTGACTTCGAGACGCGAATTGACCGATATATGACCAAAGAATGATTGCCGTAGAGGCGCCGCAGCCCCTAGCGTAAAAGTTGTAAATCGAACCTCACGCAATGAGGTCGCACCCCGGGGAGAGCGTTCATGGTCACCATCATCTCCCCCCGATCCGGACCCCGGCGAGAGGACGTCGCGGCGCGTCGGCTGATCGACGGCAACCGCGCGACGATCGAGCGCCTCGCCGACCAGTTCTCCAACGGCGCCTATTCCGCACGCAAGGCGCAGGCCGCCGCGCCGTCGGCGCCGCAGGCCGAAGGGCTGATCATAAGCCATGGCGCGGCGCCGCCGCCGGGAGCGCCGCGGCCCTATGTCCGCGTCAGCCCCAACAAGCGGGTCGTCGTGGTGGACTTCGAGACCAACCGCCAGATGCACTTCCTCGGCGAGATCCGCCGCGTCGACGGTCGCTGGAAGTTCCTGCTCGCCACGCGCGAGAACGGCTTCCACGCCGCCGTTTCGCCCGAAATCGGGAGCAGGCTTGCGATTCTGGACGGGGCTGCGATGGGCGCAGGGCGCGACGACGCGGCGCTCGCGGCGGAAATCAAGACGCTTCTCGGATACACGGATATCTGACGCGACCGGCGCACCCCGCCAGACAGCAAGGAGCCGCCGATGCCAGCCGAGGCCAGCCAGCGCGTTCCGTCAACGGCGAGCGACCATCGCCGCGTCAACGCCGCTTGGGATAGCCACCACGCCGGCGCCGGCGCCTGCCAGGTGGTGCGCAGCGTCATCCACCAGTCATGGACGCGCAGCACCTCGGCTGGCGTCGACCCGACCCGCGCCGAAGCCCCGGTGCTGAGCGACGAGAAGGGCGTCGCGCGCCTGCGCGCGGCCAACGACGCGCTGTGCCGCGCCGCCAGACGCTCGCTCGACAAGATCGGGCGGATGCTGCACGGGGCCGACGCCATGCTCATCCTCACCGACGAGGAAGGGCTGGTGATCGAGGCCATCGGCGACCCCGCGACGCTTCAGGCCGGCCGCCGCATCAACCTCCAGGTCGGCGCGCTGTGGCGTGAGGACGCGGTGGGGACGAACGGCATCGGCACGGCGCTGCAGGCCGGCCAGCCGCTGTTCGTCCACGGCTCCGAGCACTATGTCGAGGGGCTGAAGGACTGGAGCTGCGCCGCGGCCCCGATCCGCGACCCGGTGGACCAGTCGGTGATCGGCGCGGTGGATCTCTCGGGCCTCACCCGCATCTTCCGCGAGCACAACACCGCCTTCGCCGCCGCCGCCGCCGGAGAGATCGAGGCGGTGCTGGCCCACGCCCTGAACGCCGAGCGCATCCGCCTGCTCGACGCGCTGCTGGAGCAGGCCCCCATGCTCGGCGGCGAGGACGGCGTGGTGATCCTCGACGCGATGGGACGCGTGCTGCACCGCAGCGGCTTCGAGCGTCTGATCCTCGGCGACGGGCGCGAGGCGCCGACGGCGATCGGGGAGCGGCTGGTGGAGCTGAACGGCGCGCTGTCGGCGGACACCGTCGCCGCCGCCCTGCCGCCCGATCTGGGCTGTCGCGACGTCTGCGCGCTCAGCATCGGCGGCGAGGTGCGGGGCGTCGCGCTGGTGCTCGACTGCGCCCGCAAGCCGCGCCGCGCCGGCGGGGCCCCGGCGCGCGCCGCCGCCGTCCGCCGCCCCGCCGGGCAGGGCGACATCGTCGCCCGCTGCGACGCGATGCTCGAGGCGATCGACCTTGCCCGCCGCATCGCCCGCGTCAACGCGCCGGTGCTGGTGCAGGGCGAGACGGGCACCGGCAAGGAGCTGTTCGCGCGGCTGATCCACGCCGAGTTCTCCGGCCCGCGCCAGACGCCCTTCATCGCGATAAACTGCGGCGCCATCGCGCGCGACCTGTTCGGCGGCGAGCTTTTCGGCCATGTGGAGGGCGCCTTCACCGGCGCCGTGAAGGAGGGCCGGGCTGGCAAGCTGGAGCAGGCCTGCGGCGGCGTCTTCTGCCTCGACGAGATCGGCGAGATGCCGATCGAGATCCAGCCCTACCTGCTGCGCGTGCTGGAGGAGCGGGTGATCCACCGCATCGGCGACAGTCGGGGCCGCCCCTTCGACGCCCGGCTCGTGGCGCTCACCAACCGCGACCTGCGCGCCGAGGCCGAGGCGGGCCGCTTCCGCGCCGACCTGTTCTACCGCATCGGCGCCGTCACCGTTCAGGCGCCGCCCCTGCGCGAACGCGGCGACGACGTGCTGCTGCTGCTGGAGCATTTCAACCGCAGCCTCGCGGCCGAATACGGGCTCGACCCGCTGCGCTTCGCCAGCCCCGTCGCCGAGGCGCTGCTGCGTTACCGCTGGCCGGGCAACGTGCGCGAGCTCCGCAATCTCGTGCAGCGCCTGCATTCGCTGTCGCGCGACCGCTGCGTCACGCTGGCCGACCTGCCGCCGGAGATCGGGGCGGAGACCGCGCCGGGCGTGGCAGGCGCCAAGCGGCAGGACCGTGGGCAACCGCAGGCGCAGCCGCCGGCGCCCTCTGAGCCGTGCTCGCTCAGGGACGCGGAAAAGACCGCCATCCTGCGCGCCATCGCCGAGCATCGCGGCAACCTCAGCCGGGTTGCCGACGCGCTGGGCATCACGCGCCCGACCCTCTACCGCAAGCTCGACCGCTACGACATCCAGCGCGTCTATCGCTAGGGCGTTTTCCGGGCTGCTGGCGGCCGCTCGGCGACCATGGTCGCCGCCCCGACGCCGCCCAGCACGAGAACGGCGGCGACGACGAAGCGCCATGTCAGCGGCTCGCCGAGCACCGCCATGCCGCCGCCGAGCGTGATGAGCGGCACGGTCAGCTGCGCCAGCGCCGCCGTCGTCGCGCGCAGCCGCGGCAGGATCGCATACCAGAGCGCATAGCCGCAGGCCGAGGTCAGGCCGCCCGAAGCCAGCGCCAGCGCCGCGCCCCGCGGGTCCATCGCTCCGCTCTCCCCCGCCAGCGCCGCGACGCCCCAGAGGGCGAATCCAAGCGGCGCCGCCAGCGCGAAGGCGCCGGCCATGCGCGGCAGCGGCGCGCCGCCGCGCCGGCCGATCAGCGAGAAGCAGCCCCACGCCGCCCCGGAGACCGCCATCAGCGCCAGCGCCAGCCCGTCCGGCGCCGCGGCGCCCGGCGCCACGAGCGCGCCGAGCCCCGCGAGAGCGGAGAGCGCGCCCAGCCAGCGCGCCGGGCCGGGGCGCTCGCCCCCCATCAGCGCGCCGACGAACATCGTCGCCTGCACCGAGGCGAAGAGCGCCAGCGCCCCGATCGCGGCGTCGATGCGCAGATAGGCGAAGGAGAACGCGGCGGCGTAGAGAAACAGCGTCACGGCGCTGGCGGGCGAGGCCGTGGCGCGCGCCGCCGCCCGGCCCGAGGGGCGCGAGAGCGCCAGCGCCGCCAGCACCAGCGCCCCGGCGCCGAGCCTCAGCGCGGTGAAGGCGCCAGGCCCGATCAGCCCCTCCGCCATGGCCAGCCGCCCGAGGATGGAGTTGGCGGCGAACGCCAGCAGCGTCAGCAGCACGGCGGGGAGCAGCGGGAACGGCGGGTCGGGCGACGTCATGGCGCGACCCTGGGCGCCCGGCGCGACGGAGGAAAGCCGCCGCCCGTCACGCTCTCGCGCCCGTCGCCGCAGGCGCCCCGGACGGGGCGCCGGACAGAGCCCCGGCGAGCGCCGCCGCGTCGGCGCGCGGCAGCGGCAGATAGCGCGCGCCGAGAGCTGCGGCGACGGCGGCGGCGTCCGGGCTGGGCCTGGCGCCGCTGTCGATGAGCGCCGCGCCTAGGCCGAGCGCGCGCAGCCGCCCGGCAGCCTCCAGCGCCTCGGCGCGGGCGGCCTCGCGCCCCCCGCTCCCGTCGCGGCGCACATTGGCGCGGCCGTCGGTGAGGATCGCCAGCGTCGGCGTCCAGCCCCGGCGCAGCGCGGCCTCGGCCTCCAGCGCGGCGAGCTCCAGACCCGCCGCCAGCGGCGTGCCGCCGCCGCCCGGCAGCCCCGCGAGCGCCCGCTTCGCCCGCGCCAGCGCGCGCGTCGGCGCCAGCGCCAGCTCCGCCCCGGCGCCGCGGAAAGTCACCAGCGCCACGCGGTCGCGCCGGACGTAGCTCTCGGCCAGAAGCAGCTCCACGGCGCCCTTCGCCTCGGCGAGGCGCTGCGCGGCGGCCGAGCCGGAGGCGTCGACCACGAATATCGTCAACGTCTCGGCGGGGCGCTTGAACCGACGCAGGCGGAAGTCCTCGCGCCGCACCAGCACGCGCCGGGGGGCGGGCGGGAAAGCGTCTCCGGCCGCGTCGCCGGTCGCGTCCATGGCCAAGTCTCCAGCCCCGTCTCCAGCCCCGTCTCCAGCGCCGTCTCTGGCCCCGTCTCTGGCCGCGTCTTCATTCGCGTCCACTGCCGCGGCGGCGCGCTCGGCGGCCTCGCGCCGGCGCAGCGGCTGCCAGGGCGCGGCGGCGCGCAGCGTCTCCACGAGATCGAGCCGCGCGCCCCCCTGCGGCATGCCGGGCCGGGCGCCGAGCGGACGGCCGCGGGTCGCGGCGCGGCGCATCGCGCCAGCAGCGCCGGCGCCGGGCGCGCGGCCCGCCCCGCTCGCCGCCGCGAGCCCGGCCAGCACCCCGGCGGGCAGCGAGGCGCGGGCGGCGGCGATCACCAGTTCGGTCAATTCTCCGAGAGCAGGCCCCTCGTCGAGCCGGTCAGCGTCAGGCTCGGGAGCGTCCGGCGGCGGATCGCCCCGGTCGGGCGGCGTCTCGTCGGGAGACGTCTCGTCCGGCGCGTCCTCGGAGGCATCGTCCTCCGGGGCCTCATCCGGCGCGGCGGGGGCCTGGGTCGCGCGGGGCCCCAGCGCGAGGCGGGCCGCGAGCGCGGCGTCCCCCGCCTCGACCTCCGCGCGGCCCTCCAGCGCGGCGGCGGCGCAGGCGGCGCGCAGCGCGAAGATCGCGGCGCGCGGCGAGGCGACGCCCAGCGCTTCGGCGGCGGCGCAGAGCGCCTCGAGCACCGCGTCGGGGCAGGCGACATGCGGCAGCCGGCGGCGGGCCTCGGCGATCCGCGCGCGGTGATCCGCCGACATCGGCTCGGGGCGCAGACGGTCGAGCGCGAGATCGAAGGCGAGCCGTTCGCGGAGCGCGGGCGGCGCGGCCTCCTCGCTCTCCTCGCTCTCCTCGCCCTCGTCGAGCGCCACCACGCCGAGCCGGGCCGGGACCGCCCCGCCGGCGCCCTCGCGCGCCAGCCGCACGACGCCCCCATCGAGCGCGGCGCCGAGATGGGCCGCGAGCGTCGCCTGCGCGCGTTCCGCCATCGCCAGCACCGCGACGCCGCCGTGAGCCTCCGCCAGCACGCCGCGGCGCGTCACCGGGCGCCCCGCGGCGAGCGTCGCGGCGAGGTCGAGACCGCCGAGCAGCCGCTCCTCGGTCACGGAGGCGGGGATGCGCCGGAAGGGCGCGCCCTCCGGCAACCCCGCCGCGAGACGGGCGAGCCAGGCGTCCCGCGCGGGGCCGAAGCGCGCCCGCAGCCGAGCGCCGCCGAGCGCCGCGGGGTCGAGCGCCAGCATGTCCGCCGCCGCCGCGGCGTCGGACCAGCCGGCGCCGTCCTCGCCAGCGGCGAAGGCCGCTTGCGGCGCCGCTGACGCGGACGGCGCCGGCGCCGGCGCTTCAGGCGCCCGCCTGCGCGCAAACACCTCGGCTGATGGCCAAACGGCTGCGCCGGCGACGTCGCCGGCGGGGCGCGGGCCGTCGACCGGCCGCGCCGCGTCCGGCGCTGCGCCCGGAGCCGCGGAAGCCTGGACGCAGCCGGGCTTCACGCCGCCAGCACCTCGTCGAGCGCGCGGGCCACGCGCGCGCCCGAGCCCGCCTCGTCGAGCGGGTCGCGCCGCAGGCGGTGTCGCAGCGCCGAGGGCGCGACGGCGCGCACATGGGCGTCGGTCACGACGCCGGCGCCCTCCAGCGCCGCAAGCGCGCGGGCGGCGCGCAGCAGCGTCAGCTCGCCGCGCAGCCCGTCCGCCTTCAGCGCGAGGCACAGCCTTGCGGCCTTCTCCAGCGCCGCGTCGGGCGCCTCGACGCCGGGCAGGCGGGCGCGGGCGGCGAGGATCCTTTCGCGCACCGAGGCCTCCTCAGAGGCCCATTCGGCGACGAAACCGGCGCGGTCGCGCTCGAAGGCGTCGCGGCGGCGCACGACGAGGATGCGCTCGGCCAGCTCCTTCGGTGTGCTCACCTCGACGGACAGGCCGAAGCGGTCGAGCAGCTGCGGGCGCAGCTCGCCCTCCTCGGGGTTGCCGGAGCCGACCAGCACGAAGCGCGCCGCGTGGCGCACCGACAGGCCCTCGCGCTCGACCACGTTCTCGCCGGAGGCGGCGACGTCGAGCAGCAGGTCGACGAGATGATCCTCCAGCAGGTTGACCTCGTCGATGTAGAGAAAGCCGCGATGGGCGCGCGCCAGCAGGCCGGGCTCGAACGCCTTCTCGCCGCGGGTCAGGGCGCGCTCGAGGTCGAGCGCGCCGACGACCCGATCCTCCGTGGCGCCGAGAGGCAGGTCCACCACCGGGGTCGGGGCCTCAACGGCCTTCGCGCGGTCCGCCTCGGGGCAGTCGCGCGCGTCGGGGTCGTCGTTGTAGGGCGAGCCGGCGACGACGCGGATCGGCGGCAGCAGCGCCGCCAGCGCGCGCACCGCGGTGGACTTGCCGGCCCCGCGGTCGCCGAAGGCCAGCACGCCGCCGATCGAGGGGTCGACCGCGGCCAGCAGCAGGGCGGTCTTCATCTCGTCCTGTCCCACGATCGCGGTGAAGGGGAAAACGGCCATGGCGGCGGGGTCCTTGCGGCTGGTCCGTGGGCGGGTCACGCACCGCGCACTTTCCGCGCTCGGGGGCTGACTGTAAAGCGGGCCTGACAGTCCGTCGCAGCCCTCCGGTCGCAGGAGCATCGCCATGGCCGCCCTCCTCCCCCCAGACCGCCCCTTGCGCGAGGCCTTTCCCGTGCGCTTCGCGAGCCCCACCCGCTGGCGCGACGACGACCTGTTCGGCCACATGAACAACGTCGTCTACTACGAGTATTTCGACACGGCGGTGAACCGCTGGCTGGTCGAGGGCGCGCGGTTCGACGTGCTGCGCGGCCCGGTGATCGGACTCGTCGGCGAGACGGCCTGCCGCTACTTCGCCGCGGTGGGGTTTCCGCAGACGGTGGAGACCGGCCTGCGCGTTGAGCGGGCGGGGACGAGTTCGGTCACCTACCGCCTCGCGCTGTTCGGCGCAGGCGCTGAGGCTGCGGCGGTCTGCCGCTACGTCCATGTCTACGTCGACCGCGAGACGCGGCGCCCCGCGCCGCTGCCGCAGGCGTTCAGGGACGCGCTGGCGACGATCTCCTGAACGGCGTCAGCCGCCCAGCGCGATGCCCTCGCCGTCGAAGCCGAGGCGATGGCCAAGCTCGGCCAGCGCCCGCCGCGCCGCCGGCCCCCAGGGCGCGGCGCGGGAGACGCAGAGCATCGCCTCCGAGCGCAGGATCAGCCCGTCCTCCAGCACGCGCAGGTGGTTGGCGCGCAGGGTCTCGCCGGACGAGGTGATGTCCACGATCAGCTCCGCGGCGCGGTTCTTCGGCGTCGCCTCGGTGGCGCCCTGGCTGTCCACCAGCCGGTAGTCCGCCACGCCCGCCTGCGCGAAGAAGCGCCGCGTCAGCGCGTGATACTTGGTGGCGACGCGCATCGGCCGGCCGTGGCGGGCGCGGAACGCCGCCGCCGCCTCGTCGAGGTCGTGCATGGTCTCCACATCCACCCAGAAGGCCGGCACGGCCACGATGAGGTCGGCGCGGCCGAAGCCCAGGCGCAGCGGCAGGGCGATGCGGGTCTCGGCGTCGGGGATGTGCTCGCGGATCAGATCCTCCCCGGTCACGCCGACATGGATGGCGCCCTCGGCGAGCGCGCGGGGGATCTCGCCCGCGGAGAGCAGCGCGAGGCCGGCGTCGGGCAGGCCGCTGACATGGCCCGCGTACTCGCGCCCCTCGGGGCTGCGCTCCACGCGCACGCCGGCGGCGGCGAAGCGGTCGACGGCGTCCTGCTGGAGGCGGCCCTTGGAAGGCAGGCCGAGGGTCAGCATGCGGCGGCCTCCGGCGCGGACGCATCGGCGAGGCCGCCCGCGGCGAGCAGCGCCTCGGGCCGCACCATGGCGCCGACGGCCGGCGCCGGCGGCCCGCCAAGCGCCGCGGCGATGCCGTCGTAGCGCCCGCCGGCGGCGAGCGGCGGCAGGTCGGGCCGGCCCGGCGCGGCCATCTCGAACACGAAGCCGTCGTAGTATTCCAGCGTGCGCGCGGTGGCGGCGCGGAACGGCAGGGCGCCGGCCTCCACGCCGCGCCGCGCCAGGGCGTCGAGCCGGCGGGCGAAGCGCTCGAGCGCCGGCGCGATGTCGACGCCGCCGGCCTTCGCGAGCTCCGCAAGGCGGGCGTGGGCGGCGTCGGCGGGGCCCTCGACGGCGAGCGCGGCGTCGATGAGCCGCGCGTCCTCCGCGGCGACCGGCGCGGCGGCGGCGTCCTCGGCCAGCGCCTGGGCGCGGGCGGCGACGTCAGCGAGATCGCGCGCGCCGACGACGCCGCCGGCGCCCTCGGCGAGCGCGGGAACCCCGCCCGCGGAAGCCGCCTCAAGCAGCGCGCGGCGCAGGGGCGAAGGCGCCGGCGCGGGGCCGGCGTAGCGCCGCAGCAGCGCCTGGAAGCGGACGGGGCGCCAGAAGTGGCGGCGCAGCGCGGCGCGGCGGGCGGGCGCCATCGCCACCGCCTCCAGCACCGCGATGGCGACGCCGAGATCGCCGGTCACGACCTCCGGCGCCGTGACGCCGCCCTCGGCGAGCGCGTCACGCATCAGCGCGAACACTTCCGCGTCGGCCTCGGCGGCGTCCTCGCCATAGACCTCGACGCCCGCCTGCAGGAACTCCGTCGGACGCCCATTCTGCGCGCCCGGCTGACGACGCCAGACCGGGCCGAGATAGCAGTAGCGTGCGGGCTCGGCGCGCGCGGCGCGGTGAAGCTGGAGCACCGGCAGGGTGAAGTCGGGGCGCAGGAACAGCGGCCCGGCGCCGGGCTGCTCGACGATGAAGGCGCGGCCGCGCAGATCCTCGCCATAGACGTCGAGCAGGACGTCGGCCTGGTGCAGCGCCGCGGGGTCGACGCGCTGGGCGCCGGCGGCCTCGAACCGGGCCATCATGCGGGCCGTCAGCGCCGCCAGCGCGGCGCGCGCCGGGCCGACGCGGCCGCCGGCGAGATAGGCGCGGTCGGCGGCCACCGCCTCAGCCCCCGGCGCGGGCGATCATCGCCTCGACGGCCTCGACCAGCCTATCTCGCGGAACCTCGAGCTGCGCGGGCTGCGCCTTCCATTCCTCGTTGGTCTCGATCCCGGCGGCGAGCCGCGCGCCGAGCGCCATGTCCTTGAGCTGCACCACGCCGCGGGCGAACTCGTCCTCGCCGGCGATCACCGCCACGGGGCTCATGCGCCTGTCGGCGTAGGCCAGCTGTTTCGCCATCTTGCCGCCGCCGAGGAAGGTCTCCGCGCGCAGGCCGGCGGCGCGCAGCGCGCCGGTCATGGCGGCGTAGTCGGCCATGCGGGCGCGGTCCATCACGCAGACCACCACCGGCCCGCCGCCCTCCTTCGGCCCGCGCCCCTTGGCGGCGAGCGCGGCGAGCAGCCGGTCCACCCCGATGGAGACGCCGGTGGCCGGCGTCAGCTGCCCGGTGAAGCGCTTCACGAGGTCGTCGTAGCGCCCGCCGCCGGCGACCGAGCCGAACTGGCGCGGGCGGCCCTTCTCGTCGAGGATCTCGAAGGTCAGCTCGGCCTCGTAGACCGGCCCGGTGTAGTAGCCGAGGCCCCGCACCACCGAGGGATCGAGGCGGATGCGGTCGGGCCCGTAGCCCTGAGCCTGTAAGAGATCGATGATCTCTCCAAGCTCCCGAATTCCCTCCTCGCCACTCCGCGATTGACCCACGAGGCGCATCAGGTGATCGAGGACGGCCCAATTCCATAGACGGCCCACACCCTCGGAGTGCCTGTCCGCATCTTCGACAACAAAACCCATACCAGATGGAATCCTCAAATCCGGATTTGGTGGGCCATTTTCAAGTTCTTCGCGCACAAGTCGGGAAGCGTCGACAAATCCCATGATGATTTCGATCTGTTGGGTGCTGAGATTTGCTCCCCTTGTAAAATCTCCGCTGTCGTCCTTTCGACCTTCTCCAAGCAATGCCAGCACTCCGTCTGGGCCAAGCCGGTCCAGCTTGTCGATCGCTCTAACAACGATCCCTCGCTCAATGCTGAATCGCGTCGGGTCTGAAACGTCATGAAGGCCAGCAACCTCCATTACTCCATCAAGCACCTTGCGGTTGTTGATGCGCACCAGATAGTCGCCGCGCGAAATGCCCGCCGCCTCCAGCGCGTCGGCGAGCATGGCGCAGATCTCGGCGTCGGCGGCGACGGAGGCGGCGCCCACCGTGTCGGCGTCGCACTGCCAGAACTGGCGGAAGCGGCCCGGCCCCGGCTTCTCGTTGCGCCAGACCGGCCCGACCGCAAAGCGGCGATAGGGCGTCGGCAGGGTCTGCTGGTGCTGGGCGTAGACGCGCGCCAGCGGCGCGGTCAGGTCGTAGCGCAGCGCCAGCCACGTCTCGTCGTCGTCCTGGAAGGCGAACACGCCCTCGTTGGGGCGGTCGACGTCGGGCAGGAACTTGCCCAGCGCCTCGACCGTCTCGATCCCGGAGGTCTCCAGCGGGTCGAAACCGTAGCGGCGATAGACCTCGGTGATCGCGCCCAGCATGGCGGCGCGCGCCTCGACCTCCGCGCCGAACCAGTCGCGAAAACCCCGCGGGGTCTCCGCGCGCGGCCGGCGCGGCCTGTTCGCCTTGTCTTTCGCCATGGAGCCCGCCCCGCTGAGGTCGCGCCGGGGGATAGCGGATGCGCCCGGAGGCGGCAAGCTGGGCGGCGCGGCCGCAGCGCTCCGACGCTTCAGCCCAGCGCGGCCTTCACCTGCGCGCCGACCTTGGAGAAGTCCATCTGGCCGGGGTGGCGCTCCTTCAGCATCCCGATGACGCGGCCCATGTCCTTGATGCTCTCGGCCTCGGTCTCGGCGATGGCGGCGGCCACGGCGGCGTCGACCTCCTGCTGGGTGAGCGGCTGGGGCAGGAACTCGCGGATGACGTCGATCTCCTGCTGTTCGCGCGCCGCAAGCTCCAGCCGGCCGCCCTCCTCGTAGGCGCGGATGCTGTCCTCGCGCTGCTTGATCATCTTGGCGAGGATCGCCAGCGCCTCCGCCTCGTCCTCGCCCGGCGCGTCCTCGCCGTCGCCGCGCGCGGCGATGTCGCGATCCTTCAGGGTGGCCATGACGAGGCGCAGCGTCGAGGTGCGCGTCGCGTCCTTGGACTTCATGGCCTCCTTGAGGGCCGAGGCGATCCGGTCTCTCATCAACGTTCCTGCAAAAGCCGGGCCCGTGCGCCCCGTGACGGACCCTAACGCGCCCGACACAATGCGGCAACGCAACAGAAAATTTTCAAGCCGCTGTAATCAAAGGAAAAATACCCAGACACCATCTTGACGCCCCCAGGATGTGCGCCATACATGCGCGAGATCAGCGAGGAGTCGCAGCCCATGCCCCACCCCAACGCCCGCGCCCTCACGGGGCGAATCGCGCTCGCCGACGGGTCGGTGCTGCGCGGGGTCGGCTTCGGCGCCTCCGGCGCGCAGGCTGGCGAGCTGTGCTTCAACACTGCGATGACGGGCTATCAGGAGATCCTGACGGACCCTTCCTATGCCGGCCAGATCGTCACCTTCACCTTTCCCCATATCGGCAATGTCGGGGCCAACGCCGAGGACGAGGAGGGCGGGACCGCCGCCGCGCTCGGCTGCGTCACGCGCGAGGTTCCCACCGCGCCGTCCAACTGGCGCTCCGCGGGACGCTTCGCCGACTGGATGAGCGCGCGCGGACTGATCGGCGTCGGCGGCGTCGACACGCGGCGGCTGACGAGGCTGATTCGCGGCAAGGGCGCCCCCCACGCGGTGATCGCCCACGCCGCCGACGGCGTGTTCGACGAGGCGGCGCTGGTGGCCCAGGCGCGCGCCTTCGCCGGGCTGGTCGGGGCGGACCTCGCCCGCGACGTGACCGCGCCCGAAGCCTACGCCTGGGCCGACGGCGGCTGGCGCTGGCCGGGCGGCTATGGCGGCGAGGACGCGGCGCCGCCGCGGCCCGGCAGGCGGCGCGTGGTCGCCATCGACTACGGCGCCAAGCGCAACATCCTGCGGCGGCTGGTGGAGGCCGGCTGCGAGGTGCATGTCCTGCCCGCCGGCGCCACCGCGGCGCAGGTGCGCGCGCTGGACCCCGACGGCCTGTTCCTCTCCAACGGCCCCGGAGACCCCGCCGCGACCGCGGAATACGCCGCGCCGATGATCCGCGAGATCATCGAGCAGACGCCGATCGCCGTCTTCGGCATCTGCCTCGGCCACCAGATGCTCGGGCTCGCGCTCGGCGCCCGCACGGTGAAGATGAACCACGGCCACCACGGCGCGAACCACCCGGTGAAGGATCTCGAAACCGGCAAGGTCGAGATCGTCTCGATGAACCACGGCTTCGCGGTGGACGCGCAGACGCTGCCCACGGGCGTGATCGAGACCCATGTCTCGCTCTTCGACGGCTCGAACTGCGGGCTGAAGGTGGCGGGGCGGCCGGTGTTCTCGGTGCAGCACCACCCCGAGGCCAGCCCCGGCCCGCATGACAGCCATTATCTGTTCGATCGCTTCGTCTCGGCGATGGGCTAGCCGCGGCGGACGCCGCGCTCCGTCTCACGGCGCTTCGTCCGCCCTAAGTCCGGCCGGGCTCACCCCTCGCGGGGGCCGCCGTCGCCGGGGCTAGCGGGCGGCGGCGATCACGGCGAGAAACGCCGCGCCGAAGCGCCGGGCCTTCTGCTCGCCCACGCCCGGCACGCGCGCCAGCGCCTCGACGCTGCGGGGCTTCGTCTCGGCGATCTTCGCGATGGCGGCGCGCGGCAGGCTGAGGGGCTTCTCCGCGCCGTCCTCGCCGCGGGCGAGGTCTCGCGCCGCTTCCTCCAGCGCAGCGCAGAGCGCGAGCGCCGCGTCCGACAGCTTCGCCTGAGCGGGGTGCGGCGGGGCGGCCCCCTGCGTCAGCACGTCGAGGAAGATGCGGCCGTACTGGTCGAGCTTCTTGGCGCCGACGCCGTGGCATTCGCCGAGCTGGGCCAGCGTCTGCGGCTTGGCGGTCGCCATGTCGATCAGCGTGCGGTCGGCGAACACGACATAGGCGGGGACGCCCTGCGCCTCGGCCAGTTCGCGGCGCCTGGCCTTCAGCGCCGAGAGCAGCGGCTCGTCCTCCTCGGCCACCAGCGCGGCGGGCGCAGCGCGGCCCCCCGCCCCTTTCGCCGGGCGCAGCGCGTCGGCGCGCATCTGGAGCGGCTGCTCGCCCTTGAGGATGGGCCGCGCGGCCTCGGCGCAGCGCCAGGCGCCGTGGCGCTCGGCGTCAGCCCAGACCACGCCGAGCGCGGCGAGCTGGCGGAACACGCCGCGCCACTGGTTGCGGTCGAACTCCTTCCCGGCGCCGAAGGTGGGCAGGCGGTCATGCCCGCGCTCCGCCACCTTCTCGGTCGTCTCGCCGCGCAGGATGGCGATAAGGTGCTCCATCCCGAAACGCTCGCCGGTGCGCAGGATCGCCGAGAGCGCTTTTTGCGCGGCGACGGTGGCGTCAAAGAGCTTGGGCGGATTGCGGCAGAGGTCGCAGGCGCCGCAGGGCTCCGCCAGCGTCTCGCCGAAATAGCCCAGCAGCGTCATGCGGCGGCAGCGCGGGGCTTCCGCGAGCGTCAGCAGCGCGCTGAAGCGCTGGTGGTCGCCGCGCTTGCGCTCCTCCGGCGCGGGGCTCTCGTCGATCTGCATGCGGCGCAGGCGGATGTCGTCGAGGCCGTAGAGGGTGAGCGTGTCGGCCGGCGCCCCGTCGCGGCCGGCGCGGCCGATCTCCTGATAGTAGCTCTCCACCGACTTGGGCAGGTCGGCATGGGCGACGAAGCGGATGTCGGGCTTGTCGACGCCCATGCCGAAGGCGACCGTGGCGCACATCACCAGATCGTCCTCGCGCTGGAATCGGTCCTGGTTCTGCTGGCGCGTCACGGGGTCGAGCCCGGCGTGGTAGGCGAGCGCGGGCAGGCCCTCGTCACTGAGCGCCTTCGCCAGCACCTCGGTCTTGTTGCGGCTGGAGGCGTAGACGATGCCGGAGCGGCCCTTGCGCGCCTTCACGAAGCGCAGGAGCTGCTGGCGCGGCTGGTTCTTCGGCTCGAAGGCGAGAAACAGGTTGGGCCGGTCGAAGCCGCGCAGGAAGGTCTCGGGCGGGCGATCGAACAGTTTCTGCGCGATCTCGGCGCGGGTCTCGGCGTCGGCGGTGGCGGTGAAGGCGGCGGTCTGCACGCCGCCGAGGCTTTGGCGCAGGTCGCCGATGCGCAGGTAGTCGGGGCGGAAGTCGTGGCCCCACTGGCTGACGCAATGCGCCTCGTCCACCGCCAGCAGGGTGATGCGCGCGCGGCGCAGGAGCGGGCCGGAGACGGCGACGCGCTCGGGCGCCATGTAGAGCAGCTTCAGGCGGCCGTGGTCGAGCGCGTCGAAGATCTCCTCCTGCTCCTCGGGCGTGTTGGCGGAGGTGAGCGCGGCGGCGGGGACGCCTGCGGCCTGCAGCGCGCGCACCTGGTCGCGCATCAGCGCGATGAGCGGCGAGACGACGACGGTCAGGCCGTCGCGGGCGAGCGCCGGCAACTGGTAGCACAGCGACTTGCCGCCGCCGGTGGGCATGATCGCCAGCACGTCGCGTCCATTGATGACCGCATCGACGATCTCGCGCTGGCCGGGGCGGAAATCCTCGAAGCCGAACACGGTCTTGAGCAGGGCGCGGGCGTCGTGCATGGCGGGTGGAGGCGTCCTTGTCGGCGGCGTCTGCTGGGCGCGCCGGGCGGCGCGCGGTTGGGCTCTCTTTCCGGTATCCCATCTGTCGCGGCACGGCGCCAGCCCCGACAAAACAAGGTTAACCACCTGACATGACGGCATAAACCACGAATGCGCGCGACTTTCCTGAAAATTTGAGCCAAAGTCGGTCCCATCGAGCCAGCGACGGAGCAGGGCCATGACCGTGACCGCCACCTTCGACGACGTCGACGCCCGCGCGATGATCCGCGCCGATCTGGAGCGGCTCGGCGGCCCGGCGCGGGCGCGCTATCGCGCGGCGCTGCGCCGCCTGCTGCGCGAGGCGCGGGAGGAGCGCGGTCCGGCGAGGCAGGCGCGCACGGACATCACGCAGGAGGACATGGCGATGCTTGCGGTTGGCGGTCTCGCCGTGGCGGCTGCGGCGATTCTCGGCGGCCCGGTCGCGGGCGCGCTGGCGGGAGCCTGCGCTGCGGGCGCACTGGCGCTGGCGATGATCCGCGGCGAGAGCGGCGCGGCCCGCCCCGCGCCACGCTTCGACGACGACGATAATCCGGCGGCGATGGCGATCTCGCTGCACCGCGCGGCGCTGGCGGAGTCGCGGCGCGACTACTACGCGGGGCAAACGACGCCGCAACGGTGAGAGCGCGCGCCGGCTGAGCCCGAGGCGCGACGGCGATAGCAGGACGAAGTGGCGGGGCGATCAACATATCGACTGGATCGGTCAGCGACAAGCAAGCCGCCAAAAGGCGGTGGCATAGAGCGGCAGACCTGACGCAGTCAGATCGGGCGCCGCTCTAGCGGCGCGCCAGATCGTCCGCGATGGCATGGAGAATCTCGACGGCGCCCATGTTCAACTCTCCGTCGATGAAGGCCGCCGGGAAGTTCACCGTCGCGTCAGCTGCTTCGCTGCGAGCCTCTTCGTAGCGTTCGCGCGAGACCTTCACCACTTCCGCCGCGCGGGCCTCGCCCTGCAGGCAGCCGTCGAAGGCGTCGGCGGCGATCAGGTCGGGGCTGAGTATCGCACGCATGACCTTCACTGCGCGCGCCGCCGGTATCTCGACCCGCTTGAAGCCCTCGCCATGCCGGAAGGTCACGTCGCGCCAGTGGCTTTCGGCAAGCTGGAGCCGGCGGTGCGACTCAAGCGGATCCGCACTGCATCGCACCAGCAGGTCGGCCCAGAGATCCTTGCGCGACTGGTGGACGAAATACACGTCGAGCCGGATGCGCCCGTCCTCAAGCGCCTGATGCGCCTGCGCCGCGGCCTCGCGCGCCAGCACGGGGACGCCATGAACCTCGCCGTCGCGGATCGTCGCATAGAGGTCGACGCAGTGCCGGCAAGTCACGAGGGAAAGAAAGGCGTAGCGGTTGGGCGCGTCCTCGACGCCGTAGCCGAGCGGCTCGGCCTGCTGCGCAGAGACCGGGCCCGAAACCGCGGCCCCGAACAGGGCGGCCACGAGGACGAGGGAGGTACCTCTCATGGCGCGCCTGCGATCGCGAGAGGATGATGCGAAATCCGGCGGCGGTGACTGGCGTCGCCTTCGATCACGGCTTGCGCGTCTCGAAACTGCGCGACGCGCGCAGCCGAGCGGCGGGCGAGGATCGCCCCGTACTCCAGGCCAAGCGCGGCGGCGAGCCCTTTCTCGATGGCGTCGAGGCCCTCGAACCGTTCACTGCTGATGAAGGCGAGCGGCGGCTTCACGTCGGGATACTCCTGCTCGAAGGCGCGGAAGTATCCGATGACCTGCTGGCTCGCCTCGGCGTCGCGCGGGCACGCCAGAAGATCGGCCTCGCTCAGCAGATCCGGCGTCAGGACCGGACCGAGGATCTCGGCGAACTCGCGCCATGTCATCGGGATCGGTTCGCGCGTCGCCGGGTGCGGAAAGCTGAGTATCATCTGCGGCGCCGACGAGAGCCTGCGCATCGTCTCACCCGGCGCTTCGCTGCAGCGGGCGAGAAGATCGGCGATGAGTTCCCGGTCCGCGTCGAGCCACGAGCGCCAGACGATGCGCAGGCGACCAGCCTCGAGAGCCGCCGCATACGGCGAAACGCGCTCGCCGTCGAGAAGTCTAGTGTCGAACAGCGCGTCGAATACGTCGTCGCAGCGGTCGCATGAAGCGTTCGCCACCAGCGCCAGGTGAACCGGCGCTTGCGCTGCCCCGATGGCGACGCTCGCGTAGCGCGCAGAGTCCTGCGCGGTCGCCGCCGCAGGCGATGTGATGCAGAGCGCCGCGATCAAGCCGGCGCGGGCGCGAAAGCGTGCCATACGCCCTCCAACCAGTCTTCCCGCCCCACCTGCCTAGACGCCCGTTCCGACCCGGGTCAAGAAAAAGCCGCCGCGCCCATTGAGGGACGCGGCGGCGTCGGCGCGCCTCCGAAAGCAGCGTCGCCGGTCACTCCGCCGTCAGAAGCGGCGTCTCGTCGCGCTTGAGGCGCTTGGCGTCGGGCTCGGGATACTCCAGCACCAGCGCGCCGTCCTTCACCGCGACGCGCACCAGCCCGCCCTTGACCAGCCGGCCGAACAGAAGCTCCTCGGCGAGCGGCTTCTTGACGTGCTCCTGGATGATCCGGCCGAGCGGGCGGGCGCCCATCTTGTCGTCGTAGCCCTTTTCGCCGAGCCACTGCGCCGCCTCGGGGGTGAGCTCGATGCTCACGCCTCGGTCGAGCAGCTGGGCCTCGAGCTGCAGCACGAACTTCTCCACCACCTGCAGGATGACCTCGCGCGGCAGCGGCGCGAAGGAGATCACCGCGTCGAGACGGTTGCGGAACTCCGGCGTGAACATCTTCTCGATGGCCGCAAGATCCTCGCCCTCGCGCCGTTCGCGGCCGAAGCCGATGGCGGCCTTGGCCTGCTCCGCGGCGCCGGCGTTCGACGTCATGATGAGCACGACGTTGCGGAAATCGACCTTGCGCCCCGTGTGGTCGGTCAGCTTCCCGTGGTCCATCACCTGCAGCAGGATGTTGTAGACGTCGGGGTGCGCCTTCTCGATCTCGTCGAGCAGCAGGATGACGTGCGGATGCTGGTCGACGGCGTCGGTCAGCAGGCCGCCCTGGTCGAAGCCGACATAGCCCGGCGGCGCGCCGATCAGCCGCGAGACGCTGTGCTTCTCCATGTATTCAGACATGTCGAAGCGCTTCATCTCCACGCCCATGACGTCGGCGAGCTGCTTGGCCACTTCGGTCTTGCCGACGCCGGTGGGGCCGGCGAACAGGTAGCAGCCGATCGGCTTTTCCGGCTCGCGCAGGCCGGCGCGGCTGAGCTTGATCGCCGAGGCGAGCGCCACGATGGCCTGGTCCTGCCCGAACACCACGCGCTTGAGGTTGGCCTCGAGGTCGCGGAGCATCTCGCCGTCGTCCTTGGAGACGGATTTCGGGGGGATGCGGGCGATCTTGGCGACGACCGCCTCGATCTCCTTGGCGGTGATGGTCTTCTTGCGCTTGCTGGCCGAGAGCAGGTGCTGCGCCGCGCCGGCCTCGTCGATCACGTCGATCGCCTTGTCGGGCAGCTTGCGGTCATGGATGTACTTCGCGGACAGGTCCACGGCGACCTTGATCGCGTCCGCGGTGTAGCGGATGTCGTGGTGCTCCTCGAAATAGGGCTTGAGACCGCGCAGGATCTTGATGGCGTCGTCCACCGACGGCTCGTTGACGTCGATCTTCTGGAAGCGGCGGCTGAGCGCGCGGTCCTTCTCGAAGTGCTGGCGGTACTCCTTGTAGGTGGTGGAGCCCATGCAGCGCAGCGAGCCCGACTGGAGCGCGGGCTTCAGCAGGTTCGACGCGTCCATCGCGCCGCCGGAGGTGGCGCCGGCGCCGATGACGGTATGGATCTCGTCGATGAACAGGATCGCGTCGGGGTGCTCCTCGAGCTCCTTGACGACGGCCTTCAACCGCTCCTCGAAATCGCCGCGGTAGCGGGTGCCGGCGAGAAGCGCGCCCATGTCGAGCGAGAAGATCGTGGCGCCGGCCAGAACTTCGGGGGTCTCGCCCTCGACGATCTTCTTGGCCAGCCCCTCGGCGATGGCGGTCTTGCCCACGCCGGGGTCGCCCACCAGCAGCGGGTTGTTCTTGCGGCGGCGGCACAGCACCTGGATGCAGCGCTCCACTTCGGGCTCCCGGCCGATGAGCGGGTCGACGCCCCCCTCCATCGCCTTGGTGTTGAGATCGACGCAGTACTTGGCGAGCGCGCTGTCGTCGTTGCGCGGCTTCTCCGGGCTGGCCGTGGCCTTCTCCTCCTCGACAGCCTCCTCGGCGCCGCGCACCGGCCGGCTCTCGCCGAAGGCCGGGTTCTTGGCGACGCCGTGGGAGATGTAGTTGACCGCGTCGTAGCGCGTCATGTCCTGCTCCTGCAGGAAGAACGCCGCATGGCTCTCGCGCTCGGCGAAGATCGCCACGAGCACGTTGGCGCCGGTGACTTCGGTGCGGCCGGAGCTCTGCACATGGATCGCGGCGCGCTGGATGACGCGCTGGAAGCCGGTGGTGGGCGCGGCCTCGGAGCCGTCCACGTCGGAGACGAGCGCCTCCAGCTCATCGTCGATGAACTTGGTGAGGGCCTTGCGCAGTTCGTCGAGGTCGACGCCGCACGCACGCATCACGCGCGACGCCTCCGCCTCGTCGACGAGCGCGAGCAGCAGGTGCTCAAGCGTCGCCAGCTCATGCCGACGCGCATTCGCAAGGCCGAGGGCCCGGTGAATGGCTTCCTCAAGGGTGTTCGAAAACGACGGCATCTGCGTCTCCCTCAGGGGCATGATGTCCGGGCGCGGGAGGCGCGCTCCGGCTTGTGCGCATTGATCACACCACACGATGTCGGCGGTGTCAGCACCTGTTCAAGGGCGCCGCCCGCAAATCTCCTGCGACGGGCCCGCGCGTCCTGCGTCGGCGAGACGTCAAGTGTGGGCCTGCACGGTGAACGCAAGGTTGAGCGGCGCGGAGCACGGCATCGGGCCGTGCGCGGCCCCGCGGCGGATGGCGGCGACGGCCGCTGGCGGAGGCGCGCGGCGCGGAATGGGCGCGCCGCTATTCCTTCTCCATCGTGCACTGGAGCGGGTGCTCGTTGCGCCGCGCGTACTCCATCACCTGCGTCACCTTGGTCTCGGCGACTTCGTAGGAGAAGACGCCGACCACGGCGACGCCCTTGCGGTGCACCACCAGCATGACTTCGACGGCCTGCGGGTTCGTCAGGCCGAAGAATCGCTCCAGCACGTGCACGACGAACTCCATAGGCGTGTAGTCGTCGTTCAGCAGGAGAACCTTGTAGCGGTGGGGCCGCTGGGTCTTGGGGCGGGTGCGCGTCACGACGGCGGAGCCCGGACCCGGGCCGGTCCCGCCGGTCTCGTCCTCGCCGGCCGTCGGCCGAAGGGCTGTCGTCGTCGAACGCTTGCGGATCATCGGCGCTGCATACTCTCCCTGCATCGGCCGCATCATATATCCGGCTGGCGCCACGAAAAAAGGGGGCTTGCGCCCCCCGTCGTCCGGAACCCTCCCGCGGCGGCGGCGGCCCCTTTTCCGAAACCCTCCCGCCGCGGCGGGAGGGCGGCTTGGGGAAGCCTCAGGCGGCGGTCGACTTCATCAGGTCGACCGACGCGGCGACGCGGGCGTTGAACGGAGCCATCGCGTCCTTCGTGGCGGAGACCAGCATCTCGTTGACGCGGGCGCTCTGGCGCATCATCGAATCGAACGAGACCTTGGCGAAGGCGGTCTGCTTCTCGACCAGCTCGGCGAGCGAGTGGACCGAGCCGAGCTCCTTGGCGTGGGCCACGGTCTCTTCGACCGACTTCTTGGTGTAGGCCATCACCTCGGCCTGCAGCTCCTCGGCAGCCTTGGCTGCGATGCCCTGCGACTTGAGCATGGCCTCCATGGTCTCCTGACCGAAGGCGGAGACGGTCTCGAACGACTTCGAGGCCTTCTCGACCTGCTCGGTGACGGCCTTCTGGGCGTCGGCGGCGAAGGTCTCGACGGACGGGGTCATCTTCTCGTTCTCAGCGGCCATGTGAAGTTCTCCTCTTGGCGTTGACGGTGCGCGAAGGACCACGACCTCCGCGAATGAGCCCGAGATACGCGCCTTGCTGCACTGCGTCAAGCCCCATGCTGCACTGCAACATGGACGAAGAGCCGCAGGCTTTGCGGCGGCCACGCAGCGGCCAGAGGCGCCCGACGAGAGATCCATCGACGCCGTTTCGTATGGAATCTTTTCATGTTACAGTAAAATCTTAAGGCGAGGCGGAGAAACATCCGCCAGCTTTCGGGGCATCGAGTGGATCACGGGCGTGCAGATGGGCAGCTTCAGATGGATGGCCGCAATCGCGGCGATGACGATTCTGGTCTTGTCGGGAGCAGCCCTGGCCAGGCCGACGGAGGCGGTTCTGGTGATGGACGCCCGCAGCGGCGAGGTGCTCCATGCGAGCAACGCCGACGAGCGCCTGCATCCCGCCTCGCTCACCAAGATGATGACGCTCTATCTGGTGTTCGACGCCATCAAGAGCGGCCAGATCTCGGTTGATCAGCGCGTCACGGTCTCCCGCGCCGCAGCCGCGCAGCCGCCCTCCAAGATCGGCTTCCGGCCAGGCCAGCGGGTCCGCATCCGCGAACTCATCCGCGCCGCCGCGGTGCGTTCGGCCAATGACAGCGCTGTTGTGCTGGCGGAGGCCGTCTCGGGCAGCGAGGCGGCGTTCGCGAAGCTGATGACACGACGCGCCCGCGAACTAGGGATGACCGGCACGACCTTCCGCAACGCGTCCGGCCTCACGGCGGCCGGCCACCTCTCCACCGCGCGCGACATGGCGCTGCTGGGGCTGCGGCTGAAGCGCGATCACGCCGGCTACTTCAACCTGTTCGGGCGCGAATCGACCCCCGCCTTCGGCCGCACGGTCTGGAACACCAACCGTCTGCTCGGGGACTATCTGGGCGCCAACGGCATCAAGACGGGCTACACGCGCGCTGCGGGCTTCAACCTCGTGGCGTCGGCCGAGCGAGGGAGCAAGAGCGTCATCGTATCCTATTTCGGCGGCGCGAGCTCGAAGGCCCGCAACAGCAAGGTCGCGCAGCTGCTGGATCTCGGCTTCAGCCGCTCGCCGGAGCGCCCGAGGGCGCCGGCCGGCGCGCCGAGCCTGCTGACCGCCGTGCTGACGGCGCCGCCGCCAGAGCCTCGCCCCGGCGGCGCGCACGCAGGGGCAGTCGCCGCGGCCCGGGCGGGCGACGCGCTGAGTCGCGGCGCCGCGGCCATCGGCGCCGCGCTGACGCCTTCCGCGGCCAACGCGGCGAGCTTCGACGGCGCTCCGGCGGCCCGTTCCGCCGGCGCAATTCCCGCCGTCGCGCCGACGCCCGCCCCGAACCGGGTGGTCGCCGCCCTCGTCGACCCTACGCCTCAGGCCCCCACGCGCGCCGCGCCGCCCGCGCCGCGCGCCGGCGCCGGCGGCGGGCCCTGGACGCTGACCCTCGGCGCCTTCCCGGCGCGTGAGACCGCCATCGCCGAACTCGCCGCGGCGGCGCTGGGCGAGATGCCGGCGCTGGCGCGGGCCGGGCGCGAGATCGACGTCGCCACGGGAGCGTCCGGCGCACTCTATCGCGCGCGGCTCACCGGGCTCGACCGGGAGACCGCCGACGCCGCATGCGCGCGGCTGATCCGCGATGGCGGCCGCTGCGAGGCCGTGGCGCCGCAGCGCTGAGCCGCGCGACACGGACCGTCCCCTCTCGACAGCGCCCCTCGCCGCGCAGCACCATGGTTCGGTCGATTGCTCGCGGCGCGTTCGCCGGAGGAAGCGGGCGGGAGCATTGTTCAAGGGAGTTGCAGGGTGAGGGTCTCCGACTTCGACTTCGTGCTGCCGGAGTCTCTGATCGCCCTGCGGCCCGCGCGCCCCAGACGCGCCGCGCGGCTGCTGGCCGCGCGCGGCGCGGCGCCGGGCGACCCGCTCGACGACCGCGCCGTGGAGGATCTGCCGCGCCTGCTCGCGCCGGGCGACCTCCTGGTGCTGAACGACACTCGCGTGATCCCCGCCAGGCTCCGCGGCGAGCGCCGGCGCGAGACGAGCGACGGCTCGGGCGTCGCGCGCATCGAGACGACCCTCGCCGCGCGCGCCGCCCCCGACGTCTGGCGCGCGCTGGCGCGCCCCGCCCGGCGTCTCAGGCCCGGCGACAGCCTTGCGTTCGTTCCGTGGGAGGAGGACTGCGGCGCCGGGGCGCCGGCGCTCTCCGCCACGATTCTCTCGCTGGACGGCGGCGAGGCGACCCTGCGCTTCGACCGGAGCGGCCCCGATCTCGACGCCGCGGTGGCCGTCATCGGCGCGCCCCCGCTGCCGCCCTATATCGAATCGCGCCGCCAGCCCGACGCGCGCGACCGCGCCGACTACCAGACCGTGTTCGCGCGCCGAGACGGCTCGGTGGCCGCGCCCACCGCAGCGCTGCATTTCGACGCTGAGGTTCTCGCCGCGCTGAAGGCGCGCGGCGTGCTGACCGCCTCGGTCACGCTGCATGTCGGCCCCGGCACCTTCCTGCCGGTGCGCGCCGACAACGTGCTCGACCACCGGATGCACGCCGAATGGGGCGAGATATCGCCGGAGGCGGCGGCCGCGATCAACGCCGCGCGGGCGGCCGGCGGGCGCGTCATCGCCGTCGGCACCACCGCCCTGCGCCTGCTGGAGAGCGCGGCGGAACAGGACGGGCGCGTGGCTCCCTGGCGCGGCGAGACCGACATCTTCATCACGCCGGGCTATCAGCTGCGCGCGGTGGACGGCCTGATGACCAACTTCCACCTCCCCCGCTCCACGCTCTTCATGCTGGTCTGCGCGCTGATGGGCGCGGCGCGGATGCAGGAGGTCTATGCCCACGCCATCGCGTCGGGCTATCGGTTCTACAGCTACGGCGACAGCTCGCTGCTGCTGCCGCGCGGCTGACGCCGGCTTGTCGGCGCAGGCGCCCGCGCGTAGCCTGAAGCCCGGAGGCGCCCAGATGACCAAGCGAAAGACCGTCGATCCCGCACCCTACGCCGCGCGCCTGCAGGCGCGGCTGGCCGAGCTGCGAACGCGCCTCGAAGGCATAGAACACGACCTCGACGAGACGCCGAACCCCGACGCCGAGGAGCGTGCGACGGAGCGGGAGGGCGACGAGGTGCTCGAGAGCCTCGGCGCCGCCGGCCTCGGCGAGATCCGCGCCATCGAGGCCGCGCTCGACCGCATCGAGGAGGGCGAGTTCGGCGTCTGCGTCGCCTGCGGCGGAGCCATCGCCGCCGGGCGGCTGGACGCCGTGCCGCACGCCCCGCGCTGCGCCAAATGCGCGTGAGCGGCATGGCCGCCATGCGCGCCCCCGAAGGCGGCTGATCGCGGCTTGCCCCGAGCCGCGCTCCCGCGCATCAAGCGACCGGCGGGCCCGGTGCGCGCCATGGCGGAGAGTGCGCGATGATCGGCGTGTTTCGCGACAGCTGGGCGCTGCTGCTGGGCCTGATGCTGCTCATGCTCGGCAACGGCCTGCAGGGCACGCTGCTGGGCGTGCGCGGCGCCATCGAGGGGATGACGCCGACGGCGCTCTCCTTCGTGATGTCGGCCTATTTCGTCGGCATCCTCATCGGCTCCCGGCTCACGCCGCTGATGATCCGCAACGTCGGTCATGTGAGGGTGTTCGCAGCCCTGGCGTCGCTGATCTCGGCGGGCTTCCTGCTCTACGCCGCGTTCCCTGACCCGTGGGTGTGGGCCGGCGTGCGGCTGATCGTCGGCTTCAGCTTCTGCGGCGTCTACGTCGTCTCGGAGAGCTGGCTCAACGACCGCGCGACCAACGAGACGCGCGGGCAGGCGATGTCGGCCTACATGCTGGTGCAGATGGTCGGCATCGTGGCGGCGCAGGGCCTTCTGACGCTGGCGGACCCGGCGGGCTTCGCGCTGTTCGCGCTCATCTCCGCGCTCGTCTCGGTCGCGGTCGCGCCGATGCTGCTGCACGCCGCGCCGGCGCCCTTCTTCCGCACCGCAGGGCGGATGACGCTGCGGCGGCTCTACGCCGCCTCCCCGCTCGGCTGCGTCGGCGTCTTCATCCTCGGCGGCGTGATCTCGGCGATGTTCGGCATGGGCGCGGTCTACGGCGCCCAGGCCGGGCTGACGATCACGCAGATCTCCATGTTCGTGGGCGCGATATACCTCGGCGGGCTGCTGGCGCAGTGGCCCATCGGATGGCTGTCGGACCGGATGGACCGGCGGATGCTGATCGTGGGCTGCTGCGCCGCCGCGGCGCTGGCGGCCCTGTTCGGCGCGCTGACGAGCGGCTTCTGGTCGAGCCTCGCGGCGGCGGCCCTTGTCGGCGCGATGGGCAACCCGCTCTACGGACTGCTGATCGCGCACACGAACGACTTCCTCGACCCCGAGGAGATGGCGTCGGCTTCGGGCGGGATGCTGTTTCTCAACGGCGTCGGCGCCGTCAGCGGCCCGCTCGTCGTCGGCGCGCTGATGGATCTGGCCGGGCCGGGCGCCTATTTCGCCTACTTCGCGGGGCTTTTCGTCGCCATCGCCGGCTACGGCGCATGGCGCATGACGCGCCGCCCCGCGCCGGACGCGGCGACGACCGGGCCGCACGCCAGCGTGCTGGCGAGCGCCAGCCCCGTCGCCGTGGAGATCGTCACCGAGATCGCGGCTGAGAGCGCGCAGACCGACGACCAGCCGACCGACGGCCAGGAGGACGCCCGGACGCCGCCGGCCGCCGCGGCGTCCTGAGCGCCCCGCGGAAGGCGGGGCTTGACGCGGCCATGACGGCGCCGCGCTACTGAAGGCGAGGCCGGCGCAGTTCGGCGGATCAGGAGGAGGCGCGCCATGGCGCTCGATCAGGCGATGCGACAGCATCAGGAACGGCAGGACGCGGTCCTGGACTTCTGGCTCAGGGAAGTCGGCCCGGAGAAATGGTATGCGCAGGACGCGGCGCTCGACGCCGCGATCGCCGAGCGCTTCGGCGCGGCGATGGGCGCGGCGCGCGAGGGCCGTTGCCTCGAATGGACGCTGACGCCGCGCGGGGCTCTGGCGCTGATCGTGCTGCTCGACCAGTTCCCGCGGAACGCCTTTCGAGGCGAAGCCGGGGCGTTCTCCGGCGACGTCCGCGCGCGCTCGGTGGCGAAACGCGCGATCCGCCTCGACCAGGATCTGAGGATCGCCGAGCCCGAGCGGCAGTTCTTCTACATGCCGCTGATGCACGCCGAATGCCTCGCCGATCAGGACCGCTGCGTGCGCATGATCCTCACGCGGATGCCGGAGACCGGGGCGGACGCGAACCTGCCCCATGCCGTGGCGCATCGCGACATCATCCGCCGCTTCGGCCGCTTTCCGTTCCGCAACGCCGCGCTCGCCCGCCGCGACACGCCCGAGGAGGCCGCGTGGCTCGCCGAGGGCGGCTACAGGGCCTGACGGGGCCCGGAGGCGCGACCCGGCGCCGCGCCGCCCCCGGCGGGGCCTGCCGGGCGCTTCTCCGCCGCCGGCGCAGGACGGCCATGAGGCGCCGGCGGCTCGACCCGCGGGCGGTCGCGCGCTAGCCTCTGACCAAATCGACGGGAGGACGACCATGGCCGCACAGGGCTTCGACGTGATCGTGATCGGCGCAGGGCCGGGGGGCTATGTCTGCGCCATCCGCGCCGCGCAGCTCGGGCTCAAGACCTGCGTGGTGGAGCGCGAGCACCTCGGCGGCATCTGCCTGAACTGGGGCTGCATTCCCACCAAGGCGATGCTGCGGACCTCGGAGATCTTCCACCTGATGCACCGCGCCAAGGAGTTCGGGCTGAAGGCGGACGGCATCGGCTACGACCTCGACGCCGTGGTGAAGCGCTCGCGCGGCATCGCCAAGCAGCTCAACCAGGGCGTCGGCCACCTCCTGAAGAAGAACAAGGTGACGGTGGTGATGGGCGCGGCGAGCGTGCCCGAGCCCGGCAAGGTGACGGTCGTGACAGACAAGGGCGAGGAGACGCTGACCGCGCCCTCCATCGTGCTGGCCACCGGCGCGCGGGCGCGCGAGCTGCCCGGGCTGGAGGCCGACGGCGACCGGGTGTGGACCTACAAGCACGCCCTCACGCCGCCGATGATGCCGAAGACCCTGCTGGTGATCGGCTCCGGCGCCATCGGCATCGAGTTCGCCAGCTTCTACAGCGCGCTGGGGGCAGAGACGACCGTGGTGGAGGTCATGGACCGCATCCTGCCGGTCGAGGACGCCGAAATCAGCGCCTTCGCCAGGAAGTCCTTCGAGAAGCAGGGGCTGAAGATCATGCCCAAGGCGTCGGTCAGGAAGCTCGACCGCGCCAGGGACGGCGTGACGGCGCATGTCGAGACCGGCGGCGAGACGAAGGCGATCAAGGTGGACGTGGTGATCTCCGCCGTCGGCATCGTCGGCAACACCGAGGGGCTGGGGCTGGAGAAGCTGGGCGTGAAGGTCGAGAAGACCCATGTCGTAACTGACGATCACTGCCGCACCGGGGTTAAAGGCCTCTACGCAATAGGGGACGTGGCCGGCGCGCCCTGGCTCGCCCACAAGGCCAGCCATGAGGGGGTGATGGTCGCCGAGATCATCGCGGGCCGGAACGACGTGCATCCGGTGAAGGTCGAGAGCATCGCCGGCTGCACCTATTGCCAGCCGCAGGTCGCCTCGGTCGGCTATTCCGAGGCGAAGGCGAAGGAGCTGGGCTACGAGGTCAAGGTCGGGCGCTTCCCGTTTATCGGCAACGGCAAGGCGCTGGCGCTGGGCGAGCCAGAAGGCATGGTCAAGACCGTGTTCGACGCGAAGACCGGTGAGCTGCTCGGCGCGCACATGATCGGCGCGGAAGTGACCGAGCTGATCCAGGGCTATGTGGTCGGCCGCCAGCTGGAGACGACCGAGGCGGACCTGATGGCCACGGTCTTCCCCCACCCCACGCTCAGCGAGATGATGCACGAGAGCGTTCTCGACGCCTGGGGCCGCGCCATCCATTACTGAGCGGCAGCGGCCGGACCGCCTTCGCCGTCAGCCGTCGTCGCGCCGAGCGGCGCGCGTCAGGGCGCGTTCTCCTCCGCCGACGGCGGCGGGATGAGGCCCGCGGCGTCGGGCTGGCGCGCGTTCATCCGCTCCATCAGGGCGGCGGTGACGTCGAGTTCCGGCGCCACAGCCAGCGCGGATTTGCGGTCGATCACGAGCGCCGCGGCGCGTTCGCGCATGATCTCCTCCAGCATCGGCCTTGCGACGGCGGCGAGGGAAGCCTGCGCCTGCGCGAAGCGCGCCTGAAGCGCGGCGCCGGACTGCTGCGCGTCGCGCCGGGCGGCGCGAACCTTCTGGTCGAAGGCGACCACGAGCTTGTCGAACTCCAGGCGCGGCATGGTCTGCCGGAGGCGGACCATCTCCGTCTCCTCGGCCTCGAGCTCAGCCTGCATCGCGTCGAAGCGCTTCTGGAGTTCGCCGCGCGCCGCAAGCTCCGCCTCCCGAAGGGCGCGCGCGGCGGCGCTTTCGCGCAGGGCGGCGTCCATGTCGACGACGAGCACGCCGCCGCTGCGCGGCGTCGCGGCGGTCTGCCCCGCGGCGCCGGCGGCCTGCAAGCCCAGCGCGAGCGCCATCGCCAGCGCCCGCAAGAGCCTTGGCGCCGGCAATCCCCCGAACCCCGACGGCGCCCCGCGCCGCCGGACCTCAGAAGCGCGTACCGGCAGTGAGGCGGAAGAACTCATCCTTGTCGCCGTCCTCTTTGACGATGGGAAAGGCGAAGTTCACGCGCAGCGGGCCGAAGCCGGAGTCCCAGAACAGGCTGGCGCCGACGGAGGCGCGCAGGCTGGGGTCGTCGTCCACGGTCACGCCACCGCGGTTGTTGGTGTCGAGCCCCCAGAGCGTGCCGACATCGGCGAAGACGCCCCCCGAGACGCCAAGCGAATCCGGCAGGCCGAGCGGGAAGGTGACTTCGGTCCGCGCGATGGCGAAATTGTTGCCGCCGAGCGCGTCGTCGGTCGTCCGGTCGCGCGGACCTATGCCCGAACTCTCGAAGCCGCGGAACCGGTCCCCGCCGAGGAAGAATCGGTCGGTGATGCGGATGTCGTCGCCGAAGGTCGTGATGTTTCCGCCCTCGACCTCGAAGCTGCCCACCACGTCCTCGCCGAAGAAGCTCGTGTAGGCGCGAGCCCGCGCCGTGGTGCGGACATACTGCGTGTCGCCGCCGACGCCCGCGAAATCCTGTCCGAAGGACGCCAGAAAGCCGGCGGTCGGCTCCAGCGTGTCGTTCCGCAGGTCGTAGGTGTAGACGTAGCCGACCGCGGAGGTGATCGCAGTGCCCTCGTCGGCCTTGATGAAATCCGAGGCGTCGTCGCGCACGTCGCGGATCTCGTCCGACGCGAAGGTGTAGCTCAGGCCGAGGCGGGCGTTCTCGGAAACCGGGAACTCCATCCGCGGGATGAAGCCGATGTTGGTCTCCTCGAAGGAGCTCTCGTCGGAGCGGTCCTCCTGCCGCAGGAACACGTCGAAGCCGGCCTCGAGATCGCGGTCGAGGAAGGCCGGCTCGCGGAAGGCGAAGTCGTAGACCTGGAAGTCGCCCGCGACCTGGAGCCGCGCGCGCACGAACTGGCCGCGGCCTAGGAAATTGCGCTCGGTGATGCTGATCTCGCCGACCGGGCCGTCGGCGGTGGAGAAGCCCAGGCCGAAGGTCAGCGAGCCGGTCGACTGCTCCTCGACATCGACGAGGATGCTGGCGCGATCCTCGCTGTCGCCGCGTCGCGTCGCGACGTCCACCCGCGAAAAGAAGCCCAGACCGCGGATGCGCCGGCGCGCCGCGTCGACCTCGCGCGAATTGAACGCGTCGCCCTCCACGAGGTCGAACTGGCGGCGGATCACCCGGTCGAGCGTGCGCGCGTTGCCCTCGATGTCGATGCGTTCGACATAGACGCGGGCGCCTTCCACCAACTCATAGGCGATGTCGATCGTCAGCGTCTCGGGGTTGCGGGTTGCGCGGGGGCGCACGTCCACGAAGGCGAAACCCTGCTGGCCGGCGAGGAAGATCATGCGGTCGATGGTGCGCTCGACCACTTCGCTGTCGTAGGTGTCGCCCGGCGCGGCGCCGATGAGCGCCTCGAACTCGGCGGGGTCGAGCCCGGGCGCGCTGACGACGACGGACTGCTCGCCGAACGTGTAGACCGGCCCCTCGCTGACCGTGAAGGTGATGAAGAAGCCCTCGCGGTCCGGCGCCAGCTCGGCGATCGCCGACAGCACCGTGAAGTCGGCGTAGCCGCGCGAGAGATAGAACTGGCGCAGCAGCTCGCGGTCGAACTCCAGCCGGTCGGGATCGTAGATGTCGGAGGTCAGCGCAAAGGAGAAGATCCCGCTCTCGGTCGTCTCGATCACCCGGCGCAGGCGGCGGTCGGAGAACGCCTCGTTGCCGACGAAGGTGATCGCGTTGACGCCGGTGACGCTGCTCTCGTCGATCTCGAACACGAGGTCCACGCGGTTGTCCGGCTGCTCGATCAGAACCGGCTCGATCGAGGTGCCGTAGCGCCCGGCGCGGCGGTAGAGCTCCGTGACAACCTGAGCGTCCGCCTCGGCGCGGGCGCGCGTGTAGGCGCGGCGCGGCCGGGTCGAGATGCTGGAGAGCAGGATCTCGTCGGTGATGCTGTCGTTGCCCTCAAACGCGACGCGGTTGATCGTCGGGTTTTCGGTCACGCGGACGATGAGCTGGCCGCCGTCCACCGCGATCGACGCGTCGCTGAACAGGCCGGTGTCGAACAGCCGCCGCACCGAGGCGTTGAGCGCCGCGTCCTCGATCGGATCGCCGACGCCGATGGTGAGATAGGAGGCGATGGTCGCCGGCTCGATGCGCCGCGAGCCCAGAACCACGATGTCCCGCACGACGCCGGCCGACTGCGCGACGGCGGCCGAGGGCGCGAGAAGCGCCGGCGCCGCGGTCGCGGCCGCAAGCGCGCAGGCTGCGAGCAGGACGCGGAGCGGGCGTACGAGAATGTCGACGGTCATCGGTGCTCCAGTGGTCGGCCGGGTGTCTGTCGTCGCCGCTCCGGTCAGAGACGGGACAGGTCGTTGAACGTCGCGAAGGCCATCAGGCTGAGCACGAGCGCCAGCCCGATGCTGTTGCCGATCTCCTGCCAGCGCGGCCGGAGCGGTCTGCCCCGCGCCTTCTCGATGGCGTAGAACATCAGGTGCCCGCCGTCGAGAACCGGGATCGGAAAGAGGTTGATCAGGCCGATCGAGGTGGAGAGCACCGCGATCAGCCCGACGAAGCTCGCGAGCCCGCCCGCGGCGGCGTCGCCGGAGACCTCTGCGATGCGCACCGGCCCGCCCAGCACCTCGGCGGCGTCCTGCGCGCCGCTGACGACCTGCGCGATGCCGGAGATCGACAGCGACACCACCATCCACGTCCGCTCCGCGCCGAAGACCAGCGCGCCGAACGGCCCGGCGGTCTCGGTGAGCGGCGCGATCTCGGTCTGGAGCTTCTGGATCCCGAGCAGCGGGCGCGTCTCGGTCTCGCCCGTCAGCGGATCGGTCGCCGCGCTCATCTCCGGCGTCGCATCCACGTCGACCGTCTCGCCGCCGCGCAGGACCGTGAGGCGCATGGTCTCGCCGCCGGAGGCGCGCGTCGCCTTCTGGAGCGCGGAGAAACCGTCCACCGGCTCGCCGTTCACCGCCAGGATCACGTCGCCCGCCTCCAGCCCGGCGCGGTCGGCCGCGCCGCCGGGCGTGACGGCGTCGACGCGCGCGGGCGCGCGCCAGGGTGCGACCACCCGACGCTCCTCGCCGTTGCGCGCGATGTCGAGCGCGACGTCGCCGGCGCCGTCCGCCTCGGCGAGGCGCGCCTGGATGGCGGCGAAGTCCGCGACCGGCTCGCCGTCGATCCTCAGCACGCGGTCGCCAGGCTCCAGGGCGGCGCTGAATTCGGGGTTCACGTCGTCGGAGAGGCCGCCGATCACCGGCTCGCTGAGCGGCCGCCCCTGCCCCAGCGCCATCAGCGCGAAGATCGCGACGCTGAGCAGGAAGTTCGCCACGGGCCCAGCCAGAACGGTGAGCGCCCGTCGCTCGACGCTGGCGGTGTGAAACCCGCCGGCGCGCTCCTCGGGGGTCATTCGCGAGATCGCGGCGTCATCCGCCGACGCGGAGGCCGGGTCGGCGTCTCCCCGGAACTTGACATAGCCGCCGAGCGGCAGCGCGCCGATGCGCCAGCGCGTGCCGCGACTGTCTGTCCAGCCATAGATCTCCGGCCCGAAGCCCACCGAGAAGGCGTCGGCCCCGATGCCGCACCAGCGGCCGACGATATAATGCCCGTATTCGTGGACGAAGACGACGATCGCGAGCACCAGCAGGAACGGGACGATCACCGACAGGGTCGGCCCGATCACCGGCAGTTGCGTCAACAGATCCATGTCACCTCCGAAAGCATCCATCCACTTTTCGCACGCCGGCGCGGCTTGCGCCACCGGCGGACGACCGGGAGCCCGCGTGAACATGGGCGCCGCGCGGCGTCAAGTCGACCGCCGCCAACCGCCCCGGGCGGCGCCGGCTAGGCCCGGGCCGCGACCGGCGCGCGCTCGGCGCAGAGCTCCGCCGCCATCGCGCGGGTCTCGGCGTCGAGCGCGAACACGTCGTCGAGCGCGGCCGGCGCGGGGGCGCCGTCGAGCCGCTCCAGCGCCGCCTCCACCACGCGCGCCATGTCGAGAAATCCGATGCGGTCGGCCATGAAGGCCTCCAGCGCCGTCTCTTTCGCCGCGTTCAGCACGCAGCCTGCGCCGCCGCCGCGCTCCAGCGCCGCGCGCGCCAGCCGCAGGGCTGGGAAGCGCTCGGGGTCGGGCGCGTGGAAATCGAGCCGCGACAGCGCCGCGAAGTCGAGCCGCTCCATCGGCGTGGGCGCCCTGCCCGGCCAGCTCAGCGCATAGGCGATGGCGCCGCGCATGTCCGGCGGGCCGAGTTGCGCCAGAACCGCGCCGTCGGCGTAGCCCACCATGGAATGGATGATCGACTGCGGATGGACGATCACCTCGATCTGGTCGGGCTCGGCCCGGAACAGCCAGCGCGCCTCGATCATCTCGAGCGCCTTGTTGAACATGGTCGCGCTGTCGATGGAGATCTTGGCGCCCATGCTCCAGTTTGGGTGCTGCACGGCGCGCGCGGGCGTCACGGCGGCCATGCGCTCCAGCGTCCAGTCGCGGAACGGGCCGCCGCTGGCCGTCAGGATGATGCGCTCCGGCGCGGCGCGCGCGTCGAGCACCTGGAAGATCGCGCTGTGCTCGCTGTCGACGGGGATCAGCGTGGCGGCGCCCTCGGCGACGGCGGCGAGAAAGAGCGGCCCGGCGCAGACAAGGCATTCCTTGTTGGCGAGCGCGACGACGGCGCCGCGGCGCGCGGCCTCCAGCGTCGGCGCGAGGCCCGCGGCGCCCACGATGGCCGCCATGACCCACTCGGCAGGGCGCGCGGCCGCCTCGATCACCGCCTGCGGCCCCGCCGCGGTCTCGACGCCGGAGCCGGAGAGCGCCGCGCGCAGTTCGGGCAGGCGCGCGGGGTCCGCCGTGACGGCGAGCCTGGCGCCGCAGCGCCGCGCCTGCTCGGCCAGCAGCGCGACGTTGGACGCGCCGGTGAGCGCCTCCACGGCGAAGGCCTCGCGCCCGCCGAGCCAGTCCAGCGCCTCTAGCGTGCTGCGGCCGATGGAGCCCGTGGACCCCAGGATCGTGACCCGTCTCACCATCTGAACACCGGCGCTCCTCCCCGTGCGAATGTGACGGCGGCGGCGACCAGTGTCACCGCGACGAAACCGTCCAGCCGATCGAGGGCGCCGCCATGACCGGGAAAAAGGGTCCCGCTGTCCTTCGCGCCGAAGCGCCGCTTCAAGGCCGATTCGGCGAGATCGCCCCCCTGAGCGACGAAGGCCGCGATCGCGGAGACGGTGCAGACCTCCTCGGCGAAGGTGCCGGTGGTGAGCCCGGAGAACAGCAGTCCAGCAAGGGCCGCGAAGGCGACGCCGCCGCCGAGGCCGGCCCAGGTCTTCTTCGGGCTCACCGCCGGCCAGAGCTTAGGCCCGCCGATGAGCCGGCCGGCGAAGAAGGCGCCCGTGTCGGTCGCGGCGACGATCACCGCGACCCAGAGCACGGCGTTCAGCCCGTCGCCCTCCAGGGCGCGCAGGGCGGCGAAGGCGGCCGCGGCGGCGCCGGGCAGCAGCGCGCCCGCCACAGGCCAGCCCGGCGCCCTGCGCGCGGCGACGTCCCGCGCGGCGAAGCCGGAGCCTGCGGCCAGAAGCAGCGCCGCGGCCGTCCACGGCGCGCCCTCGCCGGCGCAGACGGCCGCGCCGGCGAAGCTGGCGGCGTAGAGCGCATGGTCCCGCGGGCCGGCGGCGGCGGCGGTCAGCCGGCGATACTCCCACCCCATCAGGGCCGCGACGGCGGCGATGAAGGCGGTCGCCCAGAACCCGCCCATCGCGATGGGAACGACCGCGACGACGATCATCGCGGCCGCCGTCAGCGTGCGGGCGCGCAGATCCTTCATCGCCGCGAAGGCGGCGGCGAGCGCCTCGGCGCGGCTCACGACGCCTCGCGCGCGGGCGCGCTCACGACGCCGCGCCTGCGCCGCCGGGGCCGCGCCGCTCTGTCGGGACTGGCCTCACCTGTCAGGGCTCACCTTGCTGGCCTTTCGGGACGGCGCTCAGCCGACGACGGCGCCGAAACGCCGCTCGCGCGCGCCGAAGGCCCGCATCGCGCGCTCCAGCGCGTCGCGGTCGAAGTCCGGCCAGCACTCTTCGGCGAACACGAACTCGGCGTAGGCGCACTGCCAGAGCAGGAAGTTGGAGATGCGCTGCTCGCCGCTGGTCCGGATCACGAGGTCGGGGTCGGGAAGGTCGGCGATCTGCATTCCGCCCGAGATCGCGGCCTCGTCGATGGTGTCGGGACTGCGCAGCCCCTCGGCCACCTCGCGCGCGAGCCTGCGGGCCGCGGCGGCGATCTCCGCCCGGCCGCCATAGTTCACCGCCAGCACCAGATCGTAGCGCCGGCAGTCGGCGGTGCGCGCCTCCAGCCCGGCCATGAGCTGCTGGATGTCGATGTCGAGCTGGGTGCGGTCGCCGATGAAGCGCACGCGCACGCCCTTGTCGGCGAGCTCGGCGGCCTCCTTGCGCAGATAGCGCCGAAACAGCGCCATCAGGCCGCGGACCTCCTCGGGCGGGCGCCGCCAGTTCTCGGTGGAGAAGGCGAACAGCGTCAGCGTGTCGATGCCGAACTCGGGGCACAGCTCCACGATGCGGCGCACGGCCTCCAGCCCCGCGCGGTGCCCGGCGAGCCGGGGAAGCCCGCGGCGCTGCGCCCAGCGACCGTTGCCGTCCATGATGATGGCGACGTGCCGACCGCTCCGCACGCCGGCGGCGCAAGCTGCGGGAATGACGGTGGATGACGCGGCGCCGTCAGGCATGAGCGCTTTCTCCGGGTGCTGGCTGAGGGCGCGTCTCAGACCTGCATGATCTCTTGCTGCTTGCTCTCGAGCGCCTCATCGATCTTCCTGATGGCCGAATCGGTGAGCGCCTGGATCTCGTCGTTCCACATCTTGCGGTCGTCCTCCGACAGGCCGTCGGCGCGCTTCACCGTGTCCATCCCGTCGCGCCGCACATTGCGCACGGCCACTCGGGCATGTTCGGCGTACTGCCCTGCAACCTTGGCGAGTTCGCGGCGGCGTTCCTCGTTCAACTCGGGAATGGGCAGGCGCAGGATGGTGCCGTCCACGACGGGGTTGATGCCGAGGCCGGAAGAGCGGATCGCCTTCTCCACCTTGCCCACCATCGCCTTGTCCCAGATGTTGATCGAGACCATGCGCGGCTCGGGCACGTTGATGGTGCCGAGCTGGTTGATCGGGGTCTGCTGGCCGTAGGCGTCGACGGTGATGGGGTCGAGCATCGAGGCGGAGGCGCGGCCGGTCCGCAGGCTGGCGAATTCGGAGCGCAGCGAGGCCAGCGCGCCGGTCATGCGCTTCTCGATATCGTCGAGATCTGGGTCGAAATCGTCTGACATGGATCAGGTCGCCTTCTTCGCTGGGCGTCCGCCACGGCGCGCCTCGGCGCGCCGCCCACGGTTATGGATGGACAATGGTGAATTTTCCTTCACCCCTCAAGACTTTCGCGAAGGCCCCGGATTCGCGCAGAGAGTAGACGATGATCGGCAGTTTGTTGTCGCGCGCGAGCGCAATCGCCGATGCGTCCATCACTCTGAGGTTGCGCTGCAACACCTCGTCGTAGCTGACCGAGGCGTAGCGCGTGGCGTCGGGGTTGGTCTTGGGGTCGCTGTCGTAGATGCCGTCGACCTGGGTGCCCTTGAAGATGGCGCCGCAGCCCATCTCCATCGCGCGCAGCGTCGCGGCGGTGTCGGTGGTGAAGTAGGGGTTGCCGGTGCCGGCGGCGAAGACGCAGACTCGCCCCTTCTCCAGGTGGCGGATCGCGCGGCGGCGGATGTAGGGCTCGCAGACCTGGTCCATCGGGATGGCGGAGATGACGCGGGTGAAGATGCCGAGGCCCTCGAGCGCGCCCTGCATGCCCAGCGCGTTCATCACGGTCGCGAGCATTCCCATGTAGTCGGCCGTCGCCCGCTCCATGCCGTGGGCGGCGCCGGAAAGGCCGCGGAAGATGTTGCCGCCGCCGATCACGAGGCAGATCTGCACCCCGAGGTCATGCACCTGCTTCACCTCCTCGGCGATGCGCCGCACGGTCGGGGGGTGCAGGCCGAACCCCTGGTCGCCCATCAGCGCCTCGCCGGAGATCTTGAGCAGGACGCGGGGATACATCGGCGCGGCTGGCGTCTCGGCCGGGGGGTCGGCTGGCGGCATGGGCGGCGCACTCCTGCGGGAACCGGCGTCTGGGCGCGCCTGTCCTACCGCACCGGCGCGGATTGGCAAGGCGTTCCCGCCCTAAACATGGGCGCCGCCTTGTTTTCGACCCGGCAGCGCCCAGCCGCCGAGCAACCTGAGGCCGACCGCGTCGCGCGCGCGCAGCCTGTTGCGCGAGACGACGGGAATCGCGCCAAGGCCGGAGACCTCGACCGTCGCCTCCCAGGCGCCGCCGCGGTAGAGCGCCTGCCCCACGACGCCGCGCAGCGGGCCTTCGGCGTCGATCGCGGCGTCCTCCGGGCGCAGGACGATGCGCGACGGCCCCGCCTGCGTCCCCTCGGCGCAGCGCATCCGGACCGGGCCGGATGCAGCCGCCGCCGGCCTGCCGGCGCGCGCCAGCGCCGTCGCGCCCTCGACGCGCTCGATGGTCGCGTCGAGCACCGCCGCGCGGCCGATGAAGCGGGCCACCTCCTCCGAGGCCGGCCGGGCGTAGACGTCCTCCGGCGGCGCGACCTGGAGGAAGCGCCCCCGCCCCATCACGGCGACGACGTCGCCGAGCGCCATCGCCTCGCGCTGGTCATGGGTGATGTAGAGCGTGGTGACGCCGGCGCGCGCGTGGAAGGCTGCCAGCTCCTCCTCCATCGCCGCGCGCAGGTGCGGGTCGAGATTGGCGAGCGGCTCGTCCATCAGCACCGTGCCGGCGCGGCTGGCGAGGCAGCGCGCGAGCGCGGCGCGCTGGCGCTGGCCGCCCGAGAGCGCGGCTGGCGCGCGGTCGGCGAAGGCCTCCATCGACACGCTGCGCAGGTGGCCCATCGCCTCCTCCAGCGCCGCGCGGCGCGAGGCGCCGGCGGCCTCCACGGGAAAGGCGACGTTGCGCGCGACGCTCATGTGCGGCCACAGCGCGTAGGACTGGAACACGACCCCGACGCGCCGCGACTCGGGGGCGACATGCAGGCCCGGGCCCGCCACCGCGCGGCCGTCGAGCGCGATGGCGCCGTCGTCCAGCGTCTCCAGCCCCGCAACCAGCCGCAGGAGCGTGGACTTGCCGCAGCCCGACGGCCCCACCACGACGAGGAATGCGCCCTGCGGCAGGTCGAGGCTGACGCCGTCCACCGCCGTCTCCGCCCCGAATCGCTTCACCGCGCCCTCGATCCGCACGCTCATCAGCCAATCCCCCTTGCCGCCCGCCCCGCTTTACGGCGCGGCGGCTGTCGCGTGAACCGGGGCGGAGGGCGTTGCGGCGGACGGAGGCGGTCGGCTCAGGCTTCGAGCATGCGGCGCAGGAGCTCGACGTCCTCGGCGATCTGGGCGTCGCTCTCGGCGAGCTGCTCCACCTTCCGCACGGCGTGCATGACGGTGGTGTGGTCGCGCCCGCCGAAGCGGCGGCCGATCTCAGGCAGGGATTTCGAGGTCAGCGTCTTGGAGAGATACATCGCCACCTGGCGCGGCCGCGCCACGGCGCGGGCGCGCCGGGCCGACGTCATGTCGGAGAGGCGCAGGCAGTAGTGGTCGGCCACCTTGCGCATGATCTCCTCGATGGTGATCTTGCGGTCGTGCTGCTTCAGGAGGTCGGCGAGGCACTCGTTCGCGACGTCGAGCGTGATCGGTCTGCCGACCAGCGTGGAGAACGCCACCAGCCGCGTCAGCGCCCCCTCCAGAACCCGCACGTTCGAGGCGATGCGGTGGGCGAGGAAGGTCAGCACCTTGTGGTCGACGGTCAGGCCCGGATGGGCCGCGCAGGCGGCCTCGGCCTTGGATTGCAGGATGCCGAGGCGCAGCTCGTAGGTGGTCGGGTGGATGTCCGCGACCAGCCCCCATTGCAGCCGCGAGCGGATGCGCTCCTCCAGCCCGTCGATCTCCCCCGGCGCACGGTCGGCGGAGATCACGATCTGCTTGCCGGCGTCGATCAGCGCGTTGAAGGTGTGGAAGAATTCCTCCTGCGTGCCGTCCTTGCCGGCGATGAACTGGACGTCGTCGACCATCAGCACGTCGACCGAGCGGAACGCCTGCTTGAAGCCGATCGTGTCCTTGCTCCGCAGCGCCTGGATGAAGCGGTACATGAACTGCTCGGCGGAGAGGTACAGCACCTTCTTGCGCGGATGCAGCTCGCACAGGCGCCAGCCGATGGCGTGCATCAGGTGCGTCTTGCCCAGGCCGACGCCGCCATGGAGAAATACCGGATTGTAGGCGACCGCGTCGCCCTCCGCCACGCGCCGGGCGGCGGCGTGGGCCAGCTCGTTGGGCTTGCCGACCACGAAGCTGTCGAAGGTGAAGCGTCCGTCGAGCGGCGCCGAGGCCGGATCCTGCCCGCCGGTCTCGCGACGCCCGCCCTGCGCGGAGCCGGGCGCCTCGGGGAAGGCGTCGGGCGCGGCGTCTGGCGAGGCCCCGGCCGGCGCCGGCGCAAGGTCCGCGTCTCGCGCCGCGGCGACCGCCACGCGTTCGATCGGCATCCTCGCGGCGCGCAGGGCGACCGCGATGTGGTCGGCGTAGGTGCGGGTGACATAGTCGGCGATGAAGCGCGTCGGCGCGCTGATCCGCGCAACGCCGTCCTCCACCGCCACGAGCCGCAGCGGCGTCACCCAGCGCGCATGGGCGGCGGGGCTGAGTTTGGCCCGCAGGCTGTCGCAGGCGGTGCGCCAGGCGACTCCGGGCTCGTCGCCGACATGCGCCCCCTTGAGCACGCCGGGCGCGGGCGCCGCCGCGCCGCGCAGCGCGGCGACGCCGTCGCGGGGGGCGACGCGCGCCGGGCGGGAGGGTTCGGCGGCCCCGTCGCCGGACGCGACCCCGCCCGCGCTCAAGACTGCCTCCAGGGAAGGCCGCGGGCCTTCCAGCCGCTGCGCCGCCCACGGCGGCCGTCGGCGTCGAGATCGCCCTCGAATCCCTCGGCCACGTTGAAGCAGGCGACGGCGCGGCCCGTCTCGGCGAATCGCGCCTGCATGGTCCGGGCCGCGGCGTCGGAGCGCGCGCCGGAGCGGCAGAGAAAGAGGATTCGAGAACAGCCGGCCTCCGCAGCCGCGCGTTCGACGGTCTCGACGAAGGCGGGGTTCGGCGCACCGCCCGGGAACTGCGTCCATTCCACGAAGGCGATCGACGCACCAGCGTCGCCGAGGTCCGGCGCGCCCACGAAGGTCCATTCCGCTCGGCTGCGCACATCGACGATGAGGGCGTCTTCGCCGGACAACGCCATCCGCCACGCCTCGTCAGGCGTGACGAGGCCGATCTCCCCAGCCGACGGAGCCGCCATGTCGTCACCTCTCTGTCATGCTTGGCGCGCTTGAGTCGCCGCCGAAAGGGTATGCCCGCGACGAAGCCGGTCGCAACTGGAACCAGCCATGAACAGGCGGATTCATTCAAAATTACTTGGTTGACAGGCGAAAGTACTGAACAGAAATAGAAAACTACTTGGGAGTCACTTGAAGGCCAAACCGCTCGCCCGATCCCCGGCAGGATACTCCGCCGCCGCGACAAGAGGCAACAATTTGGAAGGCGCCTGCCCGCGACCAATTGCGGCGATCAGGTGACGCAGAGACGACAGAGCCCGCCGCTGCGAGCGGCGGGCTCTGTCGAGGGCCGGTGAAGCTGCGGAGTGCCGGTCAGACCGGCTGCATCACCTTCACGCGGTGCGCCAGCCGCGATATCTTGCGCGCGGCGGTGTTGGCGTGGAGGACGCCCCTGGACGCCCCGCGCATGATCTCGGGCTGCGCGGTCTGCAGCGCGGTGCGCGCGGCGGCGGGGTCGCCGGCCAGAATCGCCTCCTCCACCTTGCGGATGAAGGTGCGGATGCGCGAGCGGCGCGCCGTGTTGACGGCGGTGCGCTTCGCGGTCTGCCGGATGCGCTTCTCGGATTGCGGCGTGTTGGCCATCGTCTTCCCGTAATCTCGTCGCCGGCGCAGAGTGCAAGCGCCGCGCGAACCTTAGGTTCCGTGCGAAGCGCGCTGATACGCTCCCCGACCCGCCGATGTCAACGCCCATTGCCGGGCCGGGCCGGGATCCGGGCGGGGGGCGTTCCCGCGCCTCAGCGGTCCTTGAACTGCGGCTGGCGCTTGTCGATGAAGGCCTCCATGCCTTCCTTCTGGTCCTCGGTGGCGAAGAGCGCGTGGAACATGCGGCGCTCGAATCGCACGCCCTCGCTCAGCGTCGTCTCGTAGGCGCGGTTCACCGCCTCCTTCGTCGCCATCACCGCGAGCAGCGACTTCTCGGCGATCTTGGCCGCCGTCGCCAACGCCTCGTCCACGAGGCTGTCGGCCGGCACCACGCGGCTGACGAGCCCGGAGCGCTCGGCCTCGGCCGCGTCCATGAACCGCCCCGTCAGGTTCATCTCCATCGCCTTCGACTTGCCGACGAATCGCGTGAGCCGCTGCGTGCCGCCGGCGCCGGGCATCACGCCGAGGTTGATCTCGGGCTGGCCGAACTTCGCGTTGTCGGCGCACAGGATGAAGTCGCACATCATCGCCAGCTCGCAGCCGCCGCCGAGCGCGTAGCCGGCCACAGCGGCGATCACCGGCTTGCGGGTGCGGGCCGCGGCCTCCCAGTTGCGGGTGATGAAGTCCTCGCGGAACGCCTCCACGAAGCTCTTGCCCTGCATCTCCTTGATGTCGGCCCCGGCGGCGAACGCCTTCTCGGAGCCGGTCAGCACGATGGCGCCGATGGCGTCGTCGGCGTCGAAGCGCGCCAGCGCCTCGCCGAGCTCCTCGACCAGTTGGGCGTTCAGCGCGTTCAGCGCCTCGGGCCGGTTGAGGCGGATCAGCCCGACATGGTCCCGGGTCTCGACGATGATCGTCTCGTAAGCCATTGCGGCGGTCTCCGATGGATGGGCCGGGCGGCACTATCGCAACGCGGCGCCGCCGATCAAGCGCCGTGTTAACGCGAGAACCGGTTCACCGCTGGCAGCGAGGGCACCAGAAGGACGACCGCGCGCTCTGCACGAGCCGGCCGACGACGCCGCCGCAGCCCTCCCGCAGGCAGGGCCCGCCCTCGCGGCCATAGACGCGGAAGGCGTGCTGGAAGTAGCCCAGCTCTCCGTCCGCATGGCGAAAATCGCGCAGGGACGAGCCGCCGGCCTCGATCGCGGCCGTCAGCGTCTCGCGGATCGCGGCGGCCAGGCGCGCGACGCGCGGACGGCTCAGCGACCCCGCCAGCCGCGCCGGCGCGACCTGCGCGCGGTGCAGCGCCTCGCAGACATATATGTTGCCGAGCCCGGCGACGATTCGCTGGTCGAGCAGCGCCGCCTTTATCGGCGTCCGCCGCCCCGCGAGCCGCGCGGCGAGATGCGCCTCGTGGAAGGCGTTCGACAGCGGCTCGGGGCCGAGCGCGGCCAGCAGCCGGTGGCTCTCCAGCGCCGCGGTCGGCCACAGGTCCATCGCGCCGAAGCGCCGCGCGTCGTTGAAGGCGATCCGCGGCCCGCCCTCGATGTGGAAAACCACATGGTCATGCGCCGGCAGCCGCCCGGCGGCGTGCGCGAAATCGCCGACCGTCTCCGCCTCGACCAGCATCCGACCCGACATGCCCAGATGCACGATCAGCGTCTCGTCGCCGTCGAGTTCCGCGAGCAGATATTTCGAGCGCCGGCCGAGGCGCAGCACCCTGCGCCCCGTCAGCCGCGCGGCGAAGGCGTCGGGCAGCGGCCAGCGCAGGTCAGGGCGGTTCTGCTCGACGCGGGCGAGGCGGCGGCCCTCCATGACCGGCGCGAGCCCGCGGCGCACGGTCTCGACCTCGGGGAGTTCGGGCATTCGCTCTCGGCCTTTCGGAAAGCGCGGGCGCCGCGGACAGGCCGCATTCGGCGCCCGGCGCGGACGGTCCATTCGTCACGCCGCGCAACATGGTCCTTTCGCCGCCGCCGCGCTAGCTTCCGCCCCGACACGCCAGAGGCCCGACACGCCAGAGGCCCGACACAACCAAGGAACGACGCGCGCCATGGCCGAAGACGACCAGCCCACCACCCATTTCGGCTATCAGACCGTGCCGGAGGGCGAGAAGGCCGGGCGCGTGCATGGCGTGTTCACCTCCGTGGCGGCGCGCTACGACCTGATGAACGACCTGATGAGCGCGCGCATCCACCGCGTCTGGAAGGAGGCCGCGCTCGACTGGCTCGCGCCGCGGCCCGGCATGAAGCTGCTCGACGTCGCCGGCGGCACCGGCGACATCGCCTTCCGCTTCCAGCGCCGCCTGAAGGGGGCCGGCGAGGTCGTCGTCTGCGACATGACCGAGGCGATGCTGGCGGAGGGCCGCGCGCGGGCGGAGAAGGACCGCATCGACGGCGTCGAGTGGGTCTGCGGCGACGCGATGGCGCTGCCATTCCCCGATCGCAGCTTCGACGCCTACACGATCGCCTTCGGCATCCGGAACGTGACGCGGGTGCAGGACGCGCTGGCGGAGGCCTGGCGCGTGCTGAGGCCCGGCGGGCGCTTCATCTGCCTTGAGTTCTCCCGCGTGCCGCAGCCGCTGCTGGCGCAGGCCTACGACCTCTACAGCTTCAACGTGATCCCCGCGCTCGGGCAGGCGGTGACGGGGGATCGCGACAGCTACAGGTATCTCGTGGAATCGATTCGGCGCTTCCCCGATCAGGAGACGTTCCGGGGCATGATCGCCGAAGCCGGATTTTCGCGCGCGAGCTATCGCAACCTGACGCTCGGGGTCGCGGCGATCCATTCGGGCTGGCGCATCTGATGTTCCAGACGCCTGCGAACCTGTGGCGGCTGGCCCGCGTCGGCGCGACCTTCGCGCGCACCGGCGCGCTGGCGCGGGTGCTGCGGGCCTTCGACCCGCCGCCCTATTTCCATGCCGTGCTGCGCGTCGTCACGTTTCCCATCGCCCCTTTCGGCCTGAAGGGCGACCCGGAGATGCCGGCGCTGCCGCGCGCCATCGCCGCCCTCGGCCCGGCCTACATCAAGTTCGGCCAGCTCATGAGCACGCGGCCCGACGTGGTGGGCCGCGACATCGCCCGCGAGCTGCGGGTGCTGCAGGACCGGCTCGCCCCCTTCCCGGTCGAGCAGGCGCGCGCCACGATCGAGAGCGAGCTGGGCCGCCCGGTCGACGAGATGTTCTCGGTGTTCGAGCCGCCGGTGGCCGCGGCCTCCATCGCGCAGGTGCACCCCGCCGTTGAGCGGCTGACCGGCAGGAAGGTGGCGGTGAAGGTGCTGCGGCCCGGAGTCGAGCGCCAGTTCCGCAAGGACATCAGCGCTTTCTACTTCATCGCCCGCACGTTGGAGCTGCTGCTGCCCTCCACCCGCCGCCTGCGGCCGACGGCGGTGGTGGACCATTTCAACGGCGTGGTCTCGGCGGAGATGGACCTGCGGCTGGAGGCGTCCTCGTCCTCGGAGTTCCGCGACAACACCGCCGACGACCCGATGTTCGTGGTGCCCGCCATCACCTGGGACCTCTCGGCCCGGCGCGTGATGACGATGGAATGGGTCGAGGGCGCGCCGATGGGCGACCCGGAGGCGCTGGAGAAGCTGGGCGTCAACCTGCCGCGGCTGGCCGAGAAGATCATCCAGACCTTCCTCAAGCACGCGCTGAGCGACGGCTTCTTCCACGCCGACATGCACCAGGGCAACCTCAAGGTGCGGCCCGACGGGGCGATTCTCGCGCTCGACTTCGGCATCATGGGCCGCATCGATCCGCTGACCCGGCGCACCTACGCCGAGATCCTCTACGGCTTCCTCAGCCGCGACTACCGCCGCATCGCCGAGGTGCATTTCGAGGCCGGCTACGTCCCGGCGGACCGCGACGTGGAGCTCTTCGCGCAGAACCTGCGCGCCATCGGCGAGCCGATCTTCGGGCAGGACGTCAGCCGCATCTCCATGGCGCGGCTGCTGGCGCATCTGTTCGAAGTGACCGAGCGCTTCGGGATGCGCACCCGCACGGAGCTGATCCTGCTGCAGCGCACCATGATCGTGGTGGAGGGCGTCGCGCGCAGCCTCGACCCGCAGGTGAACATCTGGACCGCCGCGAAGCCCGTGGTGGAGACCTGGATGCGCGACAATCTCGGCCCCAAGGCCATCGCGCGCGACGTGCGCGACGCCGTGCTGGTGCTGGCGCGCTACGCCCCGCGGCTGCCCGGTATCGCCGAGAAGTTCGTGATCGCCGCCGACCGCAGCGAGGAACTGGACGCCGCGGTGCGCATCAAGGACGCCGGGCCGCGCGTCTGGACCATGGTGGGCGCAGGGGCGGCGGGGGGCGGCGCGGTCGTCGGCGCGCTTTGGCTCGCGAACGTGCTGGGCTGAGGCCTGCGCCCTGCGACGGGGAAGGCGCCCGCAGGGCGCCGGCCGAGCGGCCCCTGCAGGCGGCCCCGGCGGCTCAGTCGTGCATGTGGCCGGCGTGGCTGTGCTGGGTCGCGCCGGCGCGCTCCACCGAGACCAGCATTTCGAGCGCGCCGCGGTCGGTCAGCAGCGTGACCGGAAGCGTCTCGCCTTCATGCCGCGGCTCCGAAAGGCCCTCGAGACGGATCGCGAGGCCGAAGGGCGCGAGGGTCGCGTCGCCGCCCGCGTCCAGCGTCATGGCGCCGACGGCGACATGGGCCGGCGCGCCGTCCCTGAGCTGGAAGCCGACAAGCTCGGCGTGGTCCGCCGCGGGCGAGCGCGCGCCCGTCAGCGTCAGCCCGTCGGCGGCGTGGTTCTGCAGCTCGACATAGACCAGCGCCTCGCGACCATCGCCGGCGTTGGTCCAGGGGTGGAGCGCGCGCAGGCCGAAGGGCGCGACGGCCACATGGTCGTCGCTCGCGCCATGCTCCGCATGGTCGTCGCCGCCATGCTCGGCATGCTCGTGGTCCCCATGCTCCGCATGGTCGTCGTCCCCATGCTCGGCATGCTCGTGGTCCGCGTGGTCGTCGGCGCCATGCTCCGCATGGTCGTGGTCGTGGTCGTGGTCTGCGGCGCCCGAGGCCTGTGCGGCCGCCTGATCGGCCTGCGCGGGCGGCGCAAGCGCGAGGACGGCGGCGACGGGGAGGGCTGCGAGGCGCAGGAGGATGGTGGTGCGGAGCATGGCGGAACCTTTCGGCGGCTGGGTCAGGCGGCGGCGCGCAGGTCCTCCACCACGCCGCGGCGATAGGCGCCGAATGCGGGGAGCAGGGCCAGCAACGTGGCGAGGCTGAAGAAGGCGGCGACGAGATGCGCCTCGGCGAAACCGAGCGCGGGCGCCACCAGCACGTCGGTGCGCGCGGTGACGATGCGGGAGACGACCTGCGCCGCGATCCAGCCGAAGGCGAGGCCCATGGCGCAGCCGGCGCCGATGAGCGCGGCGGCGTAGCTCCAGACCACCGCGAACACGAAGCGCCGCGGGGCGCCGAGCGCCCGCAGCAGCGCGAAGCGCCGCGAGAACAGCCGCGTCAGCGCCACCAACCCGGCGAGAACGCCCGCCGCCACCAGCGCCTGCGTCGCCACCGCCATCAGCGACATCATCTCGCGCATGTCGCCGAGCAGCGCGAGCAGCCGCCCCAGCACCGAACCGGGGAAGAACGCCATCACCCCCTCGCCGTCATAGCGGGCCTGGATCGCGTAGTTCTTCCAGATCTCGTCGGCGCGCACGAGGAACGCCGGCGTGCCGGGGAAATAGTCGGGGTCGAAGGGCGGGCCGAGACGGTCTCCCGCAGACGGGGCGTGGCCGTTGGCGAGGCCGTGGACCGTCCAGACGTTCTCGACCGGGACGACGATGGCGCGGTCCCAGGGGCTGCCGGTGGGCGCCATGCGGCCGACCACGCGGATCGTGACGCCGTCATGGGTCTCGCCCGCGGAGGCGGCTGGCCCGTGGCCGTGGACCGGGGTGAAGCTGTCGCCCACGTCCACCGAGGCGAGCGCGCCGGCCACGGCCTCGTCCTCGCGGGCGAAAAGCCGCCCCGCGGCGAGCGGGCCGGAGAGATGCTCGACGAACTGCGCCGTTGAGCCGACCACCGGCGCGCCGTCGAAGCTGTCGCCGAAGGCGATGGGCGCGGCGAGGTCGACCTGCGGGTCGGCCTGCAGCCGCGCCAGCACGTCGCCGCGCAGCAGCGGCGCGTCGGTCGGCTGGAGATACACCGCCGCCAGCAGCATCCGGATCTGGTCGCCCGGCGCGGCGAGGATCACGTCGAACTTGTCGGCCGCCTTGGCCGTGCCCTGCCTGAGCGCGCGCTCCTGCGCCACCAGCGCGACGCCAAGCCCCACGGAGACGGCGATCAGCCCGGAGAACAGCAGGTTCGACCAGCGGAAGCGCCAGAGCAGCGCCGCCACCAGCGGCCCGGCGCGGTGCCCGCGCAGGATCAGCGCGCCGGCGAGCGCGGCGGGAGCGAGCCAGGCCAGCAGCACGGCGAGATCGCGCCCCCTGACCGGCAGGGCGAACCACAGCTCGTTGAGCGCTTCAGGCACGGGCGCGCTCCGCGACGGGCGCTGCGACGACCGCCGCGCCGGCGTGGTCGCCGTCGCGCGCGACGCCGTCTACCACCGACACGATGCGGTCCATCGCCATCGTCACGGCGGGGTCGTGGCTGACGGCGATCACCGTGCCGCCGCCCTCGCGCGCCAGCGCCAGCAGGTCGGCGATCAGCAGGTCGGCGTTGGCGCGGTCGAGGCTCGCGGTCGGCTCATCGGCAAGGATCACGCGCGGCCCGCCCGAAAGCGCGCGGGCCACCGCGATGCGCTGGCGCTCGCCGCCCGACATGCGCGAGACGTCCCGCGCGCCCGCCGCCACGCCCAGCCGGTCGAGCAGCGCGGCGGCGCGGGCGCGGATCGCCGCGCGCTCCGCCCGCGGCGCGAAGGCGGCGCCGACGGCGGCGTTGTCGAGCGGCGAGAGCTCCTCGAACAGCAGGAAGTCCTGAAAGATCAGCCCCATGAAGCGACGGCGGAAAGCATCCCGCGCCGCCTCGCCCAGCGCCGCGACATCGGTCCCGCCCCAGCGGATCGCGCCCGTCGCCGGCCGCAGCAGACCTGCGAGCGCGTTCAGCAGCGTCGACTTGCCGGCGCCGGAAGGCCCCCGCACGCCCAGCGCCGCGCCGGGCGCGACGTCGAGCCGGTCCAGACGCAGAAGCAGTCGGCCGTCCGCCGCCGTCACCGTCACGTCGCGGGCGCTGAGCGCGGGAGCCGTCACGGGCGCGCGGCCCCGCCGCGAAGGCGACCCGTCGCACGGGCGCAACCGCCGGACCCGCCTTCGGAGGCGCGTCCGCACCTCGCCTGCGCGCCAGGATCCCCGATCATCTTTCGCCCCACAGCCCGGTCCAGCCCCTGTTATTGTGTAACCCGACCTCTAGCCGCGGGGCGGCGCGACGTGAAGGGGCGGCGTCGGCGGCGTCGAAAACTTCACGCAGCCGTCACGAAACCGGCCCGGCCAAGCGCCGTCCCCCATGAACGGGCGGCGGACCGTCAGGCGGGCTTCCGGACGGCTGCGCGCCCGGTCGCGACCGCCGGCATCCGCCAAATGTCTGTCCATTCCGACGTAACGCCGATCGCGCGGAGACGCGCATGAAGTTTCCATGACGTAGCGGCGCCGGGGCGGGATGGGCCGCGCGCGGCGTCGCCCCTCCCGGGCGCGCTCTTGCAGCCGTCCGGCGCCGGGGGCTAGATGCGGCGGGCAACCCCCCGGCACGAGGCGCCCGCCATGGTCTCCAGCACCGCCAGACGCGTCCTGCTCGCCATCGGCGGCGGGGTGGCGGCCTACAAGAGCCTCGAATTGATCCGCTTGCTGCGCGGCGCGGGCGTGGGCGTGACGGTGGCGATGACCCGCGCCGCGGAGCAGTTCGTCACGCCGCTCAGCGCCGGCGCGCTGTCGGGGGAGAAGGTCTACCGCGACCTCTTCGACCTGACCGACGAGGCGGAGATGGGGCACATCCAGCTGTCGCGGGCGGCGGATCTCGTGATCGTCGCGCCAGCCACGGCCGACCTCATGGCGAAGATGGCTAACGGCCACGCCGATGACCTCGTATCGACCCTGCTGATGGCGACCGACAAGCGCGTGCTGATCGCGCCGGCGATGAACGTGCGCATGTGGGAGCATCCCGCCACCCGCCGCAACCTCGCCGCGCTGAAGGGCGACGGCGTCGCTGTCGTAGGCCCCGATGCGGGCGAGATGGCCTGCGGCGAGTTCGGCGCGGGGCGGATGGCGGAGCCCGCGGCGATCCGCGACGCGGCCCTCGCGCTGCTGGCGCGGGCCGGTGACGCCGTGCGCGGGCCGCTCTCGGGGCTTCGCGCGCTCGTCACCTCCGGGCCCACCCATGAGCCGATCGACCCGGTGCGCTATCTCGCCAACCGCTCCTCGGGCAAGCAGGGCATGGCGATCGCCGCCGCGCTGCGCGAGCTTGGCGCGGGCGTGACGCTGGTGACCGGCCCGACCGTCGAGCCGGCGCCGGCGGGCGTGGCGGTCGTCCGCGTCGAGACGGCGCGCGAGATGCTCGCCGCCGTCGAGACGGCGCTGCCGGCCGATCTGGCGATCTTCGCCGCCGCCGTGGCGGACTGGCGCCCCGCGGAGGCGCGCGCCGGCAAGATCAAGAAGGACGGCTCGGCCCCGGCGCCGCTGGCGCTGACCGAGAACCCCGACATCCTCGCGACCGTCTCGGCCCTGCCGGCGGGCAGGCGGCCGGCGCTGGTGGTGGGCTTCGCCGCCGAGACCGACGACGTCGCCGCCAACGCCGCCGCCAAGCGCCTGCGCAAGCGCTGCGACTGGATCGTGGCCAACGACGTCTCGGCGGCGGGAGGCGGCGTCATGGGCGGCGCGGAGAACGCCGTGATCGTCACCGATGACGCCGGGACGGAGACATGGCCGCGGCTCAGCAAGGCCGAGACGGCGCGGCGGCTGGCTCTCCGCGTGGCCGACTGGTTCGCCGCGCGGCAGGCCGAGACATGAGCGTTCCCCTGCCCGTCCTGCGGCTGCCGCACCATGACCCCGCGCTGCCCCTGCCCGCCTACGAGACCGTCGACGCCGCCGGGGCCGACCTGCGCGCGTGCCTGCCGGAGCCTTCCCGCGCCGCCGGGCTGACGCTGGCGAGCCTCGACCGCGCGGCGATCCCAACCGGACTCGCCGTCGCCGTTCCCGCCGGTTTCGAACTTCAGGTTCGGCCGCGCTCGGGCCGCGCGCTGCGCGAGGGGCTGTCGATGCCCAATAGCCCCGGCACGGTGGACGCCGACTATCGCGGCGAACTGATGGTTCTGGTGGTCAATCTCGGGCGCGAGCCGCTGGTGATCCGCCACGGTGAGCGCATCGCCCAGGCGGTGCTCTGCCCGGTTGCGCGGGCGGCGTGGACGCAGGCCGAGGCGCTCGACGAGACCGCCCGCGGCGCCGGCGGCTTCGGCTCGACGGGGCGCTGACGTGGAGGACGCGGCGCTCGACCGCTACGCCCGCCACATCGTCCTGCGCGAGATCGGCGGGCCCGGACAGCGCCGGCTGGGCGCGGCGCAGGCGCTCGTGCTCGGGGCCGGGGGCCTTGGCGCGCCGGCGCTGATGTATCTCGCCGCCGCGGGCGTGGGGCGGCTGCGGGTGGTGGACCACGACACGGTGTCGCTGTCGAACCTCCAGCGGCAGGTGATCCATGCGACGGAGCGCGTCGGCCGGCTCAAGGTGGAGAGCGCGGCCGAGGCGCTCGCCGCGATCAACCCTCTGAGCGTGGTCGAGCCGGTCGCGGAGCGGCTGACCGCGGAGAACGCGGCGACGCTGCTCGACGGCTGCGCGCTGGCGCTGGACGGCTGCGACGACGCCGCCACGCGGCGCATCCTGAACGCGGCCTGCGTCGCCGCCGGCATCCCCCTCGTCTCCGCCGCCGTGGGGCAGTGGGAGGGGCAGATCGCCGTCTATCATCCCGCAGCCGGCGGCCCCTGCTACGCCTGCGTCTTCCCCGTGGACGCCGCGGCGGGGCTCGCGCCGAGCTGCGCGGAGGCCGGCGTGCTCGGCGCGCTGACCGGCGTGATGGGCGCGCTTCAGGCGGTGGAGGCGGTCAAGCTGATCACCGGCGCCGGAGAGCCGCTGATCGGGCGGCTCATGCTCTATGACGCGCTGTCGGCGGAGACGCGGACGCTGGTGGTGAAGCGCCGCGCCGACTGCCCGGCATGCGGAACGCCGAGCGCGACAGATCGTCCGGCGCGTTGATCGACAGGCTCCGACACTTCGCGCCGGGGTAGCATGTCGACTACGGCGCCGCGCCGGGCGAGCGCCGATCGGGAGGTTCACGATGAAGTTCAGCCGCGCCCTGTTCTGTTTCGCCGTAGCTTGCGGAGGCCCGATGGCCTGCGCCCAGGCGCCCGTGGCGCCGGCGCAGGCCGAGCGCGCCGAGGCGCTGCGCATGACCGCCACCGTCGACGCCATCGACCGCGACGCCCGCGCCCTGACGCTCCGCGGCGAGGATGGCGCCGTCTTCGAGGTCCTCGCCAGTCCCGAGGTGCGCAATTTCGATCAGATCGAGGTCGGGGATACCGTCGCGGTGGAGTACATGCGCGCAGTCGCCGCGCGCATGGCGACCGCCGAGGACGGCGCGCCGCTCTCCGTCACCGACGCCGTACGCACGGCCGAGGGCGAGAAGCCCGGCGCAGGCGTCGCGATGGGCGTGGAGGAGACGCTCGAAGTCGTCGCCTATGATCCCGCAACCGCGACGGCGGTCGTCCGCGATCAGGCCGGGGAGACGCTGCGCTTCGTCGTCGCACCGGAGATGCGCGCCTTCGCCGAGGCCCGCAAACCCGGCGACCGGGTGCGCGTGACCATCATAGAAGCCTTCGCGCTGGGCGTGGAGACGGTGGCGAAGTAGTCCGGGGGCGGCAGCCGGGGGCGCGCCACGGCCGGACGGACCGCGGCGCGGCCGGAGCGGCGCTCGACCTGACCGCGCCGGGCCCGCCGCGTTGCGCCAACGTCTTCTCGCGGCCTTCCTTTCGCCGACTGATCCGGCCGGCCCGGAGAACGCTCTAGGTCGCGGCCTCGAAGATCGCCGTGGCGGTGAGGGCCGCGAAGCCCTCATGGTCGTAGGCGGCGAGATCGACGCTCAGCCCGTCGGCGGCCGGCGTCCCGGTCAGGGTGATCGGGTTGACGTCGAACAGCGGTTTTCGCGCGCGGAACTCCCAGGCGGCGAGAAAATCCCGGCCCGAGCGGCGGCGGCAGAGGTCGGCCAGCAGCGTCGCGGTCAGCGGCCCATGCACGATGAGGCCGGGATAGCCCTCCTCCTGCGTCGCATAGGGCCGGTCGTAGTGGATGCGATGGCCGTTGAAGGTGAGCGCGGAGTAGCGCAGCAGCGTCACCACGTCGGGGTGGTAGGTCTCCGACCACGGCGCCTGCGGCGCGGGCTTCGACGCGGCGGGCGGCGGCGCCTCGCCGGGCGTCGCGGCCTCGCGGTAGACGATGTCCTGCTCCTCCTCCATCCGCGTCACGCCGTCCACGACGAAGCTCTGCGCGACGGTCACGAACACCATCGCGCCCGATGCGCCGCGCTTCGGCGTCACCGCCTTGATGCGCTGCACGCGCTCGATGGTCTCACCGCAGGGCAGCGGCGCGAGGAAGCGGTGGCGGGCGCCGGCGAACATGCGCCGCGGCAGCGCGACGGGGGGCAGGAAGTCGCCGCGCGCGGGGTGGCCGTCATGGCCGATCTGGCTGCGCCTTGCGTGTGGGCGGAAGCCCATCCAGATCCACATCGGCGGCAGCGGATCGCCGGGCGCGTATCTCGGGTCGTCGCGGTCGAGCGTGGCCGCCATGAGGTCGCAGCTCTCGGGCGCGATCACGCAGGCGTCGCGCGCCTCGCGCCCGACATAGGCCTCGTAGCCCTGAAGCTCGGCGTCCGTGACCGTCATGCCCGTTGTCCTCCCCGTTTCGGCGGCGAGGGGGATAGCACCGGTTCAACGCCCGTGGCGAGAACTTTTTTGCATTGCAGCAGACCAGCCGCGCATGATTGTTTCACGCGCGGCCGGCCAGGGTCGGCGGCGGGCGCCAGCTTACTCGGGGCAGACCGTCGTGAAGGCGGCGCGGCGCGGCATCGTCACCGCCAATTTGAGCGTGCAGCCGTCGGAGAGGGTCACAGGGTCCGACTGATCGCTCACGGTGGCCCGACCGGCGCCGACGATCAGCACCTGGGCCGACTGCGCCTCGGCGTCCACGCGGGAGAGGAACACGCCCGAGCCGCCGATCTGCGCAGTCTGACCGACGGCGAGCTCGATCGCGCCCTCGGGGATCACGACGGTCTCCGGCTCGGTCTCCGGCTCGGGCGCCGGCGCGGCGGCGGCTTCGGCCTCCGCGGAAGCGGCCCCGCCTTCCGACGCGGCGGCCTCGGGCGCGGCCTCGGGCGCTGCCCCGGAGGACGCGCCGGGCGCCGCAGCCGATCCCATCTCCTCAATACGGCCCACGATGGCGGCCATCTGCTGCGCGAGCACCGAGACGCGGTCGCTGACCGCGGCGACCGACTCCGCGGTGGCGTCGCCCGCCGTGTCGGCGGCGGCGGCGAGAGCGTCCGCCGTCTCGCTCGCCATCGTGTCGACGCGGGTCTCGAGCGCCGCAAGCCCGGAGGCGGTCGCATCCGCGGCGGACTGCGCGGCGGCGGCGGCGGCGTCCGCCCCGGCGTCGCCGGCTTCCGCAAGCTGGCCTTCCAGCGCCACGATCCGGCGCTCCATCGCCGCCTGCTCGCCGTCATTGCGCGAGGCGACCGCGGCGCCGACGAGCGCGCCGACGACCAGCGCGCCGGCGATGTAGTAGATCGAGTTGGTCTTGTTCTCAGACATTGCGGCTCCAGTCCCCTCTTCTGCGACGCGCCGGAACCCGGACGCCGGCCTGCGACTCGCGGCGGAGCCTAGCACAGACGGCGGCCGGTTCACCCCTGCAGAGCGGCCGCATGCCCACATGCCTGCACGCCCGCGCGCGCCCGCGATCCCGTCTTGCCCGCAAGCCTGTCACCCGGCCCCGTCACCCGACCAAGACGAGCATGAAGCCGACGCCGCGCACCGTCTCGATGCGCGCGCCGCAGCGCAGTTCGCCGAGCTTGCGGCGCAGGTAGCCGACATAGACATCGACGCTGTTCTCCGTCACCTGGCCCTCCAGCCCCCACGCGTCGGCGATCAGCGCATCGCGCGTCACCGGGGCGCCGGCGTTGGCGTGCAGATGCGCCATCAGCGGCCACTCGCGCGGCGTCAGACGCACGGCGCGCCCGGCGAACCGCACCTCGCGCAGGGCTGGTTCGAGGGTGAGGGACGGGGCGACGCCCCCATGTCCGCGCCGACGCAGCACCGCGAGCCGGGCGGCGAGCTCGTCGAACTCGAAGGGCTTCGTGAGGTAGTCGTCGGCCCCGGCGTCGAAGCCGCGCAGCTTGTCCTCCAGCGTCTCGCGCGCGGTGAGCATCAGGACGGGCGCGCTGGAGCCGGAACGCCGGAACGCCGCGCAGAACGCCGCGCCGTCCCCGTCTGGCAGCATCCGGTCGAGCACCACGAGATCCGGCGTCTCGGCGCGCGCTATCTCCGCGGCCTCGCGCAGATCCCGCGCCCAGCGGACCCTGTAGCCCTCGGCGAGCAGGCCCCGCTCGAGCATCCGCCCGATGCCGGTGTCGTCCTCCACCAGCAGCAGGGTCGGCTCGGCGCGCCGAGCGGCCGGGGACCGCTCGCTTTCGTCAGACGGCATGTCCGGTCGTCTCCCCTGTCGGGCTCTGCGGCCCGGTTTCGTCGTCGATGGCGTCCTCGCCCAGCAGGAACCGCACGCAGGCCCCGCCCTCGGGCCTGTCGGCGGCCGTCACCGTGCCGCCATGCTGCTCGGCGATCCAGCGCACGATGGACAGGCCGAGCCCCGCGCCGCCCGCGCGCTGGCTGTCGCCCCCCCGCGCGTAACGGCCGAAGAGCGCCTCGGCGTCACCCCCGCCGAAGCCCGGCCCCTCGTCGCGGACGCTGAAGCCGGCCGCGCCTGGCAGGGCGCTGAGCGTCACCGCGGCGCCGGGGGGCGAGAACTTCACGGCGTTGTCGATCAGCGCAAGCGCCGCCTGCCGCAGCGTCGCCGCGTCCGCGCGCACCCGCCGCGTCGCGCCGCACGGCTCGAAGCGGAGCGTTATCTCGTTGGCCGCCGCGTAGGCGCGCGCGGCGTCGACGGCCCCTGCGAGCGCGGCGTCGAGATCGGCCTCGCCGAGCGCGATGCGCAGCGTCCCGTCCTCCGACCGCGCGAGGCTCAGCAGGTCGTCCAGCCGGCGGCGCAGATAGCCGCCGGAGCCGGCGATCCGCTCAAGAGCCTCGCGCATCGCCTCCGGCGCCGCCGCGCCCCGCAGGACGACCTGCGCCTCGCCGAGCAGCACGGTCACGGGCGTGCGCAGCTCATGGCTGACGTTGGCGAAGAAGCGCCGCCGCGCGGCGTCGACCGCGCGCAGTTCGGCGTTGGCGGCGGCGAGATCGGCGGTGCGCGCCGCGACTTCAGCCTCCAGCCGCACCTGCTCGCCGGCGATTCGGTCGGCCATGTCGTTGAACCGGGAGGACAGGGCGGCCAGCGCGCCGGGCGCGGCGACGGGCGCGCGCGCGGCGCGCTGGCCCGACCCGAACGCCGCCGCCACTTCCGCAAGGCGCTGGATCGGGCGCACGAGCCCGCGGTGGAACCCCAGCGCGAAGACCACGGCGGCCGCCATGAATGCGGCCGCGATGCCCGCGCCGCTCCACGCCAGCCGCGTCCGCAACGACTCAAGACGCTGATAGGCGTCCGTCACCCTGCCGCGCGCGTCGGCGACCACCTCCGCGACGATGTTGCGGAACGCCCCGTCGCGCTCCGCGGCGATGCGCACGTAGAACTCGCGCGCGGCCTCGGGCCCGCCTGCCCCGGCGCGTGCGCGGCGATCGAGCATCGAGTCGGTCTCGATGGCCTCGAACAGCGACACCAGCGCGCGGGCCCGCAGAAGGTCCGAGCGGGCCGCCGAGAACGTCGCGGCCGGCGCGGCGGCGATCTGGCGGTTGATGTCCTGCCGATAGGTGAGCAGCATCCCGCGCACTTCGGCGGCCTCGCGGGTTTCGGCGACCGAGACCTCGCCTTCCAGCCGCCGGCCGATCTCGGCGAGAAGATAGCGGGTGAAGGCGGCCTCCACCGTGCGCGCGACCTCCAGCCGCGCCATGCTCTGCTCGGCGCGCCCCACTTCCTCGGCGATGCGCGAGGCGCCCCAGCCGGCGAGCCCGCCAAGCCCGGCGAGAAGCGCCGCCAGCCCGAGCACGGCCCACGCCAGCCGGCGCGCGATCGCGTCGCGCGTCACCGCCCCGATCCTGCCGCGCGCCGGCGCGCCGGCCGCGTCGCTCGCCGCATCCGCCATGGCGCGAAGCTAGAAGCCGCGGGACGCGCTGTCACGCCCCTCCCTGTCACGCCCCCCGTGCTCCCCAGCCCCCCCTGTCGCGCGCGCCCGCGCCGCCCGCGCAAGACCTGTCGCGCGGCCGCGCATCGGGCTATGCTCTGGCGGCTTCAGAAGAGGGAGAACGGCGAATGCGGTACGGAAAAGCGGCGTGCTTCGCCGCGCTGGCGCTGCTTGCGGCGCCCGGCGTCGAGGCTCAGGAGAGCGGCGTCGCGGCTGCCTTCGCGGACGCGGACCAGAACGGCGACGGCGCGCTCAACGTCGATGAGTACGTCGCACATTTCGTCTCGCTGTTCGGCGGCGTCGACGCCGACCGCGATGGCCGCGTCTCGCAGGCGGACGTGCCGCAGGTGGACCCCGCCCGCTTCGGCGCGGCGGATGCGAACGGCGACGGCTACGTTTCTCTCGGCGAGGCCGTCGCCGAGCGCATGGGCCTTTTCTTCGACATCGACAGCAACCGCGACGGCGCGCTCTCGGTTGAAGAGATCATGGTTTTCGAAAGGGAGCGGAACTGATGAAAGCCGTTGAAGGGATGCGCGGCGCGCGGGCCGCGACACTGGCGCTCATCATGGCGGTCGCCGCGGCGGGCTGCGCCAACCAGACGCCCGAGCAGAAGGAGCTGACCGGGCAGGTCGTGGGCGGCGTCGCCGGCGCGGCCGTGGGCTCGGTCTTCGGCGGCGGCAGCGGCAAGGTGCTCGCCACAGGCGCCGGCGCGGTGCTCGGGACCATCGCCGGCGGCCGGATCGCCTCAGGCCAGTGATCGGGCGGCCGGCGGGCGGGGAGCGACCGCGCGCGTGAACGGACGGCGGCGATGAACGGTCGCGACGCGGCGGGCGCGCGCCCTTGCGACGACGGCGGGGCGGGAGATCTCGGCCCGCCGCGCGCCGGCGAGACGCTGGACGTCGAGCGGCTCGGCGCGTGGCTCAGGGCCAACGTCGCGGGGCTCGAGGGTGCGCCGAGCCTGCGCCAGTTCCGCGGCGGCTACGCCAACCTCACCTACGAGCTTCGCTTCGCCGAGCGCGCGGTCGTCGTCCGGCGTCCGCCGCACGGGCCCCTGCCCCGCGGCGCGCACGACATGGCGCGGGAGCGCGCGGTGCTCGCCGGGCTCTCGCCGCGCTATCGCCCGGCCCCGGCGCCCCTCGCCTACTGCGACGACCCCGGCGTGATCGGCGCGGCGTTTCTCGTCATGGAGCGCCGCGAGGGCGTGGTCGTCAGGCGCGCCTTTCCGCCCGAACTGGCCGACTGCGCCGCGGTGGAGCGCCGGACGGCCTTCGCGCTGATGGACGCGCTGGCGGACCTGCACGCGATCGATCCCGTCGAAGTCGGGCTCGGCGGCCTCGGCCGCCCGGACGGCTTCGCCGCGCGGCAGGTGGCGGGATGGGCGAGGCGCTGGGAGACGGCGCGCGACCGCGACGTTCCGGCGTTCGACCGGGTGGCCGCCCGGCTGGCGGCGGGCGCCCCGGCGCCGCTCGGCGTCTCGGTGCTGCACAACGACCCCAAGCTCGACAACTGCATGTTCGCGCCGGGCGCGCCCGACCGCGTGCGCTCCATGTTCGACTGGGACATGGCGACCCTGGGCGACCCGCTGGTGGACCTCGGCGTGGCGCTCGGCTACTTCGCCGCCGACCGCGGGGCTTGGGGCGGGATGTTCTCGGCGACGACCGTCTCGGGGGATTACCCGTCGCAGGAGGAGCTGGCCGACCGCTATCTCGCGCGGGCCGGACTGCCGGTGGCGGACGTGGCCTGGGCGACGGCGTTCGGCCTGTGGAAGACGGCGGTGGTGCTGCAGCAGATCTACGCCCGCTGGCTGGCGGGGGCCACGAGCGACGCGCGGTTCGAGGGGCTGGGGCCCCGCGTGCCGGAACTGATCGAAAAGGCCGAGGCCGCGCTGGGCTGAGGCTCTCCCGGAGGACATCGATGGACATCGTGCGCACCGTGGCGGCCCTGCGCGCCGCCGTCTCCGGCTGGAAGGCCGAGGGCCTGCGCGTTGCGCTGACGCCCACCATGGGCGCGCTGCACGCGGGCCACCTGAGCCTCGTGGAGATCGGGCTGCGGGAGGCCGACAGGGTGGCGGCGACGCTGTTCGTGAACCCCACGCAGTTCGGGGCCGGAGAGGATCTCGCCGCCTACCCCCGCGACGAGGCGGCGGATGCGGCGATGCTGGCGGGCGCCGGCTGCGGGCTGCTCTACGCGCCCGACGCGGGCGAGATGTATCCGCCGGGCTTCGCGACCCAGGTGCGGGTGACGGGGCTGACCGACGTGCTGTGCGGCGCGGCGCGGCCGGGCCATTTCGACGGCGTTGCGCAGGTGGTGACGAAGTATCTCAACCAGGCGCAGGCCGACGTCGCGATCTTCGGCGAGAAGGACTGGCAGCAGCTCGCCGTGATCCGACGCCTGGCGGCCGATCTCGACATCCCGACGCGCATCCTCGGCGCGCCGATCGTGCGCGAGGCCGACGGCCTCGCGATGTCCTCGCGCAACCGCTACCTGAGCGCGGCGGAGCGCGCGGCGGCCCCGGCGCTCTGCGCCGCAATCCGCCGCGCCGCGACGCGCATCGCCGCCGGCGCGACGCCGGCCGAGGCCTGCGGCGAGGCGGCGCGCGCGCTGACGGAGGCCGGCTTCCCGCCGCCCGACTACGTCGAGGCGCGGGACGCCGCGAGCCTCGCGGCCATCGACGGCTTCGACCCGGCCCGGCCCGCCCGCGTCTTCGCCGCAGCGCGGCTGGGGCGGGCGCGGCTGATCGACAACGTGGAGATCGCATGAGACCGCAGGCCTTCATCTTCGACGTGTTCGGCACCGTGGTCGACTGGCGCTCGGGCGTCGCCCGCGACGTCTCGCGCGCGCTGCCGCAGGTCGAACCCTTCGCCTTCGCCGCCGCGTGGCGGGCGCGCTATCAGCCGGCGATGGAGCGGGTGCGCGCCGGCGGCCGGCCCTATGTCGCGCTCGACGAACTCCACGCCGAGATGCTGGACGAGACGCTGGCGGCGTTCGGCGCGCGGATGACGCCGCCCGCCCGCGCCGCGCTGGCGACGGCGTGGGAGCGGCTGCCGGCATGGCCCGACGCGCCCGACGGGCTGGCGCGGCTCAGGACCATGGCGATGATCGCGCCCTGCTCGAACGGCTCCATCGCGCTGATGACGCGGCTGGCGCGCTACGCCGGCCTGCCCTGGGACTGCGTCCTCGGCGCCGACGTCGCGCGCGCCTACAAGCCGCAGCCGGAGGTCTATCTCGCCGCCGCCGCCGCCCTGCGGCTGGCGCCGGGCGCGGTGATGATGGTCGCCGCCCACAACGACGACCTGCGCGCGGCGCGCGCGGCGGGCCTGATGGCCGGCTTCATCCCGCGCCCGCAGGAGCACGGCCCCGGCCAGACCGCGGACCTGAGCCCCGACGGACCGTGGGATCTCGTCGCCGACGACATCGCTGACCTCGCGGCGCGGGTCTCGCTCGGCGTGGGGCGCTGACCGCTCAGGGCCGGCGGGCGACGAACAGCTGGCCCTCGACCGGGGCCCCGTCGTCGGTGCGCACCACGATCGGGGTGATCGAGACGACGCTCATCCCTGCCGCCGAAAGCGTCCCGCGCAGGTAGGGCTCGCCATGGCCGTAGCGGATCTTGGGCCCGACGCCCCAGCCGGACGCGGCCTCCACGACGAGATTCTCGGTGGAGAAGGCGAACACGCCGCCGGGGTTCAGGCAGGCCGCGACGTCGGCGAACAGCGTCTCCACGGGGCCGAGATAGGGCAGCACGTCGGCGGCGACGATCAGATCCCACGTCTCGCCTTCCTCCTGCGCGGCCTCCAGGAACCCTTCGGCGTCCCCGACGAAGAGCGCGTCGTAGAGGCCGCGGTCGTCGGCCTCGCCCAGCATCGCCTCGGCGAGATCGACGCCGGTGCGCGTCTGCGTCACGCCCTCCAGCGCTACGGCGCAGAGGCCGGTGCCGCAGCCGAGGTCGAGCATCGCCGGGAACGGCCCCATGCCCGCCAGCGCGGCCGCGACGTCCTGCGGCGTGCGGTAGCTGAGCTGGTCGACGAGGATGGCGTCGAAGTCCTCGGCGTGCTGGTCGAACAGCGTCGCGACATAGGCCGGCGGCGCGCGCTCGGGCGAGGCCGCGCGGCCGATGGCGGCCAGCCGCATCGACACGCCGCCATGGTCGTCAGGGTCTAGCGCCAGCGCGGCGCGGTAGGCCTCGGCGGCGGCGTCGAGCTCGCCGAGCTTCTCCAGCGCCAGCCCCTCCTGATAAGCCTCCCACAGCGCCTCGCGATCGACCCCGTCGCCCTCGGGGCCGTCGTCCTCAGGGCCGTCGCCGTGGGGCGCGTCGAGCCCTTTCCCGGCCATCAGGCGGCGCCGTGGATCAAGCGCTTCACGAGGCCGGGGATCTTCTCCTTGACCTTGAAGAAGCCGGCCGTGGCGTGCGGCCACACCGCGTCGTCCCAGGGCCGGCGCAGCATCACCAGCTCCGCGCCGACCTCCCTCAGCGCCGGGCGGGCGGCGGCGAGCTGGTCGCGCACGGGACCGACCGGCGCCCAGCCGGTCACGACCTGCACGGCGCCGGCGCGGCGGGCCCAGCGCGCGAGGTCCGCCGGCGCGACATCGGCGAGGCGTTCGGCCAGCGGCGCGCCGAGGGCGCGGGCGCGCTCACCGGCGTCCTCCAGCGCGCCGCAGTCGAAGCGCGCCACCGCCGGCGAGATCGGCTGGTCCGACCGCGCCTGGGAAAGCTGCAGCGTCGCCGCGGCGCGCAAGCCGCGGAAGTCGAGGCCATGGGCGGCGCGCCAGTCCTCGGGCGCAAGATCCTCCTCGGTCAGCAGGAGCGCGGCGGGGCGGTCGGGGTCTAGGCGCGGCGCCGGCGCGAGGGGCGCGGCGGGCGCCGTCGGCTCCTCGTGCAGGGGCGCCGGGTCGGGGGCGAGGTCGCGCGGGTCGGGCTGGAACCGGCCGGAGGTGAACTTCGCGATGTTCCACGCCTCGGCGGAATAGACCTTGCCGCGGGTGTGCAGCCCGGCGACCCAGCGCCAGCCGAGCGTGTTGGAGGCGGGGTCCCCGTCAAGCAGGTTGCGCAGGAAGAAGTCCGCGCCGAGCCGCCACGGCAGCTCCAGCGTGAACACCCAGATCGAGGCGAACCACATGCGGGCATGGTTGTGGAGCCAGCCGGTGTCGACGAGTTCGCGCGCCCAGGCGTCGAAGCACTCCAGCCCGGTCTCGCCGGCCTCCGCCTTCGCCAGCCGCGCCGCGAGGTCGGGATAGTCGCGCAGCGCCATCCGGTCGGCGTCACGCCCCGCGACATAGGCCCGCCAGACCGACGGCCGCATCTCCAGCCATCCCTTCCAGTAGCTGCGCCAGAAGACCTCCTGAACGAACTTGTCGGCCCCGCCCCCGTGCGTCTCGACGGCCATGCGCACCGCCTCCTCCTCCGTCACGAGGCGGCGGCGCAGCCAGGGCGAGACGAGCGAGACGTTGTCGCGCCGGTCAGGCCCCCAGTCGAAGTTGCGGTTCCTGGCGTAATGGCGCCCCATGCGCCCGCGGAACGCCTCCAGCCGCGCGAGCCCTTCGGCGCGCGTCGGCGGCCAGCGCCGCTGGTCGGCGGTCGCGGCGTCGTCGCCGGCGACGCCGGGAAGATCGAGGCTGAACTGGTTCATCGAGCTCCCCCGTCGCGAGGCCTGGACCAAGCCGCCCCTGTGACATAACAGCCCTGCCGCGGAGGTCCAGAAGCACGACCGACATGCTAGACTCGTCTCGGTCGACGGCGTTGCGGCGCCTTCGTCGCATGGGACAGGCGCCCGGGAGAACATCCGATGTATGTGGCGATGAACCGCTTCAGGGTGGCGAAGGGATCGGAGGAAGCGTTCGAGACGGTCTGGCGCCGGCGCGACAGCCGCCTCGCCGAGACGCCCGGCTTCGTCTCGTTCCAGCTTTTGAAGGGGCCGGAGCGGGAGGACCACGTCCTCTACTGCTCGCACAGCACCTGGGAGAGCAGGGAGGCGTTCATGGGCTGGATGAAGTCGCCCTCGTTCCGCGCCTCCCATGGCGACCTCGGCGGCGTGAAGCCGCTCTATCTCGGCCCGCCGGAGTTCGAGGGCTTCGAGCCGGTCGACGGCGTCTGAGCCGGGCGGGCGCGCGTCAGCCGCAGGCCACCGCCCCCTCGGCCTGAAGCGCCGCGACCTCCGCCGCCGAATAGCCGGCCTCCGCGAGCACCTCGGCGGTGTGCTGGCCGAGCGTCGGCGGCGCGTGGCGATAGCTCACCGGCGTCTCGCTGAGGCGCACCGGGTTGGCGATGGTCTCGACCGCGCCGCCCGCCGCCGTGGGATGCGGCAGGCTGAGCCGCGCACCGCGGTGGACGGCCTGCGGCTCGGCGAAGGCCTGCGCGATGTCGTTGACCGGGCCGCAGGGCACGCCGGCTTTCTCCAGCGCGGCGAGCCAGTGCGCCCTGGGCTGCGCCCGCGTCAGCGCGTTGAGCGCCGGGACCAGCCGCCCGCGCGCCTCGACGCGTGCGCGGTTCGTCGCGTAGTCCGGCCCCTGCGCAAGCGCCGGGGCGCCCAGCGCCGCACAGAGCCGGGCGAACTGGCCGTCATTGCCGCAGGCGATGATGAACCAGCCGTCGGAGGCCTCGAAGGTCTCGTAGGGCACGATCGTCGGATGCGCGTTGCCGCGCCGCACCGGCGTCTCGCCGCTGGTGAGGTAGGCCGTGCCCTGGTTGATGAGCCAGGCGAGCTGGCTGTCGAACAGCGCCACGTCGATGTGCTGCCCGCGCCCGGTGGTCTGACGAGCGTTCAGCGCGGCGAGGATCGCGGTGCAGGCGTACATGCCGGTCATCACGTCGGCGATGCCCACACCGACCTTCATCGGCTCGCGCCCCGCCTCCCCCGTCACCGACATGATGCCGCCGAGCCCCTGGATCATGAAGTCGTAGCCCGGCCGCCGCGCCGCCGGCCCGTCCTGTCCGAAGCCGGTGATGGAGCAGTAGATCAGCCCGGGGTTCTCCGCCGACAGCGCCGCGTAGCCGAGCCCGCGCCGCTCGAGATCGCCCAGCTTGAAGTTCTCCAGCAGGATGTCGGCGCGGCTGGCGAGGCGGCGGATGACGGCGAGGCCCGCCTCGCTGGCGAGGTTCACCGCCGCGGAGCGCTTGTTGCGGTTGGCGCAGAGGTAATAGGCGCTCTCGGCCGTGTCGCGACCCGCCTCGTCCTTCACGAAGGGCGGCCCCCAGGCGCGGGTGTCGTCGCCGGCGCCGGGGCGCTCGATCTTGATCACGTCGGCGCCCAGGTCGCCGAGATGCTGGCCGCAGGAGGGGCCGGCGAGCACGCGGCTCATGTCGAGCACCCTCAGCCCGGTGAGCGGCCCGTCGCGAAACGCGGCCTTGTCCTGCGCCATCATCCGTCTCCCCGAACTGGTCGGCGGAGACTGTCCCATCGCGCGGAGCGCCTCAAGGGCGCGGCGCTCAGGGCCTTGCGAGAAGGTTCGCGACCCGGCGCAGCGCGAGCCCGTAGCCGTCGGTCCCGCAGCCGGCGATCACCCCGTCGGCGCGCAGCGAGACGTAGGAATGGCGGCGGAAGTCCTCGCGCTTGTGGACATTGGAGATGTGGACCTCGATCACCGGCCCGTCGAACGCGTTCAGCGCGTCGAGCAGCGCGACGGAGGTGTGGGTGAAGGCGCCGGGGTTGATGACGATCGCCTTCGCGGCGCCGCGCGCCTCCTGCACCCAGTCGACCAGCACGCCCTCATGGTTGCTCTGGCGGAACTCGAGCGCGAGCCCCAGCTCGCCGCAGAGCGCCGCGCACTCCCGCTCCACGTCGGCCAGCGTCGCCGCGCCGTAGATCTCGGGCTGGCGCTGGCCGAGCAGGTTGAGGTTCGGGCCGTTGAGCGCGAACACGCGGTCGGGCATCGCGGAGTCTCCGGGTCGGGCGTCAGCCCGGAGACATGCCGCGCAGCCGCTCGGAGCGTCGCCGCAGGATCTCCACCGTCGCCAGCAGGATGATCGAGAACGTCACCAGAATGGTGGCTGCGGCGAGAATGGCGGGCGAAATCTGCTCGCGCAAGCCGGTGAACATCTGCCACGGCAGCGTCTTCTGCTGCTGGGCGCCGACGAACAGCACCACCACCACCTCGTCGAAGGAGGTGATGAAGGCGAAAAGCCCGCCGGAGATCACGCCCGGCAGGATCAGCGGCATCTGCACCTTGAAGAAGGTCGTCACGGGCCCGGCCCCGAGATTGGCCGCCGCCCGCGTCAGGCTGCGGTCGAATCCCACCAGCGTAGCCGTCACGGTGATGATGACGAAGGGCGTGCCGAGCACGGCGTGGGCGAGGATCACGCCGGCGTAGGTCCCCTGCAGGCCGATGCGGCTGTAGAAGAAGTACATGCCGGCCGCCGAGATGATCAGCGGCACGATCATCGGCGAGATCAGCACCGCCATGATCGCGCCCTTGTAGGGCATCGTCCCCTGGCTGAGCCCGATCGCCGCCAGCGTGCCCAGCGCGGTGGAGAGCAGCGTCGCCGCCGGCGCGATCATGAACGAGTTCTGCACCGCCCGCGTCCAGCGTTCGTCGGTCAGGAAGGTCACATAGTGCTTCAGCGAATACGCCTCGGCGTCGAACGCCAGCATCCCGGGCGTGAAGGTGAAGAAGTCCTCCGCGTTGAAGCTCAGCGGGATGATGATCAGGATCGGCAGGATCAGGAACAGGAAGATCAGCCCGCAGATCACGCGGAACGAATACCACCAGACGCGTTCGCCAAGCCCGGCGTAGGGAGGGAGTGCGGCCATGGTCGGTTACCCCAGCTTGACGTTGTCGATGCCGACGATGCGATCGTAGAGCCAGTAGAGCCCCATCACGGCGATCAGCAGGATCACCGCGAGCGCCGCCGCCAGCCCCCAGTTGAGCGAACTGGAGATGTGATAGGCGATCCGGTTCGAGATGAACACGCCCGAGGTGCCGCCCACCAGTTCCGGCGTGATGTAGTAGCCGATCGACAGGATGAAGACGAGGATGGCCCCAGCGCCGATGCCGGGGATCGACTGGGGGAAGTAGACCCGCCAGAATGCGGTCCAGTTCGTCGCGCCGAGCGACTTCGCCGCGCGCACATAGCTGGGCGGTATGGTCTTCATCACCGAATAGAGCGGCAGGATCATGAATGGCAGCAGGATATGCGTCATCGCCACGATGGTGCCGGTCTGGTTGAAGATCAGGCTCAGGCGGTTCTGGTCGTCGATCAGCCCCAGCGCCACCAGCGTGTCGTTGAGCACGCCCTGCTGCTGGAGGATGACGATCCACGAGGACGTTCGCACCAGAAGCGAGGTCCAGAACGGCAGCAGCACCAGGATCAGCAGCAGATTGGAGGTGCGCATGGGCAGGTTGGCGAGCAGGTAGGCGATCGGATAGCCCAGCAGCAGCGTCGTCCCCGTGATCGCCAGAGACAGCCAGAGCGTGCGCTCGAACAGGAACATGTAGATCTGCTGCAGTTCGGGCTTGGCGACGATCTCCCCTGTCTCGCCGTAGGTCATGTCCACCGCCGAGAGGAAATACCCCAGCGTGTAGGCGCCGGAGAAGTTCTTCAGGGTGGTCCAGGTCTGGCGCTCGCCCCACTCCTCGTCGATGGCGATGAGGCCCGCCCGGTAGTCGCCCTCGACGCGGTCGGCCCGGCGCCCGGTCTTGCGGAACAGCCCCGACATGCCTGACTGCTCGTAGTTCAGGCGCGAGCCGACCCGCGTGTGGCTCTTGGCGGCCTCCATCTCCACCATGTCCAGCACCAGCGCCTCGAAGGCGGCGTCCGGCGGCAGCTCGCTCTCGGCGGGGTCCCATTCCTCCAGCGCCGCTACGGTGCGGGGCATGTTGTCGGGGATGATCTGGTTCTCGACCGAGCGGAACAGCATGTCCGCGATCGGCGCGATGAAGGTCAGCAGCACGAAGGCCAGCAGCGGCAGCACGAGAAGGAAGGCACGCAGCCGCTTGCGGCGCAGCGAGCGCGCGAGGCTCAGCTTCAGCGGCGTGCCGTCGGCCGCGAGCATCACGCCGCCCTCGCTTTTCTCGGCCATCGCGGCCTGCTCCTCGCGCGAGGGCGCTCGGCTCGGGCCGCCAAGGGTGGCGTCGGTCATCGGGCTCTCCTCCGACGGTTCAGCTTCATTCCGCGCTTTTCCCGTGCCAGGAAGGCGCCGGGCGAAGGGGCGAGGCGGTGGAGCGCGCTCTTCCGACGGGCTGACGCAAGACGACGGCGTGACAGGGCGCCTGCATGGCCGCCAAACGCCACGACGATGTCGACGCCGCGACGCGCGCCCTCGGCTCCGTCATGCGCGGCGCGGCGCATTAGGCGGGTCGCGCGCAGCCCCGTCAGGCCAGGCGCCGACGCCCCGACGTAGCGTCCGAAACGGTCGGGGTTGGTCGCGTCGACGCCGACGATCCAGCAGCCCTTGGCCATGTCCGCCTCCCGAAACCCGCGCACGCGCGGGCGCCGGCGCGGGCGGCGAACCGCCCGCGCCAAGACCGGCTCAGCGCGTCAGCCAGGCCTGGAACTTCGCGTCGAGATCGTCGCGGTTGTCCGCCCACCATTCGTAGTTGAACAGGAAGGTGTTGCCCGCGTTGTTCGGGTCGGTCGGCATGTGCGGCGCCATCTCGATGCCGAGTTCGGCATGGGTGCTGACCAGCGGCGCCGAGGACGCGCGCGCCGGGCCGTAGGAGATGTACTTCGCCTGATCGGCCAGCCGCTGAGTGTCGGTCGCGAAGCGGATGTAGTCCTTGATCAGGGGCAGCTTCTCATCCGGCACGTCGGCGGGGATGATCCAGCCGTCGAGGTCGAAGGTCTGCCAGTCCCACAGCATCTTGACCGGCTGGTTCTGCTCGACGATCAGCGAGAACAGCCGCCCGTTGTAGGTGGAGCCGATCACCACTTCGCCGTCGGCCAGCCGCTGCGGCGTCTCGGCGCCGGCGGTCCACCAGATCGTGCTGTCCTTGATGGTGTCGAGCTTGGCGAAGGCGCGGGCCTGGCCCTCGTTGGTCTCCAGCACGTCATAGACGTCGTCGATCGCGACGCCGTCGCAGATCAGCGCCCATTCGAGGTTCGAGATCGGGCGCCGCTCGAGGCTGCGGGTGCCGGGGAACGCCTCGAGGTCGAACACGTCGCACAGGTCGTCGGGCTCGCGGCCCTCCCAGGCCTCCACGTCGGTGCGGTAGCCGAAGGTCGTGGAGAACACGATCTGCGGGATGAAGCAGTCGGTGTGGATGGTCTCGCCGAAGTCCTCGGTGGCGGGCGTGCCGTCGGGGGCCGGCGCCAGCCACTCGTTGTGGTCGATCTCCATCGCCAGCCCCTCGTCGCAGAGGCGGATGGCGTCGGCGCCGGTCACGTCCACGATGTCCCAGGTGACGTTGCCGGCCTCGGTCATCGCGCGCAGCCGGGCGACAGCCTCGGCGGAGCTCTCGTCGTTCACGATGGTGACGCCCGGGTTCTTCTCGAGGTAGGGCGCGTGGTACGCGTTCTGCTGCGACGCCGAGTAGGCCCCGCCCCAGGAAACGATGGTCAGGGTCCCTTCCATGTTCTGGGCGAAGCTCGGCGCCGCGGCCGCAGCGACGAGCGCCGTTCCGGCTAGAAGCGTTTTCCGCATAGGTGGTCTCCCGGTTGGTTCAAAAGTCGCCCCGGCGCAATGCGGGGCCTGAGTGTCCGCGCGCGACCGCTTCAGGCGGCGTCGAGCGCGCGGCAATCCTCGGTATGCCAAGCCACGGTCGTGGTCTCGCCGGCGGCGAGATGGGCGTGGCCGGGGGTGTTGGGCACCTTGACGACGAAATCCTCGTAGCCGAGCACGCTCATGCGGCAGCGGATATGGTCACCGAGATAGATCAGCTCCTGCACCCGGGCCTCGGCGCGGTTGGGCAGGTTGCTCTCGCCCACCGTGACCCGCTCGGGGCGGATGGAGAGCTGGGTGCGCGAGCCGGCGTCGCCGCAGTTGACCGCCAGCGCGCGCGAGAAGCCGCCGCCGTCGATCTCCACCAGCGCCTCGCCGTCCTCGATGGCCTTGACCCGGCCTGCGAGCTTGTTGTTCTCGCCGATGAACTGCGCGACGAAGCTGGTCATCGGGCGCTCGTAGAGCACCTGCGGCGGCGAAAGCTGCTGGATGACGCCGTCGTTGAACACGGCCACGCGGTCGCTCATGGTCAGCGCCTCGGCCTGATCGTGCGTGACATACACCACCGTCACGCCGAGGCTGTCGTGAATGTGCTTGATCTCGTACTGCATCTGCTCGCGCAGCTGCTTGTCGAGCGCGCCCAGCGGCTCGTCCATCAGCACGAGTTCGGGGTCGAACACCAGCGCGCGCGCCACCGCGACGCGCTGCTGCTGGCCGCCGGAGAGCTGCGCCGGACGACGACCGCCGAAAGCGCCCATCTGAACCATGTCGAGCGCGCGCCGCACCTTGGCCTCGATCTCCGCCTTCGGCGTCTTGCGGACCTGGAGGGGAAAGGCGAGATTCTCCGCCACGGTCATGTGCGGAAAGAGCGCGTAGTTCTGGAACACCATCCCGATGCCGCGGCGATGCGGCGGGATGTTGTTGATCGGCTTCTCGCCGAGGCGGATCTCGCCGTGGGTGGCGGTCTCGAAGCCTGCGAGCATCATCAGGCAGGTCGTCTTGCCCGAGCCGGACGGCCCGAGCATGGTCAGGAACTCGCCCTTGCCGATGCCGAGATTCAGATCCTTCACGACCAGAGTCTCACCGTCGTAGCTTTTCTGAACGCGATCAAAGACCACGAACGGCTTCTCGCCGGCGCCATCGCCCATCGGCTCACCCTGTCTTTCCATGCGCTCTGTCGGCGCTCGTGTCCAAGCTAAGCATGTCCGAACCCGAAGTCACAACCGGTTCGCGGCGTTTTTTCGTTCTTCTGCGGCGCGTCGCCTGCCTTTTGGGCGCCGCGCGCGGCCTTGGTTGCGCGGCGTGCGCAGAGGTGGCCGCCCCGTCTTGCCCAGCCCCGGCGGCGCCCGTTAACACTGCGCGCTCCGGTCCGTGCGCCGGCGCGGGCGCGAGGGGATGCGATGGACCGGCTCACGGAGATGGAGGCCTTCGTCAGGGTCGTGGACCTCGGCGGCTTCACCGATGCGGCCCGCAAGATGGGCGTCTCCAAGTCCGCGATATCCAAGCATGTCTCGGCGCTGGAGGCGCGGCTCGGCGCGCGTCTGCTCAACCGCACCACCCGCCGCGTGAGCCCCACCGACATCGGGCTCGCCTACTATGACCGCGCCGTGCGCGTGCTGATGGATGCGGGCGAGGCGGACGCCATGGCGGCCTCGATGCAGGGCGCGCCGAAGGGCGAACTGCGCGTCTCGGCGCCGGTGAGTTTCGGGCTTGCGCATCTGGCGCCGGCGGTCTCGGATTTTCTCTGCGCCTATCCCAACGTCGCCGCGCGCATGACGCTGGACGATCGCTTCGTCGAGATCGTGGCGGAAGGCTTCGACATGGCGGTGCGAATCGGCGCGCTGCCCGACAGCTCGCTCATGGCGCGCAAACTGGCCGAGACGCACCTCGTGCTTGTGGCCTCGCCCGACTATGTCGCCCGGCGCGGCGCGCCGACGACGCCGGAGGAGCTTGGCGAGCACGACCTGCTGCACTACGCCAACCTCGCCTCCGGCGGCGCCTGGCGGCTGCGCGGCCCTTCGGGCGAGGAGCGGCAGGTGCGCGCGCAGGGACGGCTGACGATCAACAACGGCGATGCGCTGGCGCTGGCTGCGGCGGCCGGCCTCGGCGTCGCATTCTCACCCGCCTTCATCGCGGCGCCGTTCCTGCGGGACGGCCGGCTCGTGGAGGTGCTGCCGCACGCGCGCCCGGCGCCTCTCGGCGTCTGGGCGGTCTACCCCGCCGGACGTTTCCCGCAGCCGAAGCTGCGGGTCTTCGTCGACTTCCTCGCCGAGCGCTTCAAGGGCGTCGGCCCGGACTGGTGAGCGCCGCCGCGCGGCGCCCGCCGGCCCCCGACGGTCGGGCGTCGGACGTCAGAGGTCCGCCGCCACCTTCAGCGAGATGATCGCATCCGGATCGCCGTCGATGGCGCCGTTGTCCGCGCGCGAGCCCATCTTGATGTTGTCGACATGCTGCATGCCGTCCACCACCTTGCCGAACACCGTGTACTGGCCGTTCAGCCACGCCGATTCCTCGAAGCAGATGAAGAACTGGCTGTTGGCGCTGTTGGGCGACTGGCTGCGCGCCATGCCGAGCGTGCCGCGCTCGAACGGCGTCTGCGAGAACTCAGCCTTGAGGTCGGGATAGTTCGAGCCGCCGGTGCCCGCCCGGCCGGCGCTGAAACCCTTGGTCGTGTTCCCGTGCTCGACGTCGCCGGTCTGCGCCATGAAGCCGGGAATGACGCGGTGGAAGGCCACGCCGTCATAGGCGCCCTCGCGGGCGAGGGTCTTGACGCGCTCGACATGCTGCGGCGCGACGTCGGGCATCAGCTCGATGATCACGTCGCCGCTTCTCAGGGTCATGACTAGGGTGTTCTCTGGATCCTTGACGTCCAAGGCTGCGGCCTCCTGTGCGGAAATGGCGAAGGCCGCGGCGACAAGCGCGCCGGCGGCGAACATGCGACGGTCCATCATGTGCGGCTCTCCTGCGAACGCCGGCCCATGGTCGGGCCGGGTGAACGGGGCCCTCCGATGGGCCGCGCGCGGCGCGGGGTCAACCCGTCATGCCGAACTTGTCGGTGAGCCGCGTCATCACCGAAGGCGTCACGAAGGCGGAGACGTCGCCGCCGAGACGCGCGATCTCCTTAACGAGCTTCGAGGCGATGGCCTGGTGATTGGCCTCGGCCATGAGGAACACCGTCTCGATCTCGTCGTTGAGCGCGCGGTTCATGCCGACCATCTGGAACTCGTACTCGAAGTCGGACACGGCGCGCAGCCCGCGGAAGATCACGCCGGCGCCGACATCCTCGGCGAAGTGCATCAGCAGGTTTTCGAAGGGCCGCACCTCGATGTCGGCGCCGGCGTCGCGCACTGGCGCGAGTTCCTCCTCCAGCATCTCGACCCGCTCCTCCAGCTTGAAGAGCGGGCCCTTGTCGCGGTTGATCGCCACGCCGATCACCAGCCGGTCGACCAGCTTGGCCGCGCGGCGGATGATGTCGGAATGGCCGAGCGTCACGGGATCGAACGTCCCGGGATACAGTCCGATGCGCACGCGCCCCTCCTCGCGGCTTCATGAGCGTCGCAGGCAACATTCTTGCGCGCGCCGGGTCAAGTGCGGCGCATCGCGCGGTTCAGGCGGTTTCGGGCGGGCAAGGCGGATCGGGCGCCCGCGGCTGTCGGCGTCGCGCCCGCCCCGGAGGCCGATCCGGCGATCGAACCGATGCGGGGCGCAGAGCGCCGCGGGGCGTCCGGCCACGCCGCCCGATCCGCCCGGAGAGGCGTGCGGCCCGGTCGCGCTTCGACGCCGCCCTCTCGGCCTCCGCCCGCGTCGCCTCGCCGTCGGTAGCCGCGCGCGAGCGTCGCGACGCAGGCGGGCGTGACCATGGCGCGGCTCAGAAGCCCTTCACCATGTCCTCCAGCGCCGAACGCTCCATCTCGATCTCGCTCATGCGGTATTTCACCACGTCGCCGATGGAGATGACGGCGCTGAGCTGGCCGTCGCGCACCACCGGCATGTGGCGGAAGCGCCCTCTGGTCATGCGCTGGAGCACGTCGAGAGCGCGGTCGCCGTCCGCCGCGAACTCCACCCCCGTCGTCATGACGCTGGAGACCGGCCGCTGCAGGCAGGCCGCGCCGTGCTCGGCCAGCACGCGCACGACGTCCCGCTCCGAGATGATGCCCTCCACCCGCCGGCCGTCGCCCGAGACGACCAGCGCGCCGATCTTGCGCGCGGCCAGTTCGCGGACGCACTCGGCCAGCAGCGCGTCGGGCCGGATGGTGGAGACGTCGCGAGAGCCCTTCTGCTGCAGGATCGCCGTCACCGTCATGTCGCATTCCCTCCCTGCGTGCGGCCCCGGCGGGCCATTCTCTTGAGGGAATGGTGCGCGCAGACGCCGCTCATTGCAATGAACGACAAGCCGCAGCCGCGCGGCTGTGGTCAGCCGCGCCCGACGAAAGGCATCTTCGTCGCCATCACCGTCATGAACTGGACGTTCGCCTCCAGCGGGAGGGAGGCCATGTGGAGCACCGCGTCGGCGACATGGGCGACGTCCATCACCGGCTCGACCTTCATCGAGCCGTCCGCCTGCGGCACGCCCTTCGTCATCGCCGCCGTCATGTCGGAAGCCGCGTTGCCGATGTCGATCTGGCCGCAGGCGATGTCATGCTGGCGGCCGTCGAGCGAAATCGTCTTGGTGAGCCCGGTTATCGCGTGCTTGGAGGCGGTGTAGGCGATCGACCCGATGCGCGGCGCATGGGCCGAGATCGAGCCGTTGTTGACGATGCGCCCGCCCTTCGGCGCCTGCGCGCGCATCATGCGGAACGCCCCGCGCGCGACGAGGAAGGCGCCGTCGAGGTTCACCGAGACCAGCCGGCGCCAGTCCTCCCAGCTCACGTCGCCCGTCTCCGTCGCGGGCATCGCAGCGCCGGCGTTGTTGAAGACGACGTCGAGGCGGCCGAAGCGGTCGAGGATGGCGGCGAAAAGGGCGTCGACGGCAGTGGGGTCGGTCACGTCGCAGGCGACGCCAAGCGTCTCCGCGCCGCCAGCCGCCGCGGCCTCGGCCGCCTGCGCCACGGCGTCGGCGCGTCGCGCGGCATAGACGACGCGCGCCCCGGCCCTGGCGAAGGCGTCCGCCGTCGCGCGCCCGATCCCCTGGCTCGCGCCCGTCACCAGCGCGACCTTGCCTGAAACGCCCATGCTCATGTCCCCTCTCCGCCAGTCGTCGGGCGGGACATTCGGCGCTCGCGCGGCGGGCGGCAAGCCCGACGGCTCAGCGGCGCAGCAGACCCTTTAGCGCGTCGAAGGGAGAGGTGGGCCCGTCAGCGCCCTGCGCCTGCGGCCGGGCGGGGGCGGCGTCCGGGCCCGCTTGCGGCCGCGCCTCCGGCTTCAGCGGTCTTGGCGGCTTCGGCGGGGCCATGCGCAGCGCGACGGCGTTCTGGAAGCCGGCCGCGTCGCCCGCCGCAAGTTTCGCAACGCCGTCGCAGACGCCGGCGAGCATGTCGTCGAGCCACTCCCGGTCGGCCTTGTGGAAGGGGTGCAGCACATAATCCGCGACACGGTTCTTGTCGCCGGGATGGCCGATGCCCATCCGCACGCGCGCATAGTCCGGCCCGATGTGCTGGTGGAGCGAGCGCAGCCCGTTGTGGCCGGCGTGGCCGCCGCCCAGCTTCACCCGCAGCTTGCCAGGCGCGAGGTCGAGCTCGTCATGGAACACCACGATCTCCGACGGCGCGAGCTTGTGGAAGCGCGCCGCCTCGCCGACCGACTGGCCGGAGAGGTTCATGAAGGTCTCGGGCTTGAGCAGCATGACCTTCTCGCCGCCCAGCACGCCCTCGGCGAGCCGGCCCTGGAACTTCGCGCGGAAGGGCGCGAAGGCGTGGGCTTCGGCGATGGCGTCCAGCGCCATCCAGCCGATATTGTGCCGCGTGTCGGCGTAGCGGGGGCCCGGGTTTCCCAGCCCGACGAACAGACGCATCGACCCGATCCTTTCGCCCCCTGAAACGGCTGCGCCGCCCGGCGAGGGGCGGCGCGCGTCTTTCGGGGCCCCGTCCTTGGGGCCAAAGGGCGCGGCGGGGCTCAAGCCTCCGCCGCCTCCTCGCCCTCGCCTTCCTCGCCGGCGTCGACGAAGCCGGACGGCGTCGCGATCGAGCAGATGACGAAGTCGCGGTCCGTGATCGTCGGCGTCACGCCGGCCGGCAGCGTCACCGCCGAGATCTTGATGACGTCGTTGAGCTGCGCAGCGCCGAGGTCGACCTCGATGCGGTCGGGGATGCTCCCCGCCGTCACGTTCAGCTCCACCTCGTGACGCACCACGTTCAGCGTGCCGCCGCGCTTGAGGCCGGGGCAGGTTCCCTGGTTCAGGAACTCGACCGGGATGAACAGCTTGATGCGCGAGCGCTCGCTGAGGCGCTGGAAGTCGACATGCGTCGGCATGTCCTTCACCACGTCGCGCTGCACGGCGCGGCAGATCACGCGGTTGTCCTTGCCGTCCACCACGACGTTGTGCAGGCTCGACAGGAACTTGCCCTTCTTGAGCAGCTTCAGCAACTCGTTGAACTTGACGTTGATCGGCTGCGGGGCTTCCCCGCCGCCATAGATCACGCCGGGAACGAGTCCATTGCGTCGCGCAGTACGGGCGGCCCCCTTGCCCGTCCCCTCGCGCGCCGTGGCCTCGAGCGTCGTCGTTGCGCCCATGGTCGGCTCCTTCAAGGTTGATGCGGCGCGCCTCCAGGGGTGCGGTCGCCGCGGCTGAGCGCGCGTATAATCCACGCGGCGGCCGGAGGGAAGGTCGAATCTGCGACCGCCCCTGCGCGGCGCGGCCCTCTTCGGCTGCCCTGCGCCGCCCGCCCTGCGGCTACCCTGCGCCCGGCCGCCGCGCAGGGCCCTCTTGACCCCCCGCCTTGCGTGCTGAGGAATGGCGCAGGGAGGAACTATCGTGAAAATCGCAGTCGTCGACCCTAACGCCTGGTTCGTGCAGGGGCTGGACGCAGTCCTGCGCGAAGAGGGCCGTTTCTCCATCGCCTTCGCCGACGAGACCGGCGAGCGGCTCATGCGCGAGGCCAAGATCGCGGGCGTCGACCTCGCGGTGGTCTGCGCCCGACTCGGGGCGGCCGGCGCGGCGGAGGGGGGCGGCGCCGGGGGCGGCGGCCTCGTGCCGTATCTCGAGAAGCTTCGGCGCCGCCAGCCGGAGGTCCGGGCCATCGCGCGGCTGCGCGCCGCCACGCCCGCCCGCGTGCGCGACGCGATGCAGGCCGGCGCGCGCGGCTGCGTCACCGAGGCCGACCCGCCGGAGACGCTGCTTGAGGCGATCCGCGCCGTCGCGGCCGGTCGCTCCAGCTTTCCCTACGTCGATTTCGAGATGCTGCGCTCGGACCCGTTCGAGCGGCTGACCGCGCGCGAGCGCGACGTGCTTGGCGCGCTCGCGCAGGGCTGGACGAACGACCAGATCAGCGCTCGGCTCGGCATCTCCCCCAACACCGTCAAGCATCACCTCAAGGTTCTGTTCTCCAAGCTCGACGTGCCCAACCGGGCCGCCGCGGTGGCGCGCTACCTGACCGAACGCGCCATGTGAGCCCCCGACGCGGGCTGGATCCGGCGCGTTCGATGCGCCGGACGCCGCGCTGCGCGCCGCCCACGGCGCCCCTCGGCCCGGCCGACGAGACGGCGGCCCGCCTCGGTCGGCGCCCCCGCGACGATCGCCGGCCGCGCCTTGCGGGATCCGGCGCATCGCATGGCGGCCATGCGCGCCATCCTCGGCCGGTGCGGCGGCAGGCGTGACTGGAGGCGACCGCCCCCCGGAGGACGCGACCCGCAGCGTGAATTGGGGCGCGAACTGGGGCGCGAACTGGGGCGGCCCGAACGGGTGATGCGCCCCTACCCGCCCGGCGAGCGTTTTGTCTCCGGCGGAGGGTTCTGCGAATCAGGCGCCCAGCGCAATAAAGTTGCGGAGATTCGCACAGCGCCCCGCTTCAGAGGCGCGCACCTGGAGGAGATTGCGCCATGAAGACCGGCATCAACCACCTGTTCATTCCCGGCCCGACCAACGTCCCCGAGCGCGTGCGACAGGCGATGAACGTGCCGATGCAGGACATGCGCGCACCCGACTTCGGCGACCTCACGAAGCCGCTGTTCGCAGGGCTGAAGAATATTCTGCGCACCGAGACCGGCACGGTCTTCATGTTCCCCGGCTCCGGCACCGGCGCCTGGGAAGCCGCGATCACCAACACGCTGAACCCCGGCGACAAGGTGCTGATGAGCCGCTTCGGCCAGTTCAGCCACCTCTGGCATGAGATGGCCGAGCGTCTCGGCCTCGACGTCCATGTGATCGACGTCGAGTGGGGCCGGGGCGTGCCGGTCGAGGACTACGCCGCCGTCCTCGCCGCCGACGGGGCGCACGCCATCAAGGCCGTGTTCGCCACCCACAACGAGACCGCCACCGGCGTATCGTCCGACATCGAGGGCGTCCGCAAGGCGCTGGACTTCAGCGGCCACCCCGCGATGCTGTTCGTGGACGGCGTGTCCGCCGTCGGCTCGATCGACTTCCGCATGGACGACTGGGGCGTGGACCTGATCGTGACGGGTTCGCAGAAGGGCCTGATGCTGCCCGCCGGCCTCGGCGTGCTCGGCGTCAGCGCGAAGGCGCTGGAGGCGTCGAAGTCGGCCAGGATGCGCCGCGCCTATTTCGAATTCGCCGACATGCTGAAGCTGAACGGCGACGGCTACTTCCCCTACACGCCGCCCACGCAGCTGTTCCACGGCCTGCGGGTCTCGCTCAAAATGATCCTCGAGGAAGAAGGCCTCGACAACGTCATCGCGCGCCATGCGCGCCTCGCCGAGGGCGTGCGCCGCGGCGTCGCCGCCTGGGGCCTCAAGATCTGCGCCCAGCCCGGCTTCGAGAGCGACACCGTGACCACCATCATGGTCCCCGAGGGCGTGGACGCGGTGAAGGTGATCCGCACCGGCTACGACGCCTACAACACCTCCTTCGGCTCGGGCCTCGCGCGGCTCGCCGGCAAGGCGTTCCGGATCGGCCATCTGGGCGATCTGAACGAGGGCATGTGCCTGACCGCGCTCTCGGTCGCGGGCATGGCGCTGCGTGACAACGGCGCGATGATCGACACCGGCGCCGGCGTCGCCGCAGCTTCCGAATACTACCGCGAGGCGCGCGCCGGCGCCGCCGCGAAGATGGCCGCCGAATAGAGTTTCCGGAACCTCCCTGACTCCCGGGCTCGTCGCGCCTTGAGCGGCGGCCCGGGGCTTTTTTTCCGGTTTCTCGACAAAGGATCAGCGCCATGAGCCATACGCTTCACCCCCTTCGCCGCCAGCGCCTGCAGCGCAGCACGCTCGCGGTGCCCGCCTCCAACCCCGGCATGGTCGAGAAGGCCGCCGAGAGCGAGGCCGACGTCGTGTTCCTCGACCTGGAGGACGCCGTCGCCCCCCCCGAGAAGGAGCAGGCGCGCAAGAACGCCGTGCAGCTCCTGAACGACATCGACTGGCGCGGCAAGGGCAAGACCGTGTCGGTGCGCATCAACGGCCTCGACACCCATTACATGTATCGCGACGTGGTCGACCTGCTGGAGCAGGCCGGCGAGAAGGTGGATACGCTGCTGGTCCCCAAGGTCGGCGTCACGGGCGACCTCTACATGGTCGACGCGATGATCAACCAGATCTCCGCGGCCAAGGGCCTCAAGAACAATGTCTGCATCGAAGTGCTGATCGAGACGGCGCTCGGCATGGCCAATGTCGAGGATATCGCCCGCTTCGCCGCGCTCTCCTGCCCGCGCGTGGAGGTGCTGCACTTCGGGGTCGCCGACTACGCGGCCTCGATGCGCGCCCGCACCACCAACATCGGCGGGCTGAACCCCGACTATCCCGGCGACCAGTGGCACGCCTCGATCACGCGGATGGTCATCGCCTGCCGCGCCTACGGCCTTCGCGCATGCGACGGGCCCTTCGGCGACTTCTCCGACCCCGAGGGCTACATGGCCGGCGCCCGCCGCGCCGCGGCGCTCGGCTGCGAGGGCAAGTGGGCGATCCACCCCAGCCAGATCAAGCTCGCCAACGAGGTGTTCTCGCCGCCGCCCGCCGAGGTGGAGAAGGCCCGCAACATCATCGCGGCGCTGCGCGAGGCGGAGGCGCAGGGCCGTGGCGCCGCCTCGCTCGACGGCAAGATGATCGACGCGGCCAGCGAGAAGATGGCCAACAACGTTCTGGTGATCGCCGAGGCCATCGCCGCCAAGGCCGGCGCCGCGCAGGCGGCCTGACCCGCGCGCCCGGCGCCGCGAAAGGGGTCGGGCCGCTTCGCACACCACGCGCAAACAAGAAACGTCAGGAGGAATAAGCCCATGGATATCCACGAGTATCAGGCCAAGGAACTGCTGGCGGGCTATGGCATCCCGGTGCCGGTCGGCGGCCTTGCCTACAGCCCCGAACAGGCCAGCTACCGCGCCCGCGAGATCGGCGGCGATCGCTGGGTCGTGAAGGCGCAGATCCACTCCGGAGGCCGCGGCGAGGCCGGCGGCGTGCGCATCTGCTCCTCCGAGACCGAGATCCAGGAGGCCGCCTCCGACATGCTCGGCCGCCGCCTCGTCACACGCCAGACCGACAGCCGCGGCAAGCTGGTCGGCCGCCTCTATGTCGAGGAGGCCACCGACATCGCGCAGGAGCTCTACCTCGGCATCGTGCTCGACCGCGCCTCCGAGCGGATCATGCTGGTCGCCTCCAGCGCCGGCGGCATGGAGATCGAGGAGATCGCCGTCGAGGAGCCGGACTCGCTGCTGCGCATTTCGATCGACCCCGCCGCGGGCCTGCTGGAGTACCAGGCGCGCGAACTGGCCTTCGGGCTGGGGCTCGACAGCCGGCTCGTCAACAAGCTCGTCAAGATCCTGATGGCCTCCTACCGCGCCTTCCGCGACCTCGACGCCACCATGGTCGAGATCAACCCGCTGGTCGTCACCGGCTCCGACGATCTCGTGGCGCTCGACGCCAAGATGAGCTTCGACGACAATGCGCTGTTCCGCCGGCCGCAGATCAGCGAACTGCGCGACCGCAGCCAGGAGGACCCGCGCGAGAGCGCCGCCGCAGACCGCGGCCTCGCCTATGTCGGCCTCGAAGGCGACATCGGCTGCATGATCAACGGCGCCGGGCTGGCGATGGCCACGATGGACATGATCAAGCTCGCCGGCGGCGCGCCCGCGAACTTCCTCGACATCGGCGGCGGCGCGAGCCCCGAGCGCGTGCTGAAGGCGTTCCGCGTCGTGCTCGGCGACGCCAACGTGAAGGTGATGCTGGTCAACATCTTCGCCGGCATCAACCGCTGCGACTGGGTCGCGGAGGGCGTGGTTCAGGCGTTCCAGAAGCTCGACGTGCAGATGCCCGTGATCGTCCGGCTCTCGGGCACCAATGTCGACGAGGGCCGCCGCATCATCGCCCAGAGCGGCCTGCCGATCATCACCGCCGAGACGCTGGCCGAGGCCGCCGAGAAGGCCGTCGCCGCCCGCCCCACCGCCGAAAAAGCCGCCTGAGGGAGGGAACCATGGCCATTCTCATCGACAAGTCGACGCCGATCATCGTCCAGGGCATCTCCGGCCGAATCGGCATGTTCCACACCGAGCAGGCGATCAACTACGGCGCCAACATCGTCGGCGGCGTGACGCCGGGCCGCGGCGGCGAGACCATGCTGGGCAAGCCCGTGTTCAACACGGTGAAGGGCGCGGTCGCCGAGACCGGCGCGGAGGCCTCCATGGTGTTCGTTCCGCCACCCTTCGCAGCCGACGCGATCATGGAGGCCGCTGACGCCGGCGTGCGCCTCGCCGTCTGCGTGACCGACGGCATCCCCTCGCAGGACATGATGAAGGTCAAGCGCTACCTGCGCCGCTACCGCGCCGAGACGCGGCTGCGGCTGGTGGGGCCGAACTGCGCTGGCGTGATCTCACCCGGCAAGTCGATGATGGGCATCATGCCCGACCACATCTACAGCGAGGGGCGCATCGGCATCGTCGGCCGCTCGGGCACGCTCGGCTACGAGGCGGCGAGCCAGCTCAAGACGCTGGGCCTCGGCGTGTCGACCTCGGTCGGCATCGGCGGCGACCCGATCAACGGCTCCTCGTTCCGCGACATCCTGGAGCTGTTCGAGAACGACCCCGAGACCGACGCGGTGCTGATGATCGGCGAGATCGGCGGCCCGCAGGAAGCCGAGGGCGCGCGCTACTGGCGCGAGAACATGAAGAAGCCGCTCGCGGCCTATGTCGCCGGCCTGTCGGCGCCCAAGGGCCGGAAGATGGGCCACGCCGGCGCCATCATCTCCGCCTTCGGCGAGAGCGCGCAGGAGAAGGTGACGCTGCTGCAGGAGCTTGGCGTCACGATCTGCCCCAACCCCTCCTCGATGGGCGAAACCGTCGCGAGGATGGTGGGCGCCGAGGCGATGGCCTGATCGCGGTCCGGCGCGGCGAACGCCGCGCCGGCTACCGCAGCAGCAGACGCTCGATCGCCTCGTCGAAGCCGTCGAGCGACATCGTCGTGCGCCGCGGCGACGACTCGCCGTATCGAAACAGGTCGATCGCCACCACGCCGCTGTCGCGCATGGCCGTCTCGGCCTCGGCGTCGAGTTGCACGATCGCGCGACATCCGCTCTCTTCGCAGAACTGATATCCGGCGCGCAGCGGAGCGCCCTTCTCGGCGATGATCTGCACGCCGGGCTGGAGCGCCACCATGAGCGGCACGTTCACGATCGCGGTCAGGCCGTCTGTCTCCGGGTCGCGCACGATGGAAAGCGATACGTTCAAGCGACCTGTCTCACGTTCGACCAGCGCGGAGTAGACTTGGCACGCTCCGGCGGAGCATGAGAAAGCCCAGTCGTCGAAGGTCTCGAAATCTGCCGCGGCGCCGTCCTGCGCCAGCGCGCCGGACGCGAGGGCGAAGGCGAGGCCGCCGGCGACGCATGCAGCCGTTCTGTTCATGGCGCGGAAACTCTCTTCCATCCAGAAATTTGGACCCGGCCATTCGGACCGGGGCACGGCCACCACTATACGACCTTGCAGGTGGCGGGTGAAGCAGCGATCGGGCGCGCCTCGCCGTGCGCCGCTCCATCACGCCGAAGGCGCCGAGACCGCCGAGCACCAGCGAGGGCCCGCGGGGCAGCGCGGCGGCTCAGGCCTGATCGGCCAGGTCCGCCCCGCCGAATTCCCCGCCGCCGGCCAGCGCCGCCACGTTGAGCAGTCCGCGCGCGCTCATCGTCGGGGTGACGATGTGGGCGGCGCCTTGCATCCCCATCAGGATCGGGCCGACCTGCAGCCCCCCGGCCAGCGACTTCAGCACGTTCTTCGCCGCCGTCGCCGCATCCATGGACGGCATGATGAGCAGGTTCGCCGCGCCTTCCAGCCGGGAATTGGGAAATATCCGCTCGCGCAGCGCGGGGTCGACCGCGACATCGACATGCATCTCGCCTTCATAGTCGAAATCCGCCCCCTCGGCGTCGAGCAGGCGCACCGCCGACTGCGCGCGCTCCGACGCCGCGTCGCGCAGGTTGCCGAAGTTCGAGGCGCTGATGAAGGCGACCTTGGGCGTTATCCCGAACAGGCCCAGCTCCGACGCCGCCGCCCGCGCGATCTCGACGAGCTGAGCCGGCGTCGGCTCGGCGTGAACCTGCGTGTCGGCGATGAAGATCGGCCCGCTGTCGAGGATCATCGCCACGAGCGCCCCGATGGGCCGGCGCTTGCCGTCCCGGCACAGAACGGTCCGGATGTAGTTGAGATGCCAGAGATACTGCCCGAACAGCCCGCAGATCACGCTGTCGGCCTCGCCCCGATGCACCATGACCGCGCCGATGGCGGTGGTGTTGGTGCGCATGATCGCGCGGGCGAGGTCGGGCGTGACGCCCTCGCGCCTGGTGAGGTTGTAGTAGTCGCGCCAGTAGTCGCCGTAGCGCGGGTCGTCCTCGGGGTCGCAGGGCTCGAAGTCGCGCCCGACCTCCAGCGGCAGGCCGAGCTTCTCGATGTTGGCGGCGAGCACGCGGCGGCGGCCGATCAGCACCGGCCGGTCGACGCCCTCCTGCGCCATGGCGAGCGCGGTGCGAAGGGCGCGCTCGTCCTCGCCCTCGGCGAAGACGACGCGGCGGCGCACCTGCCGTGCGCGCTCGAAGATCGGCTTCATCAGGAAGCCCGAGCGGTACACGGTGCGCTCCAGACGCTCGCGATAGGCGGGCATGTCCGTGATCGGTCGGGTGGCGACGCCGCTCTCCATCGCGGCTTCGGCGACGGCGGCCGCAACCGTCGCCAGCAGCCTCGGGTCGAAGGGCTTGGGGATGAGGTAGTCGCGGCCGAAGACCAGGCGCTCGCCGGCGTAGACCCGCGCGGCCTCCTCGGTGCCCGGCGCGTGGGCGAGATCGGCGATGGCGGTGGCGCAGGCGATCTTCATCGCCTCGTTGATCTCGGTAGCGCCGCAGTCGAGCGCGCCGCGGAAAATGAACGGAAAGCACAGGACGTTGTTGACCTGGTTGGGATAGTCGCTGCGGCCCGTCGCAATCATCGCATCCGGCCGCGCCGCGCGCGCGATCTCGGGCATGATCTCGGGGTTGGGGTTGGCGAGCGCGAGGATGATGGGGTTGGGCGCCATGGCCGCCACCATCTCGGGCTTCAGCACCCCCGGCCCGGAGAGGCCGAGGAAGAGATCGGCGCCGACCATCGCCTCGGCCAGCGTCGGGCCAGGGCCGGGGAGCGCGTAGTCGGGCTTGCGGCCGTCAAGAGGGCGCTGCAGGTGCACCAGCCCGTCGCGGTCGTAGAGGATGATGTTCTCGCGCCTGACGCCCAGATGGCGCAGCAGGTCGAGACAGGCGATGCCCGCCGCGCCGCCGCCGGTGGAGACGACGCGCAGATCCTCGAACCGCTTCTCGCCCAGCCGCAGCGCGTTGGTGACGGCGGCGGCGACGACGATGGCCGTGCCGTGCTGGTCGTCGTGGAAGACCGGAATGCCCATGGTCTCGCGGCAGAGCCGCTCGACCTCGAAGCAGGCCGGCGCCGAGATGTCCTCCAGGTTCACCGCGCCGAAGGTCGGCTCCAGCGCGGCGACGATGGCGGCCAGCTTCGCGGGGTCGGTCTCCGCCACCTCAATGTCGTAGCAGTCGATGCCTGCGAACTTCTTGAACAGCGCCGCCTTGCCCTCCATCACCGGCTTGGAGGCCAGCGGCCCGATGTCGCCGAGACCCAGCACCGCCGTGCCGTTGGAGACCACCGCGACGAGGTTCTGCCGCCCGGTGAAGCGCGCCGCCGCGGTCGGGTCGTCGCGGATCGCGAGGCACGCGGCGGCGACGCCGGGGCTGTAGGCCAGCGAGAGGTCGCGGCTGGTGGCCATCGGCTTGGTGACGCGCACCTCCAGTTTCCCCGGCCGTCCCGCCTCATGGTAGGCGAGCGCCTGCGCGCCCAGTTCGTCGCCCGTGTCGCTCATGTCGGCTCCCCCCGCCCCTGCCGTTCCAACCTGCCCCGGTTCCATCCGGGCTCTTGTCGACAGGCACAATACACAGGCCCGCGCCGGCGCGAAGCCGCTCCGCGGCAGGGCGCGGCGGATTGGACCGGTCTGCGGCCAGCGGCGCGGCGGCCCCTTGACGCGGCGCGGCGCGCGCGGCAGGCGGAAAGGGTCGCGTCGGCCCAGGCGAGGGGAAAGCCATGAAAGACATCCTTGAGCAACTCGAGGCGCGCCGCGCCGTGGCTCGGCTCGGCGGCGGCGCGCAACGGATCGAGGCCCAGCACGCCAAGGGCAAGCTCACCGCGCGCGAGCGGGTCGAGGCGCTGCTCGATGAGGGCTCGTTCGAGGAATATGACATGTTCGTGGCGCATCGCTGCCACGACTTCGGCATGGCCGAGACGACCTATCCGGGCGACGGCGTGGTGACTGGCTGGGGCACGATCAACGGCCGGCAGGTCTATGTCTTCAGCCAGGACTTCACGGTGTTCGGCGGCTCGGTCAGCGAGACGGTGGCCGCGAAGATCTGCAAGATCATGGACATGGCGATGCGCAACGGCGCGCCGGTGATCGGGCTGAACGACAGCGGCGGCGCCCGCATCCAGGAGGGCGTGGGCTCGCTCGCGGCCTATGGCGACGTGTTCCAGCGCAACATCGAGGGCTCGGGCGTCATCCCGCAGATCAGCGTCATCATGGGCCCCTGCGCCGGCGGCGCGGTATACTCGCCGGCCATGACCGACTTCATCTACATGGTGAAGGGCTCAAGCTACATGTTCGTGACCGGGCCGGACGTGGTGAAGACCGTCACCAACGAGACCGTGACCGCCGAGGAGCTGGGCGGCGCCAAGACCCACACCTCGAAAAGCTCGGTGGCCGACGCCGCCTTCGAGAACGACGTCGAGACGCTGGCGGAGGTGCGCCGGCTGGTGGACTTCCTGCCGCTCTCCAACCGAGAGACGCCGCCCCAGCGGCCGTTCTTCGACAGTCCCGAGCGGCTGGAGGAGAGCCTGAACAGCCTCATCCCCGACAACCCCAACCAGCCCTACGACATGAAGGAGCTGGTGACGAAGGTGCTCGACGAGGGCGATTTCTGCGAGCAGCAGCGCGATTTCGCCCGCAACATCATCACCGGCTTCGGGCGGATCGAGGGGCGGACGGTCGGCGTGGTGGCGAACCAGCCGATGGTGCTGGCGGGCTGCCTCGACATCGACAGCGCGCGCAAGGCGGCGCGCTTCGTGCGCTTCTGTGACGCGTTCGGCATTCCGCTGCTGACCTTCGTGGACGTGCCGGGCTTTCTGCCGGGGGTGGCGCAGGAATACGCCGGCATCATCAAGCACGGCGCCAAGCTGCTCTACGCCTTCGGCGAGGCGACGGTCCCGAAAGTGACGGTGATCACCCGCAAGGCCTATGGCGGCGCCTATGTCGTGATGGCGTCCAAGCACCTGAAGGGCGACGTCACCTATGCGTGGCCGACCGCCGAGATCGCCGTGATGGGCGCCAAGGGCGCGACGGAGATCCTCTACCGCTCGGAACTGGCCGACCCCGACAGGATCGCCGCCCGCACGAAGGAGTACGAGGACCGCTTCGCCAACCCCTTCGTCGCCGCCGAGCGCGGCTTCATCGACGAGGTGATCATGCCGATGAGCACCCGCCGCCGCGTCGCCCGCGCCTTCGCCGCGCTGAGGGGCAAGCGGGTCGAGACGCCGTGGAAGAAGCACGACAATCTGCCGTTGTGACTGCGGCGCCGCGCATTTCCGAGACGGACGCGGCTCACATATTCAGGGCCGCCCCCGGCCACATGGCCGACACGCCGAAGGCGCGCGACGCGCTGACGCGGCTTGTCGCCGATCCGGCCAACTTCATCGGGCGCGACCGGTACGGAACCGCATGGTATGCTGCGCTCGAGGAAGACGGCGCCCAGATCTGGGCGCAGGTCAGGGGCGACCGGATCAGGAATGGCGGCAGAAACGAAAGGCCCCGCGACTATTTCAGCGTGGCGACAGGATCGGCGCGCGAAGGAGGCGACGATGGATAGTCTCACACCGGACCAGGCCCATCGGGCGATGCGCGGCTTTCTGGAGCAGAGGCTCGCGAGAGATCCCCAGGCGGAAGTCGCGCAGGTGCTCAGCGACACCGCGATGCTGCCGGACGGCCGCACCGCGGACCCGGCGAGCCTGCGCGAATGGCTCGACTGCGTCGCGGACGTGCTGAGCGAAGACGCCGCGCCGCGGCGCGCCGCATCGTGACCGCGCGGGAGGCGTCGTGACTGCGCGACGCGACGAGATGCGCTTCCACACCCTGCCCGCCGGCCCGCGCCCCGTCGCGCCGTTCTCGCATGCGGTCGAGAGCGACGGGTGGGTGATCCTGACCGGGCAGATGCCGACCGACCCGGCGGCCCCCGACGCGCCGTTGCCGGAAGGCGTCGAGGCGCAGACGCGGCGGGTGATGGAGAACCTCCGCCTCGTGCTGGGCGAGCTCGGGCTGGGGCTGGAGCATGTGGCGCAGTGCCGCTGCTTCCTGACCGGGTTCGAGCGCGACTACGCCGCGTTCAACGAAACCTACAGGAGCTTCTTTCCCGCCGACCGGCTGCCGGCGCGCACGACGGTCGGCGTCACGGCGCTGGCGGTGGGGGCGCTGGTGGAGATCGACTGCGTCGCCCGCCGGCCGGGCTGAGCCGCGCCGGCGGTTGCGCATCGCGCAAGGGCGACACAGCTAGACGTCTCACAGCCTCTGCGCCCCTCGCTGCGCGGCGGCGACCCCGACCGAAAGACCGCCCCATGAGCAGAACCCTTTTCATCACCGGCGCCTCCAGCGGCATCGGCGCGGCGACGGCGCGCGCGGCGGCTGAGGCCGGCTGGCGCGTTGCGCTGGCCGCGCGCTCCGCCGACAGGCTCGACGCGCTGGTGCGCGAGATCGGCGGCGACGCCCTCGCCCTGCCCTGCGACGCGACCGACGCGGACGCGCTGAAGGCGGCGATGGCGCGCGCGGCGGAGACGTTCGGCGGGCTCGACGCGGCCTTCGCCAACGCGGGCATGGGCGCCAGCGCGGCGGGCGCGGAGAACGGCGACCTCGCCAACTGGCGCGCGATGATCGACGTGAACGTGTGGGGGCTCGTCGCGACCGTGCACGCCGCGCTGCCGCATCTGCGCAAGACGAAGGGCCACATGCTGCTGACCGGCTCGCGCGCGGGCCGCGCGACGCTCAAGGGCTCGGTCTACGGCGCCACCAAGCATTTCGTGCACGGCTTCGGCGAGAACCTCGCCGAGGAGATGCGCGAGTGGGGCGGGCGCTGCACGGTGATCGCGCCGGGCATGGTCGACACGCCCTTCTTCGACGAGGCCAAGCCGCAGGCGCTGAAGGCCGAGGACGTCGCCCGCGCCGTCGTCTATGCGCTGGAGCAGCCGGCGCATGTGACGGTCGGCGAGGTCTATCTCATGCCGAACCCCGAGGGCTGACGCGGCGGCCCGTCCGCGCTACGTCCCTCGCCATGACCGACCCCCGCCTCATCCGCTTCCTCGCCCGCCACGGCGCCACCGGCTTCTTCGCGGGGCTGGCCGCTTTGCTGGGGCTCGTCTGGACCGATGTCGGGCGGATCGGCACGCTGATGGCGGGCTCGGAGGTCGGCTGGCTCGGCTATCTGATGCTCGCCGCGGGCTTCGGCTTCACCGGGGCGGCGGTGGGCATGGGCGTGGCGATCATGAACATGGGGCGCGACCGCTGAGCCCCGAGGCGCTGCGCGCACTGCTGGCGGGGCCGCGGCGCGCCGCGGGCCGCTTCACGCTGGTGGAGCGTGAGGGCGAGACGGTTGTCGCCCCCTGCGCCCTCGCACGCGCGCCGCGCCGGGCGACTTCGGTGGTCTGCGCGACGGAGACCGTCGCGGCGCCGCCCGGCGCGGGGCGACTGTGGCGGGCGCGCATGGCGACGGCGGCGCGGCAGGATCTGTGGCGCCGGCTGAGCCGGATGCGCGGGCTCGCGCCGGTGGTTCATGTCGTTTCAGGCGAGGACAGGGCGCAGGTGACGCTGGCGGCGGTCTTTCTCGACGGCGCCGCCGCGACGTCCGGGACGCTGGACGCCCTGAGACAAATCTTTCATGAGGGAGGCGCGCGGCGCTGGCGGCGGTGGGCCGATCGCGCCGCGTCGGAGCCACGCTCCGACCGAGACGCCGGCCCCGGGGGATGCGCATGTTCAAGAAGATCCTGATCGCCAACCGCGGGGAGATCGCCTGTCGGGTCGTCAAGACCGCGCGGAAAATGGGGATCGGGACGGTCGCGGTCTATTCCGACGCCGACCGGGACGCGCTGCATGTGCGCATGGCCGACGAGGCCGTGCACATCGGCCCGCCCCCCGCCGCCGAGAGCTACATCGCCATGGACAAGGTGCTGGCCGCCATCCGCGACAGCGGCGCCGAGGCGGTGCACCCCGGCTACGGCTTCCTGTCCGAGCGCGCCGAGTTCGCCCGCGCGCTCGAGGAGACGGGCGTCGCCTTCATCGGGCCGCCGGCTTCCGCGATCGACGCCATGGGCGACAAGATCACCTCCAAGAAGCTCGCCGCGGAGGCCGGCGTCTCCACGGTGCCCGGCCACATGGGGCTGATCGCGGACGCCGACGAGGCCGTGAAGATCGCCGGCGAGATCGGCTATCCGGTGATGATCAAGGCGTCGGCGGGCGGCGGCGGCAAGGGGATGCGCATCGCCTGGAACGACGCAGAGGCGCGCGAGGGCTTCCAGTCGTCGAAGAACGAGGCCAAGGCGAGCTTCGGCGACGACCGCATCTTCATCGAGAAGTTCGTCACACAGCCGCGGCACATCGAGATCCAGGTGCTCGGCGACCGGCACGGCAACGTCATCCACCTCGGCGAGCGCGAATGCTCGATCCAGCGCCGCAACCAGAAGGTCATCGAGGAGGCGCCCTCGCCGTTCCTCGACGCCGGGACGCGCGCCGCGATGGGCGCGCAGGCGGTGGCGCTGGCGAAGGCGGTGGACTACTGCTCCGCCGGCACGGTCGAGTTCATCGTCGACGGCGACCGCAATTTCTACTTTCTGGAGATGAACACCCGGCTTCAGGTGGAGCATCCGGTGACCGAACTCGTCACCGGCCTCGACCTCGTGGAGCTGATGATCCGCGTCGCCGCGGGCGAGCGGCTGCCGCTGGCGCAGGGCGACGTGACGCTCGACGGCTGGGCCATCGAGAGCAGGCTCTACGCCGAAGATCCCTATCGCGGCTTTCTGCCCTCCATCGGCCGGCTGACGCGGTATCGCCCCCCGCAGGAGCGCGGCCTTGCCGGGACGCTTGACCCGGCAACGCCCGAGGGCGCGCTCGGCGGCGCCACGGTGTCGGCCGACGCGCGGTCGCCCGTGAGGGTGCGCAACGACACCGGGGTGTGCGAGGGCGGCGAGATCAGCCGCTACTACGACCCGATGATCGCGAAGCTCTGCACATGGGGGCCCGACCGGGACGCCGCCATCGCAGCGATGCGCGATGCGCTCGATGCTTTCGAGCTGGAGGGCATCGGCCACAACCTGCCCTTCCTCGCCGCCGTGATGGACCATCCGCGCTTCGTAGAGGGACGGCTGACGACCGCCTTCATCGCCGAGGAGTTCCCAGACGGCTTCAACGGCGCCGCCATCGCCGAGGCGGACCTGCGCCGGCTCGCCCATGTCGCCGCGGCCATGCGCGCGGCCGTGGACGCCCGCGCCGCGTCGGTGAGCGGCGTGCTGACGAACCATGAACGCAAGCTGCCGAAGGCCTATGTCGCGACGTTCGGCGACGCGCGGTTCGACGTGGCGCTGAACGGCCGCGGCGCGCCCGACGGCGTGGATCTCGGCGGATGGGCGCCGGGCGCGCGGCTGGCGCGCGTCACGGTGGACGGCGCGCCGATGACGCTCAAGGTCGACCAGCTGACCGAGGGGTTCCGCCTGCGCTGGCGCGGCGCGGACCTTGCGATCGCGGTGCGCTCGCCGCGGCTGGCCGAACTCGCCGCGCTGATGCCCCCGCGCGAGGACGGCGCCAGCGCCAAGCAGCTCCTGTGCCCGATGCCGGGGCTCGTCGTCTCCATCGCCGTCGCGGTGGGCGACGAGGTGCAGGAGGGTCAGACGCTCGCCACGGTCGAGGCGATGAAGATGGAAAACGTCCTGCGCGCCGAGCGCAAGGGCAAGGTCAGGACGATCCACGCCGCGCCCGGCGCGAGCCTCGCGGTCGACGAGGTGATCATGGAGTTCGAGTAGGGCTGGCGCCGCGCTCAGGTTTTTCGCAGACTGGAGACGGACCCGCCCCTATCCTGTTCGATGTGCGGCGGCTGCAAGGAGCGACGCGCATGGAGAGCTTCGGTCCCGTCTGGCTGGGCGTCGTCATCGCCGCGGTCATCACGGCGCTGGTGACGACGGCCGGCTGGTTCGTGAACCACGCGCGCGAGCGCCAGCTGGAGGAGCAGCGCCGGCGCGAGAAGATCATCGACCTGCAGAAGGCTCTGCTGGCGGAAGTGCGCACGCATCGGCGGGAGCTTGAGGAGGACGAGAAGCAGGACGGCGGCTACATGCCGCGCCTGCAACGCCTGCACGGCACGTTCACGCAGGATGCCCAGTTCAAGCCGATCGTCCCGCTGGAGAAGCACGACACCGTGTTCTCGGCGCTGGTGGGCGAGATCCACCTCCTGCCGGGGAATGTCGTGGAGCCCGTCGTGGCCTATTACGCGAAACTGGCGACCCTGTCGGCCTTCATCGCCGACCTGCGCGAGGGGGAGCTGCGCAAGATGCCCGCGCCGCGCCTGATGACCGCGTTCCGCGACATGGTGGCCGTGAAGGTCCGCACGCTGGTTCTGGCGAAGGAGGCCGAGGCGGCGCTTGAAGGCGGCGTGGCGCGGCTGGAGCGCCACGGCCGATGGATCAGTACCAGGGCTTAGGCCCCTCGCGCGGCACGATGGGGCTGTCGTCGAACGGCGGCATCTTGTCGTTGGGACCGGTCATCTCGCCCTCCAATCCATCCGACGGCATCTTACCGCCGTCTACGCAAACGCGCCATGAAATTGGTGGCGGCGGCGGCGCGGTTCAATCGCCTCGCCGCATCTCGCGCCGGCGCATGGGCATGGCGTCGATGAGCGCCTCCAGCCGACCGGGCGGCGTCACGGCGTCGCTGCGCAGCTTCACGCCGCCGTCGAGGCCGATGAGCGCCACCAGAAAGCCGTCCGCGCCAAACCGCCGGCGCAGCGCCGAGCCCGGCGCGGTGTCCACGATCACGACATTGCGGCGCTCGATCATGTCGGCGGCGTCGGCCTCGAACAGCGCGAGCTGCTCGGCGAGACGCGGGTCGTCGGGATCGGCGATCACCACGACCGGGCGCGCCTCCCAGCGCAGCGCGTCAAGGCCCTCCGGGCCCAGTTCGGCGGCCGCGCAAATGGTCAGTCCTGCGAGCATGCACATCATGGCGAGGACATGGCGCGCGCCGCGACCCCGTCCAGCCCGGCGCACGGGCCGGGGAAGACCCCGCGGCGAAGGGACCTTAGCCTGGCCGCCACCGCTCGGAAGAAACATGTCGATGGAGCATGACATCCGCGGAGTTCTGTTCGGGCCATGCCTCGCCCCGGGAGTGCTGGCCGCCTGCGCGCCGGCGAAGCGGCGCGACCGGCTCGCACCCGTGGACGCAGCGCCGCACGACTTCGCGGACCTGCGCGCCCGGTCCGTCGCCGTCGACGCGCTGATGCAGGCGGGCGCCGCGCCGGGCGTCGAGGCGCCGCCGGGCACGCTGATCGCCTTCGCCACCGAGCCGGGCGCCGTCGCCTTCGACGGCGAGGGCCCCAACAGCCCCTACGCCGAGGCGCTGGCGCGGCCCCGCGCGAGCCCGGCGAGCGCATCGAGGACGTGTTCATCCGTGACCGCGGCCTCGTCGCCCGCGTGACCGGCAGCCGGCGGGCGCCCAGGGAGACCTCCTCGCTGACGCGACAGGTGGTGCCGAGCGACCCCGACGCCGGGCCTGGCCGCACCTCCCGCTTCGACGGAAACTGGGTGGGCGCGATGCGCTGCGACGCAAGGCCGATCAGCTGGGGGCGATCCGCGCTGGGCGCGGCCAGAGGGCGACCCGGTGCGCGTCTCCATCACAGGCGGGCGCGGCGTTTGGGCCGCGGGGCCGCCCGAGCCCGAGACGCGCTGGAGCGGCGCCCCCTGCACCGGCGGCTGGAGTTCACGGTGCTCGCAGACGGCGAGGTGCGCGCGCTGGGCGTCGGGACCTGGACGAAGGCCCGCGAATCGGCATCGAGGACGACGTGCTCGACCTCGTCTTCGAGGGGCGCGTGCAGGGCGGCGTCATGCGCATGACGGGCCGCCGCGAGGACCGGCCCTGCGTGATCGAGCTCAAGCGCTTCTGACCGCAGCCCCCTGCTGCGACTCCGCGGGGCGGTGTCTTTCCCGCCCGCGGGGCGGTAAAGTCGCGCATCTCTCCGGCGCGGCCCCGGCCGCCGGACCGGATCGCAGCGGAGACGCCCGATGACCGACACGCCCGATCTTTCCGCCTGGCGCGCGCTCGCCGAGAAGGAGCTGCGGGGCCGCGACGTCGAGACGCTCACCTGGCGCACGGCCGAGGGCGTCGACGTCAAGCCGCTCTACACCGAGGCCGACGTCGCGGGGCTCGACCATCTCGGCGGCCTGCCGGGCCAGTTTCCGTTCACCCGCGGGCCGCGGGCGACAATGTACGCCGGCCGCCCGTGGACCATCCGCCAATACGCGGGCTTCTCCACCGCAGAGGCCTCGAACGCCTTCTACCGCAAGGCGCTGGCGGCGGGGCAGAAGGGGCTGAGCGTCGCCTTCGACCTCGCCACCCACCGCGGCTACGACAGCGACCATCCGCGCGTCGTGGGCGATGTCGGCAAGGCGGGCGTGGCCATCGACAGCGTCGAGGACATGAAGCGCCTGTTCGACGGCATCCCGCTGAAGGAGATGTCGGTGTCGATGACGATGAACGGCGCGGTCATCCCGGTGCTGGCGAGTTTCATCGTCGCAGGGCGCGAACAGGGCTGCGCCGCCACTGATCTGAGCGGGACCATCCAGAACGACATCCTCAAGGAGTTCATGGTCCGCAACACCTACATTTATCCCCCCGCGCCCTCGATGCGGATCGTGGCGGACATCATCGCCTACACGGCGGCGGAGATGCCGCGGTTCAACTCCATCTCGATCTCCGGCTACCACATGCAGGAGGCCGGCGCGGACTTGGTGCAGGAGCTGGCCTTCACGCTCGCCGACGGCAAGGAATACGTGAAGGCGGCGCTGTCGCGCGGGCTCGACGTCGACGCCTTCGCGCCGCGACTGAGCTTCTTCTTCGCCATCGGCATGAACTTCTTCATGGAGGCGGCGAAGCTGCGCGCCGCCCGGCTGCTCTGGGCCGAGATCATGCACGGCTTCGGCGCGAAGAAGCCGGAAAGCCTGATGCTGCGAACCCATTGCCAGACTTCCGGCGTCAGCCTGCAGGAGCAGGACGCCTACAACAACATCGTGCGCACCGCCTATGAGGCGATGAGCGCGGTGCTGGGCGGCACGCAGTCGCTGCACACCAACAGCTTCGACGAGGCGATGGCGCTGCCCACCGAGTTCTCCGCCCGCATCGCCCGCAACACCCAGCTCATCCTCGCCGAGGAGACGGGGGTGACGAAGGTGATCGACCCGCTCGCCGGCAGCTACTACGTCGAGAAGCTGACGGCGGACATGGCGACCGCGGCCCGCGTTCTGATGGACGAGGTCGAGGGGCTCGGCGGCATGACCGAGGCGGTGGCGTCGGGGATGCCGAAGCTGCGCATCGAGGAGAGCGCCGCCCGCAAGCAGGCGCGCATCGACCGCGGCGAGGAGGTGATCGTCGGGGTCAACAAGTACCGCCCCGAGACCGAGCAGCCCGTCGACATCCTCAACATCGACAACGCCGCCGTGCGCGAGAGCCAGGTGGCGCGGCTGAAGGCGCTGCGCGAGAGCCGCGACCAGGCGGCCTGCGACGCGGCGCTGACGGCGCTGGAGCAGGCCGCGCGGGAGAGCGGCAACCTGCTGGCGGCGGCGGTCGAGGCGGCGGCGGCGCGGGCCACCGTCGGCGAGATATCGGACGCGATGGAGCGGGTGTTCGGCCGCCACCGCGCCGAGGTGCGCACGCTCGCCGGCGTCTATGGCGCGGCCTATGAGGGCGACGCGGAGTATCAGGCGATCCGCGACGAGGTCGCCGCCTTCGCCGAAGTCGAGGGCCGCCGCCCGCGGATGCTGGTGGTGAAGATGGGCCAGGACGGGCATGACCGCGGCGCCAAGGTCATCGCCACCGCCTTCGCCGACATCGGCTTCGACGTCGACGTGGGCCCGCTGTTCCAGACCCCCGAGGAAGCCGCCCGCGACGCGGTGGACAACGACGTGCATGTGGTCGGCGTCTCCTCGCAGGCGGCGGGCCACCGCACGCTGGCGCCGCTGCTGATCGAGGCGCTGAAGGCCGAGGGCGCCGGCGAGATCATCGTGATCTGCGGCGGCGTGATCCCGCGGGAGGACTACGAGTTCCTGCAGGCCAAGGGCGTGAAGGCGATCTTCGGCCCCGGCACCAACATTCCCGAGGCGGCGCGCAAGATCCTGCGGCTGATCGACGAGACGCGCAGGCCGCACGCGGCGGAGTGAGCCGCCGGCCGCCAACGCAGGAGATGGACCATGAGCGACTGGACCCTGACCTGGCTCGGCCATTCCGGTTTCCGCATCAAGGTGGGCGGCCGCGTGCTGCTGCTCGACCCGTGGCTGAGGGGCAATCCGAGCTTTCCCGAGGACCGCTTCGACGAGGCGGTGGACGGCGCCACGCACATCCTGCTCAGCCACGCCCACTCCGACCACGCCTCAAGCGCGGTGGAGATCGCCGGCAAGACGGGCGCTGTGGTCGTGGCCATCTACGAACTCGCCAATTTCCTCGCGACGGAAGGCGCCATCGGCCTCAACAAAGGCGGGACGGTCGATCTTGGCGGGGTCGCGGCCACGCTGGTGCATGCGGTGCATTCCAGCTCGATGCCGGTGGACGGCAGGCCGGTCTATCTCGGCGCCGAGGCCGGCTGGATGATCGAGGCGGGCGGCGAGACGCTCTATTTCATGGGCGACACCGACGTGTTCGCCGACATGGGCCTGCTGGCGGAGCTGCACGCGCCGAAATGGGGGATCGTCCCGATCGGCGGCCACTTCACGATGGACGCAAGGCGCGCCGCATTCGCCTGCGGCAAGTTCTTCGACTTCGAAGCCGTCATCCCCTGCCATTACGGGACTTTTCCGCTGCTGGAGCAGACGGCGGAGGGTTTTGCGCAGGCCATGGCGCCGACTCGGGTGATCGCGCCGAAGGTGATGGAGGCCGTCACCCTCTGACGCAGGCGGTGACGGCCGCCCCGCCCCTACTGCGCGGCGGCGTAGTGGGCGAGCGCGTCCAGGTCGCCGTCGCTCAGGCCGTGGACGGCGGCGGTCATCGTGGTGTCGGCGCCGCGCCGGGTTTCGTCGCGGTAGGCGATCAGCGCATGGCGGAGGTAGTCGACGCGCTGACGCGCCAGCCGCGGGATCGCCTCGCGGCCCGTCAGACCGGCGCCGTGACAGGACGCGCAGCGGCGGGCCTCTGCCAGCGCCGCGCCATCGGCGACGCGCGCAGGGTCCGGCTCGGGGCCGGCGAGCGCGGGGTCGGCGGCGGCGTAGCGCTTGGCCAGCGCGTCGATCTCGGCGTCGCTGAGCCCGTCGGCGATGCCCTCCATGGCCTCCACCTGCCGCACGCCCTCGCGCATGTAGAAGAGCTGGTCGAACAGAAAGAATTCCGGCTGGCCGGCCAGCGACGGCACCTCCGCCATCTGCGAGACGCCGCCTTCGCCGTGGCAGCCGGCGCACTGCTCCGCCAGCGCATCGATGTCGGCGGCGCCGGCGGCCGCGGCGCCGAGGAGCGAGAAGGCCAGCGCGACGAGGCCGCGCTGGCCGGCGGTGCGGCGGGGATCAGCCCGCATCGTAGGAGATGCGGTAGATCGCGCCATTGGTCTCGTCGGAGACCAGCAGCGCGCCGTCCGGCATCTGGAGGATGTAGGTCGGGCGGCCGACAAAGTCGTTGGCCGCCTCGTCCAGCAGGCCGGTCATGAAGGGCTGCACGGTCGCGCTCCCGTCGGGATGCGTCGTGACCGCCACCACGTCGTAGCCGAACTTGTCCTCGCGGTTCCACGAGCCGCGCCGAGCCACGAAGGCTACGTTGCGGTAGGCGACGGGGAACATGTCGCCGTCATAGAACCGCACGCCCAGCGCGCCGGCGTGCGGGCCGAGAAGGGCTGCGGGCATGATGACGCCGGCGCAGGGGTTGGGACGCCTGATGTCGGGGTCGGGCACGCCGTCGGAGTGGCAATAGGGAAAGCCGAAACTGGCGCCGTAAAGGTTCGCCGGCAGGCGGTTGAACTCGTCCTGCGGGCCGTCGTCGCCGGCCCAGTCGCGGCCGTTGTCGGAGAACCAAAGCTCGCCGGTCGCCGGGTGCCAGTCGAACCCGACCGTGTTGCGCACGCCGCGCGCCACGATCTCCATGTTCGAGCCGTCGGGCTCGTAGGCGCGGATCTGCGCGTGGACGCCGGGATTGACCTCGCAGATGTTGCAATCGGCGCCGACCTGGACGTAGAGCCGCCCGTCGGGCCCGAAATCGGCGTATTTCCAGTTGTGATGGACTTCCGGAGGCAGGCCGAACGCCTCGGTCAGCGCGACGGGCTCGCCCGGCGCGTCGAGATTGTCCTCGATCCCGTCGTAGCGGAACACCTCGTTGATAGCGAGGACGTAGAGCGACCCGTCGCGGAACGCGAGGCCGTTGGGCTGGACGAGTCCCTCCGCGATCACCCGCACGGTGCGCTCGCCGCCCTGGTCGGTGATCGCGTAGACGCGGCCAAGCTGGCGCGTGCCGACGAAGACCGTCCCCTTGTCGCCCATCACCATGGTGCGCCCGGCGGCGTGGCCATGCGACCAGACCTCCGCCTTGAAGCCCGCCGGCAGCTTCAGCCTGTCGACCGGCAGCGCGTCGAGCGCGGCGGGCGTCGGCGGCGTGCGGTGGGGGCTCAGGTCCTGGTTCTGGCTGCTGGCGGCGGCGTTGGTGACGTCGAGCGCGCTCATCTGCGCCACGGCCGGCGTCGCCAGCGCCAGCGCCAGCGCCAGCGCCACGCCAAACGGCGCGACGGCGGTCGTTGCAAGGGTCTTCCGCTGCATTGTCGTCTCCTCCCGTTGTTCTGGTTGGAACGATTATGCGCAGCGACGCCGGCTGGTGGAAGCGCCGTTCTGCAACTTTCTCGCGGTCAGGCCGAAAGCGCGGCGACGCCCGGCAGCGTCTTGCCTTCGAGCCATTCGAGGAACGCGCCCCCGGCCGTCGAGACGAAGGAGAAGTCGCCCGCCGCCCCGGCGGCGTTCAGCGCCGCGACCGTGTCGCCACCGCCGGCGACGCTCATCAGCTTGCCGGCTTTCGTGAGTTCGGCGGCCCTGCGCGCGGCGGCGACGGTGGCGGCGTCGAAGGGTTCGATCTCGAAGGCGCCGAGCGGCCCGTTCCACACCAGCGTCTTCGCCGCGGCGAGGCGCTTCTCGATCTCGGCGACCGTCTTGGGGCCGGCGTCGAGGATCATCCTGTCATCGGGCGTCGCGTCGGCGGCGACCGTGACGTGCGGCGAGTTCGCCTTGAAGCCCTCGGCGGCCACCACGTCCACCGGCAGCACGACGGCGCAGCCGGCCTTCTCGGCGCGGGCGAGGATCTCGCGCGCGGTGTCGGTCATCTCCGCCTCCACCAGCGAAGTGCCGACCGGCTTGCCCTGCGCCAGCAGGAAGGTGTTGGCCATCGCGCCGCCGATCACGAGTACGTCCACCCGCTCCACGAGATTGCCCAGCAGATCGAGCTTGGTGGAGACCTTCGCGCCGCCGACGACCGCCATCACCGGCCGCTCCGGCGTCGCCAGAGCCTTCTCCAGCGCCTTCAGCTCCGCCTCCATGAGCCGCCCCGCCGCGCAGGGCAGAAGCTTCGCGAGACCCTCGGTCGAGGCGTGGGCGCGATGGGCCGCGGAGAAGGCGTCGTTCACATAGACCTCGCCGAGCTTGGCCAGCTCTGCGGCGAATTCCGGGTCGTTCTTCTCCTCGCCGGCATGGAAGCGGGTGTTCTCGCAGAGCAGCACCTTGCCCGGCGCCAGCGCCAGCGCATGGGCCAGCGGCGCCGGGCCGGTGCAGGCGTCGATGAACTCGACCGGCACGCCCAGCGCCTTCTCCAGCGCGGGGGCGATCTGGCCGAGGCTCATCTCGGGCACGACGCGGCCCTTGGGCCGGTCGAAATGCGCCAGCAGCACCGGCTTGCCGCCCTTGTCCAGGATGTCGCGCACGGTGGGGGCGATGGCGCGCAGGCGGGTGTCGTCGGTGACCTTCCCCTCGCGCACCGGGGCGTTGAGATCGACCCGGGTCAGCACCCGCTTGCCGGCGAGGTCGAGGTCGTCGAGGGTCTTGAACGGCATCAGCGAAGGCTCACTAACAAGGCCGCGACGGCGACAACCGTCGTGACCAGACCCATGGCGAACTGCCAGACATTCGGAATGCTGTCCAGCCGCGCGCTGATCCGCTCGATGCCGACCTCCATGCGGGAGAAGCGGTCCTTCAACTCGGACACGTCGCGGCGCATCTCGCGGATGTCCGCCTTGATCTCGCGAACGTCCTCCTCCAGCCGCCCTACTCGCGCTTCAATCATCGGGTCCTCCGGTCCGCCGCCTGAGGGCGACTTGCCGCCATCGATCACGGTCAGCTTAGTCATCTTCGCCGCCCGCTTTCATGAACGTGGCGGCCAGCGCCGGCAGATAGTGATCTTCCGCTAGACCGCATCGTTTGCAAACAACCTTGGCGAAATTCTCAGGTTGATCGAAGGCTGTCCCTGTAGCGAAGGCCACACGCTCGAACATTAAACCAGCCCGCCGCGCCAGCCTAGGAACTGTCTGCCCTGGTTGCGCCGGGCGCGGGTTCGCAATGACCATGAAAGTGTCATGGCCGCAGCGAAGGCAGATGAAATCGGGAAACTGCCGCTCAAGCAGTTCGCCGATTTCGCGCAGCGGCGCGCCCTTGTCCTCCATCAGAACGCTCCCTTGATCGCGTCGCCCAGAACGTAGTGATCCGCCGCCGCCAGGGCGAAGGCGGCGAGGACCACGAGCAGGAGGCGGAAGGAGACTTCCACCAGCTTACATCGTCTTCGCCATCGCCACGGCGGTGTCGAGCATGCGGTTGGAGAAGCCCCACTCGTTGTCGTACCAGCTCATCACGCGCACGAAGGTCCCGTCCATCACCTTGGTCTGGTCGGTGTGGAAGATCGAGGAATGCGGGTCGTGGTTGAAGTCGATGCTGACGTTCGGCGCGTCGGTGTAGCCGAGCACGTCCTTGAGCGGGCCGTCTGCGGCGGCGCGGATGGCGGCGTTGATCTCGTCGACGCTGGTCGCGCGGCTGGCGATGAACTTGAAGTCCACCACCGAGACGTTCGGCGTCGGCACGCGGATCGCCACGCCGTCGAGCCTGCCGTTGAGTTCGGGCAGCACGAGGCCAACGGCCTTCGCGGCGCCGGTCGAGGTCGGGATCATGCTCATCGCGGCGGCGCGGCCGCGGTAAAGATCCTTGTGCAGCGTGTCGAGCGTCGGCTGGTCGCCGGTGTAGCTGTGAATCGTCGTCATGAAGCCCTTCTCGATGCCCACGACCTGATGCAGGACATGGGCGACGGGCGCGAGACAGTTCGTGGTGCAGGAGGCGTTGGAGACGACGAGGTCATCCTTCGTCAGCGCGTCGGTGTTGACGCCGTGCACGATGGTCTTGTCGGCGCCGGAGGCGGGCGCGGAGACCAGAACGCGCTTGGAGCCGTTCTGCAGATGGGCGGAGGCCTTCGCCTTGTCGGTGAAGATGCCGGTGCACTCCAGCGCGATGTCCACGTCGCCCCAGGGCAGTTCGGCGGGGTTGCGCATGGCGCTGACCCGGATCGGGCCGCGACCCACGTCGATGCTGTCGCCGACGACCTTCACCTCGCCCGGAAAGCGGCCGTGAACGCTGTCGAAGCGGATCAGGTGGGCGTTGGTCTCGACGGGACCGAGATCGTTGATCGCAACGACTTCGACATCGGTGCGGCCCGACTCGATCAGCGCGCGCAGCACGTTGCGCCCGATCCGCCCGAAACCGTTGATCGCCACCTTGACCGCCATGACACCTGCTCCCTCGCGCCGACGCCCCATGCGCCCGTTCGGGGCGGCTTATAACGGCGGCGGCGGCGCGGCGAAAGCGCAGGCGGGCCGGAGGGTCGTCGAAAGGCCCCCGGAGCGCCGTATTCCAGGCCCGGACGATCTCACAAGGCGCGCTGCGGGCCGCGGCGGCCGACGTCCGGCGCTCCCGCCGCCCGGTGGAGCGCCGGGAACCGCCGTCTCGGAAGCGCGCCGGAAACTCGCGCTGGCGTCAGTGGCCATGGGGTCAGCGAACCGACGCGCGGCGGCGCCTCGCCCCCCTCCCGCGAATCGGCGGAAGCCTTCGGGGCGATCGAAACGCGTCGGACCCCGTGTCGCGCCGCTGCGCCGGTCGCCGAGGGCGCGCGCCGACGCCGTGCGCGACGGGCATCGGCGCGCAGCTTTTCAGATGGCGCAGCGTCGATGCCCGTTGCGAGCGCAACGTGGCGGCGAAGGCTGCGGGTGTGAGGTGGCGGCGAAGGCTGCGGGTGTGAGGTGGCCCAGCGAGGAATGCCGGCGTTCGGTATTGCAGTCATGGACCCAGCCGGCGATCACGACGCAGGCGTGGTTCATCGAGAAGAACAGGTGCGCGTTGTGAGGCATTCGTCGCGCATCCGGCCCCGGAAACTCTCGGCGAAGGCATTCGGGGCAGCTTTGCCGGGGCGGGCGCGATGCCGGAGCGCGCCGGAAGCCGCTCAGCCCAGAACCATGCCGCCCGACAGGGCGGAGCCGGCCCGTCCTGCATGGTCGCGGCGCAGGGGTGCGACGCTTTTTCGCGCAGGCGCCCGGCCTGAGCCCATGGCTGAGGCTTTCCGGCGCGGCGCGCCCCGCCTCAGGCCCGCAGGATGTCAGGCGCCGCTGGACAGGGCGCGGGGTCTGTTGTCAGTCTGGCGGCGCGTCGGGGAACATGCGCGTCTCCGCGCCGGCACGCCCCCGGGGCCCAAGGTCAGGAGAGCACCAGATGAAATCCGTAACAGCCGGTTCGCTGCGCGCAGCAACGGCGCTCGCGATCGTCTCGTTGATGACGCCTGCGGCCGTTTGGGCCGAGACGCCCGCCGATACGCTGGTGATCGCGGACAAGATCGACGACATCGTGTCGCTCGATCCCGCCGAGAGCTTCGAGTTCTCCGGCAACGACATGAACAACAACGTGTACGACACGCTGATCGAGCTCGACCCCGCCAATCTCGGGCCGCTCGTGCCGGGCCTCGCGGAAAGCTGGGAGCAGGTCGACGACGTCACCTACCGCTTCAGGCTGCGCGAAGGCGCCGTGTTCCACTCCGGCGCGCCGGTGAACGCCGACGCCGCGGCATGGTCGCTGCAGCGCGCCGTCATCCTCGACAAGACGCCGTCCTTCATCCTCACCCAGTTCGGCTTCACCAAGGACAATGTCGCCGAGAAGATCAAGGCGACCGGCGAGTACGAGCTGACCATCGTCACCGACAAGCCCTATGCGCCGAGCTTCTTCTACAACTGCCTCACCGCCGTCGTTGCTTCAATCGTCGACAAGGAGCTCGCGCTGAGCCATGAGGTCGACGGCGACATGGGCCATGAGTGGCTCAAGTCGAACTCCGCCGGCTCCGGCGCCTACCGCCAGATCAGCTTCAAGCCCGGCGAGAGCTATGTGCTGGAGGCAAACGACACCTGGTGGCGGGGCGAGGTGCCGCTGCGCCGCGTGTTCCTGCGCCATGTCGGCGAGCCCGCCACCCAGCGCCTGCTGCTGGAGCGCGGCGACGTCGACGTGGCGCGCAAGCTGACGCCGGTGGACATCGCCGGCATCGGGGGCGACGCCGACCTCAAGGTGATCGACGAGGTGAAGGGCCGCATCCCCTACCTCTCCTTCAACCAGAAGGTCGAAGGGCTGAACAATCCCAAGGTCGTCGAGGCGTTCAAGTATCTGATCGACTACGAGGGCATGGCCTCGACCTTCCTGAAGGGCCAGTACCGCGTCCACCAGAGCTTCCTGCCCGCGGGCTTCCTCGGCGCGATCACCGAGACGCCCTATTCGCTGGACGTCGAGAAGGCGAAGGCGCTGCTGGCGGAGGCCGGCGTCGGCCCGCTCTCCTTCACCATCTCGGTGCGCAACGACCAGGAGCGGCTGGACATGGCCCAGCGCATCCAGAGCACCATGGCCGAGGCCGGCGTGACCATCGATCTGCGCGTCGGCACCGGCAAGGAGGTGCTCACCGAGTATCGCGCCCGCAAGCACCAGATCGCGCTCGAGGCCTGGGGGCCGGACTACCCCGACCCGCACACCAACGCCGACACCTTCGCCCGCAACCCCGACAACTCCGACGAGGCGAACGCCACCGGGCTGCTCGCCTGGCGCAACGCCTGGCCGGCGGACGAGACCGAGGCGCTGGCGGACGCGGCGGTGCTGGAGAAGGACGGCGACAAGCGCGCGGCGATGTACGAGGAGATGCAGCGCATCCACCAGCAGGTCTCGCCCTTCGCGCCGATGTTCCAGCAGATCCAGCAGGTCGCGATGCAGAAGAACGTCGAGGGCTTCAGCCAGGGCGGCTCGATCCACTCCGCCTTCTACTGGGCGACGACGAAGTAGGCCCGGCGACAGCCGGCGCCAGAGCGCCCGGCCCTGCGGCGGCGACCGCCGACAGGCGCCGGGCGACAGCGCGAGGACAATCGGCTCGCGCCGCGATGTCGTCGCGGCTGTGGCGGGGCGACGGAGAATCTCAATTCGGCGCCGCACGGCTGCGCGCTACAGGAGCTGGGGACAGGCCGACTCCGCATCATGCGCGTTCCGACCCTGCTTCGGGGCGGTTCGGGGCCCGGAGGGCGCAAGGGGCGAGGCCGTTGCGCCGATCCGCCCGCCCATGGGCGCGGCGCCGCCGGAGCGGCGTGAGACCTGCCTGCGTCAGCTCTGCCGCTCGAGGCTCCTGTCTTGCAGCGGTTTTCTTGTCGCCGGCTGATTCTGTCGGCTCGTGGAAACGCTCTAGCGCAGGTTCTCGACGATCTGCGCGGCGAGCGTGTCGAGTGCGACGCCATGGGCGCGGGCAAGGCCCTCGAAGCCCGGACCCTGCGTCGGCGTGACGATCGAGAAGCCCGACGAGGCGCGCTCCGACCGCCGGTCGGCGCCGGTGATCGAGTAGCGCCCGCTCAGCGTCAGGTCTCCGCCGAGCGCGCCGATGAAGCGCTCGATCAGCACCGAGACGACGGCCTCGGGACGGGCGTCGCTCGGCCACGGCTCGGTCACGACATCGACGCCGGTCCGGTCCGCGATCTGGTTGGCGAGCGTGACGGTGGCGGCGCGCGCCGGATCGTCGGCCCAGCGGGCGACGTCGGACTGCTGCACCGAGCCGTCCTCGACGATGTGGACCATCGCGGTGGCGCGGGCGTAGGCGGGCAGGTCCACCGCCCGCACGGCGACCACGGAGGCCTCGATCGGCCCGCCGGGGGAGGCCCGCGGCGGCTCCAGGAGATAGAGGCGCTGCTCCTGCGGCGCGGCGCATGCCGCCAGCAGCGCGAGCAGGCCGAAGATCGCGAAACGGTACACTGTCATCTGCCCAATATGAGGGAGTTCGGCCGCCGGTCCAAGGCGGAGATCAGCGCCGTCACCGCCCGCGCCGCGTCCCGCACCTCGCGCAGCGCCGTCACGGCCTCGTAGTTGAGCTCGGAGCCGACCTCGAACGAGGCGAGCACGGCGTCCGCGCGGTCGGCGGTGGCGGTGAGCGCCGAGACGAGCCGCGGCAGCCGCGTCGTCGCCTCCTCGACCGAGGCCGCCGCCGCGCTGGCTGCCGCCATCGCGGTGCGGGCGTCGGCCACGGCGGCGCCGAGCTGGTCGACCGCGCCGGTCTCGCGCAGCGTCGTCAGCAGCGTCTCGACCTCGTCGAGCGCGCGCGCCAGCGCGACCGGGGCCTCGGCGAGCGAGGGCGACTGCGCCAGCCGGCCGAACGCCTGCACCGCGGCCGCGGCGTCGGCGGGAAGCCCCTGCGTCGCGGGGTCCGCCGCCACGGCGGCGAGGCTGCTCATGAGCCCGGTCGCCTCCGTCAGCAGCGCCTCTATGGGCAGGGCGTTGATGCGCGCGATCATGCCCTGCGCGGTGGCCGTCACGGTCTCGAGGTCGGAGGGCGCGGTCTCCAGCACCGGATGGGGCTCGGCGGTCGCGTCGAACTTCGCGGGCCCCTGCACGTCCTGCACCAGGCCGACATAGAGCGCGCCGGTGATGAGGCTGCCGCTCTGGAGCTTGGCGCGCATCCCGCGGCGCGCGTTGTCGGCGATGAAGTCGAGCGCGGCCCGCCGGTCCGGCACGCCAAGCCGGCGCGGCTGGATCTGCAGCGTCGCGGCGAGCGTGGCCTCGGCCCCCTCCTCCACGGACAGCGCGATGTCGCGCACCGAGCCGATGCGGATGCCGCGGAACTCCACCGGCGCCCCGGCGCTGAGGCCGCGCACCGAGCCTTCGAAGCGGACGGTGATCAGCGCGGCCTGCTCCACGTCGCCGTCGAGCAGGCTGTCGCGGGCGTCCCGCTCGGAGGGGTGGAGCCGGAACACGGCGCCGGAGGCGGCGGCCGCGGCGCCCTGCGCCCGCGCGCCCTCCAGCGTGTCGAAGCCGACGCCGCCCTGCAGCAGCGACAGGAGCGAGGCGACGCGCAGGCGCGCGCCCTCAGCGCCGAGCTCCACGTCGAAGCCGGAGGCGTTCCAGAACCGCGTGGCGCGGGTGAGGTGGGCGTCGTAGGGCGCGCGGACGAACGCCTCGAACTCCACCGCGTCGCCGGCGGGCGTGAGCTGGCGGCTCTCGATGCGGCCGACGTCGATGCCCTTGAAGAACACCGGCGCCCCGACGGCGACCGAGCCGCCCTCCGCCGCGCGCAGCGTGACGCGCAGGCCCGGCGTGTTGGGCGGGGTGAGCGGCGCTTCGGGCAGCCCGACGAACTCCCGCCGCGGCTCTCCCGTCCCATCGTCCCACGCCGTCTCGATGTGGACGCCAGAGACCAGCGCGCCGAGGCCGGTGACGCCGCGCGTGGTGATCTCGGGGCGCACCACCCAGAACTGCGCGCCGTCGTCGAGCAGCGGCGCGATCTCCGGCTCGATGCGGGCGGTGACGACGACGTGATCCGCGTCGGGCGCGAAGCTGACGTCCTCGACGCGGCCAACCTCGATGTCGCGGCGGCGCAGGGTGGTCTCGCCGGCGCGCACGCCCGAGGCGTCCTCGAACACGATCTCGATGACGGGCCCGCGCGAGGACCATGCGCTCCATGCGACGCCGAGCGCGCCGGCCAGCGCCAGGAGCGGCAGCAGCCAGACCAGCGAGATGCGGCGCGACGGCCGGTCTTCGAGGTCTGGCGGCGCGATGTCGGCGTCATGCGTCAACGGTCGGCTCCTGCGACGGGACGGGGCGGCTGCGGTTGGGGCGCGGCCGAGCGGCCATGCTCCAGCCACAACAGGCGCGGGTCGAAGGCCTGCGCGGCGAGCATGGTGAAGACGACCGACACCGCGAAGAACACGGCGGCGAGGCCCGGATGGATGGCGGCGATCAGGCCGAGCTGCACCAGCGCCGCGAGGATCGCCACGACGAAGATGTCGACCATCGACCAGCGCCCGACCAGTTCCACCAGGCGGTGCATCCGGTGCAGCGCGTGCGCGTCGGGGGCGCGGCGGCGGCGGGCGGCGATGGCGACGGCGAGCCAGGCGATCACGAGAAACTTCGCGATCGGCACCACGACGCTGGCGACGCCGACGATGGCGGCGACGCCGTAGGCGCCATGGTCGATCAGCTCGATCACGCCGCCGACGATGGTGCTTTCCTGCGTCGTCCCGAAACGGCTGACGCGCAGCATCGGCCAGATGTTGGCCGGGATGTAGGCGATCAGCCCCACGGCGAGCAGCGCCCAGACGGTCTGCAGCGAGCGCGCGTCCACGACGTCGGGCCGCGCGCCGCAGCGCCGGCACCGCGCCGCGCCGGCGGGCGAGACGGCGCCGCAGCGCCGGCAGCCGACGAGGCCCGCCTCCCGCGCGGTGATCATCAGCGGCGCGGCGGCCGCCCCCGTCATCGCTGCCGCCCCCGTCATCGCGCGCCCTCCAGCATCCGCCAGATCGACCAGCGGCAGACCACGGCGTCCTCCACGACGATCAGCGCGACGCCGACCGCGCAGGCGAAGAAGGCGGGGCCGAGGCTGACCGAGGCGAGCCCCGCCACCTTCACCAGCGCCACCGCGACGCCGAGCAGGAAGATCTCGGCCATCGACCACGGCCTGATCTCGTTGGCCAGCGCATAGGCGGCGCGCGCGCCGGGCAGCGGCGGGCGGTCGAGGCGCAGCGGCCCGAGCACATAGATCAGCAGCGCCGCGCGGGCCGCCGGCGCGGCGACGACGAAGGCGGCCATGGCGATGACGAGCGGCGCCAGCCACCCCGCCGCGAAGGCGAGCACCGCGTCGAGCAGCGAGACGCGGCGCACGACGCCGGCGGCCTCCAGCGTCAGGAACGGAAAGAACAGCGTCGCGGCGATGAGGATCAGGATGGCGAAGGCGCAGGCCAGCGCGGTGTCGAGCGCCGCCGCCCGGTCGGTCAGCAGCGCCGCGCCGCAGCGCCGGCAGCGCGCCCTGCCGCCGGGCGGGGGTGTCTGCAGCCGGTGCAGCAGGTCGCAGGCGGGACAGGCGATCAGGTCGTCCGGGCCGAGCGCGGCGAGGCGAAGCCCGGCAGGGTCCGCAGCCGCGCGCTTCCGCGCGCCGCCTGTGAAGGCGCCGGCGCCGTTCGCGGTCGCATCGATGTCGTCCTCGCGCATCATCGCGCTCCATGTCGTCCGGATCGGCGGGCTTGTGAACCCGCCGGCGACGCGACGCCGCTTTTCGTGCACGTCTGCGCCATCCGCAACGGTCGCGGCGCCGCGGACCGCGATCACCCCTGCGCGGCGAGGTCGGGCAGCGCGACGCGCATCGCGGCCGGGGCGCCGGGGTCGTCGAACGGCCGCCAGACCGCGTTCGGCCAGCGCAGCTCGAAGCCGTACTCGCGCGGGCGATAGGCGGCGGTGAAGAGCGTGCCGAAGCCGCGCGCAAAGGCCAGCGAATAGAGCGGCGGGCGGAGAAAGGCCGCGATGAAGCGCTCCTGCGGCTCGACATGCAGCGTCAGCCGGTGGAGCAGGTAGCGCTCGCGCTCCACCGTCGCGGTGAAGCGGGCGTGGGTCTCCCACTCCACGCGCTCCTGATGGTTGGTCGCGACGGCCGCATGTGTGACGACGGCGGGCCGGTCGGGCGCGAGATAGGCGGTGAGGTAGCGGCGCTTGGCGTCCAGCGCGGTGACGTTGTAGCTCATGTGGCAGGGGATGCGGGCGAGCCGGCGGCCGGCCTCCTCGGCGGTCTCGCAGGTCTGCAGGACGTAGCGCAGGATCAGCGGCACGCCGAACCCGTCTCCCACCACCTGCCGGCCGCCGAAGGTCAGCGAGACGGCGAGGCCCGCCTCGTTCACGCCGTCCACGAGGCCCCAGAGCCCGTCGGAGACGCCCTTGACCCCCACGCCGCCCCAGCGCGTGCGCAGCGCCAGCGCGTCGAACAGCGCCGGGCTGTAGTCGTAGTTGCGCACCAGCAGCGGCGCCTCGCCCGGCCAGACCGCCTGCGAGCAGGCCGAGAGATAGGGCGGCGGGCAGTGGAAGCTGAGGAAGCGCGCCTCGAGGTCGCCACCGCCGGCGAGGTCGCACAGCGCCTCGTAGAGCCCGATCATCTCCGGCATGGCGGCGCTGAGCGCCTCGCGGCTCTCGCGATAGGTCGGGCGCGCCTCGGCCCCCTGCTTCAGCCACCAGCGCCGATAGGCGGGCCAGTGCTCGCGGAACAGGCCGGCCCAGAGCGGGCCGGGCGCATCCTCGGATACGGCGCGGAAGGTGAGCGCCACGCCGTCACAGGATCTTGAAGGCGGGTTCGGCGAGCGCGGCGGCGGAGGGCAGCGGCCGCGCCGAGAAGGCGCTCTTGACGCCGTCGATCCACTTCCGGGCGCGGGGGTCCAGCTCGAACTTCTTCGTCATCGAGCGGCCGCGCGTCACGAGGATGCCGAGGTCGGCGCCCTCGTAGCGGTAGTCTCCGGGCTTGAGGATGCGCAGGAAGAACGCCTCCTTCTCGCTCTCGACGGCGCGGCGGTGATAGTCGAACCGGTCGAACACCACGCGGCCGTCGTCGAGCATGCGGTAGATGCCGGTCTCGGGCGCCTGGGTCACGATGTCGACGCTGTCCTCGGTGTGCTTGATGACCATCTGGGACCACGAGTCGATCATGTCGGGATCGGCCCAGCGGGCGTTCAGCTCCTCCACGTCGATGTCGAACGGTTTGCCGCTGAACTCCAGCAGGTGGAACAGGAACAGCGGCGCGTCGGCGTGGGCGAAGGCGGCGTGGTTGGTCATCGAACTGGCCCCGGTGATCCGCGGGTTCAGCTCGCCGAGATAGATCTCGCCTGTCTTCTCCTCGATCAGGAAGTCGAGTTCGAAGTAGCCGCGATAGCCCTCGGCCTTGAGCTGCTCGCCGAACCTGAACGTCAGTTCGCGCGCCTTGTTCCGGACCTTCGGCGCGAAGGCGGTCGGGAAGATCTCGTTGCCGCACCAGCCGCCGCGATAGGGCGTCAGCTCCTTGAAGCCTACGAGCTCGGTCATCAGCGGGCCGACGATGGTGCCGGCCCTGGTGGCGCAAGCCTCGATGGCCGAGCCGCGGCAGACCAGCCGCTTCATGATCTTGATCTCGCCTTGGCCGACGATCTCGTGCTCGTGCTTGCGGAAGTCGGCCTCGTCCTTGACGAAGAAGGTCGTGTGGCCGCTGTCGCCGAAGGCGGACTGCAGCACGAGGTCGGAGCCCAGCCCGGCCTCCCTGGCCAGCTTCGTCAGATCCTCCCAGCTTCCGACTTCGGCGAGCGTGTTCGGCGCCGACGGCACGCCCGCCTTGTCGCCGATGCGCACCGTCTCGATCTTGTTGTCGACGCGGGTGCGCAGGCTGGCCTTCGGGAACCAGACCTCGGCGCCCATCTGCTTCGCAAGCTTCTCGGTCTTTTCGTCGAACATCAGGAACACGAACTTTGGCTTGCCGCCGCGATCCTTCGTGTAGTCGTCCACCTGCTTGTGCTGGAGCAGGTAGTTGTTGATGTCCTCAATCGACTGGAACTCGGCATGGGGCTGCTCGTCCGGCACGAAGACGTTCGGGTGCCGGCCGTCGTAGCAGTCGAGGTAGTTGACATACTTGAAGTTCTTCACCCACTCGTCGATCCCGAGCAGGTTGAAGTTGGTCGCCGATATGAAGTAGATCGGCTCCTGATTGGTGTGGAAGAAACGGCGTATCTCGGAGATGTTTTTCAGCGTCTTCTTGGGCATGCCGCCCTCCGTCGTTTGTTATTCGGCTGCCCGGCGCAGCGCAGCGCCGGCCTCGATCGACAGCGCCGCGTCGGTGAACACGCGCAGGCCGAGATCGGGGCGGTAGCCGTGGATCTCGCTGACATCCAGCGCGCGCATGAAGGCGAGGATCTCCTCGCTGATCACCTGCCCCGGCACGAGGATGGGGAAGCCCGGCGGGTAGGGAATGACGAAGGAGGCCGAGACGACCTCCGCGCCGCTCCTGACGACGCGGTCGATCTCGCCGTCGAGCGGCATGTAATCGCAGTTCTTCTCATCGTAGGCGAGAAAGAACGCCCGGCGGATGTCGCCCTCCGGCGAGTTCTCGTCGCGACGGAAGGCGGCGTGGAAGCGGCTGAAGTCGGGCAGCGGCGGCAAATCCTCGGTCAGCGACTTGACGCGGCGCTCGAAGGCGAGGCGCTCCATGCGCGAGGCGTCGTCGAGCCTGTCGTCGAGTTCCTTGGCGACGCCGACCAGCACCTCGATGAGATAGGCGACCGAGGAGCGCGTCGTCCCGATGTTGGTCATGAACAGGACGGTGTTGCGCGAGGTCTTGTTGATCTGGATGCCGTGGCGCTCCATCAGGATGGCGTTCTTGAAGGTGTCGCCGTCCCAGCCGGTGCCGCCCACCGCCAGCGTGACGCGGGTGGCGTCCAGCACGAACTCGTCGCTCGCCCAGCTCTCCCAGATGTCGGTCCAGCCCTGGCTTGAGCTGTAGTAGCTCTGCACGCCGCTCTCGCGATAGGCCTCCGGGATCATGTCGCCAGCGGTCAGCAGCTTGAAATACTTGTTGAGCAGCGGATGCGTGGCGATGGCGCGGCGCATCGACATGGCGGCCTCGACCTGCCGCTGCACCATCTCGAAGCCCTCAAGCTCCACCTGCCGGCGGCCGACGTCCAGCGAGGCGATGATCTGGTAGTTCGGCGAGGTCGAGGTGTGGGTCATGTAGGCTTCGTGGAAGGACTGCTCGACCTCGCCCTTGAAGTCCTGGTCGTTGACGTGGATCATCGAGCCCTGACGCAGCGAGGTCAGCGTCTTGTGGGTGGACTGGGTGGCGTAGACGCGCACCCGCGCGTCCGGCGGCGCCATCAGGCGGGTCTCCAGAAGCTTTTCGTCGTCGGCGCCCTCCAGCGCCTTGGCGTGGCGCGCATGGGCCTTCGCGTAGTCGGGCTCGCGCAGCTTCTGGCGCAGGGTGTTCGCCACCGCCATCGCGGTGCGCTGGCGATAGGTCGGGCCGAAGCGGGCGAAGGCGAACCACGCCTCGTCCCACAGGAAGACCAGGTCGCGCTTGATCGCCAGGCATTCCTCGACCACGCGCTCGACGTTGTAAACGATGCCGTCGAAGGTGCAGTTGGTCAGCAGCAGCATGCGCACCCGGTCGAGCTTGCCGGCGGCCTTCAGCTTCAGCAGCGCATGCTTGATCTCGCGCAGCGGCACCGCGCCATACATCGAGTACTGGCTGAGCGGGTAGCTGTCGAGATAGACTACTTCGGCGCCGGCGAGCACCATGCCGTAATGGTGCGACTTGTGGCAGTCGCGGTCCACCAGCACGATGTCTCCGGGCCGCACCAGCGCCTGCACGACGATCTTGTTGCAGGTCGAGGTGCCGTTGGTGGCGAAGAAGGTCTGCTTCGCGCCGAAGGCGCGCGCCGCGTATTCCTGCGCTTTCTTGATTGGGCCATGCGGTTCCAGCAGGCTGTCGAGCCCGCCGGAGGTGGCCGACGTCTCGGCGAGGAAGATGTTGGGGCCGTAGAACGCCCCCATGTCCTGTATCCAGTGCGACCGGCTGATCGACTTGCCGCGACTGATCGGCATGGCGTGAAACACGCCAGTCGGCTGTTTGGAGTATTCCTTGAGCGCGGTGAAGAACGGCGTCTTGTAGCGTGAGTTGACACCGCGCAGGATGTTGAGGTGCAGCTCCAGGAAGTCTTCCTGATTGTAGAACACGCGGCGGCAGTGACCGAGATCCATGCCGGCGATGTCCTCCACGGAGCGGTCGGTGACGAGATAGGCGTCGAGTTCGGGCCGCACCTTGGAGACGAGCCGGCACAGTTCCGGCCCGTAATCCTCCGGCGACAGGGCGTCCACGTCCTCGTCCTCGCCGACGCGGTTGAGATAGCGGGTCAGGACGGTGAGCCGGTTCTCGGATTTCAGCCGCAGGCCGGGGCGGACGATCACGGCCTGGATGTTGTGGTTGAAGAGGATGCCGATCAGCGCGTCCTCCAGGCTCGGCACCACGACGATCTCGTAGACGAAGGCGTCCTCCGGGCGACGGGCGCGCTGCAGCGAGGCGCGCAGCCAGCGCTCCTGATGCTCGGAGATGTCGTCGACGACCAGCACCTCGAAATAGGGGCGCACGAGCGCGCGCGCCTCCACCGAGAGCGTCGACTCGTCCTCCATCTCCTCCGCCTCGGCGTCCTCGATGGAGAGCGGGATATGGCGTCGGCGATAGGCGCCGGAGGTCAGGGCGCGGGCGGCGCGGCGCACGAGATGGGCGGCGTCGTCGAGATGGCCGTGGGCGAGCTGGCGGCGCATGTGCTCGAAGGCGGCGCGTCCGGGAAAGGCCCAGTAGGCCTCGATGGGCGTCAGGCTGTCGAGCAGCGCCTCGGCCTTGGCGGCGAGCTTGGCCGCGCCTCGCGCCTTGGGCCCGTGCCGCGCCGCGGCCTCCAGCGTCTGCCGCAGCGCCGTCCAGCGGTCCGCGCGCAGCTGCACCGCGCTGTAGTATTCCCCGATCGAACCCTTCGTGGTCGCCATTCCGTCATCGGCCATGGTCGCCTCCGTCTGCGTTCAGATCACTCCGCCGAGACCGCCGCAGGGCGGCCGTAGGTCAGCGCCGTCGACGCGATGTCGGCGGCGGCGTCGACCGGCGGAGCCGGCAGGGGCGGCGGCCGCTGCGGCATCCTGAGCGGCCCCAGCGTCGCAAGATAGGCGTCCGACCCGCTCGCCCGGTCGTACACCGGGAAGTCCACCGGGCGGTCGCGGAAGCTCTTGAGCACCTGCCCCAGCCCGCGCAGGCCGTTCTCGCGCTGGCGGCGCACGAGGTCGAGGTCGACCTCGAAGGGGAACATGTCCTCCTGCCCCGCCGACTGGTGCAGCACCGTCGCGGAGGGATCGACCACCAGCGAGCGGCCCACGCCGCCGGCGCCGAGGCCGTTGACGTCGAAGACATAGCACTGAAACTGCGCCGCGGTGGCGCGCGCGATGGCGAGTTCGGCGTCGCGGTCGGTCGTGCCGGTCAGCACGGGGTGAAGCAGCACCTCGGCGCCCATCGCGGTGAGCTGGCGCGTCGTCTCGGGAAACCAGATGTCGTAGCAGATCGAGAGGCCGAAGCGGCCGACGCCCGGCACGTCGAACACGCAGAACCCCTCGCCCGCCGACACGTCCGCCTCATATGGACGGAACGGGAACATCTTGCGATACTTCGCGACGATCTCGCCGTGCGGATTGATGACGACCGAGGTGTTGTAGATGCGGCCGTCGACGTCCTTCTCGAACATCGAGCCGGGGATGAGCCAGACGCCATGGCGGCGCGCATCGACGCAGAACTGGTCGAGCGCCTGGTTGGGGAAGGGCTGGGCGAAGCGCAGCAGCGGGCCGTAGGGCGCAAGCTCGCTGAACAGCGCCATCTGGGTCCACGGAAACCGCGCCATCAGGACGTCGAGGCGATGGCGCATCGCCTCGACGTTGTCATGGGCGGCGGCGACGTGCATCTGCACGCCGGCGATGGCGAAGGGGGTCATGGCGACGCGGTCTCTCGAAAACGGGGCGGGCGAGGACGCGTCGGGGGCGCCGGCGTCGAAGCGCCCTGGTCGGCGACGCTTATCATCGAACGACGAGCACCGAAACCGGCGAGGCGTGCACCACCCTGTCGGCCACGGAGCCGATGAGCAACGAGCGCACCATGTCGGGCGCGTGGGAGGCCATGACGATCAGGTCCGCCTTCGTCGCAGACGCCGCGGCGAGGATCTGCTCCGCGGCGTGGCCGAGGCCGACATGGGCCTTGGTCGCCACGTCCTTCGGCCCGTTCGCCGCGGCGAAGGCCGCGAGATCGGCGTTGAGCCGCGCCACCGCGTCCTGCTGGAAACCGGCCGGAAAGTAGCCCGCCACCGCGGTCATGCCGAAATCCGGCGCGACGGCGAGCAGGTGGAGCGTGGCGCCGTCGCGCCGCGCCAGCTCCGCCGCAGCGGGCAGCGCCCTGATCCACGAGCTGTCATGGCCGAGATCGACCGGCAGCAGGATGTTGGCGAACATCTTCCCCGCCCTCCCCTCAGGCCGTCGCCGCGGCGCCGCGGGCCTCGGCGGCCTCGGCGCGGCGGCGCTGCGTCAGCACGACCAGCGCCAGGAGGCCCAGCGCCGGGACGTACATCAGGTACTTGCTCGGCTGCCACACCGGCTGGAGCACGCGCACCACCTCCTGATCCCAGTCGAGGCCGGCGGCCTGCGCGGGGCTGTCGAAGGCGACATCGTCGATGATGGTCCTGCCGTCACGCTCCATGACAAAGACGCCGGCCTGCTCCAACCGCGCGGCCCCGTCGGTCTCGCCGGCGGCGTCGGCCGGCATCTCCAGCAGGGCGACGAAGCTGATCGGGTCGCCGAACTGGTCGAGCCCGTTCACCCGCAGGCGCAGCGCCTCGCCGGGCGGCGTCGCTGCGGCGGCCTCGACGATCGCGCCGGGCTCGCGCTCGGTGAAGGGCGGGCTGATCATGTCCATCCAGTAGCCGGGCCTGAACAGCGTGAAGGCGACCAGCAGCAGCGCCGCGGCCTCGTAGATGCGGTTGCGCGTCAGGAACCAGCCCTGCGTCGCGGCGGCGAAGAGCAGCATGGCCAGCGTCGCCGTGACGAAGACGAAGATCCCCTGCGCCCAGCCGACGTCGATCAGCAGCAGGTCGGTGTTGAAGATGAACAGGAACGGCAGCGCCGCGGTGCGCAGCGAGTAGAAGAACGCGATGACGCCGGTGCGGATCGGGTCGCCGCCGGAGACGGCCGCGGCGGCGAAGCTCGCCAGCCCCACCGGCGGGGTCACGTCGGCCATGATCCCGAAGTAGAACACGAACAGGTGCACGGCGATCAGCGGCACGATCAGGCCGTTCTGCTGGCCCAGGGTCACGATCACCGGGGCGAGCAGCGCCGAGACGACGATGTAGTTCGCCGTGGTCGGCAGCCCCATGCCGAGGATGAGCGACAGCACCGCAGTCAGCGCCAGGATGGCCATCAGGTTGCCGCCCGAGAGCACCGCGACCACGTCCGCCAGCGCCGAGCCCACACCGGTCTGGCTCACCGCGCCGACGATGATCCCGGCGGCGGCCGTGGCGATTCCGATGCCGATCATGTTGCGGGCGCCGGTGATCAGCCCGTCGAGCAGGTCCACGACGCCCTGCCGAACGGCCTGCGCCAACCGCCCCTCGCCGCGCATCAGCGCCAGCAGCGGGCGCTGCGTCAGCAGGATGAAGATCATGAAGCACGCCGCCCAGAACGCCGACAGGCCGGGCGACAGACGGTCCACCATCAGCGCCCAGACCAGCACGACGACCGGCAGGATGAAGTGGAAGCCGGCGCGCGCCGTCGGCCCCGGCAGCGGCAGCGAGGTGACCGGGGCGTTGGGGTCCTCCATGCGCAGCGGCGCCTCGCGCGAGGCCACCCAGAGCAGCGCGACGTACACCGCCGTCAGCAGGCCGAACACGATGTAGCCGGCCGTGTCCGGAAAGGCCGGGCGGAGCCAGCCCATGCCGTAGTAGACCGCGAAGGACAGGGCGCAGATCGCGATGATCGCGACGACGATCCCCATCAGCCGCTGCAGAAGCGGCCCCGGCTCATAGGCGCGCGGCAGGCCCTTCATGCCGGCCTTCATCGCCTCCAGATGCACGATGTAGACCAGCGCGATGTAGCTGATCACCGCCGGCACGAAGGCGTGCTTCACGACGTCGAAATACGGGATGCCGACATACTCGACCATCAGGAACGCCGCGGCGCCCATGACCGGGGGCATGATCTGGCCGTTGACGGAACTGGCCACCTCCACTGCGCCGGCCTTCTCGGCGGAGAAGCCGACGCGCTTCATCAGCGGAATGGTGAAGGTGCCGGTGGTGACGACATTGGCGATGGAGGAGCCGGAGATCAGCCCGGTCATCGCCGAGGAGACCACCGCGGCCTTGGCGGGACCGCCGCGCATGTGGCCCATCAGCGAAAAGGCGACCTGGATGAAGTAGTTGCCGGCGCCGGCCTTGTCGAGCAGCGCGCCGAACAGCACGAACAGGAAGACGAAGCTGGTGGAGACGCCGAGCGCGATGCCGAACACGCCCTGCGTCGTGATCCACTGGTGGTTCACCACCTCGCTGAGCGAGTTGCCCTTGTGCGAGATGATCTGCGGCATGTAGGGGCCGAGGAAGGTATAGACGAGGAACACCGTCGCCACGATCATCAGCGCCGGCCCGAGGGCGCGGCGCGTCGCCTCCAGCAGCAGCATCAGACCCGCCACGCCCACGATCATGTCCTGCGTGATCGGGGCGCCGACGCGGTCGGAGATCTCGCGGTAGAAGATGTAGAGATAGAGCGCGGCGGCGGCCGAGATCAGCGTCAGCGCCCATTCCCAGGGCTCGACCCGCTCCCGCGGCGAGCCGGCCAGCACCGCCGCGGCCACGCCGAGCCCGATCAGCGGCGCCCACCAGACGCTCTCGCCAGGCTTCGCGCCGATCATGAACAGCGCCGTCAGCAGCAGCGGGACGCCGACGCCGAGCACGAGCTGGAACGGCGAGCGCACCGCCGGAAACGCCGTGAAGGCGAGAAACAGCGCGAAGGCGAGATGGATCGACCGCGCCTCGGTGTCGTTGAACACGCCGAACCCCACCGCGAAGGGGATCGGCGAGGCGAACCAGAGCTGGAAGAGCGACCAGAGCAGCGCGACGCCCGCGATCAGCAGGGCGACGGGCCGCGCCGGCGCCCTGCCCCCCACGTCGGAGGATGCGACGAGTTCATCGAGCTCCGTCTGGCTGGCGCCCTGCCTGCCGGTCTGCTGCGCGCTGTCGGCCATGGCTGCGGTCTCCGTCCTGCACACTCGCGCACGATGCTGCGCCGGGGCGTCGCGGCGGCGCCGGACCGCCGCGACGGCGAACGCCCCTGGCGGCCTCAGTTGGTGGGCAGCCAGCCCTTCTCGGCGAAGTAGCGCCGGGCGCCGTCATGCAGCGGCGCGGAGTTGCCGGAGGTGATCATCTCCTCCTCGTTCAGGGTCGCGAAGGCGGGATGCAGCCGCTTGAAGCGCCCGAAATTGTCGAAGACGGCCTTGACGGTCTGGTAGATCGTCTCCTCGGGCACGGTGTCGGCCGAAACGAAGGTGGCGCGGACGCCGAAGGTCGTCACGTCCTCGGGGTTTCCGGCGTACATGCCGCCCGGCACGGTCGCGACCGCGTAGAACGGGTTGTCGGCGACGAGCTGCTCGATCGCCGGGCCCGAGACGTCGACCAGCACCGCCTCGCAGGACGTGGTGGCCTCCTGGATCGAGCCGTTGGGGTGGCCGGCGGTGAAGATGATCGCGTCAACCTTGTTGTCGCACATCGCCTGCGCCTGCTCGGAAGGGGCGAGTTCGGAGGCGAGCGAGAAGTCGTCCATCGTCCAGCCCTTGGCGTCGAGCACCACCTGCATGGTGGCGAGCTGGCCCGAGCCCGGAACGCCGACGTTCACGCGCTTGCCCTTGAGGTCGTCGAAGGTCGAGATGCCGGCGTCGGCGCGCGCGACCACCGTGAACGGCTCGGGATGCACCGAGAACACCGCGCGGATGCCGGGGAAGCCCTCGCCCTCGAACCGCGCGCTGCCATTGTAGGCGTGATACTGCCAGTCGGACTGGGCCACGCCCATGTCCATGTCGCCCGCCTTGATGGCGTTGATGTTGGCGATCGATCCGCCGGTGGAGGGCGCCGTGCAGCGGATGCCGTGCTGGGACTGGCCTCGGTTGACGAGGCTGCAGATCGACTGCCCGACGACATAGTACACGCCGGTCTGGCCGCCGGTGCCGATCGTGATGAACGTCTCCTGCGCCGAAGCGGAGGTCAGCGCGCCGAGCAGACCGGCGCTTGCGACGGCGATCGTCTTGATCATGCGCATATCGAATTTCCACCTGTGTCGATTATGACGGCTTTGCGTCTTGCGCATAGCTCAACACAGCGGGCGCGGACATGCACGGCTTTTTTCGTTCGCCCGTTAACCACCTGACATGAAACCGTAACAATGCCGCCGCCGGGGCGGGGCGGCGTCACGCCTAGCGCTGCCCTGGCGCCGAGAATCCGCCGCGGAGCTGCGCCTCTGCGGCGCTGCGGATGCGCTGCTCGATCTCGGGCTCGCGGCTGGCGAGCCGGCGAAAATCGCGCCGCGACAGGGTGAGGAGCTGGCCGAAGCTGAGCGAGACGACCCGCGTGGCGCGCCGTCGCGAGGGCGCCAGAAGGCCGAGCTCGCCGAAGAAGGCGCCGTTCGACAGGGTGATGGCGCGCCCGTCGCCGTGCTGCACCTCCAGCGCGCCGGAAGCCACGAAGTGCAGCGTGTCGCCGCGCTCGCCGATCTCCGCGATCACGTCGCCGGGAAAGATCGGCCGGGTGCGCAGCAGCTTGGCGACGCGGCGCTTCTGCTTGTCGTCGAGCCCGGCGAACATCGGCGCGGCGCTCAGCAGGTCGATGGAGGAGGCGCTCACGTCGAGGCGCGGCGGCGCGGCGACGCGGCGCTCCAGATCGTCCAGCTCGCGCGCGAGCGCCTCGCGCAGCTCCGGCCCCACGACGCCGTCGCGGTGCAGCCGGTCGTATTCCTGCCGCTCGCGCCGCACGGCCGCGCGCGCCATCAGCGCCTTCTCCAGCGCCAGCGCATAGGCGGGGTATTGCAGCGACAGCGCCGTGATCTCGTCGACCACGCCGTCGAGCCGGCCCGCCAGCGCGGCGGCGATGTTGGCGGCGGCGTCGGCGCCCACCATCGCCGGCAGCCGCGTCTGGCTGAACGCCTGAAGCTCGCCGATGACGCGCTCGGTCTCCAGCAGGCAGGTCTGGCGCAGCTCCAGCGCCTGCCGCAGCGGCCGGCTGAAGCCCGACAGCCGGTGCAGGCGATGGACGGCGCGGAACCAGGCCGTGGGGCGCAGTTCGGCCTCCACCGCGGCGTCGTAGCCCTCCCGCGAGCCGACGCGCGCGGCGTCGGCCAGCCGCTCCGCCGCGCCGGAAAGCGCGAGCGTGGCGCGCGGGCCGATGGCGCCCTCCTCGAACGCCCGGCGCACCAGCCGCGCCTCCTGCCCGCAGACGATGGTCAGGCCGAGCCGCAGTCGCTCGCCGAAGGGGATGCGCTCGCCCTGCGCCTCCGCCTCGGCCTCCTCCTCCGCCTCCATCCGGCGGCGGCGCAGGGCGTCGGTGACGAATGCGACGGCCTCGGGCTCGATGTCGCGGGCGCGCGCGAGGTTCGAGACCACCTCGGCGACGCGCTCGATGGCGCCGGCGGCGACGCGCTCGCGCAGCGCCGCGTCGGCGGGCGACAGCCGGTCGAGCCCCAGCCGCCGCGTGACCCAGCCGAGCGTCGCCGCGTTGAGGCCCAGCGTCGCTAGCGTGTAGGCCGCTGCGACGGCGCCGACGATCCCCGCGTCCTCGCCCAGCGCCGAGACCTCGGTGAGCGAGATCGCCAGCACCAGCGTCACCGCCCCGCGCACCCCGCCCCAGAGCAGCAGCGCCTTCTGGCGCGCGCCGATGGGCGTCGAGAGGCCGGCGCGGTCGAGAACCGGGAGCAGCCCGAACAGCACCGCGCCGCGCGCCAGCAGCGCCCCGACATAGACGACGACCACCAGCGCGCCGTCGGCGACCGTGAAATCGGCGAGCAGCGCCGGCGTGGCGGAGGCGACGATGAACAGGATCGCCGCGTTGGCCCAGAAGCCGATCTGCGCCCAGACCGCCCGCGTCGTCGCCCAGTTGCGCGGCCCCATGCTGACGAAGCCGGAGGAGCCGGTGACGGCGCCGGCCACCACAACCGCCACGACGCCGGAGCCGCCGAAGACCACTTCCGCCGCCAGATGCGCGCCGTAGGCGAGCGCGACCGTGGCCGACGCCTCCGCCGCGGCGGAGGCCCCGAGCAGCGGATAGATCCGCGCCGCCAGCCACGCCATCGCAAGACCCGTCGCCGCGCCGACCGCGAAGGACTGCGAGAAATCGCCCAGAAAACCGCCGAAGGTCGCCGAGCCCTGCGACGCCGCCACCCCCAGCAGCAGCGCGTAGAGCGCGATGGCGGCGGCGTCGTTCAGCAGGCTCTCGCCCTCCAGCAGCGCGGCGAGCCGCCGCGGCGCGCCGATCTCGCGAAAGGTCGTGATCACCGCCGCGGGGTCGGTGGTGGAGACGGCGGCGCCGAGCAGCAGGCAGGCGACGAGCCCGACGCCGGAGCCCATCCACGCCGAGCCGAGCCAGACGCCCGCGCCCACCGTCGCCGTCGCGACGATAACCGCGATGATCGCCATGATGGCGATGGTCGCCGCCTCGTCGCGGATGCGGCGCAAATCGACGCCCATCGCCATCTCGAACAGCAGCGGCGGCAGGAACAGCAGCAGCAGCCCGCTGGCGTCGAGCGCCAGCGACTCGACGAACCACTGGTCGTAGCTGTCGAGCGCGGCGCCGGAGAAGGTCAGGCCGCTGGTCAGCCCGAAAACGCCGTAGAGCAGCCCCGCGAAGGCCACGACGACGGGCATCGGCAGGCCGACGAAGCGCGAGACCGCCGACAGGCCGGCGGCGGCGGCCATGATCAGGCTCGTCGCCGCCGCGAGGTAGAGCGCGATGTCCATCGAACTCCCGACGCCAGCCCACCCGGCCGGGTCAGCTTATTGGCCGCCCCGCGGCCATGCAATCGAGGGCCCGGGCCGTCCGATGACGCCGCAGGGCCGCGGGTTCAGACGTAGCCGAGGGCCGCGTCGCGCGCCGCCGCCTCCGGCGCGCGGTCAGCCAGCGGGCCGAAGCCGCCGCCGCCCGAGGTCTCCAGCCGGATCACGTCGCCGCGCCTGAGCGGGAGGTTGTTGACCTTGGAGCCGAGCGCCGTGCGTTCGCCGTCGCGGATCAGCGTCAGCCGGCCCTCGCGCCCCGGCTCGCCGCCCTCCAGACCGTAGGGGCGGAAGCGGAAGCGCTCGGCGTTGGCGGAGAAGATCGCCTCCGGGCTGTCGACGCGCCATTCCCGGAACAGGCCCAGCCCGCCGCGCCGCCGCCCCGCCCCGCCCGACCCCGGCGAGAGGCCATAGGCCATGATCGTCAGCGGCATCTCGCTCTCGATCATCTCGACGGGGATGTTGGAGTTGTTGTGCATCCCGTAGGTGTAGCCCGAGAGCCCGTCGACGTCGTGATGGGCGCCGGAGCCGCCGACCTCGATCTCCACCAGCACGCCGCGCGCGCCGTCCAGCCCGATGGTCTGGAAGGTCATCACATAGCTGACGCCGTAGTAGGCTGCGGGCACCCGGTCGGGGATCGCGCGGCTCAGCGCGCCGAGGATGGTGGTCGCGACGCGATGGGTGCAGGCGATGCGGTTGGCCACCGGCGCGGGGCTCCGCGCGCTCACGACGAGGCCCTCGGGCGCGACCACCGTCACCGGCCTCATGCAGCCGGCGTTGGCGGGGATGTCGACGTCGGAGACAGCGAGCATCGCGAAGGTGACGCCCGAGAGCGACGAGGCCAGCGTCGCGTTCACCGGCCCGCGCGCCTGCGGGCTGGAGCCGGAAAGGTCCACCGTCGCGCGGTCGCCAGCGATGGTGACTTCGGCGTGGATGCGGATCGGGTCGGGCGTGATGCCGTCGTCGTCCAGCCAGTCCTCGAAGGAATAGACGCCGTCGGGAATGCGCGAGAGCATCGCCCGCATCGCGGCCTCGGACTGGTCGAGAATGCGCGCGCAGGAGGCGACGAAGACCTCCGCGCCCACCCTCCCGGCGAGCGCGCGCACATTCGCCTCGCCCACGCCGAGCGAGGCGAGCTGCGCCTGAAGGTCGCCCTTCAGCATGTCCGGCCGCCGCACGTTGCGCGTCATGATCGCGAACACGTTCTCGTCCATTGCGCCGCGCCGGACGAGCTTGATCGGCGGGATGCGCAGCCCCTCCTGGAAGATCTCCGTCGCCGTGGCGGAGTAGGAGCCCGCCGCCATGCCGCCCATGTCGAGATGGTGGCAGAGCGTGCCGACGATGGCGACGCGCGCGCCGTTCACGAACACCGGGCGGAAGGCGAGGATGTCGGGGATGTGCTGGCCGCCGCTGTAGGGATCGTTGGTGATCACCACGTCGCCGTCCTCCCACCGGTCGAGCGGCAGATGCTCCTCGATCACCGTCAGCAGCCCGGCGCCCATGGAGTTGAGGTGCTGCGGGATGCGGGCGGCCTGGGCGACGTTGCGGCCGTCGCGGTCGAAGACGGCGGTGGAGTAGTCCAGCAGCTCGCGCACCACCGTTGAGCGCGAGGTGCGCCACACGGTGACGTCCATCTCCGCCGCCGTGGCGGTCAGCGCGTTGCGGAAGATCTCAAGGCTGACGGGGCTGAGCGCGTCGGCGTCGGGTTTGAGGGCGTCGGGGGTCATGGCGCGGTCCTCGTGACGATCATCGCGCCGGCGGGGCCGGGCGCGCAGCGCCAGCCCTCGCCGACGAGGCAGGTGGTGTATTCCTCCTCGACGAGCGCCGGCCCGTCGACGGCGGCGGTCAGCGCCTCGCGGCGGTGAACCGCTGCGGGCCGCCAGCCGCCGCCGAGCCAGATTTCGCGGACGCCCGGCGGCGTCCCCTCCCCGCCAGCGCTGCGCCCCGCCTCGGTCGCCGTGCGCAGCGCGCCGATGGCGTTCAGGCGCACCGCCACGATCTCGGTCGCGGCGTCGGGGTCGCTGTAGGAGAACCGCAGCCGGTGCAGTTCGTGGAAGCCGTCGAGCAGCCGCGCCAGCGCCGCGGCGTCGGGGAGGTCGACCTCCCAAGGCGTGACCAGCTCGAACGCCTGCCCGCGATAGCGCATGTCGACCGAGACGGCGGCGCGCCGGTCGGCCTCGGGCACGCCGTCGTCGGCGAGCAGCGCCTCGCCCTGCGCGCGCAGCTCCGCCAGCGTCTCGGCGAGCCAGGGCAGCGCGGCTTCGTCGGCGGGGGTGACGCGCGAGCGCGCAAGATCGTGGGTGATGTCGGAATAGAGGATGCCGAAGGCCGAGAAGGTCGAGGCGTCGGCGGGAAACACGACCTCACGCACGCCCAGCGCCTCGGCGACGCTGGTGGCGTGCAGCCCACCCGCGCCGCCGAAGGAGAGCAGCGCGAACTCCCGCGGGTCGAGCCCCTTCTCGAACAGGCTGAGCCGCGCCGCGGCCGCGAGGCGCGCCTCCGTCACCGCGAGCATCCCCTCCGCCGCCGCCTCCGGCGCCAGCCCCAGCGGCGCACCGACGTCGCGCGAGATCGCCGCCGCCGCGCCGGCGCGGTCGAGCGCCATGGCGCCTCCTAGAAAGAAGCCGGGGTCGAGCCGGGCCAGCGCCACGTTCGCGTCGGTCACGGTAGGCCGCTCGCCGCCGCGCCCGTAGCAGACCGGGCCGGGCTGCGACCCCGCGCTTTCCGGCCCCACCCGCAGCCGCCCGGCCTCGTCCACCCGCGCGATGGAGCCGCCGCCGGAGCCGATGGTGCGGATCTCCACCATGGGCAGGCGGACGGGCAGCCCGTCGATCTCGCCCTGCGTCACCGAGGTCAGCCGGCCACCCGCCACGACGCAGACATCGTAGGAGGTGCCGCCCATGTCGACGCCGATGACGTTCTCGCGGCCCAGCGCCTTCGCGGTGCGCAGCGTCGCGAGCGCCCCTCCGGAGGGGCCCGAGAGCAGCAGCCGCGCCGGCTGCGCCTTCGCCAGCGCCGCCGTGCAGACGCCGCCGTTGGACTGCACCAGCAGCAGCCGCGCCGAGAGGCCCGCCTCCGCCATCCGCCCGCCCAGCCGCTCGAGGTAGCCGCCCACGGTCGGCATCAGCAGCGCGTTGAGGGCGGTGGTCGAGCAGCGCTCGTATTCGCGGATCTCGGGGCTGATGGCGGAGGAGACCGACACCGGCAGGTCGGGGCGCGCGCGCGCCAGCGCCTCGGCGAGCGCCGTCTCGTGGGCCGCGTTGACATGGGCGTTGAGCAGGCAGACGGCGACGGCCTCCGCGCCCAGCGCGGCGAGCCGGTCCAGCGCCTCGGCGACCGCGGCCCCGGTCAGCGGCGTCTCCACCGAGCCGTCGGCGCGCATCCGCTCGGGCAGGCCGAGCCGGCGGTCGCGCGGGATCAGCGGCGGCTCCTGGTGCGGCTTCAGGCCGTAGATGTCGCGGCGGCCGTGGCGGCCGATCTCCAGCACGTCCTCGAAGCCCGCGGTCGTCAGAAGCACGCCCCGCGCGAGGCGGCGCTGCAGCACCGCGTTGGTGGCGATGGTCGTGCCGTGGACGATCAGGCGGACGGCCGCGAGGTCGAAGCCGAAGCGCGCCGCCGCCTCGCGCACGCCGGTCACGAGGCCCTCGGACGGGTCGGGCGTCGTCGGCGTCTTGAAGCTCGCCAGGGCGCCGGTCGCCTCGTTCAGGATCTGCAGATCGGTGAAGGTGCCGCCGATGTCGACGCCGATGCGGATGTGGGGTTCGGTCAATGCAGTCTCCGCGACAGCAGGCGCAGGGCGCCGGGACAAGGTTCAGCGCAGCGCGCCGGGCAGCCAGAGGGCGATCTGCGGCCAGACGGCGAGCAGCAGCACGGTCGCCATGATGGCGATGACGAACGGAGCCGCCCCGATGATGACGTCGTCGATGCGGCCGCGGGTCCGCAGCCCCTGCACGACGTAGAGGTTGATGCCGACCGGCGGCGTGATCATAGCGAGCTCCATCAGCAGCATCACCACGACGCCGAACCACACCGGGTCGAACCCCGCCGCCACGACCACCGGCGCAATGATCGGCACGGTTGCGACCATCATGGAGAGCGTCTCCATGAACATCCCCAGCACGAGGTAGAACACGACCACCACGGCCAGCAGCGCGTAGGGCGACAGCCCCAGCGAGGTGATCAGCGCGTTGATCTGTCCGGTGAGCCCGATGGCGGTGATGACGAAGTTGAGGAAATAGGCCGCGAGGATGATCGCCATGATCATCGCCGTGGTGCGGATCGTGCCCTCGAAGGCCGACAGCAGGACCGGCAGGTTCAGGCGTCGCTGCGCCCCGGCGATGGCGAGGGCGGCGATCACGCCCAGCGCCGCCGCCTCGGTCGCCGTCGCCCAGCCGGCGTAGATCGAGCCGACCACGGCGAGGAAGATCACCACCGGAGGCAGGAGGTCGGGCAGCGCGGCGCGGCGCTGCGCCCGGCTCGAGGTGAGCCGCTCGCCGTCGAGCGCGGGGTTGATCAGGCACAGAGCGACGACGGTGAGGCTGAAGAGCGCCGCCAGCAGCAGCCCCGGAAGGAAGCCCGCGAGGTACAGCTGCGGGATCGAGGTCTCGGTCAGCACGCCATAGACGATCATGTTGATCGAGGGCGGGATAAGAATGCCCAGCGTGCCCCCGGCAACGATGGTGCCGAGAAACAGCCGCTCGGAGTAGCCGCGCTTCTCCACCTCGTCGAGCGCGACGGTGCCGATGGTGGCGGCGGTCGCGACCGAGGAGCCGGAGGTGGCGGCGAACAGCGCGCAGGCCGCGACGTTGGCGTGCATCAGCCCGCCGGGCAGCCACGGCATCCACAGCGCCAGCGCGGCGTACATCCGCTCCGCCATGCCCGTACGCAGCATGATCTCGCCGAGCAGGATGAAGAACGGCATCGCCACGAGCAGGAAGTTGTTCGAGGTCGACCACAGGATCTCGCCCATCGCGAAGGTCAGCGGCAGCGGCGAGTAGAGCGTGGAGAGCGAGAGGCCCAGCACCCCCAGCACCGCCGCCACCGGCACGGCGACGGCGAGCAGCCCCAGCAGGATGAGGACCGTGACGAGAACCATCAGCGCGCCGCCTCGGGCGACCGTGGGAGAGCGGCGACGGTCATTCGGCGCGCGCGTGAGTCGCGGCGATCTCCTCGGCGACCTCCTCCTGCGCCGAGCGCGTGGAGATCAGCCGCGTCGCGGCGCCCGCCTCGCCGCGCAGGACCAACGCCGCGGCCGCCGCCCACAGCGCGACGCCGACCAGCAGCGAGGCCACGAGCCCGGCGAGCCACAGCGCCTGCGGCCACGCGGTGGGAACCTGCAGCGCCGACTGGCTGCGCGAGCCGGACTGGAGCGACTGCTCCAGCACGCCCAGCCCGTGCCAGCAGGCGAAGCCGAAGAAGCCGATGAACAGGCCTAGGCCGAGGAAGTCGAGGATCAGCCGCAGCCGCATGGGAAACAGGCCATAGAGACTGTCGATACGGATATGCGCCCGGTCCGTCAGCGCCAGCCCCAGCCCCCAGGCGGCGGCGGCGGCGAGCGCGTAACCGGCCAGCTCGTCGGCCCCGCCGATCGAGACGCGGAACGCGCCGCGGAGCATCACATCGACGCCGATCAGGATCGCCGCCGCCATGATCAGCGCCCCGGCGCCCCAGGAGGCGACGCGCGCGGCGCTCCGCAGCCCGGCGACCAGCCGCAGCATCACGCCGCCCCCGCGCCGGCGCGGGAGGGCCGTTCCTCACGGTATGGCGTCATCGGCGCGCTCCGGCGCGAGGCGGCGGCGCTCAGGGCGCCGGCGCTGTCAGGCCGAGCTTCGCGCCGACGGTCTCGTTCCATTCCGTGACGCAGTCCGCCCCGCAGCGCTGGGCCCAGCCGGCAAGCACGGCGCTTTCGAGGAGCGCCTTCTTCGCCGCGCTGTCCTTCTCGGCGACGGGAACGATGGTCGTGCTTGCCAGCTTCCCCAGCGTGCAGGGCTGCTGGCCGGTGTTGCAGTTCGCGGCCTCGTCGGTGGCCTGGGTCAGCGTGCGCCACATCTTGTCCTCGTAGGCGCCCGCCTGTTCGAGGAAGAATGCCTTGGTCGGCTCGTCGAACCGCTGCCAGGTCTTCAGGTTCACCGCGAGGATGTTGATGCTCCAGCCGAGCGAGAGCGGGTAGATCGCCTCGGTCACCTCGGTCCAGCCGGCGGTGTTGCCCGAGAGGCTGCCGGTCACCGCGCAGTCCACCACGCCGTTGTTCAGCGCCGGGACCACCTCGGCGAAGGCCATCGAGATCACGGTCGCGTCGAGCCCGGCGAGGAAGTCGCGCATGGTGTTGTTGAAGACGCGGATCTTCTTGCCGCGCAGGCTGTCGAGCCCGTCGATCGGCTCGCGGCACCAGAACACCTGGGGCGTGTTGCCGCCGATGGCGAGCAGCTTCACGCCCCAGTCGCGCTGGAGCGTCTCGTCGATCACCGGCCGCCACGCCTCGCAGGCCGCGCGCGCCTCGGCGGGCGTCAGCGTCAGGCCGGCGAGGTCGCAGCCCTCGAACACGGCGTCGTCGCCGGCCATCTTGGAGATGTCCATGCCGGCGAAGTCCATCACGCCCAGCTTCAGCAGGCGCAGCATCGTCTTGTCGTCGATGCCCATCTGGTCGAGCGGCGTGATCTGCGCGGTGATCCGGCCGCCCGAGGCGGCGGGGATCGTCTCGGTCCAGAACGGCACCTCGTCGATGATCGAGACCGGCGTGGCGCCGTTCAGGCCGACCGCCTTGATCTGGAGCGACGGCAGCTCCTGCGCGCTGGCGGCTTCGATGTCTGCGCCTCCGGCCAGTGCGACCGTGGCGAAGGCTGCGACGACTGCGTTGCGGAACATGCGTCTCCCCCTTTTCGTTACCCGCCGACTACGATGCATTAACGCCGCCGGGTCAACGCCTGTGTCGCCGGATCGGCCATGCGGCGGCGATCGGTTCATTTTCTCGGCGCCCGGATGCAGCATGATCGCGCACCTGCCCACGAAGGCCGCAGACGCGGCTCCGGAGGTCGCCGCCGGGCGCGCCGTCACGCAAGCAGGCCGGGCAGCCACAGCGCCAGCCCCGGCGCGAGGGCCATCACCATGGCGAAGGCCGCCATGATCAGCAGGTATGGCAGGGTCACCCGCGCGATGCGGCCGAGGCTCTCGCCGGTGAGGCCCTGGATGACGAAGAGGTTGAAGCCGACCGGCGGCGTGATCTGCGACATCTCCACCACGATCACGAGGAACACCCCGAACCACACCTTGTCGAAGCCCGCCGCGCCGATCAGCGGCAGCACGATGGGCAGCGACATCACGATCATGCTGAAGCCGTCGAGAAAGCAGCCCAGCACGAGGTAGAGCACGATCAGCGCCGCGATCAGCGCGAAGGGCGTCAGCTCCATCGCCGTGACGAGCTGCGCCACGGCGCCGGGCACGCCGAGGAAGGCGGAGGCGTTCGACAGGATCGAGGCGCCCAGCACGATCAGCGCGATCATCGAGCAGGTGCCGGCGGCGCCGAGGGCGATGTCGCGCAGCGCGGCGCGGTCGAGCGCGCCCTGGAAGGCCGCGATGGCCAGCGCCCCGAGCACGCCCACCGCCGCGGCCTCGGACGGCGTGGCGATCCCGCCATACATCGAGCCGAGCACGCACAGGATCAGCAGCACGACCGGGGCCAGCTCGCGCGTCGCCATCAGCCTGTCGCGCAGCCGCATCCGCCCCAGCGCGCGTTCCGAAGCCGGCACGATCCCGGGCCGCAGCGTCGCCTGGACCATGATCCAGCCCATGAAGCAGCCGGCCAGCAGCAGCCCGGGGATCAGCCCCGCCGCGAACAGCTTCAGGATCGAGACGTCGGCCAGCACGCCGTAGATGATCATGATGTTGGAGGGCGGGATGAGGAACCCCAGCGTGCCCGCGCCGGCGAGACTGCCCATCGCCACGGCGGGGTCGTAGCCGCGCCGCGTCAGCTCCGTCAGCGAGATGCGACCGACGACCTGCGTCGTGGCGGCGGAGGAGCCGGAGATCGCGGCGAAGATCGAGCAGCCGACGACGTTGACGTGCAGCAGCCGCCCCGGCAGCAGCCCCATCAGCGGCGCCAGCCCGTTGAACAGCGACTGAGAGAGCCGGGTGCGGAACAGGATCTCGCCCATCACGATGAACAGCGGCAGGGCCACCAGCTCCGACGTCGTCAGGATGTTCCAGACATATTGCGGCAGCAGCTTGTCGAGCGGCATGCTGCGGAACATGCCCAGCAGCGTCATGCCCGTCAGGCCGAGCGCCAGCCCGATCCAGACGCCGCCCGCCAGCAGCAGGGCGAGCACGCCCACCATCGAGCCCAGCACGACGCCCATCGGCCCCTCCCGTCAGTCGGCGTGAAGCTCGACGGCGCGGCGCGGCGCGTCGGGCGGCAGCCCCGCCAGCGCACGCACGAGCCGCGCGGCCATCTGCAGGCACAGAATCGAGGCGCCGAGCGCCAGCCCCGCCTTGGCGGGCCAGGTCAGCGCGCCGGTGGCGGCCGAACTCTGCCCCCGCGCCATCGCGTCGAGCGCGAAGGAAGTCATGGAGCTGGCGAGAAACAGCGTCGCGCCGAGCCCGACGGCGGACGCCGCGATCTCGAGAATGCGCAGCGCCCCCGGCGGCAGCGCCGACACGAGCGCGGCGACCCGGATGTGCCCGCCGGCCCGCAGGGTCGCCGCCGAGCCGAACAGGAACGCGTTGCCCATCAGCCAGGAGGAGTATTCCCAAGCCACAGGAATGGTCGCCGGAAAGATCGGGGCGACGTTGGAGAGCGCGCGCGTCCCGATCTCGGCGGCCATCAGCAGCGTCAGCGCGGCAAGGCAGGCCGCAGCGACCCAGGCCGCGCCCTGGCCGATGGCGTCGACGAGCGCGAGCCCCCGCGCAAGCGGCGCGGGGACGGGCGCGGCGTCGGCCTCAGCGGCCAAGGTCGGCGAGATAGGCGCGCACCGGCGCCTCGGCCTCGGGGACGCGGGCGAGGAAGTCTTCCAGCATCGAGGCGGTGCGCGCCCGGAACTCCGCCATCATCGGCGCGGGGATCTCCACCACCTGCATGCCGCCGGCCTTGAGCTTGTCGAGGCTCTCGCCGTCCGCCGCCACCGAGGTCTCCCAGAACTCCGGCTCCAGCCGCGCGGCGACCGCCTCCACGGCGGCCTGCCGCTCGGGCGTCAGCGCCGCCCAGGCGTCGAGGTTCACCGTCACCATCTGCGAGGACCAGACGTGGTTGGTCGGATAGACGTAGTCGAGGAACTCCCAGAACTTGCCGTCCACGCCCGAGACCGCGGAGGTCGAGACGCCCGAGACCGCGCCGGAGGCCAGCGCCGGCACCACCTCGCCCCACGGTATCAGCACGCCCGCCATGCCCGCGAGGTCGAGCATGTCGGCGGCGTTCTTGTCGGGGGCGCGCACCTTGGTGTCGGCGAGCGCGTCGAGGCTCTCGGCCTTCGCCTTCATGTGCAGATACTGGGTCGGCCACGGCACCATGTAGAGGATCTTCTGGTTGTTGCGCGCGGCGACCGCCTCGTAGACAGGGCGCAGGTGCCTGTGCAGCGCGCGCAGTTCGTCGGCCGAGGAGACGAGGAACGGCACGCCCTCGGCGCCCAGCACCGGCTCGTCGCCGACCTGCTGGATGTTGAGCACGTCGGCCATCGGCACCAGCCCGTCGCGCACGGCGCGCAGGTGCTCGGGGCCCTTGAAGCCGAGCTGGCCGCCGGAGCGCACCTCGATCACGACCTCGCCGCCCGTCGCGGCCGAGACCTCCTCCGCGAAGCGCTTCGCGTTGATCGTATGGAAGTTGCCGTCGGGCCAGACGGTCGAGAGATCCCAGCGGGTCTCCGCCAGCGCCGGCGTCGCGGCCAGCATCGCTCCCAGACCGAGCGCCCCGAGTCCGAGCGCCGCCAAGGTCGTGCGTCGTGTGGTCGTCATCTGCGTCTCCCTGTTCCGGCGCGTCGGCGTCTCCCGCAGCGCTCCGATAGCGTCACTCCATGGCGTAGGTCTTTTCCGCCTGTCCGGGCGAGACGAGCCCGGCGGCGACGTCGGCCGCCACCTTCGCGCGCGGGCGCTCGGCGGGCGCCCCGACGCCGCCGCCGCCCGGCGTCATCACCACCAGCCGCTCGCCCGGCGGGATCGTCTGAAACCCCTTGCCCCTGAGCGTCGCGCCCGAGGCCAGCGCCACGCGCCCCGGCGCGCCGTCCCCCCCGCCGTCGCAGCCGCGGGCGGGGTGGTCGATCCGGTCATAGGCGGCGAGCAGGTCGAAGGGCGCGCCGATGCGGCTCTCGACCTCGATGATCTGGCCGAGCCCGCCGCGGGTGCGGCCCGCCCCGCCGCTGTCGGGGCGGAACTCCTTGCGCCAGAACACGAGCGGCGTGACCGCCTCGGCGATCTCCACCGGCGTGCCCTTGACGCCCGAGGGATAGGCGGTGGCCGAGAGCCCGTCGCGCGCAGGCCGCGCGCCGGTGCCGCCGTTCGACGTCACGGCCATGGTGAAGCCGTAGTTGCCGCTCTCGCCCTTCTCGGCGACGCCGCGCACGTTGAGATTCCACAGGCACGACGTGCCCTCGGCCGGCGCGCGGTCGGGCGCGGCCTGGCGCAGCGCGCCGAACACCACGTCCGGCAGCATCTGGCCGATGACGTGGCGCGAGGCGACGGGGCGCGGCTTGAGCGCGTTGACGATGCAGCCCTCGGGCGCGGAGACGGTCAGCGGCCCCAGCGAGCCGGCGTTGTTGGCGATGCGCCCGCCGACGAGGCAGCTCAGCCCGAACACCGTGTAGGCGGTGGTGTAGGAGAGCGGCACGTTGATGCCGCGGCTCGAGGCGGGACTCGTGCCCTCGTAGTCGACATGGATCCCGCCGTCGCTCACCGTCACCGCCGCCGCCAGCGTCACCGGCGCGTCGTAGCCGTCCACCGTCATCTCGTTGCGCCATGTTCCCTTGGGCAGCGCCGCGACCTCGCGCAGCACGGCCTCGCGCGAGCGGGCGAGGATGTGGGCGGCGATCTCGTCGAGCGTCTCCAGCCCGAACTCGTCCATCATCGCCGAGAGCCGCCGGCAGCCGACGTCGTTGCAGGCGGCGAGCGAGTAGACGTCGCCTTCGGTGTCGACCGGCAGGCGCGTGTTGGCGCGGATCATCGCCAGCAGCGTCTCGTTCATCCGCCCGCCCTCGGCGAGCTTGAGGAAAGGGATGTAGAGCCCCTCCATGAACACGTCGGTCGCGTCGGGCCCGAAGCCGATGCCGCCGATGTCCATCAGGTGGCTGGTGCAGGAGAACAGCGCGACGAGCCGCCCGTCGTGGAAGGCCGGCGTCGTCAGGACGAAGTCGTTGAGGTGGCCGGTGCCCATCCACGGGTCGTTGGTGATGTAGATGTCGCCGGGCTTCATGGTCTCGGGCGGAAAGCGCGCGATGAAGTGCTTGACGGACTCGGCCATGGAGTTGACGTGGCCGGGCGTGCCGGTGACGGCCTGCGCCAGCATCCGGCCCTCGGCGTCGAAGACGCCCGCCGAGAGGTCGCCGCACTCGCGCACGATGGGGCTGAAGGCGGTGCGCATGAGGGTCTGCGCCTGCTCCTCCACCACCGAGATCAGGCGCGACCACATGATCTGCAGATCGATGGGCGAAAGGCTCACGCGGCGTCCCTCCTCAGGTCGAGCACCAGCGCGCCGCCGCCGTCCACGGAAAAGTCGAAGCGCTCGGTGACGTAGGTCGAGGTCGCCGGCTCCACGATCAGCGCCGGACCGGCGGCGCAGGCGCCCGGCGGCAGGCTGGCGCGGGCGTAGATCGGCACGCTGCGGGTCGCGCGCGCGGCGCTGTCGAACACATCGCGCGCGCCGATGGGCGCCGGCGCCGCGGCCGGCTCGACGGCTGGCGTCCGCGCCGGCGGCGCCTGCGGGGCGTGGACCGTGACCGACCAGTTGAGCGCCTCGATCGCGGCGCCGGGGATGACGCGCTCGAACTGCCCGGCATAGGCGCGCTCGAAGGCCGCGCGCAGCGCCTCCGGCGCCCCGGCGTCGAGCGGGCCGTCAGGGAGGTCCACCGCGATCTCGTGGCCCTGCCCGCAGTAGCGCATGAACGTCTGCCGCGCCTCCGCCAGCCGCGGCGCGCCCTGCGCCAGCCCCCGCGCCTCCGCCGACATCGCGTCGAGCACGGCGTTCGCGCGGCCCGCGTCGAAGCCGTCGAGCCGCATGTAGAGGCTGCGCACCAGCTCGAACGCCACCGGCGCACGCAGGAAGCCCAGCGCAGAGCCGACGCCCGCATCGGCCGGCACGATCACCCGCCGCAGCCCCAGCTTCTCGGCCATGCGCGCCGCGTGCAGCGGCGCGGCGCCGCCGAAGGCGACCAGCGTCTGCCCCTCCAGCGACACGCCCCGCTCGGCGGCGTGCACCCGCGCGGCGTTGGCCATGTTCTCGTCCACGATCTCCGACACGCCGAGCGCGGCCATCTCCAGCGGCAGGTTGAGCGGCTTGCCCAGCGCCGACGCCAGCGCCTCGGCGGCGCGCGCGACGTCCAGCGTCATCGCGCCGCCGGCGAAGTGCTCCGGCGCGATGCGGCCGAGCGCCACGTCGGCGTCCGTCACCGTGGGCGCCGTCCCGCCGCGATCATAGCAGGCCGGGCCGGGCTCGGAGCCCGCGCTCTGCGGCCCCACGGCGATGGAGCGCGTCGCGTCCAGCCGCGCGATCGAGCCGCCGCCGGCGCCGATCTCGATCATCTCGATCACCGGAATGCGGATCGGAAGGCCGCTGCCCTTGAGAAACCGCGCCGAACGGTCGACCTCGAAGCTGCGCGAGGTCAGCGGCGCGCCGCCCTCGATGAAGCAGATCTTGGCGGTGGTGCCGCCCATGTCGAAGGAGAGGATGCGCGGCTCGGCGCGCTCCTGCGCGACATGGGCGGCGAGGATCGCGCCGCCGGCAGGGCCGGACTCCACGAGCCGCACCGGGAAGCGGCAGGCGGTCTCGACGCTGGTCAGATGGCCGCCGGAGGTCATCAGCCACAGCGGCGCCGGGCAGCCGAGCGCCTCCAGCGCCGCGCGCAGCCGCGTCAGGTAGCCCGCCATCAAGGGCTGGACGAAGGCGTTGGCGATGGTGGTGGAGGTGCGCTCGTATTCGCGGATCTCGGGGCAGACCTCGCTCGACAGCGACACCGGCAGGTCGGGCGCGACGTCGGCGAGGATCTCGCGGGTCCGCCGCTCATGGGCGGGGTTGGCGTAGGCGTGGATGTAGCAGACCGCGACCGCCTCGACGCCCTGCGCGACGAGTTCCCGCGCGACCGCGCGCACGGCCGCCTCGTCGAGCGGCAGCAGGACGCGGCCGTTCACGTCGACGCGCTCCGGCGCGGTGAAGCGCAGGGGGCGGGGCACGAGCGGCGCGGGTTTCTCGATGTCGATGTCGTACTGGTCGTAGCGGCTCTCGTCGGCGATCTCGACGACGTCGCGGAAGCCTTCGGTCGCAATCAGCGCCGTGCGCGCGCCCTTGCGCTCGATGATCGCGTTGGTCGCCAGCGTGGCGCCGTGGATGACGGCGCCGAGGTCGGCGAAGCCGATCCCCGCGGCGTCGAGCACCTGCCGCGCGCCCTCCAGCACGGCGGCCTCGGGGCGGCCGTGGGTGGTCAGCACCTTGGCGGTGAAGCGGCGGCCTTCGCGCTCGGCCACGACGTCGGTGAAGGTGCCGCCGATGTCGGCGGCCAGCGAAGCAGGCACTCTGTGAGCCTCCGGTCCGATTCGCAGACAGGCTAGCCGCAGCGCCGCCCACTGCGATAGCGCGAAGTCCGCCGATGCGGCGCCCGGGTCGGCCCCAGCCCGCTTTTCGGGCGCCGGGCCAAAGCCTTGCCCGATCCGCAGCTTCGTGCGCGCGCCAGGTTTCCCTGCGCCCGGCGTCGTGCTGAGGTGCGCTGGCGGCCGAGGCGCGCGAACGGCGTTCCGGCGCGAGCGAGCAGGGAGAACCGACGCCATGGCCCAGGCGAACCCCGAGCGCGTCCTGCGCGATCTCCACACGCTGCGCGCCATGGGCGCCTACAGGACCGGCGTGCACCGCCCGACGCTGTCGGCGCAGGACATGGAGGCGCGGCGCTGGCTCGTCGCGCAGTTGCGCGAGACCGGCGCCGAGGCGTCGATCGACGGGATCGCCAGCGTCGTGAGCCGGGCGATGGGCGACGGGCCGAAGCTGCTCGCCGGCTCGCATCTTGAGAGCCAGAACCACGCCGGATGGCTCGACGGCGCGCTGGGCGTCGTCTACGCGCTGGAGGCCGCGCGCGCCGTGGCGGAGGACGCCGGCCTAGCCGGCGCCGGGGCCGGCGTCGACGTGATCGCCTTCGCCGACGAGGAGGGGCATTTCGGCCATTTCCACGGCAGCCGCTCCTTCACCGGCGCGCTGACCGAGGCCGAGATCGACGCCGCGCGCAACCGCACCGACGGACGCCCGCTGCGCGAGGCGCTGGCGGAGGCGGGGCTCGCCGGGCTGCCGCGCGCGCAGCTAGAGCAGGGCCGCCACGGCGCCTTTCTCGAAGCCCACATCGAGCAGGGCGACCGGCTGGAGCGCGCCGGGCTGCGCGTCGGCGTCGTGACCTCCATCGTGGCGATCTGGCAGTATCGGATCACCTTCGAGGGCGCGCAGAACCACGCCGGCACGACGTCGATGGCGGCGCGGCGCGACGCGGGCGCGGCGCTGACGCGCTTTTGCCAGCGCATCGAGGCGAGGTTCCCCGAAGTCGCCGGGCCGCACAGCGTCTGGACCGTGGGGCGCATCACGCTCGACCCCGGCGCGCCCAGCATCATACCCGGCCGCGCCGAGATGCTGTTCCAGTTCCGCGACGCCGACCGCGCCGTGCTCGACCGGATGCGCGCGCGGCTCGAGGCGCTGGTCGCCGAGGCGAACGCCGAGGGCCGCTGCCCCGCGACGCTGGAGACGCTCGGCCAGAGCGAGCCGGCGGTGATGCACCCGCGCGCGCGCGGGGCGCTGGAGGCCGCCGCCGAGCGCGTCGCCCCCGGCGCATGGATGGCGCTGCCGAGCGGCGCGGGGCACGACGCGCAGTACATGGCGCCGCTGATGCCGACCGGAATGCTGTTCACGCCCAGCATCGGCGGCGTCAGCCACCACTGGACCGAGGACACCGCCGAGCAGGACATCGCGCTGGGCGCGCAGGTCTTCGTCGCCGCGGCGGACGCCCTGCTGCGCGGCTGAAGCGGCGCGGCCCCGGAACCCCGCCCGCTACCGCGTGCGGGTCTCGATGAAGCGCATCATGGCGCCGTAGACGGCGCTGCGGTCCCCAAGCCGCGTGAAGCCGTGGCCGGCGTGGGGCACGCGGACGAGCGTCACGTCGCGGCCCAGCCCGCGCAGGGCCGAGAACAGCATCTCGCTCTCGCTCGGCGTCACGCGGGGGTCGTCTAGGCCATGGGCGATGAAGAGCGGCGTCTCGATCCGGTCCACCCTGCGCATCGGCGAGATGGCGGCGAGCAGCGCCCGGCCGGCCTCCGTGTCCGGGTCGCCATACTCCACCGCCCGCAGCGCCCGCCGCCACGGCCCGGTGGTGGCCATCAGGGTGTTGAAGTCGGCGATGCCGTAGAAGTCCACCGCCGCCCGCCAGTCCTGCGGGTGTTCGGTGATCGCGGCCAGCACCATGAAACCGCCATAGGACTGGCCGGCGACCACGAGCCGCCCCGCGTCCACGTCCGGCCGGGCGGCGAGCCAGTCGCGCACCGCCTTGAGGTCGCGCACGCTGTCCATGCGCCTGTCGAGGTCGTCGCCCGCCTGCCACGCGCGGCCGTAGCCGGTGGAGCCGCGCAGGTTCGGCGCGACGACCACCCAGCCGCGGCGCACGAGATGCTGAACGTCGGCCCGCCAATGGGCGGCGTATTGCGACTCCGGCCCGCCATGCACCATCGCCAGCGCCGGGCGCCCGCCGGGCGGGACGGGGCCGGCGGGCTCGAAGACGAACACGGGAACCTGCGCGCCGTCGAAGCTCTCGACATGGGCGAGGCGCGGCTCGACCGCGCCCGGCGGCGGCGGCGCGCCCTCGGCCAGCACGGTCGCCTCCCCGCTCGCGAGATCCAGCCGCAGGATCGTCGAGGGCCGCGAGAAGCCCGCCTGCGCGACGATCAGCGCCGCGCCGTCGGGGGTGAAGGCCAGCGCCGTGGCGCGGCCGGGGAAGGGCGTGGCGAGGTCGCTATCCGTCCCCGACGCCATGTCGCGCAACGTTATGCGCGTAAAGCCCTGGGCGTTGACGGCGTATGCCGCCAGCGCGCCGCCCTTGGCGACCGCGAGCAGCTCCACGTCGCCCTCGGGCCGGCTCAGCCAGTCGAGCGCGCCGGAGGCGAGGTCCAGCGCGGCGAGGCCGTGGAAGCCGGTCCCGTCGTCCATCGCCAGCATGAGCCGCGCGCCGCCGTCGCTCCACCGCGCGGCGGCGATGTGGCGGCCCGCGCCGCGCGGCAGCAGCTCGCGCACGGCGCCGGCGTCCAGGTCGAGCAGGTCGAGCCCGGCGTCGAACATGCCGCCGCGGTTGTCCTGAACCAGAAGCCTGCCGTCGGGGTGGAAGCTCATCGGCTGCCGCCAGCCCGGCCCCTCCACGACGACGCGCTCGGCGCCCGTCGCGAGGTCCGTCACGACCACGCTCATATGACGCGGGTCGGGGGCGTTGCGGGAGAAGGCTGCGCGGGCGCCTTCGGCGTCGAAGCAGCCCCAGGCGTGCACGCGGCGCGGGTCGGCGGTCAGCGCCCGCGCCTGCCCGGCGCCCTCGGCGAGCAGATGGAGCTGATGCCGCTCGTCGCCGCCGACGTCGGTGGTGAACAGGATGTCGCGCGCGCCGGGGCGGAAGGCGACCGCGCCGACGCATTCGTTCAACGCCAGAAGCTGCGTCGGCGGGCCGCCGGCGGCGAGATCCATCGTCCAGAGCTGATCGAAGCCGGTCTCGTCGCTGAGGAAGGCGAGCAGCCCGCCGTCGTCGGAGACGGCCGGCGCCTTGCAGGCGCGCGGCGCGAGCCAGTCGTCGATGGTCGGCGCGTCACGCGCCGGCCCCAGCCGGTCGGCCAGCCGGTCCGTCGCGGCCCTCAGCGCCGCCGAAAGCGCCGGCGCCTCCGGCGTCGCGACATGGTTGGCGAGATCGACCATGGTGAGGCGCGCCTCCGGCCATGCCTGCGCCAGCCGCCACGCCGAGCGCGGCGGCGTCACCACGTCGTAGCGGCCCTGCACGATCTCGCAGGGCAGGTGGCGCAGCGTCGCGGCGCAGGCGAGCGCGTGGCCTTCGGGCATGAAGAAGCGGTTGGAGCAGTAGTGGGTGAAGATGCGCGCGATCTCCAGCGCCGCGCGCGGCCGGGTCAGCGCGTTCACATGCGTCGCGCTCGGCAGCAGGGTCTGGCTGCGCGCGGAGAAGCGCCGCAGCGCCTGCGCGGCGGCGGCCTGCACGGCGGGGTCGTCGTCGGTCAGGCGGCGGCGGTAGGCTTCGAGCAGGTCGCCGCGCTCCGCCGCGTCGACATGGGCCTCGAACTCCGCGAACGCTTCGGGGAAGAACCGCCCGATGCCGTGGAACCAGAAGCGCGTCTCGTCGGGCGAGCCGAGGAACACGCCATGCAGCCGCAGCCCAAGGCAGCGCTCGGGGTGGGCGCCGGCATAGGCGAGCGCCAGCAGGCTGCCCCAGGAGCCGCCCGTGACGAGCCAGCGGTCGATTCCCAGCGCGGCGCGGATCGTCTCGATGTCGCGGATCAGCGCCGCGGTCTCGTTGCCGGCGAGCTCCGCCGAAGGCTCGGAGCGCCCGCAGCCGCGCTGGTCAAACAGCACGACGCGGAACCGCGCCGGGTCGAAGGTGCGCCGCTGGAACGGCCTGGCGCCGCCGCCCGGCCCGCCGTGCAGGAACAGCGCAGGCAGGCCGTCGGGGTTCCCGCACTGCTCCACATGCAGGACATGGGGCGGATCGACGGCGATGCGCCGCGTCTCGAAGGGCTCGATCTCGGGGTGAAGCTGGTCCTCGATGGTCATGCGCGGCGTCTCCGGCGGCGGGTCCGCGCGCAGTCGCGCATCGATCGCGGCGCGCGGCAAGCGGCGCCGGCGCCGGCGCGGATCGCGGCGGCCGCCCGACGGGCTAGGCCGCGCCCTTCAAGCCGGCGACGAACGCCCTGAACTCCACCGCGAGCGCGCGGACCGTCAGCGCGACATGCGCCGGCGTCGCATCCGCGGCCTGCGCCGACAGCTCCAGATCCTGCGCGGCCTCCGCGAGCGCGGTCGCGCCCATCCGACCGGCGGAGACCCGCATGGCGCGCGCGGCGCGCGAGCAGGCGTCGAGATCGCCCGCCTCCAGCGCCGCCGGCATGGCGAGAAGGTCGCGCCGCAGCTCGGCGGCGAAGCGCTCCAGAGGCGCATCGAGCGGCCCGGTTGGCCAGGGCTGCGCCGCTTCGGGCCCGGAGAGGTCGGGGGGGCCGCCCGCAGGCGCGGCGCAGGGCGGGGAGCTGGGCGGGGAGCTGGGCGCCGCCGCGGGCGGGGTTGACGGGCGGGCAGCCGCCGGCGGCGCCCCGCCCGCGTCGCGCGCGTCGGCCTGCGCCGCGGCGCCGGCGGGTCCGCGGGCCGTCCATCTGTCCACCAGCGCCGCCAGCGCCGCTGCGCGGACGGGCCTCGCGAGGCAGTCCGACATCCCCGCGGCGAGGCTGCGCGCGCGGTCTTCCGTCGTGGTTTCCTCCGTGAGCGCGATGATCGGGGCCTCGCAAAGGGCGCCGGCGCGCATCAGTTCGACCATGCGCCCCGCGGCGTCGCAGCCGTCCGCCGCCGGCGTCTGGCAGGCCGTCAGGACGAGATCGAAGCGCGCCTGCCGCATCGCTTCGATCGCCTCCACGCCGTCGCCGGCGATGCGCGTCTTGCAACCGAGGCCCTTCAGCAGCGCCTCGACATGCTCCCGGTTCGCGGGATCGTCCTCGACGAGGAGCACGCTCGGGCCGCGCCGGCCGGGGCCTTGCGCGGCGTTCCCCGGCTCAGGCGACGCCGCGATCCGACCGCCCGACGCCGCATGCGCGATCCCGCGCGCCACGTTCTCGGGAAGGAACGGGCCCTCGAGCACGGTCGCCACGCCGCAGGACGACTGCGGCGCCTCCGCCGGGACCATCCAGCTCGGACGCACCCAGACCGGCGTCGGCCGGAGCCCGCAGGACTGCGCGAGATCGAGGGTCTCCAGCAGCGAGCCCCTGTCGCGGAACACGCCCTGAAACAGCACCATGTCGAACGGGTCGCGCATGGCCTCCTCGCCGGCCAGCGCGTCCCGCGCCTCGGCGATGTCGCAGACGCCGACGGCCAGCGCGCCGACGCCGTCCAACGTCTCCACCAGCACGTCGCGCGTCCGCGCATCCTGCACGGCGACGAGGATCTTCTGGGCGGAGCACAGTCCGATCTCACGCCGCAGCCGACGCGGCGCGGGCAGCGTCTCGAAGGGCAGTTCGAGGGTGAACACGGCGCCGCGGCCCGGCCGGCTCGACACGGCGACGTCGCCGCCGAGCAGCCGCGCGAGGCGCCGCGCGACGCCGGGGCCGAGGCCGGCGCCGCCATCGCCGCGCGCGGCGGCGCCGGAGGCCTCGCCGAACGGTTCGAAGACGATCCGCGCCTGCTCCGGCGTCATGCCCGCGCCGGTGTCCGCCACGACGAAGCGGAACCAGGCCGGCCCGCCCCGGTCGCCGCGTTCGCGGTTCAGCGAGACGGTGAGCGTGACCGCTCCCTCCGAAGTGAACTTCACGGCGTTCGACAGCAGGTTGGTCAGGATCCGCCGCAGGCGGGGCGGATCGGTCTTCACCAGGCGCGGAACGTGCAGGGGCATGTTCACGACGAGATCGAGCCGCTTCTGCGCGGCGAGCACGTTCATCGCCTGCGCCACCTCGCCGACCAGCCCGGCGAGGTCGGTATCGACGCTGTCGACGTCGAGGCGGCCGCCCTCGAGCGTCGAGAAGTCGAGGATCTGGCCGATGGTCGAGAGCAGCGATTCGGCCAAGCGGACCAGCGTGGCGGCCTCGACGCTCTGCCGCTCGGTCATCGGGCCCTTCCGGATCTGCTCGGCCATGCCGATGATCGCGGTGAGCGGCGTGCGGACCTCATGGCCCAGGGCGGCGACGAGCTGCGATTTCCGCCGGCTGGCGGCCGCGGCGGCCGCCGCCGAAAGCGCCGACCGGCGGGGCGCGAGCGTCGCCAGCGCGCAGGTCAGCAGGATGCCGAGGAGCGCCGCCGTCAGCGCGCCGTCGCCTTGCGCCAGAACCGCCCGCCAGGCCGGCATGGGGCGCCATCCGACATCGATCTCCACAACGGCGTCTGCGAGCCGTAGCCGCGTCGACTGCAGGAAGTCGTCCGCCTTCGCCGCGCCGTCGCCGAGGGCCGGACGGGCGACGCCGTCGCCGAGGGCCGGACGGGCGACGCCGTCGCCGAAGATCGAACGGGCGACGCCGTCGCGCACGACGCGCAGCCCGACGATCTCGGCGCGCGGATGGGGCGGCAGGGCGCCGGCGACGGCGGCGAGATCGATCGTCGCGAAGGCGGCGCCGTCGATCCGCCCCGCCCCGCGCGCGGTCGGCGCGAGGATCGTGACGACCCCGGGCGTCGCTTCGCGGCCCGGATCGCGGGTCGCGAAGCCGTCGATGCTGACGGCGCCGGCCTCGATCCGGGCGAGGCGGCCCGCCAGCGCGGGCTGCGCCGCGCCGCCGGAGAGCACCCTGACCGAAGCCTCGTCGCGGTCGATCAGCAGCAGCGCCGCGCCGGGGGCCGCGGCCTCGACCGGCGCCCAGCCCTGCTGGAGCACCATGGGCGAGGAGGCGACGACGGCGGACCGCACGAACGCCTCCAGCTCCTCGGGCGCGAGATGGTCCGAGGCGCCGCGCAGCCGCGCGATGTTCTCCGCCGCGGCGGTCGCCCCTTCGGTCAGCGCCTCGAAGGCCGCGCGATACTCCTGCGCGGCGAGGCGCGCCCTCGACGCCTCCAGCGCATTCCGCCCGCCCATGACGGCGAGGCAGAGCGCGACGGCCGCGAAGGCGGCGACGGCCAGCGCGAGGACGCGCAGGGTGCGCTCCGCCCGGCCCTCGCGTCGCGCCGCTGCGTCGCCGCTCTCCAGGGGCGCATCGTTCATTGCGTCGTTCCCCTGCGGCGCCGCGCGATCGGCTCGAGACATGGGGCGAACAAGACGCATTCTTCCTTAAGGTGCGGTTGCGCATCGGGCCTCCCGCCCGTCCCGCCAGCCGGGGGCGGCCGGGAAGCCGCCGCCCCCGGCTGGCGGAAGGCTGGCCTGCGGACCGCGGCTGCGATACCGTCGCGCGATGCTTCAGCGTCGCCTGCTCCCCATCGACCGCGTCTATGTTCCCGCCAAGCGCCGCCGCACCCTTGATGCGGCGCGGACCGATGCGCTGGCCGAGGACATCATGGAGCACGGACAGAAGACGCCCATCCAGCTGCGCGAGGACGGCGACCGCTTCGTGCTGATCGAAGGGCTGCATCGGCTCGAGGCGCTGAGGTCGCTCGGCGAGACCGAGGTGGCGGCGGTGCTGGTGCAGGCCCGCGTGCGCTGAACGCGCGCCGGCCCCGGCGCCGGTCGGGCCGCCGACCTCGGCGCCGACCTGGGCGCCGGTCGCAGTCTGCGCGCGCCCTCGCCGCCTGCGGCGTGTCGGCCGTCCGGCTCGTCGGGCGCCCTGGCGCGGCCTAGCGCTGGCGGCTCTCCCAGTCGGGGTGGAGCCACGGGCGGTCGTTGGCGCGGGCGGGCGGCTGGCGGCCGAGGATGTGGTCGGCGGCCTTCTCCCCGGTCATGATCGAGGGGCCGTTGAGATTGCCGTTGGTGATGCGCGGGAAGATCGAGCTGTCGGCCACGCGCAGCCCGTCCACGCCGATCACGCGGCACTCGGGGTCCACCACCGCCCCGGCGTCGTCGCGCCGGCCCATGCGGCAGGTGCCGCAGGGATGATAGGCGCTCTCGGCGTGCTCGCGGATGAAGCCGTCGATCTCGTCGTCGCTCTGCACGCCCGGCCCCGGCTGGATCTCGAACCTGACGTGCTCGGCCATGGCCGGCTGGGCGAAGATCTCGCGCGTCAGCCGGATGCAGGCGCGGAAGTCGATCCAGTCCTGCTCGGTGGACATGTAGTTGAACACGATCCGCGGGGCCTCGGCGGGGTCGGCCGAGCGCAGCGTCACCGCCCCGCGCGAGGGCGAGCGCATCGGCCCGACATGGGCCTGGAAGCCGTGGCCGGCGGCCGCCGCCCTGCCGTCGTAGCGCACGGCGATGGGCAGGAAGTGATACTGGACGTCGGGATACTCAACGCCGGCGCGGGAACGGATGAAGGCCGCGCTCTCGAACTGGTTGGAGGCGCCGAGGCCGGTCTTCGTGAACAGCCACTGCGCCCCGATCGCCGCCTTGCCCAGCAGGTTCCAGTAGCGGTAGAGCGTGATCGGCCGCTTCGCGGCGAACTGGGCGTAGACCTCCAGATGGTCCTGAAGGTTGGCGCCGACGCCGGGCCGGTCGGCGACCGCCTCGATCCCGTGCTCGGCCAGATGCGCCGCGGGGCCTATCCCCGACAGCATCAGCAGCTTGGGGGAATTGATCGAGGAGGCGGCGAGGATCACCTCGCGCCCGGCGCCGATCACCTCGACCGCGCCGCCGCGCTCGACCTCCACGCCGACGGCGCGGCCCTGCTCGATCACGACGCGGCGCGCAAAGGCCCGCACGAGGCCGCAGTTCTCCCGCTTCAGCGCCGGTTTGAGATAGGCGTTGGCGGCGGACCAGCGGACGCCCTTCCAGACGGTCTGCTCCATCGGGCCGAAACCCTCCTGCCGGGCGCCGTTGTAGTCGGGCGTCACGCCGTAGCCCGCCTGCCGGCCGGCCTCGACGAAGGCGTGATGCAGCGGGTTGCGCCGGGGGCCGCGGGTGACGTGGAGCGGGCCGTCGCTCCCGCGCCAGGCCGGGTCGCCGCCATGGCCGCCGTCATGCCAATGCTCCATGCGGCGGAAATAGGGCAGCACGTCGGCGTAGCTCCAGCCCTCGGCGCCCGACTCCGCCCAGTGGTCGAAGTCGCGCGCATGGCCGCGCACATAGACCATGCCGTTGATCGAGGACGAGCCGCCGACCACTTTTCCGCGCGGCGTGACCAGCCTGCGGCCGCCGAGATGCGGCTCGGGCTCCGACGAGAAGCCCCAGTCATAGCGCGCCATGTTCATGGGGTAGCTGAGCGCGGCCGGCATCTGGATGAACGGGCCCCAGTCGGTCCCGCCATGCTCGATCACCAGCACCGAGCGCCCGGCCTCCGCCAGCCTGAAGGCCATGGCGCAGCCGGCCGAGCCGGCGCCGACGATCACGTAATCCGCCTGCATCGCTCTCGCCTCGCTCAGAAGGGGGCGTCCACGCCGCCGGCGGCGACGTAGACCGTCTTGGTCTGGGAATAGTGCGCGAGCGCCGCGCGGCCGTTCTCGCGCCCGACGCCCGACGCCTTCACGCCGCCGAACGGGACCGAGACGGGCGTGAGGTTGTAGGCGTTCACCCAGACGATCCCGGCCTGAAGCGCGCCCGCGACGCGGTGGGCGCGGGCGAGGTCGCGGGTGTAGAGCCCCGCCGCCAGCCCGTAGGGCGTGGCGTTGGCGCGGGCCACGGCCTCGTCCTCGGCCTCGAAGTCCAGCACCGCCATCACAGGGCCGAAGATCTCCTCGCGCGCGATGGTCATCGCGTCGCTCACGTCGGCGAACACGGTGGGGGCGAACCAGAAGCCGGGGCGTTCGACGCGGGCGCCGCCGCAGACGAGCCGCGCGCCCTCGGCGAGGCCCTTCGCGACGTAGCCCTCGACGATCCCGCGCTGGCGTTCCGAGACCAGCGGGCCGAAATTCGTCGCCTCGTCCAGCGGGTCGCCCATGACGACGCCGGCCTCGATCCGCGCGGCCAGGCGCTCGAGGAACGCCTCGCGCAGCGAGGCATGCACGAAGACGCGCGTGCCGTTGGAGCAGATCTGTCCGGCGCTGTAGAAGTTGCCGAGGATCGCGCCGGACACGGCGGCGTCGAGATCCGCGTCCTCGAACACGATCATCGGCGACTTGCCGCCAAGCTCCATGGTGACGTGCTTCATGTGCCCGGCGGCGGCGGCGTAGACGCGCCGCCCGGTGGCGGCCGAGCCGGTGAGGGAGACCTTGGCGACGCGCGGATCGGTGGCCAGCGCGGCGCCGACGTCCCCCAGCCCCTGCACGACGCTGAAGACGCCCGGCGGGACGCCGGCCTCCAGCAGGATCTCGGCGAGCCTCAGCGCCGAAAGCGGCGTGGTCTCGGACGGCTTGAACACCATGGCGTTGCCGCAGGCGAGCGCCGGCGCGGCCTTCCAGCAGGCGATCTGCATCGGGTAGTTCCAGGCGCCGAGCCCGGCGCAGACGCCCAGCGGCTCGCGCAGCGTGTAGGCGAAGTCGCCGCCCGGCAGGGGGACGTGCTCGCCGGAAAGATCGGCCGCCAGCGCGCCAAAATGCTCCAGCGCGTCGGCGCCGGAGGCCGCGTCGGCCACCAGCGTCTCCGACAGCGGCTTGCCGGTGTCGAGCGTCTCCAGGATCGAGAGTTCGCGGTTGCGGGCGCGGATGAGGTCGGCGGCGCGGCGCAGGATGCGCCCGCGCCCGGCCCCGCCAAGCGCGGCCCAGCCGGGCTGGGCCGCGCCGGCGGCTTCGAGCGCGGCGCCCAGCACGCCGGGCGTGGCGGCGCGCACCTCGGCGACGGCTTCGCCGTCGCCTGGATGGATCACCGCGATGGCGGCGCCGGCCGCGTCCTCAAGCGGCGCGCCGTTCACGAAGTGGCTGGCTGCGGGCTGCGCCCGGAGCGGCCTTGCAGGGGTGTCGTCGCGCATGGCGGGTCTCCCGGTGGATTGGGGCGTGTCGGAGGGTGGGGGCGTCGGCGCGGGATCACTCGCCGCGCGGGAAGCGGGCGTTCTCCTCGACCACGTTGAGGTCCATGTGGTTGCGCATGTAGCGCTCGGAGGCGCGCTGGAGCGGCTGGTGGTCCCACGGGAAGTAGGCGCCGTTGCGCAGCGCCTCGTACACCACCCGGCGCCGCGCCTGGCTCTCGCGCACTTCGGCGTCGAAGCGGGCGAGATCCCAGCGGGCCTGCGCCATCGCCGAGAACGCCGCCAGCGTCCCGGCGTGGGCCGGGTCGGCGGCGAGGTCGGTCAGCTCGTGCGGGTCGGCCTCTAGGTCGAAGAGCTGGTCGGGGTCGAGCGCGCAGCGGGTGAACTTCCAGCGCCCCTGGCGAAGCGCCACGAGCGGCGCGTAGGAGGCCTCGGCGGCGTACTCCATCGCCACGGGGCTCTCGCGCCGCCCCCCGGCGCCGAGCGCGACGAGGCTCTCGCCGTCGGTCCAGGGCGACACCTCCGAGAGGTCGACGCCGGCGAGGTCGCACAGGGTCGGCGCGACGTCGATGGTCGAGACCGGCGCATCCACCCGCCCCGGCGCCATCCCCGGCGCCGCGATCATCAGCGGCACGCGCGAGGAGCCCTCGTAGAAGCTCATCTTGAACCACAGCCCGCGCTCGCCGAGCATGTCGCCGTGGTCGGAGACGAAGAGCACGACCGCCTCCCGCCGCGTCGCCTCCAGCGCGGCGAGAATCGCGCCGATCTTCTCGTCGAGATAGCTGATGTTGGCGAAATAGGCTCGGCGGGCGCGGCGGATGTGGTCTTCCGTGATCGTGTAGCCGCGCCAGTCGTTGGCGTCGAAGATGCGCTTCGAATGGGCGTCATGCGCCTCGTAGTCCATCGCCGGCACGTCGGGCGGCAGGTGGTCGCAGTTTTCGTAGAGATCCCAGAACCGCCGCCGCGCCACATAGGGGTCGTGGGGGTGGGTGAAGCTGACCGTCAGCATCCATGGCCGCGGGTCATGGCCGCGCGCGTAGTCGTAGATCTTCGCGACGGCGTGGTGCGCCACCTCGTCGTCATACTCCATCTGGTTGGTGATCTCGGCGACGCCGGCGCCGGTGACCGAGCCCATGTTGTGATACCACCAGTCGATGCGCTCGCCCGGCCTGCGGTAGTCGGGCGTCCAGCCGAAATCGGCGGGATAGATGTCGGTCGTCGGGCGCTCCTCGAAGCCGTGGAGCTGGTCGGGCCCGACGAAATGCATCTTGCCCGACAGGCAGGTGCGCCAGCCGGCGCGGCGCAGGTGATGCGCGAAGGTCGGGATCGCCGAACAGAACTCCGCGGCGTTGTCGTAGACGCCGGTGCGCGAGGGAAGCTGGCCGGTCATGAACGAGGCCCGCCCCGGCGCGCACAGCGGCGAGGCGGTGTAGGCGTTGGCGAAGCGCGTCGAGCGTTCGGCCAGCCGCCGCAGGTTGGGCGCGTGCAACCACTCGGCGGGGCCGTCGGGAAACAGCGTCCCGTTGAGCTGGTCCACCATCAGGATCAGGATGTCGGGTTGCGTCATGGACGGCTCCCCAGAACCCTGTTGACGTAGTCGAGCACCACCGCCGTCGCCTCCGCGGAGTCTGGCGGGGCGCCGCGGGCGAGGCTCTGGCGGATATAGAGCCCGTCGATCAGCGCCGCGACGCCCTCCGCGGCGAGCTCCGCCTCGCGCCCCACCAGCGGGCGGAGACCGGCGAGCAGGTTCGAGCGCAGGCGGCGCTTGTAGATCGCCAGCAGCCGCGCCGTCTCGGGCGAGCGCTGGGCGCCGACGTAGAACATCAGCCACGCCGAGATGACCGCAGGGCGGAACTGCTCAGGCGCGAAGCTGGCGCGGACGACCGCCTCGACGCGCCCGCGATGGTCGGCGGCGCCGGCCAGCGCGGCGCGCACGTCGGCCGAATAGACCGAGAGGATGTGGCGCATCGCGGAGAGGAGGATGCTCTCCTTCGTGCCGAAATAATGGTGCGCGAGCGCGCTGGAGACGCCCGCGCGCTGCGCGATGCGGCTCACGGTGACGTTGAGCGACCCGCTGTCGCCGATCTCCGCGATGGCCGCCTCGACGAGGCTCGCGCGGCGGATCGGCTTCATCCCAATTCTCGGCATTCCACGCTCCCGCGCCGCCCGGCCTGCGACCGGCCGCCGACACGGTGGCAGATTATTGCTTGACTAGTCAATCAACTTCCCCCAGCGTTAACGCCATCAAGCAACAGGGAGTGCGACAATGAGGGTCTGGACCACCGTGTCCGCGCTGGCGCTGGCATGCGCCGCGACGGCTGCATCCGCCGATTGCGACGAGGTCGTGTTCTCCGACGTCGGCTGGACCGACATCACCACGACCACCGCCACCGCCAAGCATGTGCTGGAGGCGCTCGGCTACGAGGTCGACGTCAAGGTGCTGTCGGTGCCGGTGACGTTCGCCTCGCTGGAGAACGACGACCTCGACGTGTTCCTCGGCAACTGGATCCCGGCGCAGAACGGCGCCATCGCGCCCTATCTGGAGCGGGGGACGATCGAGCAGGTCGCGGTTAACCTCGAAGGCACCAAGTACACGCTCGCGACGCCAACCTACGCCTGGGAGGCCGGCCTCAAGACCTACGCCGACATCGCGAAGTTCCGCGACGAACTGGACGAAAAGATCTATGGCATCGAGGCGGGCAACGAGGGCAACACCTACCTCGTGTCGCTCACCGAGGAGGGCAGGTTCGGCCTCGACGGCTTCGACATCGTGGAAAGCTCCGAGCAGGGCATGCTTGCGCAGGTGCGACGCGCCTACGAGAAGCAGGAGCCTGTGGTGTTCCTCGGCTGGGAGCCGCACCCGATGAACGCCAACTTCTCGCTGAAGTATCTCACCGGCGGCGAGGACTTCTTCGGCGGCGAAGGCGTGGTCTACACCGTCACGCGCAAGGGCTACGTCGACGAGTGCCCCAATGTCGGGCGGCTGCTCAAGAACATGAAGTTCACCCTCGCCATGGAGAACCGCATCATGGGCGAGATCCTCGACGCGGGCGAGGACCCCGAGGACGCCACCCTGGCCTGGCTCAAGGAGAACCCGCAGGTTCTCGACGGCTGGCTCGACGGCGTGACGACCATCGACAGCGGCGACGGCCTGGCCGCGGTCAGGGCCGAACTCGGCCTCTGAGCCCCGCCGACGCCCTGAGACTGGCTCCGGCGCGCCCGGGGCCGGCCCCCTCCCCCGAACCCGCCCGCACGGAGACCGCCCATGGAGTGGCTGAGCGACGCCAAGATCCCGGTCGGCAAGACCGCAAGCGCGGTCTTCGACTGGCTGCGGGACAACGGCGACTGGTTCTTCGACGGCCTCTCCGACGCGATGGACGCGCTGATCGACGGCATCCTCTGGGTGCTGCAGACGCCGCATCCGCTCATCGTCATCGCCGCCTTCGTCGCGCTGACCTGGGCGCTCCAGCGCAACTGGAAGACCTGCCTGTTCATCGGCTTGGGCTTCCTGTTCATCCTCAACCAGGATTACTGGGAGGAGACGACGGAGAGCCTGACGCTGGTGCTCTCGGCCTGCGTCGTGTGCATGGCGATCGGGGTGCCGGTGGGCATCGCCGCCGCGCACCGGCCGCGCATGTACGGCTATCTGAGGCCGGTGCTCGACCTGATGCAGACCCTGCCGACCTTCGTCTATCTTATTCCCGCCATCGTGTTCTTCGGCATCGGCATGACGCCGGGGCTGATCGCGACGGTGATCTTCGTGCTGCCGGCGCCGATAAGGCTGACCTATCTCGGGGTCGCCTCGACGCCGCAGCCGCTGCTGGAGGCCGCGCGCGCCTTCGGGGCGACGCCCACGCAGACGCTCCTCAAGGTGGAGCTGCCCTACGCCTTCCCGCAGATCATGGCCGGGCTGAACCAGACCATCATGCTGTCGCTGTCGATGGTGGTGGTGGCGGCGCTGGTGGGCGCGGACGGGCTGGGCGTGCCGGTGGTGCGCGCGCTGAACCAGGTGAACACCGCGCTCGGCTTCGAATCGGGCTTCGTGATCGTCGTGGTCGCGATCATGCTGGACCGGATGCTGCATGTCGGGAGGAGAAGCTGATGGACGCCGCGGTCGCCTTCGACAACGTCTCCATCGTCTTCGGCGACGACCCCGCCGCCGCGCTGCCGCTGATGGACGAAGGCCGGAGCCGCGCCGAGGTGGAGGCGGCGACGGGGCAGGTGCTGGGCGTGCACGACTGCACGCTGGAGGTCGGCGCGGGCAAGATCCTCGTGCTGATGGGGCTGTCCGGCTCGGGCAAGTCGACGCTGCTGCGCGCGGTCAACGGGCTGAACCCGGTGGCGCGCGGCGCGGTGCGCGTGCGGGACGGCGCTGAGATGGTGGACGTCACCCACGCCGACGCCCGCACCCTGCGCCGGATGCGCCTGGACGCCATCGCCATGGTGTTCCAGCAGTTCGGGCTGCTGCCATGGCGCTCGGTGCGCGAGAATGTCGGCCTCGGGCTCGAGCTCGGCGGAACGCCGAAGGCCGAGCGCGAGGCGCGCGTCGACGCACAGCTGGCGCTGGTTGGCCTCAGGGACTGGGCGGAGCGCAAGGTGGGCGAGCTGTCGGGGGGCATGCAGCAGCGCGTCGGCCTCGCGCGCGCCTTCGTCACCGAGGCGCCGATCCTGCTTATGGACGAACCGTTCTCGGCGCTCGACCCACTGATCCGCGCCCGGCTGCAGGACGAGCTGCTGGAGCTGCAGCGCAGCTTGAAGCGGACGATCATCTTCGTCAGCCACGATCTCGACGAGGCGTTCAAGCTGGGCGACCGCATCGCGATCATGGAGGGCGGGCGGATCATCCAGCACGGCGCGCCGCAGGAGATCTTCTCCAACCCCGTCAACGACTACGTCGCCGACTTCGTCGCGCACATGAACCCGCTCGGCGTGCTCTGCGCCCGCGACGTGATGACCGCCGCCAACGGCGCGACGCCGGAGACGAGCGTGACGCCGGACACGCCCATCGCCGACGTGATGCAGGCGCTGATCGACGCGGACCGGCCCATCGGCGTCGTCGCGGACGGCGCGCTCGCCGGCGTCGTCACCCGCAACGCCGTCTTCGCCAAGCTGCTGGACCCCCGAGCCTGACGCGGCGGGCGGGGCCTGCGACCCCCTCGGACCGACGCGCGGCGGCGCGTCGGTCGAGCCTTGACGCCGGGAGCCAGGCTGTCGTCCGATCCCTCCGCGCCAGCAGAGAGGTCGCCCCGGCATGATCGCTTCATCCTTCAACCTCGCCGGCCGCCGCGCGCTCGTCAGCGGCGCGAGCCGCGGCATCGGCGCCGCGCTCGCGGTCGCGCTGGCTGAGGCGGGCGCCGACGTGGCCCTCACAGCGCGCGGCAGGAGCGCGCTGGACGCCGCCGCCGCCGCCGTCCGCGCCGCCGGCCGCCGCGCCGAGACCCTCGAACACGACGTCTCCGCCGCGGGCGCCGCCGAAACGGCGATCGCGGCGGCGGAGGCCGCGCTCGGTCCGCTCGACATCCTGATCAACAACGCCGGCGTCGAGGAGGTCAGGCCGTCGCTCGACGTCGACGAGGCGCTGTGGGACCGGATCGTGGACGTCAACCTGCGCGGCGCCTTCTTCCTCGCGCAGGCCGCGGCGCGGTCGATGATCGCCGGCGGCCGTCGCGGCGCGATCCTGAACGTCTGCTCGCTGACGTCCTTCGTCGGCGTGCCGACGGCGGCGCCCTACACGGCGTCGAAGTCCGGGCTGCTGGGCCTGACGCGGGCGCTCTCGGCGGAATGGGCGCCCCAGGGCGTGCGGGTGAACGGGATCGCGCCCGGCTATTTCCGCACCGCGCTCACCGAGCCGTTCTACGCCGACGCGGACTGGTCGGCGGCGATGCTGGACAGGATCCCCATGGGCCGCTTCGGCGCGGTCGAGGATCTCGGCGGCGCAGCGGTGTTCCTGTGTTCGGACGCGGCGGCCTACGTCACCGGCCAGTGCCTCGGCGTGGACGGCGGCTACCTCGCATCGATCTAGGCCGCGCGCGGCGTTGACACCCGTGCGCAGGCGGCGAACATGATTCAGGCATCTCCGGGGTCCGACCATGAAGCCGACGAGCGCTGCACCATCCGTCGCGCCGGCGGTCGAAGCGGAGGGCGTGTCGCGGCGCTATGGCGACGTGGCCGCGCTCGCGGAGGCGAGCTTCCGGCTTGAGGCCGGCCGCTTCCTCACCGTCCTCGGCCCGTCCGGCTCGGGCAAGTCCACCCTGCTGCGGCTGATCGCGGGCTTCGAGGCGCCCGACGCCGGGCGGCTGCGGCTCTACGGCCGCCCCGTCGAGGCGATCCCTCCGCACCGGCGCTCGGTCGGCATGGTGTTCCAGCGCCTGGCGCTCTTTCCGCACATGACGGCGGCGGAGAACGTGGCGTTTCCGCTCAGGATGCGCCGCTGGGACGCGCGCGACATTCCTGCGCGCGTCGCGCGGTTCCTGTCTCTGGTCCGGCTCGACGGGCTCGGCGCGCGGCGGCCGCATGAGCTGTCGGGCGGCCAGCAGCAGCGCGTCGCCATCGCCCGCGCGCTGGTGTTCGAGCCGGAGCTGCTGCTGCTCGACGAGCCGCTGGCCGCGCTCGACGCCAAGCTGCGCGAGGAGATGCAGCTGGAGTTTCGCCGCATCCAGCGCGAGCTGGGCGTGACCACGATCAACGTCACCCACGACCAGCGCGAGGCGCTGGTGATGTCGGACCGGGTGATCGTGATGGACCAGGGCCGCATCCTGCAGGACGCCGACCCCGAGACGCTGTGGCGCGAGCCGGCGCACGCGTTCGTCGCCGGCTTCCTCGGCGTCGGCGCGTTTCTCGACGGCGTCGCCGCCGAAGGGCCGGCGCTGGCGATCGCCGGCGCGACACTGCCGGGCCGCGCGCCGGCGGGCCGCGCCGCCCCCGCGCCGGGCGCCCGCGCCCGCGGGTCGCTGCGGGCCGACCGGGTGCGGCTGGCCGGCGCCGGCGCGACGCCGGCGGGCTGCCACGCGGCGGCGCCTGCGCTGGTCGAGGACGCGATCTTCGAGGGCGACCGCATCCTCTACGAACTGCGCCTGCCGACCATGGGCGGCGCCCGCCTGCGCGCCATCGACCGCGACCCAGGCGCGCACGCCCGCCACGCCCCCGGCGCCGCCGTGACGGCGGGCTGGGCGCGCGACGACATGATCCTCTTCGACGCCGACTGACGCCAACGACAGGGAGAACCGCATGACCGACCTCAGCCGCCGCCGCCTGCTGACCACCGCCGCCGCCCTTGGGGGGGCGTCGGCCCTGCCCTTCGGCCTGCGCGCGCAGGAGCCGGAGAAGCCGGCCGAGATCATCGTCCGCGCCTGGGGCGGGGTGTGGGTCGACAGCCTGAAGAAGGGCGTCTCCGACCCGTTCACCGCCGCGACCGGCGTCGCGGTGCGCCACGACCTGACCGAGGACAACGAGATCAAGCCGCGCATCTGGGCGGCGGTGGATCAGGGCCGCATCCCGCCGATCCACATCAACTGGGACACGACCGCGAACGCCACCAGCTCGGCGCTGCGCGGCGCGTGCGAGGACATCTCGGACCTGCCGAACCTCGCCAACGTCCTGCCGCTGGCCAGACCCATCGGGCTCGACGGCGTGCCGATCGTGAACACCTACGCCTATGTCTATGTGCTCGCCTACCGGCCCGAGGCGTTCCCCGACGGCGCGCCGACCTCGTGGAACGTGCTGCTCGACCCGAGGTTCAGGGGCCGCGTCGCGCTCTACAATGACGGCATCGGCTTCCACCCCGCCGCGCAGATCGCCGGCGGCGGGACGCTGGCCGACATCCCCGGCGACATGGACGCCTGCTGGGAGTTCATCGCGAAGCTGAAGGACCAGCAGCCGCTGCTGGGCGAGGATCCGGACTTCACGGCCTGGTTCCAGAACGGCGAGATCGACGTCGCCTGCACCATCAGCTCCAACGCCCGCGAGGCGCGCGCCAACGGCGTCGACGTCGCGTGGACCGTGCCGCAGGAGGGCGCCAAGGTCGACACCGACGGCATGTGGATCCCGAAGGGCCTGCCCGAGAACGAGCTCTACTGGGCCAAGCGCTACATCGACTTCGCGCTGAGCCTGGAGGCGCAGCAGGTGTGGCTCGACGGGCTGGGTCTGCCGGGCGTCGCGCCGGGGCTGACGCCGCCGGCCGATCTCGCAGGCGACCCGAGCTATCCGACCACCGAGGCCGACTTCGCGAAGCTCCTGCTGGTGCCGCCGCGCATCCAGGCCGAGCACACCGCGGAATGGTTCGCGAAGTTCAAGGAGATCATGCAGGGCTGAGCCGCGCATGACCGATCCCGACGCGCGGCCGCAGTCCGGATCCGGTCTCGGACCTGCGACCGGACCCGAGACCAGTCCCGAAACCGGGCCCGCCCGCGGCGGCGGGCCCGCCTATCCGCTGAGCTGGCGGCTGCTCGACGCGATCGAGGGGCTGGCGGCGCTGTGGCCGGCGCGGGCGTCGGGAGCGGTCAAATGGGCGCTGCTGGCGCCCGCGCTGGCGCTGGTCGCGCTGCTGCTCTGGGGCCTCGGCGTGATGGCGGACGCCAGCTTGCGCGAGATGGATTTCCGCACCTACCGGCTGTCGGAGGACTGGTCGCTCGCCAACTACGCCAGGGCGCTGGGGTCGGGCGCGTTCTGGGCGACGGCGCGGCGCAGCCTGCTCGCCGCGGCGGTCGTCACGATCATCTGTCTCGCGTTGGCCTTCCCCTACGCCTACGCCATGACGCGGACCCGCTCGGCGCGGCTGCGCAAGCTGCTGCTGGTGGGGCTGTTCCTGCCCTTCTTCATCGGGCAGGTCGTGCGCGCCTATGGCTGGCTGATCGTGCTGGGGCAGGAGGGGCTGGCCAACGAGGCGCTGGGCGCGCTGGGCCTCGGCCCGTGGCGGATGCTGTTCCAGTATCCCACCGTGCTGTTCGGGCTGGTGCAGTACATGCTGCCCTTTGCGGTGCTGATGCTGGCCCCGGCGCTGGCCGCCATTCCCGAGGAGGTCGAGCGCGCCGCGGAGAGCTGCGGCGCGAGCTGGCCGCGCGCCCTGCTGCATGTCGTCATCCCCATGGCCCTCCCCGGCCTGATCGCCGCGGCGCTGGTGGTGGCGACGCTGACGCTGACCGATTTCGCGACGCCCGCCATTCTCGGCGGCGGGACCAACGACTTCCTCGCCAACCTCGTCTACGACCAGTTCTTCCGGACGTCGGACGCCGGGCTGGGCTCGGCGATCACGCTCCTGCTCACGCTGGCGGGCACCACGGTCGCGGGCGTCCTGCTGGCCGCGGCGGGCGTCGCCGCGCTGGGCGTGAGGGGCGCGCGGTGAGGGGCGCGCGGTGAGGGGCGGCTGGCTGCACTGGACGGTCGCGGCGCTGGCCGCGGCGTTTCTCGCGGCGCCCTCGCTGGTGGTGCTGGGCGCCAGTTTCACCGCAGGGAACATCGTCGCCTTTCCGCCCGAGGGCTTCTCGCTGCGCTGGTACGGGCAGGTGCTGTCGAGCACGGCGCTGCGCGGCGCCTTCCTGCGCTCGCTGGAGGTGGCGGCGGTCTGCACGGCGGTAGCCATCCCCGCCGGCACGCTGGCGGCGGTGGCGCTGGCGCGCTGGCGGTTCAGGCGGGCGACGGCGATCCAGCTCTACCTGCTGCTGCCCTTCACCGTGCCGCTGATCGGCTCGGGGATCGGGCTGATGCTGCTGTTCGGCGAGCTTCGCCTGCTGGGCGCGGTCTGGCCGGTGGGCCTTGCGGCCTGCGTGATCAACCTGCCCTTCATGATCTGGGCGGTGGCGGCGAGCGTGAACGGGCTCGACCCGGAGCTGGAGCGCGCGGCGGCGAACTGCGGCGCGGGGCCGGCGCAGACCTTTCTGCTGGTCACGCTGCCGGCGGTCGCGCCCGGGGTTGTCGCCGGGGCGCTGCTGATGTTCATCCTCGCGCTGAACGAGTTCCTGGTGAGCCTGCTGCTGGTGGATGCGCGGACGGTCACGCTGCCGGTGCATGTCTACAACTCCATACGGGCGGTGATAACGCCCGACCTCGCCGCGGTCTCCAGCATCTTCGTGCTGGCGGCGGCGGCGGCGATCTGGGCGCTGGACCGGCTGGTGGGGCTCGACATCTTCCTGAAGGCCAAATGAGGGGGCGAGCGATGACGCTGCGCGTGAACCTGCACGAACTGGGCGCCATGGACGGCGCGGCGCGGGCGGCGCTGATGCTGCGGGCGGACCAGGAACTCGGCGACGTGCTGGAGCGCGCGGCCCCGATCATCGAGGCGGTGCGCACCGAGGGCGAGGCCGCCCTGCGCCGCTTCGCGCGCGACCTGGACGGCGTGACGGGCGAGCTTGGCGCGCTGGAGGCGACCGAGGAGGATTTCGAGGTCGCCTATCGCGCGGTCGAACCGGAGGTGATCGCGGCGATCCGCTACGCCGTCGCGAACATCCGCCGCTTCCACGAGAAGCAGCTTCCCGAACCGATGTGGCTGGAGGAGGTCCGCCCAGGCGCCTTCGCCGGCGACCGCTGGACGCCGATCCCGTCCGTCGCGCTCTATGTGCCGCGCGGCAAGGGGGCGTTTCCGTCGGTGACGATGATGACGTCGGTGCCCGCCATGGTGGCCGGGGTTCCCGAGGCCTGCATCCTGACGCCGCCGACGCCTCAGGGCGGGGTGGACGCCGCGACGCTGGTCGCGGCGCGCGAGGCCGGCGTGGGTCGCGTGTTCAAGGCCGGCGGCGCGCAGGCCGTCGCCGCCGCCGCCTTCGGCGCCGGGCCGATCCCGAAAGCCGCCAAGATCGTCGGCCCCGGCAGCCCGTGGGTCGTCGCGGCGAAGCGGCTGCTGGCCGGGCGGATCGACACCGGCCTGCCGGCGGGACCGTCCGAATCGATCGTGTTCGCGGACGAAACGGCTGACCCGCGCCTCGCAGCCGCCGACCTGATGATCGAGGCCGAGCACGGCCCCGACAGCTCGGCCTATCTCGTGACCCATGACCGGGCCGTGGCGGAAGGCGCGCTGGCCGCCCTGCCCGGCCTGATCGCCGCCCTGCCCGAGCAGCGCGCGGGCTTCGTCTCGACCGTGCTTGGCGGCCCGCGCGGCGGCGTCGTGCTGGCGGCGTCGCTGGAGGACGCCTACGCCTTCGTCAACGACTACGCGCCGGAGCATCTGGAGGTGCTTTCGGACGAGCCGTTCGCGCATCTGGGCCGCATCGTCAACGCCGCCGAGGTGCTGCTGGGTCGGCGCACGCCGATCACGCTGGGCAATTTCGTTCTCGGCCCCAACTGCGTCCTGCCCACCGGGGGCTGGGCGAAGTCCTTCGGGCCGCTCTCCGTCACCGACTTCATGAAGCGCAGCTCGGTCGGCTACGTCACGGCCGCCGCCTACCCCGAGATGGCCCGCCACGCCCACGCGCTCGCGCGCTACGAGGGCTTCGCCGCCCACGCCGCGGCGGTGGCGATGGACCGGGACCGAGCCCCCGTCCGCTAGCGGCTGATCCGTCTCGACAGGTTGACGAGGCGGTTCATGGCGAGCAGCAGCAGGGTCGTGGAGACGACAAGCACGCCCGACGCCGCGGCCACCCGCACGTCGAGGCTGGACTCGATCATGCCCCATAGCCGGATCGGCAGCATGTCGGTGCGCGCGCTGCTCAGGAACAGCGAGACGGGCACGTTGTCCATCGACGCCATGAAGGCGAGGAACGCGCCCGCCGCAAGGCCCGGCGCGATGATCGGCAGCGTGATCCGGCGGAAGGTGTAGAGGCGGCTGGCGCCGAGGCTCGCCGAGCTGTCGAGAAGCGGCTGGCCGAGCTGGCTGAGGCTCGCGGCGGTGGTGCGCAGCACATAGGGCGCGACGACCACGAGATGCCCCGCCGACAGCCAGAACAGCGTCGGCCGCACGCGGATCGTCGTCAGCAGGATCAGCGCCGCCAGCCCGAAGGAGAGCATCGGCAGCACCAGCGGCGACATGAAGGCGAGGTCGACCGCCCGTCCCGCAGGGCCGCTGCGCGTGCGCAGCCACAGCGCCGCCGCGCCGGAGACCAGCGTCGCGACGCCCGCCGCCCGGAGCGCGACCGTGACGGAGTTCAGCGCGGCCTCGTGGATGTGGCCGGACTGCGCCGGGTCGATCAGGGCGGCGTACCATCTGAGCGAGAAGCCCTGCGGCGGGAAGCGCAGGCTCGGCTCGCTGGTGAACGAGACTGCGAGCACGACGAGCACCGGCCCGACGAGGATCGCCAGCGCGATAAGCCCCAGAAGGCCCACCACCGCGGCGTAGAGCGCGTCGGCGGGCGCATGGATCCTACGCACGGACGCGCCTCCCCAGCCAGTGGATCACGCCGATCACCCCGAGCACCGAGATCAGCAGGCACAGCGACACGACCGCGGCGAAGGGCCAGTTGTAGACCACGATCGACTGCTGCCAGATCACCAGCGGCATGTAGATCAGCCGCCCCCCGCCGATCACCGACTGCGAGATGAAGGCGGCGGTGGAGCTTGCGAACACCAGCAGGCAGCCCGCCGTCAGCCCCGGCGCGCTGAGCGGCAGGATCACCCGCCACAGCGTGCGCCACCGGCTCGCCCCCAGCGCGCGCGAGGCGTCGAGCAGGTTCGGGTCGATCCGCCCCATCACCGACAGCAGCGGCAGCAGCATGAGCGGCAGCTCTATCTGGGCGAGCGAGATGATGAGGCCGAGCTCGGTCTGCAGCAGCGAGAACGGCGCCGAGGTAAGGCCCAGCGCCAATGCGGCGTTGCTGACCACGCCCTCCGAGCCGAGGATGACGATCCACGCGAAGGTCCGCACCACGACCGACAGCAGCAACGGCAGGATGATGATGAAGAGCAGCGCGGTGCGCTGCGCCGGCGACGCCTCCAGGAATATCAGCCCGATGGCGACGCCCAGCACCAGCGTCAGCGCCACCGTCTTGAGCCCGAGCAGCAGCGTGTCGGCGGCGACCTTGAGATAGAAAGGGTCGCCGAGGAACCGCATCCAGCTCTCCGGCCCGAGGCGCGTCATCTCCGCGTCGGCGTGCATGCTGGTCCAGACCAGCAGGGCCAGCGGCGCGAGGAAGAAGCCGACGAAGATCAGCCCCAGCGGCGCCACGAGCGGCCACTCGGGCGGCGAGAGGCGCAGGCGCGCGACGGCGCCTGCGCGAAGGTCCGAGGCGGCTGCGGTCAAGCCGCGACCTCGCGGTTGAACTGCTCGATCCAGCCGGGCCGCAGCGGATTGATCTTCGTCCAGTCATGGCGGACGAAGCCGTTCATCTCGTCGAGCGACGCCATCGGCAGGGTGTCGAGCAGGTCGACGTCGCCGTTGACGGGGATGAAGTTGAACGGCGCCTGCATCAGCTTGTCCTGCACGCCGGCGCTGATCACCGTGTCGAGATACTTGTAGGCGTTCTCGACGTTCTCGGCGTCCTTCACGATGTGCATGGTGGTCACGAAGGCGATGGCGCCGGTTTCGGGGACGGCGAACTCGATGTCCACGCCGCGGCCCTTGAGCGTCGCGACCGTCTGGGTGTTGGTGTACATCAGGTCGATCTGGCCCTGCTGGAACAGCCCCGCCATCGCCGAGGGCTGGGCCACGGCCGCCACCTGCGGCAGGATCTCCTTGATCTTCTCCATCGCCGGCGCGACGTCGGTCTCCGAGCCGCCGAAGATCTTCGAGATCTCGATCAGCGAGGTCGTGCCGAAGGTGGTCTGGAAGCCGGTGAGGCCCAGCCGGCTCGCGAATTCCGGCTTGAAGAGGTCCGCCCAGCCGGCGGGCTTGGCGACCTTCGTGGGGTTGTAGGCGATGCCGACCACCTGCGCCGCGACGGGGATGCTGAAGTCGTCGACGAACACCTGCGGCAGCTTCGCGGCGTTGCTCAGCTTCGACATGTCGAGGGGCTGGTACAGGCCCATCTCCATGCCGCTCGCCGCCGGGCCGGGGTCGAGCACGAACACGTCGAACGGCGCCAGGCCGCGGGCGGCGCGGGCCTTGGCGATCTGGTCGACCGCATAGAGCGGATCGAGTTCGAGGTTGACGCCGGAAGCTTCGGTCAGCGCAGGCCCCACGATGCTGCGGAAGGCCTCCTCCCAGGAGCCGGGATAGATCGCGGCGATCACGTCGCCCGAGGCGCGCGCCGGCAGCCCCGAGAGCGCGACGCCCGTCGCGGCCGCCGCCCCGCCGAGGACGGCGCGGCGATTGAAGAGATGTCGTGTCATGGCGGTCTCCTTGCGTGTCGGGTTCTAGCTGTCTTCCGCGAACATCGAGACGCGCGCGCCCTCGCGCACGCCGCACCAGAGGGGGCCGTCGAGCGTCGGCCCCTCGGCGGAGCGCAGCCGCACGACCTTGACGGCGGCGCCCCCTTCCGCTTCGAGATCGAGCACCGTGACAGCGCCCAGCGGCAGGCTGAGGCGGCAGCGGGCCGGAAACCGGTCGGGCGCCGGCGCGTCGTGGAGCGTCACGTCCTCCGGCCGCACCGAGACGACGACGCGGGCGCCGGCCGGCGCGGGGCGCGGCGGCGCAACTGTCGCGCCGGCGGCGAGCCGCACCGAGCCGTCGGCCGCGACGGCGCCGGGCAGGAGATTTGTCGAGCCGATGAAATTGTTGACGAACAGCGTCTCGGGCCGGTCGTAGACGTCGGCCGGCGGGCCGAGCTGCTCGATACGCCCGCCGCGCATCACCGCGACGCGGTCGGCGACGCTCATCGCCTCCTCCTGGTCGTGCGTGACGAGGATCGCGGTCAGCCCGAAGCGGCGCTGGAGCCGCTTGATCTCGATCTGCATGTCGAGGCGGAGGTTCTTGTCGAGCGCGGCGAAGGGCTCGTCGAGCAGCAGCACGCCGGGGCTGACGCAGAGCGCGCGCGCCAGCGCGATGCGCTGCTGCTGGCCGCCGGAGAGCTCGCGCGGCAGCCGCTCCGCGTAGGCCTCCATTCGGACGACTTCCAGAAACTGGCGGGTCCGCCGCGCGATCTCGGCGCGCGCCGCGCCGCGCGCCGCCAGCCCGTAGCCGACGTTCTGCGCGGCGGTCAGGTGGGGAAACAGCGCGTAGTTCTGGAACACGATGCCGATGTTGCGCCGCCCCGGCGGCAGCCGGTCGACGCGCACGCCGCCGACCGACACCGCGCCGCGCGACTGCGCCAGAAAGCCCGCGATCACCCGAAGCAGGGTGGTCTTGCCGCAGCCGGACGGGCCGAGCAGCGCCATCACCTCGCCCGGCTCGACGCGCAGCGACACGTCGTCCAGCGCCCGATAGGCGCCGAACTCGTGGCTTACCGCGTCGACTTCGAGGCTGACCCCGTGCGTCGCGCCGGCCTCCGTCACTGCGCCGCCATCGGCCATTGCGATCCCGCTTCCGATCCAATCAGCCCAAGTCGCAAAGCGGCGGGCGATTCCTTGCAACGATTTTCAGCCCATGGGCCGGCACTGGGAGGAAACTAGCCAAAAGATGGCATTCCATTTGGCTGGCGGCTGAAAATTTAATCAATTTCTGTCCATGCGTCCGGGGACATCGCCAGAGCTATCGACGCGGCGGGCTGGATGGCGCCCGCTGTGGCGACCGAAGCTGCAGGGACGTGCCGATGCGCGCCATCTCCATCGAACCGCTGACCGCCGCGGCGTTCGCCCCGTTCGGCGAGCCGCTCGTCCCGCCGATATCAGCCGGACGGGCCTTCTTCGAGGGCGCGCTCGCGTCGCGTCGCGAGGCGGCGCGTCCGTCGCTCTCGCTCTCGCGCGTGGAGGCGGCGGCGTCGCTGCCCGTCGAGGCGCGGCGGATGGAGCGCCACCAGTTCAGCTCGCAGAGCTTCGTGCCGATGGGCGACCTCGCCATGCTGGTGATCGTCGCGCCCCATGCGCCGCAGGGCGGCCCGGACGTCTCCGCCGCGCGGGCGTTCCTGGCGGAGGGCGGCGTCGGCGTCACCTATGGCGCCGACGTCTGGCACCATCCGCTGACGCTGCTCGCCGCGCCGGCGAGCCTCGCGGTGCTGATGTGGCGCGACGGCGGCCCTGGCGACGAGGAGTTCGTCGACGTCGAGCCGTTTCTTGTGAGGGGATGACCGCCATGGACGACAGCACCCACAGCCGCCGCGACCTCATCGGCTACGCCGACGCGCCGCCCGACCCGCGCTGGCCCGGCGGCGCCCGCGTCGCGCTGAATTTCGTGGTGAATTACGAGGAGGGCTCCGAACCGTCGTTCCAGGACGGCGAGGGCTACACCGAGACGGCGCTGACCGAGGCGCCGCTCGACCCCGACGTCCGGGGGCGCGACCTCGCCGGCGAGGGCATGTTCGCCTACGGCTCGCGCGTCGGCTTCTGGCGGCTCATGCGGCTCTTTCAGGAGCGCGGCCTGCCGATGACCGTGTTCGGCTGCGCGCTGGCGCTGGAGCGCAACCCCAAGGCCGCCGCCGCCGTCGCCGCCTCCGGCTTCGACGTCTGCTGCCACGGCTGGCGCTGGGTGCAGCATTACTGGCTGAGCGAGGAGGAGGAGCGCGAGCACATCCGCCGCGCCGTCGCCTCGCTGCAGGCGACCGTGGGCGAGCGTCCGCTCGGCTGGTACTGCCGCTACGGGCCGAGCCTGAACACCCGCCGGCTGGTCGCGGAGGAGGGCGGCTTCCTCTACGATAGCGACGCCTATGACGACGAGCTGCCCTACTGGACCGAGGTCGGGGGCAGACCGCATCTGGTGGTGCCCTATTCGCTCACCCACAACGACGCCAAGTTCGGGCGCGGCGGCATGGCGACGGGGCGGGAGTTCTTCGAATTCCTCAAGGACGGCTTCGACATGCTGTGGGAGGAAGGCGCCCGCACGCCGAAGATGATGTCGGTCGGCCTGCACATGCGGCTCGTCGGCCACCCGGCGCGCGCCTCGGGTCTGGCGCGCTTTCTCGACTACGTCGCCGCGAAGGAGGGCGTCTGGATCACGCGTCGGCTCGACATCGCCCGCCACTGGGCGGCGGAGCACCCCGCGCAGGTCTAGCGCCCAGCCCTACCGCGCCCGCCGCCGCGCCGCAGGCGCCTCCCCCCCCGAAGGCGGCCGCGCGTTCGGCGTCGCCCCGGCCGGCGAACCGCGTTACCGTGGTCAGCCAGACGGAGCGATCCCCGAACGAAGCGAGCAGGCAATGGTCCATCCAGCACTCAAGTCGGGCGGCGTCGCGGTCGTGACCGGCGGCGCGGCCGGCATCGGCCTCGCCGCGGCGCAGGCCTTCGCCGCGCTCGGCCTGCGCGTCTGCATCGTCGACATCGACGCGGGCAGGCTCGCCGAGGCGGCGGCGAACATCGACGGCGGCCCCGAGCGCGTGACGACCTTTCGCGCCGATGTCGGGCGCGTGGAGGAGCTGCAGGCCCTGCGGCAGGCCGTCGAGAGCCGCCTCGGTCCGGTCGACGTGCTGATGAACAACGCCGGCGTGCAGCCGGGCAGCGCGCTGTTCGGCTCGCTGGAGAACTGGACGCGTGTCATCGAGACCAACCTCTGGGGCGTCGTCCACGGCTGCCGGATGTTCGCGCCGGGGATGATCGAGCGGAAGACGCCGGGCCTGATCATCAACACCGGCTCCAAGCAGGGGATCACGACGCCGCCGGGCGACCCCGCCTACAACGTCGCCAAGAGCGGCGTGAAGGCGTTCACCGAGGCGCTTCAGCACGAGTTGCGCTCGACGCCGGGCTGCGAGGTCTCGGCGCATCTGCTGATCCCCGGCTTCGTCTTCACCGGGCTGACGGCGCGCGGCCGCACGGAGAAGCCCGAGGCCGCCTGGACGCCCGGGCAGACCGTCGCCTTCATGATGAAGCGGCTCGCGGCGGGCGACTTCTACATCCTGTGCCCCGACAACGACGTGCCGCGCGCGCTCGACGAGAAGCGCATCGCCTGGGCGGCCGGCGACATCATCGAGAACCGCCCGCCGCTGTCGCGCTGGCATCCCGACTACGTGGAGGCCTTCGCGGCGTTCTGCAGGGACGGCTAGGCCTCCGCCGCCGGAGCGACGGGGAGGCCGGCGCCGGCCTGCGCGCGCAGCACCTCCGCCAGCAGCGGGTTGGGAAAGCGGCGCTGGATGGTGACGGCGCAGAACGCCTCGCGGATGTCGTCGAGCCGGGCGAGTTCGACCAGCGCGCCGCTGTCCAGCTCGTCCTTCACCACGATGGTGGGAATGACCGCGAGCCCGGCGTCCTCGCGCGCCAGCAGCCGGAGCATCGCCATGTCGTCCGCCTCGGCGGCGATGATCGGGGTCACCCCCAGACGCTCCACGAGCGCGTCGAACGTCGCCCGGATCGCGGATTCGGGCGTCGGCAGGATCAGCGGCGCGTCCGACAGCAGCGCCGCGAGCGGGCGGGCGCCACCCCTCGCCCGCGCCGGCGTGCCGATGAGGCTGACGGGCTGCTCCGACAGGCGCTGCACGAGATAGGGGCTGGCGGCGTCGCGCGCCGGGGCGAGGTTGGTCAGCACCACGTCGAGCGACAGCGCGTCGAGACCGCGCAGCAGCTCCGCCTGCGGCCCCGACCGCAGCACCACCTCGACGTCCCGCCGCCCGATGAGCGGGCGCAGGAAGGCGAGCTGGAAGTTGCGCGAAAGGGTCGCGAGCGCGCCCACGCGCAGCGCCCGCCGCGGCCCGGCGACGTCGCGCAGGGTGGCGGTGAGGTCGTCCGCGGTCCTGAAGATCGCGTCGGCGTGGTCGAGCGCGATGCGCCCGGCCTCGGAAAGCGCCAGCCCGCGCCCGCGCCGCTCGAAGAGGTCGTGGCCGAGCGCGGCCTCCAGCGTGCGAAGCTGGGTCGAGAGCGCCGATTGCGACAGGTTCAGCGCCCGCGCCGCGCCGGTCAGCGTGCCATCGCGCGCGATGGCGCGGAACAGGCGCAGGTGATGCAGGTTGAGCGAGGACATCGTTCTATCTGATAGATGATTTACCCCGATAATATGTAATTTTCTGGAAGATCGGCAAGCCCTAGCTTCACGCCGGTCCGCAGATCGTCCGGAGCTGAGCCATGCTGTCCTCCCTTCCGCCGTCATTTCTCGCGCCGGCCCCGCTGCTGGTCGTCGCGGCGCTCGCGGCGCTGTCGCCGGGGCGCCGTCCCGGCGGACTGCCGCTGCTTGCGGAGCGGGCGGCGCTCGCGGCGCTGGCGCTCGCGGCGTTCGGGGTCGCGCGCTTCGTCTCGGCCGGGCCGGCGGAGGCGTCGATGCTGGAGGGCGCGGCGCGGCTGTCGCTGCGCCTCGACGCCGTCAGCGCCGCCATGACGCTGCTCGTCGCCTTCATCGGCTGGATCGTCATCCGCTACGCGCGCAGCTATCTCGACGGCGAGGCGCAGGAGGGCGCCTTTCACGGCCTGATGCTCGCCACGCTTGCGGCGGTGCTTGTCCTCGTTCAGGCGGGGAGCTTCGGCGCGCTGATCCTCGCCTTCGTCGCGGTCGGCGCCGGGCTGCGGCGGCTGCTGCTGTTCCGGGCGCATCGGCCCGAGGCCCAGCGCGCGGCGGCGAAGTTCACGCTCGTCTGGCGCGCGGGCGACGCGTCGCTGGCGCTGGCCGCGATCCTCTTCTTCATCGCGTTCGGAGAGACGGATCTGGCGGCGCTGGCCCGCGCGGCGGCCGGCGGGCTGCCAATCGCGGGGCATCTCGCCGTCGCCATGCTTGCGCTCGCGGCGGCGCTCAAGACCGCCGCCTTCCCGCTGCACGGCTGGCTGACGGAGGTGATGGAGGCGCCGACGCCGGTCTCGGCGTTGCTCCATGCCGGCGTCATCAACGCCGGCGGCGTGCTGCTGATCCGGACGGCCGACATCGTGCAGGCGAGCCCCGGCGTGATGGCCGGGCTGGTGATGCTCGGCGGGCTCACCGCGCTCTTCGGCTCGCTGGTGATGCTGACGCAGAGCGCCGTCAAGACCGCGCTCGCCTGGTCCACGGTTGCGCAGATGGGCTTCATGCTGCTGCAATGCGGGCTCGGGCTGTGGACGCTGGCGCTGCTGCACATCGTGGCGCACTCGCTCTACAAGGCGCACGCCTTCCTGTCCTCGGGCGGAGCGGTCAGGGCGGTGGCGGCGACCCGCAGGCCAGGGCCCGTCGCGGTTCCCAGCCTCGGGGCGGTGGCGAAGTCCTTCGCGCTCGCCGTGCTGCTCTACGGCGCCGTCGCCGGCGCCTTCATCGCCGTGGCGGGGCCGAAGTCGCCGCAGGCGCTGGCGCTCGGGGCGATGCTGGTCTTCGGCGTGGCCTATCTGGTCGCGCAGGGCCTGGCCGACGCCGCGCCGAAGGCGCTGACGCGGCGCACGGCGCGCGCGTCGCTGGCGGCGGCGGCCGCCTACTTCGCGCTCCAGCTCGTCGCCGAGGCGATCTGGGGGCCGCATCTGCCGGCCGCCCCGGCGCCGGGGCAGCTGCAATGGGCGCTGATCGTCGTCGCGGTGGCCAGCTTCGGCGCGGTGGCCGTGGCGCAGGCGCTGTTTCCGCTCTGGGCGCATCACCCGGCGACCGCCAGCCTGCGGGTGCATCTCGCGAACGGCCTCTATCTCAACGCGCTGCTCGACCGCCTGATCGGCGGCTACCGGGCGGCGAGGAACCCATGACCAATCGGGAGGACACGCAAATGCTGCTGCAGCACACGCCGCCGACGCCGGCTCGGGTCGACGCCGTCCTCAAGGCCGCCGAGGCCGCCGCGCGGGCGATCCCCCCCGCCTTCCCGCTCGATGCGACGGTGGCCGCCAACCCCTTCCTCGGCCAGACCGGCGAGCCCTTCGCGACGGCCTGCGCGCGGCTCGCGCGCGTCGCCGGCGTCCGCCTGACGCGCCCGCGGGCCGACTATGCGGCGGAGATCGTGGCGGGGAGCGTCGCCGACGAGGATCTGAGCGCCGCGCTGGAGGCCTGCGAGGGGCTCCATCCGCCCATCGACCTGCAGACGCTCAAGGCCGCCTGCCTCGGGGAGGGCGCGGCGCCGGCGGCGCTGCCGACCGTGGCCGAACTCGCCGCGAGAACCGGCGCGGTCGACTGGCCGACGGTGATCGACCGCACCGTGGGCCTCTGGGCGGCCGGACATTTCGACCGTGGACAGGCGCTGTGGACGCCGGCGCCCGGACGGCGCGCCTATGACGCGTGGAAGGCCTGGGCGACCCACGACCTGACGCCGGAGATCGCCGGGCTCGCCGGCTTCTGCGCCCATGTCGCCGACGCGCCGGACACGCCCGAGCGCGCGATCCTGCGCGCGGCCGACGGGCTGGGCGTCACCGCGGCGGCCGCGGAGACCGCCTTCCATCGCCTGCTGATGGATTTCGGCGGCTGGGCGCAGCACGCGCGCTGGCTGCTCTGGCGGGCGGAGCTGGACGGCGGAACCGACGGCGCGCTGACCGATCTCCTGGCGATCCGCCTGCTCTGGGAGGAGGCTCTGCTGGCCCATGCGCCGCAGACGCAGGCCGGCTGGGCGGCGACGGTGGCGGCGCACGAGGCGCCGCTGACGCCAACGCGCGACCAGATGATCGACGCGACCCTTCAGGACGCCTCGGAGCGTGCACACCAGCGCCGCCTCGCCGCGATGCTGGCGACGGCGGCGGCGACTGCGGCCGCCGCCGCGCCGCCCCGCCCCGCGCTGCAGGCGGCATTCTGCATCGACGTCCGCTCCGAAATCTTCCGCCGGGCTCTGGAGCGCCAGAGCCCCGACGTCGAGACCGTCGGCTTCGCGGGCTTCTTCGGCCTGCCCGTCGCCCATCGCGACCACGGCTCGGACGCCGCCGAGGCGCATCTTCCGGCGCTGCTGCGCCCGACGCTCGCATCGAGCAGCCGCGCGGCCCCCGACGCGGAGCAGGACGCGCGCATCGCCGCGCGCGCGATGCGCGCCTGGGGTCGCTTCCGGCAGGCGGCGGTGTCGTCCTTCGCCTTCGTCGAGGCCGCCGGGCCGCTCTACGGCTTCAAGCTGGTGAAGGACGCCCTCGGCGCGAAGCGGCAGGTGGAGATGGGGCCGCCGCCGCGTTTCGAGACCGAGCTCGACGCAGGCGCCAAGGCCGACGCCGGCGCCGCCGTCCTGAAGGCGATGGGGCTGGCGAACGCGCAGGCGCCGCTCGTGCTGCTGATCGGCCATGGCGCGCAGGTCGCCAACAACCCGCATGAGAGCGCCTATCACTGCGGCGCCTGCGGCGGCTACACCGGCGCGGTGTCGGCGCGGCTGCTGGCGACGCTGCTGAACGACCCCGAGACACGCGCGGGCCTGGCCGGACGCGGCGTCTCGCTGGCGCCGGACGCCATTTTCGTCGGCGGCCTGCACGACACGACGACCGATGAAGTGACGCTCTACGTCGACGACCCCGCGCAGGGCGACGCCGAGACGCTCGACGCGGCGCGGGTCTGGCTGGCCGCGGCCGGCGCGGAGACGCGCGCCGAGCGCGCGGCGCGGTTGCCGAACGCCACGCCGGCCACGGTCGCCGCACGGGCGCTCGACTGGGCCCAGGTGCGCCCGGAATGGGGCCTGGCGGGATGCGCCGCCTTCATCGCGGGGCCGCGCGCGGCGACCGCGGGTGCGGACCTCGCCGGCAGGGCCTTCCTGCACAGCTACGACTGGCGGCGCGACGAGGGCGGCGCGACGCTGGAGTTGATCCTCACCGCGCCGGTCGTCGTGGCGAGCTGGATCAGCCTGCAATACTACGGCTCGGCCGTGGCCCCCGAGGCCTTCGGCGGCGGCGACAAGCTGATCCACAACGTCGTCGGCGGGATCGGCGTGGTGGAGGGCAATGGCGGGCGGCTTCGCGCCGGCCTGCCGACGCAGGCGCTGCATGACGGCGAGCGCCGGACGCACGAGCCGCTGAGGCTGTCGGTGATGATCGAGGCCCCGCAGGAGGCCGTCACGGCGGTCCTTGAGCGCCATCCGGCGGTGCGCGCCCTGTTCGACAACGGCTGGATGCACCTGTTCGCGCTGAGGGACGGGCGGATCGCGGCCCGATACCGACCGGGGCTTGAATGGCGCGACGACGTGGAGGTTGGTCTCGCCGCCTGAGAACGGCCCGAACATCCGCATCGCGCGGCGCAAGGCGCCGACCGGGCCGAAGGCCGGGACGGTCCCGGCGTCAGGCGAAGCGCCTGCGCCGGGCCGCGACGCAGTCAGCCTCGCGCCCTGAATGCGGAACGGTGCTATGCTCGGCGCCGTGATCGAACCCGGATCGGCATTCCTGGAGGTTCCTGACGGCCGTGCGGGCCCCCTGCGCGCGGAGATCGGGCATCTTCGCCCCGTGGCGCCAACGCGACGACCGCAGCTGCCCGCGCCCGTGGCGCCGAACTCCGGTGCGCTATCTTCGGTTGTGTGCTTGTCTAACTGCACGCATTGTTCAGATACGACCGGATATCGCGCCATTGGCAGACTTGCATGAGAACCTCGTCGACGGATCCGCGGCGTCGACCGCATCGGGGGCGCGCAGCGCCAGCCCGGCTGAGTGCGGCGCGCGCCACGACGCAGGCGCGGCCATCGCCATGACGCTGGACGCGCTCCGACGCCGCATCTCCGGCGCGCTGGGTCGAAGGATCGCTCGCGACGGCGCCCGGAGCCCGGAGGCGCCAGAGGCGACGCCGCCTCGGCACACGCCGCCGGTCACGCGGCTCTATCTGCGGCTGCGCCTCACCGCGGCGTTCGCCCTCATCCTCGGCGTCGTGCTGTTCTCGCATTTCTCGATCAGCGCCATGCGGGAGGACGTGCGGACGAAGATACAGATCTCCGAGGCCCTGACGTCGGCGCAGAGCGGCATCTCCTCGATCGAACTGGGGCTTCACGACCTCGTCGCCTCCAGCGACGTCTGGCGCGCCGAGGAAAGCCGCGCGAGCATCCGCAGCGGGCGCGAGCAGCTCTCGGCGGCGGCCAGGGGCATCGCCCGGCTGCGCGACGCCGGCGCGCTCGCCCCGCGGACCATGGCGATCCTCTCCAATCCGATGCTGAGGCCGCTCGAGAAGATCACGGTCATGATCAGGCTGGCGGAGCCGCTCATCGAGCGCGGGGGTCCGCTGGGCCAGGAGGCGAAGCGGTACTCCACGCTCGGCATCGACATCTCAAAGGTCACGCAGCCGGCGCTGCTGCAGATGCGGCGGGACGAATACGCGGCGCTGCTGAAGGCGACGGACGACCTCGCGACGGAGAGCGTCGTGCTCGTCGCGCTGTGCTTCGGTGCGCTGATCTTCAGCGCGGCGTTCATCTTCCTCCCGCTGGAGCGGCGCGTGATGCAATCGCAGGACGTCATCCTGCGGAAGACGCAGGCGGCGGAGCTGGCCTCGAAATCCAAGTCCCAGTTCCTCGCGACCATGAGCCACGAGATCCGCACGCCGATGAACGGCGTGCTCGGGATGGCGGGCATCCTCCGCCACACGCGCCTCGACGACAAGCAGCTCAAGATGCTCGACATCATAACGTCATCCGGAAAGACGCTGGTCTCGCTGCTCGACGACATCCTCGACCTGTCGCGCCTCGAGGCCCAGGCGACGCGGTTCGACTGCCGGCCGCTGGACATGAGGGGCGTGGTCGCCGACTGCGCGAGCCTCTTCGAGCCGCTCGCCAGCAGCAAGGGCGTGGCGCTCGAACACGCCGTGGCGCCGGAGGTGTCGGCGCTGCACGCCGGCGACGAGACACGCATCCGCCAGATCATCTACAATCTGGTCTCGAACGCCATCAAGTTCACCCATGAGGGCCGCGTCGCGATCTCCGTCTCCGCCGAGGACGCTCGGGACGGCGCGCAGACGCTTGCGATCTCGATCGAGGACACCGGCATCGGCATCGCGCCGGAGGCGCAGGCGCGGGTCTTCGACGTGTTCGAGCAGGCCGACAGTTCGACCACGCGGCGCTTCGGCGGCACCGGCCTCGGCCTCGCCATCGTGAAGCGGCTGGCGGAGGGCATGGGCGGCGGCGTCGCCATCGAGAGCGAGCCCGGCGTCGGCTCCACCTTCACCGTCCGCCTGCCGCTGAAAGTCGTCGACAGCGAGGACGCCGCCGCGGAGGAGCAGACTGAAGGCGCGCCCGGCGCCGCGCCCGACATGGACGAGCCGGCAGAGGCGCCGCGCGTCCTCGTTGTGGACGACAACGACGTGAACCTCGAGGTGGCGCGCGCCATGCTGGAGCGCCTGGGATGCAGCGTGACCGTCTGCGCCAGCGGCCGCGCGGCGATCGACCTCGCGCGCGCCTTCGCGCCGGACCTGATCCTCATGGACATATCCATGCCGGGAATGGACGGGTGCGAGGCCACGCGGCGCATCCGGGCGCTCGATCTGCGAAGGAAGCCGCGGATACATGGCATGTCGGCCCATGTCGGCCCGGAGCATGTCGCCGCGGCGGTCGATGCGGGAATGGACGGCTTCATCACCAAGCCGGTCGACGCCGGGAGCCTGGAGGCGGCGCTGGCGGCGCTGCCGCGACGGAGAAGCGCGCGCGGCGCCGCGAAACGGGGGGTGGGATCATGATCCGACGCCGCAGCCGCGCGGGCGTCGCCGCGGCGCTGACCAGCCTCGCGGCTCTCGTCCTGCTCCCCGCCATGGCGACGGCGGACGCCAGCCGGATGGTCCGGCTCTACAACTGGGTGGACTACATCAACCCCAAGGTCATCGCGGATTTCGAGAAGGAGACCGGAATCGACGTCGTCATCGAAACCTACACCAGCAGCGAACAGGCGGAGGCGCGCCTGCTGCTGGGCGGGCAGGGCTTCGATCTGGTGGTGGTCTATTCGCAGCAGATCGACCGGCTGGCGAAAGCCGGCGTCATCGAGCCGTTCGATCTGGACCTGGTGCCGAACAGCGCCGGCGTCGACACGTCCATCATGGCGCTGATGCCGGGCGCGGCGTCGGACGCCACGCTCACCATGCCCTATTTCTGGGGCACCACCGGCATCGGCTACAACGTCAAGGAGCTCGAGCGCCGCTTTCCCGAAGGCGTTCCGCACAGTTGGGGGCTGATCTTCGAGCCCGAGCTGGCGCGGCGCCTCGAGAGCTGCGGCGTCCACGTCATCGACGCGCCGGAGACCGCGATCGGCGCGGCGCTGGCCTGGCTCGGCCTTGACCCGGGCAGCAAGAACCCCGAAGACATCGAGGCCGCGATGGCGGCGATCGAGCGCGCCTCCGTCCATTGGCGCGCGATCGACAGCGAACTCATCAACGCGATGGCGACGGGCGCCTCCTGCGTCACGCTCGCCTGGAGCACGGAGGTGCTGCTTGCGATGGCGTCGGCCGCCCAGGGGCTGGAAGTCGGCTACATGCTGCCGCGGGAGGGCTCCGAGATCTGGGTCGACAGCTTCGCCATCCCCCGCGGCGCCCCGCACCGCAAGGAGGCGCACCTGCTCGTGAACTACCTGCTGCGGCCCGACGTCGCTGCGCGCCTCACGAACTGGTCGCAGGCCGCGAACGCCGTTCCAGGATCGAAGCCGATGGTGAGCGCCGAGATCGTCTCCAACCCGGGCGTTTATCCGCCGGAGGAGATGCGGGAACGCTTCTACCCGCTCGCAGCGGTCGGCACGGGCATGCAGTCGGAGATCAACAACCGCTGGATGTGGCTCAAGCTGCCCAAGTAGGCGTGGCGCCCGGCCGACGCAGCGCATCGGCCGGGCGCGGGGCTAGGCCCGCAGCCTCACCTAGAGGAATCGCGACATGAGCAGGACCGAAAGCAGTGCGAAGAAGATGCCGAGGCCCTCGCGCCACCCCAGCGTTTCCTCGAACCAGATCACGCCCATCGCGGTCAATGCAAGTATCGTGACGACCGAGTACAGGACGCCCACCTGCCCCAGAGTCATCGTCTTCATTGCAAAGAGCCAGCCGCCGGCCGAAAGCACATAGAGACTGGCGCCGATAAGGAAGCTCCAGGTCAACAACGAGGCTTCCTTCTGGGAAGCGATCTTGATGAAGTAGTCGGCGATAATCGCCGTGGCGACCGCGAAGCCGGTGATGGCGATCCCCGCGCCGCTCATGCCGCCGTCATCCTGCGCTGCGCGACGACCCTGCCGGCGCGGGAGAGTTCCGGATCGATGCTCCGCTCGATGTGATGAATCATCCCGATCTCTCCGTAGTCTATGGTCAGTTCTTCGCCAGGCGCGATGTCCCGGATGGCTACGAGCACGTCATCTTCAGTCACGCGGAGGTTTGGCGTGATGGAATGATTCATGTACTTGTCCTCGTCGCTCGACAAGCGATAAACTCCAAGCTCTGGGAAGTGTTCCGCATGCACGATTACATGCTCCCGCACATGCTCGGGGAGCCGCGCCAGTTCGCTTTCACTGATAGTCTTGTCGAATGCGGGCTCGAAACGCCACACGCGCGCGCCGGCATGGATCATGTTTACGCAAAAAACGCCGATTCCGTGGATCGGGCTCATGTCGAGCCGGGTTCTGATCAAGAACATCTACAGTTCCTCATGCATGGGTTGATCACGACGCAACGCATCTCTCCGGCGTGACGCACACAACCGAGAGTAGCGCCGGCTTTGCAGATGGGATCACAGCGGCAAGGTGGCGGCGCGGGAAGCGGACAGCGCAGGACCGTCCGCCCGGGACAGCCCGCCCGACCGCGACCGCCATGGCCTCGCTTTCGGTGATCTCGCCTGCTTCGGCGGGGTCGACCATGCGTCGGACCCGGACGCAGCCGGGCGCGCCGGACGCGGCGCCGCCTCCGGCGCGTTCGGCGCGCGGCGTCCGGGCTGCGCACGGAAACGCTGCGGCGAGCGGGGCGCGCGGCGTCTGGGGGCGGAGCGGGACGGGTCGTTCTTCGCGACGGGCGCTGGGGCCGCCGCTTCAAGCAGTTTCTGACGTGGCACGCGCGGATCAGGCCGCGCTGGCGGCTCCTCGGCGGGGATCATCGAGAGATCTCGAGCGACGGGCGGGAAGCTGGCGACGCTGGAGACGCACGGTCCGCGCTGCGTGCCGCGGCGCAACCCGCCTCGGCGCCCAAGCCGTCACGGTCGCCACCGGGGACGGTCGCCGCATCCCGAAAGGCGCGCGGCGAGAAATTTGGACCGTCGCTTTTCAATGGCCGCTTTCAGTGCGCGCATACGCGTCGCTCCGGACTTCGACAGGGCTTCGCTTTCATGCTTGGCGCGAAAACTTTCTAAAATTTTAACGAACGACTGCGGGACGCTGTCGCCGACCGCGCCAAACGGGCCCGCCGGGCAGCCGCCCGCCGGTTCAGGGCGATCGGACGCCGCGAGCCGGCTGGATCCCGCCGCAAACGCGCCGGATAGCTTTCATTCTTTATTTCAATTGCTTGCGCTCCGTTCCCGCGCGATGTCCGTCATTCCGCGCCCTGCGCTAACGCCCATTTCGCGCCCCACGCCGTACGGCGCTCCGACGCGCGCTGCGACCATGGCGCCATGACGGCGGCCCGCTTGCCTAACAGATCGTTAAGTGTTTCCCTAACCCCGTACAGTTTCTTTCGGAGACGCATTCCGATGTCTCAGATCAACGGCGCCGCTTTCGAGATCGACGCCGAACTCGCCGGGCTGGCGCTCGAGGCGGCGACCCTTCTCAGCACGATCGAAGCCGGGTCGACGACCGAAGAGCTGCGGCGACATGCCTGCGGCATAGAGGACGCGCTCGACCGGATCGAGCCGCCGCTTGCGCGGAAATGGATGGCCGCCACGGCCCAGTCTCTGAGGCATGCGGCGCTGTTTGCCGCGGCGCGGCCGGATCTGGCGCCCGCAGCGGCGGCCGCGATGGTCGCAAGGCTGAACGCCATCGCGCAGTCCCAGATCGCGATCGTCGCCGCAACGACGGTCGGCGCGCGCCCAGCGGGCGGAGGGTCGCAGCCCTCGCCCGGGCGACAGGATCGCTTGCGCCGGTAGCGTCGGCCGGGAGATTTCGGGGCGCCCGGCGGGACCGTGCGGACGGCGACGCGCGCCCGGCCGGAGCGGCGCGCCTCCGATGATACGGTCGCCGGCATCGGCATGGGCGAGGCTGCGGACGCCCCGCCACAGGCGCCGCGACTCGAATCGGATGCGGGCCATGCGCCCCATCCCGGAGGCCAGCGGGCGAGCGCGGCCCCATCGCATCATGGTTCGGGTCATTGCCCGCGCGTCCCAGCCCCGGCGCGGCGGGGGGCGGCGGCAGGCTCCACAGCGCAATCCCGAGGCTTCGCCCGGCGCAGGCCATGCGCCGGAGAGTGGCGCGGGCGCCGTCAGGCGGCTTCCGCCGGTCGCGCAAGCGGCTCTCGCCTGTCGCGTCGCGGCGGGACCGACGGCGCCTGCCTTTGCGGCCTGACCGCCCCGCAGGGCGGGAGACGCCGGCGACACGCGGATCTGGGGCGCAGGCCGGACTGACCGGGCGGCGCCGCCGAAGCGGCGGGAGGCGCGAAGCCGGGGACGCGACGCAGGCGCCTTAAACGAAAGTTTACCATATCCGACAACAACACCGGGCGACGATCACGCTCCCGGAATGTGGGCGCGCACGGCGAGCGAACCGGCGCATCCTGCGTTCCAGAGCGGCCGCATCCGGAGCCGCAATGTCCTTTCAAGTCGTCACCGGAGCCATGATGTCGTGCAGCTTCGGCGCGGCGCCGGCGGCATTCGTCGCGGCGCCGGGACAGACGGTGATGGCCGGCGGTCTGCCGGCGGGCACCAGCTTCGACTACGTCCCCATGCTCAACATTCCCACTTTCGGAACCTGCATGAGCCTCGCCAATCCCACCGTCGCCGCCGCCACCGCCGCCGCCCTCGGCGCACTCACGCCGATGCCGTGCATCCCGATGACGGTGGCTCCATGGGCGCCGGGCTCCGCGACCGTCCTGATCGGCGGCAAGCCGGCGCTGCACGACGGCTGCCTTGCGACATGCGCCTATGGCGGCGCCATCCAGTTCTCCATGGCGGGCCAGTTCACGGTGATGGTCAGCTAGCGGCCCGCCCGGGAAACCACCTCGAAACGAAGGTTCATCATGCTGATGAGACACGCCGTCCGACGCCGTCCGGCACGCCAGACCGAAATTTTTTTTCGCGCATCGGGCGAGTGATAGCGACGCCTCAACTTCCGCGCGCCAGAACGGCGGGTGGCGACAGTGCAGAATGCAGGGAAGACAGTCGATGCTCAGGGTCGTGATTCTCGCCGGACTCGTGACGACGACGGTGAGCGCCTTTCTGCTGGGGGCCGTATTCGGCGTGACGCTGTCGGCCGCCGGCGCCGCGGGCGCGATGCAGGCAGGCGCCGCCCCGCAGACCTCCGCCGAGACCTCCGCCGAGACCTCCGCGCGAACACCCTTCGGCGCCGCCGGGGACGCGCCCCCGGCCGGCGTCGCCCCCGCGGGCGCGGCGGCTCAGGCCCCCGGGCCGGGCGCAGCCGCCCTCGCTTCGGCGGACGCGCGGGCGGCGACGCGTCCCCGACCGGCGGACGCGCCCGCCGGCGGAAACGCCGACGCCGGCGCGCCTGCCGACCCCGCGCGTCACGGCGCGTCTGCCGACCCCGCGCGTCACGGCGCGCCTGCCGACCCCGCGCGTCACGACGCGTCTTCCGACCCGGCGCCGGACCCGCGCGCGACGGCCGCGCTGGCGGCGCTGGAGCCGGAAAGCTACACGCTGTCCGCCGGCGCCTTCGCGAGGCGCGCCGATGCGCAGGCGTTCGCCGAGGAACTCGGCGCGCGCGCGATGCCGGCGCGGCTGGTGGGCTCGGTCGACCCCGGCGGCCGGGAATGGTCGGAAGTGACCATCGGCCCCTATCCCAGTTCCGGCAGCGCCGCGCGGGCGGCGGAGGACATCCGCCGCGCCTTCGCCATCACGCCGGTCCTGCGCCCTACGGAGACGCCGCGATGAGCGCCAAGACGTTCCTGCGCCTTTCGGCCTGCGCCGCAGCGGCGGGGCTCCTGTCGGCCTGCGCCACGGTCTGCGGCGTGGACGCCAGCGGCGCCGTCGAGATCGTGGCCGCCCCGGACGCCAACGGCGCCTCCGCGACGGCCGTCGACGTCGTGGTGGCGCGCGACGAGCGGGCCGCCGACGCGCTCGCGGCCCTGCCCGCCTCGACCTACTTCTCCACCCGCGACCAGATCCTGCGCGACAATCCCGACGGCGTGGACGTGACCGGGTGGGAGATCGCGCCGGGGCAGAGCGTGGGGCCCGACAGCGTGAGCTTCCCCTGCGGCGTGGAGGCGGTGTTCGTCTTCGCCAGCTACGCAGGCCCGGGCGCGCATCGCGCCCAGCTGCCGGACCTCGACGGCGTCCGGGTCACGCTCGGCCCCCGCGATTTCGACGTCGCGCAATGAGCGCCCGACGCCCCGAGGGCCCCGCCGCCGCCGAGACGCCCGAGGCGGTGCAGTGGCACGAGGGCATGATGCTCGCCCCCCAGCACATGCAGCAGGAGGCGCGGCGCATCGAGGCGACGCTGAACTACCAGCTGCGCGCGGCCGCCCCCTTCTTCTGGGGCGTGCGCGCGCTTGAAATCGACGCCGGCGCGCTGTTTGCCGGCTGCTTCCGCGTCGTCGAGCTCGACGCGCTGACGCCGGACGGGCTGGTGGTCGCGCATCCGCGCCCCGGCGCCGCCTCGCTGGAACTCGACCTCGACGCCCTGGATCAGGATCTCGCCGCAAGGCCGGCGACCATCCATCTCGGCGTGGCCGCGCACAGCGCCCGCGCCGCGGCGCCGGGCGCGCTGCGGCGCTACCTGTCGGTCGAGGGCGAGCTCGTGATGGACGAGAACCTGGGCGAGAACCCGGTCGCGACGCCGCGGCTGCGCCCGGCGCTCACCCTCCACGCCACCGCCTCCCCGATGATCGGGCCGGGCGCCGCGTGGGTGTCCCTGCCGATCGCGCAGGTGGCGAAGGTCGGCGGGCGGCTGGAGCTGCTGCCCTATCAGCCGCCCGCGCTGCGCGCGACGCGGGAGCAGCCGATCCACGCCGTCGCGCGCGCCGTCGCCGAGGATCTGCGCGGCAAGGCGACCGGCGTGGCCGAGCGGCTCAGGGGGGCAGCGGCAGGGCTCGGCGTGGAGACGCGGGAGGACGACATCGCCCTGCGCGCCATCTCGGCGCCGCTGCCGCGACTGGAGGCGCTGCTGCGCGACGAGGCGGCGTCGCCCTACCAGCTGCACCTCGCGCTCTGCGACGCGCTCGGGGCGGCGGCGGCGGTGGACCGGCGGCTGGCCCCGCCAACGGCGCCGACCTACCTGCATCACGACGCGCTGCCGGGCTTCCAGGCCATGGCCGGCATGATTCTCGGCGCGATGGCCCGCCTGCGCGCCGCCCACCGGCTGCTCCCCTTCGCGCGTGACGACGACGGCGGCTTCGTGAACGCCGCCGGGGCCGGCGGCGGCGCGGAGGCCGTCCACCTTCTCATGTACGCCGCGCCGGGCGACGGCGCGCAGCGCTTGGCGCAGTGGGCCGCGGCCGCCTGCATCGCGTCGTCGGACCGGATGTCGGAAGTGCGGCTCAGCCGCGTCCGCGGCGCGGCGCGCAGGCTCGTCGACAGCGTAGACGCCCTCGACATCGTGGCGCCGGAGGAGGGCGTCCTGGCGACGGTCGCGCTCGACCCGCGCTTCGTCGCGCCGGGCGCGCCGCTGGAAGTGCGTCACCCGGAAGGCGGCGGGCAGCCCGGCGAGCCGGCGCGCATCGTCCTCGCGCTGCCGCTCGACGACGCTGGCGACGCTGGCGACGCCTCATGAAGGTGGAGCGTCTGCCGCGCGAGACGCGGCGCAGCCTGCGCGACTTCCAGGAATTCCACGCCGCGCTGGCCGCGATCCGCGCGCGCGCCGAGGACGGCTCCGCCTCCGGCGGCGACGCCGGCTCTGGCGAGGTGGCGCGCGACGCCTTCGCCGAGCTCTCGCGGCGGCTGGGCCTTCTCGGCGCCCGGCGCCAGCCCGAAGGCGGCGGCTGGGAGCAGGTCGACAGCGCCTATGTGCTGGCGAGCTACGCCGACGAGGCGATGATCCACCTCACCCGCTGGGGCGGGGCGACCATCTGGGCCTCGACCCTGCTGGAGCGCTCGCTCTACGGCAGCCGCATCGCCGGCGAGCGCGTGCTGGAGGCGGCCTCGGCGATCCTCGCGCGGCGCGACGCCGGGCGGCGCGACCTCGCCATGACCATCTTCCTCGCGCTGTCCTGCGGCTTCCGCGGGAGCTGGCGCGGGGCCGACGACGGCGGCGAGATCGAGCGCCTGCGCCGCGGCCTCTTCGAACTCGCCACCGACCACGCGCCGCCCGCCGGCCCCGACATGGCCGCCGCCTTCGCCCAAGCCCACGCCAGCACCGAGACCGAGCCGGCGCCGCGCCCGCCGCGGGACGTCGAGCGCTGGCGGCTCGCCGTGCTCGGCGTCCTCCTCGGCTATGTCGTCCTGTCGCACGTCACGTGGCTCTGGACCTTCGGCCCGGTCGCCCTGCGCGCCGCCAGCATCGCCGCCGTGGGTCCATGAAAGAAGGCGCCGCAGCTCGATGACAACCTGGGCCACAGCGAATCTGCCGATGCTCGCCGTCATCCTGACCGCGCTGCTGCTGTCGGGCGCGGTCGCGACCTATCTGGCCGCCACGCGCCTGATGAGGCGAGAGGCGATCGCCGGCGCGCTCCAGCGGGTCGCCGAACCGCCGTTTGCGCGCGGGGCCGCCCGAAACGCCGCGCGGGACGCCGCCCGGGACGCCGCCTCGGCCCTGGAGCGCTCGACCGCATCCTTCGCCGGCGCCGTCTCCGGCGCCGACACGCCGCCGCTGATCGCCCTGGTCGGGGCCCCCGGCGCCGACGTCGAGGCCGCCGTGGCGGCCGCGGCGGCGGGTGCGCCGGAAGGGCTGGCGCCCCTCGGCGCCCCCGAGGGCCCCGCGCGCGTGGCGATGACGCCGCACGGGGTCATCCTCAGCTTCGGCGACGATCTGCTGGCGCAGAACGGCTGGCGCGCGCTGTGGCGCGCGACGCTCATGGGCTACCGGCGCAAGCGGCCGGACCGCCCGGTGGACGGCGTGGCGTTCGCGATCCGCGCACAGGTGCTCGCTCGGCTGGAGGACGAGAGCCCCGGCGCGCTGTCGGAGCTCGGCGAGCGGTTCGGCGCCCTCCTGCAGGAGGCGCAGGCCGTCGGCGGCCTCCGCCTGCCGGTCTATCTGCTCGTCACCGGCATCGAGGCCGAGCCCGGCTTCGCCGCGCTGCGCCGCGCCGCGCAGGATGCGGGCGAGGACGACGCCCTGATCGGCTGGTCCGCGCCCGGCTCGCCCGAGACGCCGTGGGATCCCGCGACGATCCAGACGGCGATCGCCGCGATCTCGGCCTCGCTGGACGGGCTCGCCCTCGCGGCGCTGGCGTCCCGGCCGGGGGAGCGGTCGGAGGCGATGCTGGACATGTCGAGCCGCGTCGCAGCCTTCGAGGCGCCCCTGCGCCGCCTGCTGACGCCGATGCTGCGCGCCACCGCCTTCGCGGACCCTATGATGTTCCGCGGCCTCTACTTCGTCGGCGGCGGAAACGGCGGGGCGGGCTCGGCCGCGCCCTTCGCGGCGGAGGTCTTCGCCCGCAAGATCTTCGCCGAGAGCCGCCTCGCCAGACCCGCCAGGGGCCGGCTCACGCAGCGCGCGCGCACCGCGCTGCGCCTCAAGGTCGCCGCCGGCGGGCTCGCCGCGCTCGGCGCGCTGGGGCTGTTCCTGCTCAGCCAGGGCGGCGGGGCGCAGAGCGACCTGCTGCGGCTGCTCTCCGTCATCGACCGGTCGATCACCGAGAACCGCGGGCTGGAGAGCCAGGGCCTCTCCGTCCCGCAGGAGACGCTGAACCGCGAGACGCGCGACATCCTCAACGCCATGGCGACGCTGACCATCAACGACCTGCCGACGCCGCTGGCGCCGACGAGCTATCTCTCGCCCATCGAGAGCCGCATCGAGCGCGCCGTGGCGACCGGCCTGAACGAGGTCGCGCTGCGCGCGCTGCGCGACGGCCTGCATGACCGCTTCGCGCAGGCGCTCGCGACGACGCGGAACCGCGCCGCGCTCGACGCCGCCGGCATCGCGCGGTTCGCCGAGGATCTCGCGGAGTTCGACGGCAACATCGCGATCTACGACGCGCTGCGCGACTCGCGCACCGCCGAGGAGCTGGCGCAGCTGTCGAACTACGCCATCGGCTTTCCGCCGCCGGCCGGCTTCATGGACGCCTACGAGATCTACGTCCGGGCGCTCTCCCGCACTGACGCGCCGCAGATCGACCGGGCGTCGATGCGCCCGCAGCTCAAGGCGGCGCTGGGGGAGCCCGACGAGGGCGTGTTCGCCGCGGCCTATCCGACCACGCCGCTGTTCCGCGCCCTGAGCGGCGTCTCGGCCGACGCCGCATGGCTGCTCACCGAGTCCGGCGCGCAGGACGCCGACATCGTCGGCCGTCTCGATTCGCTGCTGCGCGGCGTCGACGAGGCCGAGGCGCTGCTGGCCGACCCGGAGGCGAACTGGCTGGACCATCGCGCCGGGCGCCTCGACCAGGACCTGCGCCGCTCCGCCGCCGCCATCGCCGGGCTCAGCTTCGCCCCGCCGGGCCTGCGCGCGCGGCTGGACGACGAGATCGACGCTTCGGAGGCCGAGGCGCGGCTGACGATCCGGCAGCTCGTCGGCTTCTCGGGCCGCGCCATCCTGCGCGACGGCCCGAACGGGACCGAGCTCGACCCGCTCTACCCGATGCTGCGCGACGCCGCCGCGGCCCTGCTGGAGGACGGCAGGCTGGCGCAGAGCGCGCCCTCGGTCGGCCGGCGGCTCGACGTCGGCGCGGCGCGGCTGAGCTGGGATCCGTTCCGCCTCGGCGAGGCGGTGGAGACGGCGGGCTGGCTGCTCGGCGCGCTCACCAGCGCGCTGGGCGACTTCCCGCCGGACCTGCGCGAGCAGATGATCACGGTCGTGCGCGCGCGCACCGAGGCCCGCATGTCGGCGCTGGTCAACGATGCGCTGCGCCCGCTGGAGGGCGGCGGGCGCGACGCGACGCGCGTCGAGGCGACGTCCTTCGCCGCAGCCGCGCCGCTGCTGGCGAAGCTGCGCGACCAGACCGCGCTGCTCGGTCTGCGGACCCTGCAGCGCCAGTTGGCGGAGGTCGCCGACCGGCAGGCCGCGCGGCTGCTCGGCGAGATCGACGCCGAGCTCGACGGCGCCGCGCCCTATGCGCCCTTCTTTCCCGGCGTCGACGCATGGGACGGCGAGGCCCAGTCGGCCCCCGCCATGTTCGGCATGTTCGGCGACGCGGAGCTCGCCGGCGTCGTGCGCCACTGGCGCGGCTTCGTGCAGGCGCTCGGAGAGCAGCAGGCCGCGCCGATCGTCGCCTACTACGGCGGCGCGCTCGCGACCGACGCGACAGCCGCCGCCGCCGCCGCGCGCTGGCGCGACATCCTCGCCACGCTGTCGGACTACGCCGCGCGCAGCCCGCGCAACGCGCTGTCGGAACTCGAACGCTTCATCGTCGTCGGCCTGAACGAGCTCGACGCGGCGAACTGCGCCGAGCGGCTCGAAGCCGTCCGCCCGGGCGCCGGCTGGTTCGGCCAGCAGATGTTCGCGCTGGTCAGGGCGCTGCGCTACCGCTGCGAGGATATCGGGACGACCAACGCGCTCTCGGCGCAGGGCGAGATCGCCGACGCGTTCGACGCGCAGCTCGCAGGGCGCTTTCCCTTCGTGGGCGTCGGCGGCGCGGCGCGCCTGGCCGACCCGTCCCGCGCCGCCGACGCGGCCGACCCCGACAGCGTGCGCCGCTTCTTCAGCGCCCACGGGGCGGAGATCGCACGCCAGCTCGAAGCCGCCGCCTCGCCGGCGCGCCACTACGAGGAGGAGCGCGCGCGCGAGTTCACCGCCGCCCTCGCGGAGGTCCGCGCCTTCCTCGGCGGGCCCGACGGCGCGATCGCGCCCGGCGGCGCCGCCTTCGCAGTGCGCTTCGCCTTCCGCACCAACCGCGACCGCGAGCGCGCCGGCGATCAGATCGTCGAATGGTCGGCGCAGATCGGCGCCGAGCGGCTGAGCTCTTTCGAGCCGCCGCGCGCGCTGATCTGGCGGCAGGGCGACCCGATCAGGCTCAGCTTCCGCTGGGCGCGCAACGGCCCGAACCTGCCCGCCCAGCCCGGGCGCAGCGACGCCGCGGTGGAGGACCGGACGCTGACGCTGAGCTACGACGACCGCTGGTCGCTCGTCACCATGGTCGCCGCGAACGCCCCCGGCGGGGCCGACCTGCAGACGCTGGGCGACCCGCGCCCGAACGTGATCCGCATCGCGACGCCGCTGCTGGTCAACCCGGCGGCTGCGGCGGGCGCGGCCAGTCTGGACCGCGCCGAGCTCTACATGCGCGTCGAGATCCGCCCGCTCGACGCGGGCGGCCTGCAGGCGGCCGGGCCGGCGCTGCGCATGCCGGTCTTCCCCGCGGGAGGGCCGGGCCGATGAGCGCCGACGTCGCGACGACCTTCGCCGGGCTGCTCGATCCGCTGCCCGGGCCCGAGCCCACCGGCCCCTCGCTGCGCTACGGTCCGGTCCATGCGGCGATCGAGGAAGCGCGGCGCGAGGAGGACGCGGACCTCCCGCAGGGCGTCTGGCAACGCGACGTCAAGCGCGCCGACGACGCCCATGTGGTCGCGCTCTGCCGCGACGCGCTGGCGACGAAATCGAAGGATCTCCTGGTCGCCTGCTGGCTGGTCGACGCCGCGGTGCGCGACGGCGGCTTCGCGGCGGCGGCCGCCGGGATGCGCTTCGTCGCGGCGCTGTGCGAGACCTTCTGGGAGGGGATGCATCCGGCCCATGACGGCGACGCCGACTCGCCGCGCTACGGCCCCATCGTGTGGCTGGACGGCGCGCTGGCGAGGGCCGCCCGGCTGGCGCCGATCGCGCGCGGCGAGCGCGAGGGCGAGCGGGTCGCGCTGAGCTGGTCGCATTACGAGCAGGCGCGCCACGGCGAGGCGGCGCAGCGCCGCGCCAGGTCATCGCGCAAGGCCGACGCCGCCCATGACCTGACGATCGGGGAGTTCGACGCGCTGGCCGACGCCACGCCCGAGGCCGCGCTACTGGCCTTCGACGACGCGCTGACGGCGGCGGATGCGGCGGCCGAGGCGCTGGAGGCCGCGCTGACGCGACTGGCGGGCGACGCCGCGCCGTCGATGACCGCGCTGCGGCGGGCGGCGCGCGAGGTCGGCGGTCTCGTCGGGCCGATTCTGGCGCGCAGGCGGCCCGCCACGCCCGTCGCGCCGCCGCCTGCGCCGGCCTCGGGCGCCGCGGCGGCTTCGGAGACGGCGACCTCCGCCGCGCCTTCCCGCGCGCCGGCCGCCCCCGTCCCTGCGATCGCGACGGACGGGGACCGGGAGCACGCCTACCGGGCGCTGATCGAGATCGCGGCGCTGCTGCGCCGGATCGAGCCCCACAGCCCGACCCCCTATCTGATCGAGCGCGCGGTGCGCTGGGGCGGCATGACGCTCGCCGACGTGCTGCGCGACCTGCCCAAGGAGGGGCGCGATCCGGAAATGCTCAACTGGCTGATGGCGCCGGCGGCGAAGAAGTGAGCCGGCGTCGAAAATGCGCCGCGCTTTTCACGAAGAACCAGCGCTCAGCTTCCATTGGCGACAGTCGAAAATAACGCGGCGTCAATAAGTTCGACCCTAGACATGCTGATCGATGGCGCATGACACCATGGAGTGCAGAATGGCCGATAACATACAGCATAAACTGTCCAGAGTTCGCCCGCCGCGCGTGCAGATCACCTATGATGTCGAAACCGGCGACGCCATCGAGAAGAAGGAACTGCCGTTCGTCATCGGCGTCATGGCGGACCTCTCGGGCAAGCCGGCCGAGGCGCCGCCACGCGTCGCCGACCGCAAGTTCGTCGGCGTCGACCGCGACAACTTCGACGAGGTCCTGGCAGCCTCGAAGCCGCGCCTTGCCTTCCGCGTGCCGAACCGCCTGCAGCCCGGCGCCGAGGACAACATCAACGTCGAACTGAAGTTCGAGAAGTTCGACGATTTCGAGCCCGAGAACGTCGTCGCCCAGATCCCGCCGCTTTCGAAGCTGTTCGAGGCCCGCGCCCGCCTGCGCGACCTGCTGACCAAGCTCGACGGCAACGACCGCCTCGACGCCCTGCTCGGCGAGATCGTGGCCAACACCGAACGGCAGACCACGCTGCGCGACCAGCTCAAGGCCGAGACGCCCGCGGACGACGCGCCCGAGACCGGCGCCGACAAAGCCTGACGGCGCGCCGACCGCGCCGCTCCACGCCCCTCGTCCCTCGCCGCGCGCCCCCGGCGCCGCGCCCTAGAACCGGAAGCACATGATGGCTCAGGAAGTTAACGACGGCGACGCCGCGGTCGAGACCGCAGAGCGCAGCCTGCTCGACCAGATCATCTATGACGGCAAGATCGCCCGCGATCAGAGCCAGCGCGACTACGCCCGCGACCTCGTCGGCGAGTTCGTGAACGACGTGCTCGCCGACGAGGCCAAGGTCGGCTCGGACGTGGTGGCGATGATCAACGCCCGCATCGCAGAGATCGACACCCTGCTCAGCGACCAGCTCAACGAGGTGCTGCACAGTCCCGAGTTCCAGGAGCTCGAGGCCACATGGCGCGGCCTGCGCCATCTCGTTTTCAAGGCCGAGACCGGCACGAAGCTGAAGCTGCGCCTGCTCAACGTCTCCAAGGCCGATCTGCTGAAGGATCTCGAGAAGGCCGTGGAGTTCGACCAGAGCGCGCTCTTCAAGAAGGTCTACGAGGAGGAGTACGGCACCTTCGGCGGCCATCCCTATTCGATGCTTGTCGGCGGCTTCGAGTTCGGCCGCCATCCGCAGGACGTCGCGCTGCTGAAGCTGATCTCCGAGGTCGCCTCCGCCGCCCATGCGCCGTTCATCGCCGCCGCCAGCCCGCGCCTGTTCGACATGGACAGCCACACCGAGATGCCGATCCCGCGCGATCTCGCGAAGATCTTCGAGAGCGCCGAGCTCGCCCCCTGGCGGTCGTTCCGCGAGAGCGAGGAGAGCCGCTACGTCGCGCTGGTGCTGCCGCGCGTGCTGATGCGCCTGCCCTACGGACCCGCCACGAAGCCGGTCGAGGGCATGGACTTCCGTGAGGACGTGACCGGCGTCGACCACTCGAAGTATCTCTGGGGCAACGCCGCCTATGTGATGGCCGAGCGCATCGCGGCGTCCTTCTCGCAGCATGGCTGGACCGCCGCGATCCGCGGCGTCGAGGGCGGCGGCAAGGTCGAGGGCCTGCCGATCCACACCTTCTTCACCATCGACGGCGACGTGGCGATGAAGAGCCCGACCGAGGTCGCCATCACCGACCGCCGCGAGAACGAGCTGAACGAGCTTGGCTTCATCACCCTCGTCCACAAGAAGAACGAGGACTTCGCCGCGTTCTTCGGTGGGCAGACCGTCAACAAGCCCAAGCTCTACAACACCAGCGCCGCCAACGCCAACGCGCGTCTCTCGGCGATGCTGCCCTACATGCTGAACGCGTCGCGCTTCGCCCACTACGTCAAGGTGATGATGCGCGACAAGATCGGCTCGTTCATGAGCGAGGACACCATCCGCGACTACCTCAACACCTGGATCTCGGAATACGTCCTCGGCAAGGACGACGCCGGCCAGTCGCTCAAGGCCAAGTATCCGCTCCGCGAGGCGCGGGTGGACGTGAAGCCGGTCCCCGGCCGGCCGGGCAGCTATCAGGCCGTGATCTTCGTGCGGCCGCACTTCCAGCTCGAAGAACTGTCGACGTCGATCCGACTCGTGGCCGAACTTCCGGCCGCGGCGGCCTGACCCTCACGCACACGAACGAAAGGAAGCTGAGCCATGGCCGGCAACATGTTCATGAAGATCGAGGGGCCCGAGGTGAAGGGCGAGTCGACCGACTCCGAGCACACCGATCAGCTCCAGGTCCTCTCCTGGTCGCACGCCTTCAACCAGCCGACCTCGCCGACCCGCAGCGCGGCCGGCGGCGGCACGGTGGAGCAGGCGAACCACACCGACTTCCAGTTCACCAAGTACACCGACGCCTCGACCGATGACCTGCTGAAGCTCTGCTGGCAGGGCAACATGATCGACAAGTGCACTTTCCAGGCCTACCGCGCCGACGGCGACAACAAGCCCGTGAAGTATCTCGAGATCATCATGGAGCACGTCATCGTCTCCAACGTCAGCGTCGGCGGCGGGACGGGCGACATTCCGGTGGAGTCGATCACGCTGAGCTACAGCAAGGTCACCTACAACTACATCCCGCAGAAGAAGGACGACAACACCGCGGACGGCGTCCAGCCGGTGAGCCACGACCTGAAGCTGCAGGAAGTTGCGTAGCGCGACCGTCGGCCCGCGCGTCATCGAAGGCGCGCGCGCGCCGTTCTTCGAGAAGCTGCTCGGCGCCGCGCAGGACGCGGCGCCGGGGGCGCTTTATGACGCCGAGGGGCTCGCCGGCGCCGTCTCCGCCTCGCTGCGAGCCCTGCTGGCGACGCGCGCGGGGCCCGACGCCGCGCGGCGCGGGCCCGCCGAACGCCTCGTCGTGGATTACGGCGTGCCGTCGCTGGAGCAGTTCGCGCCGTCCCGGCCCGACGACCGCGCGCGCCTCGCCGATGCGATGCGCGACGCCATTCTCGCCTTCGAGCCCCGGCTCGAGCGCCCCGAAGTGTCGGTTGTTCCCGATCCGGCTGTCGCCGGGCGCCTCGAGGCCCGCGTCACGGGCTGGCTGAGGCTCTCGCGCACGCTGGAGGCGTTCACGTTCTCAGGTCAGCTCGACTTCCCTGCATAAGAGCCCCCATGGCGACCGACGCGCGCGCTGAACACCTCGACTACTACCTCCGGGAACTGGAGGCGCTGCGCGCCGAGGGCGCCGACTTCGCCCGGCGCCACCCACGCGTGGCCGGCGCGCTGGAGCTCGGCCCGCAGGGCTCGGCGGACCCCAACGTCGAGCGGATGATCGAGGCCTTCGCCTTCCTGACCGCGCGCCTCCAGCGCACGATCCACCACCAGCACCCGCGCATCGCCCATGCGCTGCTGGAGACGCTCTATCCGCATCTGGCCGCCCCCGTGCCGACGCTCGCCATCGCCGAATTCCGTATCGACCCCGCCCGCGCCCGCGCCGCCCACGGCTTCGTCGTCGAGCGGGGCACGCAGCTCGTCGCGCCCACCGGCGATGGCGCCGTCTGCCGCTTCCGCACCGCCTCGCGCGTCGAACTCTGGCCCATCGACGTCGAGGCGGCGGACCGGCCGGACCCCGCGCTCTTTCCCTTCCTCGACGGCCGCACGGACGTCGGCGGACTGCTGCGCGTCAGGCTGCGCGCGCTCGGCGGCGAGTGCTTCGCCGACATGCTGCCCGATGCGCTGCGCTTCCATCTCGGCGGCTCCTTCGCCGCCGCGACGCAGCTCCACGAGACGCTGCATCGCCATGCGCGCGAGGTCTGGGCCGTGTTCGCCGCGCCCGACGGCGGCGACCCGCCCACGCTGGAGGAGCGGCTGCCCGACCGCGCGCGGCGGCTCGGCGCGGGCGCCCTCGGCGCCGTCGGCTTCGAGCCGGAGGACGCGCTGCTGCCGCACCCGGCCCACGCCCATCAGGGCCACCGGCTGATCCAGGAATACTTCGCCCTGCCGGAGAAGTTCCTGTTCTCGGAGGTCTCGGGCCTGCGCGCCGCCGCCGGGATCGCGGCGGGCCGCTGGCTCGACCTCGTCTTCGTCCTCGACGCGCCCGGCCGCGCGCCGGCCGGGGCGGAGCGCGACGCCTTCCGGCTCGGCGGCGCGCCGGTGGTCAACCTGTTCAACCGCGTCTCCGAGCCGATCCGCATCGACCGCACCCGCAGCGAATACCGCCTGGAACCCGATCTGAGGCAGGAGCGCAGCACCGAGATCCACAGCATCGCGCAGGTCACGCTGGCGAGCGCGCGCGCGCGCGACGGCGCCCTGGCGCAGCCGTTCTTCTCCTGGACCCATGCCGACGCCGGCCGGCCCGACGCGGTCTACTGGGTGGCCCGGCGCTCGCCGTCGCTGCGGCCCGACAAGCGCGGCGGCGAGATCGACATCGCCTTCTGCGACAGCGCCTTCGACCCGTGCGCGCCCGGCGCGCCGGTCGCCTTCGCGCATTGCCTGTGCACCAACCGCGGCCTCGCCGAGCGGCTGCCCGTCGGCGCCCGCTTCGGCCTGGAGGTCGAGGCGCCGGTCTCCGCGGTCATCTGCGCGACCAAGCCGACGCCGCAGATCGACCCGCCGCCGGTGGGCGCCGACCTCTGGCGGCTGATCTCGCATCTCTCCCTGAACCGGCTGTCCTTCGTGGACGGGCCCGAGGCCGGCGCGGCGCTGCGCGAGGCGCTGACGCTCTACAGCGCCGCCCATGACGCCACGGCGCGGCGGCAGATCGAGGGCGTGGTCGACGTGGCCGCCGCCCGCGTGGCGCGGCGCATGGGCGAGGACGCCTGGCGCGGCTGGGTGCGCGGGTTCGAGGTGCGGCTGACGCTGGCCGAGGAGAACTTCGTCGGCGGCTCGGGCTACCTCTTCGGCTCGGTGCTCTCGCGCTTCTTCGGCCTCTACGCCGGCGCCGGAGCCTTCACGGAACTGGCGATCGAGAGCCGCAGCAGGGACAGGGAGTGGGCGCGATGGCCGGCGCGAAGCGGCGAAGCCCTTCTGGCGTGATCGAACGCCTGCGCGCCGAGCCGCAGGCGTTCCAGCTTCTGCAGGCCGCGCGCCTGCTGGAGGCCGCCGGCGAAGGCCCGGTGCGGTTCAGCGGCGCCGTGGACGAGGCGTTCGAGCCGAGCGACCTCAAGAGCCTGCGCCGCGAGGCTGAGGGCGGTCAGGTGATCGAGACCGGCGCGCTGACCTTCTTCGGGCCGCACGGGCCCCTGCCGCAGCCGCTCGCGGATGCGGTCGCCGCGCAGGTGCGCGCAGGCGACGAGGGCGCGCGGGCGTTCTTCGACATCTTCGTGAACCGCCTCGTGCGGCTGATGCTCGACGCGCTGCGGCTGGAGCGGCCGGCGGACTGGCCGGGCCCCGAGGAAAGCCCCGACGCCCAGGCGCTGCGCGCGCTGTGCGGGCGGCTGTCGCCGGGCAGCGCGAGCGCCGTGGACCGCACGCTGATGGCGGCGGCGGGCCTGATCCACCAGCAGCCGCAGAGTCTGCACGCCGCAGAGCGCGCGATCTCGGCCCATTTCGCCGCGCCGGTGCGCGCCCGCGCCTTCGTCGGCGGCTGGGCGCCCCTGCGCGCCGCCGACCGCACCCGGCTTTCCGCCGTCCGCGGCGCACGGCTCGGCCGCGGCGCGACGCTGGGCGGCGCGGCGTGGATCGAGGATGCGGGCTTCCGGCTCGACATCGGGCCGATGGGCGCGCCGATGCTGAACGACCTGCTGCCCGGCGGGCGCGGCGCGGGCGCGCTCGGCGCGCTGGTCGACGCGACGCTGCCGCGCGAGGCCGACGCGACCTGCCGCCTGATCGTGCGCGCCGACGCCGCGCCGCGCGCCGTTCTCGGCGCCGTCGGCGGCGCACGGCTCGGCTGGACCTCCTGGGTGGCGACCCGCCGCCTTGAGGCCGACGGCGCGGTGGACGTCCGCCTGCGCCGGATGCGGGACGCGCGATGACCGACGTGAAGGCGCTGGTCTCGCGCCTCAACCCGGCCTGCCGCGCAGCGCTCGAACGCGCGGCGCAGCGCTGCAACGGGCGCGGGCAGGCGGCCGTAGAGCTTGAGCACCTGCTCGTGGAGTTGCTCGCCGACGCCGAAGGCGACGCCGCCCGCCTGCTGCGCGCCCATGACGTCGACGCCGCGGCGGTCGTCGCGGACCTCCGGCGCGCCATCGACCAGTTCCAGGGCGGCGCGACGCGCACCCCGGCGCTCTCGCAGCATCTGGTCGAGGCGCTGAAGGAGGCGTGGAGCGTCGCCTCGCTCGGCGGCGGCGCCGACCGGGTGCGCTCGGGCCATCTGATCCGCGCCATGCTGGGCGGGCAGGCGTCGCGCCGGCTGCTCGTCGCCGCCGCGCCGATGCTGGCGAAGCTGCCGACGGACCTCGATCCAGACCTTGCGCGCGCGGCGCAGGGCGGGTCGGAAGGCCCTGCGGAGGCCGGGCCCGACGCGGGTGACGCCCCTCTGGCGCGCTTCACGCTCGACATGACGGCGGAGGCCCGCGCGGGCCGCATCGATCCGGTCGTCGGCCGCGACGACGAGATCCGCCAGCTCGTCGACATCCTGCTGCGCCGCCGCCAGAACAACCCGATCCTCGCCGGCGACGCGGGCGTGGGCAAGACGGCGGTGGTGGAGGGGCTGGCGCTGCGCATGGTCGAGGGACGCGTCCCTGCGAGCCTCGCCGCCGTGCGCCTGCTGTCGCTCGACCTCGGCGCGCTGCAGGCCGGCGCGGGGATGCGCGGCGAGTTCGAGCACCGGCTGCGCGGCGTGGTCGACGCCGTCGCCGCCTCCCCCCAACCGATCGTGCTGTTCATCGACGAGGCGCACACGCTGATCGGCGCCGGCGGGCAGGCGGGCCAGAATGACGCCGCCAATCTGCTGAAGCCGGCGCTGGCGCGCGGCCAGCTGCGCTGCGTCGCCGCGACCACATGGGGCGAATACAAGCGCCATATCGAGAAGGATCCCGCCCTCGCGCGCCGCTTCCAGGTCGTCAAGGTCGGCGAGCCGGAGCCGGACGCCGCCGTGGAGATGCTGCGCGGGGTCGCGGCGAAACTGGAGGCCCATCACGGCGTGCGGGTGCTGGAGGGCGGGCTGCGCGAGGCCGTGCGCCTCTCGCATCGCTACATCAGCGACCGGCAGCTTCCCGACAAGGCCATCAGCGTGCTCGACACCGCCTGCGCCCGGGTCGCCGTCAGCCAGTCCGAACACCCCCCGGCGCTGGCGGGCGCACTGGCCCGGATCGCCGCGATGGAGGTTGAAATCGGCCGCCTTGCACGCGAAACCTCGCTGGGCGACGCGGCGCAATCGGAGCGTGCGGCGACGCTGGACGCCGAGAGGGACGCGATGCGCGCGCGCGCCGACGAGATGCGGAGCCGCTGGCGCAACGAGCGCGAGGTGGTGCGGCGGCTGCTGGAGCTTGAAGCCGCCGCCGCCGACCGCGTCGAACTGCGCGCGCTGCGCCTTCAGATGGAGACGCTTCAGGAGGGCCGCGAGCCGCTCGTCCACGCCTTCGTCGACGCCCGCGCCGTGGCGCAGGTCGTCTCCGGCTGGACGGGCGTGCCCACCGGCGAGATGCTGCGCGAGGGCGCCGAGGGCGCGCGCGACCTGCTCGCCCGGCTGCGCGCCCGCGTCATCGCGCAGGACGGGGCGCTGGAGACGATCTGCCGGCGCGTTCAGTCCTGGTTCGCGCAGCTCGGCGAGCCCGCGCGGCCGACCGGCGTTTTCCTGCTCGTCGGCCCCTCCGGCGTCGGCAAGACCGAGACCGCCGCCGCGCTGGCGGATGCGCTGTTCGGCGGGCCGCGCGCGCTCGTGACCGTCAACATGTCGGAGTATCAGGAGGCGCATTCGATCTCGGGCCTAAAGGGCGCGCCGCCGGGCTATGTCGGCCATGGCAGGGGCGGCGTCATGACGGAGGCGGTGCGCCGCCGGCCCTATTCGGTGCTGCTGCTCGACGAGATCGAGAAGGCGCATCGCGACGTGATCGAACTGTTCTACCAGGTGTTCGACAAGGGCGTGCTGGAGGACAGCGAGGGGCAGCTCGTCGATTTCCGCAACACGCTGATCCTGCTTACCTCCAACGTCGGCGCCGGGACGCTGGCCGACTGCGCGGCGCGCGGCGTGACCGACCCCGCCGCGCTCGCCGCCGCGATCCGGCCCGAACTGCTGCGCGCCTTCCCCGCCGCCTTTCTCGGCCGCCTGATCGTGACGCCCTACCGCCCGCTCGGTCCCGAGCATCTGTCGCGGATCGCGGCGATGAAGCTCGACGCGCTGCGCGACCGGCTGGCGGCGAACCACGGCGTCGCGCTGACATGGGACCGCGCGGTGCTCGACGCGCTGATCGCCCGCGCGACCGAGAGCGAGAGCGGCGCGCGCAACGTCGAGGCCGTCATCGCCGACACGCTGACGCCGCAGGTCGCCGGCCTCATGCTAGACCGCATCGCGGAGGCGGCGCCGGCGGCGGGCGTCCACGTCGCCCTCGGGGCCGACGGCGGCTTCACCCTGCGGACGCGGTGAGCGCAATGGCCGACCCCACGCAGGCGCACGCCTCCCTCAAGCTCTCGACCACGCTCGGCGACGACGCGCTGATCCTGCTGACGCTGGAGGGCGAGGAGCGGCTGTCGGCGCCCTTCGAATTCCGCCTGACCGCCGAGGCGGCGAGCGACGGCGCCGACCTCGCCCCGCTGCTCGGCGGCGACGCGACCGTGACGCTGACCGGCGGCGACGACGTCAGCCGGGTCATCAGGGGGCGCGTCTGGTCGGTGCGGCGCGAGGGGCGGGCCTGCGCGCTGACCCTGCGGCCATGGCTGTCGCTGCTGTCGCTGCGCTCGGACAACCGCATCTTCCAGGAGCAGACGACGACCGAGATCGTCTCGGCTGTGTTCGACGACGCCGGCTTCACCGACTACCGCCTGTCGCTCACCGGAACGCTGACGGCGCGGCCCTACTGCGTGCAGTTCGGCGAGACCGACCTCGCCTTCGTCTCGCGGCTGCTGGAGGAGGAGGGGCTCGGCTACTTCTTCGAGCATTCCGCCAGCGCGTGCACGCTGGTGATCTTCGACGACGTCAGCGCCTGCGCCGAGCTTGCGGGCGGCGCGGTGCCGTTCCTGCCCCTGCCGCGGCAGGGCGAGCAGATGGGCGAGCGCCGCGTTCAGAGCCTCGCGGCGCGCGGCGCGGTCGTCTCCGGCAAGGTCGACGCGCGCGACTTCAACTTCGAGACGCCCTCGCAGACGCTGCAGGTCAGCATCGGCGACGGCGCGCGCGGCCCCTACGTCTATCCCGGCGGCTACGACGACACCGACGGCGGCCAGAGCGTCGCGCGGCGGCGGCTGGAGGCGCTGGAGGCGGAGGCGGAGATCGTCGAGGGCGCCTCGCCGCTGCGCCTGATGATCGCCGGCGCGACCTTTGCGCTCTCCGACCATCCCGAGAGCGGCCTGAACGGCGACTACCTGATCCGCGCCGTCAGCCATCGCGCCGCGCGCGGCGACTACGCCAACCGCTTCGAGGCGCAGGCCAAGGACACCCCGTTCCGTCCCCTTCAGGCGACGCCGCGTCCGCGCATGGCCGGGCCGCAGACCGCGAAGGTGGTCGGCAAGGCCGGCGAGGAGATCTGGACCGACGCCCATGGCCGCATCAAGGTCCAGTTCCACTGGGACAGGCTGGGCGCCGGCGACGAGAACAGCTCCTGCTGGGTGCGCGTCGCGCAGGTCTGGGCCGGCGCGGGCTGGGGCGCCTTCACGCTGCCGCGCATCGGTCAGGAGGTCGTCGTCGCCTTCCTCGACGGCGACCCCGACCGCCCGCTCGTCACCGGCGTCGTCTACAACGGCGAGAACGCTCCGCCCTACGCGCTGCCTGCCGAGCAGACCAGGACCACGCTGAAGTCCGACAGCTCCAAGGACGCCGAGGGCTTCAACGAACTGCGCTTCGAGGACAAGGCGGATGCGGAGGAGATCTACATCCACGCCCAGAAGGACATGACATTGGAGATCCTCAACGACCGCTCCACCGACATCGGCCATGACGAGACCACCACCATCAAGAACGCCCGCACCGTGACCATCAGCGAGGGCGCCGAGAGCCTGACGGTCGAGAAGGGCTCGCGCACGGTCACGGTGACGGAGGGCGACGAGACCCACGAGGTCGGCGGCAAGCGCAGCCTGACCGTGACGAGCGACGAGACCCGCGACTACGGGGCCAAGCTTACCGAGACGGTCGCCGGCGACGCGACGATGACTGTCAAGGGCAAGCTGACGATCACTGTGACGGGCGACGTCACCATCAAGTCGAGCGGCGCGCTGAACCTGGAGTCGGGCGGCTCGATGAGCCTGAAGTCCGGCGCCGGGATGACGCTTTCCGCCGGCACGAGCGCTTCGGTGAAGGCGGGCGCGAGCCTCGACCTGAGCGGCGGCACCTCGACCACCGTGAAGGGCTCGGCGAGCGCGACCGTGGACGGCGGCGGCATGCTGACGGTCAAGGGCGGCCTGGTGAAGATCAACTGACCGCGGGGCGGGACGGAGCATGGACGAGGACGCAGCCACTGGAGACGACGCCCCGCCGCAGCTCAACGGCGCGGTCGAACGGCGCAACGACGCCGGCGCGGTGGTGGAGGAGGCGTGTTTCCGCGACGGCGTTCTGGACGGTCCGTTCCGCCTCTATGACGATGCGGGCCGCCCCGTGCGGCAGGCGTTCTACCGCGCGGGCGCGCTGGACGGCGTCGCCGTGGATTTCGACGCGCAGGGCCGCAGGCTGGCGGAGACCACCTGGCGCGACGGCGCGCCGAGCGGGCCGCTCCGCCAGTATCGCCACGGCCGCCTCGCCGCGGAGATGACGCTGAAGGATGGCGCGCCCGAAGGGCCGGCGCGCTTCTACGACGCCGCCGGGGCGCTGAGCGCGCTGGTGACGTTCCGCGCCGGGCTGCGCCATGGCGTAACGGAGGCCTACGGGTCTGGCGGCGGGCTCACGATGCGCGCGCACTTCGTCGAGGACGTGCAGGACGGCTGGTGCGAGGAGTACGGACCGGACGGCGCCCTCGCCCACCGCGCCTTCTACCGCGAAGGCGTCAAGACCGGGCGCGAAACGACCTATGCGGACGGGCGCGAGGCGTCGTCGATCGACCACCCGGCTCCAGCGGCGGGGGGCGGCGGCGGCGACCCCGATCCCGTCGCGGCGTTCTACGCCTCGCTGGCGCCCGGTCAGGCTGGCGGCGGGGCTGCGGCCGGCCGGCGATCCTGACCGACGGCGGCGCGCGCAGCCTGCAGCGCGGCGATGCGGCGCGCCAGCATCCCCTCCTCCGCCTGCGGCGCCTCGTCCTGCGGCGTCGGCGCAGCTTCCGCGAAATGGCAGGCCACGTCGGCGCCGCCGACGCGCCCGAGTTGCGGACGCTCGATGCGGCAGCGCGCCTCGGCCATCGGGCAGCGGGGGTGGAAGGCGCAGCCGGGCGGCGGCGCCATCGCGCTCGGCGGATCGCCCTCGACCACCGTTCGGCTGCGCGCGCCCGGCCGCAGCCGCGGCGCGGCCTCCAGCAGCAGCCGCGTGTAGGGGTGGCGCGGGCGCGCGAATATCTCCGCCGTCGGCGCCGTCTCCACGATGCGGCCGAGATACATCACCGCCACCCGCGCCGCGATGTGGCGCACCACGGCGAGGTCGTGGCTGATGAACAGATAGGCCGCGCCGATCTCCGCCTGCAGGTCCTGCAGGAGATTGACGATCTGCGCCTGCACCGAGACGTCGAGCGCGGACACCGGCTCGTCGCACACCACCAGCCGCGGCCGCGTCGCCAGCGCGCGGGCCACGCCGATGCGCTGGCGCTGGCCGCCGGAGAACTCGTGCGGATAGCGCCCGGCGTGGAACGGCTGCATCCCGCAGGCCGCCAGCAGCGCGCGCACCCGGTCGCCGACGTCGCCCGCGTCCGCCAGGCCGTGCAGCAGCATCGGCTCGGCCAGCGTCTCCGCCACGGTCATGCGCGGGTTGAGCGCGCCGAACGGATCCTGGAAGATGATCTGCATGTCGCGCCGGGCCGCGCGCAGGGCGCCGGGCGGCAGCGCGGTCAGGCTCCGCCCGTCGAGCAGCACCTCGCCGGCGGTCGGCTCGATCAGCCGCAGCGCGGCGCGCCCGAGCGTGGACTTGCCGCAGCCGGACTCGCCCACCAGCGCCAGCGTCTCGCCGGCGCCGACCGAGAAGCTGACATCGGCCACCGCCTGCACCGCGCCGACCCTGCGACGCAGCAGCCCGCGGCGCACGTCGAAGGTCTTGACGAGGCCGCGCGCCTCCAGCGCCGGCGGCGCGGCCCCGGCTTCCGGCGGGCTCACGCCGCCGCCTCGATGGGCGCGCGCCAGCACGCCACCGCATGGCCGGGGCTGACGGCGGCGAGCGGCGGCGCCTCGGCGCGGCAGCGCGCGTCCGCCAACGGGCAGCGCGAGGCGAAGCGGCAGCCCGGCGCCGTCGACCACGGCGGCGGCACCGAGCCCTCGATGGTCTCCAGTCGCCCGCGCGCGGCGTCCACCCGCGGCACCGCGGCCATCAGCCCAACCGTGTAGGGGTGCTGCGGGTCGGCGAACAGCGCCGCGACCGGCGCCGTCTCGACCACGCGGCCGGCATACATCACCGCCACCGCGTCGCAGGTCTCCGCCACCACGCCAAGGTCATGCGTTATCAGCAGCACCCCCGCCCCGGTGCGCGCGCGCAGGTCGCCGATCAGGTCGAGCACCTGCGCCTGGATCGTCACGTCGAGCGCCGTCGTCGGCTCGTCGGCGATCAGCAGGTCGGGGTCGTTGGCGAGCGCCAGCGCGATCATCACCCGCTGGCGCTGGCCCCCGGAAAGCTGGTGCGGATAGTCGCTCGCGCGCTTCGCCGCCGAGGGCAGCCGCACCAGCTCCAGCAGTTCCGTCACCCGCGCCCGCGCCGCCGCGCCCTTGAGGCCGGCATGGGCCGCGAGGCTCTCCGCGATCTGGTCGCCGACGGTGTAGACCGGGTTCAGCGAGGTCATCGGCTCCTGGAAGATCATCGCCATGCGCCCGCCGCGCAGGGCGCGCATCCGCCGCGCCGACAGCGTCAGCAGGTCCACGCCGTCAAACATCACCCGCCCGCCGGCATAGACGCCCGGCGGCGTCTGCACGAGGCGCATGACGGCCAGCGACGTCACGCTCTTGCCGCAGCCGCTCTCGCCGACGACGCCCAGCGTCCGGCCCCGCTCCACGGCGAAGCTCACCCCGTCCACCGCGCGGTAGACGCGGCCCTCGACGCGGAAATGGACGCGGAGATCCTCGACGCTGAGCAGCGGCGCCTCGGTCATGCGCGGCCGTAGACGAAGGGCGAGGCGTCCTCGTGGCTGCGCCCGGCGTAGTCGAGCTGGCGGAACGCGGCCTCCGCCCGGCGCTGCGCCGCCTCCAGCCGGTCGAGCGCGGCGGGAAGGTCGAAGGCCAGCGCGCGCCCGTCCGCCACCACCTGCCGGCCGTCCACGAACACGTCGCGCACCGCGCGCTCGGCGGCGACGTAGATCAGCGAGCGCAGCGGCTCGCGCAGGGGCCGCATCGCCGGGTGCGCCACGTCGACCAGCACGAGATCGGCCTTCGCGCCGGGGCTCAGCCGCCCGATGTCGGACCGCCCGAGGATCGCCGCGCCGCCGGTGGTGACGGCGTCGAAGACCTGCGAGGTGGCGACGTCGTAGACGTTGCGGCTGACGACGCGGCTGTTGGTCAGCGCGTTGCGCATCTCCTCGAGCATGTTGTGGGGATAGGTGTCGGTGCCGATCCCCACCGGAACGCCGCCGCGCAGGTAGCGCCCCAGCGTGCGCAGGGTGATGCCGCGGCGCTGGAACACGGTCGGGCAGTGCGCCACCGCCGCGCCGCTCTCGCGCAGCAGGTCGAAGTCGCGCGCCTCGGGCCAGTGCGCGCCGACATGGTCGTTGAGGAAGATGCCGTGGCCGATGATCGCGCCGGGCTTCAGCACGCCGAGGTCGTCGAGCCATTGCAGCGGCGTGCGGCCATGGCGGCGCGTGATCTCGTGGAACTCCACCACAGACTGCGCGGCGTGGATCTGGAAGGGCACGCCCCGCTCCTGCGCCGCGTCGAAGTTGTCGCGGATCAGCTCTTCGGAGCAGGTGTCGATCTGGCTCGGCGCGCACATGCCCGAGAGCCGCCCCGAGGGATGCGCGTTCGCCGCGTCGATGACCCGCAGGGCCTCGTCCATCGCCCTGCGGCCGGCGGCCTCGTCCCACTCGTACTCGACCACATGGCCGTTCTTGGTGAACCAGCGCGCCGAGCGGTGCATCGGCGCGGCCACCGCGCGCAGGCCCGAGACGGCGAGCGTGTCGAGCCAGCCGTCCCACGCCACCGACAGGTCCACCACCGTCGTGACGCCCGACATCAGCAGTTCGCTGAGCGCCACCTGCACGCAGGCCTCGCGCCCCTCGTCGTCGCAGCGGAACAGCGGCATGAACTCGTAAAGCGAGGACATGTAAAGGCCCTTGCTGCCAAGTTCGTCGAGAAAGCCCTTGTTCATCGCCTCCGAGGACGGGTGCGAGTGGACGTTCACGAGGCCCGGCATGACCATGCGGCCGCGGCCGTCGATCTCCACATCCGCCGCGCCCGCATAGGCGCCGCCGACATGGGTCAGCGCGCCGCCGCCGAAGGCGACGTCCCCGCTGGCGTAGACGTGCCGCGCCCCGTCATGGGCCACGATCCAGTCGGCATTTCGGATCACCGTCGTCGTCATGCGCTTTCCCTCGCCGCTCCTGCCCATTCAAGGGCGGGCGCCGCTCGGGCGCCCGCCGCCGCGGCTCACTCCCTGAACTTGAGGTCGAGGCCCTTGTAGAGGCCGCAGCCGTAGATGTTGTGCGGCTCCACCGGCTCCAGCCGGTCGGACTGCGCGATGATCATCGGCTCGTGGTAGAGCGGGATCCACACCGCCGCGTCATGCACCTTGCCGAGCACCTCGCCATAGCTCGCCGCGCGCACCACCGGGTCGAGCGCGGTCTTGCCGGCGTCGAGCAGGCGGTCGGTCTCGGGGTCGTTCCAGTTCATGCGGTTCGGCGTCGGCATGTTCTCGGAGCGGAAATAGAGGTTCAGCGCGTCGCCCGACGAGACGTAAGGGTAGGACATGCCGAACATGTCGAACTCCTGCGTCGCCAGCTTTCCCCAGGCCACCGTGGCGTCGAAGGGCTGCACGACGAGGTTCACGCCGATCTCGCGCAGATAGGCCTGCACCGCCTCGGAGATCTTGGACCAGCCGGAGCCGGCGAAGACGTAGATCAGCGGCTCCAGCCGCACGCCGTCCTTCTCGCGCACGCCGTCGGCGCCGCGGGTCCAGCCGGCCTCGTCGAGCATCGCGTTGGCGCGGTCGGGGTCGAACTTCAGCAGCCGGTCGTCGAGATCGGCGTTCCAGTCGAGCGCCTCCTGGCTGACATAGCTGTAGGCGGGCTCGACCTCGCCGAAATAGAGATCCTCGGCCATCGCCGCCTGATCGACGGCGAGGTTCATCGCCTGCCGCACGACGGGGTCGGAAACCACGGTCTTGTCGGTCTTGAAGCCGATGAAATAGGTCCAGAACGCCAGATCGGACTTTTGGATCAGCACGCCCGGCGTCTGGCGCAGGCGCGACACCGCGATGTGCGGGACGTACTGCGTCACCTCGGACTGTCCGGTGATGACGGAGACGGTGCGCGTGTTCTCCTCAGGCACGATCTGCCAGGTGATCTGCGCCATGTGCGCCGGTCCCTGGTTCTCGTAGACTGGCGGCCCCCACGAATAGCCTTCGTGGCGGGTGATCACCATCTTGTCGCGCGGCGTCCATTCGCCCCAGCAGAACGGCCCGGTGCCGTTCATGCCGGTCACGCCGAAATCGGCGCCCAGCGCCTCGACCTGGTTCCTGTCGATGATGATCGCGAAGGCCTGGGTGAGCTGGTAGAGCAGTTCGGAGACGGGCGCCTCCAGCCGGTATTCGACGGTGAGCGGGTCGAGCGCCTTCACCTCGGCGACGTCGCCAGCGCGCCACGCCACCGGCGACTTGGTCTCGGGGTCGATCCAGCGCTGGATCGAATACACCACGTCGTCGGCGGTCATGTCGCGACCGTCGCAGAACTTGACGCCCTCCTTCAGCCTGAAGGTGTAGACCTTGCCGTCCTCGGAGACCTCCCAGCTCTCGGCGAGGCCGGGGGTGATCGTCTGCATGTCGGTGTCGAGCGCGACCAGCGTGTCGCCCAGCATGAACAGCACCTCGGCGGCGCCGCGGGCGGTGGTGCGGTGGGGGTCGTAGTTGTTGCTGTCGACCTCGCGGACGATGGTGATCTCCTGCGCGGCGAGCGGCGCGGCGACGGCCATGGCGGCGATTGACAGGGTGAGACGTCTGCGCATGGAACTCTCCTTCTGGAAGGGCGGTCTCTGGCGGGGTCAGGCTCTCAGTCTGGGGTCGAGCGCGTCGCGGAGCGCGTCTCCGGCGACATTGGCGGCGAGCACAATGACGAAGATCATCGCGCTGGGGATCACGGCGATGTGCGGCGCGAACAGCAGGAAGTCGCGGCCCTGAGCCGCCATCATGCCCAACTCGGCGGCGGGCGGCCGGGCGCCGAGGCCGAGGAAGCTGAGCGCCGAGCCGAGCAGGATCACCTGCCCGAAGCGCAGGGACATGAAGATCATGATGGAGCTGATGCAGTTGCGCAGCAGGTAGCGCCGGAACAGCGCCCAGTCCGACAGGCCCACGGCGCGGCCCGCCTCCATGAACTCCTGCGCCATCACGCCGACGCCGATGGACCGCGCGATGCGCGCGCAATCGGGCACCGTGGCGATGGCGAGGGCGATGATCACCGGCGTCGCGCCGGGGCCGAGCGCGGCCACCAGCGCCAGCCCCAGCAGGATGGCGGGAAAGGACAGCAGCATGTCCACCACCCGCATGATGTAGGGGTCGATCCGGCTGTAGAAGGCCGATAGCAGCCCGATGGCGGAGCCGACGACGCCGCCCAGCGCCACGCTGACCACGCCGATCAGAAGCGTCAGGCGCGCGCCGTAAAGCGCCCGGCTAAGGATGTCGCGGCCCTGCCCGTCGGCGCCGAGGATGTGGGTCCAGTCGCCCCGGTCCGCCCACACGGGCGGCTGCATCACCGCGCGCGAGGCGGCGTAGGGGTCGTGCGGCGCCAGCAGCGGCGCGAAGACGGCGCCCAGCACCACGACCAGCAGAATCAGCAGCGCCAGCGCCGCGCCGGGGTCGGTCAGCAGCCTAAGCCACAGCCGCCGGCGCGCTGGCGGCGCGGCGTCCTCGGCGAGCGCGCCGGCGGCGGGCTCGGCGAGGCTCATGCGCCGCGCACCCGCGGGTCGAGCGCTGCGTAGGCCGCGTCCACGATCAGGTTGATGACGATGAACGCCATCGCCAGCGTCAGGATCGCGCCCTGCGCCAGCGGGAAGTCGCTCGACAGGATCGCGCCCACCGCCAGCCGCCCGACGCCGGGCCAGGAGAACACCGACTCGGTCACCACCGCGCCGCCGAGCAGATAGCCGGCCTGCAGGCCCACCAGCGTCACCACCGGGATCAGCGCGTTGCGCAGGCCGTGGCGCACCAGCACGGCCGTCTCGCTCAGGCCCTTGGCGCGGGCCGTGCGGACATGGTCGAGCTTCAGCACCTCCAGCACCGAGGAGCGCGTCATCCGCGCGACCGGGCCGACGAAGATCAGCCCCAGCGACAGCGCCGGCAGCACGATGTGGTCGAGGCCCTCCGCCGTCCAGAGCGGCCCGCCGCGCCCGAGAAACGGGAACAGACGCCATTCGACGCCGAGATACTGGATCATCAGCAGGCAGATGAAGAAGATCGGCAGCGAGACGCCGGCGACCGAGAACGCCATCACAAGCCGGTCGATCACGCCGCCGCGCAGCGACGCGGCCACCGTGCCGAGCAGGATGCCGAGCGGGATCGACCAGGCGAGGCAGGCGACCATCAGTTCCGCCGTCGGCCCGATGGCGGCGCCGAGTTCGCTCGCCACGGTCTTGTTGGAGATCAGCGAACGCCCGAGATCGCCCTCCAGCAGCCGCCCCAGATACAGGACGAACTGGTGCGGCACCGACTTGTCGAGCCCCATCTCGACGCGGATCGCCTGCACGACCTCCTCCGTTGCGGTGGGGCCGGCGAGCACGATGGCCGGGTCGCCGGGCACGAGCTGCAGCAGCGCGAAGCCCAGCGCCAGCACGCCGAGCAGCACCGGGATCGAGAGGGCGATGCGGTTGGCGAGCTGGGCGATCATCCCGCCGCGCCCGCGCGCTCGAAAACCACCTCGCCGCCGAGGATCGTCATGTCGCAGGCCGTGGCGAGGATGTCGTCGGGCTCGGCCGTCAGCAGGTCGCGCGAGAAGATGGCGACATCGGCGAGTTGGCCCGGAACCAGCCGACCCTTGATCGCCTCCTCCTTCGAGCCGTAGGCCGACGCCCAGGTGTAGGCGTGCAGCGCCTCCTCGATGCTCAGCCGCTCCTCGGGGCCGATCAGCGTTCCCCGAGACGTGCGGCGCGTGACCATGGCGTAGAGGTTCGGCATCGGCGCGATCTCGCAGACCGGGCAATCGGTGGAGGCGGAGGGGTGCAGGCCCCGCTCCATCCATGTCCGCATCGGGTAGCTGGCGGCGACGGCCTCGGGCTCGGCCAGCGTCAGGTAGAGGTCGCCGAAATAGTAGTTGAAGGCCGGCTGCGGCGCCGGGAGGATGCAGCGCGCCGCCATCCGGTCCATCTGGTCGGGCGTGAGCCAGCCGCAATGCTCGATCCGGTGGCGGCGCTCGGGGTCGGGCATGGCGTCGAGCGCAGCCTCCAGCGCCTGCAGCACCTGCTCGATGGCGCGGTCGCCGATGGCGTGGATCGCCATGGCGTAGCCGGCGGCGTGGGCCTCGCGCACCATCTCGCGCAGCTCGTCGTCGGGCAGGCACAGGATGCCGAGATCCTGCGCGTCACCGCCCTTGTAGGGCCGGCTCATCGCCGCCGTCCGGCCGCCGAAGCTGCCGTCGGTGAAGATCTTCACCGGGCCGATGCGGAAGCGGTCGTCGCCGCCGCCCGTCACCATGCCCGCCGCCATAGCCTCCGGCAGCACGGTGCGGTTGCGGTCTCCCATCAGCACGCCGTAGACGCGCACCGGCAGGCGGCCCTCGCGATGCGCGCGCTGGTAGGCGAGCATTTCGCTCCAGCCGTCGCGGATGCCGATGGCCGCCTCCATCACGGAGGTGATCCCGTAGCTCAGCAGGTCGCGCCCGGCGCGCTCGATGGCGTCGGTCAGCGTCTCGACCGTCGCGCGCGGCATCGCGTCCATCACCAGTTCGCGGGCCTGCTCGGCCAGCAGCCCGGTCAGCCGGCCGTTCTGCTTCTCGATCAGCCCGCCCGCCGGCCCGACCGTGCTCTCGTCGATCCCCGACAGCGCCAACGCGGCGCTGTTGGCGACCGAGACATGCCCGCAGGTCCGCACGATGTAGACGGGATGATCGGGGCAGGCGGCGTCGAGCTCCTCGCGGAACGGATGGCGGCCGACGTCGAGCCTGAAATGGTCGTAGCCGCGCCCGACGATCCAGCCGCCCGGCGGCGTGCGCGCCGCGCGGGCCTTCAGCGCGCCGAGCAGAGCGTCGAGCGTGGGCGCCGCGGCGGGGCGCAGGTCCACCTCGATCATCGCCGTGCCGTAGGGCAGCAGGTGCATGTGGGCGTCGTTGAGGCCGGGCGTGGCAAGGCGCCCGGCGAGGTCGACGACCCGCGTCGCCGGGCCGACAAGCGGCCCGATCTCGGCGGCCGAGCCGGTCGCGAGCACCCGCCCGCCCCAGAGCGCCACGGCCTCGCAGCAGTCTTCGCGGAGCCCGCGCCAGACGCGCCCGCCGGTCAGGACGACGTCGGCGTGGACGCGGCCGCCGTTCACCGGCCGCCCCGTCTGGCGACCGTCCTTCCAGAAGCCATGGCGTTCAAGCGGCTCTCCCTGCGACCGGCGCCTACTGCCGAGCCAAGCTCAAACGGGCGGCGGAGGGATGTCAAGCGAAGCGCGCGACAATGCGGCGCCGTCGCGCGCCCGCCCAGGCGGAAGGCGCCCGACGGCGCGCGGCGCCGCATCGGTGAGCCGCGGCGCCTAGCCGCGCGCCTTGCCGCGTCTCGCCGGCTTCCCGCGGGAGCCGGCGCGGCCGGCCTTCGAGCGGCCCGCCGCGGAGACCGCCGCCTCCGACGCCGCCTCGACGGCGGACTGCCGCGCCATCGGGTCGTCGGCGACTGCCAGCTCGACCGCCTCCAGCCGCTTGATCTCGTCGCGCATCCGCGCCGCCTCCTCGAATTCGAGGTTCTCGGCCGCCTTGATCATCTGCTTGCGCAGGTGCTCCAGATGCGCCTTGAGGTTTGGGCCGACGTCGGGGCCCTTCTCGATCTTCGGCGTGACGTGGTCGCGCTCGTAGACGCTCTGCAGGATGTCGTCGATGTTGCGCTTGATGCTCTGCGGCGTGATGCCATTAGCCTCGTTGTATTCGGTCTGCTTGGCGCGGCGGCGCTCGGTCTCGCGCATCGCCCTTTCCATCGAGCCGGTGATGCGGTCGGCGTACATGATCACCTTGCCGTCGACGTTGCGCGCCGCGCGCCCGATGGTCTGGATCAGCGACGTCTCCGACCGCAGGAACCCCTCCTTGTCGGCGTCGAGGATCGCCACCAGCCCGCATTCGGGGATGTCGAGCCCCTCGCGCAGCAGGTTGATCCCCACCAGCACGTCGAAGGCGCCGAGCCGCAGGTCGCGCAGGATCTCGATGCGCTCGATGGTGTCGATGTCGGAGTGCATGTAGCGCACCCGCACGCCCTGCTCGTGCAGGTATTCGGTCAGATCCTCCGCCATCCGCTTGGTGAGCACGGTGACGAGGCTGCGGTAGCCGGCCAGCGCCGTCGCCTTCACCTCGTCGAGCAGGTCGTCCACCTGCATCTTGACCGGGCGCACCTCCACCGGCGGGTCGATGAGGCCCGTCGGACGGATGACCTGTTCGACGAAGACGCCCCCCGTGCGCTCCATCTCCCACTTTCCAGGCGTCGCCGAGACGAACACCGACTGCGGGCGCATCGCGTCCCATTCCTCGAACTTGAGCGGGCGGTTGTCCATGCAGGACGGCAGCCGGAAGCCGTATTCGGCCAGCGTGAACTTGCGCCGGTAGTCGCCGCGATACATGCCGCCGATCTGCGGCACGCTGACATGGCTCTCGTCGGCGAAGACGATGGCGTTGTCCGGGATGTATTCGAACAGCGTCGGCGGCGGCTCGCCCGGCTTGCGGCCCGAGAGATAGCGGCTGTAGTTCTCGATGCCGTTGCAGGAGCCGGTCGCCTCCATCATCTCGATATCGTAGTTGGTGCGCTGTTCGATCCTCTGCGCCTCCAGAAGCTTGCCCTCGGCCTCGAACTGCTTGAGACGGACCTTCAGCTCCTCGCGGATGTGCTTGACCGCCTGGTTGAGCGTCGGCCGCGGCGTGACGTAGTGGCTGTTGGCGTAGACGCGGACGTGCTTGAGCGTCGCGGTGCGCTCGCCGAGCAGCGGGTCGAATTCGTGGATGCTCTCCAGCTCCTCGCCGAAGAAGCTGAGCCGCCAGGCGCGGTCCTCCATGTGGGCGGGCCAGATCTCCAGGCTGTCGCCCCGCACCCGGAAGCCGCCGCGCGAAAAATTCATGTCGGCGCGACGATACTGCTGCGCCACCAGCTCGCGCATCACCGTGCGCTGGTCGTAGGCCCTGCCGACGACAAGATCCTGGGTCATCGCGCCGTAGGTCTCGACCGCGCCGATGCCGTAGATGCAGGACACCGACGCCACGATCACCACGTCGTCGCGCTCCAGCAGCGCCCGCGTCGCGGAGTGGCGCATGCGGTCGATCTGCTCGTTGATCTGACTCTCTTTCTCGATGTAGGTGTCGGAACGCGGCACATACGCCTCGGGCTGGTAATAGTCGTAGTAGCTGACGAAGTATTCCACGGCGTTGTTGGGAAAGAAGCTCTTGAACTCGCCGTAGAGCTGCGCCGCCAGCGTCTTGTTGGGGGCGAGGATGATCGCCGGGCGCTGGGTCGCCTCGATGACTTTCGCCATGGTGTAGGTCTTGCCGGTGCCGGTGGCGCCGAGCAGCACCTGGTCGCGCTCGCCGGCCATGACGCCCTCGGCGAGCTCGCCGATGGCCCTGGGCTGGTCGCCGGCCGGCGAGAACGCGCTGACCATCTCCAGCCGGACGCCGCCTTCCAGCTTCTCGCGGCGGGCGGGCCTCTGGGGTACGGTGACGAGCGTGTCAGTGGTCATGGCGTGCAACATCCGACCTGGGGTTCGGCCCCGCGACGCCGGGGCGCTTGAGCGCCGCGACGCACTCCGTCATATCCATAGCGCAATGAATCAGCGGAGCCAGCCGATGCTCGCCAAGATATACCAGCCGGCCCGGAGCGCGATGACATCCGGACAGGCCAACACGAAGTCCTGGGTGCTGGAGTATGCCCCCGAGAGCCGCCGCACCATTGATCCACTGATGGGCTGGACCTCCAGCGACGACATGAACGGCCAGGTCAAGCTCCGCTTTGACAGCCGCGAGGCCGCGGTCGAGTACGCCGAACGCCACAGGATCGCCTTTCAGGTGCTGGAGCCGAAGAAGCGCCGTCCGACGATCCGCCCGCGCGGCTACGGCGACAACTTCGCCACCGAGCGGCGGGCGCCCTGGACCCATTGAACCGAAGGCGGAGCCGGGAACCCGCGACGACGCCCGGCGCGGCTGTTGCGCGAAGCGGCCCGGCTCTGTGATAAGGGCGGCGCGCGGGCCCCGTAGCTCAACCGGATAGAGCAAGGACCTTCTAAGTCCGAGGTTGGGGGTTCGAGTCCCTCCGGGGTCGCCAGCCCTCCGCACCTGTCCGGGCCGGTCACAGGTCCGCGAGGCCGGACGCCTCCAGGGGCCAGACGCGCGCATCGCCGCTTCCCCATCGCGCAGCCCGGAAATAGGATCGGGGCCGAACAATCCCCGACGGGCTCCAGATGCGCCGGACCGCCGCCCTTCTCGTCGCCGCCTCGGCCGGGCTCGCCGCGTGCGGGAGCGATCCCGCTCCGCCGGACCTCACCCGCATCTACGCCGACGTGGCGGCGATAGACGCCGAGGCGCGGCGGCCGGTGATCACCATCCCCGGCACGCTCGGCTCGCGGCTCGTGGACACCCGTTCCAGCGTCACGGTCTGGGGCGGCGAGAGCCGGCTCGCGCTGGAGCCGGACACGCCCGAGGCGCTGAGCCTGCTGGCGCTGCCCATCGGCCCCGAGGGCGCCGCGCTCGGCGCGCTGCGCGACGGGGTGCGGCCCGACGGGGTCGTGCGCGTTGCGCGGGCCGACATCCTCGGCGCGACGCTCTCGCTCGACGTCTATGGCGGGATCATCCGCACCCTCATCGCCGGGGGCTACGACTTCCGCGAGACCCGCGCCGCCGAGATCGCCGAGCGCGCCCAGAATCTCGACGCCTTCGAGTTTCCCTACGACTGGCGACGCGACATCGTGGAGGCCGCGCAAGACCTCGACTACTTCATCAGGCGCAAGCGCGCCCAGGTCGAGGCGGAGCGGCGGCGCGTCCTCGGCGCGGCGAGCGAGCCGGTCGTGTTCGACATCGTGGCGCACTCCATGGGCGCGCTCGTCGCGCGCTACTACCTCATGTATGGCGGGCAGGATCTGCCGGCCGACGGCGGCCTGCCGCCCCTGACATGGGAGGGCGTCGGCGACGTGGGCACCGTCGTGTTGATCGCGCCGCCCAACGCCGGCTCGGTCATCGCCTTCGAGAACCTCGTGAACGGCAAGAGCTTCGGCTTCCTGCAGCCGGAGTTCCCGCCCGCGCTGATCGGCACGCACGCATCGACCTACCAGCTGTTGCCCCGGCTGCGGCACGGCCGCGTGCGCTACGGCGACGAGACCGGCCCGGCGGTCGACATCTTCGATCCCGGCCTCTGGGAGCGCTTCGGCTGGGGGCTCGCGTCGCCGGAGGCCGCGCCGGTGCTCGAGGCGGTGATGCCCGACGTTCTCGATCCCGCGGTCCGCCGCGCGCGCGGGCTCGCCCACCAGCGCAAGGCGCTGGCCCGGGCGGAGCAGCTGCAGGCCGCGCTCGACCGTCCAGCCAGCTTTCCGCAGGGGCTCGAAGCGTTCCTCGTCGTGGGCGGCGGCTACCTGACGCCGGCCACGGCGGTCGTATCGCCGGAGGACGGCGCCGTGGAGATCGTCGGCTTCGAGGAGGGGGACGGGGTGGTTCTGCGCGCCAGTTCGCTCATGGACGAGCGCCAGGGCTACGCGGAGCGGCGCGAGATCGCCCTGCGCTCGCCGATCTCGGGGCTCGCCAGCACCCTGCTGCTGCCTTCGGAGCACGTCGCCATCACCCAGAGCCCGGTCTTCGGCGACAACCTGCTGTTCTGGCTGCTGAGCGCGAGCCGCTCGGAGCAGACCCTGCGCGCCTCCGTCGGCGAGGGCGGCGACGCCGGGCCGGTGGCGCGCGTCGCCCGCGCCGCCCGCGCCATCCTGCCGCCGCGCTGAACGCCCGCGGCCCTTTGCGCAGCGCAGCGAGCGACGTTAGAACGGGGCGTCAGCCGCCGGAGGGACATCCGCCATGAAGAAGGTTCGCGCCAACGCCGCCGAGGCCCTGGACGGGGTCCTGCGCGACGGCATGCTGATCGCGGCCGGGGGCTTCGGCCTCTGCGGCATTCCCGAGAACTGCATCGCGGCCATCCGCGAATCAGGGGTGAAGGATCTCACGGTCGCCTCGAACAACTGCGGCGTCGACGGCTTCGGCCTCGGCGTGCTGCTGGAGAGCCGCCAGATTGCAAAGATGATTTCCAGCTATGTCGGCGAGAACGCGGAATTCATGCGACAGTATCTCAGCGGCGAGCTCCAGCTGGAGTTCAATCCGCAGGGCACCCTGGCCGAGCGCCTGCGCGCCGGCGGCTGCGGCATTCCCGGCTTCTACACCAAGACAGGCGTCGGCACCGTCATCGCGGAAGGCAAGGAACACAAGGACTTCGACGGCGAGACCTACATTCTGGAGCGCGGCATCCGCGCTGATCTCGCCATCGTCAAGGCATGGAAGGGCGACGCGCAGGGCAACCTCGTGTTCCGCAAGACGGCGCGCAACTTCAACCCGCTCTGCGCGATGTCGGGCAAGGTGACGGTCGCGGAAGTGGAGGAACTGGTGGAGCCCGGCGCGCTCGATCCGGACCTGATCCACACGCCGGGGATATTTGTTCAACATATCTTCAAGGGCAGCCATGAAAAAAGGATCGAGCAGCGCACTGTCCGCGCCGCCTGACCGGAGCCCTTGAAGATGTCTGAATACGATTCCCTGACCGAACAGCTTCGCCGCGAAATCCGTGAGTGCATGGACGTGTTCATCACCGACGGCCGCGAACTCGCCGACAAGTACAGCGGCAAGGGATTTTCGGACAAGCACCCCGAGATCGCCGCGACCTTCGCCTCGGCGATGGCGCACCAGTACGCGGCCGTGATGATGGCGGACGCGCTGCGCAACCACGCCGACATCACCGTAAAGAAAGTGGCCGCCTGAAGGACTGAGCCTTCCTGCGCGGCCGTCACGCCCGAGGAGCGACCAAGAAATGCCCTGGACACGCGACGACATGGCCAGAAGGGCCGCGCAGGAACTTGAGGACGGCTTCTACTGCAATCTCGGCATCGGCATCCCGACGCTGGTGGCCAACCACATCCCCGAAGGCGTGGACGTAACCCTGCAGTCGGAGAACGGCATGCTCGGCATGGGCCCGTTCCCCACCGAGGACGAAGTCGACGCCGACCTCATCAACGCCGGCAAGCAGACCATCACGGAGCTCGACCGCACCTCCTATTTCGACAGCGCGACGAGCTTCGGGATGATCCGCGGCGGCCACATCGACATCTCCATCCTCGGCGCGATGGAGGTCAGCGAGGCCGGCGATCTCGCCAACTGGATGATCCCCGGCAAGCTCGTGAAGGGCATGGGCGGCGCGATGGACCTCGTGGCCGGCGTCAAGCGCGTCGTCGTCATCATGGACCACACCAACAAGGCCGGCGAGAGCAAGCTGCTGAAGGAATGCTCCCTGCCTCTGACCGGCAAGGCGGTGGTGGACCGCATCGTGACCAATCTCGGCGTCTTCGACGTCGTCGAGGGCGGGCTGAAGATCGTCGAGCTGGCGCCTGGCGTCGACCTCGACGCGGCCCGCGCCGCCACCGAGGCCGCGCTCGTCGACTGACGCGCGCCTGCTCCGCCCTCGAAGGCTCAGAGATCGGCGACGGCGAGATAAATCGCCGACGCCGCCACCAGTGCGCCCATCGTCGCGTTGAACGCCGTCAGCCGGCCGGGCGTGGACAGCAGGCGCCCAATCGCGGCCCCCAGACCGGCCCAGGCATGCGCCGAGCCCAGTCCACTCAGCACGAAGACGCCCGCGCAGAGCGCCGCCTCGCGCACCGGCGCGGCGCCGGTCAGGAACGCGGCCGCCGTCGACACGGCCATGGCCCAGGCCTTGGGGTTCACCCACTGGAAGGCGGCGGCCTCAAGGAAGGTGAAGGGGCGCGCGCGGCCCTTCGCCTTCGCTCTGCCCGCCGTCGCGATGCGCCACCCCAGCCACAGAAGCAGCGCGACGCCGACCCAGCGCAGCGTCTCGCGCAGCAGTTCGCTGCGCTGGAACGCCTCGCCGAGAAACAGCGCGACGACGAACAGCATCAGCGGAAAGCCGAGCGCCACGCCCAGCGCATGCGGCAGGGTCGCGCGCAGGCCGAAAGTGGCGCCGGAACTCGCGAGCATCAGGTTGTTCGGCCCCGGCGTCCAGGTCGAGGCGACGGCGAGCGCCGCGAGCGCGAGAAGAAGGTCAAGACTCATGACCGTTCGCTACGCCTGCCGCCGAGTCCCTGCAACGTGGCGATTGTTCCCGGCGCAATGGCCCGCCGCTTGCCCGCCGAGGCCCGCGGCGCCATCCTCTCTCAGCCAGCCCCGTCGGAGCGCGAGAGATGACCGACAGCGACCTGCGTCCCGGAGAGATCGTCACCGAGACGCCGACGGATTTCGACGCCGGCGTCTGGTTCATCGGCCGCATCCGCACGCCCTGGACCGACCCGGCCGACTGCCCCAAGCAGGGCGACATGGAGGCGGGCCCGGTCTGCCGCGTCGAGATCGACCCGCGTTGGGCCGAGGCGCTCGACGGCGTCGCGGGCCGGGCCCGCCTGCAGCTGCTCTACTGGATGCACCGCGCCCGGCGAGACCTCGTGCGGCAGAACCCGCGCCGCGACGGCGCGACCGTCGGCACCTTCGCGCTGCGCTCGCCGCTGCGGCCGAACCCTGTCGCCTCGTCGCCCGTCGCGCTGCTGGGCGTGGAGGGCGCGACGCTGCTGGTGCGTGGCCTCGACTGCCTCGACGGCACGCCGTTGATCGACCTCAAGCCCGAACGATGCCCTCGCGCGCAGGCGTGACGCCCGTGCGCGCAGGCGTGATGCGAGAGGCGAAGGCGCCGAAATAGGAACGCCCTTCACGCCAGCCGCGCTCAGGCGGAACCTGGTTCCGTGGCGAACCTGACGGCCGGATGTTCCTCCGCCGATGGCGCGTCGGCGGCGAACGCCGCCGGCGGCTCGGGACCGGGCCCGCCGTTGCGCGCGACGAAGGCCGCGCGCAGATAGCCGCTGCCCGTGACACGCCCTGAGGAGATGCGCCATGTTCACAAGACTGCTCGCCCTCGTCGCGCTGACATTCGCCGTCGCGCCGCCCGCCGTCGCCTCGGAATGGCGCAAGCTCGTCGAGCCGGAGGAGCTTGCGGCGTTGATCGAGAGCACGCCCGACCTGCGCATCCTCGACATCCGTCCGCCCGAGACGGTGAAGGACAAGGCCGGCAAGCTCGTGAGCGAGGGCTTCGCCGACGGCCACATCGCCGGCGCCGTCAACACGCCCTACGGCGCCTATCGCGGCCCGAAGGAGAACCCCGGCGCGCTGATCTCGGACGCGGCGCTCACCGAGACGCTCCAGGCCGCCGGCGTGACCGCCGAGACCCCGGTCGTGGTCGCCTATCGCGGCGCGACCGACAGCGATTTCGGCGCCGCCGCCCGCGTCTACTGGACGCTGAAATCGGCCGGCGTCTCGCAGATCGCGATCCTCAACGGCGGCCAGAAGGCCTGGGAGGCCGCAGGCCTGCCGGTCACGACGGAGCCGACGACGGTCGCGCGCAGCGCCTTCGAGGCGCGCATCGCCGACGACTGGCTCGCGACGCGCGATGATGTGCGCGCCGCCGAGGGCGGCGACGGCGCCGTGCTGGTGGACGCGCGCCCCGAGGAGTTCTTCCGCGGGCTGAAGAAGCACGACGCGGCCCAGGAGGCCGGCACCCTGTTCGGCGCGCTCAACCTCGTGCACAGCAGCTGGTTCGCCCCATCCTCGCCCCGCGTCACCGCGCCGGAGTCCGCGCTCGAGCGCGCCCGCGCGCTGGCGGCCGAGGCGAACGGCGACGCCATCGTGAGCTTCTGCAACACCGGTCACTGGGCGGCGACCAACTGGTTCGCGCTCTCCGAACTCGCCGGCGTCGAGAACGTGAAGCTCTATCCCGAATCCGTCGTCGGCTGGACGCGGGCGGGCCTGCCGCTCTCGCCCGGCGGCTGACGGGTCGGCGCGCCGGCGGGGACGTTCCGCGCCGGCGCATCCGGACGCCCCCGCGACCCGCGGCGCGGCGCATCGCGGGCCTGGAGCGAGTCCGGGCTGGCCGGATCAGGGCGCGACAGGAAGACCGCGAGGAGGCGCTGGCGTGGGGCGGCGGCCGCGGGGCGGTCAGGCCGCGCGCCGCTCCGGCGTCGCCGCCCTGCCATTATTTACGCTACCGCAACGCCTCGACGGGCAATGTCTTCGGATTGCGCCGCCTCGGCGCCTGCGACTGCCGCCCGTGTTGATCGCGGCGCAGCATCGCCCTATCATCCTCGCGTCTCCGGCGCAGGTGCGACGCGCCGCCGAAAGGAAGCCTGCCCGATGCATGATCCCGCCCGTCGAGCGCCGACGATCTCCTTCGAGTTCTTCCCTCCCAAGACGCCGACGGCGGCGCAGAACCTCTGGCGATCGGTCGAGCGCCTCGCGCCGCTCGGCCCCCAGTTCGTCTCGGTGACCTACGGCGCAGGCGGAACGACGCGCGAACGCACGCTGGCGGCCATCGCCGCGATCCGCGAGCGCGCGCGCCTCGACGTGGCCGGCCACCTCACCTGCGTCGGCGCCACCCGGGAGGAGACGCTGCAGGTCGCCCGCAGCTACCGCGCGCTCGGCTGCGCGCGCGTCGTCGCGCTGCGCGGCGACCCGCCGAAGGAGACCGGCGTCTTCGCCCCCCATCCCGACGGCTTCGGCGGCTCGGTCGAGCTGATCGAGGCGCTGGCGCGCGAGGGCGGGCACCGCATCACCGTGGGCGCCTACCCCGAGAAGCACCCCGAAGCGGCCGACCAGCGCGCCGACATCGACCATCTCAAGCGCAAGCTGGACGCCGGCGCCGAGAACGCCATCACCCAGTTCTTCTTCGAGAACGCCACGTTCCTGCGGTTCCGCGACGCCTGCGCGAAGGCCGGGATCGACGCGCCGATCATCCCCGGCGTCCTGCCGGTGGAGAACTTCGTGAAGATGCGCCATTTCGCCGAGGGCTGCGGCGCAAGCGTTCCCGACTGGATGACGAGCGCCTTCGAGAACGCGGCCGACGAGGAGGCTGCGCGCGATCTCGCCGTCTCCATCGCGTCCGAGCAGTGCGCGCAGCTGCTGGCGGAGGGGGCGTCGCACCTCCACGTCTACACCCTCAACAATCCCGATCTGCCGTTCGAAGTGTGCCGAGCCATCGGCTTCGAGCCGCAGCCTACGCGCGTCGCAGCCGCAGGCGGCGCCTGATCGCGGACGCATGCGCCGCCTTGCCGCCCAGCCACCCCTCGTTTAATCGAGTGGAATGGACGCATCGACGGAGCAGGCGGAGAGGAACGAGCAGACGCGCCGAAGCGGCGGCCCGGGCGTCCGCGCAGCGCCGCTCGCCGCCGTCGATCTCGGCACCAACAACTGTCGCCTGCTCATCGCCCGCCCGACGCCGGCCGGCTTTCAGGTCGTCGACAGCTTCAGCCGCGCGGTGAAGCTCGGCGAGGGGGTCGAGGAGAGCGGCGTGCTCGGCGAGGTCGCGATGCGCCGGGCGCTGGACGCCCTGGCGGTCTGCGCGGAGAAGATCCGCCGTCACGGCGTACGGCGGATGCGGGCGGTCGCGACCGAGGCCTGCAGGCGGGCGGCCAACCGGTCCGGCTTCATCGATCGCGCGCGCTCGCGCACCGGTCTGCGCATCGACATCATCTCCGCCGAGGAGGAGGCGCGGCTCGCGGTCGCCGGCTGCGCGCCGCTCCATGTGCCCGAGGCCGACCAGCTGATGGTCGTCGACATCGGCGGCGGCTCCACCGAGCTGATCTGGATCGACCTCAGCGGCACGCCCCCGCACCTGCGCGGCAGGCTCCTGATGGCGCTGGCGCCGGCCCGCCGCGGCGCGCTGGAGGCGGACGCCCGCGCGCGCGCGGCGGCCGCCCATATCGTCGACTGGGTCTCCGCGCCCGTCGGCGTCGCCACGCTGCATGACAGGTTCAGCCGAATCGAGAACCCCAAGGCGCGGTTCGACGCCATGTGCGCCGCCTTCGAGGACGAGATCCGCGCCTTCGCGCCCTATGGCAAGCGGCGCGACGCCCTCGGCGCCTACCAGCTCATCGGCGCGTCGGGCACGGTGACGACGCTCGCCGGCGCCCATCTCGGCCTGCGCCGCTACGACCGCGCGCGCGTCGACGGCATGTGGCTGCCCAGCGACGGCGCCATGGCGGTGATCTCGCAGATCGTCGCGCTGGACGACGACGAGCGCACCCGCCACCCCTTCATCGGTCCCGACCGCTCGCTGCTTCTGGTGGCCGGCGGCGCGATTCTCGCCACGGTGCTCAATCTCTGGCCTACCGAGCGCATCCGCGTGGCCGACCGCGGCCTGCGCGAGGGGCTGCTCTACGGTCTGATCGGCGAGGGCCTCGGCTCCGCCAGCCGGGTCTGACGCCGATGGCGGACGGCGGGGGAAAGCGCGGCGGCAGACCGGGCGGGGGGCGCGGCGCAGGCGGCGGCAAGGCGACGGACGGCGGCCGGGCGGCGCTCCACACCCGCGTCAAGACCGCCAAGGGGCGCAAGCTCAGCTCGACGCTCTGGCTCCAGCGCCAGCTCAACGACCCCTATGTGCAGCGCGCCAATCGCGAGGGCTTCCGCTCCCGCGCCGCCTACAAGCTGTCGGAGATCGACGACCGCCAGCGCTTCCTCGTGCCCGGCGCGCGGGTGGTGGATCTCGGCTGCGCGCCCGGCGGCTGGCTCCAGATCGCCGTCGCCCGCGTCAACGCGCTCGGCCGCAAGCAGGGCAAGGCGCGAGGTTTCGTGCTGGGGGTCGACATCCAGCCGGTCGACCATGTCGAGGGCGCCGAAATCCTCGAACTCGACTTCCTCGCCGACGACGCCGATCAGGTGGTCAAGGACGCCCTCGCCGGGCCGGCCGACGTGGTGCTGTCGGACATGGCCGCCGCCTCCAGCGGGCACCGCGCCACCGACCACCTGCGCATCATCGCGCTCTGCGAGGCGGCGGCGCTGTTCGCCTGCGAGGTGCTGAACCCCGGCGGAACCTTCGTCGCCAAGGTGCTGCAGGGCGGTGCGGAAAATGAGCTTCTCGCGATGCTGAAGCGCCGCTTCGCAACCGTCGCCCATGTGAAGCCGCCGGCGAGCCGCAAGGACAGCGCCGAGATGTATGTCGTCGCCAGCGGTTTCCGGCCGGAGCCCGCGCAGACGCCCGGCGACGACGAGGGCCGAGACGACGAGGGTTGACCGGCGCCGGCCTTCAGCCCCGGGTGCGCAGCAACCCGGCGAGGTCATAGGCGCCGCGCGCCACCGGCTCGGCGATGGCCGACGCCCGCTCCGCGCCGTTCGCCAGCACCGCGTCGATGTGGCCGGGGTCGGCGAGCAGGTCGCGCATCCGCCCGGCGATCGGCGCGACCTTCTGCACCGCAAGGTCGGCCAGCGCGGGCTTGAACGCGGAAAACGGCTTGCCCGCCCATTCCGCCACCACGTCGGCCTTGGTGCGGTCGGTCAACGCGGCGTAGACGCCCACGAGGTTGTCGGCGCCCGGCCTGCCGGCGAGCCCGTCCACCGTCTCCGGCAGCGGCTCGGGGTCGGTCTGCGCCTTGCGGATCTTCAGCGCGATGGCGTCGGCGTCGTCGGTGAGGTTGATGCGGCTCAGGTCGGACGGGTCGGACTTCGACATCTTCTTCGTGCCGTCGCGCAAGCTCATCACGCGCGTCGCCGGTCCCTCGATCATCGGTTCGGGCTGCGGGAAATAGTCCGGCGCCTCGAAATCGAGGTTGAACTTGGCGGCGATGTCGCGCGCCAGCTCAAGATGCTGCTTCTGGTCCTCGCCCACCGGCACATGGGTCGCCTTGTACACGAGGATGTCCGCGGCCATCAGCACCGGATAGGCGTAGAGGCCGACCGAGGCGCCCTCGCGGTCCTTGCCGGCCTTTTCCTTGAACTGGGTCATGCGGTTGAGCCAGCCGATGCGGGCGACGCAGTTGAACAGCCACGCCAGCTCGGCGTGCGCGGGAACCTGGCTCTGGTTGAAGATGATCGACCGCTCGGGGTCGAGTCCGCAGGCGAGGAACGCCGCCGTCAGCTCGCGGATGGCGCCGCGCAGTTCGGCGGGCTTCTGCGGCACGGTGATGGCGTGCAGGTCGACCACGCAATACAGCGTCTCTGCGCCGCGCCCCTGCATCTCAACGAAGCGTTTGACCGCGCCGAGATAATTGCCCAGATGGAGGTTCCCAGTGGGCTGGACGCCCGAGAACACGCGGTGGGCATGGCCAGCGACTTCCGACATTCTCATTCCCCCGGCGCGGTGCGGGCGGGTGATAGGCGGCGCAGCCGCGCCGGTCAAGCGAATGGGGCCGGCCAGGGGCCGGGGCTCAAGCCATGAGGACGGGCGCGCCGCCGATCGTCTGGGCCATGGCGGCGGTCTTCGTCGTGCTGGAGACGACGCTGACGCTGAGCGACATCGGCGTGCTCCCACGCGGACTGCGCTGGACCGTCTATCGCTACGTCGCCTTCTACGACATCTACTTCGAGGCGTGGCGATCCGGTCAGAACGTGCCGCTCGCGTTCTACTGGTCGTTCGTCAGCCACGCCTTCTTCCATGGCGGGATGCTGCATCTGGCGATGAACACCGGCGTCTTCCTCGCGCTCGGGACGCATCTGTGCCGGGCTGTCGGGGAGCGCGCGATGCTGGCGCTGTTTCTCGGAGCGGCGGTCGTCGGCGCGCTCTTCTTCGGCCTGGTCGCGGACACGGGGCTGGAGTTCGTGCCGATGGTGGGCGCCTCCGGCGGGCTCTTCGGCTTTCTCGGGGCGATGAAGCGGTGGGAGTGGCGTCATGTCGTCGCCCATGCCCTGCCGCGGCGCCGTTTCTGGAGCACGATCCTAGCGCTGACCGCGGTGAACGTGCTGCTGTCGGTCAGCCTCACCGGCGGCGGGGTGGCGTGGGAGGCGCATCTCGGCGGCTTCATCGGCGGCTGGCTCGCCGGCGGACTGCTGACCCCGCGCCGCGGCTTCGCCATCGGGCCCATCTGAGCGCGGCGTCAGTCCCGGCGGCGCAGAGCGGCCCTCAGATCGGCCGGACGCACGCCGCCGCCCGTCACCGCCAGCACGGCGTAGAGCGCGCCGCCGCCGAGCATCAGACCGGCCAGCGCGAGCCAGCGCAGGCCCGGCGCCGCGAGCGCCTCGCCCAGCGCCTGCGCGCCGAGCCAGAGCGCCAGGCCCATCGCCAGCGACGCCGCCAGCAGCCGTGGCGCGGCCTTCGCCAGCCGCGCGTCGGCCCGCGCCGCAGGGTCTCGCGCGCGGGCGCCGCGCATCAGCAGCCAGAGCTGCAGCCACGCGCCCAGAACCGTGCCCAGCGGGATCGCGACATAGCCGACCAGCGGGGCGCCGGCCGCCGCCACCACGACGTTGGTCGCCATCGCCGCCACGGCGTAGCGCAGCGGGCTGTCCATGTCCTCGCGCGCGAAGAAGATCGGCTGGACGACCTTCTGCAGCACATAGGCCGGCAGCCCCAGCGCATAGAGCGCCGTCGCCGTCGCCGTCGCCGCCACGTCCTCGGGCGAGAACGCGCCGCGCCCGAACAGCACCGAGACGATCGGCCCGGCGACGGCGGCCAGCGCCGCGGCCGCGGGAAGCGTCAGCGCCAGACACAGCTCCGCCGCGCGGTTCATCGCGTCGCGGGCGCCGGCCTCGTCGCCGCGGCGGACCCGGCGCGAAAGCTCCGGCAGCAGCACCACGCCGATCGCGACGCCGACCACCCCCAGCGGCAGCTGATAAAGCCGGTCGGCGTAGCTCAGCCACGCCACCGCGCCGGGAAAGAACGAGGCGATCAGCGTGCCCACGACGAGGTTGATCTGCGTCGCCCCGCCGGCCAGCGCGCCGGGCGCGCCCAGCCGCGCCAGCCGGCGCACGCCGGGCGTCAGCCTTGGCCGGCGCAGCCGCAGCGCCATGCCTGCGCGCCGCGCCGCCAGCCACACCATGGCCGCCTGCGCGAAGCCCGCCGCCAGCACCCCCCAGGCCAGCGCGTCGCCCACCGGCCAGGCGAAGGCGAGCGCCAGCCCCATCGCGCCGATCAGGAACACGTTGAGCAGGATCGGCGCCGCCGCCGGCGCCGCGAAACGCCCCAGCGCGTTCAGCACGCCGGAGAACAGCGCCGTCAGCGACATGCACAGCAGATAGGGAAACTCGATGCGCGCGTAGGCCACGGCGAGGTCGAAGCGCTCGGCGTCGTCGGCGAAGCCGCCCGCCAGCGCCAGCATCAGCACCGGCATCGCCACGAGCGCCAGCGCCGTCAGCGCGAGCAGGACGGCGGTCAGCGCCGCCAGCGCCTCCTCCGCGAAGTCCTGCGCCGCGGCGCGGCGCTCGGCCTCGCTCCCCTCACCCTCCAGCCGCTTCGCGAGCAGCGGCACGAAGGCCATGTTGAAGGCGCCCTCGGCGAAGAAGCGCCGGAACATGTTGGGCAGGCGGAAGGCGACGAAGAACGCCTCCGCCATCGGCCCCGCCCCGAGCAGCGCCGCGATCAGCACGTCGCGCGCGAAGCCCAGCACGCGGGAGGCCATGGTGAGGCCGCCCACGGTCGCGAAGCCGCGCATCAGGCGGACGGGCGCGGTCGTCATCGGTCCGGACTCAGTCGGCGAGCGTCTGGGCCGCGGCGTCCGCCACCGCCTCGCGCAGCCGCCGCGCGATCGCCTGCTGCTTGGCCGGCGAGCGGATCTTCAGCCCGAAGATGTCCTTCACATAGAACACGTCGACCGCCTGTTCGCCGTAGGTCGCGATGACGGCCGAGAAGATGTTGATGTTGCAGTTCGCCAGCGCCCGCGTGAGGTCGTAGAGCAGGCCGAACCTGTCCCGCGCGTCGACCTCGATCACGGTGTAGATGTCGGAGGCGTCATTGTCGAAGGTGACGCGGGTCGGCGCCTCGAAGGGCCGCTCGCGGCGGCGCGCGGAGCGGCGGCGCTCCGCCAGCGCCTTGCGCGGCGCGATCTCGCCGGAAAGCGCGCGGCCGATGGCGAGGCGGAGCCGCTCGAACTGGTCGGCCGCATAGGCGCCGCCGTCGGCGTCCTGGATCCAGAACGCCGATGTCGCCATGCCGTCGACGGTGGTGAAGGTGCGCGCGTCAACGATATGCGCCCGCGCCAGCGCCAGCGCCGCGGCCATGCGGCTGAAGATGCCGGGATGGTCGCCGATCGAGATCAGCACCCGCGTCGCGTCCCGCCCGGCGTCGGCGTCGATGCGCAGGGCCAGCGCGTCCTCCGCCCCCGGCGCCGGCGCCCGGCCCTGCGCGGTCAGCGCCGCGCGCTCCTCGGCCTGCTCGCGCGCCATTTGAGCGAAGGCGGCATGGGCGTCGACGTCGAGGCCCAGCCAGTAGGGCGGATAGTGCCGCGCCGTCTCCGCCTCCAGCGCCGCCGCGGGCCAGCCGGCGAGCGCGCGGCGCACGGCGTCCTTGGCCTCCTCCACGCGGTCGGCGCGCGACAGCCGCTCCGCCCCGCCGGTCAGCACGGCGCGGGTGTCGTAGTAGAGATGGCGCAGGAGCTGCGCCTTCCAGTTGTTCCACACCCCCGGCCCCACGGCGCGGATGTCGCAGACCGTCAGCACCAGCAGCAGCCGCAGCCGCTCGGGGCTGCGCACGACGTCGGCGAAGTCGCGCACGGTGCGCGGGTCGGCGATATCGCGCTTCTGGGCGGTGTCGCTCATCAGCAGGTGATGGCGCACGAGCCATTCCACCAGCTCGCTCTGCGCCGCGTCGAGCCCGAGCCTCGGGCAGAGATCCCGCGCCACGACGGCCCCGACCTCGGAATGGTCCTCCGGCAGGCCCTTGCCGATGTCGTGCAGGAACAGCGCGACCGACATCACCTCCATGTCGAGCCCGGCCTTCACGATCTCGCTCGCCACCGGCAGGTCGGCGATCAGTTCGCCGTCGCGGATGCGGCGCAGCGCCTTCACCGCGAGGATGGTGTGCTCGTCCACCGTGTAGTGGTGGTACATGTTGAACTGCATCATCGCGACGATGCGGCCGAACTGCGGGATGAACCGCCCGAGCAGGCCGCTCTCGTTCATGCGCCTGAGCGCGCGCTCGGGGTCGGTCGACCGCGCCAGCAGCGACAGGAAGATGGCGTTGGCCTCCGGGTCGGCACGCAGCGCGTCGTCGACGAGATCGAGCTTCGCCGCGACCGCGCGCATCGCGTCGGGGTGCAGCAGCGAGCCGGTGCGCAGACCCTCGGCGTAGAGCCGCAGCATCGCCGCGGGGTCGCGGTCAAAGAGGTCGGGGTCGGCGAGACCGATGCGCCCGTCGCGGAACAGGAAACCCGCCGCGAGCGGCGTCGCCCCGCCGAGGCCCAACGCGCGCGCGAAGCTCCGCAGGTCGGGGCGCGGCTTGCGGTGGCTCTGCTCGAGCGCGGCGCAGAACCAGCGCGTGAGGTCGCCCACGTCCTTGGCGGCGCGGAAATAGTTCTGCATGAACCACTCCACCGCGCGCCGGCCGCCGCGATCCTCGTAGCCCATGCGGCACGCCACCTCCACCTGCATGTCGAAGCTCAGCTGCTCCTGCGCGCGGCCCGCCACCCAGTGCAGCCAGCAGCGCACCGTCCACAGGAACCGCTCCGCGGCGGAGAAGGTGGCGACCTCCTCCTCGGTCAGCGCGCCGGCCTTGACGAGCGCCGCGACGTCGTCGGCGTGGTGGAGATACTTGGCGATCCAGTAGAGCGTCTGGAGGTCGCGCAGGCCGCCCTTGCCCTCCTTGACGTTGGGCTCCACGAGATAGCGCGAGCCGCCGTTGCGCTTGTGGCGCTGGTCGCGCTCGGCGAGCTTGGCCTGCACGAACTCCGGCCCGGTGCGCTGGAACAGATCCTTCCAGAGCCGGGCGTCGAGCTGCTCCAGGGGCGCGGGGTCGCCCCACAGGAAGCGCTTCTCCAGCAGCGTCGTGCGGATGGTGACGTCGGCGCCGGCGAGCCGGAGGCATTCCTCCGGCGTGCGGACGGCGTAGCCGACCTTCAGCTTCAGGTCCCACAGCAGGTAGAGCGCGCATTCGATGAGGCTCTCGCCCCAGGCTGTCTGCTTGTAGGGGCGCAGGAACAGCAGGTCGATGTCGGAGAACGGCGCCATCTCCCCCCGCCCGAAGCCGCCGACCGCCGCGACGCAGAGCCGCTCGCCGCGCGTGGGGCTGGGGTTGGGGTGAAGCGCGAGGGCGGCGTCGAGCGCGCCGCGCACCACCGCATCCATCGACGCCGCGAGCGCGCGCGCGGAGGCGACGCCGTCGCCCTGCGCCCCAAGCGCGGCGCGCGCGGCTTCCTTGGCGCACCGGACGGCCTCCGACAGCGCGGCGTGGGCGACGGCGCGGGCCGCCGTCGCATCCTGCCCGGCCGCCATGGCGCGCACGCGCGCGCCGAGCCCCTCGAGCGGGTCCGCGTCCACCGGCGTCGACGTCTCGGACGGATGCGAGGCGGAAGCCTCGTCGGCGGTCGCGGCGCGATCCACCCGCGTCAACTCCCCGGCGCGCCGGCCGGCGCCGGGTCGCGCAGCGCGAAGCCGTCCCCGGTCACCTCGTAGATCGCGCGCGGCCGGACATTTGTACCATCAGTCTTGAGCCGGAAAGTACCCCCGGGCCCAATGAATCCACGCTGGCGCGTCATTCGTTCTATCGAAAAAGGTTCTGCCGACCCTGCAACACGCGCTTCGGACACAAGGTCAACCAGCGCCGCTACCGCATCATATCCAAGATAGGCGCGAGGATCGGGCTGGCGTCCGGTAACGGCTGCAAAACGCTCCCCAAAGTTTCGACGGGCCGCCATATCTGGCGCAGCGAAAAGACCACCTCGCATGGACCGCTCCCGAATAACCTCCGGAGTATTCCAGAGCCCCATCCCCATAAACTGCAATTTGCGCGGCGAAACGTCATAGTAATCGAGAAATGACACTACTGAAATAAGCGCAAGTCCGCCGTCTGGTATCACTATTGCCTCTACATTACTGGCGCGCACAGCGGCAGCGTTCGATTCAACCGCAGCTGCAATACCATCTGGACTATATTGATAGCTGAATTCGTAACCAACACGAACATTGTGTCGGCGCGCTGAATCGCGCAGCGCTGCCGAAGCAACTTGCCCATAAAGGTTCTCTGGGAAGACGATAGCGATCGATCGTACGCCCGTTGAAGCAGCGTATCCGACGATACGATCTGCGTCGTCCTCGGGAAGCTCGCCAATCACCCAAAGAGGAACGGAGCCAGAAGCGCTGTCCGGCGTGAAAGAAAGCGTCGTAGTTCCAGTTTCGGCGACTAAGTTCGCGACCGAACGCGCAGCGATCGCGAAAGCGGGACCGACAAGCGCAACGGCTCCGGCATCAATCGCAGACCTCGCGGCAATCGCGGCGGTGGCCGCATTAGCGCCAGTGTCGAAGCTGCTGAGCCTCACAAGCCCCACACCCTTTTCACGCGCGGCCATGTCAGCCGCCGCGACGAGATCGGCGCCGAAGGCGGTGGCGCGGGTGTCCGACCCCGACAGCGGCGCGAGCACGCCGATCAGCAGGGGCTGCGAGACGTCGACGCGCCGCTCGGAGACCGCGGCCTGCGACGGCGCCGCGCCGGCTGCGCCGGTCGTCGTGGGCGCTGGGCGGGGCGCACAGGCGGCCAGGGCGACGCAGGCGCAGAGACCGGCGAGAAAACGGGTGACTGAAACGACGGCGGCGCGCATCCTGCTAATCCTCAAGACCATTGCCCGCGGCGCTGCCCGCGGCGACAGGATGCTATGCAAGCGCCACTGCGAAGTAAACGCGACCCGCGCCGCGCGCCCGCCGCCGTCGCGCCAGACGCCGACGCCGACGCTGACGCCGACCCTGGGGCGACGCGCGCCGCGCCCTCCCCGCTCGCGCCGGGCCTGCATCTGGTGGCGACGCCGATCGGGGCCGCAAACGACATCACCCTGCGCGCGCTCGACACGCTGGCGCGGGCCGACGTGCTGGCGGCGGAGGATACGCGGCGCCTGCGGCAGCTTATGGAGATCCACGGCGTGCCGCTCGGCGAACGCGCCATCATCCCCTACCACGACCACAACGGCGCCCAGCAGCGCCCGCGGCTGCTCGCGCGGATGGCGGAGGGCGCCTCGGTGGCGCTGGTGTCGGACGCCGGCACGCCGCTCGTCGCCGACCCCGGCTGGCGGCTGGCGCGCGAGGCGATCGACGCGGGCCTGCCGGTGACCGCGGCGCCGGGCGCCTCGGCGCTGCTCGCCGCGCTCTCCATCGCCGGGCTGCCGACCGACCGCTTCCTCTTCGCGGGCTTTCCGCCCACCAAGACCGGCGAGCGGGCGCGGTTCCTGGAGAGCTTCGCGCAGGTTCCGGCGACGCTCGTCTTCTACGAGAGCCCGCGCCGCCTCGCCGACAGCCTCGCGGCGATGGCGGAGGCGCTCGGCGATCGCCCCGCCGCGGTCTGCCGGGAACTGACCAAGCGCTTCGAAGAAGCGCGGCGCGACAGCCTTTGCGCGCTGGCGGAGGCCTACGCCGCCGAGGGCGCGCCCAGGGGCGAGGTCGTGGTCGTGATCGGCCCGCCGGAGGCGACGGCGACCTCCGAGGCGGACATCGACGCCGCGCTGTCGGAGGCGCTGAAGGGCGCCAGCGTGCGCGAGGCGAGCCGGGCGGTCGCGCTGGCGCTCGGCGCGCCGCGCAAGTCGGTCTACGCCCGCGCGCTCGCGCTCTCGAAGGAGGCTCGCGATGGCTGAGGCGGCGGCGCCGCGCGCCCGGCGCGGCGGGCGCAACCATCGCGCCGGCCTCGCGGGGGAGGACGCCGCGGCGCGCTTCTACGAGTCGCGCGGCGCCGAGGTGCTGGCGCGACGCTGGCGCGCGCCGGAAGGCGAGATCGACCTGATCGTGCGCGACGGCGGCGTGATCGCCTTCGTCGAGGTCAAGAGCGGCCGCGGCGCGCTGCGGCGCGACGCGATCGGGCCGCGCCAATGGGCGCGCTTGGAGGCGGCGGCCGTGAGGTATATGCTGCACGCAGAGACGGGCGACGCGCCCGTTCGCTTCGACGCGGCCTTCGTGGGGCCTGACGGCGCGGTGGACGTGGTGGAGAACGCCCGCATGAGCGAGGCATGGTGAACCTGATGAGCACGTTCCTTCGGGCGCCGCGCGCCCGCGCATATCCTCGGGCGCCGCGCGCCCGCGCATACCCTAGGGCGCCGCGCGCCCGCCCATGGGCCGCCCGCGTCGCCGTCGCGGGCGTCCTGGCGGCGCTGGCCGCCGCCTGTTCTCCCGCGGTCCCCATCGTCGCCGCCGGCGCCGTGACGACGGCGGCCGTCGCGGAGGAGCGCACCACCCGCGACGCGCTGACCGACATCGAGATCGAGACGACCATAAACAACAACCTGCTGAACGCCTCGCCCGAACTCTTCCGACGGGTCGGCGTCGACGTCGTGGAGGGCAGGGTGCTGCTGAGCGGCGCCGTCTCGCGGCAGGACCAGCGGATCGAGGCGGTGAAGCAGGCCTGGGCCGCGCCGGGCGTGCGCGAGGTGATCAACGAACTTTCGCTGGCCGGCGACCCGGGCATCCAGCGCTACAGCCAGGATCTCTGGATCACGACGCAGTTGCGCTCGCGGATGGTCGCCGACGCCGGGATTCGCTCGATCAACTACAACATCGAGACGCACAGGGGCGTGGTGAACCTCATCGGCCTCGCCCGCTCGCCGCAGGAGCTTCAGCGCGTCACGCGCATCGCCGCCGCCATCCCCGGCGTGACGTCGGTGGTCAGCCATGTGCTCTCGATCGACGACCCGCGCCGTCTCGCACAGACGCCGCGGCCTGACGGGAACAGCGACGGTTTCGGCCCCGCGCCCGCCCCCGCCGCCGGCTGAGGATCCGCCCATGCTCTCCGTCGCCATCCAGATGGACCCGATCAGCGGCGTCGACATCGACGCGGACAGCACCTTCCGCATGGCGGAGGAGGCGCAGGCGCGCGGCCACAGGCTGTTCGAATATCACCCCGATGCGCTGGTCTGGCGCGAGGGGCGCGTGCTGGCGACGGGCTGCGACCTGGAGGTGAGGCGCAAGCGCGGCGACCACTTCACCCGCGGCGAGCGCCGGCAGATCGACCTTGCGGAGTGGGATGTCGTCCTGCTGCGCCAGGACCCGCCCTTCGACATGGGCTACATCACCACGACGCATCTGCTGGAACGCGTGCACCCGCACACCCTCGTGGTCAACGACCCGTTCTGGGTGCGCAACTGCCCCGAGAAGCTGCTGGTGCTCGACTTCGCCCATCTCGGCCCGCCGACGATGATCGCCCGCGGGCTCGCCGACATCCGGGCGTTCCGCGCCGAGCATGGCGACATGATCCTCAAGCCGCTCTACGGCAATGGCGGCGCCGGGGTGTTCAAGCTGCCGCAGGCCGACAGCAACCTCGCTTCGCTGCACGAACTGTTCATGGGCATCAACCGCGAGCCGCTGATCGCGCAGAAGTTCCTGCCGGCCGTCAGCGAGGGCGACAAGCGGGTGATCCTGATCGAGGGCGAGCCCATCGGCGCCATCAACCGCGTGCCGCAGAAGGGCGAATCGCGCTCGAACATGCATGTCGGCGGCACGGCGGTTCCCAGCGAGCTGACCGAGCGCGACCGCGAGATCTGCGCCGCCATCGGCCCGACGCTGCGAGAGCGCGGGCTGATCTTCGTCGGCATCGACGTCATCGGCGGCAACCTCACCGAGATCAACGTGACCTCTCCCACCGGCATCCAGGAACTCGAGCGCTTTTCCGGGGTCAACGGCGCGGGGCTGATGTGGGACGCGATCGAGGCGCGGCGCGCGGGCTGAGCGCGGCCGCATCGCCATGACAGGCGACGCGCGCCCCTCGACGCGGATGCGGCTGATCACCGCCTTCCTGCGCCACGTCAACAAGCCCCGCGTCGCCCGGGCCAAGAACCTCGCCGCGATGCGCGGATGGCTGGAGCGCGCCGTCCCGATGCTCGCGGCCATGCCCACCGGGGCGACCCCCCGCGAGGTCGAGGGCGCGCTCTGGGTCGGGCCGTCCGAGCGCGGCGTGGCGATCCTCTACCTGCATGGCGGCGGCTTCGTCATGGGCGCACCCGAGACGCACCGCCACCTCGCCGCGGCGCTGGCGCTGGCCGCCGACGCGCCGGCGCTCGTGCTGCGCTATCGCCGCGCGCCGGAACACCCCCACCCGGCGCAGATCGACGACGCTCTGGCGGCCTATCGCGGCCTCGTCGCGCGCGGGCTGCGCGTGGCGGCGGCGGGCGACAGCGCGGGCGGCGGGCTCGCCTGCGCGCTGACGCTGGCCGCCCGGCGCGAGGGCCTGCCCGACCCCGCCTGCGTCGCGGCCTTCTCGCCCTGGTGCGACATGACGCTGACGAGCCCGACGCTTCGCGCCAACATGCGCTCGGACGCGATGCTGCCTGCCGAGAGATTCGCGGAAGTCGTGGCGATGCGCATGGCCGGGGGCGACCCGCGCGACCCGCTAGCCTCGCCGGTCTTCGCACGCTTCGACGCCCCGCCGCCGCCGCTGTTCATCACGGCGAGCCGCGCGGAACTGCTCGCCGGCGACGCCGCGGCGATGGCGGAGGTCTGGCGCGCGGCTGGCGGGCGGGTCACGATGCGCTGGTCGGCCGACGCCCCGCACGCCTGGCCCGTCTTCGTCGGCGCCGCGCCGGAGGCCGACGCGACCGTGGCCGAAGCCGGCGCCTTCATCGCAAGCCGCCTCTCAGGAGAGAACCGACCATGACCGAGGACGCCGCGCTCAAGGCCGCGATGGAGGCCGTATCGACCGCGACGCTGACGACCGTGCTGCTCAAGCGCGGACTGCGCAACCTGTGGATCCGCGGCGCGGCGCCGATCTCGCCGGGGCCGCGCATCGTCGGCCGCGCCTTCACCCTGCGCTTCGCACCTGCGCGCGAGGACCTCGCGACGCCCGCGGCCTGGGCCTCGCCCAACTCGACCCGCGCCGCCATCGAGGCGATGCCGGTCGGCGCGGTGGCGGTGATCGACGCGATGGGCGTCTCGGCGGCGGGGGTGTTCGGCGACATCCTGTGCCAGCGCATGGCCGTGCGCGGCGTCGCGGCGCTGGTGACTGACGGCGCGGTGCGCGACATCGCCGGCGTGCGCGAGACCGGCCTCGCCGTCTGGTGCGCCGGCGCCGCGGCGCCCGCCTCGGTCGCGGCCCTGCACTTCACCGGCTGGGGCGACGTGATCGGCTGCGGCGGCGTGTGCGTCGAGCCCGGCGACTGGATCGCAGCGGACGGCGACGGCGCCGTGGTCATCCCCGCCGCGATGGCGGCGGAGGTCGCCGCGGCGGCGACGGAGCAGGAGGCCTTTGAGGACTGGGCGCTGGCGGAGGTGAAGGCCGGCGCCACCCTGCCCGGCCTCTACCCGCCCAACGCCGAGACGCAGGCCCGCTACGCCGCGCGCAAGGGCTGAAACCCGCTCGCCGCCGCCTGGCCTCACTCCGCCGGCGGCGGCGCGTCCTCCGGCAGGTCGGGCAGGTCCGGCGGCGCCGCGCCCTCTGGCAGCTCAACGTCGAGCAGCCCGGCGACGCGCCAGCGCTCGAAGAGCTCCTGGCTGACCTCGAAGTGCATGCTGTCCTCGCGCGAGAACGCGGCGCCCCAGATCCAGCCCTCCTCGAGGAAGAAGTCGCTCATCAGGATCAGGCCGAGCTGGGTCTGCCCGTCGCCCATCGCGTCGAGCGTGCCGCCGATGGAGATGTCGATGGCCAGCCCGAAGGCGTGCCGCGAGATCGCCTCCTGCGAGCCGCGCACCAGCCGCGCGCAGAGCCCGCCATAGGACTTGAGCTGGGCGTAGAGGTCGGGGTCGTCGTCCTCCACGCGCGCGAGGATCGCCTCCAGACTATCGAGCGCGGGCCTGATGAGCTGCGCGCGGAACGGGCCCACGTCGCGCGTCTCCAGCAGCGCCAGCAGACGCGGGCTCGTCGGCCGCGAGCATTCCTGCCCCAGCGCGTCGGCGGGGTCGCCGAACACCTCGCGCAGCGTCGCGGTGCTGAGCAGCTTCAACCCGGTATTGTAGGAGCGCCGCGCCGAGAGCCGCATCAGGTCGGCGTAGCCGCCAAAACCCTGCGCCGCCGGGGCGGGCGTGGCGGGGATGTCGGGCAGGGGGGCCAGGGCGGCCTGCTTCTGCGCCGCCTCCAGCGCCTCCATCCGGTCGCGCATCAGATCGAGGCGGTCGGCAAGATTGGCGATCTGCGCTTCGAGCACCGCGGCGCGCTGGGCAGTGAGCGCGGCCTGCTCCTGCGGCGCGGTCAGGCGCCAGATCACCGGCGCGGCGAGGATGGCGAAGGCGATCGCGAGCGGCCCGACGAGCCGCAGCGCCCCGCCGCGCCGCTCCGTCATCGTCCCGCCCCGGAAATCCTCCGCGCCCGCCGTCGCGGCGCGCCGCTCATCCCAGCGAGCCTTCCGCAAACACCGCGCCGTCGCCGTCGATCAGGCGGATGAGCCCGTCATCGATCTCGATGGCGGTGCATACTTCGGGAAAATCCTGCTGGCCGATGGTGACGGTGCGGCAGAGCTTGCCGTCCGGCGTCCAGCGCCATGTCCCTTTCGGCGTCTCGCCGTCGGCGTCGCCCCCGATGCTGCCGTCGCGGTTCGCGATGAGCTGCACGCCGTTGTCGAAGGTGATCGGCACGTCGGCGACCTTGTCGAGGAACTCCGTCTGGGAGGCGATGCGCTGGAAGCCCTCCGGCGCCGGCGCGCCGGCGCAGCCGGCCAGAAGCAGGGCGGTGCAGGCGATGGGCGAGAATTTCATGGCGCGCTTCCGGAATGACTGGACCCGCGCGCAGCCTAGCCAATGCGCCGCTGGAATGACACGCGGATTCGCCGCATCGCCGCGCGCGCGACCGGCGGTCGCGCCTTCGTCCCCTGCGGCGCCGTCAGCCGAAGTTCACCGCATAGCCCCAGCTGTCGATGCGCTCCGGCAGGCTGTTGAGCGCCAGCGTCACCCGCTCGGGGCCCTCATGCGGCGGCGCCTCGTGCAGCAGGTAGCTCGGAAAGAAGATCGCGTCGCCCGGGCGCATCGGCGGCGCCGCCCAGCGCCGGGCGTTGTAGGCGGAGACCTGCGTCGCCTTGTTCTCGTTGACGAAGGCGAAGTCGCCGCCGCCGAGCGCCTTGTGGAACACGGTGCGGGAGCCCGCCGAGGTGTCGGTCAGATAGACCACGACGGAGACGAAGCTGTTGGCGTGGTTGTGCATCTCCTGCCGGCCGCCGGCCTGCATGACGTTCACCCACATCTCCTTGACGCGCCACCGCAGCCGCTCGCCGAGCAGAACGGCGCCGAACTCGGTCAGGTGCGGGTCGAGGAGGCTGGCGAGGCGGCCGAAGCGCTGGTCGTCCTCCGGCCGCACCATCGCGCTGTGCGCGAGGCGCTGGTCGTGCGCATTGCGCTCCTTCGCATCGGCGCGCGCCTGGGCCAGGATCGAGGCGCAGAGCTCCGGCGGGCAGAGCGAGGGGACGGTCATCACCGGCGTCGGAAAAAGCCCGATGACGCTGGGCTTCTGCGCGGGTTTCGCGGGCGGGGGCATGGGCGGCGGCCTCGGTCTGGGAACACCGGGTGAATAGCGCGGCTTGACGACGGATTTGCGACGCCGCCGCTCCGACGTGCGCGCCGGGGCGGCGGAGGCGCAAGGCCGCACCCGGGCGGCGCCGTCTCCCCGTTCGCGGCCGCTGCGCGCAGGCGCCCTGTCCGCGCCGGATCCCGCCGAGCTCCTGTCTCGCCGGGGCCGCGCAGGCGCCCTATGAAGCGGCGAGGCGGCGGAGGCGGCCGGCGGCGCGGCGACGGAGGGCGAGGATGGGGCGGCGCGAGGGCGGCGGGAGGCCGGGAGGCGGGCGCGGCGCCGCGGCGGGCTTCGCGCTGGTCGCGGCGCTCGGCTTCGGTCTCGCGCTCGCCGCGCTGGCGGCGGGGCTGACCCGCGACAGCCGCGGCGCCGTCGCCGCGGCGGCCGGCGCGGTCGGCGCGGCCGAGGCGCGCGCCGCGGCGGAGGCCGGCCTCTGGCGCGCGGCGGCGGCGCTGTCGGCGTCCGCCGCCCGGCGCGCGGGCCCGCCGCCGCCGCCGCTCGACGGCGCTCCGCAGCCATGGAGCTTCGAGGGCGTCACGGTGCGCGTCACGGCGCGCGCGGAGGATGCGCGGGTCGATCTCAACCGCGCCGACGCGCGCGAGCTCGCGGCGGCGGCGCAGGCGGCGGGGCTCGCCGAGCCTGAAGCCTTCGCTGCGGCGGTGCTGGCGCGGCGTCGCGCCCTGGCCGCCGCGGGCATCCCGTGGTCGCTGGACGCGGTCGCCTTCCCGACCGTCGAGACGGCGCGCGGCCTGGCGCCCGCGGCCCTGTGGCCCGCGTTGGCGGAGCGCCTGACGGCGCATGGCCGGCGGACGCCTGCGACCGTGGAGGCGGCCGAGCCCGATCCTGTCCCCGCTCCCGGCCGGGCCTACGCCCTGCGCGCCGAGGCGGAGACGCCGGCCGGCGCCCGCGCCGCGGTCGCGGCGGTGGTGACGCTGGAGGGGCCGAACGGCTTCCGCGTGGTGGAATGGCGCGGCGCCGTCCCGCTCGGCCCCCCAGCGCCCCGAGCCGCGCCCTGAAACGGACGCGCGCGCAGGGCGCCGCGGCGCCGGCGCGTCAGGGGCCTGGCCCCGTCGACCAGAGCGCGCCCCGGCGCGGGCCGGTCAGCGGGTCGGAGGGCGGCGGCGGGCCGAAGATGCCCTCCAGCCGGTCGCGCAGCTCGTCCGTCGCCGCGCGGGCGCCCTGCTGGTCGCGCACGACCACGGGCGTCAGCAGCACGATGAGCTCGGTGCGCTCCGCGCTGGTGGTCGTCACGCCGAACAGCGCGCCGACGACGGGGATGTTGCTCAGCACCGGCAGACCGGAGCGGCTGCGGTTGCCCTGCTCGCTGATGAGGCCGCCGATCGCGACCGTGTCGCCGCTGTCCACCGCCACGGTGCTCTCGACCACCCGCTGCGAGAAGGTCGGGTTCACGCCCCCCGGCCCGGGCAGGACGTCGGACACCTCCTGCCGCACGTCGAGCTGCACCAGCCCGTTGCCGTTCACGCGCGGCCGGATCGTGAGGATGATGCCGGTGTCGCGGAACTCCGTCTCCGTGACGATCGGCGCGTCGGGGTCGGAGACGCTGGTGCTGCTGCGCGTCGTCACCGGCACCTGATCGCCGACCTGCAGACGCGCGGTCTGGTTGTCCATCACCATCAGCGTGGGCGTGGACAGGAAGCGGACGTCGGTGATCTCGTCGAGCGCGCTCAGCGCCGCGCGCACGTCGCCGGAATCGAACACGGCGCTGAAGCCCGGGAACACCGCGCCGACGGCGCCGCTGGCCACGTCCGAGAAGCTCCCCGCGAAATTGCCGCGCTCGAAGAACCAGCGGACGCCGTATTCGAGGCGGTCGTTGAGCGTGACCTCCGCGAGCGTCGCCTGGATCATCACCTGGAGCGGCTGATGGTCCAGCCGGCGCATGGCGGCGCGCAGTCGGCGCGCGCCGTCGGCGTCGGCCAGCGCGATGATCGCGTTGCTGCCCTCGTCGGCGGAAAGCCGCGCCACGCCGCGGGTCGGCGTCGCGCCGCCGATGTCGATCCCGCCGCCGATGCCTCCGCCGCCAATGTCCGCCGCAGCGGCCGCGCCGCCTTCCGCCTCCGCGGCGAAAGCGGCGGCGTCGGGCGCGGCCCCCGCCGCGCTCGGCGTCAGCCCCGGCGCGAGCCCGCCGGCGCGCGCGGCGCGGGTGACGGTGGCGCGCACGCCGAAGGCCGCGCCAAGCACCTGCGCCATCTCCGCCGCCTCGCGGTTCTCCACCGGCATCACATGGATCTGCATCAGCGTGTCGGCGCCCTGGTCCAGCCCCTGCAGCACCGGCAGCGCCTCGTCGAGCAGGCGCGGGTTCTCGGCGATCACCAGCACCGCGCTCATCCGCTCGACCGGGACGAAGCGCAGGCGCGGGGTCCGGCCGCCGCGCTCGGCGAAGATCGCGTCGAGCTCGCCCGTCACGCCCTCGGGGTCGCCGCTGCGCAGCGGCACGAGCGCGACGCTCCGCCCGGCCAGCGCGTTGACGTCCAGCAGCGCGATCAGGTCGGCGATGGTGCGCTGTTCGGCGCTGCTGCCGATGGAGAAGACGAGGTTGCGGTTGGCGTCGTAGCTGAGCGCCCCGGCGACCGGCGCAAACTGCTCCAGCACGCCGCGCACGTCCTCCACCGAAACATGGCGCAGCGGCGTCACCCGCGTGGTGAGGCCGCGCTGGGCGATGCTGTCGGCGGTCATCAGCGGCGCCGTCAGGCCGACCGCCTCGCGCGGGATGACGCGCAGGACGCCGGCGCTCTCGACGAGCGCGGCGTCGTTGAGGCGCAGGATCTCCTCCAGCGTCGGCAGGATCTGGGCGCGCGAGAGCGGGGCGTTGGTGCGGATCGTCACCATGCCGCTCACGGCCGGGTCGAGCACATAGCTCGCGCCGAGCCCGTCCTCCAGCATCGCGCGCACCACGTCCGCCATGGGCGCGTTCTCGAAGTTCACGGTGAACTCGCCGCCGCCGCCGGCGGCGAGGTCGCTCCCGCCGCCGGGCGCGCCGAGCGCGCCGTCGCGCCCGCGGCGCACGAAGCCCCTGACCGGCGGACGGGCCGCGCCGGCGCCGATGGGGCCGCCCTCCGCCGCCGCCGCGGTCGACCGGGGCGCGAGCGGACCGCGCGGCGCGGCCGCCTCGGCGCGAAGATCGGCGAACGGATCGACGGCGGGCGTCGTCTCCGAACACGCGACCGCGAGCGCAAGCGGAAGCAGCGCAGCCGCGACGCGCGGGGCGAAGGATCGTCGGGCGTCAGTCGTCATAGGCGCCGAGGTACTCTCCGGGCTCGAGGCCGAACGCGCCGTCGGGGCCGATCAGAGCGTTGGACCGCCCGGGCCGGCGGGCGCGGGCCGTTGCGCGGGCCGGGGCGCCTGACGGGGCGCTCAGGGGTCCGTCGAGGGCGGCGTCGACGTCCGGCGCGGCGTCGCCGAGCGCGACGCTCCGCCGCTCCCCGCCACGCTCAAGCGTGATCGCGCGCTCGGCGATCTCGGCGACGGTCCAGCCATCGACGACATCCCCCGGTCGCAGGCGCAGGGTCTCGTCCGCCCGGCCGCCCGAGATCTGCGCCCCAGAGGTCCGCGCCAGCGCCACGCGCGTCTGCCCCCCGCCGACCACGCCGATCAGGGCGAGCGGCGGGGGCGGGCCGTCGGGCGCCGCGCCGGCCGACGCGACGACGGCGGGAGGACGGCGCGAGGGCGAGAACAGCGGCCGCTCCGCGATCGCGGCGAAGGCGTCGGGTCCGGGTCGCCGCGGGGCCTCGACCTCCAGCGGCGCCGACAGCGACACGCGAGCCGGAGCACGCTCGACCGGCGGCGCGGCGGCGACGCGCGCCAACCCCGCCGCCGCGAAGGCCGCGGCGCCCCAGACGAGCATGTTGAGCAGGATCATGCGCAGCATGACGGCGACTCCTGCGCGCAAGGCCGACGAGCCGCGCGCCGGGAAGCCTTAACGCGACTATGTGACAGTTCGATCACCATTACCCGCTTATCTCGCCTCCGCCGCATCGGTGGCCGCCACGGCCCAGAGGGTCGCGCGCACGGCGACGCCGCCCGCCTCGGCCTCCTCCGCGCCCGGCGCGCGCCGCACGTCGAGGCTCTCGACGAACACGAGCGGCGCGCCGGTCTCGACGGCGTGGAGGAAGTCGCGCAGGCCCGCGGCGTCGAAACTCGCATCCAGCGTCACCGCCACCCGCGCCGCGCCCTCCAGCGGCCTGGGGTCGAGCACCTGCGCCGAACGCAGGGTGCCGCCGGCGGCCGCAACCGCCGCGTCGAGACGTCCCTGCAGCGCCGCGGCCGCGCGCATGGGGGTCGGAGCGGCCAGCGCCGCGTCGGCCGGCGCGGCGACGACCGGCGCCGCCTCCGCCTGGGCCAGCGCCCCCGCGAAGCGCGCCGCCTGCTCCTGCGCGACGGCGGCGCGCTCGATCAGCGCGGCGCGGTGCGCCAGAAGCGGCGCCGCGGCGCCGAACCAGCCGAGCCCCGCCAGCGCGGCGACAAGCCCCAGCGCGGCGACGGCGCCGAGCGGCGCGGGAAGTCGGCGCGGCGCGGTCATGCAGCGGTCACGGGGTGGTCACCGGAGCGCCGACGCCGGCGCGGCGCGCCGTCAGCGTGAAGCGCTCGCCCGCCTCGCCCGGTTCGCGGGTGATCGGCGCAAGGAAGCGCGGCGCGGCGAAGCCGGGGCTGGCGTCGATCAGCGCGACGAGCGCGACGGCGTCCGCCGCGTGGCCGGTGATCTCGACCGCCTCCTCGGTGAGGCGCAGGGCGCTCAGCCAGGCGTCGTCTGGCAGGATCGCCGAGAGCTCCGCCAGCGCCTCCGCGGCGAGCGGCGTGCGGGCGCGCAGATCGAGCGCGAGCCGCGCCGCGTCCGCCGCCTCCGCCGCGCGGCGCTGGTCCTGCGCGGCGACGGCGGCGCGGCGCAGCGCAAGCGCCTGCTCCTCGAGCGCAGTCGCGCGATCCTCCAGCGTCTGCAGCGCGAGACCGGCCCATGCGGCGCAGAGCGCGACGCTGGCCGCCGCCCCGAGCCATGCGAGGCGCGCGCCCCAGCGCGGCGCGCGGCGCTGCGCGGCTTCGGCGCCGCCGCGCAGCGGCAGCAGCGCGCCGTCGGGCCCGGGCAGCGCGGCGCCGACCACGGGCAGCCCGGCGTCGGCCAGCGCGGCGGCGACGCCGGCGAAGGGCGCGCGCGGGACGAACACCACGTCGGCGTCAAGCGCGCCCTGCCCCGGCCGGCGCGCGGCGATCTCGCACCGCCAGTAGAGCGCGTCGGCCGGAAACGGCGTCAGCCGGTCCATTTCGAACCCGACCACGGCTTCCAGGTCGCGCTCGGCGGCCAGCGGCAGGGATACGCGGCGCGTCACCGCGGCGGCGGGCGGCGGGGCGAGCGTCACCGTCAGCCGTCCCGCCCGCGCAGCGGCGGCGAGGCGGCGCCGCTCCCGCGCGCCGAGCGTCGAGAGCGGCCCCAGCGAGGCCCGGCGGCCGCCGATCTCACGCACAAGCGTCGCGTCCGTCGCTGCGCCGTCGGACACGACCGCGACGAGGCGATCGCGCGAGGGCGCCAGGGTCCGGCGGACCGCCACGGGGACGAGCGCGGCGAGTTCCGCCCCCCACCAGCGCAGGAAATCGCCCGCCAGGCTCATGGCGCGACCCCGGCGCGCGGCGCGGCCGCAAGGGCGGGCCATGGGCCCAGCGCCGCGCCCGCCATGGCGATCTCGACGAGGCGCGGCGGCGCGGGGCCGCGCCACTGAACCGCGGCGCCGTCGGGGCCGAGATACGCGAAGCCGCCGCGCTCGAGCCCGGAGACCAGCGTCTCGGCGCCGTCCTGCGGCGGCAGCGACAGCGCCGGCCGCAGCGCGCCCAGCGCCCGCCAGCGCATGACCAGCGCCAGCCCGCCGCCGGACGGCGCCGGCTCGAACGCGAGCGAGACGAGGTGCAGCCCGGGCGGCGCGAGCGCCGAAGGCAGCGGCGCGGCCAGCGTCAGCCGGTCCTGCGCGCCGAGAAACAGCACCGGCGGCTCCCGCTCGCCCTCCCGCAGCCGGATCGGCGCCGCGCCTTCGATCAGCGCGCGCAGAAAGCCGCGCAGGGCGCGACCCTCCAGCGCCGCCTCGGCGCTCTCCGACGTCCTGTCCCAGGCCCGCGCGCCGAAGCGCAGGCCGCCGGCGGCGGTCGCGACGATCAGCGCCAGCAGCGCCGCGGCGACGAGGAGCTCGATCAGGGTGAAGCCCGATTGCCGCCTCACGGCCGGTCATCCCGCGCCGGAGCGAGCGTCGCCAGCGACAGCCGGCGCTCCGCGGCGCCGTCGCGCCAGCGCGCCTCGGCCGCGATGCGCACAAGTCCCGGCGCCTCCGCGTAGGGCGCCGCGGTCATCCGGACGGTCCAGCGCCCGTCGCGCGTCTCCGCCGCGCCGCCCGCAGGCGGCGAGACCGCGGCGCGCGCAAGGGCGCTCTCCACCCGCGCCAGCGCCTCAAGCCGCGTCGCCGCGGCGTCGGCGCCGCGCGCGCCGGCGCCGAAGGCCGCGTAGGACGCCGACAGGATCAGCGCCAGCGCCGTGAAGGCGACGAGGCATTCCAGAAGCGTGAAGCCCGCCGTCCGCCCCTCTCCGGGCCGCCCCTCTCCCGGCCGCTCCCCTGCCGCCGACCCGCTACTCAACGCGCACCGCCCCGGTCAGCCATCGCACGGCGACCGTTGCCGACGCGCCGCCGCGCGCGAGCGTCACGGCGCCCCCGGTGGCCCCGCCCTCGGCGAAGAACACCACGCCCGGCGCGCCCATCAGCGCCTCCGCCTCCGCCGCGGTGACGAGGCTCAGCGAGACGTCCTCGGGCAGGAACGCCGCTTCGGCGCCGGTGCGGCGCAGCGCGCCGCTCTCGACGTCGAACGTCACCGCCGCCGGCGCGCCGCGCTCGATCGCCTGCGCGCGCGCGGCACGCAGTTCGCCCGCGACGAGCCGCGTCGCCCGGTCCAGCCCCCCGGCGCCGGGCGCGACGAAGCGCGGCGCGGCGGCGGCGAGCAGCGCCACGACCGCCAGCGCCACCAGCATCTCCAGCAGCGTGAAGCCCGCCGCGCGGGTCCGCGGCTCAGCGATTGCGGACATCGGCGGCCTCGCCCTCGCCGCCTTCGGCGCCGTCCGAGCCCAGCGACAATAGGTCGTAGGGCGCGCCGCCCTGCCCCGGCGCGGCGTAGGTGAACGGCGCGCCCCACGGGTCTTCGAGCGCGTCGCGCTTGCGCAGGTAGGGCCCGGCCCAGCGCGCGGCGCCGGTCGGCGCGCTCACCAGCGCCTCAAGCCCCTCGCGTTCGGTCGGGTAGCGGCCCATGTCGAGGCGATAGAGGTCGAGCCCCGCCTCGATCTGCCCGATCTGTATCCGCGCCGCGTCCTGCTTCGCACCGCCGAGAAAGTTCAGCGCCACCGTGCCAACCGCGGCGGTCAGCAGCACGAGGATGGTCACGACCACCAGGAGCTCCAGCAGGGTGAAGCCCGCGTCGGCGCGAGCGCGGCGCGGCGGAGGCGCGGGCTGTCTGTCGGGAGAGCGGGAGAGAGGCGGCTTGGCGGTCATAGGGTCAACTCGTTGATCTGGAGCAGCGCGAGGAGGACGGAGGAGACGATGAGCGCGATCATCACGCCCATCACCAGCGTCAGCGCCGGGGTGAGCAGGCTCAGCATCCGGTCGAGCGCCTCGGACGCCTCTGTTTCGAGAATGTCGGCGGTCTTGGCGAGCATCGGCCCGAGTCGCCCGCTCTCCTCGCCCACGCGGATCAGCTGGACGGCGAGCGGCGCGGCGACGCCGCCCTCCGCGAGCGGGCGGGCGAGGCCGCGGCCGGCCTCCACCAGCGGCGTGACGCGGGCGATCTCGGCGCGGAAGGCGGCGTTTGGAACCGCCGCGCCGGCGAGCCGCAGCGCGGCCGGCAGCGCGACGCCGTTCTGCGTGAGTTCGGCCAGAAGCCGCGCGAGCCGGGCGCTGGCGAGCTTGGCCAGCAGCGCCCCGAGCAGGGGCGCGCGCAGCAGCGCCGCGGCGGCCGCGCGCCTGAGCGCCGGCCGCGCCAGCGCCGCGCGCGCGCCGAGCCAGAGCGCCAGCAGCCCCGCCAGCATCAGCGGCCAGCCCTCGGCGAAGACGTCGCCCGCGGCCATCACCGCCCGAGTCAGCGCCGGCGGCTCGGCCCCGGCGTCCTCCAGCAGCGGCGCGAAGGTCGGCACGACGAAGAGCAGCATGACTGCAATCGCGCCGACGGCCGCGACCATCAGGAAGGCGGGATAGATCAGCGCGCCGGTCAGCGCCGACCGCCGCCGCGCCGCCGCCTCCTCCCCGTCGGCGAGCCGCGCCAGCGCCGGCCCGAGAGCCGCGCCCGCCTCGCCCGCCTGCACAACCGCGCGGTGCATCGGCGGGAAGGCGTCGCCCTCGGCCGCCATCGCCGCCGACAGCGCCGCGCCGCCGCGCACGGCCGAGAGCAGCCGCGCCGCCATCGCGCGGCCCGCCTTGCGCTCGCCGAGTTCCGCGACGATCTCCAGCGACCGGTCGAGCGGCAGCCCGGCGCCGGTCAGCGTCGCGAGCGCGCGGGTGAAGCCGATGCGCTCTGCCTGCGAGAGCGCCCTGCGCGGCGTGATCTCGGCGTTGAGCAGCGCCGCGAGATCGAAGCCGCCGCCCTCGGCGACGTCCACCGGCAGCAGCCCGCGCCGGCGCAGGGCCTCCACCGCGGCGGCGCGGTCGGGGGCGTCGAGCGCGCCGACGACGGCCCCGCCGCCCGACTCGAGCGCGCGATAGCGGAAGCGCGCCACGCTCAGGCCCCCGCCGCGGCGGCCGACGGCGCCGCCATGGCGGGCGCCGCCGCGTCGTCGCTCGCCGCGCGGGCGACCTCGGCGAGGCTGGTGCGCCCCTCCCGCGCCAACGCAAGCCCGTGGCCGCGCAGGGTGCGCATCCCGCGCGAAACCGCCTCCGCCTCCAGCGTCGCGGCGTCGGCTCCGTCGAGGATCAGCCGCCGCGCGCCTTCCCCGACTGCGAGAACCTCCAGCATCGCCGCCCGGCCGCGGTAGCCCGCGCCGCCGCAGGCCGCGCAGCCGCCGGGCGCGAGATGCCCCGCGCCGCCGGGGTCGAGCCGCGCGGCCAGCGCCGGCTCCTCCGGCCGCGCGCAGTCTGGGCAGAGCCGGCGGACCAGCCGCTGCGCCACCGCGCCCACGAGCGTCGCGGCGATAAGGTATTCCGGCACCCCCATGTCGCGCAGCCGGGTGACCGCCGCGGCGGCGGAGTTCGCGTGAAGGGTCGCCAGCACCAGATGCCCGGTCAGCGCCGCCTGCACGGCGATGCGCGCGGTCTCGGCGTCGCGGATCTCGCCGATCATGATGACGTCGGGATCCTGCCGCAGGATCGCGCGCAGCGCCTCGGCGAAGCCCAGGCCTATGCGCGGCCGCGCCTGGATCTGGTTCACGCCGTCGATCTGGTACTCCACCGGATCCTCGACCGTGACGATCTTGCGTTCGGGCGTGTTGAGCCGGCCGAGCGCGGCGTAGAGCGTCGTCGTCTTGCCGCTGCCCGTGGGGCCGGTGACGAGGATCACGCCGTTGGGCCTCGCGATGAGCGCCTCCAGCGCCCCCACGGCCGCGGCGTCGAAGCCGAGGCTGTCGAGCGCCGGGGCCTTGCCGCTGCGGTCGAGCAGCCGCATCACCACACCCTCGCCGTGCAGCGTTGGGGTCGTGGCCACGCGCACGTCGAGCTCGCGGCCCAGCACCGTGAGCTGCAGGCGCCCGTCCTGCGGCAGCCGGTTCTCGGCGATGTCGAGCCGCGCCATGATCTTGATGCGCGACACGACCGCGGCGCGCAGCGAGGCCGGCGGCGCCTCGGCCTCGCGCAGCTGGCCGTCAACGCGATAGCGCAGGCGCAGGCGGCGCTCGAAGGGCTCCAGATGCACGTCCGAAGCGCCCAGTTCCGCCGCGCGGCGGATGATGAGGTTGACCATGCGGATGACGGGGGCCTCGGAGGCGATGTCCTTCAGGCGCGCGACGTCCTCGGCGGAGTCCTCGTCGGGCGCGCCGGCCGCCTCGGCCAGCGCGTCGATGGCCCCGCGTCCGGCGCCGGCGAGGCGCTCCAGCGCAGCGTCGATGTCGGCGGGGGCTGCAACGCAGAGGCTCACCGGGCGGCCCAGCTTCATCGCGGCGAGATCGCCCAGGGCGGCGTCGAACGGGTCGGCCACGGCGAGCCGCACCGCCGCGCCGTCATCCTCGATCGGCAGCGCGCGGGCCGACGCGGCGAAGCGGGCGCCGAGCTGCTCCAGCAGGTCGGGCGCCCCTGCAAGCGTCTCGGGGGCGGCGCAGGGCAGGCCGGCGATGCGCGCCAGCGCCGCCGCCATGTCGCGCTCGCCGACCATGCCGAGACGCGTCAGCACGCGGTCGAGCCGCTCGCCCGTCTCCTCGGAGACGCGGGCGGCGCGCGCCAGCGTCGCCGCGTCGGCGAGATCCTCCGCCCGCAGCGCGTCGGCCAGCATGGCCCCATCGGCGGCGACGGCACGCAGGCTTGTCACGACGCTCTCTCCATGGCGGCGGTTTCTATGGCCGTTCGACGACAGCTTGATGACGCCACGGCCCCGGCCGGGCCGCTCAGAAGGGCGCGACGGGGCCATGCAGCCATGTCATCCAGAATCCCGTGGCGAGCGCGGGGCCGAACGGCGTCGGGCCGCGCCAGTCGCCGCCGCGCGCCGCTGCGACCGCCGCCCAGACGAGGCCGACGCCGCAGGCCCAGAGCATCACGGAGGACAGGCCACCGACGCCGACCCACGCGCCGGCCGCCGCCAGCAGCTTGGCGTCGCCCATCCCGACGCCCTCGACGCCCCGCAGCGTGCGCCACAGCGTCGCCGCCGCCCGGACCGAGCCGTAGCCCAGCGCCGCGCCGAGCGCATGGGCCGCGGGGTCTCCGGTCAGCCCCGCCAGCGACAGGCCGAGCCCGGCTGCGACCAGCGGCAGCGTCAGGACGTCTGGCAGCGTCATCGTCCGCAGGTCGATCAGCGCCAGCGCCAGCAGCGCCCAGCCCAGAACGGCGCTTGCAAGAAGTATCGGCCCGCTCGTCAGCGCCGCCGCCCACAGCGCCAGCCCCAGCGCCGCGATCTCCGCCAGCGGATACGCGGGCGAGAGCGGCGCCCCGCAGCAGCGCGCCCGCCCGCCCAGCATCGCCCAGCCGATCACCGGCGCCAGCGCCGCCGCGTCGAGCCCTTCGCCGCAGCCGTCGCAGCGCGACCGGCCGAACGCCACGCCCGCGTCCCAGGGCCAGCGATGCGCCAGAAGCAGCGCGAAACTCCCGAAGAACGGCGCGGCGAGGACTGCCGCGAGCGCCGAGATGTCTTGAAGCCCCGCCACCACGCGACGACACCCTTTCAGAACGCAAAAGGGCGGGGGCCCGAAAGCCCCCGCCCGATTTCAGTGATCAGCGCGATCAGCGCAGGCGAGCCTGCTGCGTCGGCGCGACCTTCACGAAGATCGGGTTCGCGTGGAACCAGAGGTTCGCCCAGGCCTCGACGTCGAAGCTGAGCACCTGCTGACCTTCGTCGTTGGTCGGCAGGTAGAGCGGGCAGGCCATCGGATCGAAGGAGTTGCGACCGTTCGTGCCTTCCTCGGCGGTGTAGGGGAACGGGCACACGACGCGGCCGGCGTTGTTGTCGCTGAGCGGGTTGCCGTCGGCGTCGGTGCCGTTCGGCGTGCCCTTCGGCAGGTTGGTGCCGCGCATGCGGAAGTACATGTCGTTGGTGAAGGTCTCGGCCGGCAGCGTGCCGGAGGCGATCAGGAAGTCGCCCTCAGCCGAGAACTCGTCGCGGAACATGGTCATGAAGATCTCGGTCGAGGGATGCGAGACCATCGTCTTGTAGGCCGGGTCGGAGGGGTCGATCGGGCCGGTGATGTCGCCGCGGATGATGTCGATGTTGTCGAGCATCGGGGCGTTCAGCGGCTGTTCGAGGCCCAGCGGCAGCAGGTAGGGGTTGCTGAACGCGTAGGGCGAGTTGTTGACGCCCGACGGGTCCTCGATGCGGATGAACCACTCGACGTCCGCGCCGGCCGGGTTGACGACCAGCTCCTGGCCCATGGTAGCGCACTTGCCGCCCTGGCACATCACCCAGTTGAACTGGCCGATGAGGTCGCCCATGACCGAGTAGGTGTTGCCCGAGCGCATGCCCGAGACCACGGCCCGCGCGGTGCGCAGGTCGTACTTGCCGGAGACGCCGCGGGTGTAGGCGTAGATCTTCTGGTACTCGCCCGGCCAGAAGTCGAGCGTCGAGTGCGGCTCGAACGGGCCGAACGCGCCGCGGTTGTGCCAGTCGGAGGAGCCGAAGATGAAGTAGCGGCGGCCTTCGCTGAGCATCGCGTCCCACAGCGTCTTCACGCCGGGCTTGCAGAACACATAGCGCGGCAGCGAGGCGTTGCGGTTGAAGCCGCCGGCATCGGGCACGCCGGCGTATTCGGCTTCCCACGCGTCGGCGATCTCGTTGACCAGCTCACGGGTGAGCGGCGTGCCGTCGGGCGCCGTGCCCGGCAGCGACATCTCGGCCGCGCCGTAGCAGCCCGAGCCGCCGAAGGTGCCGAGACCGACCGAGGGGCGCCCGGCGGAGTAGGTGCCGCGCTGCGCAGCCGCCATGTGGCCGGCCTGCATCTCGCCGCCGAAGGCGAGCGAGGGGCTGGTCACGTCGTTGGGGTTGAACAGGCCGGCGTTGTGGTAGTCGCGCAGATCCTCGGCGTTGTAGCCGCGGTTCTCACCCGGGGTGTAGGCGCCCTGGCGCTCGACGTGGGCGGGCACGTAGTAGCTGTCGGTCGGGTAATGCTTGCGCAGCCACTCCACCGACTTGACCGACTTGGAGTGGTCGCCGGTGACGTTCGGCAGCTTCGCGACGCCGCGGTTGGCGGGGTTCTCGAAGTCCAGCGATTCGCCGCCGGAGGTGTCGTTGTCGCCACGATCCCAGAGATACTCGAACTGGGCGGTGGCGTAAGCGTCGCCGACGGTGCGGAACTGGTTGCCGATGATGCCCATGGAGACGTGCTCGTGGCCGGGCGCGTTGGTCTCGATGCCGATCCAGGTCGGCTTGTCGGCCAGCTTGCCGGCATTGGCGATGTCGGGATAGGCGTACTCGTAGATCGACTGCCAGCGCCACATGCGGTTGCCGATATCGTCGCCCTTCAGCGCGTCGAGACCGATGGTGTCTTCCCAGAACTCGCGCGGGTTGAACGAGCCGAGATTGGTCAGCGGGACCACGTTGCCAGTCTGGATGTCGTCGAAGCGGCAGTCGCGGTTGCCGGTGCCGCCGTGGCCGGTCTGGGCGAACCAGTCGAGGCCGTACACGACGGCGGACTGATCGACCAGCGTCCGGACCGAGGTCGTGCCATCGGTGCAGGTGGTGTGGTTGTGCTTGTCGCCGGTCAGGTAGGCGCCCTGCGCCTCGATCCGGTCCGCGTACGCCTGCGCCTGCTGCGCCATTGCGGGCGCGGCGCCCATGGCGAGCACGCTGGCGCCGCAAAGCAGCGCGGCGACTGAATTTCTGGTCTCGATTGCCATGCGGCACTCCCCCGATGAATCAGATCATTGCACGGCTTTCGCCGGGCATTGGCGAAGGGTTAACCATTCACTGCAACGGAAAATCGCAACTCACGCGAAACTTGTACGTCACTTTTGTGAAGTCGGGCGCGTGCCGGGCGCGTGCCGGCCGCCTGCGCCGCGCGCGCCCCGGGCGGCGGCCGTCGGGCGACGCCTGTCACAGTAAATTCTTTTTCCGACGCGGCGCGGCTCGGTTACAGCCGCGCCATGACACCTCAGATCACCCGCACAGGCGGCCTAGCGCGCCGCATCCTTCGCGACCCGCTCGCCCAGTTCCTCGCCATCGGTCTCGCGCTTTTCGCCGCCGACAGGCTGACCCGGGCGGAGGCGGCGGACCCGCGCCTCATCGTCGTCGACGCGCCCGCCTACGGAGAGATCGTCGACATCTTTGCGGAGACGCGGGGCCGAGCGCCGACGCCCGCGGAGATGGAGCCGCTCGTCGATCGCTGGATCATGAACGAGACGCTCTACCGCGAGGCCAGGGCGCTCGGCCTCGACGAAGGCGACGAGATGGTGCGCGAGCGCATCATGCAGAAGCTGCGGGTGCTCATGCACACCGCAGTGACGGTCGACGACCCCGACGAGCGCACGCTGCGCGCCTGGTACGAGGCGAATCGCGACCGCTACACGGCGCCCGAACTCATCACGTTCCGCCTTGCGCGGCTCGACGGCGACGAAGAGCAGGCGAAGGCGCTCGCGGCCCGGCTCAACGACGCCTTCGCCGGGAAGACGCAGCTCGCTCCCGGCGAGGTCAGGATCTTCCCCTTCCCCGAAAGGCCGCGCCCGGCGCTGGAGCAGGTGTTCGGCACCGCTTTCGTGGAGACCCTGACGCAGCTCCCGGCGGGCGAATGGGCGCCGGCCCCGACGGAGGGCGGCTGGCAGGTCGCCATGTTCGAGGAGCGCGTCCCGCCGGTCGTCACCGAGTTCGAGGACGTGGCCGGGTCCGTCGAGGCCGACTGGCGCGACGAGCGCTTCAAGATTGCCGCGCGCCAGTCCATCGAGGCGCTGATGGCGAGCTATCGCGTGACGCGGGCGCCCTACGACGCCGACGCGTTCGCGGAGCGCGCGGCGGAGGTCGCCGCGTCCGACGCCGACTCGTTCACGCAATGAGCGGTCTGCGGCCTCCTTTCGGGGCGATCGCCCGGCGCCTGCGCGCGGTCGTGCTCGGGGCGGCGGCGCTGATCGGCGTCGCCGCTTCCGCCGAGGCGCATGAGGCGTCGATGTCGGTGGTCAGCGTCACTGAGATGCAGCCGGGCCGCTACGCCGCCCGCTGGGACAACCGGCCCAGCGAGACCGGGGACGCCGACGGGGTCAAGGTGGAGCCGCTCTGGCCGGAGCACTGCGTCGCCGACGGGCCGATGCTCGAGTGCGGCGCGGAGGGTCTCGCCGGCGACGTCAGCTTCACGGGGCTCGGCGTCGCGCATTCGGCGGCGATGATCCGGATCCGCGCGCTGGACGGCGGCGTGCAGGTTCTCATGCTGACGCCGAGCGACCCCGTCGCCGTTGCGCGACCGAACTTCGACGCGACCAGCTGGTCCGGCCGGGCCGAACTCGCCGGGGCCTACGTCAACCTTGGCGTGGAGCACATCCTCATCGGGATCGATCATCTGCTCTTCGTGCTCGGGCTCATGTGGATTTCCGGCTCCGGCTGGGGGCTGGTGCGCACCATCACCGCCTTCACGGTGGCGCACAGCTTCACCCTCGCGGCGGTCTCGTTCGGCTGGATCGGCGTGCCCGAGGCGTTCGTCAACGCCATGATCGCGCTGTCCATCGTGTTCATCGGCGTGGAGATCCTGAAGGCCGACCGCGGCGACACGAGCTTCACGCTGCGCAATCCGTGGCTGGCGGCGTTCGGGTTCGGGCTGCTGCACGGCTTCGGCTTCGCCAACGCGCTGATGGAGCTGGGCCTGCCGGAAGGCGCGGCCCTGCTGGCGCTGCTGGCCTTCAACGTCGGCGTGGAGATCGGCCAGCTCGTGTTCGTGCTGCTGGCGCTGGGGCTGGCGGCTGGGTGGCGCTACATGACCGCGCCCATGCCGCGACGCAGCGCGCCGCCCGCCGCCTACGTCGTCGGGTCCGTCGCGGCTTTCTGGTTCGTCGAGCGCGCCGCCGCGCTGCTCATCGCCTGACCCTCTCCGAGGAAAGCAAACGACATGCCCTTGCCATCCGCCCGTTCCGCCGCCTCTTCCGCCGCTCGTCTCGCCGCAGTGCTCGCCGCAACCCTGCTGCCGGCCGCCGCCGCCGCGCATGAGGAGGTCGGCGTGGCCGGCGGCTTCATCGACGGGGCGATGCACCCGCTGATGGGGCTCGATCACCTCGCCGCCATGGTCGCGGTCGGCCTCTGGGGCGCGCAGCTCGGCAGGCCCCTCGTCACGGCGCTGCCGATCGCGTTCCCGATGATGATGGCCGTGGGCGCGCTCGCCGCCGTGCTGGGCTATCCGGCGCCGGGGATCGAGATCGGCATCGGCGTCTCCGCCCTCGGCCTCGGCGTCTTCATCCTGCTCGGCTGGCGCGCGCCGGTCTGGGCCGCCGTGGCGCTCGTCGGCGTCTTCGCGGTGTTTCACGGCAGCGCCCATGGCGAGGAGATGCCCGCCGCCGCCAACCCGCTCGCCTACGGCGTGGGCTTCGTCCTCGCCACGGGCCTCCTCCATGCGCTGGGCATCCTGATCGGCGAGGGCGCGCGCCGGGTCGCGCAGGGCGGCGTCGCGCTCAGGGCCTGCGGCGCCGGCGTCGCCGCGGTGGGCGCGTTCGCCACCGCCAACGCGCTGGCCGCGGCGCTGTGAGGCGCGCGCTCCTCCTCGCTCTGGCGGCGGCGCTGAGCCCGGGCGCCGCGAGCGCGCATCTCGTCGGCGTGGAGTTCGGGGATTTCTACGCCGGCGCGCTGCATGTGGCGACAGGCGTGGCCTATGGCGCGACCCTTGTCGCGCTCGCCCTCATGGCGGGGCTGCAGCCGCGCGAGAGCGGCCGCTGGGCGCTGGTCGCCGCGCCGCCCGCGCTGCTGCTGGGCGCGCTCGCCGCGAGCTTCGGCGTCGTCGGCGAGGCGCCTGCGCTCGACCCCGCAGTGACGGCGACGCTCGCCCTTTGCGGCGTGCTGGCGGCGCTGAACGCGCGCCCTGGCCCATGGGGCGTGGCGACCTTCGCGGGGCTCGTGGGGCTGGCGATGGGCGCGGCTAACGGCCAGGCGGCGCTCGGCGGCGGGGTCGACCCGATCCTGTTCTCCCTCGGCGTCACGGCGGCGGGGTCCGTCGCAGTGATACTGGGCGTCGCCTGCGCGCGCGCCGCGGCGGACCGCGTTCCGCTGCTGTCGATGGTGTGGCGCGTGGCGGGAAGCTGGCTGGCGGCGGCCGGCGCGGCCTCCCTCGCGCTGACGGTCGCGCAGGCCGGGGGGCTCTGACCCCCCGCCCCCGTCGCGCCGCTCAGACCGGCGCGTAGACCGCGTTCTCGACCCTGACCCGGCTGACGAGCCCGGTGAGTTCGTCGGTGTGGGCGCCGAGCCGCAGCGTCCCCGTCACCTCGATGCGCTTGTAGAACGGCGCCACCTCGATCACCCGGTCGGCATAGACGGCGAGCATGTCCTGCGGCCACTCCGACTCGGTGTCGCAGAACGGACAGATCGACATCGGCACGCCGGTCAGCACGAAGAAGCTGGCGTCGGCGCGCAGCGGCGGAGCCATGTAGCCGCGAAACCGCGCGCGTCGGCCCTCATGGGCGCGGGCGAGGTCTGAAAACTGCTCTTCGGGCGCATGCAGCGCGGCGACCTCGAGCAGCTCGGCCGCCCGCGCGCCGGTGGCGGCGAAGGCGGCGCAGGACAAAATGGCGGCGCGTCGGGAAAGCATCCGTCGGTCTCCCAGTCATGATCATGATTTCGGAACGAATAGCACGCACGGCGTGACAGGGCCGTGACGGCGGCAACATCAAATTTCGATGACGGTCGTTCAACGCGCTCGCGCCCGGTGTTAACGCTCTCCTGCGCAGCCGGGAGCGGAACAGGGCCCATGGATGAGATCGTCGGTCTGTTTCCCACGCCGGTCATGGTCGCGCGCGGCGTCGCGCCGCCCGAGCTCGTATCCGCGCTGATCGACCAGTTCACCGAGTCCGCGACAGGGCCGAACGTGCGCACCGCACTGCTCGCCCACACGCCCGTCGCCGACCCGCGCAGCCACGAGAACTTCACGGCCGTCCTGCGCTGCGTCGGCCCGCGCCTGCGCGCCTATGGCAAGACGCTGCTGGGCGAGGAGCTGGGCTGGGCGATCAAGGAGATCTGGATCAACCGCATGGAGACCGGCGGCGCCCAGAAGATGCACAACCACGCCAACAGCTTCATCTCCGGCGTGCTCTACCTCACGGAGACGCACCCTTCCGCGGCGACCGTGTTCCACCGCCATGTGGGCGCGACGGGCTTCGTGATGGAGAACCAGAACCGGCGCTGCGAGGTGAACCCGTTCAACTCGCCGATCTTCTCGATGCCGCCGGTCGCGCCCGGCGACATGGTGCTGTTTCCGAGCTACATGATGCACGAGGTGCCGCCCAACCAGGGCCCGCCGCGGCTGACGGCGGCCTTCAACGCCCTCCCCGAGCGGCTCGACAGCTGGGGCTACGTGCTGAATTTCCGATGACGGCGGCGGCCGCCCCGGATCCGTCGCCTTCCGGCGCCGAGACGCGCGCCGCCGGAGGGTCGCGCCTCGCCATGCATGGCCTGCTCGTGCTCTCCGGCTTCGCCGGGCTGGGCTATCAGGTGGTCTGGACGCGGATGCTCGGCGTGGGGCTGGGTCACGAGGCGCTCTCCACCCTAGCCGTCGTGGCGGCGTTCTTCGCGGGGCTGGCGCTCGGCGCCTTGGCCCTCGACCAACCCATCGCGCGCAGCCGGCGGCCGGGTCTGTGGTATGCCGGCCTCGAGGTCGCGATCGGGGTCTGGACGCTGGCGCTGATCTTCCTGATCCCGCTGGCGAACGACCTGTTGCTGGAGGCGATGGGCGTCGCGCCCTCCCCGCTCTGGCGCTGGACGGCGGCGTTCGGCGGCCCGCTGCTGCTGCTGGCGCCGGCCACGGTGGCGATGGGCGCGACGCTGCCCGCCGCCGAACGCGCCTTCGCCCGCGCCGCGCGCGACGGCAGGGGACTCGGCGGTCTCTACGCCGCGAACGCTGCCGGCGCGATGGCCGGCGCGCTGCTGACGGCGGCCTGGCTGGCCCCGGCGCTCGGCTACGCCGCGACGCTCTGCGCCTTCGCCGCCGTCAACATCCTCTGCGCCGGGCTGATGCTGGCCGGCCCCGCGCGCGGCGAGGCGGCGCGGCCGCGCCTGCCGGCGTGCGAAGCCGGCGGCGGCTGGACGACCGCCGGGCTCGCCGCGCTCTTCGCCAGCGGGCTGCTCGGCATCGGCTTCGAGATCGCCACCATCCGCGCGCTGGCGCAGGCGATGCAGAACACCGTCTATTCCTTCGCCGCCGCAGTGGCCGTCTACCTCGCCGGCGCCGCCATCGGCGCCGCGCTCTGGCAGAGGTTCTGCGCCCGCCGCCCCGGCGCCATCCACAGCGGCGCGCTCGCGGCGATCACCGCCGGCGCCTGCGCGACCGGCGCGCTGGCGGCGCTGGCGGGGCCGGCGCTGCGCGACGCGCTGGAGGCCGCTCTGCCCGGTGCGCAGAGCGGCGGCCCGCTGGGCGAGGCGGCGCTCGCAATCCTCGTCTTCGGCCCGGCGAGCGCGGCGATGGGCGCGCTGTTCAGCGCGCTGGCGCAGGCGATGCGCGGGCCCGACGGCGGCCTCGGCGCCGCCTTCGCCGCCAACACCTTCGGCGCGGCGCTGGCGCCGGTCGCCGTGGGGCTGGGGCTCGTGCCGGCGCTGGGGCCGGTGGGAGCGCTGGCGGCGCTGGCGCTGGGGTATCTCGCGCTGGCGGCGGCGCTCTGGCCCCGCGGGCGCATCCGCGCCGGCGCGGCGCTGGCCTTCGGTCTGCCAGCCGCGCTGGCCGGGCTGACCCTTCTCGGCCCGTTCGATCGGCGGCTCGTGACGATCCCGCCCGGCGGCGCGGTGCTCGCGCATCTCGACGGCCCCTCCGCCTCCGCTTCGGTGACGCAGGACGCCACCGGCGCGCGCTACCTGCTGGTCGACGGCGCCTTCGTCATGGGCGGCACGCCGAGCTACCGGCTCGACCGCGTACAGGGCCATCTTGCGCTGATGCTGCACCCCGAGCCGCGCTCGGCGCTGTTTCTGGGTGTCGGCACCGGCGCCACGGTCGCCGCCGCTGCGGCGCACCCGAGGCTGCGCGTGGAGGCGGTGGACATCCTCCCCGAAGCGCTGGCGCTAGTTCCGTATTTCGAGGCGGTGGACCGGGAGATCGCCGCGGCGGGGGACCGCATCGCCCTGTCTGTCGCCGACGCGCGGCGCCATGTGGCGGCGACGCCGAAGCGCTACGACGTCATCCTCGCCGACACCTTCCACCCGGCGCGCGACGGCGCCGGGATGCTCTACACCGTGGAGCATTTCGAGGCGATCAGGGCGCGGCTGGCGGCGGGCGGCGTGTTCACGCAGTGGCTGCCGCTGCATCAGCTCGACCTGGCCACCTTCAGGCTGATCGCGCGCAGCTTCCAGACGGCGTTTCCCGACGCGCGGCTCTACATGGGCAACCAGAACGTCATCACGCCGCTGCTGGCGCTGGTGGGGACCGAGGCCGGCGCGCCGCCGGAGGCCGCGGCGCTGATGCGGCGCAAGATTGACGACAGGCTGCGCGAGGCGCTGGCCGCCACCGGGCTCGGAGACCCGTTCGCCCTGTTCGGCGGCTTCATCGCAGGGCCGGAGGCGCTGGCGGCCTTCGTCGGCGACGGGCCGCTCAACACCGACGACCACCCGGTGGCGATGTACGCCGCGCCGCGCACCGTCTACGCCCCGCTCGGCCCGGCGGCCGATCGCCTGATCGCGCTGACCGAGGCCATGCCGCGCCGGGCGGCCGACGCAGTGGCCCTGCCGCCCACCGCGCAGGCCGCCGACTTCGCCGCGCGCCTCGAAGCCTACTGGCGCGCCCGCGACCGCTTCATCGCGCTGGGCGCCTCGGGCGCGACGGCGGTCACGGGAGATCCGGCGACGGACGCCGCCCGGCTCGCGCCGGATCTGCTGGAGGTCGTGCGGCTCAGCCCCGACTTCGCGCCGGCCTACAACCCGGTCCTGCTTCTCGCCGAGGCGCTCGCGCGGCGCGACCCGGCGGCCGCCGCGAGCCTGCTGCGCGCCCTCCACAGGGCTGCGCCGTCGCGGCGGGAGGCGGCGGCGGCGCTCGACCGGCTCGCGCCGCGCTGAGAGGCGGCGCCGGGCCCCCGGCGACAGTCCCGGAACGCGCCGGTCAGATGGTGCGGAGATAGGTGTCGTATTCGACGTCCGTCACCCTCTCCAGCAGCCGCTCCATCTCCTGCCGCTTCATCATCGCGAACACGCGCGCAAACTCCGCGCCGAGCGTGTCGCGGATGAAGTCGGAACTCTCGAAGGCCTCGATTGCGGAGGGCCATGTCGTCGGCAGGGCGCTGCGCGCCTGCGGCTGCGCCTCGCCCTCGGTCGGCTCGCCGGGGTCGGCGGCGGTCTCCAGCCCGCGCAGCACGCCGCCGAGAATGCCGGCGAGCGCCAGATAGGGGTTGGCGTCGGCGCCCGCCACGCGATGCTCGATCCGCGCCGCGCGCCCCGCGAGCGCCGGGCAGCGCACCGCCACGTTGCGGTTGTCGAGGCCCCATGTCGCCAGCCAGGGCGCATAGGAATGCGGCCTCAGCCGGCGGTAGGAGTTCAGGTGCGGCGCGAACAGCAGCGTCGCGTCGGCCATCGTCTCCAGCAGCCCGCCGACAGCGGCGCGCATCGCTGCGTTCGGCGCCGCCATCTCGCCGCTGTCGAACACGCAGCGCCCGTCGGCGTCGATCAGCGAGACGTGGAAATGCTGGCCCGAGCCGGACTGGTCGCCATAGGGCTTGGCCATGAAGCAGGCGTCCACGCCGTGCTTGCGCGCCACGCCCCTGATCGCCCGGCGCAGCATGATCGCGTGATCGGCCGCGGCCAGCGGATCCTCGACATGGGCGAGGTTGATCTCGAACTGGCCGGGGCCGAATTCGGCCGTGGCGGCCTCCGCCGGCGCGCCCAGCGCGATGGCCGCGGCGTCGATCTCGGCCAGCAGTCCGGAGAACGCCGACTTGACGTCGAGCATGTAGACCTGGCTCGCCTCCAGCCGGTCGCCGCCGACGCCAAGCGGCGGGCGGGCGTGGCCGAAATCGTCCGTCTCGCCGTCGACGAGGTAGAACTCCAGCTCCGGCGCCACCACCGCGGTCAGCCCCTTGGCCTTCAGCCGGTCGTTGACGCGGGCGAGCACCTGCCTTGGGTCATAGACGCAGGGCGCGCCGCCGGGCTCGGTCATGGTCATCAGCGCGACCGCGGTGGGCCGCTCGGCCCAGAGGCAGCGGCCGAAGGCGTGCGGGATCGGCCAGCCGACGCCGTCCGGGTCGCCGATGTCGACGGCGATGCCGGCCGCCACGACGTCCTCCGAGGCGATGTCGAGGTTGTAGGTCGACATCGGCATCCGCACCGACCCCTTGGCGAGCTTCTCGATCTGCCGCGCCGGCAGCCACTTGCCGCGCATCACCGCGTTCATGTCGGGGAACACCAGTTCGACGATCTCGACGTCGGGGTTCTCGGCCATGAAGGCGGCGGCGCGGGCGGCGAACATGTTCATGGCCTCCTCGCCGCGAAGCGGGCTCCGGAAGCGTAGAGGCACGCGAGCTCCAGCGCGACCGTCGCCCCGGCCAGCGCGGTGATCTCGGCGTTGTCGTAGGGCGGCGAGACCTCCACGACGTCCATGCCGAGCACGTCGAGCCCCTGCATCGCGCGGATCATCTGGCTGAGCTGGTGCATGAACAGCCCGCCGCAGACCGGCGTGCCGGTGCCCGGCGCCTGCGACGGGTCGAGCGCGTCGATGTCGACGGTCACATAGACCGGGCGGTTTCCGACGCGGGCGCGGATCGCCTCCGCCGCCGCGCGCCAGCCCTGCTCGTGGACCATCAGCGCGTCGAAGACCTGAACGCCCATCGGGTCGTCGTTGGTGGTGCGGATGCCGACCTGAATCGAGGCGGCGGGGTCGATCAGCCCCTCCCGGATCGCGTGATAGAACATCGTGCCGTGGTCGATGCGGCCGTCGTCGGGCCATGTGTCGGTGTGGGCGTCGAACTGCACCAGCGCCAGCGGCCCGCCATGCTTGGCGACATGGGCCTTGAGACTGGGCCAGGTCGTGAAATGGTCGCCGCCCAGAGCCAGGACGCCGGCGCCCTGCTCCAGCACCGAGGCGAGCGCGGCCTCGATCTGGGCGGGCACGGTCTCGGGGCGGCCATGGTCGAACCACACGTCGCCCCAGTCGGCCACGCTCAGCCGCTCGAACGGGTCGAAGGGCGAGGGCCAGGCGCGCGACCAGGCGAGGTTCGTCGAGGCGGCGCGGATCGCGCGCGGCCCCAGCCGGCAGCCGGGGCGGTTCGTCACGGCGGTGTCGAACGGCACGCCGACCACCGCGAGATCGACCCCTTCCAGCGTGCGCGCGTAGCGGCGCCGGCAGAAGCTGAGCGCGCCCGCATACATGTACTCGTCATGGGTCACCGCGTGCGGATCGTCCACGGCGAAGGCGTTGTCACGCCGGCGAAGGGCGGCTTGCTGGGGGGATTCTGGCGGCGTGCTCATCGGTTCGGCTCCGGGCGTTCAGCCCCGACCGATGCACGGGCGGGGCCGCGAAGGCAAGGCGCCGCGGCGCCACGGCGGCTTGACCTGCCCGGCCGCGCATACGAGGTAGGCTCCATCCCACACCCCCAGACACCCGACGGCGGGAGGCCCGATGACCGCTCTCAACCTGCGCACCACCGCCGAGATCCAGGCGTCCGACGCCGCGCATCACTGGCACCCGTTCACCGACACGGCGGAGCTCGCCGCGAAGGGGACGCGCGTGATCTCGTCGGCGCAGGGCTGCTGGCTGACGACCAATGACGGCGACCGCCTGCTCGACGGCATGGCGGGCCTGTGGTGCGTCAACGTAGGCTACGGGCGCGAGGAGATCGTGGAGGCCGTTGCGCGGCAGATGCGCCAGCTTCCCTATTACAACACCTTCTTCCAGTGCACCCATCCGGCCGCGACGGAGTTCGCCGAGGCGCTGTCGGAAGTCTCGCCCGCCCACATGAGCCGCGTGTTCTTCACCAACTCCGGCAGCGAGAGCAACGACACGGTGTTCCGCCTCGCTCGGGTCTACTGGGACTGTCTCGACAAGCCCTCCAAGAAGATGTTCATCGGGCGCAGGAACGCCTATCACGGCTCCAGCGTCATCGGCGCCTCGCTCGGCGGCATGGGCGCGATGCATGCGCAGTCGGGCCTGCCCGTGCCCGGCGTGCACCACATCGGCCAGCCCTACTGGTTCGGCGAGGGCGGAGAGAGCGACCCGGCGGAGTTCGGCCGCGCCCGCGCCCGCGAGCTTGAGGCCGCCATCGACGCGATCGGCGAGGACAACGTCTGCGCCTTCATCGCCGAGCCGATCCAGGGCGCCGGCGGCGTGATCATCCCGCCCGAGACCTACTGGCCGGAGATCAGCCGCATCTGCCGCGAGCGCGAGATCCTGCTGATCGCCGACGAGGTGATCTGCGGCTTCGGGCGCACCGGGAACTGGTGGGGCTCCGACACCTACGCCATCGAGCCCGACCTGATGAGCATCGCGAAGGGCATGACGTCGGGCTACATCCCGATGGGCGGCGTGCTCATCTCTGACCGGGTGGCCGAGGTCGTGGCGCACAAGGCGGGCGAGTTCTACCACGGCTACACCTACAGCGGGCATCCGGCGGCCTGCGCGGCGGGGCTGGCCAACCTGCGCATCCTGCGCGAGGAGAAGCTGGTGGAGCGGGTGAGGGACGATCTGGCCGGCTATCTCGCCAAGGCATGGGCGGGCCTCGCCGATCACCCGATGGTGGGCGAGGCGCGCACGAAGGGTCTGCTCGGCGCGCTGGAGCTGGCGAGCGACAGCGCGGCGCGCACGCGCCTGGCCCCGCTCGACGGCATGGGCGCCGGCGCCCGGTGCCGAGACCTTTGCGTGGAGAACGGGCTGGTGATGCGGGCGGTGGGCGACACCATGATCATCTCGCCGCCGCTGGTCATCTCGCATGGGGAGATCGACGAGCTGGCGGCCCGCGCCCGCAAGGCGCTGGACGGCCTTGCGGACGCCTATGCGCGCAAGGGCGCAGCGGCCTGAGCGGGCCGCATCGCGCGCCTTGCGGCGATTCACCCGCGCGGTGCGGGCGTCGGCGTGGTTCGCCGGTCGCGCCGCGCTATCTGAACGACGGGCGGCGGAGGCGACGGGATGATCAGGCTATTCGCAGCGGCGCTGATGCTGCTGGCGGCTAGGGGCGCGCTGGCGCAGGACGCGGCGCTCGAGGCCGCCATCTTCGCCGGCGGCTGCTTCTGGTGTGTCGAGGCGGATTTCGACAAGGTTTCGGGCGTGGTCGAGACGGTCTCGGGCTACACGGGCGGCTGGGTCGAGAATCCGACCTACCAGGAGGTGACCTATGGCGGGACGGGGCACTCCGAGGCGGTGCGCATCCGCTTCGACCCCGCTCGGGTGAGTTACCCGCGGCTGCTGGAGATCTATTTCCGCACCATCGACCCGTTCGACGACCGGGGCCAGTTCTGCGACCGCGGCCCGTCCTATGCGCCCGCGATCTTCGTCGGCGGGCCCGAGCAGCGGGCGGCGGCGGAGGCTGCGAGGGCGGCGGCGGCCGAGGCGCTCGACGACGAGATCGAGACGCCCATCCGCGATGCCGCGACGTTCTGGCCGGCCGAGGACCATCACCAGAACTACCATGAGACGAACGCGGCGAAATACGGCTTCTATCGCGCCTCCTGCGGGCGCGACCGCCGCATCCGGCGCATCTGGGGCGAGACCCCGGCCGACGCGCTCAGGCGGCTCGGCTGACCTTGCGGCGGAAGGCCGACGGCCCCGCCGGGGCGGGACCGCAGCTCCAGCGCGGTTTTCAGGCGGGAATGCGCAGCTTCTGGCCAGGATAGATCTTGTCAGGGTGCGAGAGCATCGGCTTGTTCGCCTCGAAGATCTTCATGTACTTGTTGCCGTCGCCATACTGCGACTTTGCGATGCCGGAGAGCGTGTCGCCCTTCTTCACCTCGTAGAACGCCGATTCCGGCTCCGGCGCGGCGACCGTGACGACGTCTTCGACCGTCGCGACGCCCTCGATGTTGCCGACGGCGAGGATCGCCTTCTCGCGCTCCTCCTGCGTGGCGGCGGCGCCGCTCAGCACCACCTTGTCGCCCTCGATCGCGACGTCGAACTTGGAGGCGTCGACGCCTGCGCCGGCGATCTCCTCCTTGAGCTTCTCCGGCTCGGCGGCTTCGGCCGAGCCGCCGAATATGGACTTTCCTGCATCCTTGAGAAAACTGAACAGACCCATGTCGGTCTCCCTATTGCGATCGCCATTCGCGGCGACGTCCACCTGACGCGGCCGACACTAGGCGCGGTCTCGCCGCCGCGCCATCGCCCTGACGCCCTGCGGCGATCCGCCGTAAACCTGGAGCGCCGCCGAGCCCATGAACCATCTCTTCGCCAACGACCTCCCCGGCGCGCACGCGCCCTCCTGGTACGCCGCCACGGCGAACCCGGCGCCAGAACGGCCGGAGCTTCGCGGCGAAACGCGGGCGGACGTGTGCGTGGTGGGCGGCGGCTACGCCGGGCTTTCGGCGGCGCTGCATCTGGCGCAGGCCGGGCTCGACGTGGTCGTGATCGACGCGCACCGGATGGGCTGGGGCGCGTCGGGGCGCAACGGAGGGCAGCTCAGCCACGGGCCGCGCACCGACATCCGGACCTACGAGAAAACGGTGGGGCCGGAGGACGCGCGCAGGATATGGGCGATCTCGACCGAGGCCACCGCGCTGGTGAAGCGGTTGGTCGCCGAGCACGCCATCGCCTGCGACCTCGCGCCGGGACACCTGGAGGCCGCCTGCCGGCCAGCGCACCTGCGCGACTTCGAGGCCTACGCCGAGCACGCCGCGACGCGCTACGGCCATCCGTCGATCCGCGCCCTCGGGCGCGACGAGATGCGCGCCCGCGTCGCCTCGCCGGGCTATCATGGCGGGCTGGAGGACGGCGAGGGCGGCCATCTGCACCCGCTCAACTTCGCGCTCGGCCTCGCCGCCGCGGCGGAGGCAGCCGGCGCGCGGCTGCACGAGCGCACGCTCGCGACGCGCCTGGAGGAGGGCAGGGTCGAGACGGCGGCAGGGGCCGTGACGGCGGACTGGGTGATCGTCGCCGCCAACGGCTATCTCTGTCGGCTGGAGCGCGGCGCGGCGGCGCGGGTCATGCCGATCAACAACTTCATCGTCGCGACCGAGCCGCTCGACGGCGCGGCGCTCATCCCGGGGCGCGAATGCGTCGCCGACAGCCGCTTCGTGCTCAACTATTTCCGGCTGACGCCCGACGACCGGCTGCTGTTCGGCGGCGGCGAGACCTATTCGCAGCGGTTTCCCGACGACGTCGCCGCGCTGGTGCGGCGGCCGCTCGCGAAGGTCTTCCCGCAACTGCGCGACGTCAGGATCGATCACGCCTGGGGCGGCACGCTGGCGATCACCGCCGCCCGCGCGCCGCTGTTCCGCAGGGCGGGGACGCGGACGCTGGTGATCGGCGGATGGTCCGGCGCCGGCGTCCACATGGCCACCATGGGCGGCGCCGTCGCGGCGGAGGCGGTGCGCGGCGCGCTCGACCGCTGGGACGTGCTGGCGCGCGTCCCCTGCCCGCCCTTCCCCGGCGGCGACCGGCTCCGGCCGGCGCTGCTGGCGCTCGCGATGACGTGGTACGCCCTGCGGGACCGTCTCTGAGCGGCGGGTTCGAGCGGCGCCGGCTGGGTTCTCCCACGCGGCGCCGCCGCGCGCCCCGCGCCTCAGCGCGCCGCGGCCGACAGGGCGAGCGCGTCGGACAGGACGCCGGCGACGCAGGCGGCGTCATGCGGGCCGGCCGCCGCCGCGCGGCGCATCGCCCGCGCCAGCGGCCCGCCGCCAAGTCCGGCGGCGTCGCGCGCAGCCGCCGCGCCGCGCAGGAAAGCGGCGAACGGGTCGGCGCCGTCGCGCCCCGGGCGGAACCCCAGCGCGCCGCGCCGGTCCGCCGGCGGCGGCGCGGCGAAGATGGTGCGGCCGGCCTTGATCGTCTCGACGACGCGCAGGGCGTCGAGCGTCTCGGGGTCCACCGCGGTCGGGTCGCCGGACAGCACCACGAGGTCGGCGAGCTTGCCGGGCGCGAGCGAGCCCTTCCGGTCCTCATCGAAATGCTGGAACGCGGGCCAGATCGTCATCGCCTTGAGCGCGGTGATCACGTCCACGCGCTGGTCGGGGCCGATGACGTCGCCCGAGCGCGAGCGCCGCGTCACCGTCGCGTCGAGCACCCGCATCGAGTCCGGGAAGGCCACCGGCGCGTCATGGTGGGTGGAGAACATCGCGCCGCGCGCGCGGTACCAGCCGGTGGGCGAGATGTCGTCGACCAGCGCCGGACCGACGGTGCGCTCGCGGTGCCAGTCGCCCCAGTAGAACGTGTGCATCGGAAACAGGGACGGAAACACCCCAAGCGCCACGAAGGCGTCGACCTGGTCCTCGCGCTGGAACTGGCCGTGGATCAGGACCGGCCGGCGGTCGGCCCGGCCATGCGCGGCGGTCGCGGTGCGGATCGCGGCGATCAGCAGGTCGGCGGCGCCCTCGCCGTTGGCGTGCGTCAGCAGTTGGATGTCGGCGCCGAACGCCCAGTCCACCGCGTCGAACACCTGCTCCGGCGTCACCGCGGCGTAGCCGCGGTAGTCGGCCCGCAAGCCCGAAGGCGGGGCGTGATAGGGACGGTCGCGCAGCGCGGTGAAGCCTTGCGGCGAGCCGTCGATGGTCAGCTTCGCGCCGCCGACCCGGAAGCCGTGCGCGTAGTCGCGCGAGACCGCGCCGGCGATGAAGTCGCGGTCGAGCAGCACGTCGGGATAGGCGACCACGTCGATGGCGAGGCCCTCCTCGCGCGCGACCGCCTGCATCAGCCGGGCGGCGCCCGGAGTGGCGCGGCCCTCCTGCGCGGTGGTGTAGCCGAACGAGGCGATCAGCTCGGTCCCGGCGCGGAAGATCGCGCGGCCCGCATCGGCGTCGAGCTCGCCGATCAGCCGCATCAGCGCGGCGAAATGGGCGGCCTCCTCCAGCACGCCGTCCGGCTGGCCGTCGCCGCGGCGCCGGATCACGCCGCCCGCGGGATCGACGCTGGCGGCGTCGACGCCCGCCGCCGCCAGCGCCGCGCTGTTGGCGACGCCGATATGGCCCGACTGGTGGATCACGTAGACCGGCGTCTCGGTCGAGACGGCGTCCAGCGCCTCGCGCGTGGGGTGGCGCAGTTCGGCGAGCTGGGCGTCGTCATAGCCGAAGCCGAGGATCAGGCCGGCGCGCGCCACCCGCTCGGGGTGGGCCGCGGCCCAATCGCCGAGCGTCGCCTGAAGCGCCGCGATATCCGTCACCGACCCGTCGGGCGGCGCGAGAAGGTTCGCCGACAAGGCCTGCAGCCCGATCGCGAAGACATGTCCGTGCGCGTCCACGAAGCCCGGCAGCATCGTGCGGCCGGCGAGGTCGATCATCCGGGTGCCGGCGCCGCGATGGGTCGCCACCGAAGCCTCGGAACCGACGGCGAGGATCACCCCGCCCTTCTCGGCGAGCGCCTCGGCGCGCATCGCGCCGTCCTCCATGGTCAGGATCGGCCCGCCGAACCAGATGCGGTCGGCGATTTCCTGCGCGGCGGCCGGCGTGGCCGCCAGCATGGCGAGCAGCGCGATAATCGGTGTGCGCAGCGGTCCGTCCACCCCGGTGGCCTCCCTCCAGCCCTCGCGCCATGCGGCGCCGTCGCGCGAGCGTGGCCGATGCCGGACGCCGCCGCAGTCTGCCGCACCGGCGACGCCGGGACAAGGCTGGAACCGGTTCACCCCTTGGGGTTGACCCGGTGCGGCGCCTCTGTAGGTTGATAAGCAACACGAAAGACGCGCCCATCGACCAGCGGGCGCGCGACCGACCGGGAGAGGAGAAGTCCATGAAACCCGCATCGTTCGCGGCCGCCGCGGCCGTATTCGTCGCCGGCGCGTCCGCCGCGCCCCTTGCCGCCGAAGCTGCGGACCTGTCGATTTCCTGCGGGGCCGTCGGCGCCGAACTCGCGCTCTGCGAGGAAGGGGTGAGGGCGTGGGAGGCGGAGACCGGCCACAGCGTCACGGTGGTCTCGACGCCGAACTCCACGACCGAGCGTCTGGCGCTTTATCAGCAACTTCTCGCCGCCGGCGCGAAGGATATCGACGTGTTCCAGATCGACGTGATCTGGCCAGGCATCCTCGGCGCGCACTTCATCGACCTGTCGCAGTATTCGGACGGCGCCGAGGACGGGCACTTCCCGGCGATCATCGCCAACAACACGGTGGACGGCGCGCTCAAGGCGATGCCGTGGTACACTGACGCCGGCGTGCTCTATTACCGCCGCGACCTGCTGGAGAAGCATGGTCGCGACGTGCCCGAGACGTGGGAAGACCTCACCGAGACGGCGAAGCTCGTGATGGACGCCGAGCGCGCCGCGGGCGACGACGACATCTGGGGCTTCGTCTTCCAGGGCCGGGCCTATGAGGGTCTGACCTGCGACGCGCTGGAGTGGCTGCACGCCTACCGCGGCGGCACGATCGTCGACGGGAACGGCGACATCACGGTGAACAATCCGCAGGCGGTCAGGGCGCTCGACCTCGCCGGAAGCTGGGTCGGCGAGATCACCCCGGAGGGCGTGCTGAACTACGCCGAGGAGGAGGCGCGGGGCGTGTTCCAGTCGGGCAACGCCGTGTTCATGCGCAACTGGCCCTATGCGTGGTCGCTCGCCAACTCCGACGACAGCCCGATCAAGGGCAAGGTGGGCGTCGTGGCGCTGCCGAAGGGCGGCGAAGAGGGCCAGTACACCGGCACGCTGGGCGGCTGGCAGCTCGCTGTATCGCGCTACTCGGCCAATCCCGAGATCGCCGCCGACCTCGTGATGTATCTGACCTCCTACAAGGAGCAGAAGCGCCGGGCGATCAAGGCGTCCTACAACCCGACCATCGCCGAGCTCTATCGGGACGAGGAGGTGCTCGCCGCCGTGCCGTTCTTCGGCGACCTCTACGACACCTTCACGAATGCGGTGGCGCGCCCCTCGCGCGTGACCGGCGAGAAGTACAACCGCGTGTCGAGCGCGTTCTGGAACGCCGCCCACAACGTGCTGAGCGGCCGCTCCGACGCGCAGTCGGCGCTCGCCGCGCTGGAGGGCGAGCTGAACGGGGTCAAGCGCCGCGGCTGGTGACGCGACGCGACCGATAACGGCCCCGGGCGGCGCAAGATCGCCCGGGGCGCGCGGCCTTGGGGGGGGAGACGCGACGATGGCCGAAGCCGCGAACCTGCACGCCGCCGCGCCAGAACGGGCGCGGACAGGCGGCGAAGGCAGCGAACTTTCACGCGCGAAGGTGCGCTCGGCGCTGCTGTTTCTGGCGCCCATGGTGGTGGTGCTGTTTCTCGTGGCCGGCTGGCCGCTGATCCGCACCATCTGGTTCAGCTTCACCGACGCCAGCCTGTCGGACATCGGCAACTACGGCTTCGTCGGCGTCGACAATTTCTACAACAGCGAATGGGGCGGCCTGCTGTCCGACGCGAACTGGTGGACCGCGGTCTGGAACACGCTCTACTTCACCTTCGTTTCGGTCAGCCTGGAGACGGTCCTCGGCATGATCGTGGCGCTGGCGCTGAACGTGAAGTTCCCCGGCCGCGGCTGGGTGCGCGCCGCCATCCTCATTCCCTGGGCGATCCCGACCATCGTGAGCGCCAAGATGTGGGGCTGGATGCTGCACGACCAGTTCGGGATGCTCAACGACCTCGGCATGACGCTCGGCCTGCTCGCGGAGCCGGTGGCGTGGACCGCCAGCCCAGACACCGCGATGCTCGCCGTCATCATCGTGGACGTCTGGAAGACGACGCCCTTCATGGCGCTGCTGATCCTCGCCGGCCTGCAGATGCTGCCCAGCGACTGCTACGAGGCCGCGCGGGTGGACGGGGTGCACCCGGTGCGGGTGTTCTTCAAGGTCACGCTGCCGCTCGTCTATCCGGCGGTGATGGTGGCGGTGATCTTCCGCGCGCTGGACAGCTTGCGCATCTTCGACCTGATCTATGTGCTCACGTCGAACTCGCAGGACACCATGACGATGTCGGTCTACGCCCGGCAGCAGCTGGTGGACTTCCAGGACGTCGGCTACGGCTCCGCCGCCTCGACCATGCTGTTTCTCATCATCGCGGCGCTGACGCTGGCCACCATCACCATCGGCAAGGTGAAGCTGGGGGGAGACCCGCGATGAGCCATTGGAGCCTCCCCAGCAAGCTGGGCTTCGTCGTGCTGCTGGCCGCGATCGCGATCTTCGCGGTGTTCCCATTCTACTACGCCATCGTCTCCAGCACGAAGGCGCCGTCAGAGCTGTTCGACGTCACCTATCTGCCCGGCTTCGACTTCACCAACTATGCGGCGGTGTTCCGCGAGCAACCCTTTGCGCGCAACATCTTCAACTCGGTGTTCGTCGCGGTGGTGGTGGTCGTGCTGTCGCTGGGCCTCGGCGTCACGGCGGCCTTCGCGCTGGGGCGGGTCCACTTCCGCGGCCGCGGCGCGCTGCTGCTCACGGTGCTGTCGGTGTCGATGTTCCCGCAGGTGGCGGTGCTGTCGGGGATGTTCGAGCTGATCCGCGCGCTCGGCGTCTACAACTCGCTGACCGGGCTGATCCTCGCCAACCTGATCCTCACCCTGCCCTTCACCGTCTGGGTGCTGACCACCTTCATGCGCGAGCTGCCCAAGGAGCTTGAGGAGGCGGCTTACGTCGACGGGGCGACGCCCCTGATCGTGGTGCGAAAAGTGTTCCTGCCGATCATGGGGCCGGCGCTGGCGACCACCGGCCTGCTCGCGTTCATCGCGGCGTGGAACGAGTTCCTGTTCGCGCTGACATTCACGCTGTCCAACGAGATGCGCACGGTGCCGGTGGCGATCGCGCTCATCACCGGGGCGTCGCAGTACGAGCTGCCCTGGGGCAACATCATGGCGGCCTCGGTGATCGTCACCGTGCCGCTGATCGTTCTGGTGCTGATCTTCCAGCGCAAGATCGTGTCCGGCCTGACCGCCGGCGCCGTCAAGGGATAGACCGCGATGTTCGTGCCTCCCGCGCCTGCGGACGCGAACGCCCCGCGCCAGCTCGGCGGAGACCCCGACTGGTGGCGCGGCGGCGTCATCTACCAGATCTACCCGCGCAGCTTCCTCGACATGAACGGCGACGGCGTCGGCGACCTCGCTGGCGTCGCCGCGCGGCTCGACTACATCGCCAGCCTAGGCGTCGACGCGATCTGGATCTCGCCGTTCTTCACCTCGCCGATGAAGGATTTCGGCTACGATGTCGCCGACTATCGCGATGTCGACCCGATGTTCGGCACGCTGGAGGATTTCGACGCCCTGCTCGACGGCGCCCACCGCCGCGGCGTCCGCGTGATGCTCGACCTCGTGCTGTCGCACACCTCCGACAAGCACCCGTGGTTCCAGGAGAGCCGGATCGACCGGCGCAACGCGCGCCATGACTGGTACGTATGGGCGGACCCTGAGCCCGACGGCACGCCGCCGACCAACTGGCTGAGCATCTTCGGCGGCTCGGCGTGGGAATGGGAGTCGCGCCGGCGGCAGTACTACCTGCACAACTTCCTCACCAGCCAGCCCGACCTGAACTTCCACAATCCCGACGTCCAGGAGGCGATGCTCGACGTCGCGCGGTTCTGGCTGGAGCGCGGCGTCGACGGCTTCCGCCTCGACACCGCCAACATGTACTTCCACGACGCCGAGCTGCGGAACAATCCGCCCATCGCGCCGGGCATGTCGGTCAACGGCATTCCCGAGCAGAACCCGTATTCGATGCAGCAGCCGCTCTACAACATCAACCGGCCCGAGAATCTCGGCTTCATGGAGCGGCTGCGCGCGCTGATGGACCGCTACCCCGGGACGGCGAGCGTCGGCGAGGTCGGCGCCGTCACCAACATGTACAAGGCGCTGGAGGACTACACCGCGCCCGGCCGGCTGCACATGGCCTACAGCTTCGACTACCTCAACGACAGCTACTCGGCCGCGCATGTCCGGCGCGTCTCCGAAGGCATGGCGCGGCAGCCGGACAACTGGCCGTCCTGGGCGTTCTCCAACCATGACAACATGCGCGTGCTGAGCCGATGGCGCCTCTCGCAGGACCCGCGCCGCGCCGGGCCGATGCTGACCGCGCTGCTGACGTCCTTGCGCGGCTCGCCCTGCCTCTATCAGGGCGAGGAGCTGGCGCTGACCGAAGCCGTGGTGCCCTTCGAGCTGCTGCAGGACCCCTACGGCATCCGCTTCTGGCCCGACTTCAAGGGCCGCGACGGCTGCCGCACGCCGATGCCATGGTCGGCGTCGGCGGCCCATGGCGGCTTCTCCGACGGCCAGCCCTGGCTGCCGATGCCGCCGGACCATCTCGACCGCGCCGTGGACCTCCAGCACCGCGACCCGGTCTCGCCGCTCAATCGCGTGCGGGCCTTCCTGAAATGGCGGCGCGGGCAGCCCGCGCTGCTCAAGGGCGACATCGCCTTCCACGACGCGCCGGAGCCGGTGGTCGCGTTCAGCCGCCGGCATGACGGGAGCAGCCTGCTCTGCGTCTTCAACCTGGGCGCGGGCGCGGCGAGCTTCGACACCGGCGGCTTCGGGCCGATGAGCCCGCTCGGCGGGCACGGCTTCGGCGGCGCGATGGAGGGGGCCGGAGCGCGGCTCGGCCCCTTCGACGCCTTCTTCGCGGCATACCAATAAACAGAACGACGGGGAGTGAGTGATGGCCGAGGTTCTGCTGAAGAACGTCCGAAAATCCTTCGGCAAGGTCGAGACGATCCACGGCGTGAACCTCGAGATCCGCGACCGCGAGTTCGTCGTGTTCGTCGGCCCCTCGGGCTGCGGCAAGTCCACCCTGCTGCGTCTCATCGCCGGGCTGGAGGACATCACGAGCGGCGATTTGCTGATCGACGGCAAGCGCGTGAACGCCCTGCCGCCGGCGAAGCGTGGCATCTCGATGGTTTTCCAGAGCTATGCGCTCTACCCGCACATGACGGTGTTCGAGAACATCGCCTTCGGGCTGCGGCTCGCCGGCGGCGGCGACGACGCGGTGAAGCAGGCGGTGGAGAAGGCCGCGGGCATCCTCGAACTCACGCCCCTGCTCGACCGGCTGCCAAAGGACCTGTCGGGCGGCCAGCGCCAGCGCGTCGCGATCGGCCGCGCCATCGTTCGCGACCCCAAGGTGTTCCTGTTCGACGAGCCGCTCTCCAACCTCGACGCGGCGCTGAGGGTGCAGACCCGCATCGAGATCGCCAAGCTGCACCAGGACATGGCGGCGACCATGATCTACGTCACGCATGATCAGGTCGAGGCGATGACGCTGGCCGACAAGATCGTGGTGCTGCGCGCTGGCGAGGTGGAGCAGGTCGGCGCGCCGCTGAGGCTCTACCATCACCCCCGCAACCTGTTCGTCGCGGGTTTCATCGGCTCGCCCCAGATGAATTTCATCAAGACCCGTGCGACGGGAACGGGACCGGACGGCGTGCGCTGCGCCCTTCCCGGCGGCGGCGAAGTGACCGCACGGGTCTCGGCGGAGGGGGTCGTCGAGGGTGAGCCGGTCACTCTGGGGATCAGGCCCGAGCACATGGGCGCGGCGAACGGCGGCGTCGGAGTCGAGGGCAAGGTCGACGTGGTGGAGCAGCTGGGCGAGAGCCATCTCATGCATGTCGTTCTGCCGGACGGCCAGCGGATGATCGCCCGCGCCCCCGGCGACGCGCAGGCGCGCGAGGGCGGACAGGCGGTGCTCGGGCTCGACGGCGCGCTCTGCCACCTGTTCCGCGACGACGGCCTCGCCTGCGCGCGGCTGAGCTGAGGCCGTCGCCGATCCGTCGCAGTTGACGCAGAGCCGCGACCGGGTATCGTTTCGGCCAGCGCTGCTTGCTCATGCGGGCTTAAGGACTAAGTAACATGTCGGGTGGACGCTTGTCAGATGCTGTCCGTGGGAAGGGAGCTGCGTTGTGAAAAAGATCCTCGAGGCCCTCGCCGAGTTTCTCGATGACCTTCTGCCGTCGCCCGCGCCTCAGCCGATCCCCGTAAGGGTCAAGTCGCGCGAGCGTCGCTGACGCCCACCGTAGAGCGAATCTCCCAATCCGGCGCGGACGATGCTCAGACTTGTCGGTCATCCGCGATCTCGCGCCATGCGCGTGCTCTGGATGCTTGAGGAACTCGGCGAGAGCTGCGACTACGACCCCGCCCTGCCCCGCTCCGAAACAGCCTTCGCGGTGAATGACGCTGGGAAGATCCCGGTGCTGGTCGTGGATGGCGAGGCGATAACCGATTCGGTCGCGATCGTGCAGTATCTGGCGGATCGCGCCGGCGCGCTGACCGCGCCCGCCGGAACGCTGGCGCGCGCGCGTCAGGACAGTTTCACCCAGTTCTGCGTCGACGAGATCGAGGGCGCGCTGTGGACCGCGGGCAAGCACAGCTTCGCGCTGCCGGAGGCCCTGCGCGTGCCCGCGGTGAAGGAGACCTGCCGCGCCGAGTTCGCCCGCGCGATGGAGACGCTGGAGCGCCGTCTGGGCGACGCGCCCTTCGTCACCGGCGACGCCTTCACGGTGCCCGACCTGCTGCTCGGCCACTGCGCCGGCTGGGCCGAGAGCGCGAAGTTCGATCTGCCGGGCGGCAGCGTCGGCGCCTATCTCGGCCGCGTGCGGGCGCGCCCGGCGCTCGCTGCGGCGATGAACCGGGGCGCGGCCGCCATCGCGGCCTGACCTGCCCGGCCCTTGCGCCGCAACGTCGGCGCGACCAAGACTCCGAGCCTCAGCGGGCGGAGAAGCCGATGGCCGAAATTGCGATCCCCAAGAACGGCCGGCTGGGCGAGAATATCGTCCACTTCGCCCGCGCCCTGCGCGCCGCGGGGCTGCCGGTGGGTCCGGGCCGCGTGACCGAGGCGATCCGCGCCGTCGAGGCGGCCGGCTTCGACAGCCGCGAGGACTTCTATCACACGCTCGCCGCCTGCTTCGTCTCCCGCCCCGAGCACCGCGCCGTGTTCGCCGCGACCTTCGGCCTGTTCTGGCGCGACCCCGCCTTCATCGAGCGCATGATGGCCTCGCTGATGCCGCAGATGCGCGCGCCGCCGCGCGACCGCGAGAAGCAGGCCGGCGAGATGCGCGCCATGGAGGCGCTGATGCAGGGCGCGCGCAAGCCGCCGCCCCCGCCGCCGGAGGATGGCGAGGAGATCGAGATCGACGCCACCCTAGCCTTCTCGGGCGAAGAGCGGCTGCGCGCGCGCGACTTCGACCAGATGAGCGCCGACGAGGCGCAGGCGGCGCGGCTGGCGATCGCCCGCATCGCCCTGCCCGTGCAGCCGATCGCGTCGCGCCGCACCCGCGCCAGCGCGCGCGGGCGCATCGCCGACTGGCGCGGCACGGTGCGCGCGGCCATGCGCCACGGCGAGATCCGCGACCTCGCCCGGCGCGAGCGCCGCCAGCGCTGGCCCTCGCTCGTGGCGCTCTGCGACATCTCCGGCTCGATGGCGACCTACAGCCGGATGCTGCTGCACTTCCTGCATGGCGCCTCCAACGCGAAGGGGGCCGGCTGGGCGCATGTCCACAGCTTCACCTTCGGCACGCGGCTCACCAACGTCACGCGCCACCTGCACCGCCGCGACGCCGACGAGGCGCTGAAGCGCGCCGGACGCGAGGCGCAGGACTGGGAGGGCGGCACGCGCATCGGGGCCTGCCTGCACGCCTTCAACCGCGACTGGTCGCGCCGGGTGCTGGGCCAGGGCGCCGTCGTGCTGCTGATCACCGACGGGCTGGACCGGGAGGACCCCGCCATCCTCGCCAGGGAGGCGGAGCGGCTGCGCCTGTCCTGCCGCAAGCTGATCTGGCTCAACCCGCTGCTGCGCTGGGACGGCTTCGCGCCGCGCGCGGGCGGGGTGCGGGCGCTGCTGCCGAACGTGGACAGTTTTCGCGCGGCGCACAGCATCGACAGCATCGCCGCCCTGGCCTCGGCGCTGACCCGGCCCGACGACGTCGGCGAGAAGGCGCGGCTGATGCGGATGCTCGATGAGGGCTGAGCGCACCGTCCTGTGGCGGCGGCTCGACGCGCCGGGCGCGGACGCCTGCCGCATCAGCGCCGGCCCCGACGACCTCGTGCTGGAGGGCGTCGCGGTGTGGCGCGAGAACGGCGAGAACGCGCGCATGGCCTATTGCGTGACATGCGACCGCGACGGCGGCTCACGCGCCGCGCTGGTCGAAGGCTGGGTCGGCGGGCGCGACCTCCGCTTCGAGATCGCCCGCGGACCGGAGGGCTGGACCGTCGACGGCGCCGCGACCGATGCGCCGCCCGACGCGCTGGACGTCGATCTCGGCTTCACCCCGGCGACCAACACCGTCGCCCTCCGCCGGATGGGGCTGGCTGTGGGCGCGGCGGGCGGCGGCGTCGCGGCGTGGCTCGACCCGCGCGACTGGCGGCTGAAGCCGCTGCGTCAGCGCTATGCGCGCGAGGCGGAGGACGTCTACCGCTACGATTCGCCCGACAACGGCTACACGGCCCGCCTGCGGGTGGATGAGCACGGCGTCGTCGCCCTCTATCCCGAGCTTTGGCGGCTGGAGGGCTGAGGCGCGTCTCCCGCCGCCGGCTCCATCGCTGCGAAGGGCGCAGCGAAGGACATCTCGCCGCGCGGACATGGCGCCGGGCGCGTCGAGACACTACCATGTGCTGCGGAGGAGCACGCATGACCGAAGCCGCCCACGACCTGATCCCGGAGACCGCTCTCGCGTGGCTGGACGCCGGCAAGGGCGCCGCGCTCGCGACCGTCATCCAGACCTGGGGCTCGGCGCCGCGCCCGGTCGGCAGCCAGCTCGCCGTATCGAGCGAGGCCGAGATCGCCGGCTCGGTGTCGGGCGGCTGCGTCGAGGGCGCCGTCGTCGCCGAGGCGCTGGAGGCGCTGGAGGACGGCGTTCCGCGCCTGCTCAGCTTCGGCGTGGCCGATGAGGAGGCCTTCGCCGTCGGGCTGGCCTGCGGCGGCGAGATCCGCGTGCTGGTGGAGCCCGTCGGCGTCGGCCGGGGCCCGCTGCGCGAGTTGATCGCCGACCTCTGCGCCCGCCGCGCCGCGCGGCGCGCCGCGGCCTATGTCGTGAATGTGGAGAGCTGGGACAGGGTGCTGCTCGACGGCGCCGCCGGCACGCCCATTGGCCAGGCGGTGCGCGACGCCTTCCGCACCGACCGCTCGGGCTTCGCGCCCATCGAGGACGGAAACTGGTTCATCGGCGTCCACAACCCGCCGTTGCGGCTGGCGGTGGTCGGCGCGGTGCACATCGCGCAGCCCCTGATGCGGATGGCGCGCGAGGTCGGCTATGACGCGACGCTGATCGACCCACGCGAGGCCTTCGCCGCCGAGGCGCGCTTCCCCGGCGAGACGATCGTGCGCGAATGGCCCGACGCGGCGCTGGAGGCCCACGGGCTCGACGCGCGCACCGCCGTGGTGACGCTGACCCACGACCCCAAGCTCGACGACCCCGCGATCCGCGCCTGCCTGCGCTCGGACATCTTCTATCTCGGCTGCCTCGGCTCGCCGCGCACCCACGCCAAGCGCGTCGCGCGGCTGGCGGAGGCGGGGTTCTCCGAGGCCGAGATCGGGCGCATCCATGCGCCGGTGGGCCTCGACATCGGCGCGAAATCCCCCGCCGAGATCGCGCTGTCCGTGTTGTCGGAGATCACCGCGTCGCTGAGGAGGCCCGCCCAAGGCGCGGCGGCGCGGGCGGCGTGAAGTTCGGCGCGGTTCCGCCGGCCGAGGCCGAGGGCGCGGTCCTGGCCCATTCGCTCGCGCTGCCGGCGGGCAAGCTGAAGAAAGGGCGCAGGCTTTCCGCGGCGGATGTCGCGGCGCTGGCGCAGGCCGGTCTGGCGCGCGTGACGGTGGCGCGGCTCGAACCCGACGACATCGACGAGGACGCCGCCGCGGCGCAGGTCGCGCGGGCGCTGGCCGGGCCGCATCTCGATCTCTCGGCGCCCTTCACCGGCCGCGCCAACCTCTTCGCCGCCGAGGCCGCGGTGCTGCGCGTCGACGACGAGGCGATCGCCGCGGCGAACGCCGTGGACGAGGCGGTGACCGTGGCCACGCTGCCCGACTTCGCCCGCGTCGCGCCGCGCCAGATGGCGGCGACGGTGAAGATCATCCCCTATGGCGCGCCGAGAGCCGCCGTGGAGGCGGTCTGCGCGGCGCTGGCGTCGCGCGCCCGGCAGGCCGGGAGAGCCGCGCTGGCCGCCCATCCCTTCGCCCTGCGCAGCGCGACGCTGGCGCTGACCGTCACGCCCGGCATGAAGCCCGCGCTCCTGACCAAGGGCGCCGACGCGGTGCGCGCCCGGTTGGCGGGGCTCGGCGTGACCGCAGTGCGCGAGGTCGAGGTCGCCCACGAGACCGGGGCGCTGGCCGCGGCGCTCGCCGGGGCGGACGGCGACTTCACGCTCGTGCTGACGGCCTCTGCCACCTCCGACCGGCTCGACGTGGGGCCGGCGGCGGTCGTCGCGGCCGGCGGCGCGCTGGCGCGCTTCGGGATGCCGGTCGATCCTGGAAACCTGCTCTTTCTCGGCGACATCGGCGGGCGACCGGTCCTCGGGCTGCCGGGCTGCGCCCGGTCGCCGAAGCTAAACGGCGCGGACTGGGTGCTGGAGCGGCTGGTCGCGCGCCTTCCCGTGACGGCTGCGGACATCGCGGCGATGGGCGTCGGCGGTCTGCTCAAGGAGATCCCCTCCCGCCCCGCGCCGCGCGCCGGCGGCGCCACCGCGCCGCGCCGGCCGCTGGTGGCGGCGCTGCTGCTGGCCGCGGGCGCCTCGCGGCGGATGGCGGGGCGCGACAAGCTTATGGAGGAGATCGACGGCGCGCCGCAGATCGTCCGCGCCGCGCGCGCGCTGCTCGACAGCCGCGCCGACATGGTGATCGCCGTGGTCGGTCCCGCAGACGCCGCCCGGCGCGCGGCGCTCGAGGGCCTCGGCGTGCGCGTGGTGGAGAACCCGCTCGCCGCGGAGGGGATGGCCGCCTCGATCCGCGCGGGACTCGCCGCCGCTCCCGCCGAGGCGGACGCCGTGCTGCTGGCGCTGGCCGACATGCCGGAGATCGGCCCCGCCCATGTCGACCGTCTGATCGCCGCCTTCGACCCCGAGGAGGGCCGCGCCATCTGTCGCGCCGCCACCGCCTCCGGCGCGCCGGGGCATCCCGTGCTCTTCGGCAGGCGCTTCTTCGAGACGCTGGGGCGGCTCGAAGGCGACGCCGGCGCGCGCGCCGTGCTCGCCGAGCACGCCGATCTGGTCGAACTCGTAGCGACGCCCGGCGAGGCGGCGGCGGTCGATCTCGACACGCCGGAGGCCTGGGCCGCGTGGCGGGCCGGCCGCGCCGGCGCGGCCTGACCGCAGCCGGCGCGGTGCTCGGCGGGGGGCGTCAGCGCCCCGGCAGGCGGAGGGTGCTCGTCGTCGAGCCGGAGCGCAGGCGCACGCTTTCCTCGGTGATGGCCCCCACCACCCAGCCATCCACCCTGTCGCCCGCAGCCACGCGGCGCAGCGCGCCGGAGCCGTCGCGGATGATGGCGCGCCGGCCGTTCGGCGCGCCGAACACCCCGATCAGGTTGGGGCCGGACGCCGGAAGCCCGTTGCGGATCGTGGCCGCGGAACTCACCGAGCGGCCGACGGAGGACGGCGGTCGCGCCCCCTGCGCCGTCGTCGATGCGCGCGGTCGCGCGGCGAGGGCCGGGCGCTTCGTCGGCTTCGGCGCGCGCGCCGACGCTTCAGCGCGCGCAATCGTCGCCTCCGCCTCCGCGGCGAGCGCCGCGGGGCGAGGTGTTGGCGCGGGCCCGAGCGGTGCGGCGCGCGCCTCAGCCGCGGCGTTTCCAGGCGCCTGCTCGGCCTCGGGTTCGCCCCCCTGACGCGGCCCATCTCCAGCCGGCGCAGGGGCGGGGAGCGCTCCGGCCTCGGCGGCGGCTTCCTGCCCGGGCGGCGGGAAAACGGCGTCGACCTGTTCGACGGCCGGGGAGACCGCGACCGACTCCGGTTGAGGGGCCGGGGCGTCGGCGACCGGCTCGCCGGCGACGTCCGGAACGCCGTCTGCGGGCCGGGCGAGCGGCGCCGGTTGAGGCGCGGGTTGGGGCGCCTCGCTCGCCTGTGGCGGCTCCGGCCGGAAGCTCGGCGGCGGCGCCTGAAGCGGCGCGTTGATCAGCACGAAGGGCGGACGCTCCAGCCCGGTCGGAAGCGGCGCCCGCCACGCGAAAGCCGCAGCCGACGGCAGGCGGGTGTCGGCCAGCAGGAGCAGGACGCGCGATGTCGTCGCCTCGGTCTCCGGCCGGGGCGGCGACTGCGACGGCGCCTGCGCCGCCGGCCGCTCCGGCGCGAAGGCGCCGGCGAAGGGCGCGGCGGCGACCGCGGCGATGCGGGGCGGCGCGTCGTGGAGCGCGGGGCGGACCCCGGCGAAGGGGGCCGGCGGCGCCGTCGCCAGCGTCGGCCCCGAACCTTCGGGCGCGCGCCCGCTGCCGCGATCGGGCGGCGCGAACGCCGCGAAGGCCGCGACGCCGCAGGCGAGGACGCCTGCGGCCAGCAGACCGGCCAGCCACCGCGCAGGAACGGGGGCGCGCCGCCTCGCCGCATCCCGCACCGGGGCCGCCCGTTCAGCCGGGGCCGCCCGTTCAGCCGGGTCAGCCCGTTCAGCCGGACGCGCGGGCGCGGCGCGGTATGCGGTCGGGTCTGCGGCGGGGTCTCTGGAGCGCCAGAGCGCAGGGCCGTGCGGCAGGCCGTCGGCGCCGCTGGAGGATATCGTCGCCGGCGCGAGGCCCCAACTCTCGGCATAGACCCGCGCCTCGCGCACGGTCTCGGCGTCCGCGGCCGAAAGAAGCCGCGGCGCGCCCGGCGTCGCCGCGCCCAGCGCCCAGACGGCGTGCTTCGCGCGCGCGCCGAGCGCCTTCGACAGGGCCGCGACGGCTTCGCCCTCGCCCGCATCGGCAGCCAGCGACAGCGTGACACCGTGTTCGGGGGGCAGAGCGACATCGACCGCCGTCCCCGGCGCGAAGCTGGCCGCCGCCGCGCCGAACGCGCGCGCCGCCGCACCGAAGCCTGGGTCCGCCGTGCGCGCAAGGCCGAGCTCGCCCCATGCGCCGCCGGCCTCGCGGCCCAAAAGGCGCACACCGTCCGTGGAGAAGGACAGAACCAGCCCCACGGCCTCGCCGCCCATCCCGCCCCGACGCGCCATCGCGCTCTTCCCAACCACTTCGTCCAAGTTCAAGACTACCTCCCGCAAGACAAGCGGCCAAGAGCCGAGCGGCGGGGAAAAGGAGACGCGGATGGCGCTGACACGGATGTTCACGGGCGGGCTCGCGGCGCTGGCGACGCTGGCGCTGGCGGCGTCGGCGACGGCGACGGCGACGGCGACGGCGCAGGAGACTGGCGCGCGGACCCTGCGCGTGACGGGGTCCGGCGCCGTCGCCGCGTCGCCGGACATCGCCGAGGCGAGGCTCGGCGTCAGCGCCGAGGCCGAGACGGCGGCGCGGGCCTGGGCGGTCGCCTCTGCGGGGATGCGCGGCCTGCTGGACGCGCTTGGCGCGGCCGGCGTCGCCGAGGCGGATCTCCGCAGCGACGACCTGCAGCTCGCCCCGCGCTACGCGCGCGACCAGGGCGCCGAGGGGCCGTCGATCACCGGCTATGCGGCCCGCCAGACCATGACCGTGACGCTGCGCGCCCTCGATGGCGTCGGCGCGCTGCTCGACGCCGCAGCCGCGGGCGGGGCGAACGTGTTCGAGGGCGTCCGCTTCGACCTTTCCGACCCGCGCCCGGCGCGCGACGCGGCGCGCCGGGCGGCCGTGGAGGACGCGATGGCGGCGGCGCGGCTGCTGGCCGACGCCGCCGGCGTCGCGCTCGGCGCGCCGCTCTCCGTGAGCCTCGGCTACGAGGGCGGCGGCCCACGCCCGATGATGCGCGCCGAGGCCTTCGACAGCGCGCCGGTGGCGCCGGGAACGCTCACGATCAGCGCCAGCGTCGAGATGGTCTTCGCGCTGGAGTGAGGCCGGGGACGGCTGACGCGCCCCATCATGCGCCAGCCCGCGCGTTGACCGGCTCGGGCCGCGGCGCTAGGCAATGCGCGCGCTGAAGAAGGCATTTCCGATGACCGCCGAGACCGCCCCGCGATGCTTTCAGGACGTCATCCTGCGGCTCCAGACCTACTGGGCGGGGCAGGGCTGCGCCGTGCTCCAGCCCTATGACATGGAGGTGGGCGCCGGCACGTTCCACCCCGCCACCACCCTGCGCGCGCTCGGACCGCGCCCCTGGGCGGCGGCCTATGTCCAGCCCTCGCGCCGCCCGACCGACGGGCGCTACGGCGAGAACCCGAACCGCCTCCAGCACTATTACCAGTTCCAGGTCATCATCAAACCGAGCCCGCCCGATCTACAGGACCTCTACCTCGGCAGTCTCAAAGCCATCGGCCTCGACCCGCTGACCCATGACGTGCGGTTCGTCGAGGACGACTGGGAGAGCCCGACGCTCGGCGCCTGGGGGCTCGGCTGGGAGGTCTGGTGCGACGGCATGGAGGTGAGCCAGTTCACCTATTTCCAGCAGGTCGGCGGGCATGACTGCCGGCCGGTCTCGGGTGAACTCACCTACGGGCTGGAGCGGCTCGCCATGTACGTCCTCGGCGTCGAACACGTCATGGACATGCCGTTCAACAGCCCCGACGCGCCCATACCGCTGATTTACGGCGACGTGTTCCGGCAGACAGAGCGCGAGTACAGCCGCTGGAACTTCGACGTCGCCGACACCGAGGCGCTGCTGCGCCATTTCGAGGACGCCGAGGCGGAGTGCCGCCGCATCCTCGAAGCCGAGCCCGGCGATCCCGCGACCGGGAACCGCCCCAACCCGATGGCCCACCCCGCCTACGACCAGACGATCAAGGCGAGCCACCTCTTCAACCTGCTAGACGCGCGGGGGGTGATCTCGCCGACCGAGCGGCAGGCCTACATCGCCCGCGTGCGCGCGCTCGCGAAGGGCTGCGCCGACCTCTATCTCACGACCGAGCAGGGCGGGGCGGCGGCGTGAAGAGTGTCAAGCGCGACGATCGCGCGTGACCCCCGCAGCGCTCGCCGCCGTCGCGCGCGACGGGCTCAATCTCGTCACGCTGATTGTGAAGGTCTCGATGGCCTCGGCTTTGTCGCATGCGCGCCCGGTAGCCCTGGGTCTCGCCGTGGGCCGCGACCGCGCAGCCGTGCTGCGGCACGCCGCGCCGGGCGCCTCCGTGTTCCGATTGCGCGTCTGGAAGGTCCGGCGACATGGCGCCCGCTGGCTGCCGCGGCTCGCAGGACGACTGATTACAGCTATCCTTCGCACGGCGCGCCGCGACCGGCTCGCGCTGTATGTCTAGGGATACGCCGAGCGGGAGATGGGCATCGAGGACGCGGCGGTGATTGGCCTGCGCGTGGTGCGGCTTGAGGCGTCCCTGATGCTGTCTGGGTGGGAGCCGACGCGCCCGGTGAAAGGTTACCTCGCGGACGCGCTGGCCTCGTACTTCGACGGCGGGCGCCCTACGGAGCTTGAGGCGGTGCTGAACGCCTACCAGTCCGGCGCATGGACCGAGGACCCGCGGGCCGCGGCGCTGGTCGCGCGAGCCCGGCGCGGCGAGATCCAGAAGTACGCCCAGATCTGCGGTTCTTGGTCGGGCGTGATCGGGCCTGACGACGTGGTCGTGCTTGGGCAGGTCGCTGGCGACATGGCGTGGCTGGCCAGCCCCTCGGCGGTGGACGGCAACGTCGAAATGGTCGCCGCCGCGGCGCATGAATATCCCGGCCGACGCGTGGTCTACAAGCCGCATCCCTTCAATGGCGCAAACGAGGCGGAACTGGCCGCGATCGCCCGCGAGATGCCACAGGTCGTGACCGCGCCCGGCGCCGCCTCGCTGGCGCTGCTTTGCGCGGCGCGGCCGACCGTCGTCGTGTGCACGTCGAACGCCGGGCTCGAGGCGGCTCTGCGCGGCTGCAAGGTGGTCACCTACGGCCTAGGCTACTATGCCGGATGGGGCTTCACCGAGGACCGCATGTCCTGCGCACGGCGGCGCAACACGCTGACGGCCGAGGACGTATTCGCCGCCACTCAGCATCTTTACGCCCGTTTTTTCGGCAGCGCCACGCTTCGCACCGTCGATCAGCTCGAAGCGGTCGAACGTCTGAGCGCCTGGAGGGACGCCGCGCGACGGCAGGGCATGCCGTAGATTGTTTGCCGGCGCCATTTTTTCTCGGGTTCGGCGGCGGTCGGCATCGACCTCCACCAACTAAGCCGGCGCGGCGAGCGCCAGACCCGGCCGCGGCGAGTCGACGGCCCGCGTTGCACGCGGGTCCGCAGCCTCGTATGCAACGCGAGCTGCAAGCTTTGCGCGAGGACCGATGTCGGGCAGAACATTGATGATCGCTCTGCTGGCGTTCGCCGCGCTCTTCGGGGCCGCGCTCTGGTATGCGCAGGTATACGCCTGGTACGAGCGCGACGACGGCAGGACGTCGGTGCTGGTCGGCGAGAACGACACGCCCGTCTCCGACTATCGCGGGCTGGCGGGCGACAGCTCGCCGCTGAAGCTGCGCGGCTGCTTCACCATTGATCCCGCGGCGCTCGAAGGCGCGCCCGAAGCGGCGGACCCTGCGCCGCTCGTCGCGCCGAAGTGGTTCGACTGCTACGACGCCGCAGCGCTCGGGGCCGATCTCGAAGCCGGCCGAGCGCGGGCTGTGGAGGCGGGGCGGGAGCCGCAGGGCTTCCGCCGCATCGTCGCGGTCTATCCCGACGGGCGCGCGTTCCAGTGGCGCGAAGTGGTGGAGTGAGCCGCTTTCAGGCGACGCTCGACGCCGTCGCCGCCGCCATGGCGCGCGAGACCGAGCGCGGCGCGCCGGCGAGCTACATCCCGGAGCTCGCCGGGGTCGACCCCTCGCGCTTCGGCGTCGCCGTCGCGCCGGTCGACGCCGCGCGACCGCCGGCGGCGGCCGGCGACGCGGACGTCCGCTTCTCCATCCAGTCGGTCTGCAAGGTCTTCATGCTGACGCTCGCGCTGGAGCGCGCGGGGGACGCGCTGTGGCGGCGGGTCGGGCGCGAGCCCTCCGGCGACCCGTTCAACTCAATCGTGCAACTCGAACACGAGCGCGGCGTGCCGCGCAACCCGTTCATCAACGCCGGCGCCATCGTGGTCGCGGACGTGCTGCTGGCCGACCGCACGCCGGAGGCGGCGATCCTCGACGTGCTGACGCTGGTGCGCCGGCTCTGCGGCGATGAGGGCGTCGGCTGCGACGCGCGGGTGGCGGCGTCGGAGGCGCGCACGGGCATGCGCAACCGCGCGCTCGCCAACTTCATGGCCGCCGAGGGCAATCTGCGCCACCCCGTCGAGCAGGTGCTGCAGGTCTATTTCCACTGCTGCGCCATCGCGATGAGTTGCCGGCAGCTTGCGGCGGCGGGCCGCTACCTTGCCGCCGCGGGCCGAACCGGCGGCTGCGACCCGGTGATCACGCCGCAGCGCGCGCGGCGCATCAACGCGCTGATGCTGACCTGCGGGCACTACGACGCCTCGGGCGAGTTCGCCTTCTCGGTGGGGATCCCCGGCAAGAGCGGCGTCGGCGGCGGCATCCTCGGCGTGGTTCCCGGCGTCGCCTCGCTCGCGGTCTGGTCGCCGGGGCTGAACGCGAAGGGCAATTCGCTGATCGGCTCCAAGGCGATGGCGATGCTGGCGGCGCGCACCGGCTGGTCGGTGTTCGGCCCGCTGGACGACCCCGCGCCGGGGCGCTGAGGGCGCCCGGCCCGCAGCGTCGCGCGCGGCCCTTGACCTTCCCGCCGCCATGGGCTTTGCCCCGCGTCAGCCTTATCCGGAGCCCGCCATGGCCGACCTGCTGCTTGAGCTTTTCTCCGAGGAGATCCCCGCGCGCATGCAGGCGAAGGCGGCGGATGATCTGAAGAAGCGCGTCACCGACGGGCTGGTGGAGGCCGGGCTGATCTACGAGGGCGCCAGCGCCTTCGCCGGGCCGCGACGCCTGACGCTCGACATCCGCGGCCTGCCGAAGGCGACCACGCCGCGCCGCGAGGAGCGCAAAGGGCCGCGCGCCGACGCGCCGGAGAAGGCTATCGAGGGTTTTCTGCGCTCCATCGGGCTTGCGCGCAACCAGCTTGAGGAGCGCGCCGACAAGAAGGGCGCCGTGCTCTTCGCCGTGATCGACCAGCCGGGCCGCCCCGCGCCGGAGGTGATCGCCGAAGTCGTCACCGCCGTGGTGCGGGACTTCCCGTGGCCGAAGTCGATGCGCTGGGGCGCGGGCGCCCTGCGCTGGGTGCGGCCGCTGCACTCGATCCTGTGCCTGCTGAGCGACGAGGCCGGCGCCGAGATCGTCCCCTTCGAGATCGACGGCGTCGCCGCCGGCGACGTCACCTTCGGCCATCGCTTCCACGCGCCGGGGCCGATCCGCGTCACCGGCTTCGACGACTACGCGCTGAAGCTGGAGGCGGCGCATGTCGTGCTCGACGGCGCCGAGCGCGCCCGCCGCATCGAGGCGGACGCGCGCACGCTGGCCTTCGCGCAGGGTCTGGAGCTGGTCGAGGACGCCGGGCTGCTGGCGGAGGTCGCCGGCCTCGTGGAATGGCCGGTCTGCGTGATGGGCGAGATCGGCGAGCAGTTTTTGAGCCTGCCGCCCGAAGTGCTGCGCACCTCGATGAAGACGCACCAGAAATTCTTCTCGGTGCGCAACCCCGACACGGGGCGCATCGAGAAATTCGTCACCGTGGCCAACATCGCGGCGCAGGACGGCGGCGCGGCGCTTCTCGCGGGCAACCGCCGCGTGCTGACCGCGCGCCTGTCGGACGCGGCGTTCTTCTGGGAGAACGACCGGCGGACGCCGCTGAAGGCGATGGCGGAAAAGCTGCGCGCCGTCACCTTCCACAACAAGCTCGGCAGCCAGTTCGACCGCATCGAGCGCATCGCCGCGCTCGCCCGCGAGATCGCGCCGAAGGTGGGCGCCGACCCCGACATGGCCGAGCGCGCCGCCCGCCTCGCCAAGGCGGACCTCGCCTCCGCCATGGTCGGCGAGTTCCCCGAGCTTCAGGGCGTCATGGGCCGCTACTACGCCGAAGCCGCCGGCGAGGCGCCCGAGGTGGCGGCGGCCTGCGCCGAGCATTATGCGCCGGTGGGGCCGTCGGACGCGGTTCCCACGGCGCCGGTGAGCGTGGCGGTCGCGCTGGCCGACAAGCTCGACATGCTGACGGGTTTCTGGGCGATTGATGAGAAGCCCACGGGGAGCAAGGACCCGTTCGCGCTGAGGCGGGCGGCGCTGGGTATCATTCGTAATATCTCCGACACAAGCCACAAAATATCTCTATCACATTACATTGAAATATCACTGAGCATAATTTTTTTACAACTTGCGAATAACAAGCGCCTGCTTCATATTTCTGACGCAGAAATAGACGGAACACATTTTAAGCTTGCTATAGACTTTTTTGACGATGAAAATAATCTCGACCCCGAAATCTCACAAATACTTGAAAGTGGTGAGGCGTGCATATTTCGAAACTTTAAAGAATCGATTTTTACAATCGCTTATGATGATGTGGTTCACCAAAAGATCAAAGCACCATCAGATATCAGAAGGAGCATTTTAGATTTTTTCCATGATCGCCTGCGCGTCCACCTCCGCGACAAGGGCATCCGCCACGACGTGATCGACGCCTGCTTCACCGAGGGGGCCGACGATCTCGTGCCGCTGGTGGCCCGGGTCGAGGCGCTGCAGGCGCTGCTGGGCACGGAGGACGGCGCGAACCTGCTGGCGGGGTATCGGCGGGCGGCGAACATCCTCGCGGCGGAGGAGAAGAAGGACGGGGTGGAGTATTCGCTGGAACCCGACCCGAAATTCGCCGAGGCCGAGGCGGAGAAGGCGCTCTTCGCCTCGCTCGACGCCGCCGAGCCGGCGGTGGACGCCGCGCTGGCTCAGGAGGACTTCACCAAAGCAATGGCCGCGCTCGCCGGCCTGCGCGCGCCCATCGACGCCTTCTTCGAGGATGTCGTGGTCAACGCCGAGAACCCCATCCTGCGCCGAAACCGCCTGTGCCTGCTCGCGCGCATCCGCGACGCGATGGGCCGCGCGGCGGATTTCTCGAAGCTCGAAGGCTGAGAGCCGGCCGGCGCCGCCCGGCCTCCCGTCTTCGCCCTGCCCCGCCGCGCCGCCCCCGTCCGGAAGGGGGCGGCGCCGCAGCGCATCATTGCCGCTTTCCTAACCCGTTAATTGCGCGTTAGACAGTCATATGACATCGCGCAGCGACATCGTGGACCTCATCGACGCCGCCGACGCCGCGCGCTACGGCGCGAAGGCGGCGCGGCTGGCGCGGCTCTCGAAGGCGGGTCTGCCGATGCCGCCGGGCTTCGCCATCTCCACCGCCGACGGCGCCCGCATCGCTTCGCAGGGGGCCGGCGCGCTCGGCCCGGCGCTCGACGTCGCGCTGGCGCGGCTGGAGGAGGCGCGCGGGCGGAGGCTCGGCGACGCGACCGACCCGCTGCTGCTGTCGGTGCGGGCCTCCGCCGGCGAAGGCGCCTCGGGCGCCGCGGCGATCCTCAACATCGGCGTCTGCGCGATGACCGAGGCCGGCGTCGCGCGGCGCGTCGGGCTGTCAGCGGCGCGGGAGCTGCGGCTGCGGCTGATCCTCAGCTTCGCGCCGGTCGCGCTGGGGGTGGACGTCGACGCGCTGGAGCAGGCGCTGTCGCAGACGCCCGCCGAGGCGCTGGCCGGCGCCCCCCCCTCCGGCGCCGCCCCCTCCGGCGACCGCGCCGCCGAGCTCGCCCGCCAGATCGCCGCGCTCGAAGCCGTGGTGCTGGAGGAGACCGGCGCCCCCTTCCCCGCCACCCCGCGCGAGCAGCTCGACCTCGCGCTCGCCGCCAGCGCGCGCGGCTGGGCCAGTCCTCGCGCGCGGATGCTGCGCATGGCGCGCGGCGACGACCCGGAGGCGGGCCTCGGCTTCGTCGTGGAGGCGATGGCGCTCGGCATCGGGCCGGGGCTCTGCGGCGCCGGCTCCGCCGACAGCCGCTGCGCCCGCACCGGCGCGCCGCTGCTCTCGGGCCGGTGGCTCGCGCAGGGCCAGGGCGAGGACGCCGCCCTCGGCCTGCGCCAGCCGACGCCGCTGACCGGCCACGGCGCCGACACGCTGGAGAGCGCCGAGCCCGGCGCGCTGGCTGCGCTGGCGGAGGCCGTGCGCGGGGCGGAGGCCGCAATGGCCGACGCCGTGCGCGTGGAGTTCACGCTGGAGAACGGCGCGGTCTCGCTGCTCGACGCCGTCACGCTGCCGCGCGGCGCGCGGGCGGCGGTGCGCATCGCCGTCGATCTCGCCGAGGAGGGTCGGCTCACGCGGGCCGCCGCGCTGCTGCGCATCGACCCGCGGCTCCTGATCGAGCACCTGCACCCGACGGTTGACCCCGCCGCCCCGCGCGAGGTGATCGGGCGCGGCCTCGCCGCCTCGCCCGGCGCCGCCGCCGGCCCGGTCGCCTTCAGCGCCGACGCCGCAGAGGTGTTCGCCGCGCGCGGCGAGCCGGCGATCCTGGTGCGGATGGAGACGGGGCCGGAGGACATCCGCGGCATGCATGTCGCCGCCGGCGTCATCACCGCGCGCGGCGGCATGACCAGCCATGCGGCGGTGGTGGCGCGGGGGCTGGGCGCGCCCTGCGTCGTCGGCGTCGGCGACATGAAGCTCGACCCCGAGGCGGGCGTGCTGAGCGCAGGCGGGCGCAGCTTCCGCGAGGGCGACGTGATCACCGTGGACGGCGGCGCCGGCGAGGCGCTGGCCGGCGCCGCGCCCATGGTGCAGCCGGAGTTCTCCGGCGCCTTCGCCACGCTGATGGTCTGGGCCGACGCGCACCGGCGGATGGGGGTGCGCGCCAACGCCGACACCCCCGCCGACGCCCGTGTGGCGCGCGGCTTCAACGTCGACGGCGTCGGCCTCTGCCGCACCGAGCACATGTTCTTCGAGCCCGAGCGCATCACCGCGATGCGCGAGATGATCCTCGCCGACGGCCCCGACGCGCGGCGCGCGGCGCTGGCCCGCCTGCTGCCCTGGCAGCGCGCCGATTTCGTGGAGCTGTTCGTCATCATGCGCGGGCTTCCGGTGACGATCCGCCTGCTCGACCCGCCGCTGCACGAGTTCCTGCCGCGCTCCGACCGCGATCTCTCCGATCTCGCCAAGGCGATGGGCGTGCCGGTGGCGAAGGTGCGCGCGCGCGCCGCGGAGCTGGCGGAGATCAACCCGATGCTGGGAATGCGCGGCTGCCGCCTCGGCGTGACCGTGCCGGAGATCTACGAGATGCAGGCCCGCGCCATCTTCGAGGCGGCGGTGGAGGCGGCCGAGGCGACCTCGGCGCCGGTCGTGCCGGAGATCATGATCCCGCTGGTCTCGACCAACCGCGAGATGACGCTGCTGCGCGAGCGGATCGAGGCGGTGGCGGAAGCCGTGCGCGAGGAGCGCGAGCGCGGCTTCAGCTACAAGGTCGGCTGCATGGTCGAGACGCCCCGCGCCGCCCTGCGCGCCGAGGAGATCGCCGAAGGAGCCGAGTTCCTGAGCTTCGGCACCAACGACCTGACCCAGATGACCTACGGCCTGAGCCGCGACGATTCGGGCGGCTTCATGCGCGCCTATCTCGCGGCGGGCGTGTTCCCGGAAGACCCGTTCCACAGTCTCGACGTGGAGGGGGTGGGCGAGCTGCTGCTGATCGCGGTCGAGCGCGGCCGGCGCGGGCGGCCCAACGTCAATCTCGGGCTCTGCGGCGAGCATGGCGGCGACCCCGCCTCGGTGCGTTTCTGCGAACTGGCGGGCTTCGACTACGTCTCCTGCTCACCCTATCGCGCGCCGATCGCGCGGCTGGCGGCGGCGCAGGCCAGCATTCTCGCGCGGCGCGACCGCGACGATGGCGCGCCCGGCGCGGCATGAGCGACGCGGAGGCCGACGCGGCCGGCGCCGCGGCGCTGGAGCGGGTGCGCGCCGGCGGCAAGCGGGCGCTGGCGCAGGCGCTCGCGCGCTGCGAGGCCCGTCCCGACGACCCGGCGCAGGCCGCGATGCTCGACGCGGCGTGGCGCGCGGCGAAGGGGCACGCGATCGGGCTCACCGGCCCGCCGGGGGTCGGCAAGTCGACGCTCACAGACGCGCTGATCCGCCAGTTCCGCGCCAAGGGCGCGCGTGTGGCGGTGATCGCCGTCGACCCCTCCTCCCGGCGGACCGGCGGCGCGCTGCTCGGCGACCGCACGCGCCTGACGACCGACCCCGCTGACGCAGGCGTGTTCGTGCGGTCGATGGCGGCGCGCGCCGCGCTCGGGGGGCTGGCCACGACCGCATGGCCGGCGCTGGTGCTGATGCGGGCGCTGTTCGACATCGTGATCGTGGAGACCGTCGGCGTCGGCCAGTCCGAGACCGAGATCGCCGACGTGGCGGATACGGTGGTGTTCTGCGCCCAGCCCGGCGCCGGCGACGCGCTGCAGTACATGAAAGCCGGCATCATCGAGATCCCGCATCTCGCCGTCGTGACGAAGGCCGACATGGGCGCGCCCGCGCAGCGCGCCGCGGCGGACCTGCGCGGAGCGCTCTCGCTCGCGGCTGGCGACGGCGGGGCTGGCGAGGGCGGGGCGGCCATCCCGGTCCTCACCTGCTCCGCCGGCACTGGCGAAGGAATCGAGGCGCTCGCCGAAGCGCTGCTCGAACGCATGGCGAAACTGGGCGATCTTAACGATTCGCGCGCCCGGCAGGCGACGATATGGCTGAGACGGGCCCTGATCGAGGGTTTCGGGAGCGAAGGATTCGCGAGATTGTCGGACTGCTTAGATCCTGTGGAATCTCGACATTCACCTTTTTTGCTCGCGCAGCGCGTGTGGCGGCGGGGAGTTGTGGCGCTTTCTGTCGGATTTACGCCACAGTAGCGATGTTTACGGTTGCAGCTCTGTGGGAGTACCCTGGAGGGATTACCCTGGGGGCCGCGTCACGGATTACGGTGACGCGATTAACCGGACTGTATCGAAGACGCCGGGGCGGCGGAACGCAGGGGGGCGTTCCGAGCGCAAGCGCCAGCCGGGCGCGACCGGCCTCGCAAGAGGGCGAACATGCCGATCAAGAGGGCACACATCGCGGCGCGCATCGTCTGCGCCGGCACCTTGGTTCTTTTCGCCGGCGCCGCGAGCGCGACCGGCGAGGTGGACGCGGAACTCACCGAAGAAGCCGCGGCGGCCGCCGCGCTTTCCCACGACGCGCTGTCCCCGGATGCGCTATCCGAGGCGGCGGACCACATCCGGAACGTGCTGTCCGTGGAGCGGGTGGCGCTCGAACAGCTCGACGCGGCAGCGTCGCGTCTTGAAGGTGCGGCGCCGCTCAGCGCGCCCGACCCGGCGCCGGCCCTGGCGGCGCTCTCGACGGACGCGCTGAATCTCGCCGCCTTCAACGACGCCGACGCCCGCGCCCGAACGCTGGCGCGCGACGCGGCGGACGACGCGATGGCGGAGCTGCTGCTCGGCGACGTGGCGGGCGCGATCGACCTCGACAACGTCAAGCGCGTGGACGCTGGCGCAGGCGGCGAGGAATGGCGCTGCCTCTCCCAGGCGATCTACTTCGAAGCTAGGGGCCAGACGCTCGAAGGTCAGGTCGCGGTGGCCGAGGTCGTGCTGAACAGGGTCGACAGCCCTTCCTACCCCGACACGATCTGCCGCGTGGTGCGGCAGGGCGAAAAGCGCCTGCACAGCTGCCAGTTCTCGTTCATGTGCGACGGCCGGCCCGAGATCGTGCGCGAGCCGGCGGCCTGGCGGCTGGCCGGCAAGATCGCGAATCTCATGCTATCCGGCCGTCCGAGGGTCGTCGTCGGGGCCGCCACGCACTTCCACACGACTGCCGTGAAGCCCGATTGGGCCCGGCGGCTGGTCAGGATCAAGCGCGTCGACGATCACATCTTCTATCGGTATCCGACGCGGGTCGCCTCGAACTGAGCGGACGTCTCAAGCCGGGGACCACCGCAGACCCGGCAGCGGCCGCGTCCAGACCGACAGCGTGTCCCCGCCCAGCCGTTCATGGCTGGAAAGCGTGAAGGTCGGAGCGTTCGCAAGTCGTTCGACGCAGAGCCGACCTACCGCGGGGGCGGCGTCTGCGCCCAGCACGGCCCCGGCCGCGAACCACGCGATCTCGTCCACGAGGTCGTCGCGCAGCAGAGCGGCCGCGATGCGCCCCCCGCCTTCGCACAGAACGCGGGTCACGCCGCGGGCGCCGAGCCGGGCGAGCGCGTCGGAGAGCAGCAGCTCGCCGTTGCGATCCCCGGTCGGCAGCATCTCGACGCCGAGCGCGCGCAGGGCGTCGCGACGCTCACGCGCCGCGCCTTCGCGGTGCATCAGCAGAAGCGGGCGCTCGCCGGCGCTGCGCACCAGGCGCGACATGAGCGACAGGCTCAGGCCGCCGTCGGCGACGATCCTGAGCGGCCTGCGACCCTCCAGCCCGGGCAGGCGCACGTCGAGCATCGGGTCGTCGGTGCGCGCCGTGCCGGCGCCGACGAGCACCGCGTCGCTCCGTGCGCGCATCAGATGGGTGCGCGCGCGCGCCGCGGGCCCGGTGATCCACCGGCTCTCGCCCGAGGCCGTGGCGATGCGGCCGTCGAGCGCGGCGGCGAGCTTGAGCGTGACATGCGGCCTGCCGAGCGCGAGACGGGTGAAGAAGCCGACATTGAGGGCGAGCGCCTCGTCGGCGAGCACGCCGGTCGTCACCTCCAGACCCGCCGCGCGCAGCGCTGCGAAGCCGCGTCCGCGCACGCGAGGGTCGGGATCCTCCACCGTGGAGACGACGCGCGACACCCCGGCGGCCGCCAGCGCGTCCGCGCAGGGCGGCGTGCGCCCATGGTGGGCGCAGGGTTCCAGCGTCACCCAAGCGGTCGCGCCGCGCAGCGCCTCTGCGCCCCAGGCGGCGCGCGCCTGCGCGAGCGCGACCTGCTCGGCATGGGGCCTGCCGCCGGGCTGCGTGACGCCGCGCCCCATCACGCGCCCGTCCTTCGCGATCACGCAGCCGACCGTGGGATTGGGCGCCGTGAGGCCCAGCCCGCGCTGCGCCAGACTGAGCGCGGCGCGCATGCGCTGCGCATCCTCATCGGCCCCTGCGGTCATCTCGGCCCCGCTCGCGCTCAGACCGGGTCCGAAGAGGCGGCCGGGCGCAGCTCAGCCACGAACTCCTCGAAATCGCCCGCCTCCTGAAAGTTCTTGTAGACGCTGGCGAAGCGGACATAGGCGACGGTGTCGATCCGCGCGAGCGTCTCCATCACGATGGAGCCGATCCTGTCGGAGGGCACGTCGGTGTCGCCGAGGCTCTCCAGCCGCCGGACGATGCCCGAGATCATCTGCTCGATGCGGTCGGGCTCGATGGGTCGCTTCTGGAGCGCGATGCGGATGGAGCGGGCGAGCTTGTCGCGATCGAAATCCTCACGCCGCCCCGATTTCTTGACGACGATCAGATCGCGGAGCTGCACCCTTTCGTAAGTCGTGAAGCGCCCCCCGCAGGCCGGGCAGAACCGCCGCCGACGGATGGCGACATGGTCCTCGGCGGGGCGCGAGTCCTTCACCTGCGTATCGGCGTTTCCGCAGAACGGGCAGCGCATCCGGTCCCCTCCACCCCGTCAGACCTCCATCACCATAGGCGCAGGACGAGGGCTTGGGTAGAGGCCGGGAAAGAGCCCGAGATGTGGATTGGCGGCTTCGCGAGGCTCACATCGCGCCCGGGTCGACGATGGGCCGCGGCCGCCCCTCGTCATCGATCGCGACGAAGGTGAAGACGCCGCGCGTCACCAGCGCCGAGACGTCCTCGCCGCGCGGGCGGCGATGGGCCTCGATGGCCATGCGGATCGAGGTGCGGCCGATCCTCACGACGTCGGCATAGACCGTGACCTCGTCGCCGACCTTGACCGGCTCGTGGAAGCTCATGGCGTCCACCGCCACGGTCGCCACGCGCCCCCGCGCCACGCGGGCCGCGACGGCGCCGGCGGCCATGTCCATCTGGCTCATGAGCCAGCCGCCGAAGATGTCGCCGTTGGCGTTGGTGTCCGCCGGCATCGCGATGGCGCGGATCGCGAGCTGGCGGGCGTCGGCGGAGACGGGAACGGGGTCTGACATGCTCTCTCTGGCGCGGGACATCTGCGGCGCGGCCTGGTCCGGTCGTCGCCCTTCAGCGCCAGTATCATCCGAAGCGCCCGCGACGTCTCGCCATTTCTGGCGGGGTCGCGACGCGGTCGGAGCCGGATCGACAGGAGCGCCTCGCGCCTGCGGGGTTTCGGCCCCTAGCAGGGCTCGGCGCCTGAACGCGACGTCGCCGCGAGGGCGCAATGACGCCGTCGGAGCCCGGTGATCCCGTTTCCGCCTCGCTCCGCCCGTCGCCCACGCAGGCGTGCGGGACGGCGGCGGTGATCCCGCCCAGCGACGCCGCGAAGGTCGCTCCGCGGCCGCCGGATGCGCCGTGCGCGGCCGTCATGTCGACCGCGAAGGCGGTGAGCGCGGCTCTCGACGCCCTCGCCGCCCCGGCTTCGCAGCCCGCTCAGAGCCCGGGGTAGAGCGGGAAGCGGTCGCAGAGCACCTTGACCTTGGCCTTCACGGTCTCCTCGACAGCGCCGTTGCCGTCTTCGCCGTTCGCCTTCAGCCCGTCGATCACCTCGACGATGAGCTGGCCGATCTCGCGGAACTCCGCCTCGCCGAAGCCGCGGGTGGTGCCCGCCGGCGAGCCGAGGCGGATGCCGGAGGTGACCATCGGCTTCTCGGGGTCGAACGGCACGCCGTTCTTGTTGCAGGTGATGTGGGCGCGGCCCAGCGCCTGCTCGGCGGCCTTGCCGGTCACGCCCTTCGGGCGCAGGTCGACGAGGATGAGGTGGGTGTCGGTGCCGCCGGTGACGAGCGCGAGGCCGCCCTTGACGATCTCCTCTCCCATCGCCTGGCAGTTCGTGATCACCTGCTGGGCGTAGGCCCGGAACTCGGGCGTCAGCGCCTCGCCGAAGGCCACCGCCTTGGCGGCGATCACATGCATCAGCGGGCCGCCCTGCAGGCCGGGGAACACCGCGGAGTTGATCTTCTTGATCAGCGCCTCGTCGTTGGTGAGGATCATGCCGCCGCGCGGGCCGCGCAGGGTCTTGTGCGTGGTGGTGGTGGCGACATCGGCGTAGTCGAGCGGGTTCGGATAGAGGCCGGCGGCGACAAGGCCGGCGAAGTGCGCCATGTCCACGAACAGCATGGCCCCGACCTTGTCGGCGATGTCGCGGAAGCGCTTGAAGTCGATCTGGCGCGGGATCGCCGAGCCGCCGGCCATGATGACCTTGGGCTGGCACTCCACCGCCATCGCCTCGACCGCGTCGTAGTCGATGATGTTGGTGTCGCGCGACACGCCGTACTGCACCGCGTTGAACCACTTGCCCGACTGGTTGGGCGCGGCGCCGTGGGTCAGGTGGCCGCCGGAGGCGAGATCCTGCCCCATGAAGGTGTCGCCCGGCTTGATCGTGGCGAGAAACACCGCCTGGTTCGCCTGCGCGCCCGAATGGGGCTGCACGTTGGCGAACTTGCAGTTGAAGAGCTGGCAGGCGCGCTCGATGGCGAGGCTCTCGGCGACGTCGACATGCTGGCAGCCGCCATAGTAGCGCCTGCCCGGATAGCCCTCGGCGTACTTGTTGGTGAGCACGGAGCCCTGCGCCTGCAGCACGGCGCGGCTGACGATGTTCTCCGACGCGATCAGCTCGATCTCGTCGCGCTGGCGCGCGAGCTCGTTTGTCAGCGACTGGAAGAGCGCGGCGTCGCGCTGTTCGACGCCGTCGGTGAAGAAGCCGCTATCCCGGATTGAGGCGTCCATGTCGTTCTCTCCCGCAAGTTTCGCTCAGCGCAAGGCTGGCTTTCGATTTGTTTCGTATAGGAAACGCTCCACCCGTGGAAGGCGAAAGCGCGCAGCGACACATCATCACGCCCGGCGTTCTCGCGCGCCACCCTTGCGGCGCGGAAGACACCCAACTTCGGGTGAGCCCGCCATCACCCGCAGGGGCGTCTCGCCATTCCTCGGCCGAAGGCGCGCCCCTGCCCGACGCTCGTCTCGACAGCGCGATGGACGCGCGCGCGCGCGCCGGCCAGAGTGCGCCGCAAGGTCGGCCGCGCGACGTCCCGCAGGAGCCGGCCGCGAGGGGGAGAGCGGGCGGGTGGCGGTCCAGCGCATACATTTCACGGCCAGCGACGCGCCCGACGCGCAGCAGAGCCTGCAGTCTCTGGTGAAGCTCTACGGCCAGAGCCCGGCCCCTGAGGCCGACCTGATCGTGGCGCTCGGCGGCGACGGCTTCATGCTGCACACGCTCCACGACACGCTGCACCTGAGCGCGCCGGTCTATGGCATGAATCGCGGCACGGTCGGCTTCCTGATGAACGACTATTCGGAGGCGGACCTGCCCGCCCGGCTCGCGGCGGCGGAGCGTTACGTCATCCACCCGCTCAAGATGCGGGCCACCACGGTGCACGGCCTGACGACCGAGGCGCTGGCGATCAACGAGGTCTCGCTGCTGCGCTCGACCTACCAGGCGTCGCGCCTGCGCATCCTCGTGGACGGACGGGAGCGGATGCCGATGCTGATCTGCGACGGCGTGATCGTCGCGACGCCGGCGGGCTCGACCGCCTACAACCTCTCCGCCCATGGGCCGATCCTGCCGCTGGAGGCGGACATGATGGCGCTGACGCCGGTGGCGGCTTTCCGGCCGCGGCGCTGGCGCGGGGCGATCCTGCCGCGCACGGCGCAGGTGACGATCGAGGTTCTCGACAGCCTCAAGCGCCCGGTTCTCGCCGTGGCCGACAGCACCGAGGTCCGCCAGGTGGCGCGGGTGGAGGTGGCGTTCCACAACGCGGTCGAGATGGAGCTGCTCTTCGATCAGGGCCATGGCCTGAGCGAGCGCCTGCTGCGCGAGCAGTTCTCCTGATCGGGGCGGCGAGGTCCACGTCGGACACGGCGCTCCCCGCAGCCGGGCGCGGCGCGGTCGAGGCGGCGTCGCGGCAGCCTCGCGCGCGGCCCGCTTGACCGCGCCGCCTGTCGCCCGCATGTGCGATGGGCTGGCGACTGGAGGAACGGCATGGGTCTGGGCGAACAGGCGCGATGGTGGGGACTGGCGCTTCTGGCGCTGGCGCTCTTCCTGTGGCTCTTCTCCGGCGCGGTGACGCCGTTCCTGGCCGGCATGGCGATCGCCTATTTCCTCGATCCCGTCGCGGACCGGCTGGAGAGGCGCGGCTTTTCGCGGCTGGCGGCGACCGCCGCCGTGATGGGCCTCGTGGTGCTGGCGGCGATCATGGCGATTCTCGTTCTCGTGCCGGTGCTGATCGACCAGTTCGCGCGCGTCGTGCGGGCGACGCCGGACTATCTAGTGGCCATCCAGCAGTTCCTCGAAGGCGGCATGGAGCGCTACGCGCCGGCCGCCGTCACCGAGGGCGGGCTGCTGGCGACGGCGTTCGACAACCTCGAGACGCAGGTGAAGAACGCCAGCGGCAAGATCGTCGAATCGATCTATTCGGGCGGCGTCGCGGTGATCGACTTCCTCGGGCTGGTGATCATCACGCCGGTGGTGGCGTTCTACATGCTGCTCGACTGGGACAGGATGATCGACGAGATCGACCACTGGCTGCCCCGCCGCCACGCCCCCATGATCCGCCGCATCGCCGGCGACATCGACGGCGTTCTGGCCGGCTTCGTGCGCGGGCAGCTCACCGTCTGCATCATCCTCGGCGGCTTCTACGCCGTGGCGCTGCTGGCGCTCGGGCTGAACTTCGGGATTCTCGTGGGGTTGTTCGCCGGGCTGATCAGCTTCATCCCCTTCGTCGGCTCGCTGGTGGGGGGCGCTCTCTCCATCGGCATCGCGCTCTTTCAGTTCTGGGGCGAACCCTGGTGGATCGTCGCGGTCGCGGCGGTGTTCCTGGTCGGGCAGGCGGTCGAGGGCAACTACCTCACGCCGAGGCTGGTGGGCGGCAGCGTCGGCCTGCATCCGGTCTGGCTGATGTTCGCGCTGTCGGCGTTCGGGGCGGCGATGGGCTTCGTCGGCCTGCTGATCGCGGTGCCGACGGCGGCGGCGATCGGCGTGCTGGCGCGCTTCGCGCTGGAGCAGTACCGTCAGGGCCGGCTCTACCAGGGCGGCGAGGCGCTGCTGCCCGACGACCCCGACCACGAGCGCGACCATGAGCGCGACCATGAGCGCGACCGTGGGAGGCGGCCCGCCGAATGACCGAGGCCGCCGGCCAGCTTCCCCTGTCGCTGCCGGCGGCGTCGCGGCACGCCATGGGGCGCGAGGACTTCATCGCCAGTCCAGCCAACGCCGAGGCGCTGGCGCTGGTGGAGCGCTGGCGCGACTGGCCGCGGCCGCGGCTTGCGATCTGCGGGCCGGCGGGCGCGGGCAAGACCCATCTCGCCCATGTCTTCGCCGCCTCGTCCGGCGCGGAGATCGTGGCGGCGGCGAGGCTGGCGGAAGCTGACGCGCCCCGCCTCGTGGCGCGCGGCGCGCTGGCGGTCGAGGACGCCGACCGGCTGCCGCAGGCGGCGGAGCCCGCGCTCTTTCATCTGGTCAATCTGGCCGAGGCCCATGGCGCGCCGCTGCTGCTGACCGGCCGCGAGCCGCCGGCGCGCTGGCCGACGCGGCTGGCCGACCTCGTGTCGCGCCTCTCGGCGACCACGGCGGCGCGGCTGCATCCGCCGGACGACGCGCTGCTCGAGGCCGTGCTGGCCAAGGGCTTCGACGACCGGCGGCTGCTGGTGGAGCCGGGCCTGCCGGCGTTTCTCGCGGCGCGGATCGAGCGCAGCTTCGCCGCCGCCGCGGAGATCGTGGCGCGGCTCGACGCGGCGTCGCTGGCCGCGCGACGGCCCATCACCCGCCGTCTCGCGGCCGAACTGATCGGCTGAGCGGCGAGACGTCCCGTCGCGCCCGCGCCGCCCTTCGACGATAGTGCGATCCTGCGACACAGCCTGCGGAGACCGACCCATGCGCGCCGACTTTCTCAACACCACGGTCGACCCCGCCGCCGCGGCCGAGCCCGACTTCGACCTCGCGGCGCCGGCGCGCTTCTTCAACCGCGAGGTCTCGTGGCTGGCCTTCAACTGGCGCGTGATGGAGGAGGCCGAGAACGTCAGCCATCCCCTGCTGGAGCGGGTGCGGTTCCTCTCCATTTCCGGCAACAACCTCGACGAGTTCTACGCCGTGCGCGTCGCCGGGCTGCGGGCGCAGGTGCGCGCGGGCGTGGAGAAGCCCTCCGACGACGGCCTGACCCCCGCCCAGCAGCTCGCCGAGATCGACGCCGGCGCGCGCGCGCTGATGCAGGCGCAGCAGCGCGTCTGGGCGGCGCTGCGAGAGGAGCTCGCCGCGCGCGGAATGCATGTCGCCGAACCCGACACGCTGACCGACGCCGAGCGCGGCTTCGTCGAGCAGTACTTCGTCGATCAGGTGTTCCCGGTGGTCACGCCGCTGGCCATCGACCCCGCCCACCCCTTCCCCTTCATCGCCAATGGCGGCTTCGCGCTGGCGCTCTCGCTGGAGCGCGCCGGCGACGGCGGGGAGCTCGACGCGCTGCTGCCGATCCCGCCCCAGGTCGAGCGCTTCGTCCGCCTGCCCGACCGCGGCGACGCCATCCGCTTCCTGCGGCTGGAGGACCTGCTCGGACTGTTCCTCGACCGGCTTTTCCCGGGCTACCGCGTGACCGGCCGGGCGGTGTTCCGCGTGCTGCGCGACAGCGACATGATGGTGGAGGAGGAGAGCGAGGATCTCGTGCGCGAGTTCGAGACCGCGCTCAAGCGCCGCCGCAAGGGCGACGCCATCCGCCTGACCATCACCGCCGACGCGCCGGCGCAGCTCAAGGCCAAGATCGCCCGCGAGATGGGCGTGGGCCGCGACGAGGTGATCGAGCTGGAGGGCCTGATCGGCGTCAAGGCGCTGGATGAGATCGTCATTTCAGACCGGCCCGAGATGCGCTGGGCCCCCTATGCGCCCCGCCTGCCGGAGCGGGTGAAGGACCATGAGGGCGACATCTTCGCGGCGATCCGCCAGAAGGACATGCTGCTGCACCACCCTTACGAGTCCTTCGACATCGTGGTGCAGTTCCTCCAGCAGGCCGCGCACGACCCCGACGTGGTGGCGATCAAGCAGACGCTCTACCGCACCTCGCGCAACTCCCCCATCGTCGCGGCGCTGTGCGAGGCGGCCGAGGACGGCAAGTCGGTCACGGCGCTGGTTGAGCTGAAGGCCCGCTTCGACGAGGCCGCCAACATCCGCCAGGCGCGCCAGCTCGAACGCGCCGGCGCGCAGGTCGTCTACGGCTTCATCGACCTGAAGACGCACGCGAAAATCTCGGTCGTGGTGCGGCGCGAGGCCGGCAGGCTTGTGACCTACAGCCATTTCGGGACCGGCAACTACCATCCGATCACGGCCAACATCTACACCGACCTGTCGCTCTTCACCTGCGACGCCACGCTGGGGCGAGACGCCGCCAAGCTGTTCAACTACGTCACCGGCTACGCCGAGCCGACCGGGCTGGAGGCGCTCGCCGCCGCGCCGCTGACGCTCAAGAAGACGCTGATCGAGGGGCTGGAGCGCGAGGCCGGCCACGCGCGGGCGGGGCGCCCGGCGCAGGTCTGGGCCAAGATGAACTCCGTCACCGAGCCGGAGGTGATCGACGCGCTCTATGCCGCCAGCCAGGCCGGCGTGCGCATCGACATGGTGGTGCGCGGCATCTGCGGCGTGCGGCCCGGCGTGAAGGGGCTGAGCGAGAACATCCGCGTCAAGTCGCTGATCGGGCGGTTCCTGGAGCACTCGCGCATCGTATGCTTCGGCGACGGGCAGGGCCTGCCGGGACGGGCCGCGAAGGTCTACATCTCCTCGGCGGACTGGATGGACCGCAACCTCAACCGCCGCGTCGAGACGCTGGTGCCGATCTTCAACCCGACCGTCCACGCCCAGATCATCGAGCAGGTGATGGCGGCGAACCTGCGCGACGAGGCGCAGAGCTGGGTGCTGGCCGGGGACGGCAGTTTCACCCGCGCGCAGCCGCCCGAGGGGGATAAGGCGTTCAACGCGCACGCCTTCTTCATGGAGCATCCCAGCCTCTCGGGCCGCGGCCGCGCCGGCGCGCAGGACGCGCCGCGCCTGACCGAAGCGCGCGCGGCGCAATAGCGCCGGGCGCCCAGCCGCCAGAAGCCGGCGCGGCAGGGCGGGTTGCCAACGGGCGCGCGGGGCGGGACAGTCTGCGTTCAGGCCTCCCCCCGCCAGCCGCGCGCCCCCGCAATCGCACGCCGGCGCCCAACGCCAGGAACACGTCATGCAGTTCGCTCGCATTCGCACGGAAGACGGCCGCATTCTGACCGGGGTTCTGGGCGACGGCGCGCTCTCGCCGCGCGCAAGGCTGGGCTCGACGGAGGCTGCGGGGCCGGACGAGCCGCTGGCGGGCGCGACGCTGCTGCCGCCCTGCGAGCCGGGCAAGTTCATCGGGCTGTGGAACAATTTCGCCGCCGCGGCCGAGAAGAACGGGCTGAGCCGGCCCGATCATCCGCTTTGGTTTCTGAAACCCGCCACGTCGCTGGCGGGGCCGGGGGCGACTGTGGTCATCCCGGAGGGCGTCGGGCGCGTGCTCTTCGAGGGCGAGCTCGGGGTGGTGATCGGCGCGCCCTGCCGGGACGCGACCGAGGCGGAGGCCGCGGCGGCGATCCTCGGCTACACCTGCGTCAACGACTTCACGGCGCTGGAGATACTCACCGCCGAGCCGAGCTTCCCGCAATGGACCCGGGCCAAGGGCTATGACGGGTTCGGCGTGATCGGCCCGGTCGTCGCGACCGGGCTCGACTGGCGGGAGCTGACGGTGAAGGTGATGGTGGGCGGACGCGAACGGCAGAGCTACGCCGCGTCGGACATGTTCATGGGCCCCGCCGAGATCGTCTCGCGACTGTCGCGCGACGTCACGCTCATGCCCGGCGACGTGATCGCCTGCGGCACCTCGCTGGGCGCGCGGCCCGTCAAGGCCGGCGACGCGGTGACGGTGGTCATCGACGGAATCGGCGACCTGCCGGTGACGATGGCGGCAGCTTGAGAAGCATAGGCTGGGAAGCGTAGCCTGAAAAGCGTGACCTGAGAAGCGCAGGTCCGGGAAGCACGGGCCTGGAGGGGCGGCGTCATGGCGACGAACGCCCCGCCGGCCCCTCCGCCCCCTGCTACTCGCCCGCCCGACGGCCCGCCGCATTCATGACCGGCGCGGCGTCGCGGCGGAGCAGGCGCGTCCCCGCAAGACCGCGGGCGTGCGGGTCCGGCGGGGCCTGCCCGCCGCCTGGGGCGCCGCCGCCGGAACATGTCGCCGCACGCCCGGCGCGGCGCTTGCGACGCGGGGCGATTCCACCTTGTGTTGCGCGCGAGGCGCGGTCGTCCCCCGCGACGGGCCGCGCCGCGACCGGACAGGCCGCGGACGAAGGATGGCAGCCCATGCATCTGACCGATGCGCACAGCCGCACGCCCGAAGACTGCCTGGCGGCGCTCGACGCCGCGCCCTCGGGCCTGACCAGCGCCGAGGCCGCGCGCCGTCTCGACGCGCTCGGCCCCAACCGACTGCCGGAAACGCGGACCCGCGGGCCCGCGCGCCGCTTTCTCGCGCAGTTCGACAACGTGCTCATCTACGTCCTGCTCGGGGCGGCCGCGGTCACGGCGACGCTGCAGCACTGGGTGGACATGGGCGTGATCATCGCCGTGGTGCTCGCCAACGCCGTCATCGGGTTCGTCCAGGAAGGCAAGGCGGAGGCGGCGATGGCCGCGATCCGCGGCATGCTGGCGCCGCGGGCGGCGACGCTGCGCGACGGCGCCCGCGCCAGCGTGGACGGCGCCGATCTCGTGCCCGGCGACGTCGTGCTGCTGGAGGCGGGCGACAAGGCGCCGGCCGACCTGCGCATCCTGGAGGCGCGCGGCCTCGCGGCGCAGGAGGCCATCCTGACCGGCGAGTCCGTCCCGGTCGACAAGACCCCCGAGCCGGTCGCGGCGGACGCGCCGCTCGGCGACCGGCGCTCGATGCTCTGGTCGGGCACGCTCGTCACACAGGGGACGGCCCGCGGGCTGGTGACGGCGACTGGCGAGACGACCGAGATCGGCCGCATCGGCGGCCTGCTCGCGGGGGTCGAGACGCTCTCGACGCCGCTGGTCGCGCAGATGGACCATTTCGCGCGCTGGCTGTCGCTGCTGATCCTTGCCGTATCGGCGCTGCTGCTGATCTACGGGCATTTCGTCGACCACCGGGATTTCGGCGAGATCTTCATGGTGGTGGTCGGGGTGGCGGTCGCCGCGATCCCCGAGGGGCTGCCCGCGGTCATGACCATCACGCTCGCCATCGGGGTGCAGGCGATGGCGCGGCGCAACGCGATCGTCCGCCGACTGCCCGCGATCGAGGCGATCGGCTCGGTCTCGGTCATCTGCACCGACAAGACCGGCACCCTGACCCGCAACGAGATGGTCGTCGCGGCGGTCGAGACGCCGGAGGGGGCCTTCGAGGTCTCGGGTGAAGGCTACGCGCCGGAGGGGGCCGTGACGCCCGCCGGAGACCTGGCGCGGCTGAGCGCGGCGGCGGCGCTCTGCAACGATGCGGCGCTGCGGCTTCGCGACGGCGTCTGGACCGTCGAGGGCGACCCGATGGAGGGCGCGCTCAGGGCGTTCGCCGCCAAGGTCTCGCCGGAAATCACGGCCCGGCGCATCGACGCCGTGCCCTTCGACAGCCGCCACCGGTTCATGGCGGTGCTGACCGACGGCGAGGAGGGCCGCGTCGTTCGGCTCAAGGGCGCGCCCGAGCGCGTGCTCGGCATGTGCCCCGACACCGACCACGCCGCGTGGACGGCGCGCGCGGAGGCGATGGCGCGCCGGGGGCTGCGGGTGCTGGCGCTGGCGGAGCGCGCCCAGCCCGGCCCGCGGATCGACGAGGCGGCGCTGGAGGGCGGGATGGTCTTTCTCGGCCTCGTCGGCCTGATCGATCCGCCGCGGCCCGAGGCGGTCGCGGCGATCGCGGAGTGCCGGGCGGCGGGCGTCCGCGTCAAGATGATCACCGGCGACCATGCCGGCACCGCCGCCGCCATCGCCGCACAGATCGGGCTGGAGAACCCCGCCCGCGTGATGACCGGCGCCGACATCGACCGGCTCGACGACGCCGCGCTGGCCCTTCAGGTCGCGGGCGTGGACGTGTTCGCCCGCACCAGCCCGGAGCACAAGCTGCGCCTCGTCGCGGCGCTGCAGTCCAACGGCCTCTCTGTCGCCATGACCGGCGACGGCGTGAACGACGCGCCGGCGCTGAAACGGGCCGACGCGGGCGTTGCGATGGGGCTGAAGGGGTCCGAGGCGGCGAAGGAGGCTGCGGATCTGGTGCTCGCCGACGACAATTTCGCCACCATCGCCGCGGCCGTGCGGGAGGGGCGGACGGTCTACGACAATCTTCGGAAGGTGATCAGCTGGACGCTGCCGACCAATGCGGGCGAGTCGCTGGTGGTGGTGCTCGCGCTGCTGGCGGGGCTGGCGCTGCCGGTGACGGCGGTGCAGATCCTGTGGATCAACCTCATCACCGCGGTCACGCTGGGCGTGGCGCTCGCGTTCGAGCCGAGCGAGCCGGACGCGATGGCCCGACCGCCGCGCCGGCGCGACGCGCCGCTGCTCTCGGCGGAACTCGTCTGGCGCGTCGCGTTCGTGACGGCGCTGTTCATCGCCGCGGTGTTCGGCGTCTTCAGCCATGCGATCGACCGGGGGCATTCGCTGGCGCTCGCACAGACGATGGCGATGAACACGCTGGTCGTGCTGGAGGTGTTCAACCTGTTCGTCATCCGCAACATGCACGGAACCTCGCTGACATGGCGCGCCCTGCGGGCGACGCCGGTCGTCTGGGCCGTGGTCGCGACGGTCGTCGCGGCGCAGTTCGCGGTGACCTATCTGCCGCCGCTGCAGGCGCTGCTCGGCACGCGGCCGGTGCCGTTGGCGGATGGGCTCGTCATCGTCGGGGTCGGCGCGGCGTTCTTCGCCATCGTCGAGATCGAGAAGCAGATCAGACTAGGGCCCCTCCTGACGCGGCCCTCCTGACGCGGCCCTCATCAGACGCCAGGGCCTGCGGCGGCGTCAGCGCGGCGGGTCGCCCCGTCCGCTTTCCGAGGCGTCGGGCGGCGGGTCGTCGTTCGCCCAGCCGCACTCGCGCCCCGTGGGCGGGAGAGGCCGGTCGGCGCCCTCGCGATGCAGCCACGCCTTCGCGATAAGGTTGGCCGAGATCGGCGCGGTGACGAACAGGAACAGCGCGATCAGCAGCTCGTGCCAGCTCGACCGCCCCTCGACCCCCCAGGCGTGGACCATCGCGCCGAGCAGCACGCCGCCGACGCCGAGCGTCGTGGCCTTGGTCGGCGCGTGCAGCCGCATGACGAGATCGGGCAGCTTGACCAGACCGTAGGAGCCGACCAGCCCGAAGACCGCTCCGATGACGATCAGCAGGCTCGCCAGCGCCTCGACGATCGTGACGCCCGCGCCGCTCATTCGATCACGTCCCCGCGCAGGATGAACTTCGTCAGCGCCACCGTCGAGACGAAGCCCACCAGCGAGAGCAGCATGGCCGCCTCGAAGTAGACGGCCGTCGCCTGGCTGACGCCGATCAGGATCACGAGCGCGATGCCGTTGATCACCATGGTGTCGAGCGCGAGGATCCGGTCCGCCGCGCTCGGCCCCTGCGCGAGCCGCCAGAGGTTCAGCACGAGCGCCGCGCCGAAGGCGAGGTAGGCGAAGCCGAGCGCATACTCGATCATGGGAAGATCTCCATCAGGCGTTTCTCATAGCGGAGCTTGATCTCGTCGCGCACCGCGTCGGGGTCCGGCGCGTCGAGCACATGGACGAGCAGGCTCCGCCCGTCCGCGGACAGGTCGCATGAGACGGTGCCGGGCGTCATCGTGATCGCGCCGGCAAGCAGCGTGATCGCCTCGGGCTGGCGCAGCTCCAGCGGCACGGCGAAGAAGGCGGGCCTCAGCGACGCGTTGGTGTGGAAGATGATGAGTCGGGCGACGGCGATGTTCGCAGCGACGACGTCGCGCAGCACCAGCGCCACGAAGCCCGCGAGGCCCCAGCCGCGCGTCAAGCGCGGTCTGCCCGGCCAGTAGGGCGCCGTCAGCAGCGGCACGACGACCCCGAGCGCGGCCCCGAGAACGAGCGCCCCGAGGCTGACCTCGTTCACCAGCATCATCCACACCAGCATGAGCGTCACGCTCAGGCGCGGGTGCGGAAACAGGCGGTCGGTCATGGCAGGGCCCTCGCGGCGACGGTCTGGGCGCCCAGCACGGCGTCGACATAGTCCTGCGGCGCGTGCAGTTGCGCCGCCGCGGCCTCCATGTAGCCGGTGACCGGCCCCGCCCAGACGGTCAGCGCCGCCAGCGCGGCGAGCGCCGCGCCGGTCGCCCACAGCGGCGCGTTCGCAGGTTTCGAAAGCCCCTCGGCCGGCTCGCCCTCGACGCGCCAGAAGAGGACCGAGCCGGCGCGCGCGAAGCCGACGACCATCACCAGCGACCCGGTGAGCACCACCGCCCAGATCCACCAGACTGCGGGGTCGGCGCGGGCGGCGTCCAGCACCATGAGCTTGCCGAGGAAGCCGCCGAGCGGCGGCAGCCCGGCCATGGCGATGGCCGCCACCATGAAGAACCCGCCGACGAGCTCGCCGTGGCGCATCTGCGGCGCCGGGGCGATGCGGTCGCCGCGCGTCCGCCGCTCCGACACCAGCTCCACGATCAGGAACAGCGCCGCCGCGGCCAGCGTGGAGTGCGCCATGTAGAACATCGCCGCCGCCGCCGAGCGCTCGGTGAAGAGCCCCACGCCCGCCATCACCGTGCCCATGGAGGCGACCACCGAGAAGCAAACGAGCGCGCCGAGCCGCCGCGCGCCCAGCACGCCGACGGCGCCGACGGCCAACGTGACCAGCGCCGCGGGGATCAGCCAGTCGGCCGCCAGCCAGGCGGAAGAGCCGGCCTCCGCCCCGAAGATCAGGGTGTAGACCCGCAGGACCGAATAGGCGCCGACCTTGGTCATGACCGCAAACAGCGCGGCGGAGGGCGCGGGCGCGGCGGCGTAGGCGGTGGGCAGCCAGAAATGCAGGGGCACGAGCGCGGCCTTGAGCGCGAACACCGCCAGCAGCAGCAGCCCGCCCACGCGCAGCAGATCGGCGTTCTCGGCCGTCGCGGACCCCGCCTTCACCGCAAGATCGGCCATGTTGAGCGTGCCCGTCGCCGCGTAGATCGCGCCGACGGCGAACAGGAACAGCGTAGATCCGGCGAGGTTGGCGACGATGTAGTGCACGCCGGCCTTCAGCCGCGCGGCGCCGCCGCCATGCAGCATCAGCCCGTAGGAGGCGATCAGCAGCACCTCGAAGAACACGAACAGGTTGAACAGGTCGCCGGTCAGGAACGCGCCGCACAGGCCCATGAGCTGGAACTGCAGCAGCGCATGGAAGTGCCGGCCGCGCGTGTCCCACCCCGAACCGGCGGCGTAGCCGGCCACGCCGAGCCCGAGCAGCGCCGTCAGCAGCACCATCATCGCCGACAGCCGGTCGAGCACCAGGACGATGCCGAAGGGCGCCGGCCAGTCGCCCAGCAGATAGGCCTGCGGCGGCCCCTCCCCCGCCATCGCGATCAGCCCGACCGCAAGGCCGAGCAGCCCGGCGCAGGCGGCCAGCGACGCGACGCGCTGCAGCAGCAGGTCGTAGCGCAGCGCGAGCACGATCAGCGGCGCGACGAGCGCGGGCAGGACGATCGGCGCGATGATCCAGTGATTCACGGCCGGTCCTCCGGGTCGAGGTTCACCGCGTCGTCGCTGGTCTCGAGATAGGCGCGCAGCATCAGCATCACGATGAGCGCGGTCATGCCGAAGGAGATCACGATGGCCGTCAGCACGAGCGCCTGCGGGATCGGGTCGACCACGCCCGCCGCGCTGGCGCCGAGGATCGGCGGCTGGTTCACCGCGAGCCGGCCGGTGGCGAACAGGAAGGTGTTGACCGCATAGGACAGCATCGCCGTGCCGATCACCACGGGGAAGCTGCGCAGCCTCAGGATCAGGTAGACGCCGGACGCGGTGAGCGCCCCGATGGCGGTTGCGACGAGAAGCTCCATTTCAGCCTTTCTCCTGCGCGGTGCGCGGCTCGGCGGACGGATCGACGTCCATCGGCTCGTCGGGGCCCGGCTGCTCGGCGAAGCGCGCCACGCGCGACAGGTTCTCCAGCGCGAGCAGGACCGCGCCGACCACGGTGAGGAACACGCCGAGGTCGAACGCCATGGCGGTGGCGAGTTCGAACTTCTCCAGCGGCGGCAGCGTGACGTAGCCGTAGGCGCTCGTCAGGAACGGGCGGTCCGCAAGCCAGGCGCCGGCGCCGGTGAGGCCCGCGACGAGCACGCCCAGCCCGATCATCCCGTGATGGTCCATCGGGCGGCGCTGGGCGGTCCATGCGTAGCCCGAGGCGACGTACTGCATCACCAGCGCGATCGCCACCACGAGGCCGGCGATGAAGCCGCCGCCGGGCTGGTTGTGGCCGCGCAGCAGGATGAACAGGCCCACCACCAGCGAGACCGGCAGCAGGAATCGCGTCGCGACGACCAGCATCATCGGATGCCGGTCCTTCGAGCGCTCCTGGTCCGGCACCCAGGAGATCACGCGCCCCAGGCTCGGCCCGCGCAGCGCGCCGTCGAGCAGCGCGTAGATGCCCAGCGCGGCGATCGCCAGCACGATGATCTCGCCGAAGGTGTCGAAGCCGCGGAAGTCCACGAGGATGACGTTGACGACGTTGGTGCCGCCGCCGCCGGGGTAGGACTGGGCGACGTGGAACTCCGAGATCGTCGGGCCGTCGCGAGTCATCACCGCGTAGGAGAGCGCGGCGGCCCCGAGACCCGCGACGAGCGCGAGGCCGGCCTGGGCCGTCCTGAGCATCGGGCCCGTCTCGTCGGGCGAGTCCTTCGGCAGGAAGTTCAGCGCCAGCAGCATCAGCACCGTGGTCACGACCTCGACCGATATCTGCGTGAGCGCGAGGTCGGGCGCCGAGAGGTAGACGAAGCCCAGCGACACCACGAGCCCGACGACGCTGGTCAGCAGCACCATCATCAGCCGGTCATGGTGCATCCGCGCGGCGGCGAGGCATGTGCCGATCAGCAGCGCCCAGGGCGCGAGCGCGATAAGCGGCGGCGTCAGCGTCTCGCGCGAGCCCGCCAGCGCGCCCTCGCCCCACCCCGCGAAGCCCATCGCCAGCAGCGCGACGCAGAGCGCGCCCAGCGCCCTCGGCAGGGTTCCCGCATGAAGCGCCGAGGTGCCGCGCTCGGCCAGCGCCGCCAGCAGCGCGATCAGGGCGTCGAAGACGGGCTTGGCGGCGAAGACCCCGGCGCGGCGCCAGCGCGCCACCGCATCGGCGTAGCGGGCGAGCAGCAGGTAGCCGCCGACGAGCGCGACGGCGCTCATGGCCAGCGCGAGCGTCAGGCCGTGCCAGATCTTGAGCTTTACCGGCTCCGCCGCGCCGCCGGTCACGGCGTCGGCGACGAGATTGACCAGACCGCCGGCGACCATGGCCGGCGCAAGGCCGATCGCGACGACGCCCGCGACCAGAAGCGCCGGCGCGGCGAGCAGGCCGGGGCCGGGGTCATGCGGCGCGGCGGGATAGTCGTCGCGCTGCGGCCCGAGAAAGACATGCCCGATCAGGCGGAACGAGTAGGCCGCGGAGAACAGCGCGCCGACCGTCGCCAGCAGCGGGATCGGCCAGCCGAGGCCGAGCCACGGGGTATGGACCGCCTCCTCCAGCATCATCTCCTTGGAGAGGAAGCCGTTGAGCAGCGGCGCGCCCGCCATCGACAGCGCGGCGATCGTCGCCACCCAGAACGTCGCGGGCATGAGACGCCGCAGCCCGCCGAGCCGGCGGATGTCGCGGGTGTGCGCGGCGTGGTCGACGATGCCGGCGGACATGAACAGCGCGGCCTTGAACGTCGCATGGTTGAGGATGTGGAACACGGCCGCGGTCGCCGCCATCGGCGTGCCGAAGCCCAGCAGCATGGTGATCAGCCCCAGATGGCTGACGGTCGAGAACGCCAGCAGCGCCTTGAGGTCGTCCTTGAAGAGCGCGATCACCGCCGCGATCACCATGGTGACGAGCCCGGTGGTCGAGACGATGTAGAACCATTCCGGCGTGCCCGAGAGCGCCGGCCAGAGGCGCGCCATGAGGAAGATGCCGGCCTTCACCATGGTCGCGGAGTGCAGATACGCCGAGACCGGCGTCGGCGCCGCCATGGCGTGCGGCAGCCAGAAATGGAACGGAAACTGCGCCGACTTGGTGAAGCATCCCAGCAGGATCAGCAGCAGCGCCGGCAGGTAGAGCGGCGAGGCCTGGATCGCCTCGCCCTTGGTCAGGATCACGCTCAGGTCGTAGGAGCCGGCGATGTCGCCGAGGATCAGCATCCCGCCGATCATCGCCAGCCCGCCCATGCCGGTGACGGCCAGCGCCATGCGCGCGCCCTGCCGCCCCTCGGGCGCATGGCGCCAGTAGCCGATCAGCAGGAACGAGCTGAGCGAGGTCAGCTCCCAGAAGATCAGCAGCATCAGCACGTTGTCGCTGAGCACGATGCCGACCATCGCGCCCTGGAACAGCAGCAGATAGCTGTAGAAGCGGCCCATCGGGTCGTCGCGGTCGAGATAGAACCGCGCATAGAGAATCACGAGCAGACCGATTCCGAGAATCAGCCCGGCGAAGAACAGGCCGAGGCCGTCGAGCATGAACGTCGCGTTCAGGCCGAGCCCCGGCATCCAGTCGACGCGCTGCAACAGCACCTCGCCGCGCCACACCGCCGGCGCCTCCACCAGCAGCAGGATGAGCGCGAACAGCGTGACGCCGCCGGCCGTGACGGCGCAGGCGTTGCGCCCGGTGCGGATCATCAGGGCGGGCAGCAGCGCCCCCAGGAAAGGCGTCAGGGCGATCAGCGCGAGGGTCATGCCGGTCCAGTCATCATGCGTGGCCTACATCGAAGCCCGGAGCCGGGCGACCAAAGCATATCGGCTGCTCCGGGAAAAGGAACGTAGGCCGTGGCCGACCTTGCGACGTGGCGCACGCGGCCACCCGACGCGCGCCCCCGCGGCGCCGTCGCGCCGGCTGGGCGGCGGCTGCGATCGCATCGGCGGATGACAAGCGCGCGAGGCGCGGCGCCAGTCGTGAAACCGTCACGGTTTCGTAACGCAAGCGTCGGCGAGCGCCCCTAGTTACACTGTCGCAACACAGTCATGGGAGCCAACCGATGTCCCGCCTTCTCTCCGCCGTCGCCGGCGTCGCCCTGCTCGCCGCCGCTCCGGCGATGGCCGAATTCAGGCTCGACAGCCGCTACGCCGACGCCGACGGCGACATGATCGCCGACATTCCGACCGATCCGGCGCAGCTCGTCGACCCCGACACGCTCATCTTCGCCTATACGCCCGTCGAGGATCCGGCGGTCTACGCCGAGGCCTGGGCCGACTTCCTGACCCACTTGGAGGAGGTCACGGGCAAGACCGTGCAGTTCTTCCCGGTCCAGTCCAACGCCGCGCAGATCGAGGCGATGCGCGCCGGCCGCCTGCACATCGCGGGCTTCAACACCGGTTCCAACCCGCTGGCCGTCGCCTGCGCCGGCTTCCGCCCGTTCACGATGATGGCGGCCGCCGACGGCAGCTTCGGCTACGAGATGGAGATCATCACCTACCCCGGCTCGGGCGTGGAGACGGTCGAGGACATCAAGGGCAAGCAGCTCGCCTTCACCTCCGAGACGTCGAACTCCGGCTTCAAGGCGCCCTCGGCGATCCTCAAGGCCGACTACGACATGGAGCCGGGCCGCGACTTCGAGGCCGTGTTCTCCGGCAAGCACGACAACTCGATCCTCGGCGTGGCGAACAAGGACTACGCGGCCGCGTCGATCGCGAACTCGGTGCGCAAGCGCATGGAGAGCCGCGAGGTGATCTCCGCCGACCAGATCCGCATCCTGTACACCTCGCAGACCTTCCCGACGACGGGCTACGGCGTGGCGCACAACCTCGCCCCCGAGCTGCAGGAGAAGATCAAGGAGGCGTTCAGCTCGTTCCAGTGGGAGGGCTCGTCGCTGGAGGCGGAGTTCTCGAAATCGGGCGAGGCCCAGTTCATCCCGATCTCCTTCCAGGAGGATTGGGCGGTCATCCGCAAGATCGACGAGGCCAACGGCGTCGCGTACACCTGCCAGTGATCTGACCGCGTTCCGGCGGGGCGCGCGGGTTCCGGCCTCCGCGCCCCGTCTATTTTGTTCCCGTCCGCGTTCCCGGCAGGAGCCCGCCCGATGCTGAGCGTCGAGAACCTCGTCAAGACCTATCGCACGGGCGACAAGGCGCTGAACGCCGTCAGCTTCACGGCGCCCAAGGGGCAGGTGGTGGGACTCATCGGGCCATCGGGCGCCGGCAAGTCCACGCTGATCCGCTGCGTCAACCGGCTCGTCGAGCCGACCTCGGGCAAGGTGCGGCTGGGCGATCTGGACGTGACCGCGCTACCGAGGGGCGCGCTGCGCCGGGCCCGGCGGCGCATCGGCATGATCTTCCAGGAATACGCGCTGATCGAGCGGCTGACCGTGATGGAGAACGTGCTGTCGGGCCGGCTCGGCTACACGTCCTTCTGGCGCAGCTGGCTGCGGCGCTTCCCGCCCGCCGACATCGAGAACGCCTTCCGCCTGCTCGACCGGGTCGGGCTGACCGAGCACGCCGACAAGCGCGCCGACGCGCTGTCTGGCGGCCAGCGCCAGCGCGTCGGCATCGCGCGGGCGCTGGCGCAGGAGCCGGAGCTGCTGCTGGTGGACGAGCCGACCGCCTCGCTCGACCCCAAAACCTCGCGCCAGATCATGCGGCTCATCGTGGAGATCTGCGACGAGCGCGGCCTGCCCGCGATCATCAACATCCACGACGTGGCGCTCGCGCAGCAGTTCGTCGCCCGCATCATCGGCCTGCGCGCGGGCGCGGTTGTTTTCGACGGCCCGCCCGACGCGCTCGACGCCGCCGCCCTCACCCGCATCTACGGCGAGGAGGACTGGACGGCGATGCGCAAGGCCGCCGAGGCGGACCGCGAGGCCGAGCGCGACGAGGCCGAGCGGCTCGCGGGCCTCGCCTGATGCGCGAGACGGCTCATCCCCGCACATGGCGGCGGCCGCCGACCATGGTGAAGGATCCGCGCTGGCGCTGGGCGCTCGCCGTGGGCGCGGCCGTCTATCTCGCGCTGGCGCTGGGCACGCTCGACGTCAACTGGGCGCGGGTGGCCGACGGGCTGGAGCGCGGCGCCCGCTTCATCGGCGGCTTTCTCGCGCCGGATTTCACGACGCGCTGGCGCGACATCAGCCAGGGGCTGACCGAGAGCCTGACCATGACGGTGACCTCGACCGTCGCGGGCGTGCTGATCTCCATTCCCATCGGCGTCGGCGCCGCGCGCAACCTCGCACCGCCGGCGGTGTACTACGTCTGCCGAGCGATCATCGCGCTCAGCCGGTCGCTGCAGGAGATCATCGTCGCGATCCTGCTGGTGGCGATGTTCGGCTTCGGCCCGTTCGCGGGCTTCCTCACGCTGACCTTCGCGACCATCGGCTTCCTGTCGAAGCTGCTGGCGGAGGACATCGAGACCATCGACGAGGCGCAGGCCGAGGCGATCCGCGCCACCGGGGCGAGCTGGCTGCAGCTTGTGACCTGGGGGGTCATGCCGCAGGTCATGCCGCGGCTGGTCGGCCTGTCGCTCTACCGCGTGGACATCAACTTCCGCGAGAGCGCGGTGATCGGCATCGTCGGCGCCGGCGGCATCGGGGCGACGCTCAACACCGCCATCGACCGCTACGAATATGACAGCGCCGGGGCGATCCTGCTGATCATCATCGGCATCGTGATGGCGGCGGAATACGCCTCCAGCCACATCCGCAGATGGGTGCAGTGACATGGCGGTGACGCGGCGCGCCGACGGCGGCTTCGACTGGCGGCTGCGCACGCCGCGCCAGTCGCTGGCGCAGTGGGCGCTTTGGCTGGGGCTGGTCGCGCTGACGGTCTGGTGCTGGGAGGTGATGACGGAGACGACGATCTGGGCCTTCGTCTCGGATGCGCCGCGCCAGGCCGCAGACATCGCCGGCCGGGCCTTCCCGCCGCGCTGGAGCTACATGGAGCGGCTCTGGGGGCCGCTCTGGGACACGCTGAACATCGCCACGCTCGGCACGCTGCTGGGCGTGGCCATCGCGCTGCCGGTGGCGTTCCTCGCGGCGCGCAACACCACGCCGAGCGCGCTGATCCTGCGGCCGGCGGCGCTGTTCGTGATCGTCGCGTCGCGGTCGATCAACTCGCTGATCTGGGCGCTGCTGCTGGTCTCGATCCTCGGCCCCGGGCTGCTGGCCGGCGTCATCGCCATCGCGCTGCGCTCGATCGGCTTCATCGGAAAGCTGCTCTACGAGGCGATCGAGGAGATCGACGCGCGCCAGGTTGAGGCCGTGCAGGCGACCGGCGCCAGCGGGCCGCAGGTGCTGACCTACGCCGTCTGGCCGCAGATCGCGCCGGCGTTCTGGGGCGTCAGCGTCTTCCGCTGGGACATCAACATCCGCGAGTCGGCCGTGCTCGGCCTCGTCGGCGCCGGCGGCCTCGGCCTGCAGCTTTCGGGCTCGCTCAACACGCTGGCCTGGCCGCAGGTGACGATGATCATCATCGTGATCCTCGCCGCCGTGGTCGCCAGCGAATGGGTGAGCGCGAAGGTGCGCCACGCGATCATCTGAGCCGACGGCGCCGGCGACGCGCGCCGGGCACTGGCGAGGGCGCCCGTCCGAGCGGGCCGCGCGGCCTCCGAAGCCCTGCTCATGGTCGGCGAGTAATGGTGCTGCGAGAGAGGATTGAACTCTCGACCTCTCCCTTACCAAGGGAGTGCTCTACCACTGAGCTACCGCAGCCCGCCCGCTCCCGGCGAGCCGGGACGAGGCGCGGCGAGGGGTGCAGGCCCCCGTCTTCGCGCCGCCGTCCGGATAAGGCGGCGGTGTCGGGAATGCAAGGGGGCTCACTCCGCCGCGAGCGGCGCCGCCTCCGTCGCCGCGTCGCAGAGCGCGGCCACAACGGGCGCGAGGGCGCGGCGCAGCGCCTCGAAGCCAGGCCCCTTCTGCACGCGCTTCTCGTCGAGATAGAGCGCGCGGTCGATCTCGATCTGCACAGCGTGCCAGCCCTGGTTCGGGCGGCCGTAGCGCTGGGTGATGTAGCCGCCCGCGAAGGGCGTGTTGCGCGCGACCGCAAAACCCGCCGCCTCGAAGGCCTGCTGGGCGCGGACCATGGCCCATTCCGCCGCGGAGGCGCCGAAGCGATCGCCGAGCACCACGTCGGGCCTGCGGCCCTTGACGCGCGGGGCGGCGCGCAGGGCGTCCGACGGCATGGAGTGGCAGTCGAACAGGAGCGCCGCGCCATGGGCCGCCCGCGCCCGCGCCATCAGGCCGGCCAGCGCCTCGTGATAGGGACGGTGGCAGGCGGCGAGCCGCTCCTGCGCCTCGGCCTCGGAGATCTTGCCCCAGTAGATCGCCCGCCCCTCGGCCACGACGCGGGGTATCACGCCGAGCCCGGCGGCGATTCGCGGGTTGAGGCCAGTGGTCCGCACGCCTTCGACCACCGCGGGGTCCAACTCCTCCGGCGCGCGGTTGAGGTCGACATAGGCGCGCGGGGCCTGCGCCCGCAGCAGCGGCGCGCCGAAGAAGGGCGCATCCGCAAAGAGTTCGTCCACGAAGGCGTCCTCGGAGGCGCGCAGTTCGACCCGCCCGAGCCGCGCCTCGCGGACGAAGCGTTCGGGGTAGCGCCGCCCGGAATGCGGCGAACTGAACACCGCCCGCGAAAGCGGCGCGCGCGGCTGGTCCAGCAGGTAGGCGTCTGCGACGTTCATGGGTGCAAGTGTAGCGGCGGAGCGGCCGGCGCCTAGCGCAACCCGTCATCGCTCCGTTGAAATGGCGGCCGAACTCCTCCCGACGAAGCGGCTTGCGCAGTCCGCCAAGCGCCACTATACGGCTTCGACGCAAACGCCCGGCGCGTCCGGGCGCGCGGGGCGCGTAGCTCAGTGGGAGAGCACTACGTTGACATCGTAGGGGTCGCTGGTTCAATCCCAGCCGCGCCCACCATATCCTTCAACGGGTTATGGTCCCCTTCGGCAAGCTCTTGGTCAGGTTTTTGGTGACGTATCCCCGGCGTTTCCGCAGCGCGGTTGCAGCTGGTGCGGGAAGGGCACGGGCGTGCTACTTATCGGTCGAAGGGAGGCTCGCGATGAACGTCCAGACGCCCAGCATCAAGCGGCCGGCCACCTATCAGGACGTGCTCGACGCGCCGCCGAACATGGTGGCCGAGTTGATCCGCGGCGCGCTGCACCTCCAGCCGCGGCCGAGGCCGAGGCACAGCCGGGCGATCACGCGATTGGGCGTAAAACTGGGCGGCCCCTTCGACGCTGATGAAGGGGGACCCGGCGGCTGGACAATTCTGATCGAACCGGAGCTTCATCTGGGCGAGGAGGTTCTCGTCCCCGACCTCGCCGGATGGCAACGTGAGCGGCTTCCGAGCCTGCCGGACGATGTCGGGATCACCGTGGGGCCGGACTGGGTCTGCGAAGTGCTGTCGCCAAGCACCCGGACCTACGACCTCACCGAGAAGCGCGACGTCTATCGCGAGCAGGGCGTCGCATGGCTCTGGTTCGTCGACCCTGCGGCGCGCACGCTGGAGGCGTTCGCGCTGAAGGACGGCGCATGGGTGCTGATCGCCGCCCTTCATGACGACGCCGAAGTGCGCGTGGCGCCGTTCGACGCGGTGGGGTTCGCGCTTGGCGCGCTCTGGGCCGACTGACACGGCAGCGGGTCAGCATCATCGGGAAATCTTGGCGTGTGAGAAAGCGCCGACGACTGCCCCCGTCATCGCAGTGCTCTCGATGGCTTAGTATCCCGCTTGGCTCTGGGACCCCTCGCCCAGCCACAGCCTTGCGGATATCCATTGTGATATGTATATCTTTTCTGGGTTGGTCATGGAGGCTGCGATGCAGGTTGCGAAATGGGGAAACTCTCTTGCGGTGCGCCTGCCTTCGGCCCTTGTCCGGGAACTGGGCCTGAAGGAAGGCGACCGGATCGAACTCGTGAAAGATGACGGCGCGGTGAAGCTGCGCCGCCATGCGCGCGCCGACGAGGTTCTCGCGGACCTGCGCCGGTTCCGCGGCAGGCTGCCCGTGACCGCGCGGTTGGGCCGCGACGCCACGCATGAGCGCTGAATTCGCCGACACCAACGTGGTTCTCTACCTGCTGGACGATGGGCCGAAAGCGGACCGCGCCGAGGCGATCCTGGGGCAGGGGCCGCGGATCAGCGTCCAGGTGCTCAACGAGGCGCTGGTGAACTGTCGTCGGAAGGCGGGGCTGAGTTGGGAGGAGACGGGCGCCTTCCTCGCCGGCGTCCGGGCGCTGTGCGCAGTCGAGGATCTGACGCCGCGGACCCATGACGTTGGTCGGGCGCTGGCCGAGCGCTACGGCCTGTCGGTCTACGACGCGATGATCGTCGCAGCCGCGCTGCTGGCCGGCTGCGCCACGCTGTGGAGCGAGGACATGCAGGACGGCCTGCTGGTGGAAGGCCGGCTCCGGATCGCGAACCCCTTCGCCTGACCGGCCGCTGACGGCCCTGATCTGGCTCATCGGTCGCTCTGCGGCGACACACGCGTCGGACAGGGCTCAGCCGTTCACAGGACAGGCGTGCTACCTGGCGCCGGGCAGGGTGCGATCACGGTGTGAGCCACGCCACCTCAGAAGCCGCTGGTTTCTGGCCGACACGTCCGCCATCATGTTCACGGTGGATCGGCGCGGGCGCGGCGCCCCACGAACTGGTTGTCTCAAGAGGGAGGACATTCCCTCTTTCACACGTCCGAAAGCGCATGCTGCGCGGCTGACGCGATCGGCCCACGATCGATCTCACGAGCAGATACACGGCTTGCAGGGGACTCTGTTGAGCAAATCACGGCTGGGCCGGATTTCCCCTTTCCCCGGACGGACTCATCCTATGGCTTCGGTGACGGGTATGCCGAGGGCGGTGA
>NZ_FNQM01000006.1 GCF_900107585.1 Rubrimonas cliftonensis | reverse complement strand
TGTTGGCCTGCGTTGAGATGTTGGCCAGGTCCGTCGTCGCAGCCGCGCCAGTCTCGGCGGTGGCGTACGCCTCCAGCTGGACCGCCATGGCGCGGGTGGCGCGAAGGAGCATCGTGGCTGCGTCCGCGGCGGTGCTGCCGTCGGCGCCGGTGTCGGTCGCGGTGACCTCGTAGGAGAGGATGATGCCGCGGCCGTTGTCCGTGCCGACGAGCGAGATGGCGATCTTGTCGCCGACCGCGTAGGTCGTGCCGGCCCCGATGGCGCCGGTGAGGTTCGTGGTCGCCAGCGCGGTGGCCGCGACCGACTCCACCGCGCCGTTGGCGACGCCGCTGCCCGTGCCGGCGACGCCCGCGTCGAGCGTGGCGCGCGACACGTCGATGGTGGCGGCGGTCACGTTGCCCGAGCTGTCGCGGTCGAGCGAGCCGACGACCTCGATGACCCCGTCGGTCACGCTGCGCTGCAGGACGTTGAGGCCGTTGAACTGCGACGCCACGACGGTGGCGTTGATGTTGCTGCGCAGCTCAGAGGCGTCGGCCTGGATCTTGGAGCGGTCGACGTTGTCGGACTGGGCGGCGACGATGCGGCCCTTGAGCTCGTCGAGCAGCTTGTTGACGGTCTCGGCGCCGGTCCGGGCGACGTTCAGCGTCGACTGGCCGAGCGCCAGCGAGTCGGTGATCGCCTTGAAGCCGGTGACGTCGGAGTTCATCACCGCCGACACCGACCAGATCGCCGCGTTGTCGCGGGCGTTGGCGATCTTCTTGCCGGTGGAGATGTTGCCCTGCACTTCGCCGAGCTGCTTGTTGATGCTGCGCAGCGTATTCAGCGACACCATCGACGAGTTGTTGGTAAGAATGGACGACATTTGTCTCTTCCTGATTGCATGTGACGAATACTCGTCGCCACGATTGCGCTATCGGACAGGGTTTTTCCTGATCCGGGAGAGACGTCTTCTGACGTGTATTACACCATTTACGGTTTGGTCCGCATTCTGCGCGTGATACTTTTCTGGCCGAAAATCTCTAACGCCGCGTTAGCGCCCCGCTCACGCCTTGCGGCCAAGGCCCTGGCTGACGCTGCGCGCGCGCGGGGCGCCGCTGGCGTCGTAACCCGGCAGCGTGGTGCGCGCGTCGTCGATCGCCTTGAGCTTGCGGCGGGCGGCCTGCGCGCCGGACATCGCGGCCTCAAGAAGCTTTGCGTGGCGTTCGGCGCGGGCGCGGAACTTCCTGAGCCCTTCGGCCAGTCTCTCGGGATGCGCCGGCTCGGCGGCGAGCAGTCGCTCCAGCGCCGAAATCTCCGCCACACGGCGATCCGCCACCTCCACCACGGCAGGCAGATCGCCGCTGAACAGCAGCCGCCGCTCCTCGCTCAGCGCGTGCTCCGCCGCCGCCACGGCGCGGAGCGGATCGGGCGTGCGCCGCCAGAGCGAGGATGCGCTCATCGCGCCTTCTCCGAGGACAGGCCCTCGCGCTTGAGCAGCGCCTCATAGACTTCCTGAGCGAGGCCGAGGCCGCCGCTCCGCGCCATGATTCGCCCCTGCTCCCCGAGAAGATGCGAGCGGAATGCGTCCTCGCCGGCGCCGCCGCCGAAGCCTTCCGGCGCGCGACCCACGCCGCTGTGCTCAAGCATCTGGGCGATGAAAACGGCTTCGAACTCAACCGCCGCCTCGCGCATGGCGGCGCGTCGCGCGGCGTCCGTCGCATCGTCGGCGGGACGGGCGGGCTGCGGCGTCGCGATCGGGGACAGCGGGTTCATGGGTCTCCTCCATTGGCTCGCGCAGAGCATCGCGCACCGGAGTAAACGATCTGTAAGGGCTGTTGGGCGATGTTTCCCCAGCTTTTCAGGGGAGGACCCCAATGGACGCCGCAAGGCTGACGCCGTTCGACACAGACGCCAGGGCCCGGACGGCCGGCGTTCCGACCCGCGCCGATTCGCGTCGCGACGCCCCTCAAGGGTCGCAGACGGCTGAAGAGCGAGACAGACCGAAAGGCGACGCCGCCGAACCGCAGCGCGAGCGCGACGAGCCTCGGCGCTTCTCAGACGTGCTGGCTGAAGGCGGCCGGGCGCAGGACGGGGAGGGCGGCGAGAGCGATGCGGCGCGGTCAGACGTGACGCCGGCCTCGGCGTCCAGCGCAAGCGCGCCCCGGTGGACGACGTTCGCGACGACCGAAGCGCCTGGCGCAGGAACCGACGAACCGGGCGACGCCGACGGCGCCGCTGAGGAGACCCCGCCGGGCGCGGTCGCCACGATCGCGCAGGCGTCGCCACAGGACGCGGCCACCCGCGCGGCCGTCGCGCCGCGCGACGTCGCGGCCGCCGGGCCGGCGGCCATGAACGGCCGGTGGACGCGGACGATGGCGCAGCCCCTGCCGACCCATGCGGGGCGCCTCGATCCCGGAACCGCGGCCACCGCGGCGCCGGGCGCAGGAGAAGCTCCGACGCCCGCCCCGGATGCGGCCCCGAATGCCGGCCCGAATGCGGCCCCGAGCGCTGGCCCGAGCGCTGGCCCGAGCGCCGCCCAGACCGTCGCAGATGGCGGTGACGCTTTCCGCCTGCAGGAAACCCGGACCGCCGCCCAGTCCGCCCGCCCCGCCGACGAACCCGGAACCGACGCCGGCGGCGGCCCGGGCGCGACGCCGGTTTCCGCGCGCGACGCCGCGCGGCCGTCGGGATCTGGCCCCGGAGCGCAAGGCGGCGGCGCCGTCGCGGACGGCCGGCGCGTCGCAGCGCATGGCGCCGCGCCCGCAACTGGCGAAACGCCGACCGTCGGTCGACCCGCCGGCGCAGCGGCGACGCCCGCTTCAGAAGACGCCGGGCGGAGCGCCGCCGGCGCGGCGGCGTCCGTCGCGCCCGAAAACGGGAACGCCTCTGCGACTCCGTCGCGGACAGTTGAAGGCCCCGGGGGGGCGGTCGGGCCCGCGACACGGCGAGGACCAGACCTCGCCGACGCCCCGGAGACGCCGGCGCGGCCCGAGACCGCGGCGCATCAGGGCTCGCGCGCAGCCCGAACGGCGTCGCCTGTCCACGGTTCCGCCTCGCCGGCGGCGACATCCGCCGCGCCGTCCCCCTCCGCCGAGACCGTCGCGCCGGGCATGTCCGGCCGCGAGGAGGGGCGGCGCGATCGCGCCGAAGGCCCGCCGCTCGAGCCGGCTCGCCCAGCGGCCGCGGCCACGGCCGCCGTCGCGCAGCGCGGCGCCCTGACGAGCGCCGCGGCCGGCGGCTATGCGCTCACCGGCGGCGCGGCGGGGCCCAGGCCGCCGGCGCGGCCGGTCGCAGGCGAAGTCCCCGCAGGCGCGGGGGGCGAGGCGCTCACCGCCCATGCGGCGGCGGTCGATCCCGCGCTCAGCGCGCCACAGACCGGCGCCGGCCGGCTCGATCCGCCGCAGCCGGTCGTGCTCACCGGCCCGCCGCACGCGCAGCTGCGCGCCGCGGCGCAGGCCATCGCCGCCGCTGGCGACGGCGACCGGGTCGAGCTTCGCCTCGATCCGCCCGAACTCGGCCGCGTCATGATCCACATGCGCATCGAGGACGGGGCGCTAAGCGCGCAGATCACCGCCGACCGGCCCGAAACGCTCGACCTCATGCGCCGCAACGCCGACATTCTGCAGCGCGAGCTGCAGGCGGCGGGCTTCGGGCGCGCAGACCTCGACTTCTCCGGGCAGCGCCGCCAGCAGGCGGAAGCCCCGATCAGCATGGCTCGCGACGCCCGCGACGCCGAACAGTCGGCCTCGGCCGCGCCGGTCGCCGCAAGGCGCTCCCCGGGCGACCGGCTCGACATCCGCCTCTGACAGGGAGAACCCCCATGGACGCAGCCACAGTCGCGGCATCCGTCAACAAGCCGTCGCCCGCAACCGCAACCTCGAAGAGCGACTCGGCCTCGAGCGCGCTGACGGCGGACTTCGACACGTTCCTCAAGCTGCTCACGACGCAGATGGAGAACCAGGATCCGCTCCAGCCGCTCGAATCCACCGAGTTCGTCGCCCAGCTCGCCCAGTTCTCCGCCGTCGAGCAGCAGATCGCCGGCAACCGGACGCTGGAGACGATCCTTGAGGCCCTCGGGGGCTCCGACGTCGGGGCGCTGGGAAGCTGGCTCGGCCGCGAGGTGCGCGCCGCCGGCGGCGTCGTCCACAATGGCGGGGCGGTGGAGATCTATCCCACCGGCGCGCCCGCCGACGCGACGAAGGCGCGGATCACGGTTCTCGACGACACCGGCTTCGCGGTCCGGGAGATCGACTTCACGCCCGGCGAGACCGAGGTGACATGGGACGGCAAGCGCGCCGACGGCGGCGAAGCGGCGCCCGGCGCGTATCGCTTCGAGGCCAATTATCTGCTGCCGGGCGGCGAAGCCGAGACGGCGCCGGCCGAAACCTGGGGCCGCGTCACCGAGGCGCGCCGCGGCGACGCGGGCGCGGAACTCACGCTGGCAGGCGGGTTCACCGTGAAGGCGAACGACGTCACGGCGCTGCGGGTCGGCGATGGCCCCTGACGCAAACGGCGCGCGCCCGGAGCTCTGAACGACCGCGGCCCGCCTTCCTTCCGGAAGGCGGGCCGCAACGCCTAGGACCGCAACGCCTTGAGCCGCAAGGTCTCGGGAGGCGCGCGCCTACTGTTCCTGGCGGATGATGTCGGCGATCAGCACGTTGCGCACTTCCGGGCCGACGGCCTTTCGAGCGGCCTTGAGAAGGTTCCGCCGCAGGTCTCGCATGACGTATTCGGCGGTGAAGGCCCCGTCGAAGCCGCCGGAATAGGCATGCTCGAACAGCACCCGCAGCAGGCTGTCGCGCACGCGGGGCTGGCGGCTCAGCACCGAGTCCGTGGCCCCCTGCCCCACCTCGACGGTGAGGCTGAGGATCACCATCGCCTCGACCCGCGTCTCGCCCATCACCGGCACGATGAACTGGCGTTCGAGCGCCACGAACTCGGACGGCGTTTCGTATTTCAGATCTTCGGGCGGCGGGGCGAGCTCCTCGGCCTCAGCCGCCTTCTTCGCCTCCATGGCGGCGCAGGCCGCCTCGTCTAGCTCGTGGCCCTCGTCGTCGAGGCAGGGCTCGGGCGGCGGCGGCGGCTTGAGGAACCAGCCGGCGGCCGCGCCCCCGACGAGGCCGACGACGGCGAACGCGGCGGGAAGCACGAACTTCTTCATGGGCGACGGCCTCCGCGGCTCAGAACGGCATGATGACGTCGAGAACCTGCTGGCCGTAGCGCGGCTGCTGCAGGTCGGTGATCTGGCCGCGGCCGCCATAGCTGATGCGGGCGTCGGCGATCTTGTCGTAGGTGATCTCGTTGCGGCGGCTGACGTCCTCGGGGCGGATCACGCCGGCCACGAGCAGTTCGCGCAGTTCGAAGTTGACGCGCAGCTCCTGGCTGCCCTCGATCACGAAATGGCCGTTGGGCAGCACGTCCACCACCGTGGCGGCGACGCGCAGCGTGATCTCCTCCGAGCGCGAGATGTTGCCGGCGCCGGCCGAGGCCGAACTGCCGGAGAGATCCACTGCCGGGTCGATGCCGGTTCCCGCTGGCAGCACGGTGGCGGCCACCGACGGCAGGCCGAGCAGCGCCGAAACGCCGATGTTCTCGGAGCCGGAGCGCGAGCGGTTGGTCGTGTTGTCGATGGTTCCCTCTTCGGAGATGTCGATGACCACCGTCAGGATGTCGCCGACGGTCCTGGCGCGCCGGTCGCCGAAGAGCGACGACGGCCCGGAGCGCCAGGTCGAGGCGACAGCGTAGGCTTCGGGCGCAGCGATCGGCGCCGGACGGGCGATGGCGCGGCGGGCCTCGGAGATCGGCGGCAGGGGCGCGTTCTGCGCGCCCGGCCCGGTGATCGTCGGCGGCTTGCCGAGATGGTCGAGCCGCTCGGCGCAGCCGCCGAGCGCGCTCAGCGCGACCGCGGCGCAGCCGAGGCCCTTCGCCAGCGCCGGCAGGCGGGATCGCTGGCGGGCCATCAGCGGACCTCCACGACGTTCGGTCCGGCGACCCGGCCGGTGACGGTGGCCTTGCTGTCGAGGTTCATCACGCGCACCCGCTCGCCAAACCCGGCGCGGCCGAGCGCGCGGCCCTCGGCCTCGATCTCCAGCAGGCCGAGCTGGTAGCGCATCGTGACGATCGAATTTCGGTCCACCAGCGCCGGCGGGCCGACGTCGCCCATGCGCAGCGGGTTGCCGGGATAGATCGATCCCCGCGCCTCCATGCCGATCGCCTGATCGAGCGCGGAGAGCGCGCCGGGCGTCTCGCCCGCCTCCACCGCCACGTCGGCGGGGCCGATCAGGGAACGGGCGCGGATCGCCCGCGCCGCGACGACCGTCTGGCCCGCGCTGGCGGCCTCCTGCGCGGCCGCGGGCTCTCGGGGCGATGCGCCGAAGAACGCGGCGGCAAGCGCCAGTGCGACAAGGGCGCGGCCATTCTGGCCTGCGTTGCGGGTCATGGGCGGCTCACCTCACCTGCACGGTGGCGGCGAGCATCTGGTCGGCCGCGGTGATGACCTTCGAGTTCAGTTCGTAGCCGCGCTGCGCTCCGATCAACTCGGTGATCTCGCGCACGGCGTCGACCGCGCTTTCTTCGACATAACCCTGCCGCAGCGCGCCGCGACCGTCGGCGCCCGGCTCGCCGATGTTGGCGGGCCCGGAGGCCTCGGTCTCCAGATGCAGGTTGCCGCCGATCGGCTCGAGCCCGCGGTCGTTGGCGAAGTCCGCCAGCGTGATCGCGCCGAGAAGCTGCTGTTCGACCTGGTTCTGGAACGAGGCGTAGACCTCGCCCTGCGCGTTGATCGCGATCTTCACCGTCTCGTCGGGAATGACGATTTCGGGCTGGAGAACATAGCCCTCCGACGTCACCATCTGGCCGTCGGCGTTGCGCTTGAAGTTGCCGTCGCGGGTGTAGGCCGTCTCGCCCGTGGGCAGCTCGATCTCGAACCAGCCGCCGCCCTGGATCGCGAGGTCGAGCTCGCCGGAGGTCTGCAGCAGCGAACCCTGGATCATGTCGTAGCCGACAGAGACCATGCGCACGCCCATGCCGAGCTGGATGCCGCCCGGGAGCACCGTGCCGTCGGCGGCGTTGATCTCGCCGGCGACGCGCGGCTGCTGGTAGATGAGGTCGGCGAACTCCGCGCGACGCGGCTTGTAGGCGGTCGTGCCCATGTTCGCGAGGTTGTTGGAGATGACCTCGACGCGGGTCTGCTGGGCCTGCATGCCGGTCGCGGCGATGGATAGTGCGCGCATCTCTCCGGACTCCTTTCTGGATTTCGGTTTCGGGTTCAGCCCACTCGGCCTAGGGTCTCGACGGCCTTGCGAAGGCGGTTGTCCTCCATGTCGAGGATGGACTGGCCGGCCTCGTAGGCGCGCTGCACCTCGATCAGCCGCGACATCTCGACCATCGGACGGACATTGCTGCCCTCGATGAAGCCCTGGACCACCTTGGCCCCCTGGGCGGGCTCCGGGTCGCCGTCGATGCGGAAGAGCACGCCGTCCTGGCGCAGCATCTTGCCGGCGTCGGCGGCGAAAAGGCCGATCTGCGCCACCGGCGCCCCGTCGGCGGACACCGCGCCGTCGGGACCGATGGCGATCTTGCCCGACCCCGGCGGGATGTTGACCGGCGCGCCGCCCTGATCGAGCAGCAGATGACCGTCCGGCGTCAGCACCTCGCCCTCCGGCGAGAGCGTGAACGCGCCGGCGCGGGTCAGCCGCGGACCGTCGGGCGTCGTCACCTGGAAATAGCCTTCGCCGTCGATGGCGAGGTCGAGGTCGCCGCCGGTCGCCTTCATCGCGCCGCCCGTCTCAAGCGTGTAGTGGGCGCGCGGCGCCGACATCGCGATGGCCCCGCCCTCGACGTCGGCCTCGGCGAGCACCTCGGCGAAAACCAGCGCTTCGGCGCGATAGCCGGCGGTGGAGCTGTTGGCGATGTTGTTGGCGATGGCGCGCAACTCGTCGGCGAGGCCGTTCATGCGCGTGACGCCGATGTAGCCGGGATTATCCATCGGTCAGAAGACCCCCCATTGCTTCCCGCCGGCGCCGCGAGGCGGCGAGCGCCGCCTCGGCCTCGCCGACCACGGTTTCCGCCTCGGCGGCGCCCTCCTCGGGCAGCGCCTTGGCGAGCACGCCCAGTTCCGGGCTCTCGTCGGCCGCGGCCCTGAGGTCGTCGGGCAAGCTTTCGGCGCCGGACATCCAGGCCGCGACGATGCGGCGGTCGGCGTCTCCCGCCTTGGCGGCGCCGGCCCAGTCGCCGGCGCGCCAGGCCATGGTCGCGGCGAACTCTGCGTCGCCCGATTCCCGGGCCGCCCGCGCCGCCTCCGGCGCGCGCCCCAGCGCCGCGTAGGCCAGCGCCCGCAGCTTGGCGGCGTCCGGCCGGATCAGGCCGTCGAGGTGGTCGAGCGCGCGCTCCGGCGCGCCGGCGGCGAGCGCCGCGTCGCTGGCGGCGAGCCGGGCGTCGATGTCGCCGCGCCGCAGCGCCGGCGCCAGCAGCGCCTCGCCGAGGTTCTCCACGCCGACGCTGGCGAAGTTGCGCGCCACCGCGACGCGCGCGGCGTCCGCCTCCGGTCCGTCGCCGATGAGGGCCAGATGCGTCAGCACAGCGCGGGCGTACTCCACGCCGTGCGCCGTGTCCGGGACATGGTCGATCAGAAACTCGCGCGCGGCCGCGCCCGCGGCCGCGTCGTCGCCGGCGCGCTCCGCCAGCACCGCCAGCGACTCGAGCGCCGGCGCGAGCCCCTCGGTCGCCGCGCGCGCGCGCGCCGCCGCCACGAGAAGCCGCCGGCCGAGATCGCTGTCGCCCAGCGCGAAAGCCACCGCCTCCATGTTGTCCGCGAGACCCTCCGGCGCCGGCAGCCCGCGGGCGAGGCGCTGGGAGACGAGCTCAATCATCGCCTCGACGCCCGCCGGGCTGGTGCGCTGCGCCAAAGCCGTCAGCGCGTCCTCGGCGACGGCATGGCGCCCGCGCGCCGCTTGGATGCGGGCGAGCAGCACGGCCATCATCGGGTCGATCGTCGCCAGATCGTCGACGCCGCGCGTCACCACCGCGGACAGGCGCTCGGCGCCGCCGACGTCTCCGGCGTCGAGCGCGGTCCGCGCGATAGGGGCGACGACAGCGGCGCGCAGACGCTCGGGCACCCGCCCGATCTGGGAAATCAGGTCGTCGAGCCGGATGTCGGCCGGGTCGAGCGCGGACGCCGAGGCCGCCGCCGACGCGGCCCAAAGCGCATGGGGACCGGGGCAGTCGATCCCGCGGCGCAGGACGCCGTCCTCGGGCGGCGTCTCCCCGTCGACGATGAAGGCGAGCTCGGAGAGCGAGGCCGGCGCGGTCACGCCCGACCGGAAGGCGTCGAGCGCGGCGCGCGCCTCGGCCCCGAAGCCGAAATGCGTCATCAGCCGGGCATAGGCGAGCACGGCTTCGGGGTCCGGTCGATCGAACTCTCCGACCATGGCGCGGCGCAGGGGCGCGAGCTGCTCGTCCATAGGCCGGTCGTCCGCCCAGTCGGCTAGCGCGAATTCGGCTGCGGGAAGGCAGTTGTCGGGCCGCGCCGGCTCCCGGCGGGGCAGGCGCGCGTCGCGGTCCCGCGCGATGTCGAGCGCGGTGCGCGCGCGCAGGTTCGGCTCCGGCAGGTCCGTGTCGACTGGCGCGGAGGTCTCCCGCGCGATGGCGGAGGGGTCCGCGCGGTCGCTCAGTTCCAGAAAGCCCTCATCCGCCGCCCGCGCGAGCTGCTGGAGCAGCGCCTGGCGCGCGGCCTCGATCCGCGAGGCGGCGTCGCCCGGAAGGCTCGGCGCGGCGGGCGCGGGCTCCGGCTCGGCCGCTTCGGGCGGCGCGGCGACCTGCGCTGATTCCTGCGGCGCCGCGACCGTCGAAGGACTGTCGGCCGGCGGCTCGCCCGCGGCGATCGCCCCGGAGACCTCCCGCGCCGGCTCGGCGGACGGCGGCGCGGGCGTCGCGGCCGTGTCTGCGGTCATCGACGGCTGACCGTCATCGGAAACTTCGTCGGGCGAAACCGCCCCCGCGTCGACGGCGGGCGGCGCAACGTCCCCGGCCTGCGCCGCGGCGACGGCCGGACGGGCGGCGGGACGGGCGGCGGGAGTGGCCGGAGCGGAGGCGGCGGCAGCCGCCGCGGCGGGCTGCGCCGCAGGCCGCGGCGCGCCTTCGGCGACGTCGATGACGATGCGCCCGTCGCCGAGTCGGGAGACCCGCGCGCCGCACTCGCAGGACAGCGCGATCTCCAGCGCGCCGCCGGCCGCCGAGAACCCCGAGATGCGCCCGAGCCCGCGGGAGCTCGCGCCCGTCACGTCGAACTGCGCGGCGCCGCTTACGGTCGCGCGCAGCGTCCGGCCCGAAACGCTCCAGTCGAAGGCGGCGCCCGGTCGGGCGTCGATCACGACGCGGCTGTAGGCCGGATGCTCGCCCGCCCGCACCCGCAGCGTCTGCGCGGCGGCGGCGTCAGCGGAGGCCGCCAGGCCCGCCGCGACCGCGATGGCCGCCCAGCTCGCCCGGACGGTCATGATCCGCCCCCGGTGCGCGTGTTGCTCAGCGCCTCCTCGAGTTCGGTGAAGGACGGGCGCCAGTCGCGCGGCGTGTTCTGGCGGCCGACCTCGATGCAGATGTCGACCGAGTGCTTGTGCAGATGCGCCACCATCACCTCGCGGATGAGGTTGTAGAACTGCATGTCGCTCTCGACGACCGCCTTCACCTTGCTCGCCATCGGGCCGACGAAGCTGTAGGCGAGAAACACGCCGAGGAACGTGCCGACGAGCGCGCCGCCGATCATCTTGCCCAGAACCTCGGGCGGCTGGTCGATCGAGCCCATCGTCTTGATGATGCCGAGCACGGCCGCGACGATCCCCAGCGCCGGAAGGCCGTCCGCCATCGTCTGCAGCGCATGGTTGGCGTGCAGCCCGTGATGCAGCTTGGCCTCGAGCTGCTTCTCCATGACCTCCTCGACCTGGTGCGGGTCGTCGTAGTTCATGGAGGCCGAGCGCAGCGTGTCGCAGATGAGGTCGACCGCGGCCTTGTCGGACTGGATCTTTGGATATTTCGAGAAGACCGAACTGCTGTCTGGGTTCTCGATGTGCTCCTCGAGTTCGACCGGCGCCTGTCTCGCGACGCGCAGGAGTTCGAACAGCAGGCACAGCAGGTCCTGCGCGTCGGACGCCTTCCATTTCGCGCCCTTGAAGACCGAGCCGCAGGCGCCCAGCGACTGCTTCACCACATGGCCGTCGTTCGACAGCAGGAAGGCCCCGACCGCGGCGCCGCCGATCATCATGAGCTCGAAGGGCAGCGCCTTGATGATGATCGTGAAATTGCCGCCCGCGAGCATGAAGCCGCCGAACACCATCACGAACGTCACGACGATTCCGGCGATCCCGATCATGTCGATCCCTCTTCTAAGGGCCCCGTCGCGGGCCAGCGCCGCGCCTTGCCCGCATGGTTATCGGGGCGGCGCGTGAACATTGTCTGAAGCGGGCGGGCCCGCTTCAGGGCGCCTTGCCGACCGGGCCGCCGAGCGACGACAGGCCGGGGGCCACGCCTTCGCCGACGTGACGGCCCGCCATGATGACCGTGACGGCGTAGGCTGCGTTGGGCTCCATCGCGGCGAAAACGCCCGCGGCGCTCTCGGCCCTCATCCGCGCGAGGAAGCCTGCGGCGAAGGTGGGCTCCATTTCGGTGAACAGCTTGGCGGCGTCCTTGGGCTTCATGGTCTCGTAGACGCCCACCAGATGCGCCACGTCGCGCTCGGCCGCGCCGTCGGCCAGGGCGAGCGTCGCCGCCAGCGCCTTCTCGGCCTCGACGAGGCGCTCGATTTCTGCGCGGACCTGCGTTTCGGCGACCGACAGCTTCCCCTCGCGGTCGGCGAGACGCTGTTCGCGCGCGTCGAGCGCCGCGACGCGCTCGCGGATCGCGGACAGAAGCGAATCGTTCGGCGCCGCGCAGGAGGCGGGGTCAGCGTTGCCGACCGGCTCCTCGGAGCCTCGCCTGGTCTCGGTGCGGGCCGAAGGCGCGGGCACCGAGGGCAGCGCGGTGCGCTCCGGCATCGCCAGCGGATCGACGCCGGCGTTCTGCGCCAAGGCGCCGCCGACATCGCCGACCCGCACCACGGCGGAGGCGATGAAGCAGATGGTTATGAAGAGAAGCGTGCGCCCGGGCGCTCCGCCGCCGGATTTGGGCGCGGCGGCCGCCTTGCCGAAGGACCGCGCGGCTTTCGCGCTCATGGCGCCGCGCTCCAGCGCAGCACCAGGGTGCGGTCAAGCTCGGCGTCAGGCGACTCGGGCGAGGCGTCGGCGGCGGGAGCGGCGGCCTCCACCGCCTTCGACAGCGTGAGAACCTGCGCGGAGGGCTTCGCGCCAGCGTCGCCCGGCGTCTCGACCTCCTCCATGGGGAGGACGTCGGCCGCTTCGGCGCCGGCGGCGCCTTCGGAGACCGGCTTCGGCGGGACTTCACCCTCGCCCGGCTCGGCCGCCTCGGACGCTGGCGGCGTCGCGAACGGCTCCTCCGCCCAGCCCTTCGACACCGACGCCACGCGGCGGCCGACCGACGGCTCGCTCACCGAGATCGGCTTGCGGCGGCCGTTCTCGTGCAGCGCCGCGAGCAGGAGTTCGAGACGCCCGGCCGCCATCTCGCCGCGCGCCGTGAGCTGCGTCAGCGCGCGCGTCTGGTCGCCTGAGGCCGATTTCGCCGTTTCGAGCGAGATGCGCATCTCGTCCACCTGGCGAGACAGCGCCGCGATCGCGGCGCCGAGGCCCGTATCGAGGTTCTTGAGGGCGTTCAGCCGGTTCGCCAGCACCCGGCAGTACATCGCGGCTCCCGCCGCCCCTGCGATCAGGAGCGCGTCAGCGATCATGTCCATAACCCCAAGCCTTTCTAGCGCAGGATGAATTCCGAAACGAGCAGATCGCGCACCAGTCCCTCGCCGGTGACGACCTGGATCCGCCGCAGCATCTGCGCGCGCATGCGCAACAGGGCCGCCGGATCGTCGACGTCGTCCGCGCGCACTGCGCGCAGGTAGGTGTTGAGCACGTCGCGCACGCGCGGCTCGAGCGCCTTCAGCGCTTCCGCCGCGCCGGGCTCGACTTCGAGCTGGGCGACGAACTGAAGCTGGCGCAGGCGCGCGTCGCCCCCGCCGAGCGTGATCAGAATCGGCTCCAGCGGCACGAACTCCGCGGCCGGCGCGGCAGCCTCGAACGCATGCACGGCCGCCTTGTGCGCCTCCTCTTCGGGCTCGGCCGAAGGCAGCGGCAGATTCACGAGCCCAGAGTAGACGGTGTAGAACCCGGCGCCGCCCAGGATCAGCGCCAGGGCGCCGCCCATGATCAGCATCATCGGGCCGCCGCCGCCTTCTTTCGCCGCACTGGCCATGACAAACCGCCCCGCTTTCCGGCCGCCGCACATACGGCCACTGCGGATGATCTACGACGGCAGGGCTAAACGGCTTGTTAAACGGAAGGCTCCAAACCTCACGGCGTCGGACGGGGTCGGCGAGCAAGCCGGCGGCCCGGGGACTTCAAGGCGCAGTAGGCGCGATGACGGGGTTAGGCGCGTGGGCAGAATCGGCGTTCTATGGACGGCCCTTGAGCCTCGGCAAAGGCTGATAGCGTTCCTGGCGGTCGCGGCGATGGTCGCGGCGATCTACGGCGTCGTGCAGACGGCGAGCAAGCCATCCTATGTGACACTCTATTCGGGGCTCGATTCGCAGGCGATCGGAGAGGTCGCGGGCGCGGTCGAGGGCATGGGCGTGCCGTATGAGATGCGGGCCGGCTCGGTCTTCGTGCCGGCGTCGGAGCGCGACCGGGTCCGGATGGCGCTGGCCGCCGAGGGCATGCCGCGGAACGGGCCCGCCGGGTACGAGCTGCTGGACGGCGTCGACGGCTTCGGCACCACGACCGAGATGTTCGAGGCGACCTACTGGCGCGCCAAGGAGGGCGAGCTCGCCCGCACCATCCTCGCCGCGCCCGGCGTGCGATCCGCGCGCGTGCACATCGCAAACCCCGTCGGCCGGCCATTCCAGCGTTCGGTCGAGCCCACCGCCTCGGTCACCGTCATGACCAATTACGGGCCGCTCGAGCCCGCCGCCGCTGAAGCGATCCGCTATCTCGTGGCCTCCGCGGTGGCGGGGCTCACGCCGACCGCCGTTTCGGTGATCGACGCCGCCTATGGCGCGGTGCTGAAGCAGGGCGAGGCGACCGCGACGGCCAACGGCGAGACCCCCGGCGGCGCCCGCGAGAACGAGCTGCGGCGCGAGGTCGAGCGCCTGCTCGCCGCGCGCGTGGGCGAGGGCAAGGCCATCGTCACAGTCGCCGTCTCCGCCAAGACCGAGAGCGAGCGCGTCACCGAACGCGTGTTCGACCCGCAGAGCCGCGTCGCGATCAGCACTGACAGCCGCGAGACGACGGAGAACAACAAGGGCGCCGGCGCCGGCGGCGCCGGCGGCGCGGCGAGCGTCGCGTCCAACCTGCCCCAGGCGCAGAACGGCGGCGGCGGCGAGACGACCTCGGCCCGCACCGAAACCGAGGAGCGCGTCAACTACGAGGTCTCGGAGACCACCCGCGAAAGGCTGATCCCGGCGGGCGAGGTGGAGCGCCTGACCGTCGCGGTGCTCGTCGACGGCGTCAACGCCGTCGGCGCCGACGGAGAGCGCGTCTGGAGCCCCCGCCCGGAGGCGGAGCTGCGCCAGATCCGCGACCTCGTGCAGGCGGCCGTCGGCTTCGACGCGGACCGAGGCGACATCGTGACGGTCGAGACGCTGGAGTTCGCCCAGACCGCCGGCGCGGTGGCGACGGCGCCGAACGCCGCGCTGGTGTTCTTCGAGGACAACGGCCTGATGCTGGCGCAGATGGCGATACTCGGGGCGATCGCCCTCGGCCTCGGCCTCTTCGTGCTGCGCCCCCTCATGCGCGCGGCGGAAACGCAGAACATGGCGCCGGAGACCGAGGGCCCGACGATCGACTGGGCCGCGGCGCAGCGCATCGAGCAGCAGCAGAACGACCTGCAGCAGCAGATCGAGGTCGACCGCCTCACCCTGCTCAAGAACACGTTCGCCGAGCGCCGCGACGAGAGCGCGACGGTGCTGCGCGGTTGGCTCGAGCGCGACGTGCAGGCGCAGATCGAATCCGAAAGCGAGGCGCGGTGATGCGGGCGGCGTTGCGGCTGGAGGACTTCGCGGCGGCGGATCGCGGGCTCGACCCGGTGCGCGAGGCGGCGATCGCCCGCGCCCGTTCGGAGGCGCGCGCGGAAGGATATGCGGCCGGCCTCGCGGCGGGGCTTGCGCAGGGCGACGACGAGGAGCGCGCGGCGATCGCGGCGCTGGTGGAGTCGGCGCAGGATCTTCAGCTTTCGAGCCTGGCGGCGCGGGCCGAGGGCGCGGCGATGCTGCGGCCGCTGGTCGAGGCGCTGGCGCGGGTCGCTGCGCCCTACGCCGCGGCGGCGGCCTTTCCGGCGGCGCTGGCGGAGGCCGTCGCGGCGCGGACTGCCGCGGCGCCAGACGCGAGGATCGTCGCGTTCGCGTCTCCCGCAGCGACCGCAGGCGTCGCCGAGCGGCTCGGCGCGGGCCTGGAGGTGCGGGCGGACCCCGCGCTGACCGGCGCGCAGGCGCGACTGGAGTGGATCGACGGCGGCGCCGAACTTGACGTCGAGGGCTGCCTCGCGGCGGCCCGCGACGCGGTGGACCGCTTCTTCGGGGAAGCTGAAGGAAGGGCGCGAAATGTCGAATGAAGAAAAGCTTATGAGCGACGACGGCTTCACCTTCGCCGCGGCGGAGAAGTTGGCCGGCGTGGAGCCCGGGCAGTCGCGCGGGCGCGCCATCTACAGCGTGCCGATCGAGGTGACGGTGTCGGTGGGCAAGGCGCGCCCCCTGATCGCGGACATCGTCGCGCTGCGGCGCGATTCGGTGCTGCCGCTGGAGAGCCGCATCGAGGATCCGGTGGAGATCTATGTCGGCCCGCAGCTCATCGCCCGCGGCGAGTTGCAGGAGCTGGAGGAGGAGGGCGGCCGTCTCGGCGTCCGCCTGACCGAGATCATGGATCTCGGCAATGGCTCCTGAAACGGCCCGGATCGCGCGCGTCGGGCTGACGGTTCTCGCACTCGGCGCGGCCGCCCTGGCCGCGCCGGCGGCGGCGCAGTCGGTGACGCTAGACATCGGCGAGGGCGGCGCGCTCAGCGCGCGCCTCGCGCAGCTCTTCGTGCTCGTGACGCTGCTGAGCCTCGCGCCCGGCCTCGCGATCATGATCACCTGCTTTCCGTTCATGGTGACGACGCTCAGCATCCTGCGACAGGCCATCGGCCTGCAGCAGGCGCCGCCCAACATGATGATCGTGAGCCTGGCGCTGTTCCTGACCTATTTCGTCATCGAGCCGGTCGCGCAGCAGAGCTGGGCCGAAGGCGTCTCGCCGCTCATCGAGGGCACGATTTCGGAGGAGGAGGGCGTCTCCCGCGCGTTCGAGCCGTTCCGCGTCTTCATGGAGGGGCGGGTCGACCCCGGCACGCTCGCCGTGATGACCGAGGCTTCGCCCCTGCGCGACACGCTCCAGCCCGGAGACCGCGCGCCGCCCTCGGTGCTGATCCCCGCCTTCCTGCTCAGCGAGATCCAGCGCGGCTTCGAGGTCGGCTTCCTGATCTTCATGCCGTTCCTGATCATCGATCTCGTCATCGCCTCGGTGCTGATGTCGATGGGCATGATGATGGTGCCGCCCGCCGTCGTGGCGCTGCCCTTCAAGCTTGCATTCTTCGTGATCGCCGACGGCTGGACGCTGCTCGCCGGCGCGCTTGTGAGGGGGTATTCGCCGTGAGCGCCAACACGCCCGTTCCGATGCAGCGGCCGGCGATGCCGATGGCGAAGATCGCCGATTCTCTCGGCGGACCGACCCTGCCGACCGGCTCCATCCGCGGCGGCGACGAGCTGCCGCCCCAGCGCAAGCTGCCGCTTGCGGAGAAGGCCGCCATCATCATCGCCGCGCTCGGCGCCGAGGCGGCCCCGCACGTCCTGCAGGGCATGAGCGAGACCACGATCCGCCGCTTCGCCGGCGCGATGAGCAAGATCGGCGCCGTGACGCCCGAGATGCTCGAACAGGCGATCGAGGAGTTCAGCGCCGAGCTCGGCGCCCGCAACCAGGTGCGCGTCGGCGCCACCGAGGCCCGCAAGATCCTTGGCGAGCTGCTCGACGATGACAGCGTCAGCCGCATCATGGACGATGTCGACCTCTCCAACGGCCGCACGATCTGGGAGAAGCTGTCCAACAGCTCCGACCAGGCGCTCGCCGCCTACCTGCGCCACGAGCATCCGCAGACCGTCGCCGTGGTCCTCTCCAAGCTGCGCGCCGAGAAGGCTGCGCGGGTGCTGGAGCGGCTCGACGCCGAATTCGCCCAGATCGTCGTGCTGCGGCTCGCGCGCGTGCCGCGCCTCGACAGCGAGGTGATGGACATCGTGAAGGACGTCCTCCAGCGCGATTTCCTCGCCGTGATGCAGCGCGAGCAGGCGACGCGCCGCCCCGCCGACGTCATCGGCGCGATGATGAACGCGGTCGCGATCTCGAAGCGCGGCGCGCTCATGGAGCAGCTGGAGCAGGAGAAGCCGAAGCTCGCCAAGCAGGTGCAGAAGGTCATGTTCGGCTTCGCCGACATTCCGGGCCGCGTGGACGCCCGCGACGCCGGCACGCTGCTGAAGGCGGTCGAGGAGCCGACGATGATGCTTGCGCTAAAGCACGCCGAGGCGAACGCGCCGAAAGTGATCGACTTCTTCATCGGCAACATCTCGAAGCGCCTGTCCCAGCGCCTGGAAGGCGAGCTCAAGATGCGCTCCAGCCCGTCCCCGCGCGAAGGCGAGGCCGCGCAGACCGCCGTCGTCAACATGGTGCGGGAGCTGACGCGCAGCGGCGAACTCAAGATGGTGGACGGCGACGAGGAGGAGGAGTGATCTCCTCGGACTTCAATCGATTGAACGCACAAAAAAAAGGCCGCCCGAAGGCGGCCAAGTCTAGGGAGGAAACGCCCAGGAAGGGCGACGGCGCGAACGCCGCTGAGAAAGAGATTAGGTGTGCGCCGCAGCAAAAGCAAGCGCCTGACGCCGGGATTCGGGACCAATGCAGTTTCATCACGATTGCCGATTTCAGTTAACCACTGTTTTTTCAGGAATTCTGTCCGCCCGACAGCCCATGTTGCATAAACGCCACGCAACATCGCGACTCACTCTTCCCGCCCGGCGCCCAGCGCCCTGCCCCGTATGATTGCGCCGGCCCCGAAACGCGCGCGGATGGCGTCCGTGGCACGTTCGGCGCGCGACGGCGCCGAATCCCCGTCGAACAGCGCCCCGGCGGCCGCCCCCGCCGGCTGAAGCTCCGACAGGCCGACGCCGATCAGCCTGAACGGCCCGCTCCCCAGTTCGCGGACCAGAAGCGGCGCGGCGACGCGGTGCAGGGCGTCGGCGAGCTGCGTCGGCGCGGCGAGGGCCGAGCGTCGGCTGAGGAGGCGGAAGTCGCTGCGCTTCAGCTTCAGCGTCGCCACGCGCCCCTCGATCCCCTGCGCCTTCATCCGGTCGGTGACGCGCACGCAGAGCCGCCAGAGATGCGCCTCCAGCGCGTCGCGCGCGGCGATGTCCGCGTCGAAGGTCGTCTCGGCGGAGACGCTCCTGGCCTGCCGCTCCGGGCTCACGAGCCTAGCGTCGCGCCCCCGGCTCAGCGCGTGCAGCCGCGCGCCCAGCGCGCCGAAGCGCGCCGCAAGCTCGGCCGCGTCGCTCCGGCGCAGGTCGCCGATCAGGCGGAAGCCCTGCGACTCGAGCGCCTTCGCGGTCGCCGCGCCGACGCCCCAGATCGCCGATACCGGCCGGGGCGCCAGAAAATCCTCCGTCTCCGCCCGGCCGACCAGCGAGAAGCCGCGCGGCTTGTCGAGCTCCGACGCCATCTTGGCGAGGAACTTGTTCCAGCTCAGCCCTACCGTCACGGTCACGCCGACCTCGGCGGCGATGCGGTTCTGGAGCTTCGCGAGAGTGACGGCGGGCGGCGCGCCATGCAGCGCCTCGGTGCCCGACAGGTCGAGAAACGCCTCGTCGAGCGAGAGCGGCTCGACCAGCGGCGTCAACGTCTCGAAGAGCCGCCGGATCCGGCGCGACGCCTCGACATAGGCGCCCATTCTCGGGCGGATCACCACCGCGTCCGGGCAGAGCGCCAGCGCCTTGAACATCGGCATGGCGGAGCGCACGCCCTGTATCCGGGCGATGTAGCAGCAGGTCGAGACGACGCCGCGCCGCCCGCCGCCCACGATCACCGGCCTGTCCAGGAGCGAGGGATCGTCGCGCTTCTCGACCGCGGCGTAGAACGCGTCGCAGTCGACATGGGCGACGCTGAGCGCCGCAAGCTCGGGATGGGAGAGGACGCGCGGCGAGCTGCAGCGCGGGCAGCGCCGGGCGGGCCCGTCGAATCGGGCGAGACAGTCGCGACACAGGGCGGGCGTCATCCCCCGATCATGCCGCGGCGCTCACTCCGCGGCGATGGCCCCTTCGCTGAACTGCAGCCGCGCCAGCCGCGCATAGAGCCCGCCCTCAGCGACCAGCCGGTCATGCGGCCCCTGCGCGATGATCCGGCCTTCGTCGAACACGATGATGCGGTCGGCGCGCTTCACCGTGGCGAGGCGGTGCGCGATCACCAGCGTCGTGCGGTCGCGCGAGAGCCGGTCCACCGCCTGCTGCACGGCGCGCTCGCTTTCGGCGTCCAGCGCCGAGGTCGCCTCGTCGAGCAGCAGGATCGGGGCGTCGCGCAGAATCGCGCGGGCGATGGCGATGCGCTGTTTCTGACCGCCCGACAGCATCACCCCGCGCTCGCCGACATAGCTGTCATAGCCCTGCGGCAGCTTCATGAGGAAATCATGGGCGGCGGCCGCCTTCGCCGCGGTCTCCACCTCGGCGTCGGTCGCGCCGGGGCGGCCGAAGCGGATGTTCTCCCGCGCGGTGTCGGCGAAGATCGCCGGCTCCTGCGGCACCAGCGCGAAGCGCGAGCGCAGGCCCTCCGCGCTCATGTCGCGCACGTCGACGCCGTCGACGGTTATGGCGCCGGCGGAGGCGTCGTAGAAGCGCAGCAGCAGCTGGAAGATCGTGGTCTTGCCGGCGCCCGACGGGCCGACCAGCGCCACCGTCTCGCCCGGCGCGATCTCGAAGCCGATCTCCGAGAGCGCCGCGGCCTGCGGCCGGGCCGGATAGCGGAACCCCACGCCCTCGAAGCGGATGGCGCCGCGCGCCGGCGTCGCCGGCGGCTTCGGCGTCGCGGACTGCTCCACCGCGTCCTCGGCCTCCAGCAGTTCGACGAGGCGCTCGGTGGCGCCGGCCGCGCGCATCAGCTCGCCCCACACCTCCGACAGCGCACCGACGGCGCCCGCGACGAAGGCCGCGTAGAAGATGAACTGGCCGAGCTCGCCGGCGGTCTTCTCGCCGGCCATCACGTCGCGCGCGCCGATCCACATCACGCCGACCACGCCGGTGAAGACGAGGAAGATCACGATCACCGTCAGCGCCGCGCGGGCCTCGACGCGCCTGCGCGCCGCCGTGAAGGCCTGCTCCACCAGCCCGCCGAAACGGGCGCGGGCGCGCGCCTCATGGGTGTAGGCCTGCACCGTCTGGGCGGCCAGCAGCGTCTCCGACGCCATGGCGGAGGCGTCGGCCACGCGGTCCTGGCTCTCGCGGCTGAGCTTGCGGACCCTGCGGCCGAGCGTCAGAACCGGGAACACCACCAGCGGCACGGTCAGCAGCACCAACCCCGAAAGTTTCGGGCTGGTGGCGATCAGCATCGCGAGCCCACCGAACAGGATCAGAATGTTGCGCAGCGCGATGGACGCCGACGAGCCGACGACGCTCTGGATCACCGTGACGTCGGTGGTCAGCCGCGACAGCACCTCGCCGGTCTGGATCTGCTCGAAGAAGGCGGGGCTGCGGCCGATCACGCGGTCGTAGACGGCCTTGCGGACGTCGGCGATGACGCGCTCGCCGAGCCGGGTGACGAAGTAGAAGCGCGCGGCGGTGGCGGCGGCCAGCGCGCCCGCCACCACGATCATCGCGATGAAATACTGGTCCACGCGCTCGGCGTTCTCGGCGTCGAAGCCGAGATCGATCACCCGGCGCAGCGCCAGCGGCAGCAGCAGCGTGAACACCGCCGCCACGACGAGCATCGTCAGCGCCGCCGCAAGCAGCTGGCGGTGCGGGCGCAGGAACGGCCATAACGCCCTGAGCGGCTTGACGGACTTCGCCTTGGCCCGATCTTCGGCCGCGCTGTCGCTCTTTCTCACGGCGCGCCCCCGGCTGTGTTCATCGCGTGCGTCATGGCGATGAAGTATCGCGCAGCGGCGGCTGCGGGCAACGGGCGCGGCGCAGGCATGGCGTCGCATCCGGGTCGCGCCGACGGCGACGGCGGTGGCGGCCCCGTCCGCAGCCGCTACATCTGGCGTCCCCGGCGTCGCGCCGACTTAGGATAGAGAGTCCGCATGGCCTTGGAGAGCTTCGAGACGCCGCTGCGCGCGGCGGTGATCGGCGCGTCCGGCGGCATCGGCGCGGCGCTGGCCGAGGCGCTCACCGCCGATCCGGCGGTGGGGGAGACGCTGTGCTTCTCGCGCTCCGGCCGCGCGCCGACGGGGATGACGGCGGAACGGCTCGACGTGACCGACGAGGCGAGCGTCGCGGCGGCGGCGCGCTCTCTGGGCGCGCTCGACCTCGTGATCGTGGCCACCGGCCTGCTGCATGACGGCGACTTCCAGCCCGAGAAGGACATGCGCGCGCTCGACGCCGACCGGCTGGCGCGCAGCTTCGCGGTCAACGCCATCGGCCCGGCGCTGGTCGCGAAACATTTCCTGCCGCTGATGCGGCGCGACGCGAAGGCGGTGTTCGCGGCGATCTCGGCGCGCGTCGGCTCGATCTCGGACAACCGGGTGGGCGGCTGGCACGGCTACCGCGCCTCCAAGGCCGCGCTCAACATGCTGATCCGCAACCTCGCCATCGAGACGGCGCGCAGGCGCGGCGCCCCCATCCTGCTCGCGCTCCAGCCCGGCACGGTGGACACCGGCCTGTCGAAGCCGTTCCAGGGCTCCGCGAAGGCGCTGATGACCCCCGCCGAGAGCGCCGCGCATCTGCTGGCGGTGATCGACGCCGCCGGGCCCGACTGGTCGGGCGGCCTCTACGACTGGTCCGGCGCCCGGCTGCCGTGGTGAGGGATACCGCGCGCGCAGCCGGGGTGTTACGCTTGCCCGATTGACGAGGGAGGCGCGCATTGCACCGGATCGCCGAGGACGCCGTCGCCCTGTGCCGCTGGCTGGCGCGGCATCCGCTGCTGACGGTTCTGGCGCTGCTGATCGCGTTCGTCGGCGGCTCGCGGGCGCTGTTCTACGATCTTCCCGAAATGGCCTGCGACATGGCGCAGGGGGTGGGCCTTGCGGGCGAGACCTGCGGCGAGGACGCCGAGCGCGAGGAGCTCGTCGCCAGCATCGCGGCGCAGGTTGCGGCGCGGCTGGCCGCCGAGGGCCGGGCGCCGCTCGACGCCGAGGGGGCGGCCTCGGTCGAGACCGCCGTGCGCGAGACGGCGGAGGCGGGCGACCCGGCCGAGGCCGAGGCGCTGGCGCTGATCGCCGACGGCGAGATCGACGCCGGCCTCGACAAGCTGGCGCAGGAGGCGCGCGCCGCCGAAGCCCGCGCCGCCGAACGCTGGCGCAACATCGGTCGGCTCGCCTTTCCCATCGACACCGGGCGCGCCCGCGAGGCCTACGCCAAGGCGCTGGCGCTGGACGGGAGCGACCCGTGGGACGCGATCTATCTCGGCCGCCTGCACGCCCGCGCCGGCGACATCGCCGCCGCCCTCGCCGTCGCCGAGGCCGCGCTCGCCGCCCTGCCGGCTGAGGCCGAGCGCGACCGGGGCGTTCTGCACAACGAGATCGGCGACGCGCTCATGGCTTCGGGGGACCGCGACGGCGCGCTGGCCGCCTACCGCGCCTACATGGCGATCGCCGAACGGCTCGCCGCGCAGGACCCCGGCAATGCGGAATGGGCGCGCGACCTATCCGTGGCGCACAACAAGATCGGCGACGCGCTCAGGGCTTCGGGGGACCGCGACGGCGCGCTGGCCGCCTACCGCGCTGACATGGCCATCGCCGAACGGCTCGCCGCGCAGGACCCCGGCAATGCGGAATGGGCGCGCGACCTCTCCGTGTCGCACAGCAAGATCGGCGACGCGCTCATGGCTTCGGGGGACCGCGAGGGCGCACTGGCATCCTACCGCGCCGCCATGGCCATCGCCGAACGGCTCGCCGCGCAGGACCCCGGCAATGCGGAATGGGCGCGCGACCTCTCCGTGTCGCACAACAAGATCGGCGATGCGCTCATGGCTTCGGGGGACCGCGACGGCGCGCTGGCCGCCTACCGCGCCAGCATGGCCATCCGCGAAAGGCTCGCCGCGCAGGACCCCGGCAATGCGGAATGGGCGCGCGACCTATCCGTGTCGCACAACAGGATCGGCGATGCGCTCATGGATTCGGGGGACCGCGAGGGCGCTCTGGCATCCTACCGCGCCGCCATGGCCATCGCCGAACGGCTCGCCGCGCAGGACCCCGGCAATGCGCAGTGGGCGCGCGACCTATCCGTGTCGCACAACAGGATCGGCGACGCGCTCAGGGCTTCGGGGGACCGCGACGGCGCGCTGGCCGCCTACCGCGCTGACATGGCCATCGCCGAACGGCTCGCCGCGCAGGACCCCGGCAATGCGCAGTGGGCGCGCGACCTCTCCGTGTCGCATAACAAGATCGGCGATGCGCTCAGGGCTTCGGGGGACCGCGACGGCGCTCTGGCATCCTACCGCGCCGCCATGGCCATCCGCGAACGGCTCGCCGCGCAGGACCCCGGCAATGCGCAGTGGGCGCGCGACCTCTCCCTGTCGCACGAGAATATCGGCGACGCGCTCATGGATTCGGGGGACCGCGACGGCGCGCTGGCCGCCCATCGCGCGCGCATGGCCATCGCCGAACGGCTCGCCGCGCAGGACCCCGGCAATGTGCAGTGGGCGCGGGATGTCTGGGTCAGCCAGTGGAGGCTGGCCCGGTTTGAGGGAAGCGGGGTGACATGGGCCGAAGTGGCCGCCTCGCTGGAGGCGATGAAGGCGCGGGGCGCGCTGGCGCCCCCCGACGAGCCGTTTCTCGCGACCGCCCGCGCCAACGCTGCGACACGGGCGGCGGAGTAGCGGCTCAGAGGCCTTCCTGCACCTTCTCGGCGCCTTGCTGGATCGCCTCGCCGCCGGACTGCACGTCCTTGCCGACGCCCTGGACGGTGTTGCAGGCCGAAAGCGCGAGCAGCGCGGCGAGGGCCAGCGCTGCGGCGCGGATGGGGGTGGTCATCGACGGGTTCTCCATGATGCGGGCCGCGGCGCGCGGCGCCAGACCACGATAGCAACGCGCGGGGCCGACGAAAACGGGTCGCGACTCGCGCAGGCGCCATGGCTGGGTTAAGAGGCGGGTGATCGCTCAGGAACCGCCCATGGCCCGCATTCTCGTCACCTCCGCCCTGCCCTACATCAACGGCGTCAAGCATCTCGGCAATCTCGTCGGGTCGATGCTGCCGGCCTGCGCCTACGCCCGCTTCATGCGGCTGCGCGGGCGCGAGGTGCTCTATATCTGCGCGACCGACGAGCACGGCACGCCGGCGGAGCTGGCGGCGGCGAAGGCGGGGCTGCCCGTGGCGGAATACTGTGCGCGGATGCACCAGACGCAGAAGGCGCTCGGCGAGGGCTTCCGACTGTCCTTCGACTGGTTCGGGCGCTCGTCCTCTGGCCGCAACCACGCGCTGACGCAGCATTTCGCGGCGCGGCTGCACGCGGAGGGGCTGATCGACGAGGTCTCCACGCGGCAGGTCTATTCGCCCGCCGACGGCCGCTTCCTGCCAGACCGCTATGTGGAGGGGACCTGCCCCAACTGCGGCTACGACCGCGCGCGCGGCGACCAGTGCGAGAACTGCACCAAGCAGCTCGACCCGACCGACCTGCTGAACCCGCGCTCGGCGATCTCCGGCGCGACCGACCTCGAAGTGCGCGAGACCAAGCACCTGTTCCTGCGCCAGTCGGCGCTCAAGGAGCGGCTCGCGGAATGGATCGGCTCCCGCCACGGCTGGCCGGTGCTCACCACCTCCATCGCGAAGAAATGGCTCAACGACGGCGAGGGCCTGCAGGACCGCGGGATCACGCGCGACCTCGACTGGGGCGTGCCGGCGCAGTTCGAGGGCGCGCCGTGGACGGGCATGGACGGCAAGGTGTTCTACGTCTGGTTCGACGCGCCCATCGAGTACATCGCCGCCACCGCCGAATGGGCCGACGCGCGGGGCCACGGCGAGCAGGGCTGGCGGCGCTGGTGGCGCGAGGACGATGGCGCCGGCGACGTGCGCCACGTCGAATTCATGGCCAAGGACAACATCCCCTTCCACACGCTCAGCTTTCCGGCGACGCTGATGGGCTCCGGCGAGGCGTGGAAGCTCGCCGACTTCATCAAGGGCTACAACTGGCTCACCTATGAGGGCGGGAAGTTCTCCACCTCGCAGGGCCGCGGCGTGTTCATGGATCAGGCCCTGGAGATCCTGCCGTCGGATTTCTGGCGCTGGTGGCTGCTGGCGAACGCGCCCGAGACGGCGGACACCGACTTCACCTGGGCGGCGTTCCAGAGCGGCGCGAACAAGGATCTGGCGGACGTGCTCGGCAACTTCGTCAGTCGCGTCACCAAGTTCTGCCGCTCGAAGTTCGGCGAGACGGTTCCCGAGGGCGGGGAATACGGCGCGGAGGAGGCGGCGCTGGCCGCGGAGCTTCAGGGCCGGCTCGACGCGATGGCGGCGGCGATGGAGGCGGTCGAGATCCGTCGCGCAGCGGCGGAGCTGCGCGCGGCATGGGTCGCCGGCAACGAATACCTGCAACGCGCGGCCCCATGGGCGACGTTCAAGACCGATCCGGCGGCGGCCGCGGCGACGACGCGCTGCGCGCTCAACCTGATGCGGCTCTACGGGATCGTCTCGCGCCCGTTCATCCCCGACGCGGCCGACGCGATGCTGCGCGCGCTGGGGCTCGACCCCGAGGCCGAGGCGCGCTGGCCCGAGAGCGCGGCGGCCGCGCTGAACGCCCTGCCCGCCGGCGCCGCCTTCACCGTGCCCGACAACCTGTTCGCCAAGATCGAGGACTCGACGCGCGAGGCGCTGGAGGCGCAGTTCTCCGGGGCCTCCTGAGGCGCATTGCGCGGCGCCTGCGCGCGCTGTATCCGCTGGCGCGCGGGCGGTTGGATGGCCGCGTCGGTCCTTCGGGGCCGTCGAGGAAAGTCCGGGCTCCACGGAGACACGGCGCCGGGTAACGCCCGGCCGGGGAGGCGCGAGGGAGACCGAAGGCCGAACCCGAGGGAAAGCGCCACAGAAAACAAACCGCCGCGCCTCGGCGCGGCAAGGGTGAAACGGTGGGGTAAGAGCCCACCGCGCCCCCGGCGACGGGGGCGGCATGGCAAGCCCCGCCGGGAGCAAGATCGCATAGGGGCCGCACATGGGGCGTCTTCGCCCTGCGGCCCGGGTTGATCGCAAGAACCCGTCGGCGACGGCGGGTCCAGATGAATGGCCATCCACGGGGCCGCGAGGCCCCCGGACAGAACCCGGCTTACAGACCGCCCGCACCGGTCTTCCCTGCTCAAGTTTCGATCATGACGGCGTGAGGACCGCGCTGACGCCGTCATTTGCGCGCCATGAGGCGCTGCGGCGGCTTGACGCGGGGCCTGTTCGTGCGACTTAGCTGGGATGTCACCGAGAGAGGAGGCGCGGCATGGCCGGGCTGATGCGACAGCTTGCGGTGCTCGGCGTGCTCGCCGGCGCCGGATACGGCGGGTGGATCCTCTGGCAGGATGCCCGGCCGGCGGCGCAGGAGGCCGCCCAGCGGGCGCGCTCCGCGCCCGGCGTCGTCGTCTCCGAGGTCGCGCTCGGCTCGGTGGAACGGTCCGTCTCGGCGGTGGGCGTCGCAACGCCGGTGCAGTCGGTGCGGCTGGCGCCGGCGGCGTCGGGGCGCGTCGTCGAGCGCGCCGTCTCGGGCGGCGAGACCGTCGAGGCCGGCGAGGTGGTGCTGAAGCTGGACGAGGAGACGCAGGCCGCGGCGCTTCAGGACGCCGTCGCCGAGCTGTCCCGCGCCAGCAACGCCTTCGACCGCTCCCGCACGCTTCAGGAGCAGGGCCGCATCGCACAGACCGCCTACGAGACCGCCGCCGCCGACCTCGCCACCGCCGAGGCGGCGCTGGCGCAGGCGCGAAAGGCGCTTGCCGACCGCACCCTGCGCGCGCCCTTCGGCGGCATCGTCGGCTTTCTCGACGTGGACGCCGGCGCCATGGTCGCTTCCGGCGACGCGATCGGCACGCTCGACGACATCTCCGCGCTCGACGTCGACTTCAACGTGCCCGAGCGGTTCTTCGGGGAGGTGCAGAACGGTGCGACGATCCGGGCGACCACCGAGATCTTTCGCGGCGAGACCTTCACCGGCTTCGTGACTGCCATCGACCGCCGCATCGACACCGTCTCGCGGAGCTTCAAGGCGCGGGCGCGGGTGCCGAACCCCGGCCTGCGCATCCCGGCGGGGGCCTTCATGCGGGTGACGCTGGTGCTGGAGGCGCGAGACGGCGTGATCGCGCCCGAGGAGGCCGTCGCGCCGGAGGGGGGACGCAGCTACGTTTACGTCGTAACGCCCGAGGACCGGGCGGAGCGCCGCGAGGTGCGGCTCGGCCAGCGCCTGCCCGGCCGGGTGGAGGTTCTCGAAGGCCTCTCGCCGGGCGAGCGCGTCGTCGTGCGGGGGGTGCAGAAGGCGCGCGACGGCGCCCCCGTGGAGGTGATCGGCGTCGAGCCGCCCGAGACCTCGGCCCCGCCCACCAGCGGATCAGGCGCGATCGGAGACGCCGCCCCCGCCGTCGGAGGCGCCCGTGAGCCTGCCTGAGATCTGCCTCCGGCGGCCGGTTCTAGCCGCGGTCGTCAACCTTCTCGTCATCGTCATCGGCCTCGTCGCCATGGGCCGGCTGCCGGTGCGCGAGTTGCCCGACGTCGACGCAGCCACCGTCACCATCACCACCGAATACACCGGCGCCGCGCCGGAGGTGGTGGACGCGCAGATCACCGAAGTCATCGAGTCAGCCGTCGCCGGGGTCGCCGGCGTGCGCACCATCGACAGCTCCTCGGAGCGCGGCGATAGCCGGGTCCGCGTCGATTTCGTCACCGGGCGCAACATCGACGAGGCCGCCAACGACGTGCGCGGCGCCGTCGGGCGGGTCCAGAACCGCCTGCCGCAGGAGGCCGACGAGCCTCGCATCTACAAGAACGACAGCGACGCCGACCCGATCATCCGCATCGGCATCGTCTCGCCGCGGATGAGCGCCCAGGAGATCACCGACTACGCCGAACGCTACATCGTGGACCGGCTGGCGACGCTCGACGGCGTGGCCTCGGTGAACATCAACGGCGAGCGGCGCTATGCGATGCGCATCCAGCTCGATCCCAAGGCGCTGGCGGCGCGCGAACTCGCCGTGACCGACGTCACCGACGCCCTGCGCGCCAACAACGTGGAACTGCCGGCGGGCGAGGTCGAATCCACCTGGCGTCGCTTCCAGCTCCGCGCCGACACCCGGCTGCGCACGGCGGACGAGTTCTCCAACGTGGTGCTGCGCGTGGTGGACGGCGCCCCGGTGCGCCTGGGCGACGTGGCGCGCGTCGAGATCGGGGTCGAGAACGACGACACGACCGTGCGCAGCGACGGGCGCACCGCCGTGGGCCTCAGCGTCATCCGCCAGTCCCAGGCGAACACCATCGCCATCTCCCAGGCGGTGCGGGCCGAGATCGCGACCCTGTCGCAGTCGCTGCCGGAGGGCATGGAGCTTTTCGTCACCAGCGACGACGCGGTGTTCATTCAGGCCTCGATAACGGAGGTCGTCACCACCCTTGCGATCGCCGTCGGGCTGGTGGTGCTGGTGATCTTCCTGTTCCTCGGCTCGCCGCGCGCGACCGTGGTGCCGGCGGTGGTGATCCCGGTGGCGCTCATCGGCGCCTTCATCGGCATGCTGGCGCTGGGATACTCGATCAACATCCTGACGCTGTTCGCGATGATCCTCGCCATCGGCATCGTGGTCGACGACGCCATCGTGGTGCTGGAGAACATCCAGCGGCGGATCGAGGAGGGGCAGGCGCCCATCGCCGCCGCGGCGCTCGGCTCGCGCGAGGTCGGCTTCGCGGTGATCGCGACCTCGCTCACGCTGATCTCGGTGTTCGTGCCGATCTCTCTGATGGAGGGCAATGTCGGCAAGCTCTTCACCGAGTTCGGGATGACCATGGCCATCGCGGTCGCGTTCTCGACCTTCGTGGCGCTGACCCTGACGCCGGTGCTGTGCTGGAAGCTGCTCCGCGAGGGCTCCGGCGGCGCGCTGGAGCGGGGCATCAACGCGGTGTTCGCGCGGGTGGAGGCCGGCTACCGCGCGGCCCTGCGCGTCGCGCTGGCCTACCCCCTCGTCGTGCTGGGGCTGGCGGGGGGCTTCGCCGCGCTGTCGGTCGTTTTCTACGAGAACTCGCCGCGCGAACTGACGCCGCAGGAGGACCGCGGGGTGTTTTTCGTCATCGCCACCGGCCCGCAGGGCGCGACCAACGCCTACATGGACCGCGAGGCCCGCGAGATCGAGGCGGCGCTCGTCCCGTTCATCGAGAGCGGCGAGATCACCACCACCTTCTCGCTCATCGGCTGGCGCGACCCCAACCGCGCCTTTGTCGTCGGGCGGCTGTCGGACTGGGAGAGCGGCCGACGCTCGGCCGGCGAGATCGTGGCCCGGCTGCGCCCCGCCATGGCGAACGTGCCGGGCGCGCGGGCGATCCCGACCATGCCGGCGGGCCTGGGGCTGCGCGGCTCCCGCACGCCGCTTCAGGTGAAGCTGCTGGGGCCGGACTTCGACAGCGTCCGCGAATGGGCCGACACGCTGATGACCGAAATGCGCAGCAACCCCGGCCTGCGCGACCTCGAGATGGACTATGAGGAGACGCAGCCCGAGCTGCGGGTGGAGATCGACCGGCCGCTCGCCGACGATCTCGGCGTGTCGATCCTCGACGCCGGCGCGACGCTGCAGACCTTCTTCGCCTCGCGAGAGGCGACCCGGTATCTCGACCGGGGCCGGGAATACCCGGTGATCCTGCAGGCCGAGGAGCAGGCGCGGCGCACGGCGGCCGACCTTGCCGAAGTCTTCGTGCGCTCGCGCACCACGGGCGAGCTGATCCCGCTCGCCGCGCTGGTGCGCGTGGCGGAGGGCACCGCCTCACCGGAGTTCAACCGCTTCAACCGGTTGCCCGCCATCGAGATCTCCGGCGCGCTCAACGAGGGCTACGACATGGGCGCGGCCATCGAGGCGGTCCGCGAAGCGGCGGAGCGGAGCCTGCCGGCGGAGGCGCGCATCGCGTTTGACGGGCAGTCGCGCGAGTATGTCGAGAGTTCCTCGGGCGCCTTCACCATGCTGATCTTCGCCTGCGTGGTGGTGTATCTCGTGCTTGCGGCGCAGTTCGAGAGCTTCGTCGACCCGCTGACCATCCTGCTCAGCGCGCCGCTGGCGGTGACGGGGGCGCTGGGGGCGATCTGGCTCACCGGCCAGTCGATCAACGTCTATACGCAGATCGGGATGCTGTTGCTGCTGGGGTTGATGGCCAAGAACGGCATCCTGATCGTGGAGTTCGCCAACCAGTTGCGCGACCGCGGCGCCTCGGTGCGCGAGGCGGCGCTGGAGGGCGCGGTCCGGCGGCTGCGGCCGATCCTGATGACGGTGCTCTCGACGCTGCTGGGGGCGGCGCCGCTGGTGCTCTCGACGGGCGCGGGTTCGGAGAGCCGGGCGGCGATCGGCATGGTGATCCTCGGCGGCTTCGGCGTCGCCTCGCTGATGACGCTGTTCGTGACGCCGGTGCTGTTCGACCTGCTGGCGCGGCTGACCAAGCCGCGCGCGGCGACGGCGGGCGAGCTGGATGCGGCGCTAAAGGCCGACGCGGCCGCACAGGTGGAGCCACGGGGGGCGGCTTAGCGCGGGCTTCGGCCGCCGGCCGGGAAGCGCGGCAGGCGGCCGGTGGACCGAAGTCGCATCGCTCGACCCTTGGCCCGTGCGACCAGCACGGGCCGCGCCCTCCCTCCCCCAAGGGAGGGCGCATTGCAACGGCGTAACCCGCTGAACCGGTGAAGTTGTTTGCACCATAAACCGCGCCGCTCAGCCGTCGCAAAGCGCCCACCCGAGGGAGGGCGCGGCCCTCATCGCTCAAGAGGCGCCGCGGGGCGGATGGCTGAAATCCGCGCGAACCATCCGGCGGCCGTCTCCGCGCTCCGTCCGGCTCAGGCGGGAACGCGCGGCGCCGCAAGCCGCGCCGCGGCGACCGCCAGCGCGGCGGCGGCGGCGGTGCTGTCGATCAGCGCGACGCCCTTCGGCGCGTTGAGCAGATGCAGGACGCCGGTCATCCCGGCGCAGCCCAGCACGACGGCGCTCACGCCGTCCTCGGCGCCGGCGCGGGCGATCTCGGCGTCGATCTGCGCGGCGGCCGCCTCCGGCGTCTCCTCCAGCGCCAGCACCGGCACGCCGGAGGCGCGCACGCGGACGCAGCGGCGGTCGAGCGCGTAGCGGCGCAAGTTCTCCTCGATCACCGGGATCGAGACGGCGAGCGTCGTCACCACCGAGAAGCGGCCGCCACGCATGCAGGCTGCGAGATAGGCCGCCTCGCCGAGGCCCAGCACGGGAATGCCGCTGGCGGCGCGGGCCTCCTCCAGCCCTGTGTCGTCGAAACAGGCGATGATCGCGGCGTCCGCCTCGGTCTGATGCGCGGCGAGGCGCGCCAGCACGCCGGGCGTCGCGGCGTCGCCGTCCGCCGCGCCCTGGATCGCCGGCGGCCCGTCATGGTTGGTGAGCGCGGTGATCGAGACGCCCGGCCCTGCGGCGGCCTGCGCGCCGCGCGCGATGGCGCGGGTCATCGCCTCGGTCGCGTTCGGGTTGACGATCAGCAACCGCATCAGCCGGCCCTCCCCGCGCGGCGCCGCATCAGCCATACCACCGCCAGCAGGCTCAGGATGATCGCCAGCGAGAAGACCGTGGTCAGCGTGCCGAGGGCGTAGAGCACCGGCGTGGTGACGTTGGTGGTCATGCCGTAGATCTCCAGCGGCAGGGTGTTGTAGCTGCCCGCCGCCAGCAGCGTGCGGGCGAACTCGTCGTAGCTGAGCGTGAAGCCGAACAGCGCGACGCCGATCAGCGCCGGCGCGATGATCGGCAGCACGACATGGCGCACCGTCTGCCAGGGCGAGGCGCCGAGGTCGCGCGCGGCCTCCTCATAGGCGGGATCGAAGCGGTTGAAGATCGCGAACATGATCAAGAGGCCGAAGGGCAGCGTCCAGGTGAGCTGCGCGCCGAAGCCCGACGACGCCCAGTGCACGCGCAGGCCGAGCTGGTCGAACAGCAGCCCCACGCCGAGCGACACGAGGATCGAGGGAATGATGAGGCTCGCCACCGCAAGGAAGAACAGCGCCCCGGCGCCGGGGAACCGCTTGCGGAACGCCAGCCCGCTCATCACCGAGACGACGACCGTCACCACCATCACCATCATGCCCAGCGCCAGCGAGCGCCGGAACGCGCCCCAGATGTCGCCGACCGCCTGCTGCTCGAAGAGGTCGGCGAACCAGTGCGTCGACCAGCCGTTCATCGGGAAGGTCAGCCCGCCCTGCGGCCCCTGGAACGACAGGATGGCGATGGTGATGATCGGGCCGTAGAGAAACAGCACGAACAGGCCGAAGAAGATCGCCAGCGGGAAGAAGGATCGCGTGCGGCGCTCCATGGCTCAAAGCTCCCGGCGGATGTCGACGGCGCGCAGCATCGCCGCGATGATGATGAGCACGGTGATCAGCAGCACCACCGCCGAGGCCGCCGCCGCGGGGTATTGCAGCAGCGCGATCTCGTTGGAGATCACCCGGCCCACCGAGGCGGAGTTGCCGCCCGACATGAATCGCACGGTGATGAAGTCCCCCATCACCAGCGTAACCACGAAGATCGAGCCGATCATGATCCCCGGTTTCGTCAGCGGGATGATGACGTTGGTGAGGATCTGGAAGCCCGACGCGCCGGCGTCGCGCGCGGCCTCGATCAGCGAGCGGTCGATGCGCATCATGGTGTTGAAGATCGGCACCACCATGAACAGCGTGTAGAGGTGGACGAAGGCCAGCACCACGGCGAAGTCGGAAAACAGCAGCCACTCCAGCGGCGCGTCGATCAGACCCAGTTCGATCAGCGTCGAGTTCGCCAGCCCGTTGCGGCCGAGGAAAGGTATCCACGAGATCATGCGGATGATGTTCGAGGTCCAGAACGGGATCGTGCAGAGCAGGAAAAGCGCGACCTGCCAGACGAGACTGCGGACATGGAAGGCGAGGAAGAACGCCACGGTGAAGCCGATCGTCAGGCAGAAGAACCAGCTCAGCAGAACATAGGTGAAGGTCTTGATGTAGACCTGCAGCGTGACCGGCGAGGTCAGCAGAAAGACGTAGTTCTCAAGGTTGAAGTCGGGGCCGTAGGACCATTCCGTCGCGGTCCAGAAGCTCACGGTGACGATCATCAGGATCGGCAGAACGAGAAAGAAGCCGAGCACCAGCGCAAGCGGCGTCGCCAGAAGCCAGCCGGTGACGGCGGAAGGCAGGCGGGCGAGGGTCATGCGGGTCGTTCTCCTTGGCCGGGGCGCGAGGCCCTCACCCCTGCCCTCTCCCGCAGGCGGGAGAGGGGACGGTATGGGCGCGGGCGGCGCGCCGGATGAACGCGCCGCCCGCCTTCGATCCTCAGCGGGTCAGGCGGCGATGAACTCGTTCCACTTGCGGACCATGTAGAGGTTCTCGTCCATCACGGCGTTCCAGCAGGCGACCGCGCCCATGCGCTCGTAGAACGAGCCGCCGTCGCGGGTCGAGCCCGGCTGCTCCATCGTCACGCCCTGCGGGTTGACGATCTCGCCCTGCGCCGGCTTGCCCTCGAACCAGAAGCCCCACTCGTCCGCGGACATGAAGTTCTTCGAGGTCTCGGGCACGGCGGAGTAGTAGCCCTGCCGCATCAGGTAGCCGCCGACCCAGCCGGAGAGATACCAGTTGATGTACTCGTAGGCCGCATCCAGCTCCAGCCCGCTGAGGTTCTTCGACAGGCCGATGCCGCCGCCCCAGGAGCGGTAGCCCTCCTCCAGCGGCTGGTAGACGCAGGGGATGCCCTTGGACTTCACCGCCGTGATCGCGGGCGACCACATCGACTGGATCACCACCTCGCCCGACGCCATCAGGTTCACGCTCTCGTCGAAGCTTTTCCAGAAGGCGCGGAACTGGCCGGCCTTCTTGGCCTCGGTGAAGATGCCGATGGTCTTGTCGATCTCGGCGCGGGTCATGTTGCCCTTGTCGCCGTAGGTGATCTCGCCCATCGACTCGCAGACCATCGCCATGTCCATGATGCCGATGGCGGAGATGTCGAGCAGCGAGGCCTTGCCGCGGAACTCGGGGTTCAGCAGCTCGCTCCAGTTGCTGATCGGGCGGTTGATGAGATCGGGGCGGATGCCCAGCGTGTCGGCGTTGTAGATGGTCGGGATCAGCGTCATCCAGCCCGACTCCTCCTGAACGAAGGTGTTCGAGCCGGGACCCTCGACGAAGCCGACCGTGTGCGGCGCGGTGCCCTGGGCGATGGTGCTCTCGGGCGTCAGCTTGCCCGTCTTGAACAGCGGAACGATCTTGTCGTAGAGCGCGATGCGGCTGACATCCATCGCCTGCAGGTTGCCGGCGGGCCAGACCTTCTTGCAGATCCAGTACTCGATGTCGGCGATGTCGAAGCTGTCGGGCTGGGTGGCGGCGCGCTGGGTGACGCTGTCGCTGTCGAGCGCGGTCATCTCGAGCGTGAAGCCGAGATCCTCCTTCACCTTCACCGCCACGTCGTTGAGGTTGGAGACGCCGGTGCCGAACTGGCGCAGCGTGATGTCCTTGATGTTCTGGGCCCAGATCATCGGGGCGGGAAAGGCCGTGGCGGTCGCCGCTGCGGCGGCGCCGCCGAGCAGCTGTCGGCGCGAGGGGCCTTTCGTCGAAATGCGAGTCGGTTCGTCGGTCATGTCGTTCTCCCTGTTCTGATTGGCTGGCGGGGCGGATCTCAGCCGGCGAGCGCGTGCTGGTCGGCATGGTCCCAGCCGACCGTGACGGTCGCGCCGGGGTCGAAGGGGTCGGCGTAGAAGGCCGCGTCGCTGAGCGTGGCGCTGAGTTCGGCCCCATCGGCGGCGCGCATCGCGACGATCACCACGGTCCCCTGGAACTCCGCTCCGGTGACGGTGGCCGACAGCGCGCCCTCCCCGCTGCGCGACAGGCGCGTGCGGTCCGCGCGCACGGCGATCTTGCCGGCGCCGTTGGCCAAGACGTTGTGGCCGCCCATGAAGCGCGCGACGAATTCGGTGCGGGGCGCGTCGAACACCTCGCGCGGCGAGCCGGACTGTTCGATGCGCCCGCCGTTCATCACGATGATGTCGTCCGACAGCGCCATCGCCTCGTCCTGGCCGTGGGTGACGTGGATGAAGGTGACGCCGAGCTCGCGCTGGAGCCGCTTCAGCTCCACCCTCATGCGCACGCGCAGGAACGGGTCGAGCGCCGACAGCGGCTCGTCGAGCAGCAGCACGCGCGGCTCGGTGATCAGCGCGCGCGCCAGCGCGACGCGCTGCTGCTGGCCGCCCGAGAGCTGCGCCGGGCGGCGCTCGGCCATCGGCGCGATCTCGACCATCTCCAGCAGGGTCATGGCGCGCCGGCGGCGCTCGTTCTTCTCGACGCCCTTCATCTTGAGGCTGAAGGCGACGTTCTCCCACACGCTGAGATGGGGAAACAGCGCATAGCTCTGGAACATCATCGCCGTGCCGCGCGCGGCGGGCGGGGCGTGGGTGATGTTGTCCGCGCCGAGCACGATGTCGCCGGAGGTGGCGGTCTCGTGGCCGGCGATCATCCGCAGCGTGGTGGACTTGCCGCAGCCCGAAGGCCCGAGCAGGCAGCAGTAGCGCCCCGAGGCGAAGACGTGGCTGACCGCATCGACGGCCGCCGCCGCGCCGTAGCGCTTCGTCAGACTGGCCAGTTCGAGGTCGAGCGCGTCACGCATCTGCGGCTCCTTCGTCGTCGGTTCCGAATCCGATCTCCCGGCAGGGAGCAAGTTGCGGGCCAGAGCGGCGCGGCGGCGGCGAAACCCTTGAATCGCAGGGCTTCCGGCGCATCCTCGCGTCAGTGACGGCGGCGCGCGGCCCGAAGGCGCCCCCGACGGGGCAGTTTAGTGCACAAACTGCCGCAATATTGTACACAAATTTTTCTTGGCGCGACACGCGGGCGCCATGCATGCTCATCGCATGGAGACACGGGACGCCGAGAACTGGCCTGACGCCGCCGCGCCGCCCGCGACGACGCCGACGGACCGCGTGCGCGAACGGCTTCTGCGCGCGGTTCTCGAGCAGCGGCTGCCTCCCGGCGCCAAGCTGACCGAGGACGAGATCGCCGGTCTGTGCGGCGTTAGCCGGACGGTGGTGCGCGCCGCGCTCCAGGCGCTCAGCCATGACGGCGTGGTGGTGCTCGAGCGCCATCGCGGGGCCTTCGTCGCCGCGCCGAGCCCGCAATCCGCCCGCGAGGTCTTCGAGGCCCGCGCGCTGCTGGAGCCCGCCGTCGCGCGGGCGGCGGCGCGCCACGCCGACGCCGAGGCGCTGGCGCGCCTCGCCCGCCACATCGAGGCGGAGCACGCCGCGCTGGAAGCCGGCGAACTGGGTCGCGCGGTGCACCTCTCGGGGCGGTTTCATTTGGTGATCGCGGAGATGTCGCGCCACCAGACCATCGCGGCGCTGCTCGGCGGCCTGATCGCGCGGTCGGCCCTGGTGCTGGCGCTCTACGCCCGGCTGCCCGACACGCTCTGCGAGCGCCACGCCCACGGCGCCCTCCTCGCCGCGCTGACCGCACGCGACGCCGACGCCGCCGAGGCGGCCATGCGGCGCCACCTCGCCGATCTGCTCGCCGGCCTGGACCTTGCGCCGAGGGCGCCGTCCAAACCCGACCTGGCGAGGGCGCTCTCGACCGGCTGAGGCGCGCGCGGCGCGGCGGGTCGCAACGCGAATCGCGCGGGCGGCGGCGCCTCCGCTCCAGGGCGCGATCCTCGCGAGGATCGTCTCCATGCGCCTCGCGGCGATACGGGGGCCGAGCGACAGGTCGCGGCGACGTCGCGGCTCGACAGGCCAGGCGGCGTAGCGGCGGAGATGAAGCGGGCGCGCACGTCGCCGGAGGCGGCGCGGCCGGTCATCGCGCGGCGGAGGCCGCCGCTGGCGGGGCCGGCGCCGGGCGAGGACGCGCCGCAAGACGCTGACGCGGTCGGACGGCGCAAAGGCCCGCCCGACTTCGATTCCCTTCAAGATCGCGCGCCGACGCCGGCAGGGCGGTGCGCACGCCCGCCCCGACGCGACGCTTCCCGCGCCGCCGCTTGCGGCGTAGAAGCGCGGCCATGAGCAACCCGCCAGATATCCGCCCCGACCGCGCCGCGCCCAGTCTGCGCCCTGACGCGCGAGGAGGGGACACGCCCCGCCCTGGCCAGCCGACCATCGGCATGGTCTCGCTCGGCTGTCCCAAGGCGCTCGTGGACAGCGAGCGCATCCTCACGCGCCTGCGCGCCGAGGGCTACGCCGTCGCGCCCGACTACGCCGGCGCGCAGGCCGTGATCGTCAACACCTGCGGCTTCCTCGACAGCGCCAAGGCCGAGAGCCTCGAGGCCATCGGCGAGGCGCTGGCGGAGAACGGGCGCGTCATCGTCACCGGCTGCTACGGCGCCGACGAAGCGGCCATCCGCGGCGCGCACCCTGCGGTGCTCGCCGTCACCGGCCCGCAGCAGTACGAGGCGGTGATGGAAGCGGTGCATGCGGCCGTCCCGCCCGCGCCCGACCCGTTCATCGACCTGATCCCGGCGGCGGGCGTGCGCCTGACCCCGCGCCACTACGCCTATCTCAAGATCTCCGAGGGCTGCGACCACAAGTGCCGCTTCTGCGTCATCCCCTCGATGCGCGGCAAGCTCGCGTCGCGCCCCGCGGCGGCGGTTCTGCGCGAGGCCGAGAAGCTGGTCGAGAGCGGCGTGAGGGAGCTGCTCGTCATCAGTCAGGACACCAGCGCCTACGGCCGCGACATCGGCTACGCCACGAGCCGGTGGTCCGGCGGCGAGGCGCGGGCGCACATCACCGATCTGGCGCGCGACCTGGGCTCGCTCGGGGCGTGGGTGCGGCTGCACTACGTCTACCCCTACCCCCATGTGAGCGAGCTGATCCCGCTGATGGCGGAGGGCCTCGTCCTGCCCTATCTCGACGTGCCGTTCCAGCACGCCAGCCCCTCGGTGCTGAAGGCGATGCGGCGGCCGGCCAACGAGGCGAAGACGCTGGACCGCATCCGCGACTGGCGCGCGATCTGCCCCGACCTCGCGATCCGGTCGACCTTCATCGTCGGCTTTCCCGGCGAGACCGAGGCGGACTTCCAGCATCTGCTCGACTGGCTGGAGGAGGCGCGGCTCGATCGCGTCGGCGCCTTCCAGTATGAGAACGTTTCGGGCGCCGCGGCGAACGACCTGCCCGGCCATGTGCCGGCCGAGGTGAAGCAGGAGCGGTTCGAGCGGTTCATGGCGGCGGCGGGCCGCATCTCGGAGGCGAAGCTGGCGGAGAAGGTCGGCCGTCGGCTCGACGTGCTGGTGGACGCGGTCGACGAGGACGGCGCGGAATGCCGGTCCTACGCCGAGGCGCCGGAAATCGACGGCGCCGTTTTCATCGACGAAGATTTTGCGGACCTCAAGCCCGGCGACATGGTGTCGGTGGAGATCGACGAGGCGGGCGAACACGACCTCTGGGCGCGGCGGGTCTAGGCGCCGCGCGCCCGGCGGTCTCCACCGATGCGGCGCCTTCGCAGGCTCAGGCGGCGTCGGCCGCGACCAGCGGCGCGAGGCTGGTCCATCGCACCGGCAGGCAGTGGAAGATCACCGCCCCGAAGCTCGGCCGGCGGGTCTCCTCCCCCTCGACCCCGCCGAGCCGGGCGTAGAAGGCGCGCGCGCGCAGATTCCGCACGGCCACGGTCAGCTCGACCGCGTCGCGCCCCTGCGCCGCCAGCCGTCGCGCCGCCTCCGCCATCAGCCGCCGCCCGACGCCGCCCCCGCGCAGGCCGGGGCGGACATGCAGGTTGTCGATGTAGGGCGTCGCGCGGCTCCAGACGGTGATGAAGCCGTCGAGCGCGCCGTCCGGCGCCTCGGCGGCCAGCACGACGTCGTCCGGGCCGATCTCGAGGTCGCGCCAGCGCTGCTCGACGTCGCCCGCGAACGCGCCTGCGAGGTAGTCGGCGGGGATCAGCGCGGCGTACGCGTCCCGCCAGCCCGCCACCTGCAGCGCGGCGAGGGCCGGGCGGTCCGCGTCGGTCGCCGCGCGCAGGCGGTGCGGCCTCCCGGTCATCTTTCGGGTCCGTCGGCGTCGGGGATGTCGCCCGCGATCGGCTTCACAGACAGCGTCGGGGCGCCGGGCGCCTCGCCGCGCCGCGCCGCGCCTTCGGAGACCATGCGCATCGGCGGGGCCGTGCCGTCGCGGTTCTCGCCGAACCAGATGGTGGTGTGCGGGAACGGGATCTCGATGCCCGCCGCGTCAAGCCGCTTCTTGACCGCCTCGTTGTAGGCGCGGCCCACGCCCCACTGCGCGCCCGGCCGCGTGCGGATGCGCGCGCGCAGCACCACGGCGCTGTCGCCGAGTTCCTGCACGCCGAACCACTCCATCGCGCCAAGGATCAGCGGCCGCTGCGCGGGGTCGGCGCGCAGGTCGTCGAAGGCGGCCGTCATCGCCTCCTTCGCGTCGTCGATGTTCTCGCGGTAGGCGATGCCGACGTCGGCGACGTGGAAGGCGAAGCCGCGGTTGAAGTTCGACACCATGTCGACCGATGAGAACGGGATGATGTGGAACGTCCCGTCGAGCGCGCGCAGGCTGACCGAGCGGATCGTCAGCTTCTCGACCGCGCCGGTCGTTCCCGCCACCGTGATGACGTCGCCGACGTTGATCGCGCTCTCGAACTGAATGAACACGCCGGTGATGATGTCCTGCACCAGCTTCTGCGCGCCGAAGCCGATGGCGAGGCCGAGCACGCCGGCGGAGGCCAGCAGCGGCGCGATGTCGATGCCGAGTTCCGACAGCACGAACATCGACGTGATGATGATCAGCGCGATCGTCACCGCGTTGCGCATCAGCGTCAGCAAGGTCTGCTCGCGCGAGGTGGCCGCCTCCGCCCGCTCGGGGTTGAGGCGATAGTCGACCCACGAGGCGATGGCCAGCCACAACAGGAAGGCCATCACCACGATGATCATCACGCTGGCGGTGGCGGAGGCGAAGTCCTCGCCGAAGCGCCGCGCGAACCAGCCGCCGACGTCGTAGAGCCCGGCGATGTCGATGGCGAAGCCGATCGTGGCGATCGTCAGCAGGAACCGCAAGACGCCGAGGAACTGCACGAGGAACCCGTTCAGCCGCCCCTCCAGCAGCGGCACGGCTGTGGAGACGTTCTCCGGCAGCCGGACGCCGTGACGCGCCGCGCGCGCCGCCAGCACGCCGGCCCCGGCGCCGAGCGCCAGCACCGCGGCGACGCGGGCGGACGCGGCGAGGATCGGCTCGACCGCGCCTGAACTGGAGACGGCCGTGGTGAAGAGCAGCAGCAGGAACGCCATCGCCGGCCAGTGCCACAGCGACGCAGCCGCGGCGATCACGCGCAGCGTGGCGTCGCCGCCGGCCGCCTCGGCCTTCGCGCGCAGCCAGGCCGACGGCGCCTTGCGGTGGCGGATCACCAGCGCCATCGACCAAATCAGCACCAGCGCATAGACGACGACCTGCACGGCGCGGCCGGTGAAGATCGACACCGTCTCGTTGACGATGGGCGTCACCAGCAGCAGGCCGTAGCCCAGAATGCTCACCAGCCCGCTGAAACGCCCGGTCCAGTAGCGCGCGGCGGCGTTGTCGAACGGCGCGAGGCGCAGGGCGCCTATCTCGGGCGAGGTGATCGACCGGATCGCGACCTTCACCATCTGCACAATCAGGAAGGCGTTGAGGTAGAGCGGTCCTCGTACGCCGTCGTTCACGGCGCTGTCGATGGCGAAATAGGAGATGGCGTTGCCGATCGCCCAGGCGATGACGACCGTAAGCGCGTCGATCAGCACGCCGCCCACCCAGAGCGCCCCGCGCCCCGGCAGCGTCGCGTCGCGCGCCGCGTCCCGCATCCCCGCGAACATCCGCCGCGCCAGCCAGCGCAGGGCGATGTAGACGACCACGGTGGCGACGATCAGCGTCGCCAGTTCGCGCCCGGCCTGGAGAAGCGCCTGCCCGCGCTCTCCGCTGATGGCGCGCAGCCGCCGCTCGGTGGCGCTCAGTCCGTTCAGGAACGCCTCGCTGCGCTCCAGCGCCTCGTCCCAGATCTCGCGCGTGAGGATGGCGAGGGCGCGGCCGACGCTCTGGGGGGCGCCCTCCTGGGCGCCGGTCTCGCCCGCGTCGGGCGACGGCGATCCGGGCGTCGCGGCGGCCTCGGACGCGGCCTGAGAGGGGGCCTGAGAGGGGGCGGGGGCGTCCGCCGCCGGCGGCGCCGCGCCCTCGGCGGCGGCCGGCTGCTGCGCGCCGCCTTCGGGCGACGCCGCGTCCGCCCGCGCGCCGGTCAGCCGCTCCAACTCGTCCACCAGCCGCGCGCGCGCGGCGTCGTCGCGCAGCGCCTCCAGAAGGGCCCGCAGCGCCCCGTCTCCGGCCGGCTGCGCCGCCGCCGCGGGCGCGGCCTGCGGCTGGACGGGCGAGGGTCCGGTCTGCGCCAGGCTCGGCTGCCCGACGACCGCGGCGAGCAGGACGGCGAGGAACGCGATGATCGGCATGGGACGACTCCGGAAGCTGCGCCCGCAGTCCTAGCCCGCCGGGCCGCTTCGGGCCAGCCGCCCCTCCGGCGTGCAGCCTGCGGCGGGCGCATGCGGCCGGGCCCGCCCGCGACCCGCGGCCAGATTGCATTCGCGGCCGCAGCGCCTTAAGTCGCGCGGGCGGGAACGGCGACGGGACCGGGAACCGGGCCGGGCGACCGGCCAGAGCGGTGCGGGGGCGGCTTGCGGCATTATCTCGATTTCGAGAAGGGACTGGCCGAGCTTGAGGGCAAGGCGGCCGAGCTGCGCGCGCTGGCCGCGCGCAACCCCGCCATGGACGTGCGCGACGAGGCCGCGCAGCTCGACGCGAAGTCGCGCAAGATGCTCGGCGAGCTCTATGCGACCCTCGACCCGTGGGCGAAGTGCCAGATCGCCCGCCACCCCGACCGGCCCCGCGCGCTCGACATGATCGAGGCGCTGTTCGACGAGTTCACCCCGCTCGCCGGCGACCGCGCGTTCGCGGAGGACGCCGCCGTTGTCGGCGGGCTGGCGCGCTTCCAGGACCGGCCGGTGGTGGTGCTCGGCCACGAGAAGGGCCGCGACACCCGCAGCCGCCTCACGCGCAATTTCGGCATGGCGCGGCCGGAGGGCTATCGCAAGGCGGTGCGGCTGATGCGGCTGGCCGACAAGTTCGGCCTCGCCGTCATCACCCTGATCGACACGCCCGGCGCCTATCCCGGCAAGGGCGCGGAGGAGCGCGGCCAGGCGGAGGCCATCGCGCGCGCCACCGAGGCCTGTCTTGCGCTGGGCCAGCCGCTCGTCTCGGTGGTGATCGGCGAGGGCGGTTCGGGCGGCGCGGTCGCCTTCGCCACGGCCAACCGCGTGGCGATGCTGGAGCACGCCGTCTATTCGGTCATCTCGCCGGAGGGCTGCGCCTCGATCCTGTGGAAGGACGCGGACAAGATGCGCGAGGCCGCCGCCGCGCTGCGTCTGACGGCGCAGGATCTCATGAAGCTCGGCGTGATCGACCGCATCGTGCCCGAGCCGCTCGGCGGGGCCCAGCGCGCTCCGCTGGAGGCCATCGCCGAGACCGGCCGCGCCGTCGCGGCGATGCTGGCCGATCTCGACGGCAAGGACGCCGCCGCCCTGCGCGCGGACCGGCGGCGCAAGTATCTTGAGATGGGCCGCAAAACGCTCGGCTGAGCCTCAGTCGCGCCGCCGCACCAGCTTGCGGCCGTCGATCATCGGCCGCACCAGATCCTCGCGCTTCCAGAACGCGTAGAACGCGACGGCGGCGAGGTGGAGCAGCACCATCGCCAGCAACGCCTTGGCGATGAGGGCGTGCAGCGCCGCCGCCGTCAGCCGGTCCCCCGCCGGGATGAGATGCGCCAGCGGACCGACGTTGATGTAGTCGTCGGGGTCGGCGAAGAGCCCCGTCGCAACCTGCGCCGCGAGCAGCGCCAGCAGCGCCACCGTCGCCCAGCCGCCGAGCGGCGCATGGCCGCGCCAGCGGCTTGGCCGGCGCTCGGGCATCTCCCGCAGATAGGCGAGCACCGGGCGCGGCCCGCGCAGGAAATGCGCAAACCGCGCCGTCTCGGGGCCGACGAACCCCCACACGAGGCGGAACAGCACCAGCGCGCCGACAGCGTAGCCGCACCAGAAATGCCAGGTCATGATCGCAGGCCCGAACTCGCCGAGAACCCATCCCGTGACGACCGCCGCGGCCAGCGCCCAGTGGAAGACGCGGAGTGCGGGGTCCCACACCCGCGCCCGCTCGACCGGTTCGGCCATCAGAAGTCCTTGGCGCGATAGTCGTCGTGGCACGCCTTGCAGGTTGCGCCAACGGCGCCGAGCGCCGCGCCCAGCTCGGCGCGGCCGCCGGAGACCTTCGCGGGCAGGTCCGCCACCGCAGCCTTGTAGTCGCCGTACCTGGCGGTGAAGCCGGAGAAGTCGCTCCAGATCGCCGGCTGGGCGCGCGTATCGCCGGGCTTGTCGGCGTTGGAGCTGCCCTTTGGGAAATGCGGCGCGGCCATGTAGCCGCCCAGCGTCTCGAGGTTGCCGGCGTGCGTCGCGGCCGCCTCGGCGTCATACTCTATCTCCCCCTTCGCCATCGCGGCGAGCGGGCCGATATTGGCGCCGAGCAGGGTGAAGTAACCCTGGCGGGCCTTGATCGCATCCTCGATCGGGTCGGCGAAGGCCGGCGCAAGCACGGCGCAGTGGGCGAGGACGGCGAGGGTCAGCAGTCGGCGCATGATGGGTTCTCCCGAAGAATTCACCTGAGCGGAGCATGGCCGCCCGCGCCGCGGCGATCCAGCGAAGTCTTTGTGATGGGGTCGCAGAACGGCGGCGCGGCGCCGTTCTCAGGACGGACCGAGGGCCGCCGCCCACTCCGCGGCGACGTCGGGATCTGGGTCGTCGGCGCGCAGGGCCGCCAGTCGCGCCGCCGGCCAGAGCCGCCAGAGCGCCCAGACGGCGGCGCCGCGCACCAGCGCCGAGGCGTCGGCAAGTCGCGCGCAGGCGCTCTCGGCGAGGTCGGGATCGCTGGAGTTGCCGATCGCCACGAGCACGTTGCGCAGGAAGCGGTCGCGCCCGATCCGCTTGACCGGCGAGCCGGCGAACACCTCGCGGAAGGCCGCGTCGTCGAGCGCCGCGAGATCGGCCAGCCGCGGCCGCGCCAGTTCGGGCCGCGCCGCATAGGCGATTTCGCGCGCTCGGCCGGCGAACTTGTTCCACGGGCAGACGGCGAGGCAATCGTCGCAGCCGTAGATGCGGTTGCCGATCAGCGGCCGCATCTCGCGCGGGATCGGCCCCTTCAGCTCGATGGTGAGGTAGGAGACGCAGCGCCGGGCGTCGAGCACGCCGGAAGCCGGGAAGGCGGCGGTCGGGCAGATGTCGAGGCAGGCGCGGCAGGAGCCGCAGCGGTCCGCGTGAGGCGCGTCGCGCGCCAGCTCCAGCGTCGTGAACAGCGCGCCGAGGAAGAACCACGAGCCGAGCTCGCGGCTGACGAGATTGGTGTGGCGGCCGCGCCAGCCGAGGCCGGCGGCCTCAGCCAGCGGCTTCTCCATCACCGGCGCGGTGTCGACGAACACCTTTATGTCGCCGCCGGCGCGGTCGATCAGCCAGCGGCCGAGCCTCTTGAGCTTGCGCTTGACGACGTCGTGGTAGTCTGCGCCCTGCGCATAGACGCTGATCGCGGCGCGGTCGCGCATCACGAGCGCCACCATCGGGTCGTCGCCGGGCGGGTAGGGCTCGGCGAGCATGACTACCGACCGCGCCTCGGGCCAGAGCGCAGAGGCGTCGGCCCGCCAGGCGAGCCGCTCGGCCATCCACGCCATCTCGCCGTGCAGCCCCGCGCCAACCCAGGCGCGCAGGGCCTCGCCGGCGGGGCGCGTCGCCTCCGGCGCGCAGACCCCGAACCCCGCGAAGCCCAAGCTCCGGGCCTCCGCCTCCAGCGCCGCCCGAAGATCGGGCGCCGCCATCAGAAATCGAGGTCGGCGTAGTGGTCGGGCGGGGAGAAGCCGGGCAGATGGTCCGACAGCAGCGGCCGGAAGGCCGGGCGCGACTTCACCCGCGCATACCATTCCTTCGCCGGGTCGCTGACCTCCCACGGCGCGTCGCCGATGAAGTCGAGGCAGCTCAGATGCGCCGCGGCGGCGAAATCGGCGATGGAGAGCGCGTCGCCCGCCAGCCAGCGCCGGCGCTCCGCCAGCCAGCCGACATACTCGACATGCTGCTTCACAGCCCTGGCCCCGGCCTTGATCTTGCCGCTGTCGGGGTAGCCCGAGCGCGAGAGCCGCTTGATCGCGCGCTCGGCGACGAGGTTCTCGGTGACTTCGGCGTTGAACTTGCCGTCGAACCAGCCGACCAGCCGCCGCGCCTCGGCGCGGTCGATCGGGTCCGACGGCAGCAGCCGCGGCTCCGGTCCCGTCTCCTCGAGATACTCGAAGATCGCGGCGCTGTCGCAGAGCGCGCGGCCGTCGGGCTCGACCAGCACCGGCACGTCGCCGGCGGGGTTGAGGCGCAGGAAGTCGGTGCGCTTCTCCCAGGTCTTCTCCTCGATCAGCTCCGCCTCCAGCCGCTTCTCCCCGAGAACGAGGCGGATCTTGCGGCTGCGGGGGCAGAGGGTGAGGTGATAGAGGCGGCGCATGGACGTTCCGTCGGCTGCGAGGGACGCGTCTTCCTTGCCGGGTTCCGGGCGCGGGATCAACAGCCCGCCCGCCGCCGGCCGCCCGACCATCGCAGTGAGTCGGGACGGATCTGCGCTCGCCGCAGGCCGATCCGGCGCTTTCATGCCCAAATGATAATCATTTTTGCCGCCCGAGGCCAGAATCCGTCAGGCGCCCTTTCTTGCGGCGCAGCGATGGCGTTTCGTTGGGCATGAAATGTTAACGCTCCGCCGGCGCGGGGTGCGACCTGACAAGGAGACAGTCCACATGATGCGCATTCTCTCGTCCACGGCGCTCGCGCTCTCGCTGGCCACCGCGGCCGCGGCGCAGGAGGGCCCCATCAAGGTCGGCATCCTGCACTCGCTCTCCGGCACCATGGCGATCTCGGAGACGACGCTGAAGGACGTCATGCTCATGCTCATCGAGGAGCAGAACAAGAAGGGTGGGCTGCTCGGCCGGCAGCTCGAGGCGGTCGTGGTCGATCCCGCCTCCGACTGGCCGCTCTTCGCCGAGAAGGCGCGCGAGCTGATCGAGGTGAACGACGTCGACGCGGTGTTCGGCTGCTGGACCTCGGTGAGCCGCAAGTCGGTGCTGCCGGTCTTCGAGGAGCTGAACTCGATCCTGTTCTACCCGGTGCAGTACGAGGGCGAGGAGAGCCAGCGCAACGTGTTCTACACCGGTGCGGCGCCGAACCAGCAGGCCATTCCCGCCGTCGACTACCTGATGGAGAACGAGGGCGTCGAGCGCTGGGTGCTCGCCGGCACCGACTACGTCTATCCGCGCACGACCAACAAGATCCTCGAGGCCTACCTGCAGGCGCAGGGCGTCGCGCCTGAGGACATCATGATCAACTACACGCCGTTCGGCCACTCCGACTGGCAGACGATCGTGAGCGACATCAAGGCCTTCGGCTCCGCCGGCAAGAAGACCGCCGTCGTCTCCACCATCAACGGCGACGCCAACGTGCCGTTCTACAAGGAGCTCGGCAACCAGGGCGTCTCCGCCGAGGACATTCCCGTGGTCGCGTTCTCCGTGGGCGAGGAGGAGCTGGCCGGCATCGACACCGCGCCGCTCGTCGGCCACCTCGCCGCCTGGAACTACTTCATGTCGGTCGACACCGACGTGAACGCCGACTTCATCGACGCCTGGCACGCCTTCATAGGCGACGCCGCCCGCGTCACCAACGACCCGATGGAGGCGCACTACATCGGCTTCAACATGTGGGTGAAGGCCGTCGAGGCCGCCGGCACGACCGACCCCGACGCCGTGATCGACGCCATGATCGGCGTCGCGGTGCCGAACCTGACCGGCGGCTACTCGGCGATGGGCGCCAACCACCACATCACCAAGCCGGTGCTGGTCGGCGAGATCCAGGACGACGGCCAGTTCGAGGTCGTCTGGGAGACCTCCGGCCTCGTTCTCGGCGACGCCTGGTCCGACTACCTGCCCGAATCCGCGCCGCTGATCGCGAACTGGCGCGCGCCTATGTCATGCGGGAACTTCAACACCGAGACCGGGCAGTGCGGCGGCGTGGGTCAGTAATAGGTTCGCCGCCGTCCTGACCGCAGCGGGGCCGGGAAGGCCCTCCTCCCTTCCCGGCCCCGCACCCCTCGCCCGAAGGCAAGACCCATGCGCAGCGCCCTCGCCCTGCTCGCGAGCCTGTTCCTCCTGATGGCCGCGGCGCCGATCCTCGCGCAGACCGCCGAGACGGGCGGCGCCACGCTCGAAGCGCTCGCAGCCCGCCTGCCCGACGGCGACTTCAACGACCGCGCCGGGATCGTCTCGCGCATCGCCGCGACCTCGGACCCCCGCGCCGCGGCCCTGCTCGACGCGCTGCTGGAGGGCGAGCTGGAGCGCCTCAACGCCGACGGGCGCATCGTCCGCGTCACGGGCCCGCGCCGGCAGGAGGTCGCCTTCGACGCGCTGACCGGCGAGGAGATCGGCCCGCTCGGCCGCGGGGCCTCGGAGCGCATCCGCGTCAACAACGCCGTGCGCCGCGCCATCCGCAGCGCCGTGGGCGTGCTGACCCTGGGCAGCCCCGACCCCGCGGTGCGCATCTCCGCCGCGCAGGCCGCCTTTTCCGGCCCCGACCCCGAACAGATCGAGCCGCTTTCGGCGGCCCTCGCGGCCGAGACCGACCCCGCCATCGCGAAGCTGATCGCCGAGGCCCGCGCCGCCTCGATCCTGGCGGACGGGGCCGCCGCGCCAGCCGACAAGGTCGCGGCGCTCGACACCCTGACCGCGCGCGGCGACCGCGCCGCGCTGTCGCTGGCGATCGCCGCGCAGAATGATCCCGCCCCCGAGGTCGCCGCCGCCGCCGGCGACACCCGCGACGCCATCGAGCGCGTGCTGGCGTTCTGGGACGCCGCGCGCAATGTCTGGTTCGGGATCAGCCTCGGCTCGGTGCTGATGCTCGCCGCCATCGGGCTGGCGATCACCTTCGGCGTGATGGGCGTGATAAACATGGCCCATGGCGAACTGGTGATGCTCGGCGCCTACACGACCTTCGCGGTGCAGCAGGCCATCGTCGCCTCGGCCCCCTGGCTCTCGGAATGGACGCTGGCCTTCGCGCTGCCGCTCGCCTTCCTCGTATCGGGGTCGGTGGGAGTGGCGATCGAGCGCGGCGTCTGCCGCTTTCTCTACGGCCGCCCGCTGGAGACGCTGCTGGCGACCTGGGGCGTCTCGCTGATCCTGCAGCAGCTGGTGCGGTCGATCTTCGGCGCCACCAACCGCGCCGTCTCCAACCCCGACTGGATGTCGGGCGCGTTCCAGATCGGCCAGATGCAGGTGACGTGGAACCGCTTCTGGATCGTGCTGTTCGCGCTGGCGGTGTTCGCGGCGCTGACGCTTCTGCTCAAGCGCACGCCGATGGGCCTGCAGATGCGCGCCGTCACCCAGAACCGCCGCATGGCCGACGCGATGGGCGTGCGCACCGGCTGGGTCGACGCGATGACCTTCGGATTGGGCGCCGGCGTGGCGGGCGTGGCCGGCGTCGCGCTGAGCCAGATCGACAACGTCTCGCCCGATCTCGGCCAGAGCTACATCGTCGACAGCTTCATGGTCGTGGTGTTCGGCGGCGTGGGCAACCTGTGGGGCGCGCTCGCGGGCGCCTTCACGCTGGGCGTCGCCAACAAGTTCCTCGAGCCCTTCGCGGGCGCGGTGATGGCCAAGATCCTGGTGCTCGTCTTCATCATCCTCTTCATTCAGAAGCGCCCGCGCGGGCTGTTCGCGCTCAAGGGCCGGGCGGTCGAGCAATGAGGCCGGACATGAACGACGCCTTTACCGGCGGGGCGCAGACTGCGGCGCGTGTATGTTCGCCGGAGTATGGCCATGAACCGTCTCGTCGCCCTCGCCCCCCTGCTGCTGCTCGCCGCGCCAAGCCACGCCGCGATGGCGCAGGCCGGCGCCGCGCAGCCCTGCCCGATCACCTATCCGCAGTTCTACGCGGCGGTGAGGCACGACGACCTCGCGACCTGTCCCGCGGAACTCGAGGGCCCCTCGCGCTTCTGCCGGCTGGTGGCCGGCGCGAACGGGCAGGAGCACGTGTTCGTCTTCACGGTCGAGGGCGCGCAGTGCCTGCTGGACGTGCGCGCCTTCACCCCCGGTTCGGTGACGCTCGCCAGCCGCTGACCGCGGCGCGCGGCGCGGCCCGCCGACCGCATGGCAGCGCGGGAGGCCGGGCATGATCGCCCGGCTGATCGACCTGCGCGGCGCGGTGTTCCTGCTGCTGCTCGCCTGCTTCGCAACGATCGTGCCGATGATGAGCCTGCTCGCCGAGCCGGGCTCGGCGCTGCACCTGCCGAGCTATGCGGTGTCGCTGTTCGGCAAGTATCTGACCTATGCGCTGCTGGCGCTGTCGGTGGATCTCATCTGGGGCTATTGCGGCATCCTCAGCCTCGGCCACGGCGCCTTCTTCGCGCTGGGGGGCTACGCCATGGGCATGCACCTGATGCGGGAGATCGGCGACCGGGGCGTGTACGCCAACCCGGTCCTGCCCGACTTCATGGTGTTCCTGAACTACGACGCGCTGCCGTGGTTCTGGCTCGGCTTCGACATGTTCTGGTTCGCCTGCGCGATGGTGCTGCTGGTTCCGGGCCTGCTCGCCTTCGTGTTCGGCTGGTTCGCGTTCCGCTCGCGCGTCACCGGCGTCTATTTCTCGATCATCACCCAGGCGATGACCTACGCGCTGCTGCTGGCGTTCTTTCGCAACGACATGGGTTTCGGCGGCAACAACGGCCTGACCGACTTCAAGGACGTGCTGGGCTTCGACCTCCAGGCGCCGGGGACGCGGGCGACGCTGTTCGCGCTCTCCTGCCTCGCGCTCGGCGGCGGCTACCTGATCTGCCGCGCCGTCACGCAGTCGCGCGCCGGCAAGGTGCTCATCGCTGTGCGCGACGCCGAGAGCCGCGCGCGTTTCCTCGGCTACCGGGTGGAGTACTACAAGCTGTTCGTCTTCGTCGTGTCGGCGATGATGGCCGGCGTCGCGGGGGCGCTCTACGTCCCGCAGGTCGGCATCATCAACCCCAGCGAGTTCCAGCCGGCCAACTCGATCGAGGCGGTGATCTGGGTGGCCGTGGGCGGGCGCGGCACCCTGGTCGGCGCGGCGCTCGGCGCCTTCACCGTGAACGGCGCCAAGACGCTGCTGACGGGGTGGTTCCCCGAGATCTGGCTGTTCTTCCTCGGCGCGCTGTTCGTGGCGGTGACGCTGTTCCTGCCGAACGGCATCCTCGGGCTGCTGAGGCGGCGCAGGCGCGCGGCCCGGGCGGAACCCGCCACGACCGCCCCGGCGGCGGCGGAGTAGGGGCGATGGCGATCCAGGCGGCTGGCTCGATCCTCTATCTCGATAATGTCCATGTCGCCTTCGACGGCTTCAAGGCGATCAACGGCCTGTCGATGATCCTGAAGCCCGGCGAGATGCGCGCCATCATCGGCCCCAACGGGGCCGGCAAGACCACGATGATGGACATCATCACCGGCAAGACCCGCCCCGATCGCGGCGACGTGCTGTTCAACGGCCAGGTCGATCTGACAAAGCAGGACGAGGCGGGCGTCGCGCGGCTCGGCATCGGGCGCAAGTTCCAGAAGCCGACCGTGTTCGAGACCCAGACCGTCGAGGACAACCTGCTGCTCTCGCTGAAGGGCCGCCGCGACGTCTATGCGATGCTGTTCGCGAAGCGGACCGGCGAGGAGGCCGCGCGGCTCGACGAACTGCTGGCGCTGATCCGGCTGGAGGCGCGGCGCGGAGATCTCGCGGGCGATCTCAGCCATGGCCAGAAGCAGTGGCTGGAGATCGGCATGCTGCTGGCGCAGGACCCCAAGGTGCTGCTTGTCGACGAGCCGGTGGCGGGCATGACCGACGCCGAGACGATGCAGACAGCCGAACTGCTGCGCGCGGTGGCCGGCGCGCATTCGGTGGTGGTGGTCGAGCACGACATGGAGTTCGTGCGCGCGCTCGGCGTGAAGGTGACGGTGCTGCACCAGGGCGCCGTGCTGGCGGAGGGCTCCATCGACCATGTCAGCGCCGTGCAGGAGGTCGTCGATGTCTATCTGGGGCGCTGAGCGATGCTGAAGGTGGACGCCATCGACCTGCACTACGGCGCCGCGCAGGCGCTGCGCCGGGTCTCCATGGAGGCGCGGCCGGGCGAGGTGACCTGCGTGCTGGGCCGCAACGGCGTCGGCAAGACCTCGCTGATGCGGGCGATCATCGGCCAGCAACGCGCCTCGGCCGGGTCGATCGCCTGGGAGGGCGCGGCGCTTGACGGCCTGTCGCCGCACCAGCGCGCGCGGCGCGGCGTCGCCATCGCGCCGCAGGGCCGCGAGATCTTCCCGCTGCTTACCGTGCGCGAGAACCTCGAGACCGGCTATGCGCCGCTGAAGCGCACTGAGCGCTCGATCCCCGACGACATCTTCAGCCTGTTTCCGGTGCTGCGGGAGATGATGCGCCGGCGCGGGGGCGATCTCTCCGGCGGCCAGCAGCAGCAGCTCGCCATCGCCCGCGCGCTGGTGACGCGACCGCGGCTCATCCTGCTAGACGAGCCGACCGAGGGCATCCAGCCGAGCATCATCAAGGACATCGGCCGCGCCATCCGCTACCTGCGCGAGCGCGGCGACATGGCCATCGTGCTGGTGGAGCAGTATTTCGACTTCGCCCGCGAGCTCGCCGACCGCTTCTACATCCTCGACCGCGGCGAGGTGGCCCTGTCAGGCGACGCTACAGGGCTCGACGCGCCCGAAGTGAAGCGCCTGCTGACGGTGTGAGGGCGCGGGTCGCGCCGGCCCTCAGCCGGGTTTCTCGCAGGTCAGCAGGTAGTTCACCGACAGGTCTTCGGGGCTGAGCCGCCAGCGGCCCGAGAGCGGCGAGAAGACCATCCCCATGCGGTCCACCGGCGTCAGTCCCGCCGCCAGGGCCGCCGCCGCCAGCTCGTCCGGCGTGACGAAGCGGCGCCAGTCATGGGTGCCGCGCGGCAGCCAGCGCAGGACGTACTCCGCCCCGACGACGGCCTTGGCGAAGCTCGCCGCGGTGCGGTTCAGCGTGGAGAGGATCACCAGCCCGCCGGGCTTCGTCAGCGCCGACAACGCCGCGAAGAACGCCTCGCGCTCCGCCACATGCTCCACGATCTCCAGCGCGAGCGTCACGTCGAAGGCGGCGCCCGACGCAGCCAGCGCCTCCGCCGTCTCGGCGCGGTAGTCGATCTCCAGCCGCGACGCCGCGGCGTGCGCCTGCGCGGCGGCGACGGCGCCAGAGGCCGCGTCGAGCCCCGTCACCGTCGCGCCGAGCCGCGCCATCGGCTCGGCCATCAGCCCGCCGCCGCAGCCCACGTCGACGAGCGACAGCCCGGCGAGCGGCGAGCGGCCGCGGCGGTCCCGCCCGAACTGCGCCGCGATCTGCTCGGCGATGTAGTCGAGCCGGCAGGGGTTGAGGCGGTGCAGCGGCGCGGCGTCGCCCTCCGGATCCCACCAGCGGGCGGCCATCGCTTCGAACTTGGCGACTTCCGCAGCGTCGACCGTGGCCATGCGCGCGCTCCCTTTGCGTGATCGTCATGCCGCGCGGCGGTGGGCTTCCCCCCCTGCGCGCCCTATGACATAGAACAGCCATGGAGGATGGGCGAGCCGAGGAATCTGCATGACGCCGGTGCGCCGAGCCCTCTATCCCGCCATCGAGCCGTTCAACCGCTTCCGCCTGAGCGTGCCGGGCGGCCACGACCTCTATGTCGAGGAATGCGGCACGCGCGGGGCGAAGCCGGTGGTCGTGCTGCATGGCGGGCCGGGCGGCGGCTGCTCGCCGGGAATGCGCCGCTACTTCGACCCCGAGGCGTGGCATGTGGTGCTGTTCGACCAGCGCGGCTGCGCGCGCTCGCGCCCCCACGCCAGCGTGGAGCGCAACACCACCGGCGACCTGATCGACGACATCGAGGCGATCCGCCGCCGCATCGGCGTGGAGCGCTGGTCGGTGTTCGGCGGCAGCTGGGGCGCCGCGCTCGGGCTGCTCTACGCCGAGGCGCACCCGCGCAGGGTGAGCGAGCTGATCCTGCGCGGCGTGTTCCTGATGAGCCAGCGCGAGCTCGACTGGTTCTATGGCGGCGGCGCCGCGCAGTTCTTCCCCGAGCTGTGGGAGGAGTTCGTCGCGCCGATACCCCCCGCCGAGCGCGGCGACTTGATCGCCGCCTACCACCGCCGCCTGATGTCGGGCGACCTCGCGCAGCAGACCGACTTCGCCCGCATCTGGGCGCGCTGGGAGGGGGCGACCGCCACCCTGCGCGCCGAGCCGTCGCTCAGGCCGGGCTTCTCCGACGCCGCCTATGCGCGCGCCTTCAGCCGCATCGAGTGCCATTATTTCCAGAACCGCGGCTTTCTTGAAAGCGACGGCCAGATCCTGCGCGACATCGACCGCATCCGGGACATTCCCGGCATGATCGTGCAGGGGCGCTACGACATGGTGTGCCCGCCGGCCTCGGCGTTCATGCTGCACCGCGCCTGGCCGGCCTCGGAGCTGCGCATGGTGGGCGACGCCGGCCACGCCCTGAGCGAGCCGGGCATCACGGCGGAGCTGCTGGCCGCGACCGACGCGCTGCGCGACGGCTCGCGGACGGCGGCCCAGTAGCGCCCCCATCAGCGGCCCATAGGGGCCTTCACCAGGCCAGCGACGCCATCGCCCAGCCGCCGCTTTCGGGGACGTCCTGCGCGGCCCCCGCGTAGACGCCGCCCTCCACCAGCACCCATGCGCAACCGGCCAACTTTGCGCCGCCGACGTCATGCGCTGCGCTGTCGCCGACCATCACCGCGCGCGCGGGCGCAGTGTCCAGCGCCGCGAGGGCGGCGGCGAAGATCTCCGGGTGCGGCTTGCCGAACCAGCGCACCGGTGCGCCGGTCGCCGCGTAGTCGCGCGCCACCGCGCCGGCGCCGAAGGCCGTGCCGCCGCGGACGTACATGCGCAGGTCGGGGTTGGCGCAGAAGAGCGGCGCGCCGCGCGCCGCCGCCGGGGCCAGCAGCGCGCGGTAGCCGTCCTGCGTCATGCGCTCGGGCTCCGCGCCGGCGAGCAGCACCGCGTCCGCCTCGCGCGGGTCGGCGGTCTCCCGCAGGGCGAGGCCCGCGAGGGCCGAACGGTCGCCGTCGCGCGCGATCACGAAGACCGACGCGCTCTGCGGCAGCGCAGCCAGCGCGCCGCGGCAGACGTCCCCCGACGTGATCACCGCGTCAAAGAGGTCCGGCGCGAAGCCCAGCGCGGCGAGGCGGTCGCGGTTGGGCCCCGCGCCCTTGCCGGAATTGGTGACGACGGCGAGCCGCCTGCCCGCCGCCTTCAGCGCCGCCACGCAGGCGACGGCGCCCGGAAAGGCGGTCCGCCCGTCATGCAGAACGCCGAACTGGTCGAGCAGCACGGCGTCGAACCGGTCGGCGATCTCGCGCAGGCCCGCGATGCGCGGCGTCATGGCGCGGCCAGCAGCGGCAGGGCCACGCGCGCGGCGCCGACCGCCGCGGCGTCCGACGCCGCCGCCAGCGCGGGAACGCCGAGGATGCGGGCGCGCATCCGCGTCCAGACCGCGTTGGCCGCGCCGCCGCCGACGCTGCGGATCGCCGCGAGCGGCGGCGCGCCAAGCTCCGCGAGGCGGCGGTAGCCCAGCGCCTCGACCCGCGCGACGCCCTCCAGCAGCCCGTGCAGGAAGGCCGCGTCGTCGTCGGGGCGCGGCGTCAGGCGCGGCGCGAAGGCGGGGTCGGCGACGGGAAAACGCTCGCCCGGCTTCGCCAGCGGGTAGTAGTCGAGCCCGCTGTCGGCTTCGGGGTCGATGCGCGCGGAAAGCTCGGCGATCCGCTCCGGCGCCATCTGCGCCGCCAGCGCCCCGCCGCCGGTGTTCGACGCCCCGCCGGCGAGCCAGATCTCGCCGATGCGGTGGCTGTAGATCCCGTATTCCGGGGCGAACACCGGGCGGTCCGAGAGCAGCTTGATCGTGAGCGTTGTGCCGAGCGCGGTCACGCCGTCGCCGGGCCGCCCGGCGCCGGTGGCGAGGAACGAGGCGCAGCCGTCGGTCAGGCCGGCCGCGACCGGCGCGCCCTGCGGCAGCCCGAAACGGCGCGCCGCGGCGGCCGTCACCGCGCCGCGCCGGGCGCCGACCGGCAGCACCGCCGGCAGCAGGCCCGCGCGCAGCGGCGAGCGCGCGAGCCAGTCGGGCCAGCGCCGCGCCACCGGGTCGTAGCCGGTCTTGAGCGCGTCGCTCTCGTCGGAGGGGCCGCCGGGGCCGGAGAAAAGGTCGGCGATCCAGTCGGCCTGATGCGCGATGCGCCGGACGCCCGGCCGGTCCTGCAGGACGATGGCGCGAGCCAGCGCCGAGGCGGGACCGTGCGCGGCGCTCTCGCGCGGGGCGAGCGCGGCGACGGCGGCGGGGATGGCGGGGTCGTCCACCGCGTCGTCGTACATCAGCGCGGCTCCCACCGGCGCGTCGCCGGCGTCGAGCGCCAGCACCGTCCCGCTGGTCGCATCGACCGCCAGCGCGCCGACGCGGCCGAGGTCGGCCTCCGTCCCGAGCCGGGAGAGCGCCAGCGCGACCGCGCCCTCCCATGTGGCGGGGTCGCGGCGGTCGGGGCAGATCTCCGCCAGCGACGCGCTCGCCGCCGCGATGAGGGCGCCGTGGCGGTCGATCAGCGCCGTGCGCGCGCCGCCGGTGCCGAGATCGACGCCGAGCGCGAGATCGCCGCTCACGCGGCGCCTCCGGCGTCGAGGCTCTGGCGGTATTTCTCGGCGTCCCAGTTCAGCAGCGCGTCCTCCTCCGTCGCGGTGAAGGGCCTGAGCGGCGCGCCGTCCGCAACCCGCGCGAACACGTCGCCGACGCAGGCCGCGAGCGCCTGCGCGCCGGCGGAGGCGTCCTCGCGCATGGCGGCGCCGAGGCCCGGCAGGAACAGCAGCGCCGGCCGGCCGAGCCGCGCCGCCGCCTGCGCCGCCGTCTCGCCCGGCGCGGCGCAGGCGAGCCCGCGCCCGAGGAAGATCACATGGTCGGGCCAGAACGACCCCGCCGCCGCGCGGGCCAGCCGCGTCGCATCCCGCGCCAGCGCCTGCGTCGCGGGCGCGTCAAGCGGACGGTAGTCCACGTCCCGAAGCGCCTCCGCGAGGCCCGGCGCCGGCGCTGCGCCCCCGAACGCCAGCGGCGCAGCAAGGCGCGCCGCCGCCTCCGCCAGCAGCGACTCGCCCTCGCCCGCGTCGTCCGCGCAGGCGACAATCCCGTGATTGCCGAGCACGATGAGCCGCGTGTCGGGCCGCAGCCGCCCTGCGATCTCGCGCGCGAGCCGCAGGCCCGGCTTGACGTAGGGAACCCACATCGCGCCGAGACCGTCGAGCGCCGCCATGGCGACCGCCTCGCCGTCCGCGCGCATCGCCGCCGCGATGGTCGCGACGCAATGGGTGTGCAGCACGACGGGCGCGGGGCAGACGGCGTGCACCGTCGTCTCGATGGATGGGCGCAGCCCGCCCGGGTTGGCCTCGGGGGGCACTTGCGCCAGCGCCGCCTCCGCGCCGGGGTCGTCGCGCGCGACGGCGGCGCGCAGGCCGGCGAGGTCCACCGGAACAAACACGTCGCGCGCCTCCGCCTCCGCCAGCCACAGGCCCGACGCCTTGATGAGCATCGCGTCGCCGCGCTTGAACGAGGTGTTGCCGCCGGCGCCCTGCACCTGCAGCGGGTCTGCCCCCAGGCGCGCCGAGACGGCCCTGAGCCGGGCGAAGGCGGGGTCGGCGCGCAGCGCCGCGAAGCGCTCCGCCGCGCTCACGCCGCAACCCTCTGGCCGGAGAACCAGTCTTCGAACCCTGCTTTCTCGGCCTCGCTGAGGAACAGCCCGTGCTTGCCGCGGCGCAACAGCACGTCCTCCGGGGCGCAGGCCCATTCGCGCTCCATCGCCCAGCGCGCCTCGCGCTCGTGGAGCAGGCCGCCGAAATGCCGGCCGAGGTCGTCGAGCCCCTCGGCGCCCTCCAGCAGCGTCTCCGCGTCGGTCCCGTAGGCGCGGGCGTAGTGGCGGGCGAGATCGTCCGGCAGCCACGGCCGCGCGGCGCGGAAGCCGGCGAACCACGCGTCGAAATCGGCCCCCGGCATCGCGCCGCCGGGCAGTGGCGCGCGCTCGGTCCAGTCGCCGCGCATTTCCGGAAAGAACGGCTTCAGCCGATGCAGCCCGTGCTCGGCGAGCTTGCGGAAAGTGGTGATCTTGCCGCCAAAGGCCGAGACGATGGGCGCCCGCCCGTCGCCGCCGTCCACGTCGAACACATAGTCCCGCGTCACCGCCGAGGCGCCCTTGGCGCTGTCGTCGTCAAACAGCGGCCTGACGCCGGAATAGCTGCTCACCACGTCCTCGGGCGTCAGCTGATGGCGGAAGTAGCGGTTCAGCGCGCGGCAGAGGTAGGCGACCTCGTCCTCGCCGGCCGTCACCGTCTCCGGCGCGCCCTCGAACGGGATGTCGGTGGTGCCGATCAGCGCGAGGTCGTCGAAATAGGGATTCACGAAGATCAGCCGCCGGTCGTCGTTCTGCAGGACGTAGCCGTGCGGGCCGTCCCACCATTTCTTCGCGATGATGTGGCTGCCCTTCACGAGCCGGACATGGCGCTGCGCGTTGACGCCGGCGACATTGCCCAGCACCTCCTCCACCCAGGGCCCCGCGGCGTTGAAGACCGCCCGCGCCGTCACCTCGCGCTCGCCCTGCGGCCCGCGCAGGACCGCGCGCCACAGTTCGCCCTCGCGCCGGGCGGAGACGACGCGGGTGCGCGTCAGCACCTCCGCGCCGCGCCGCGCCGCATCCACGGCGTTGAGGATGACGAGGCGCGCGTCGTCCACCCAGCAGTCGTAATAGGCGAAGCCGCGGCGGAAAGCGTCGCGGATCGCGGCGCCCTCGGGGTCGCGGCGGAAGTCGATCGACGTCGTGGCGGGAATGCGCTTGCGGCCGCCGAGGTTGTCGTAAAGGAACAGCCCCAGCCGGATCAGCCAGCGCGGCCGCTGCTCGGGGCTGTGCGGCAGGATCAGCCGCAGCGGCCAGGTGATGTGCGGCGCGGCGGCCAGAAGCACCTCGCGCTCGATCAGCGCCTCGCGCACCAGCCGGAACTCGTAGTATTCGAGGTAGCGCAGGCCGCCGTGGATGTACTTGCCCGAGCGCGAGGAGGTGCCCTCGGCGAGATCGCCCTTTTCGCACAGGATCACGCTGAGGCCGCGCCCCGCGGCGTCCCGGGCGACGCCAGCGCCGTTGACGCCGCCGCCGACGACGAGCAGATCGACGGCCCCGCCAGCCGCCGCGCCGACCGCCGCCGCGCCCGCCGCGCTCATTTGCCCTTGCCGGCCTTGGCCGACGCCTTCGCGGGTTTCTTCGCCTTCCCCGCGTCGTCCTGCAGGCCGTAGCTGCCGAAGGATTTGGCAGTGTCGGCGATGGCCGCCTCGCTCAGCAGGTTCGGGCCGCCGATCAGCAGGCTCATGTAGTACTGCTTGGCGATGGTCTCGAGCTCCACCGCCAGCCACATCGCCTTGGCGAGGCTGGCGCCCGTGGCGATCATGCCATGGTTGGCGAGCAGGCAGCCGGTGCGGCCGTCGAGCGCGGTCAGCGCGTGGTCCGACAGCGCCTTGGTGCCGAAGGTGGCGTAGGGCGCGCAGCGGATCTCCATGCCGCCGAAGGCAGCGATCATGTAGTGGCAGGCCGGCACCGACTTGCCGGCGATAGCCAGCACCGTGGCGTAGGTCGAGTGGGTGTGGACCACCGCGCCCACCTCCGGCTTGGCGCGCTGGATGTCGAGGTGGAAGCGCCATTCCGTCGAAGGCTTGAGCGGGCCTTCCCACGCCCCGTAGTCGCCCTCCAGCGGCATGGCGGCGATCATCTCCGGCTCCAGCGCGTCATAGGCCGTCGCCGAAGGCGTGATCAGCATCGTGTCGCCATGGCGGGCGGAGATGTTGCCGCTGGTGCCCTGGTTGAGACCACTGGCGTTCATCCAGCGGGCCTGGGCGATGATCTCCTCGCGGAGCTTCAGCTCGTCTTTCTTCATGGCGTCCTCAACAGGGGTTAAGCGGCGGTTCGCCCGCGAGCCGGCGGCGGATCTCCTCGGCCGCCTGCGCGGCGGCGATCTTCACGGTCTTGAGCGACGCTCCGGCGATGTGGGGCGTCAGCGTCACGTTGGGCAGCGACAGCAGCCGCTCGTCGGGGCCGGCGGGCTCCACGGCGAAGGTCTCCAGCATCGCGCCGCGCAAGTGGCCGCTCTCCAGCGCCGCCGTCAACGCGGGATAGTCGACCATCGGGCCGCGGGCGGTGTTGACGAAGACTGCGCCCGGCTTCATGGCGGCTAAGGCTTGCGCGTCGATGAAGCCCGTGGTCTCGGGCGTGACGCGGGCGTGCAGGGTGACGACGTCGGCCTCCGCCAGCAGCGTCTCGCGGCTGACGAGCTTCACCCCGTCCGCCGCGTCGGCCGCACTGAGCTGCACATAGGGGTCGGCCACCATCACCCGCGCCCCGAAGGCGCGCAGCAGCTTCACCACGCGGGTTCCGATGGCGCCGTAGCCGATGACGCCGACGGTCATCTCCGACAGCTCCTCGCCGGTCTCGTCGGCGCGGTAGAGATCGCCGCGCCACTCGCCGCGCCGCAGCGCGTCGTGCCCGCGGGTGATGTTGCGGGTCTCGGCGAGGATGGCGCCGAGGGTGAACTCGGCGACGGCGGAGGCGTTGCGGCCCGGCGTGTTGACCACCGTCACGCCGCGTTCGCGGGCGGCGGCCATGTCGATGTTGACCGGCCCGCCGCGCGACACCGCCACCAGCTTCAGCGCCGGCATCGCCTCGAACATCGCGGCCGAGAGCGGCGCGAGATGCGTCACGAGGATCGGCGCGTTCCCGACATGGGCGATCACGTCGTCAGGCTCGCCCATGTATTCCTTGAGCCCGTCCATGCCCGGCTTCGCGTATCCGTGCTCCATCGGCTCGTCGGGCCATGGCAGGTCGAGCAGGCGGCAGGATACGGCGTCGCCGCAGGCCTCGCGGATGGCGCTCTCGAACATCGACGACAGCATGAAGCGGTCGCCGATCACGGCGATCTCGACGGTCATGATCCCCTCCGGACGTCGGCGAGCGCGCCCCACGCCGGCGCGAGCGCCTCGCGCGTGGCGCGGAACGCCTCGAACAGCGGCGCATAGATGTCGGCAAGCCGCGCGTCGGGCGGCTCGAGCGCGCCCAGATGCGGCGCCACCCAGGCGTCGGCGCAGGACTGCGCGTCAGGGTGGAGGCCCTCGCGCAGCGCGGCGATCATGCAGGCGCCGGCGGCACCCGCCTCCTCCCGCGCCACGCCGCGCGTCGGCGCGCCGAGCGCGGCGGAGAGGATTCTCCGCATTGCGCCGGAGCGCGCGGCGCCGCCGGAAAGCCGCACCTCGGCAGGGACCGGCCCCATCGCGCCGTAGCAGTCGCGCGCCGCGAAGGCGAGGCCCTCGAAGACGGCGCGCGTCATGTCGAACCAGCCGGTCCCCTGCGCCAGCCCGGTGAAGCTGGCGCGCGCGTCGGGCTCGGCGAAAGGGCCGCGCTCGCCGGCGGGCGAGATGTAGGGGTGGTAGAGCGCCGCGCCGGGCCGCGCCGCCATCACCGCCGCGTCTAGCCCCGCCAGCATCTCCGCCCGCTCCCTGCTCACGCCATGGGCCGCGAGCAGTTCGCGCCCCGCGTCGAGCATCCAGTCGATGTTGAGCGTCGCCGCCATGTTGAGCTGCATCTGCGCCAGCGCCCCGCCGGGGAACGCCATCACGTAGCCCGTGCGCGCAGGGCTGAGGCTCACCTGGGCGGCGTCTGGGACGAAGCGCATGTGGATGCCGGTCGAGCCGAGGATGGTCATGCCCGGCGCGGCGCCCGCGTCGTGCAGCCCGCCGCCGAAGGCGCAGCACATCACGTCGACATAGCCGAGCGTCACCGGCAGGCCCGGCTTCAGCCCCGTCATCTCCGCCGCCGCCGCCGTCAGCGGATGCGCGGTCTGCGCGCCGTCGACGATGGGCGGCAGCAGGCGCTTCAGGTCGCTCAGGCCCAGCGCCTCGATCACGTCGTCGGAATAGGCGCGGGTGCGGAAGTCGCCGAAGGTGAACACGCCCTCGGTCGGGCAGGTCGCGCGCTCGCCGGTCAGGCGCAGGTAGAGGAACTCCTTGGGGTGCAGCGCGGTCGCGGCGCGGGCGAGCAGCTCCGGCGCGTGGCGCTTCATCCAGACAAGCTGGGTGCGCATCTGGCAGACGGTGACGCCGGCGCCGGTCGTCTCAAAGATCAGCCCCCCGCCCTCGCCGGCGACGATCTCGCGCGCCTCGCGCGCCGCGCGACCGTCGAGCCAGAGCCAGCCGTCATGGACCGGCTCGCCCGCGGCGTCCACCAGCCACGTCCCGTCGCCCTGCCCGGTCACGGCGAGCCCGGCGCAGCGCGCGGCCAGCCCAGGCGTCTTGTCCACCAGCGCCCTCACCACCGTCGCGGCGTCGGCCCAGGTGCGCGCCATGTCCTGCTCGACGCCGCCGCCCTCCAGCACGGCGTAGGCATTCGGGCGGCTGGCGAGGCCGATCTGCCGCCCGTCCGCCTCGAACGCCACCGCCTTGATGACGGAGGTGCCGGCGTCGAGCCCGATGAAGGCGGGGGCTTCTCCGTTCACGCCGCCCTCCCGCCATGGCTGAGGGCGGCGCCGGTCTCGCCGTCGAAGACATGCAGATCGGCGGGCTCGAAGCGCACGCCGATGCGGTCGCCGGGCCGCAGCCGCGCGCGGTCGTGCTCCACCGTCACCAGCGTGCCGCCGGCGAAGGACGCGGCGATGTGGGACTGGTCGCCGAGCCACTGGTTCGCCGCCACCTCCGCCGGCGCGCCGGCGGGATCGAGCCGCACCGCATGGGGCCTGACCCCCAGCGTCACCCGCCCGCGCTTGAGGATGGTCTCGCGCACCGCCGGCTCGAAGCCCGCGGCCGGGTAGTCAAGCGCCACGCCCTCGCCCAAGCCCAGCCGCAGCGCGTCGCCCTCCGCCCGCGCCTGCGCCTGAAACACGTTCATCGGCGGCTCGCCGATGAACGTGCCCGTAAAGAGGTTCGCAGGACGGTCCTTAAGCTCGGCGGGGCTGGCGAACTGCTGCAGCACGCCGCCCTCCATCACCGCGATGCGGTCAGCCAGGGCGTTCGCCTCGGTCTGGTCGTGGGTGACGAGCACGGCGGTCAGCCCGCGCTCCTTGACGAAGTGCTTGATGCGCCCGCGCAGCAGCGCCCTGAGCGCCGGCTCAAGCTGCCCCATCGGCTCGTCGAGCAGGTGCAGGTCGGCCTCGCGGATCAGCGCCCGGCCGAGGCTCGCGCGCTGCTGCTGGCCGCCGGAGATGGAGGCGGGGTAGCGGTCGAGGATCGGCTCGATCTCCAGCAGATGCGCGATCTCGGCGACGCGCCGCGCCACCTCCTCGCGCGGCAGCCTGGCGGATTTCAGCGCGAAGGCGATGTTCTCGCGCACCGTCAGCGGCGGGTAGAGCGAGTAGCCCTCGAAGGCCATGGCGACGTTGCGCTTCGCGGGCGCGACGCGGTTGACCTCGCGCCCCGCGATGCGCACGGCGCCCTCGCTGACGGTCTCGAAACCGGCCACCATCCGCAGCGTCGAGGTCTTGCCGCAGCCCGAGGAGCCGAGCAGCGCCACGATCTCCCCTTTCGCGACCGACATGCTCACCGCATCGACGGCGCGCACCGGCCTCGCGGCCTTCGCGCCGTAGATCTTGGAGACGCGGTCGAGTTCCAGCGCCGGCGCGCTCATGCCGCGGCCCCCCTGCGCGTGGTCTCTCGCGGCGCGATGCGGGCGCCGGTCTCGGCGTCGAAGAGCAGCGCGTGGGCGCTGTCCACCGCGATGTGCGCCGCGCCCTCGGCGGGGCCGGGGGTTCCGGCGGGGCGCGAGACGAGAATCTCGCGGCCGCGCTTGGTCGTCACCAGCGTCACGGTCTTCTCGTTGAGCGGCGTCTCGGCCTCCACCGTCACCGCCACCGCCCCCGGCGCGCCCGCCTCGGTGAAGCGCACAGCCTCGGGCCGCAGGCCGAGCACGCAAGGCCGCCCCGCGGCGTGGGAGAGGCCGTCGTCGAGCGGCGCGCGCAGGTCGCTCAGCAGCACGAAGGGGCCCTGCCCGTCGGTCTGCGGCGTCACCTTCAGCGTGTTGATCGCCGGGTCGCCGAACAGCCGCGCGACCGAGAGCGTCGCGGGGGCGAGATACACCTCCTCGGGCGTGCCCAGCTGCGTCACCCGTCCGCCCTCCAGCACCGCGATGCGGTCGCCCAGCGCCATCGCCTCGCGATAGTCCTGCGTGACGTAGATCGTCGTCGCCTTCTCGCGCGCCAGCAGCCTTGGCAGCTCCAGCCGCATCTCGAACCGCAGCTTGGCGTCCACGTTGCGCAGCGGGTCGTCGAGCAGCAGCGTGCGCGGCCCGCCCGCCAGCGCCCGCGCCAGCGCCGTGCGCTGCTTCTGCCCGTTCGAGAGCGCCTTCGGCGCCTGCCCGAGCACATGGCCGATTTTCAGCATGGTCGCCAGCTTCTCGACGCCCGCCCGCAGCGCCTCGCCCGACTGCCGCCGCGCGGTCAGCGGGCTCGCGATGTTGTCGAAGGCCGACATGTGCGGGAACAGCGCGAAGTTCTGGAACGCCATGCCGACGCCGCGCTCCTCCGGCGGCACGTCGTCCATATCGCGCCCGCCGATGCGGATGCGCCCCGCGTCGGCCTCGACGAGCCCCGCGATCACCCGCAGCAGCACCGTCTTGCCGGCGCCCGAGGGGCCGAACAGCGCCAGCGTCTCGCCCTCGGCCACGCTCAGCGACACCGCGTCTAGCGCCACGTCGGTCTTGAACCGCTTGGTCACGGCGTCGATCTCGATGGCCGGCGGCTTGCGCTCCGTCATGGCGTTCATCCTTTCACCGCGCCGAGCGACAGGCCCTCGACAAGGTAGCGCTGCGCATAGAGCGCCAGCGCCAGCGTCGGCGCGATCGACAGCACGATCCCCGCCGCGATCTGGCCGTACTGGATGCCCGAGGCCGTCACGAAGGCCAGCGCGCCCACCGTCACCGGCTGCTTGTCCGCCGAAGCCAGCACCAGCGCGAAGACGAAGTTGTTCCACGCGAAGATGAAGGCCAGCAGGCCGGCCGCCGCGATCCCCGGCCCCGCCAGCGGCAGCGCGATCCTGCGGAAGGTCGAGAACCACGAATGGCCCGCCAGCCGGTAGGCGTGTTCGACGTCCGGGCTGATGTCCTCGAAATAGCCGCGCACGATCCACAGGATCAGCGGCAGGCAGATGAGCTGATAGACCCAGATCAGCCCTATATAGGTGTTCGCGAGTCCCAGATCCTGAAAGTACAGCGCCAGCGGCAGCAGCACCAGCAGCGGCGGCGCGAAGCGGAAGCTCAGCAGCGTGAAGGCGATGTCCTCGCTGCCGCGGAACTTGTGGCGCGCGAACGCATAGGCCGCCGGCACGCCCAGCAGCAGCGACAGCGCCACCGAACACACCGACAGGATCACCGAGTTCATCAGGTTGCGCATGAACTGGATTTCGAGAACGCCGGCGCTGCTGACCAGCTTGCCGGTGATCAGCGCCTGATAGTTCTCCAGCGTCGGCGTGAAGACCACCGATGGCGGCATGCGCAGGATGGTCTCGTTGGTCTGGAAGCTCATGAGCACGATCCACAGGATCGGGAACATGAAGAAGATCACCACCAGCGTCAGGGCGAGGCCCTTCAGCCAGCGCGTCATCGGGGATGCGTGGTCCATGCTCGCCTCCCTCACGCGTCGCCGCGGGCGCGTTCGCGCAGCCGCAGCCAGTTCTTGATGAAGATCGACGACAGAAAATAGGTGATGGCCCACAGGATCATCAGCAGCGCCGCCGAGCGGCCCACGTTCGTCGACTGGAAGAAGTTCAGGTAGGCCTCGACCTGGAACACCGTCAGCGTGTCGCCGGGCCCCCCCTGGGTCATCGCATAGATGATGTCGAACTGCTGGATGCTCTCCAGCAGGCGGAACAGCGTCGCGGTGAGGATGTAGGGCGTCAGCATCGGCAGGGTGATGCGCCAGAACACGAACAGCGGCGGCACGCCGTCGAGCGCAGCGGCCTCGAAGGGCTGCTTGGGCAGCGAGCGCAGCCCCGCCAGCAGCAGGATCATGATGAAGGGCGTGTAGACCCAGATATCGACGATCACCACGGTCAGCATCGCGGTGGAGGGGTCGGACGCCCACTTGAACTCCTCCAGCCCGATCAGCCGGGCGCCGTAGCTCAGCACGCCGAAATTCGGGTTGGTCATCAGCTTCCACATCAGCGCCGCCAGCGCCGGGGCGGTCATCAGCGGCAGCAGCAGCATGACCGAGATGGCGTTGTTGAGCCGGTTGCTCTCGCGCAGCAGCATGGCGATGCCGAGGCCCAGCAGCAGCTCCAGCGACACCGTCAGGCCGGCGTAGGTCAGCGAGACCTGGAGCGTGTTCCAGAACGCGGGGTCGCTCATGAAGTTGAGGTAGTTCTCGCCCCAGTTCATCTGCCGCGCCCAGGGCTGGCTCAGCCGGTAGCGCTGGAGCGAGTAGAAGACCGCCGTGCCGAACGGGATCAGGATGCCGATGCACACCAGCAGCGCCGGCAGGCTGAGCAGATAGGGCAGCCAGCGGGCGCCCACGCGGAAGCGGCGGCGCGGCGCGAAGCTCTGCAGGTCAGGGTCAGCGGCGGTCATGGCCTCTCCGGCGCCGCGGGGCGGCGACTGGCAGGGGTGCGGGACCGCCGCCCGGTCCTCGCAGGCGCCGGGCGGCGGGCGAGAAGCGGCGCGGCCTCAGCCGAGGCCGGCCTCCTTCAGCTGGCGGTCGACGCTGGCGGCGAGCTGGTCGAGCCCCTCGTCCACCGGCGCCTGGCCCGCCACCATCTGCTGCAGCGTGGCCGCCCATTCGGTCGTCAGGTCAAAGAACAGCGGCTGGGCGGTGAAGTAGATCGTCGCGCCCGGCGCCGAGGCGTCATGCTGCGCGACATAGCCCGGATAGCTCGCCTCCAGCCGGTTGCGGAAGTCCTCGTTGGACCAGACCGACTTCCGCACCGGGTTCACGAAGTCCATCTTGGTCGCGCCGAAGGTTCCGTGCTCCACGCCGCTGGCCCATTGCATGAAGTACCATGCGGCGTCCTTCTTCGTGGAAAACGTCGACATCGCCAGCGACCAGATCCACACGTTCGGCGTGGGGGCGCTGGCGGCGGGGTTCGGCGTGAAGGCGGCGAAGCCCAGATTTCCGGCCTCCGCGTTGTCGCCGCCGTTCATGAAGTAGCCGAGGATGTCGGCGTCGTAGATCATCGCCGAGGCGCCGGCGCCGAGGTCGGTGCCGACCTGATACCAGGTGTAGGTGGACCAGTCGCGCGGCCCGCTGTCCTGGATCATCTTCACCCATTGGGCGTGAAACGCCTTAGACTCGGCGGTGTTCATCGCGGCGGAGAGCTTGCCGTCGGCCCCGACGTTGAGGTCTTTCTGGCCGAAATTGGCGTAGGCCGAGAGGAAACCCGGATGGATCGTCGCCCAGCTCCGCGAGCCGCGCACGCCGACGCCATAGGCGTTGGGAATGTCGCGGCCGAGCTTGGCGGCGGCCTCCATCAGCCCCTCCATGTTCTCCGGCGGCGTCACGCCGGCCTGGTCGAACATGCGGCGGTTGTAGGTGAGGCTGTTGAGCTCGTAGCCCCACGGAATGCACCACTGCTTGGCGTCCTCGGTGCCGAGCGCCGAGCCGGGAACGCCGTTCCACGCCGTCGAGGCGCGCAGGCCCGGCAGCACGTCGTCCCAGTTGTAGCCGGGGGCGGTCTTCGCCGGATCCATGATGTATTCGTTGAGGTCGACCGTCCAGCCGGCGGGGCCGTAGGTCCACGTCATGTAGGCGCCGGTCATGAAGGCGTCGTACTCGGTCGAGCCGGAGGCGAGCGCCGCCGTCACCTTGTCGAAATAGACGTCCTCGGGGAACACGTCGTAGCTGACGTCGATGCCAGTCATCGCCTTGAAGGTCTCGATGTTGGCGATCATGGCGTCGGCGTAGGGGTGCTTGTTCAGCAGCAGCTTGACGCCAGTGCCGCTGTGCTTCTTCCAGTCGAAGTCGGCGGCCAGCGCGCGGCTCTGGGCCATGTTGACCAGCGCGCTCGCCGCGGAGGCGCTGACGCCCGTCGCCGCGAGGCCGCGCAGCAGCCCGCGGCGGCTGAGATCGCCGCGGATGAAGGCGTCGATGAGGCCCTTTTCCTTCTCGTACACGTCGTTTCCTCCGTCGTTTATGGTTTCTGGTCGCAGTCTTCCTCCGCGGGGGCGGCGCCCTCCGCGATCGCGATGAGACGACGCGCGGTCGCCTCGTCGGTGATGAGCCCCGTGAACACGCCGCTCTTCAGCGCGGCGGAAAGCGCGGGCGCCTTGGTCTCGCCGCCGGCGATGGCGTGCGCCTCGCGGCCCTTCAGCGAGAACAGGTCGGCCGCGATCACCCGCCCGTCATAGGGCGTCGACATCAGGCGGCCTTCCGCGTCGAGGAACTGGCCGAGGATCTCGGCGCGCGCGCCCTGCGCCCGCAGGTCGCGCAGCGAGTTCTCCGGATCGAACACGTCGGCGCGGGCGATGCTGCCCGCCATGTCGACGGCGCCGACGCCGACGAGGCAGACCGACGCCTCGGCCCACATCCGGCTCACCTCGCCGACGCCGGGCTGCGCGAGCAGGATGTCGCGGTCGGCGGCGCTGTTGGCGAACAGCGGCGCGGGCATCAGGAACGCCTCGGCGCCGGTGCGCTCCGCCAGCCGGAAGATCACGTCGTAGGGGTTGGCGGCGAAGCGCCGCGTCAGCCCGCCGAGCAGCGAGACGAAACGCGCGTCCCGCGCCTCGCGCCGCGGCATCATCGCCACCGCCGCGGCCATGGTCGAGCCGTGGCCGACGCCGATCACGCGATGCTCGCCACCCTCGATCAGCCCCATCAGCAGGTTGGCGCCGGCGACGCCCAGCGCCTTGAGCGGGATGGCCCCGCCCTCGCCGAGCTCCGGCGCCACGACGCAGCTGCGCAGCGCGAAGAGCTCCGTGAGCCGGTGCTCCAGCGCGATGCAGCCGGCCACCTCGGCGTCGACGAAGACGCGCACGAGCCCGTCGCGGGCGGCGCGGGCGATCATGCGGTGGGCGCGGGTCACGGGAATGCCGAAGCGCTTGGCGATGGCGCTCTGGGTCATGCCGCCGACGTGATGCAGCCATGCGGCGCGCGCGGACATCTCGTCCTCGTCGATGGCCTCCAGACGTGTGACGCCGTCAGCAGTCACGTCGATCGTCCCTCCCCAGGGCGCGGCAGGTCATGGGCAGGTCATGGCCTGCATTTTTTTTCTGATATGAATGTTTTTTCAGATCGTCCACCATGTCAAGGAAGGAGTTGACGCAAGGGCCGCGTTCGGCGCCCCTTGCGCGCCCGACGCCGCCGCCTCCACCCCCCGCGCGCGCCAGCGGCGCCTGCGCCTTACGGAGACCTTCGATGAGCGACGCAGCCACCGCGCGACCGCGCCTCGACGCCGCCGGGGCCTGCGCCCGCTACGAGGCGATTCGTCCCCGCCTGCCGCAGGCGCGGTTTCCCGCCGCCGCGGTCGAGCTGGCCGATCTCGGCGCGCTGGCCGACGAGATCGACGTCTTCGTGCTCGACGGCTTCGGCGTGCTCAATATCGGCGAGGCGCCCGTCCCCGACGCGCCGGAGCGGATGGCGGCGCTGCGCGCGCGGGGGCGCCGCCTCGTCGTGCTGACCAACAGCGCCACCCAGCCCAGCCGCGAGACGGCGCGGAAATACGGGAAGCTCGGGATGCGGTTCGCGGCGGAGGAGATCGTCTCCAGCCGCGACGCGATGGCCGCGGCGATGGCCCGGCGCTCCGATCGGCTGAACTGGGGGGTGGCGGCGACGGCGGCCTCGGAGCTCGACGAGATCGGGCCGGGCTGCTTCGCGCTCGGCGACGACCCCGCCGACTACGCCCGCGCGACGGGCTTCGCGCTGCTGAGCGCCAACGACTGGACGCCCGCGCGGCAGGCGCTGCTGGTCGCGGCGCTGAAGGACAGGCCCCGGCCCGTTCTGGTCGGCAACCCAGACCTCGTCGCCCCACGCGAGAACGGGCTGTCGCTGGAGCCGGGCTTCTACGCCCATGCGCTATGGGACGAGACCGGCGCGGCGCCGGAGTTCCACGGCAAGCCCTATCGGGACGCCTTCGCCATGGTCGCGGCGCGCCTGCCGGCGGGGACCGACCCGAAGCGCGTCGCCATGGTCGGCGACACGCTGCACACCGACATCCTCGGTGGCGCCGCGCAGGGCTGGCGCACCGTGCTGGTGCGCGCCCACGGCCTGCTGCGCGCGCTGGACCACCACGCGCTGATCCGCGAGACCGGGATCGTCCCTGACTTCATCGTGGAGACCACCTGAGTCTCAGCCCGTCGCGGCGTCGGCCGGGCTGGTCCCGCCGGGGCCGGCGCCGCCCGGCCGGTAGGCCGCCGCCTGCGCGGCGCCGGCGCGCGCCCAGGCGGCCCGCGCGCCGGGGTCGGGCGCCACCGTCCCGCCCTCGCGGCACATCGCGGCGGCCGCCTCGCCGAAGCCCGCGAACCAGCCTGCGCCGACCGCGGCCGAGATCCCCGCCCCGAGCGCCGAGGCCTCGACCGAGGCGCTGCGCGTGACCGGCAGCTGGGTCGCGTCAGCCGCCATGCGCATCCAGAGCGCCGACTGGGCGCCGCCGCCGACGGCGATGATCCGCTCCGGCGCCAGACCCTCCGCCGCCATCGCGGCGACGCCGCGCGCGCTCTCCAGCGTGATCGCCTCGAGCATGGCGCGGTAGAGGTGCGCGACGCCGTGGCCCGGCCCGAGGCCGGTGAAGCTCGCGCGCGCCGAGACGTCCCAGTGCGGGTCCATGCAGCCGGTCAGATAGGGGCAGACGGCGACGCCCTCGCTGCCCACGGGCAGGGCTGCGGCCTGCGCCTCCAGCCGGTCGAAGACGGAGGGATCGGCGCGCCCGCCTGCGAAGCCGTCCACGAACCAGTTGACGAGATAGGCCCCGGCGCGCTGGCAGCATTCCAGGAAATAGCCCTCGCCCGTCGGCGACAGCATCGTGCGCCAGTTGCGCGAGAGCGTCGGCCCCGGCGCCCAGGCCCCGGCGATCACCGCCGTGCCGAGGTTGAGGTACACCCGGCCCGCCCGCGCGGCGTCCGCCCCGAGGCCGGCGCACTGGCCGTCGCCGCCGCCGGCGAAGACCGGCGTTCCGGCGCGCAGGCCAGTCGCCGCCGCGGCGTCCGGCGCGACCGCGCCGACCCCGGCGCCCGGCCGCGCCACGGGCGCGAGCTGGCCAGGCCTCAGCCCGAGATGGTCGAGGATCGGCTGCGACCAGTCCCGCGCCGAGATGTCGAACAGGCCGGAGGGGTCTGCGCTCGTCCAGCTCGCCGCCGGCCGGCCCGTCAGCCGCCAGACCAGCGCGGCGTGCGCGTCGAGCACCATCGCGGCGTCCAGCGTCGCCGGCTCATGTTCGCGCATCCACGCCAGCCGATAGAGCGCCGGCGTCAGGTCCACCGGCTTGCCGGATATCTCGTGGAGCCGCGCGGCCCCGAACGCCGCGGCGACCCCGGCGAGATGCTCGCGGCCGCGCTCGTCGAGCCACAGGATCGCCGGGCGCAGCGACCTGCCGTCGGCGCCCAGAAACGCCGTCGTCTCGCGCTGGTTGGAGATGGCGAGGCCGGCGACACGGTCCGCGCCGACGGCCCCGGCGACCGCGCGCAGCGCCTCGCAGGCGGCGGACCACCATGCGTCGGGCTCCTGCTCGTTCCAGCCCGCCCTCGGCGTCAGCATCGCATGCGCGGCGCGGCCCTCGGCGACCGGCTCGCCCTCGCGGCTCCACGCCACGGCCTTGGTGGACTGCGTCGAGCTGTCGAGCCCGATCACCAGATCGCGCGCCATGCGCCGCCTCCCTCCCGCTCGCGCCGCCGCGTCGGCGCGGTTTTTCCGGCGATGCTCGGCCCGCCGCCGCGCCCGCGTCAACGCGGGACTGGCGTTCGCACTCGAACAAAGGCAATGCTCGTGTTCAAATGAACACATCGCGGAGGGAACGCATGGCGGGCGAACCGGAGGCGGAGGGGACACGCGGCGCGATCGGCGGCGACGGGCCGCCGCCCGGCGGCTGGACGGCGCTGATCGACGATCTGCTCGCGGGCCGCTGGGTCAGCCCGCTCACGGGCGCGACGGCCCCGCCGGCGCCCTATGAGCGCATCGTCATCGCCGGGTCTCTGGAGGGCGAGGAGGCCGCGCTGATCGACGCGCTCGGGCTGCGGTCGCCCTTCGCCGTCGTCGCCGACAGGGCCACCTGGGAAGCGATGGGCGCGCGCGTCGCCGCGGCGCTTGCACGGCTGGGGCCGGTGGAGCCGGTGCTGCTCGACCACCCCCACGCCGACCTCGCCGCCGCGCGGAAGCTCGCCGAAAGGCTGAAGGGCGCCGAGGGCGTCGTCGCCGTCGGCTCGGGCACGATCAACGACCTCGCCAAATACGTCACCGCGCAGGACGGCCGGCGCTACGCCGTCTTCGGCACGGCCGCATCGATGAACGGCTACACCTCCACCACGGCCTCGATGACGCTGGACAGCGGCCTCAAGGTGTCGCTGCCGGCCCACGCGCCGGCGGGCTTCTTCGTCGACCTCGGCGTGAGCGCCGCGGCGCCCCGCCGTCTGGCGGCGGCGGGCTTCGGCGACTGCCTCTGCCGCTCGGTGGCGCAGGTGGACTGGTGGATGGCGCATCGCCTGCTCGGCGCCGCCTACCACCATGAGCCCTACCTCATCGAGATGCCCGACGAGGCGGCGCTGAACGCCCGCGCGGCCGGCGTCGGCGCGGGCGACCCGGTCGCCATCGGCTATCTCTACCGGGTGCTGACGCTCTGCGGGCTCGGCATCTCCTTCACCGGCGTCTCGCATCACGGCTCGATGGGCGAGCACCAGATCAGCCACTACATCGACTGCTTCGCGCGGGAGCGTCACCCGGGCACGCTGCACGGCCAGCAGGTCGGCGTCGCGTCGCTGACCATGGCCCGCATCCAGCAGGCGATGCTCGCCAGCGAGACGCCGCCGAAACTGAAGCCCACCCACATCGACGCGGCGGACATGGCGCGCCGCATGGGGCCGGCCATCTCCGGGCAGTGCCTGGAGGAGTACCGCGCCAAGGCGCTCGACGCTGACGGCGCGGCGAAGCTCAACGCGCGGCTGGAGGCGATCTGGCCGGAACTCCGCGAGGAATGCGGCGCCATGACCATCCCCGTCGCCGAGATGACGCGCCTGCTGGCGGCGGCCGGCGGCGCGACGACAGCGCGGGAGCTCGGCGTCCCGCGAGACTTCTGGCGCGAGGCGGTGCGCCACGCCCACGAGATGCGCAACCGCTTCAGCTTCGCCGACCTCGCCTGCGACGCGGGTCTTCTCGACGAGATGGCTGCTGCGGAGACCTGACGCGTCGGACCGTCGCCAACCGCTTGCGCCGGGCCGGCTCCCGGCGAATGCGGCGCCCTGCGACGGCGGCCACGGCGGCCGCCGCCGACGCCGCCCGCGCGAGCGCCGCGAGATCGCGCAAACGTGACCTAGCCTCCCGCTTGACCTTCCTCCAGCCGGAAGCCCGAACCTTGCCTGACGAGGCGTGACGCAGGTCGCGGCGTCGTCGGGGAGGGAACGGGCATGGGCAAGCGGCAGGCGGCGCTGGCGGCGGCGCTTTGGCTTCTGGGGGCGGGCGCGGCGCATGCGCAAGGCGCCCAGCCGGCGCACGGCTCGGCGCATGGGGCCGGGCGCGACGCCGGACACGGTTCGCACATGGCGGCCTCGACAGGCGCTGCCGCCACAGGCGGCCAGGAGTCTGCCGCGTCGCGCGCCTTCCGCGAAGCCAATGACAGGATGCACCACGACATGGCGATCGCGCTGACCGGCGACGCCGACGTGGATTTCATGCGGGGCATGATCCCCCATCATCAGGGCGCGATCGACATGGCGCGCATCGTGCTCGACCACGGGACTGACCCCGAGACCCGCGCACTCGCAAGCGACATCATGGCGACGCAGACCCGCGAGATCGAACAGATCGCCGCCTGGCTCGCCGCAAGGGGTTTTTGAGGGAGGGCGCCGCCCACCGGGCGGAGGATCGTCCGCGCAGCGCCGGGCCGCTTGACCGGCGCCGCCCGCGCGGGCTTCATCGCGGGCGTCAGCCCTCCCCCGGAGTTCCCCCGATGCAAGACGTCGCCTCCTCCACGATGAACGGCGCAGAGGCGCTCGTGCGCACGCTGCATGGCGCCGGGGTGGACGTGTGCTTCGCCAACCCCGGCACCTCGGAGATGCAGTTCGTCGACGCGCTCGACCGCACGGGGCTGATGCGCTGCTGCCTGTGCCTCTACGAGGGCGTGGCGACCGGCGCGGCCGACGGCTTCGCGCGCATGGCGGGCCTGCCGGCGCTGACGCTGCTGCATCTTGCGCCCGGCCTCGCCAACGGCGCGGCCAACCTGCACAACGCCCGCAAGGCGCGCACGCCGATGCTGACCCTGGTGGGCGACCACGCCGTGCGCCACCTCGTCCACGACGCGCCGCTCACCGCCGACGTCGCCGGCGCCGCCCGCCCCTTCGCGGACTGGACGCGCACGGCGACCGACCCCGCCACGCTGGGCGCCGACGCCGCCGCGGCGCTGGCGGCGAGCCTGTCGCGCGGCGGACAGGGCGCGGCGCTCGTCTCGCCGGCGGACATCGGCTGGAACCCCGGCGGCGTCGTCGCCGCCCCGGTCGCGCCGGCGCCCCGCGACGCGATGGAGCCCGGCGCGCCGCAGGCCGCCGTCGCCGCCCTGCGCCGGCCCGGCGCGCTGCTCCATGTCGGCGGCTCCACGCTGGAGGACGCCGCGTCGCTGGCGCTTGCGGCGGGGATCGCGGCGGCCTGCGGCGCGAGGCTCATGGCGCCCACCTCGAACCGCCGCATCGAGCACGGCGCGGGCCGGGCGCAGGTCGCGCGCCTGCCCTACCCCGTCGACATGGCGCTTGAGGCCCTCGCGCCCTTCGACCGCGCCGTGCTGGTCGAGGCGGCGCCGCCGGTCGCCTTCTTCGCCTATCCCGACAAGCCCAGCCTCCTGCTGCGGCCCGACTGCGCCGTGACCACGCTCGCCGGTCCCCGCGGCGACGGGCGGGCGGCGCTGCGGGCGCTGGCCGACGCGCTCGGCGTGAAACCGGCCGCCGCGTCCGACGCGCCGCGCCCCGCCGCGCCCCTGCCGGGCCCGATCACCGCCGGGACGCTCGCCGCCGCCGTCGCCTCGGCGCTGCCGGACGACGCGATCATCATCGACGAGAGCATCACCGCCGGGCGGGACGTCTACGCCGCCTGCGCCGGCGCGCCGCCGATGAGCTGGCTGGCGATCACCGGCGGCGCCATCGGCATCGGCCTGCCGCTGGCGCTCGGCGCGGCGCTCGGCGGCGGCGGCCGGCCGGTCGTGGCGCTGCAGGCCGACGGCTCTGCGATGTACACGCTCCAGGCGCTCTGGAGCCACGCGCGCGAGAACGCGAACGTCACCACCGTCGTCCTGGCCAACCGAGGCTACGAGATCCTGAAGCAGGAGCTGCTGCGCGTCGGCGCCAACCCCGGCCGCAGCGCGCTCGACCTGCTGGAGATGGCCCGGCCTGCGGTGGACTTCGTCTCCCTCGCCCGCGGCATGGGCGTCGACGGCGTCCGCATCGACTGCGCCCGCGCCCTGCGCGACGCGATCGCCGACGCCGCCGGGCGCCCCGGCCCGTTCGTCATCGAGGCGGTCATCGCGTGAGGCGCCCGTCCCGAGCCCGGCCCCGAGCCCGGCCCCGAGCCCGGCCCCGAGACCGAGTCCGACCCCTAGCCCGGCCGCAGGCGCGGGCGTCCCGACGTCGCGGCCTGCGGACGTGACGGCGCCGCTTGCGCCGGGCGCGCCGCGGCGCCAAACCCTCGCCAGAACCGAGGAAGGCCCATGCGCACCGTCATCGTCATCCCCGCGCGCTACCGGAGCGCGCGCTATCCCGGCAAGCCGCTGGTCGAGCTGCGCGGCGCCGGCGGCGCGGCCAGATCCCTGATCCGGCGGAGCTGGGACGCCGCCTGCGAGGTTCCCGGCGTCGCCGAGGTGATCGTCTCGACGGACGACGCCCGCATCGCCGACCATGCGCGCCACTTCGGCGCCAAGGTCTCGATGACCGACCCCGCCCGCCGCAACGGCACCGAACGCTGCGCCGAGACGCTCGGCCAGCTCGACCCCGCGCCCGACCTCGTGGTGAACCTGCAGGGCGACGCGCCGCTGACGCCGCCGCATTTCGTCTCCGCTCTGGTCGAGGCCATGGCGGGCGACCCGTCGATGGCGGTCGCGACGCCCGTGCTGCGCTGCGACGCCGAGACGCTGTCGCATTTCCGCGCCGACCGGCGCGAGGGCCGCGTCGGCGGCACGACCGCCGTCTTCGACACGCGCGGCCGGGCGCTCTACTTCTCCAAGGAGGTGCTGCCGTTCTCCGACGGCGTGGACCCCGCCGCCGGGCCGATCCCGGTCTTCCACCATGTCGGCCTCTACGCCTACCGTCCCGACGCGCTGACCGCCTACGCCGAATGGCCGCAGGCGACGCTGGAGACGCTGGAGGGGCTGGAGCAGCTGCGCTTTCTGGAGAACGGCGTCCCGGTCGCCTGCGTCGAGGTCTCCGCCCCCGGCCGCGTGTTCTGGGAGCTGAACAATCCCGTGGACGTCCCCCGCATCGAGGCCGCCCTCGCCGCGATGGGCGCGCCCTGATCCATCCGCCGAAAGGTTCCGCCCATGGGCATCAACGACGAGAGCGACGCGGAGGCCACGCTTCAGATCGGCCCCACCACGCTCGGCATGGTCAGGCTCTACGTCGAGCGCGGGCCCGAAGGCTGGCCGATGGACTTCACGCCCGAGGAAGCGGAGTCCATCGCCGAGGAACTGACCGCCGCCGCGGCCGCGGCGCGACAGGCCGGCGACGGCCCGAAGGGCGGCAGGCGCCGCTGACGCTCAAACGGACGGCGGCGCGCCCGGGTCCTCGAAGCGGCGCAGCCTGAGCGCCGCCGCCCGGCCGATGCGCAGGGTGAGCGCGCGCCGACGGGCCGGCGCCAGCGGTCGCGGCGTCGGCAGGCGCAAAGGCTCGGCGCCCCAGTCGTCGGCGACCAGCACGCCCTCGTCCTGCGGCAGCGCCTCCACCGGAAACTCCGGCCCGACCGCGAACCAGAACGCGTCGCACCAGGGCAGGTAGCCGCGCCACTTGAGGTCCGCGCGGAAGTCGGCGAGCGAGGACTTGCACTCGATCACCGACACCGTCCCGTCCGGCCCCAGCGCGGCGACGTCGACGCGCAGGCCCGGCGCCGGCGAGAACTCGGTGAGCGGGGCTGCGCCTGCGTCGCTCAGCCAGCGGCAGACGCCGCGGGCGATGCGGGCGCCGGGCGTGTCGGCGAAGACGGCCACGCCGTCAGCCGGCCCGGCGCGGGCGGGCCGGGCCGACGCCGGGCCGCAGCCCGTCGGGCGAGGTCCGGCCGGCCGTCAACGCGGGATGTCTGGCGCCGCCTCGGCGAGATCGAGGTCGAGCACGTCGGCGAGGCACCGCGCCAGCAGCGCCGCCCAGGCCTGCTGCCCCTCGGCGTCGGCGATGAGATCGTTGCGCAGCTCGATCAGCACATGCGGCAGGCCGCGGGCCAGCCCGTGCCGGGCCATGGTGTCGCCTTCCAGATATCCGGTGTAGGGCTCGTCGTCGCCGACCACGAGCTCATCCTCGGCCCTGAGACGCGCCAGCAGCGGGTCGGCGATGCGGTCGTCGCCGTTGCGCAGCACCGTCACATGCCATGGCCGCGGCGCCCGCCCCCTGAGCTGCGGCGTGAAGGAATGGATGGCGATCACCGCAGGCGTCGCGCCAGTCCCGACCGCGCGATCGAGCGCCGCGGCGACCGCGGCATGATAGGGCCGGTGATAGTGCTCAAGCCGCCGCGACACCTCGGCCGCGTCGGCGTGGCGGTTTCCGGCGATGATCGTGCCGTCATAGAGCTTCATCACCAGCGTCGGGTCGTCCTCGCCGCGGTTCGGGTCGATCACCAGCCGCGAGAACCGCGACAGCACCGCCGGCGCGTCGAACGCGTCAGACAGCGCCAGCGTCACGCCCCGCGCGCCGACATCCCAGGCGATGTGACGCGCCATGTCCGCGGCCGGCAGGCCGAGATCGCCGATCTCCGGCGGCACGGCGTTGCTGGCGTGGTCGCAGACGAACAGGAGGGCGGGCTCGCCGTCCGGTCGCACGCGTTCGACGGGGTGCGTATCGGCCATGCCCCAGCGCTACCCCCTTCCCCCGGCCCGCTCAAGCGCGGCGATGCGGCGATGTGGCGGTTTCGTGAACGCACCGTCGCGATCCTCACGATTGATCCCGATCTGATGACGATCTGTTGGTCGCTGCGGCGGTTTGTAGCGGACCGGTCCCAGGCTATGTAGGGCTTCGAACGACACCCGCAGCAGGAGACATCGCATGCGTCCCAACTCCCTCGCCGCCGCCCTCGGCGCCGCCGCCCTCGCCGCCGCCGTCATCGCCGCCCCGGCGTTCGCGGCCGAGCGGTGGAACATCGACAAGAGCCACGCCCACATCTCGTTCCAGGCCGATCACCTCGGCTTCTCCGTCGTGCAGGGCCAGTTCCGCGAGTTCGACGGCGACATCATGTTCGACCCCGAGAACATCGAGGCCACCGAGGTCAGCTTCACGGTGCAGGCCGCCAGCGTCGACACGTTCTGGCCGAAGCGGGACGAGCACATCCGCTCGGCGGATTTCCTGAATGTCGCCGAGCATCCGACGATCACCTTCGTCTCCACCGGCGTCGAGAAGACCGGCGACGACACCGCCACCATAACCGGCGACCTGACCATGATCGGGGAAACCCGCGAGGTCAGCTTCGAGGCCACGCTGAACAAGCTCGGCCCGTCGCCGTTCAACCCCGACCAGACGATCGCCGGCTTCGTGATCGAGGGCGTGATCACCCGCGCCGACTTCGGCATGACCTATGGCGGCGACGCGTTCGCCGCGCGGATCCCGGTGCGGGTCGACCTCGAGATCAGTCCGGCCAACCCGTCTTGATCGCGGCGGCGGCGCGCCGCGTGGCCGGCGGCCGGACGAAGGATCGGCACGCGCGGGCGCGCGCGGGCGCGGGCGCGGCGACGCCGGCGGCTTTCACGCTGGCGGCCTTCATCGGCGCGCTCGCCGCGGCGGGGGCCGCCGCGGCGGGGCCGGCGACGTGGCGGATCGATCCGGCCGCCTCGGTCGTGAGGTTCGACCTGACCGTGGAGGGCGCGCCGCGCGAGGGGCGCTTCTCCGAGGTCTCGGGATCGGCGCGCTTCGACCCCGACGATCCGTCAAGCGCGCGGCTGACGCTCGACATCGACGTGTCGAGCCTCGATCTCGGCGACCCGCTGGAGAGCGGTTTCGCGCAGGGAGCGGACTGGTTCGATGCGAAGAATCACCCGGTGGCGCGCTATCGTCTGGCGCGGCTCCAGGAACGCGAAGGCGCGACTTTCGAGGCGCTCGGAGATCTCACGATCAAGGGAACCCTCAAGGTCGTCCGCACCCCGGTCACGGTGACTTTCGAGGGCGACGCGGCGCGCGCCACGGGTTCCCTGACCTTCGACCGCCGGGAGTTCGGCGTCGGCGTCGGCCCTTCGACGCTTTTCGTCTCGATCGGCGCGGAGACGTCGGTGAGCTTCGAGATCATCGCGCGCCGCGAAGAATGACGGCGCGACCGGACAGAATGTGGAGAGACGACGGCATGCCGCTTCGCAACACGCAGACCCTCTGGGGCTGGCCCGCCCGGGCGCTGCACTGGGCGATGGCCTTCATCATCGCCTTCCAGCTCATCGTCGGGACATACATGACCGGGGTGGACGATCTCGCGGCGCGCTTCGCGCTGACGCAGACCCACAAGAGCTGGGGTTTCGTCGTGTTCGCGCTGGCGCTGGCGCGCGTCGCCTGGCGGCTGGCGAACCCAACGCCGACCGAGCCCGCCGGCAGGCCATGGGAGAAGCTGGCGGCGCGCGTCAGCCACGGCGCGCTCTATCTCCTGATGTTCCTCATGCCGGTCTCAGGCTGGCTGATGGCCTCGGCCTCGGACCTGCAGGACATGTATGGCGTGAAGAACATGGTGTTCGGGCTCTTTGAACTGCCCGATCCGTTCGTGCCCGGCGACCGCGGCCTGGAAGGCGTGTTCAGCTCCATCCACACCGCCGCGGCCGTCGCGCTGGCCGCTCTCCTCGCGATCCACGCAGGCGCCGCTCTGAAGCACCATCTCATCGACCGCGACGACGTGCTCACGCGCATGACCGTGAAGCGCTGAGCGCAGTTCTGGGCAGCCTTGCCGCTCGCAAGCCTCCCGTCTTTGCCCTATAGTTCCCGAAAAAATGGGACAGGCAGGCGGGGGCATCCATGCGGCCGGCTAGAATGACGAAATACGCGGCGGCGCTCGCCGTCGCCGCGACGCTCGCCGGCTGCGCCGGCGGGGAGAAGACGGCGGAGGTCGATCCTTACGCCCACACGCGCGACTCCAGCTGCTACACGGTGGATCTGTTCACCGATGTGGAGATCACGCCGCCGGCGCCATCGGTGCCGAGCGACTGGAAGGCGTTCTCCGGGCGCTGGGGCGGCGGCAAGTGGGCCGGCGAGTGGTGCCACGACCTCTATGTTCTGAACATCGCCCCGACGGGCGAGGTTCAGGTGGTCGAGACCTACGCGCCCTACGCGCCGTGGGGCAAGCGCGCCACAGCCTTCACCCGCCGCGCCACGATCGGCAAGGACGGCAAGCTCAGGCTGCGCTACGGCGACACCTCGCTCGTCTACTGGGTGAAGGACGGCGTGCTCTATGGCGAGCGCGACGAGGCCGGGGGCAAGACGATCATCGCCATGGAGCGCCGCGCAGCCTGAGATCGCGCGCAGGCAAGGGCGCCGCTGGCGCCTGCGCCAGATCATCGCCGGCGTCTCCTGACCGCGGCTTCGGCCCCTGGCCTCGCGCCCGTCGCGGCGAGGTGCCGGCCCCATTATCAGGGTGTCGCACGAACTTCTGTCCGACCTGGGGCGCTCAGGGCGCCGTGCTGACGGCCGACGGGCAGGGATGGAGCGAAACGACCTGCGCGATCCTGTCGCGCTGCGCCGGAGACCGCCGCCGCTTCCGCCCGAGGTTTGACGGCGCGGCTGAGGGCGATCAACGACCACCGCGGCCCTCGATCCACCGGACGGGGGCGTGCGCCGGATCTTGCGCCCGCGACCACGCCCGAAGGCGCCGCCAATGCGCATCTCGACGACAGGCGGGGCGGGCGCTGCGATTACGGCGCCATGGACTGCGTGATGCATCCGGACAGGCCGGACAGCGTGATCCAGTTCCGCCCGACCTGCTCCGACGGCCTGCGGGCGCGGGATGGCGAGGGCGCAACATGACCAGGCGACATAGCGGGATCACGGGCGACCCGCGGAGCATCGACAGCGCCTCGGGCGACGCGCCGTCGCCGCGGCTGGGGCTGCGCGCGGCGGCGGCAGAAGGGGCCGACGCCGTTCGCCGCCTCAACCCGTTCCGCGCAGTTCGCGGCGCATGATCTTGCCGGTCGCGGTCATCGGCAGCGTCTCCACGAACACGACGCGGCGCGGGGCGACATGGGCGCTGATGCGCGTGCGGACATGGTCCGTCAGCGCGGCGGCCAGCGCGTCGTCGCGCGCGAAGCCGGGCCGGGCGACGACATGGGCGACGACGGCCTCGGTGCGCACCGGGTCGGGTTCGCCCACCACGGCGGCCATCGCGACGGCGGGGTGGCGGCAGAGGCAGTCCTCGATCTCGGACGGGCCGATGCGGTAGCCGCTGGAGGTGATCACGTCGTCGGAGCGCGCGGCGAAGAAGAAATAGCCCTCCGCGTCCATCCGCCCTTCGTCGCCGGTGCGCATCCAGTCGCCGGCGAACTTCTCCGCCGTCTTGTCGGGCCGGTTCCAGTAGCCGAGGAACATCGGCGCCGCGCCGCGCTTCACCGCGATCTCGCCGCTCTCGCCTGGGGGCAGCGCGCGCCCCTCGCCGTCGATCACGCCGACCTCGAAGCCCGGCGCGGCGCGGCCCATGGCGCCCGGCTTCACCGCCATCGCACAGGCGGCGTTGGCGATCATCTTGTTGCACTCGGTCTGGCCGTAGAACTCGTTGATGGTCAGGCCCAACTCCTCGCGGCCCCAGTCGAGCAGTTCAGCGCCCAGCGCCTCGCCGCCGCAGGCGAGCGTGCGCAGCCGGCGGGGCGCGCCCTCCCAGAAGCGCAGCGGCCGTTCGACCTGCCGCATCAGACGCAGCGCGGTGGGCGGGGCGAAGACGCAGGAAGCGCCCTCCCGCGCCATCAGCGCGAAGGCGGCCTCGGGGTCGAACTTCTCGAAGCGGTGCGAGACGAGCGGAACGCCGAGACACAGCGCCGGCATCATCACATTGCACAGCCCCCCCATCCACGCCCAGTCCGCCGGCGTCCACATCACGTCGGAGGGCTGCGGCAGGAACTCATGGGCCAGGCGCACGCCGGGCAGATGACCGATGAGCACGCGATGGGCGTGCAGCGCCCCCTTGGGCGGGCCGGTGGTGCCGGAGGTGTAGGAGATGAAGGCGGGATCCTCCGGGCCGGTCGCGACCATCTCGTGAAGATCGGAGGCGCGGGCGAGCGCGGGCTCGAAGTCCTCGGCGCCGGCGCCGCCCACCGTCAGCACGCGGGTCAGCCCCGGCAGGTCGAGCCCGTCGAGCTTCGGGCGGTTGGCGGCGTCCGTCACCAGCGCCTTCGCGCCGCTGTCGGCGAGCCGGAACGCCAGCGCCTCCGCCCCGAACAGCGTGAAGAGCGGCACGGCGACGGCGCCGAGGCGATAGGCCGCGAGATGCGCCAGAAGCGCGGCCGGCGACTGCGGCAGCAGCACCGCCACCCGGTCGCCGCGCGCCACGCCGGCCGCCGACAGCACATTGGCCAGCCTGCGCGACGCCGCCGCAAGCCGGCCGTAGCTCCATTCCTCCGCGCCGCGCGGCCCGAGGTGGCGCAGCGCGAGGCGCTCGGGCTCGGCCCGCGCCCAGCGGTCGCAGATCGCCTCGGCGATGTTGAGGCGCGGCGGGTTCGGCCAGCGGAAGTCGCGCCGCATCGCGTCCCAGCTTCGCCCGGGCGCGAGCGCGGGCATGGCGAGCGGATCGGGGCCGCCCGCAGGCGCGCTCCTGGCGTCGGCCTCGCCGCTTCGGTCGGACATGGACGCGCTCCCCGGGGACAGGGCCCGAGAGAAACGCCTCGGGGCGGGCGATGTCCAGCGCCGTCGCATGGCGCCGGGCCGGGGCGCGCGCTAGGGTCGCGGCCATGGCGGTGCGCGCGCTCATGCTTCAGGGAACCGGCTCGGACGTCGGCAAGTCGCTGCTGGTGGCGGGCCTCTGCCGCGCCGCGCTGCGGCGCGGGCTATCGGTCGCGCCGTTCAAGCCGCAGAACATGTCCAACAACGCCGCCGTCACCGCCGATGGCGGCGAGATCGGCCGCGCGCAGGCGCTGCAGGCGCGCGCCTGCGGCCGGGCGACCAGCGTACACATGAACCCGGTGCTGCTGAAGCCGCAGACCGACACCGGCGCGCAGGTGATCGTGCAGGGCCGGCGGCTCGACACGATTGAGGCCGCCGACTACGGCCGCCTGCGCGAAACCCTGCTCGCCCGCGTCATGGAGAGCTTCGCGGCGACGGCGGCGACGGCCGATCTCGTGATCGTGGAGGGCGCGGGCTCGCCGGCGGAGGTCAACCTGCGCGCCCGCGACATCGCCAACATGGGCTTCGCGCGGCCCGCGGGCGTGCCGGTGGCGCTGATCGGCGACATCGACCGCGGCGGCGTCATCGCCCAGATCGTGGGGACGCGCGCCGTGCTGGACCCCGAGGACGCCGCGCAGGTCAGAGGCTTCACCGTCAACAGGTTCCGCGGCGACCCGCGCCTGTTCGACGACGGCTATGCGTTCACGCAGGCCCGCAGCGGCTGGCGCGGCTTCGGCGTGCTGCCATGGTTCGCGGGCGCCGCGCGGCTGCCGGCGGAGGACGCCGTGGCGCTGGAGAGCCCTGCGGTCCAGACGCGCGAGCGCGCGGGCAGGCGCCTGCGCATCGCCTGCCCGATGCTGTCGCGCATCGCCAACTTCGACGATCTCGACCCGTTGCGGCTGGAGCCCGGCGTCGCGCTGGAGATGGTTCCGCCCGGCCGCCCGCTGCCCGGCGACGCGGCGCTGGTGATCCTGCCCGGCACGAAGTCGACGCGAGGCGACCTCGCCTTCCTGCGCGACCAGGGCTGGGACGTCGACATCGCGGCCCATGTGCGCCGCGGCGGGCGGGTGCTCGGCCTGTGCGGCGGCTACCAGATGCTGGGACGCGGCATCGCCGACCCCGGGGGAGTGGACGGCGAACCGGGGGAGAGCGCCGGCCTCGGCCTGCTCGACGTCGAGACCGTGATGGGCGGCGACAAGCGGCTCGCGACGGTGACGGGCCGCTGCCCCGCCAGCGGCGCGGCGGTCTTGGGCTACGAGATCCACATGGGGCGAACCGAGGGCTCCGACCGCGCGCGCCCGTTCCTGGAGATCGAGGGCCGCCCGGAAGGCGCGGTCTCCGCCTGCGGGCGGATCGCCGGCGGCTACGCGCACGGGATCTTCGGCGCGGACGGGTTTCGCGCGGCGTTCCTGCGGCGGCTCGGCGCCGCGACATCGGGCCTCGACTACGCCGGGGACGTCGACGCGACGCTCGATGCGCTTTCCGAGCACATGGAGGCGCATCTCGACGTGGACGGGCTTCTGGCGCTCGCCGCGCCGGTCGCCGCCGCCCTCAGCCGATCTCCTCGATCGCCAGCGTGATCAGGCCCAGCTCGACCTGCCCGCTGAAACGGTGATCGGCGCCCTTGACCAGCGTCAGCCGCGCGTCGGGGCACTCCATGTGGTCGAGGAGCCTTGACGCCAGCCATGGCGGCACGTCCGCGTCCGCCGTCCCGTGCAGCAGGCGCACCGGGAACGGCAGCGACAGCGGCCCGGTCAGCACCTGACGCGCGCGGCCGTCCTCGATCAGGCGGCGGGTGACGACGCCCGGCTCGTCGCCATAGGGGTTGGGGATGGCGATCTCGCCCTCGGCCGCCAGCCTCGCGCGCATCCCGGCGTCGAAGGACGGCCACATCAGCAGTTCGGTGAAGTCCGGCGCGGCGGCGACGCCGACCATCCCGGCGACGCGCGCGCCGTTTTCGCGCGCCAGCAGCGTCGCGATCCAGCCGCCCATGCTGGAGCCGACGAGGATCTGCGGGCCCTCGGTCAGCGCCGACAGCGCCGCCGCCGCATCCGCGGCCCAGTCGCCCACGCAGCCGTCGCGGAAGGCGCCGGAGGACGCGCCGTGGCCGGTGTAGTCGAAGCGCAGGAAGGCCCGGCCCCGCGCCTCGGCCCAGGCCTGCAGATGCGTCGCCTTCGTCCCTGTCATATCGGAAGCATAGCCGCCGAGAAACATCACGCCGGGCCGGCTTGCGCCCTCCCCGGCGGCGCGCGTTCTGTGATACGCGATGCGGCGGCCGCCGGGGGCCGCAAGAACTTCTGGAGACGTCATGGCCCCTGGCCCTTCCAACAGGTCGCCCCAGCCTAGCGGCGCCGCCGCGCTGCGCAACGCCGACAGGCCGCTCACCGTGCTGCAGGTGCTGCCGCGGCTAGACCTCGGCGGCGTCGAGCGCGGCGCGGTGGAGATCGCGCGCGCCGTGCTGGCGGCGGGCGGACGGGCGATGATCGCCAGCGCAGGCGGCCGGCTGGGGCCGCGACTGATGGGCATGGGCGCGGAGTTCGTCGAGGGCCCCTTCGCCAGCAAGAACCCCCTCACCATCTGGGCGAACGCCGGCCGGCTCGCGCGCGTGGTCGCCGACGAGGGCGTGGACGTGATCCACGCGCGGTCCCGCGCCCCGGCCTGGAGCGCGCTGATGGCCGCGCGGCGGACGCGCACGCCCTTCGTCACGACATGGCACGGCGTCTATGGCGACAGGGGCTTCCTGAAGCGGCCCTATAACGCCGTCATGGCGAAGGGGCGCCCCACCATCGCCATCTCGCAGTTCATCGCCGATCACATCGCCGCGCGCTGCGACCTGCCGCCCGATCAGCTCGTGATCATTCCCCGCGGCGCCGACGTGGCGGTGTTCTCCGAGGACGCGGTGGGCGCCGAACGCGCCATCGCGCTGGCGCGCGCATGGTCGCTGATCGAGGCCCCGGAGCCGGTGGTGATGCTGCCCGGGCGGCTCTCGCGCTGGAAGGGGCAGGAGGACTTCATCGCCGCCGCCGCGAAGCTGAAGGCGAAGCGCGGACCGGACTTCCTGTTCCTGATCGTCGGCGAGGACGGCGGCTCCGGGCTCGCCGGCAGGCTGTTCCGGCAGGCGCAGAGCCTCGGCGTGCTGGACGTGGTGCGCTTCGGCGGGCGCTGCGACGACATGGCCGCCGCCTACAAGCTCGCCTCCGTGGTCGTCTCGGCGTCGACCGCGCCCGAGGCTTTCGGCCGGGTCGCCGTGGAGGCGCAGGCGATGGGCCGCCCGATCATCGCGACCGACCATGGCGGCGCGCGCGAGACGGTGGAGCACGGGCGCACCGGCTGGCTCTACCCGCCAGGCGACGTCGCAGCGCTCGCCGAGGCGGTGGACGCCGCGCTGTCGCTCGACGCCTCGGCCCGGGCGCATATGGGCATGGCCGGGCGCGCGCGCGTCGCCAGCCGCTTCACGGTCTCGGCGATGCAGCGCGCGACGCTGGCGGTCTACGAGCAGGCGGCGGGGCGCAGCTTCGGCGCGACGCTTGGCTGAGCGCGGCGCGCCTCAGCGCGGCACGTCCAGCGTCACGCCCTCGCCGCCCCAGCCGTGGACGCTGTCGCGCGCCTCGACCCGCACTCGGGCCACGCCTTCGGGAACGCGCACGCCCTCCAGCGAGCGGGTGAAGGGCTGCTCGTCGACATGGGGGTGGAACAGCGTCCGCACCCCCAGTTCGACGCCCTCGAGCGTCACGACGCGGAAGGCGTCGGCGTAATGGTCCCACCCCTCGTCGGCATGGGCCACGGTCGCGGAGACGCGGAAGCCGTCGCCCGAAGGCTCGATGCGCGCCGAGAGCACGTCGGCCTCGCCCGCGAAGGCGGGACAGGCGGCGAGGGCGAGCAGGGCGGCGGCATGGCGCATGTCATGGAGCATAGCCCGGATCGCCCGCGCGCGCACCCGCCCCGCGCGGCGGAGCGGGCTTCGCGGCCGGACGGGGCGGCCCGGCGCCGCGGATCAGGGCGCCCGGACGATTCGCCCCGGTCGCGCCGCGTCGCGCGCTTTCCCTCCGCCGCGCGGCGCGATAAGCGTCGCGCCCGCAGGGAGGCGTCAATCATGGGTTATCGCATCGCCGTCGCCGGAGCCACGGGCAACGTGGGCCGGGAAATGCTCAACATCCTCGCCGAGCGGGAGTTTCCCGCCGACGAGGTGATCGCGCTCGCGTCGCGCCGGTCGCTGGGCTCGGAGGTCAGCTACGGCGACAGGACGCTGAAGACGCGCGACATCGACGACTTCGACTTCACGGGCTGCGACATCGCCCTTTTCGCCATCGGCTCCGGCCCGACCAAGACCTACGCGCCGAAGGCCGCCGCCGCCGGCTGCGTGGTGATCGACAACTCGTCGCTCTACCGGATGGACCCCGACGTGCCGCTGATCGTGCCGGAGGTGAACCCCGACGCGGTGATGGGCTACGCGAAGAAGAACATCATCGCCAACCCCAACTGCTCGACCGCGCAGATGGTGGTGGCGCTGAAGCCGCTGCACGACCGCGCAACCATCCGCCGCGTCGTCGTGTCCACCTACCAGTCCACTTCCGGGGCCGGGAAGGAGGGCATGGACGAGCTGTGGCTCCAGACCAAGGGCCTGTTCGTGCCCGGGCAGGAGATGGCGCCGAAGAAGTTCACCAAGCAGATCGCCTTCAACGTCATCCCGCACATCGACGTCTTCATGGAGGACGGCTCCACAAAGGAGGAGTGGAAGATGGCGGCGGAGACGAAGAAGATCCTCGATCCAAGGGTGAAGATCACCGCGACCTGCGTGCGGGTGCCGGTGTTCGTCGGCCATTCCGAGGCCCTCAACATCGAGTTCGAGCAGCCGCTCGACGCCGACGAGGCCCGCGAGATCCTGCGCGAGGCGCCCGGCGTGCTGGTCGTCGACAAGCGCGAGGACGGCGGCTACACGACGCCGGTCGAGTGCGTCGGCGACTACGCCACCTTCGTCAGCCGCATCCGCGACGACAGCACTTGCGACAACACCATCAACCTCTGGTGCGTCAGCGACAACCTGCGGAAAGGCGCCGCGCTCAACGCGGTGCAGATCGCCGAGCTGCTGGGCCGACGGGTGCTGAAGAAGGGCTGAACCCCGCGCCGCCGCCCGCCCGGGCGACGGCGCATCCGAGGACGGAGGAGACGCGCGCCATGCAGTTCATCGACAGCGTGGAGGCGCTCCAGGCGCTCTACGGCGACCCCGTCCCCGCTGCACTGACCAAGGTGGCGCGCGAGATCACGCCGGCCTATCGCCGCTGGATCGAGGCGTCGCGCTTCCTCGTGATCGCCACGGTCGGCCCGGAGGGTGTGGACGCGAGCCCGCGCGGCGACAGCGAGCCGGTGGTGCGGATCGAGGGCGCGACGACGCTGCTGCTGCCCGACTGGCGCGGCAACAACCGCATCGACACGCTGCGCAACATCGTCCGCGACCCGCGCGTGAGCCTGATGTTCATGGTCCCCGGCAGCGATAACGTCGTCCGCGTGATCGGCGCGGCGCAGGTGACGGCGGACGACGGGACCACGGCGCTGTTCGAGCGCGACGGCCGGCGCCCGCGCACGGTCCTCGTCGTCACCGCCGCGGAACTCTACTTCCAGTGCGCCAAGGCGCTGATGCGCTCGCGGCTCTGGTCCTCGCCCGACGAAAGCGCGGGCCTGCCGACCGCCGGCCAGTTCCTCCGCGAGGCGACGCCCGGTTTCGACGGCGAAAGCTACGACAGCGGCTACCCCGCCCAGGCGCGCGAGAAGATGTGGTGACGGCGCGGCGACTGCGCTCCGCCGGCTTCGGCGACTTCGTCCTGCGCCGCCGAAACCGCGACGCCGCGGGCGGCTTGACCGGCCTGCGCGGCGACGGCAACTTCACGACTTGGGGCGCGCTCAAGGCTGGTCGGATCGCGGGTGATTCCCCGCGTCGCGCGCGGCGAGCCGGGAACCGCATGTCGCAACTTCCGAAGCGCGCCGCGGGTGTCGCAAATCAGTCACCGGACAGACGTAATTGCTTCGCACACATACCATAGTTCACCCTCGCGAAGGTTCCGCCCCTGCAGGCGGCTCGTTGCGGAGGGGGGCAAACCGAATGAGCGCACGCATTCTTGTGGTCGAGGATGAGGAGGCGCTGAGCGCGCTGCTCGACTACAACCTTCAGAAGGAGGGCTTCGCGGTCTCCATCTGCCAGGACGGCGAGGAAGCAATCCTTGCCGTCGCCGAGGAGAAGCCCGACCTCGTGCTGCTCGACTGGATGCTGCCCAAGGTCTCCGGCATCGAGGTCTGCCGCCAGATCCGCATCCGCGGCGACATGCGCGACCTGCCGATCATCATGCTGACGGCGCGCGGGGAGGAGGACGACCGCATCCGCGGGCTCGACACCGGCGCCGACGACTACCTCACCAAGCCCTTCTCGATGACCGAGCTTCTGGCGCGCGTGCGCGCCGTGCTGCGCCGCTCGCGACCGACCCTCTCCGGCGACGTGGCGACCTTCGGCGACATCATGCTCGACCGCGAGACCCGCCGCGTGCGCCGCGGCGACCGCGAGGTGCATCTGGGTCCGACCGAGTTCCGCCTGCTCGACTGCCTGCTCCAGCGCCCCGGCCGCGTGTTCAGCCGCGAGCAGCTGCTCGACCTCGTCTGGGGCCGCGACGTCTATGTGGAGGCCCGCACGGTGGACGTGCATGTGGGTCGGCTGCGAAAGGCGCTGAACCTGCGCGGCGAGCGCGACCCGATCCGCACGGTCCGCGCCTCCGGCTATGCGCTCGACGAGACCTACAGCGCCTCGACGAGCGTCTGAACGGCGGATGTTGCGCGAGGGCCGGCAAACCGGTTAGCTCTCGCGCAAAGGCCCCCGGCGCCCCGGTGGCGGAATGGTAGACGCATCTGACTCAAAATCAGACGCTCGAAAGGGCGTGCCGGTTCGAGTCCGGCCCGGGGCACCAGACCACGCCGAGCGCCGCTTCGGCCCCGCAGCCTCAGCCGACGCCGCGGCCTCCGCCCACGAAGCAGGCGAAGGAGCGGCGCACGGCCTGCGGGTCGATCCCCTCCACGATGAACACCAGCCGCGAGGCGCGCCGGCCGTCCGGCCACGCCGCCATGTGGGTCGGCGCATGGACGAGCCGCTGCACGCCGTGGACCGCGACCGGCGCATCCTCGCCGTCGATGGCGAGGATGCCCTTGACCCTCAGGATGCCGTCGCCGTGGCGGTTCAGCAGCATCGAGAGCCACACGCCGAAGGCCGTCCAGTCGACCGCGCCCTGCGGCTCGATGGCGAAGGCGACCGCGCCGACGCCGTGGGCGTGGGCGTGATCCGGCGCGACCGCGTCGCGCGGCGACGCGTCTGCGTCGGCGATCAGCCAGCCGGGCGCGCAGGCGGGGTCATGGGCGTCGCGCACCACGGCGGCGGGGTTCAGCGCGGCAAGCCGCGCGAGCAGCGCCGACGCGGCCTCGGGCGCCACGAGGTCGGACTTGGTGAGCACGATGCGGTCCGCCGCCGCCACCTGGCGCCGCAGCTCCGCGCGGTGCGCCAGCCCGGCCGCCCCGTTGACCGCATCGACCGTCGCGATGGTCGCGCCGATGCGGAAATGCTGGCTCGCGATCGGGTCGGCGCGCAGGGTGGAGAGGATCGGGAACGGGTCCGCCAGCCCCGTGCTCTCGATCACCAGCCGGTCGAACGCGGGTATCGCGCCGCTCTCGCGCCGGTCGAGCAGCCCGCGCACCGCGTCGGCCAGCTCGCCGCGGATGGTGCAGCACAGGCAGCCCGACTGCAGCAGCACGGTGGTCTCGTCGATGCGCTCCAGCAGGTCGTGGTCGAGGCCGACCTCGCCGAACTCGTTGATCAGCACCGCCGCGCCGGCGAGCGCGGGGTCGCTCAGCATCCGCCGCAGGAGCGTCGTCTTGCCCGAGCCGAGAAAGCCGGTCAGCAGATGCGCCGGCGTGAAGCGCGGCGGCGGCGCCGCCGGCTTGGGCGCCGCATCGACCGCCGCGCTCACGCCCGGCTCCGCGCCTGCGGCGCAAAGGGTCCGATCCGCGCCTGCGGCGCTCTGGGTCCGCTCCGCGCCTGCGGCGCTCATGGGCCGATCCGCGCCTGCAGCGCGGGATCGAGCGGGTCGAAGGGTCGGCCCGCCAGCGCCTCCGCGGTCGGCCACAGATGCGCCAGCGTCTCGATCACCTCGGTCCTGCCGGTGGCGGTCGAGAGCAGGTAGGCCCGCCCCTGCCAGTCGCTCAGGGTGAGGCGCCAGGCGGCGAGGATGCGGTTGGCGGCGCGGATGCGCCGGGCGCGCTCGGCCCGGCGCGCCCGCGGGTCGGCGTTGCGGGTGTAGACGCCGGGCCGCGCCACGGCGTCGGACCAGTGGTCCTCGACCCCCAGAACGCCGCAGAGCGCGCACATCGTCCCCGCCTCCCCTCGCGCCCTCAGCCCTTGCGGGGCGAGCGGCGGGCGAAATCGTCGGCCATCTCGTCCATGGTGACGAAGCGCACGCCCTCGTGGCCGCGGATGTAGTCCACCAGCCGCTCCAGCATCATCAGCACCTGCGGCCGGCCGGAGACGTCGGGGTGGATGGTCATCGGGAACACGGCGTAGTCCATCTCGCGATAGACCCAGTCGAACTGGTCCCGCCACATCTGCTCGATGTCGCGAGGGTTGACGAAGCCGTGGCTGTTGGGGGCCTTCTTGATGAACATCATCGGCGGCAGGTCGTCGAGATACCAGTTCGCCGGGATCTCGATGAGCCCCGTCTCATGGCCGCGCTCCAGCGGCTTCATCCAGTCGTCGGGCTGCGCGGCGTAGTCGATCTTGGTCCAGCGGTCGCCGACGCGCACATAATAGGGCGTGAAGTCGTCGTGCATCAGCGAGTGGTCGTACTTGACGCCCCGCTCCAGCAGCAGCTCGTTGGTGACGGTGGAGAACTCCCACCACGGCGCGACGTAGCCGGTGGGCCGGCGCCCCGAGAGCTTCTCGACGAGGTCGATGCACTTGTCGAGCACCGCCGTCTCCTGCGCCCGCGTCATGGCGATGGGGTTCTCGTGGGAGTAGCCGTGAACGCCGATCTCGTGGCCGGCGTCGGCCACCGCCTTCATCTGTTCGGGGAAGGTCTCGATGGAGTGGCCGGGAATGAACCATGTCGTGCGCAGGTCGAGCCGCTTGAACATCTTCAGCAGCCGCGGCGAGCCGACCTCGCCGGCGAACATGCCGCGCGAGATGTCGTCGGGCGAATCCTCGCCGCCATAGGAGCCGAGCCACCCGGCCACCGCGTCCACGTCCACGCCGAAGCCGCACAGGATCTCCTTGGCCATTCGCTGCCCCCCAAGTTCATCGGCGCGGCGTCTCGCGCGCCTCCGCCGCCATCAACGCATGATCGGCGGCCGATGCAACGCCCCATCGCCAAGCCGGCCCGTCGCAGCGCGGCGGCGCCCCTTCGTCGGGCGCCGGCGTGCGCGCTCACCAGAACGCGACGATCATGGCTGCGGTGAGCGCGAGGATGACGAAGCCCTGCACGCCCGGCCTCTTCCACAACGCCAGATCGTCCTCCGGCGACATGCCGGGCTCGAACGTCAGCCCATCGGTCTTGGCGTGCTCGGGGTAGCCCTCGTTCAGCGCCACGACGACGAAGACCAGCACGCTGAACGCCGTCATGAGGCCAACATTCACCGTGTAGTGCAGCGGCCACCAGCCGGCGTCGGTCGCGAGAAACAGCGCCAGCCCGACGATGTGACCCGAGACCAGCGTCCAGATCGCCGACTGACGCCCGCCCCGGTCCCAGAAGATGCCGAGCAGGAACACCGCGGCGACCGGCGGCACGAGGATCGAGAACGCCTGCTGCAGGTAGTTCCAGAGCCCGCCGAAACTGGCGATCTGCGGCGCCCAGACCGCCGCGACCAGCATCAGCGTCAGGGTCGTGATGCGCCCGAGGCGGCCGACCCGCTTCGGCTCGATCGGCGTCTCCGGCGCCTCCACGAAATCCTTGATCACCAGCGTCGAGGCGGAGTTCAGCGTGCTGTCGATGGACGACATGATCGCCGCGACGAGCCCCGCCAGCACCAGCCCCGTCAGCCCGACTGGCAGCATCTCCCTCACCAGCGTCGGAAACACCTCGTCGCCGTTCTCGATGTCGGGAAACAGGCCGATCGCCATGGCGCCGGGCAGCACCATGATGAACAGCGGCAGCAGCTTGAGCAGGCCGCCGAGGTTGGCGCCCCACTGCGCATGCCGCACCGAGCGCGCGCCAAGCACGCGCTGGGTGATGTACTGGTTCGTCGCCCAGTACCAGAAGCCCAGCACCGGCACGCCCACCAGCGTCCCCAGCCACGGCAGGCTGTCGTCGTCGAGCGGTCGGATCAGCGAGAGATGGCCCTCGGGGATCGCCGCCTTCGCCGCCTCCCAGCTGTAGCCGAACTGGCCGAACACGATGATCGTGAGGATGGTAGAACCCACGATCAGCACGACGGTCTGGATCACGTCGGTGTAGACCACCGCCGCAAGCCCGCCCGCGGCGGTGTAGAGCCCCGCCACCAGCGCCAGCGCGAAGCAGGTCTGCCACAGCACCAGGTCCGGGAAGAAAGTCTGGAGCACGACCGCGCCAGCGTAGATGCCGCCCGCCGTGTCGACGATGATCGTGAGCAGGATCGTGATCGCCGAGAAATACAGCCGCGCCCTGCGGTCGAAGCGCAGCTGCAGATACTCGGGGATCGTCGTGATCCGCGACTTCAGGAAGATCGGGATCACGAAGAAGCCCATGAACACGAGCACGACGCCCGCCATCCACTCGAAGTTCGAGACCGCGATGCCGCTGGTGTAGGCCGCGCCGGCGAGACCGATCAGCGTCGTGGACGAAATGTTGGAGGCGAAGAGCGAGCCGCCGATCTCGGGCCAGCTCAGCCGCCGCCCGGCGAGAAAAAGGTCGTCGCCGGTCTCGACGCCGCGGGCTACAAGGACGCCGATGGCGAGAACCGCCGCAAAGTAGAAAAGGATAACCGCAAGGTCGATCAAACCGATTCCGGATCCGGCCAAAATTCCTACTCCCTTTCAAGAGCGCCGACGCGTCGCTTCAGGACGGGCGGCCTCTTCATGCGGCGTTCGATGCGCCGCTTTTCGCGCCGGCGGCCTGGCGCCCCCGTGCGCGGTCGGGCGGTCGGGACAGGCCGGAAGGGCACCGGCTCCACCCGCCGCGGCAGGTGAACGCAAGAGCGTCCACGAGCGGGAACGCGCTCGGCGGCGGAGCGTTCCGCCCTCGGTCGAGGGGCGCCGCGGGCGCGGCGCTTCAGCCGAAGGTGAGGCCGCAGTCCACCGTGAGCTCCTGACCCGTCACCGCGCGCGCCCACGGGCTCGCGAAGAACAGCGCGGCATCGGCCACGTCCTGCGGCGCCGCCACCCTGCCCAGCGCCGAGGACGCCGCCACGAGATCGAATACGGCCTCGGGCGTCGCGGCGCTCGCGTCGGTCGTGCGCAGCAGGCCGCCGGAAACCATGTTCGCCGTGACGCCGGCAGGGCCGAGCTCCTTCGCCGCCGTCCGCGTGAAGGCCAGAAGCGCGGCCTTGGCGGCCACATAGTCGTGGTAGGGCACGACGGGGTTGCGAAAGAGATTGGTGCCGATGGTCACGATCCGGCCGAAGCCCGCCCGCCGCATCGCCGGCGCGCAGGCCGCGACCAGCGCCAGCGCGCCGCCCACCGCGACATGCGCCTGCGCCGCGACGTCCTCCCAGGCCAGCGTCTCCAGCGTCGCCCGCGCTTAGCCGTTGAAACTGAAGTCCGCGAGCGCGTTGTGGACGAGCGTGGTCGGCGGCCCGAACGTCGCCGCGGTCTCCGCGACCATCGCCGCGACGGCGGCCGGGTCGGTCACGTCGGCGCGGACGGCCCGCGCGCGCGGGCCGAGCCGCTCCGCCAGCGCCGCAGCCGCGGCGCCGCTGCGCCGCCAGTTCAACACCACCGCCGCGCCCTCCCGCGCGAAGGCGGCCGCGACGGCGGCGCCCAGCCCGCACCCGGCGCCGGAAATGATGACGACCTGCTCGGCGAGGGGAAGGCTCACGGCGCGCTCCAGACTGCATGGAAGTGATGGGTCGGGCCGTGGCCTGAGCCGACGCCCAGCCGGTCGGCCGCGGCGATGGCGCCGGCGACATAGGCCTTGGCGGCGGCGACGGCCTCGGCGAGCGCGCGGCCCTTGGCCAGTTCGGCAGCCAGCGCGGCGGAGAGCGTGCAGCCGGAGCCGTGGGTGTTGCGCGTCACGCGCCGGACCCCCTCGAACCAGATGAGCCCGTCGCGCGCAACCAGCGCGTCGGGGCTTTCCGGCCCGTCGAGGTGCCCGCCCTTGATCAGCACCGCCTGCGCTCCGAGGTCGAGCAGCGCCCGGGCCTGCTCGGCCATCGCGGCGCGGTCGCGCGCGACGGGCGCGCCCAGCAGCGCCGCGGCCTCCGCAAGGTTTGGCGTCACGACGGTCGCAAGCGGCAGGAGACGCGACGCCAGCGTGGCCGAGGCGTCCTCGGCGAGCAGCCGCGCCCCGCCCTTGGCGACCATGACGGGGTCGAGCGTCACCGGCCCGCGATAGGTCGCCAGCGCTTCGGCCACGGCGGCGGCCACGCCCGTGTTCGCGACCACGCCGATCTTGACCGCGTCAACGCGGATGTCCTCGAGCACCGCGGCGATCTGGGCCGCGACGAAGTCGGGCGGCGCGACATGCGCGCCAGTCACCCCGCGCGTGTTCTGCGCAGTGAGGGCCGTGATCGCGGCCATGCCGTAGACGCCAAGCGCGGAGAACGTCTTGAGGTCGGCCTGCACGCCGGCCCCGCCGGACGGGTCGGAGCCGGCGACGCTGAGCGCGGTCGCGATCATGCGGAGGCCCTCCCCGCTTGCCGTCGCGCCGCGCACCAGGCCTCGGCCAGCGCCCGCGCCGCCGCCTCCGGGTCCGGCGCCGCGCAGACGGCGGAGACGACCGCGAGGCCGGCGCAGCCCGCCCGCGCCGCGTCGGGCGCATGGCGCGCGTTCAGGCCGCCGATGGCCACGGCGGGCGTGCGACTCGCCGCGACCAGTCGCGCGAGCCCGTCGAAGCCGACCGGCGGCCTGTGATCCGGCTTGGTCGGCGTCGCGAACACCGGGCCCGCGCCCACATGGTCGACCAGCGCCGGGTCCGCCGCGCGCGCCGCCGCCTCGGTCTCCACCGACAGGCCCAGCAGCATCTGCGGCCCGATCAGCGCGCGCGCCTGCGCCGGGGCCATGTCGTCCTGACCGACGTGCAGCCCGTCCGCCCCGACCTCGGCGGCGAGCGCCGCGTCGTCGTTCACGACGAACAGCGCGCCGGAGCCCGCCAGCGCGGCCCTCAGCGCGAAGGCCGAGGCGCGGCGGCGGGCCGCGTCCGCCTTGTCGCGCAGCTGGATCATGGTCGCGCCGCCGCGCGCCGCCGCCAGCGCCGTCTCGACCAGCCCGCGCCCGGCGCAGAGATCCGGGTCGAGCACGACGTAGACGGACAGTTCCGCTGACCCGAGCCTCCTGCCTCGCATCATGCGCCCTCCCGCACGGCGGCGGCGAGCGCGCCTGCGTCGGCGGCGGGGTCGAGGCCCGCCAGCGCGTCCAGAAAAAGCGGCGCGAAGCTGCCTGGCCCCGAGGCTTCGCGCGCCGCGCGGGCGCCGGCGAGCCCGTAGTACGCCAGCGCCGCCGCCGTCGCCTCGAGCGGGGGTCTGCCGGTCGCGAGGAATGCGCCCACCATCGCCGACAGCGCGCAGCCCAGCGCCGTGACCCGCGTCATCAGCTTGTCGCCGCCCGAGACGCGCAGATCGCGACGGCCGTCGGTCACGAAATCCTCGGGGCCGGTGACGGCGACCACGCCGCCGGTCGCGCGCGCCAGCCGCCGCGCGGCGTCCTCCGCCGCGGCGACGGCGTCGCCGGCGTCGGGCCCGCGCCCGGCGCTTGCCCCGCCCGCCAGCGCCAGCACCTCCGAGGCGTTGCCGCGGACCGCCGTGGGCTTCAGCGCCAGCAGCCGCGCCGCGAGCTCGCCGCGCCACGGGCTGGCGTAGACCGCGACGGGGTCGAGCACCCAGGGCGCGCCCCGCGCCGCCGCCGCGCCGGCCGCCGCCGCCATCCCCTCCGCCCAGCGCGGCGAGGGCGTGCCGATGTTGATGGAGACGGCCGCGGCGACCGTCGCGAAGTCGCCGGCCTCCTCCACCGCATGCGCCATCGCCGGCGCCGCGCCGGCGGCGAGCAGGGCGTTGGCGGTCGGCTCCATGGCGACGAAATTCGTCACGCAGTGCACAAGCGGCGCCGCGGCCCGCATCGCGCCCAGATGGTCTGCACAGTCGATCATCGCGCCTCGCTTCGCCGGAAAAGGACGGCGCGCGGCGCGCAGAGGCTTGGGGGAGGATCATCCCGCAGGACCAGTGCGCCCGAGCGACTCCCTCCGCCGGCATTACCCGGTTCAGGTTCGAAGGGTGCGTCTCAGCCCGCGGAAGCCCGCAAGCGCCCCTGTCTCTCGCGGTGGAACGGAACACGGGCGGCGGCGCGTTGCAAGGGAGCGGGGTGCTCGCGGCGGGCGGGGCCTTGCGCCAAGACGCGCCGCTGCTACCGTCGGCTCCGCCTCGGGGCGCCCGCAAGGGCTGAGACGTCGCGCAAGCGGCGGACCCGCAGAACCTGACCCGGATCATGCCGGCGGAGGGAAGGCGACGCGGCCGGTCAGGCGCCGCGCCCTTCTCCGCCGCCGCAGGAGGAGACGCCGATGACGCCGCCGTTCGTTTCGAAAACCGTATCGCGCGCCGCCGCGCCGGCCGGTTTCGCGCTGACCTGCGCCGCGCTGACCTTCGCCGGCCCGGCCGCGGCGCAGGAGAAGCCGGTCCTCACCGTGTACACCTATGACAGCTTTGTAACCGAGTACGGCCCCGGCCCCGCCGTCGAGCCGGCCTTCGAGGCGGTCTGCGGCTGCGACCTGCGGCTCGTGGCGGCCGGCGACGGCGCGGCCATTCTCGGCCGGCTGAAGCTGGAGGGCGCGCGCTCGGAGGCCGACGTCGCGCTCGGGCTCGACGCGAACCTCATCCCCGCCGCCGTCGCCTCGGGCCTCTTCGCGCCGCACGGTCTGGCCCCGGCGGCGCTGGCTGAGGGCCGGCTTGCGCTGCCCGTGCGCTGGGCCGACCCGATCTTCCTGCCCTATGACTGGGGCTGGTTCGCCTTCGTGCATGACGAGACGCGCCTGCCCGAGCCGCCGACGAGCTTCGCAGACCTGCTCGACGCGCCTGAGGACGTCACCCTCATCCTGCAGGATCCGCGGACCTCGACGCCCGGCCTCGGCCTCGCGCTGTGGGTGCAGGCGCTCTACGGCGACGGGGCCGCGGACGTCTGGGAGCGGCTGGCGCCCCGCGTCGTGACCGTCACAAAGGGCTGGTGGGAGGCGTATTCCGCCTTCCTCGACGGCGAGGCCGCGATGGCGCTGAGCTACACCACCTCGCCGGCCTACCATGTCGCGGTCGAGGGCGACGCGACCAAGCGCGCCGCGATCTTCGAGGAGGGCCACCCGATGCAGATCGAGGTCGCGGGGCGGCTGGCGGCGAGCGGTCAGCCCGCGCTCGCAGAGCGCTTCCTCGGCTTCATGCTGGAGGAGGCGTTCCAGTCGGCCATTCCGGAGACCAACTGGATGTATCCGGCGGTGACGCCCGAGGGCGGGCTGCCTGCGGCGTTCGAGGGCCTGCCGATGCCGCCGACCACGCTCGGCACGCCGCAGGGCGCAGGCGACGCGGAGCGCGAGGCGGCCGTCGCCGCCTGGCGCGAGGGGCTCAGCCGCTGAGCGGGGCGGCCCTTCCCGCGCCCGACGCGCCGCTGCGCCCGGCCGTCGCGCTGGCGGGCTGGGCGGCGCTGGCGCTGATCGCGGCGTTCTCGCTGGGCGCCGCCGCGCTCGTCGCCGCGGCGGCCGACCGCGCCGGCGCGCTGTCAGCCGCCGACTGGCGCGCGGCGCGGTTCACCGTGACGCAGGCGGCGCTCTCGGCGGCGCTGTCGGTCGCCTTCGCGCTGCCGGTCGCGCGGGCGCTCTCGCGCCGCCGCTTTCCGGGCAGGGCGGCGATGGTCGGCCTGATGGGCGCGCCGTTCCTGCTGCCGGTCGTCGTGGCGATCCTCGGCGTCACCGCCGTCTGGGGGCGCGCCGGCTGGGTCAGCGACGGGCTGGCGGCGCTGGGCCTGCCGCGGCTCGACATATACGGGATGCCGGGCGTGCTGCTGGCGCATGTGTTCTTCAACCTGCCGCTCGCCGCGCGGCTGCTGCTGCAGGCCTACGCCGAGATCCCCGCGGAGCGCTGGCGGGCGGCGGCGCAACTCGGCCTCGAGGGCCGCGCGCTCTGGCGCGCCGTGGAATGGCCGGCCCTGCGCGGCGCGGCGCCGGGGGCGCTGGCGGCGATCTTCGCGGTCTGCGCGACGAGCTTCGCCGTGGCGCTGACGCTCGGCGGCGGCCCGCGCGCCACGACGCTGGAGCTGGCGATCTACGAGGCCGCGGCCTATTCCTTCGACCTCTCCCGCGCCGCACTGCTGGCGCTGCTGCAACTCGCCGTCTGCGCCGGCGGCGCGCTGGCGGCGCTCGCGCTCGCCGGTCCGCTCGCCGCCGCGCCGGGCCTGTCGCGCGAGGCCGTGCGGTGGGACGGCGGCGGCCGCGGCGCGCGGGCGCTCGACGCGGCGGCGCTGACGCTGGCCGCGCTCTTTCTCGGCGCGCCGCTGGCGGCGGTGGCGCTGAAGGGGCTCGCCGGGCTCGGGGCCGTCGCGCCCGCGACCTGGGCGAGCATCGGCGAGGCCGCCGCCCGCAGCCTCGTCGTCGCGGTGGCCTCGGCGGCGATGGCGCTGGCGCTGGCCCTGCCGCTCTCGGCCTTCGCCGCCGCGCTCTCGGGCGCGCGGGGGCGGCTGGCGGAGGCGGCCGGGCTGGCGCCGCTGGCCGTCTCGCCCTTCGTGCTCGGCGTCGCCCTTTTCGTCGCGCTGCGCCCTATCGCCGACCCCGCCGCGCTCGCGCTGCCACTGACGGCGCTGGTCAACGCCGTGATGGCGGCGCCCTATGCGGTGCGGATGCTGACCCCGCCCCTGCGCGCGGCGCTGGCCGACCATGGCCGGCTCGCCGACAGCCTGGGGCTCGGCGGCCGGACACGCGCGCGCGCACTTTACCTTGCGCGGCTGCGCGGGCCGCTGGGCTTCTCGGCGGGCGTCGCGGCGGCGCTCTCGGCGGGCGATCTCGGCGTGATCGCGCTGTTCTCGGCCCCCGAGGCTCCGACCCTGCCGCTGCTGATGCACCTGCTCGCGACCAGCCGCCAGCTCGACGCCGCCGCCGGGGCGGCGCTGCTGCTGCTTGGCTTGAGCTTCGGCCTTTTTGTCGTCTTCGACCGGCTGGGGCGCGCATGATCGCCCTGCGCGACGCGACCGTGACGGCGGGCGGCTTCGCCCTGCGCGTCGATCTCGACGTCCCGAACGGCGCGTTCTGCGCGGTGATCGGACCCTCGGGCGGGGGAAAGTCGACGCTGCTGCTCGGCCTTGCGGGCTTTCTGCCGATCGCGGGAACCGCGGAGATCGACGGCCGCCCCGTCGCCGCCCTGCCCCCGGCGGAGCGCCCCGTGACGCTGCTCTTTCAGGAGAACAACCTCTTTCCCGCGCTGAGCCTGGAGCAGAACGTCGGCCTCGGCCTGCGCCCCTCGCTGAGCCTGAGCCGGGCGGAGCGGGCGCGCGTGGCCGAGGCGCTGGCGCGGGTGGGCCTCGAAGGGCTGGGCCCGCGGCGGCCCGACATGCTTTCAGGCGGCCAGCGCCAGCGCGCGGCGCTCGCGCGCGCGCTGCTGCGCGAACGCCCGGTCCTCCTGCTCGACGAGCCCTTCGCGGCGCTCGGCCCCGGCCAGCGGGCGGAGATGCTGGCGCTGACCCGCGACACCGCGCGGCGCGCCGGCGCGACGACCCTGATGGTCACCCATGCGCCGCAGGAGGCGCGCGCGGCCGACTTCGCCGCGTTCTGCGAAGCGGTCGGGCCGGACGCCGGGCGGATCGACGGCGCGCGCCCCGCGCACGACCTCTTCGCCGATCCGCCGCCGGCGCTGGCGGCCTATCTCGGCGTCGCGAGCTCCGGCTGAGCGGCCTCCGTCTGGCGGGCCGCCCCGCGCAGCACGAGGTCGGGGTCCGGCGCGAACTTGGCCTGAAGCGGCAGGATCGCCGCGCCCAGCACGCGCGCCCGGGCCCCGATGCCGCCCCGGCTCAGCGCGAAGGGCGAGAGCCCGCTGAGGTTCATGGCGTCCAGCGCCGCCTGCGTGGCCTCGACCACCTGCGTCAGCCAGGGCGGCGACAGCCAGCCGTCCATGACCACGATCTCCACGTCCACCACGCTCGCGGCGGAGGCGATGGCGCGGGCGAGCGCGTCGGCGGCCGCGTCGCGCCACTGCGAGAACACCCCATCGGCCGCGGTCGGCGGCGCCGGCGCGGCGGCGCTCTCGGGGTCGAGCCCCGCCGCCTCCAGCGCCCGCATCAGAAACAGCGGCGAGGCCGCGTGGATGAGCTGCCGACCGCGCTCGGCCATCGGCATCGACCCCAGAGCGCCGGCGTTGTCCTGCGCGCCGCCGTAGAGCCGGCCGTCGAGCACCAGCCCGCCGCCGACGAAGGCGCCGAGGTAGAGGTAGAGCGCCGAGCGCCGCCCGATCGCCTCTCCCAGCGCCAGCTCGGCCGCACAGGCCGCCGTCGCGTCGTTGCAGAGCGTCGCCTCAAGCCCCGTGGCGGCGGCGAGCGCGGCGGCGGGGTCGGCCTCGCGCCAGTCGTCGAGCGCCCCGCGCGCAAGGCCCATCTCCTCCGCCCAGAGGTGGATGTGGCCCGGCATCGCGACGCCCAGGCCAGCCATGCGCGCGGCCGGCGCCTGCGCCGTCACGGCGCGGACGAGCGCGGCGGCGGTCTCCAGCGTGGGCGCCGCGAGGGGCGCGCGATGGCAGCTGACGCGATGGGCGACGACGCTCGCCGTGAAATCCACCAGCACCGCCTCGACGCTGCTGCGCCCGATCTTGACGCCGACCGAATAGGCACCGGCGGGGTTGAGCGCGATCGGCGTCTGCGGCTGGCCGATCTGGCCGCGCAGCTTCGGCCGCTTCTCCAGCACGCGCTCGGCGAGAAGCCGGTTCACGATGACCGAGGCGGCCTGCGCGCTGAGGCCGGTCGCGCGCGCGATCTCGGCCTTGGAAAGCGCGCCGGACTGGCGGATCGCGCCGATGATCAGCCGCTCGTTATAGGCGCGCAATCCGGCGCCGTCTCCCCCGCGCATCCCTCGACCTCCTGCCCGACATGCCGATGATGCGCGCCCCGACTTAAAAAGGCAAATTGATTTAATTATTGACGAATCATTAACCGAGAGCGTTCTCTGCACCAGGGCGCGGCCTCACGCCCGCCCCGGACGCGCCAGAGACGCGCGCCGAAGGTCCAACCCCCGGGAGGGAGCCTCCATGATGTCGCTGAAAACCCGTCTGCTCGGCTGCGCGCTCGTCGCCGCCGCCGCGCTCGCCAGCCAGCCCGCCGCCGCGCAGGACAAGGTGCTGGTCGGCCTCGTCACCAAGACCTTCACCAACCCGTTCTTCGTGAAGATGCGCGAGGGCGCCGAAGCGAAGGCCGAGGAGATGGGCGCCGAGCTGCGCAGCTTCGCCGGCGCCTATGACGGCGACACCGGCGCGCAGATCGAGGGCATCGAGAGCCTGATCGCCGCCGGCGCCAAGGGCATCATGATCGTCGCCTCCGACCCGCAGGCGCTGACCGACAGCATCGCCCGCGCGCGCGACGCCGGCATCCTCGTGATCGCGCTCGACACGCCCTTCGACCCCGCCGACGCGGTGGACGCCACCTTCGCGACCGACAACTTCCTCGCCGGCGAACTGATCGGGAAGTGGGCCGCGGCGACCATGGGCGACACGGCGTCGGCCAAGATCGCCACGCTCGACCTCAACGAGAGCCAGGTGCCGGTGGACGTGCTGCGCAACCAGGGCTTCCTGCGGGGCTTCGGCGTCGACGTGAAGAACGTCAAGGTCATGTACGACGAGGACGACCCCCGCATCGTCGGTGGCCAGCCGACGCTCGGCGCCGAGGAGGGCGGCCGCACCGCGATGGAGACGCTGTTCCAGCGCGACCCCGGCATCAACGTCGTCCACACCATCAACGAGCCCGCCGCCGCCGGCGCCTTCGAGGCGCTGAAGGCCTTCGGCAAGGCCGACGACGTGCTCATCGTCTCGGTGGACGGCGGCTGCCCCGGCGTTCAGAACGTGCGCGACGGCGTGATCGGCGCGACCTCCATGCAGTTCCCGCTGCTGATGGCCTCGCTCGGCGTCGAGGCGGTCGTGCGCTACGCGAAGACCGGCGAGAAGCCGCAGAACACCGAAGGGCTCGACTTCTTCAACACCGGCGTCGAACTGGTGACCGACGACCCCGTGGAAGGCGTGCCCTCGATCACCTCGGAGGAAGCCCTGACGAAGTGCTGGGGCTGACCGCGCCCTGACCCTCGAGGAGGGCGGTGCGCCGCCCTCCTCCAAGCCGCCAGAACCGTCGGGAGAGACGCCATGACAGACGCTCCAGCCGCCGCGGGCGCAGCATCGGGCCCAGCATCGGGCCCGGGCCCGGCGTCCGGCCGAACGCCGCAGGACTACGAGACCGCCGCCTCGCGCGAGAGCGCGGTCGCCGCCTTCGACGTGAAGGCGAAGTCGCCGCTCGACCATTTCCAGCATTTCCTGCACGCCAACCCCACGGCCGCGCCGATCATGGTGCTGGCGCTGAGCGTCGCCGTCTTCGCCGCCACGGCCAACAACTTCCTCACCGCCTTCAACCTCTCGCTGATCATCCAGCAGGTGACGGTGATCGGGCTGCTGGGCGCGGCGCAGACGCTCATCATCCTGACCGCCGGCATCGATCTCAGCGTCGCGGCGATCATGGTGCTCAGCTACATGATCATGGCGCGGCTCGGGGTGGAGGGCGGCGCGCCGGACGTCGTCGCGGTGCTGATCGGCCTTGGCGCAGGCCTCGCCTGCGGCCTCTTCAACGGCGCGCTGGTGACGCGGATGCGCGTGGTTCCCGTGATCGTCACCGCAGCCGCGACCGTCGCGCTGCTGACGCTGGCGGGGCTTTCGGTGATCTGGGCGGCGCCGGTCGGCATCCTGCTCGGGCTCGCGGCCGGCGGCGCGGCGATGTCGGGGAAGCTCCCCGCGGGACCGTCGATGCAGTTCCGCCTGCCGCCCTTCATCGCCACGCTCGGCGCCTGGTCGATCTTCGCCGCGCTGAGCCTGTGGTACTCCGGCGGGCAGACCGTGCGCAGCCAGAGCATCGACGCCGAGGCCTCGCTGCTCAAGGTGTTCGGCCTGCGAGTCGAGATCCTCGGCGCGCAGTTCACCTATGGCAGCTTCCTGATGGTGCTGGTGTTCGCGGGGCTCTGGTACGTCCTGAACTGGACCGGCTGGGGCCGCGCCGTCTACGCCATAGGCGACGACAAGGAGGCCGCGGAGCTTTCCGGCATCCGCACCGACCGGGTGCTGCTCTCGGTCTACGCCGTCTCCGGCACGCTCTGCGCGCTGGCCGGCTGGGCCGCCATCGGCCGCGTCGGCTCCGCCTCGCCGCAGAGCTTCGCGGAGGGCAACCTGGACGCGATCACCGCCGTGGTGATCGGCGGCACCTCGCTCTTCGGCGGGCGCGGCGCCGTGTTCGGCACGCTGTTCGGCGCGCTGATCGTCGGCGTGTTCCGCTCAGGGCTCTCGCTTTCGGGCTTCGACCCGCTGTGGCAGAGCTTCGCGGTGGGTCTGCTCATCATCGTCGCCGTCGCGCTCGACCAGTGGATCAGGAGGGTCTCCGCATGACCGATGACGTCACCCCCGTCGTCAGGGGCCGCGGCCTCGTGAAGCGCTACGGCCGCGTCACCGCCATCGACCACGCCGATTTCGACCTCATGCCCGGCGAGATCCTCGCCGTCATCGGCGACAACGGCGCCGGAAAATCGTCCCTCATCAAGGCCATCGCCGGCGCGGTGCAGCTCGACGAGGGCGTGATCGAGATCGACGGCGTCCCCACGCGGTTCCGCAGCCCCATAGAGGCGCGCAACGCCGGCATCGAGACGGTCTATCAGAACCTCGCGCTGTCGCCGGCGCTCTCGATCGCCGACAACATGTTCCTCGGCCGCGAGGTCTACAAGTCCGGCTTCATGGGCAAATACCTGCGGATGCTCGACAAGAAGCACATGCGGGACTTCGCGCGCGCCAAGCTCACCGAACTGGGCCTGATGACGGTGCAGAGCATCAACCAGGCGGTCGAGACGCTGTCGGGCGGCCAGCGCCAGGGCGTCGCCGTGGCCCGCGCCGCGGCCTTCGCGAAGCGCTTCGTCATCATGGACGAGCCCACCGCCGCGCTGGGGGTGAAGGAGAGCCGCCGGGTGCTCGAACTGATCAAGGACGTGCGCGACCGCGGCTTGCCTATCGTGCTGATATCCCACAACATGCCGCATGTCTTCGAGGTGGCGGACCGCATCCACATCCACCGCCTTGGCAAGCGGGCCTGCGTCATCAGGCCGGGGGATTTCACGATGTCGGACGCCGTCGCGATCATGACCGGCGCGATGCAGCCGCCGGAAGCGGCCGCAGCGTGAAGCGGTCAAGGATCGAAGCGGCGGTGACGGCGGCGCGCGAGGCGTTCTCGCGCGTAGGCTTCGCCCTGCCGCCCTTCGCTGACTGGACCGACGCGCAGTGGCGCGCTGCGGGCGACTGCCACGCCGCGCGCGCCGGCCTCGGCTGGGACGTGACCGACTATGGCGGCGGCGCCTTCGAGGCGCTGGGCCTGACGCTGTTCACGCTGCGCAACGGCCTCGCCGGCGAGCTGCGCGCCGGCCGCGGCTTCTGCTACGCGGAGAAGCTGATGCTGGTCGGCGACGGCCAGCTCGCGCCGATGCACCGCCACCGCTCCAAGGTCGAGGACATCATCGTGCGCGCCGGCGCGACGCTGGCGCTCGAACTCTGGCCCGGCGGCGAGGCGGGCCCGAGGCGCGGCGAGCCGGTGGAGGCCCTGAGCGACGGCCGCCCGCGCCGGACGGACCCCGACGGTATGCTGCGCCTGCGCCCCGGCGAAAGCGTGACGCTGACGCCCGACATCTGGCACGCCTTCCACGGCGAAGGCGGCGCGGTGGTCGTCGGCGAGGTCTCCAGCGTCAACGACGACTGGGCGGACAACCAGTTCGAGCGCGAGATCCCGCGCTTTCCCACCGTGGAGGAGGACGCGCCGCGGACGACGGCGCTGGTGGGCGAGCGGATGCAGACGGCGGAGAAGACGGCATGACGTTCCTGGTGTGCGGCGAGGCGCTCTACGACGTGTTCGTGGATGCGGAGACCGACAGCGGCTTCGCGCTCGACGCGCGGGTGGGCGGGTCGGCCTTCAACGTGGCCATCGGCCTCGCGAGGCTCGGCCAGCCCGTCGCCATGGTGACAGGGGTGGCGACCGACGCTCTGGGCCAGAAGCTCGCGAGGACGCTGGCGGCGGAGGGCGTGGACACGACGCACCTTGCGCTCAAATCCGCCAAGACGACGCTGGCGCTGGTGACGCTGGGCGGCGACGGCGGCGCGCGCTACGCCTTCTACGCGGACGGGGCGGCGGACCGGCTTGTGAAGCCGGAGGATCTGCCGGCCCTCGACGACGACATCCGGGGCGTGCTGTTCGGCTGCTTCTCGCTGCTGACGCAGCCCACCGGCGACAGCTTCCTCGACTATGCAAAGCAGGCCAGGGGCGGGCCGCTGGTGACGCTCGACCCCAACATCCGCGCCACGGTCGAGCCGGACATGGGCCGCTGGCGCAGTCGCGTGGAGGCCTTCGCCGCCCACGCCGACCTCATCAAGGTCAGCCTTGAGGATCTCGCACTGCTCTATCCCGGCGTCAGCCCCGCGGCGCTCGCGCGGCGCTGGCTGACCGGCGGCGCACGGCTCGTCGTCGTGACGCGCGGCAGGCAGGGCGCGAGCGCCTGGACCGACGAGATCAACGTCGAGGCCGCGCCGCCGCGCGCGGAGGTGGTCGACACGGTCGGCGCCGGCGACAGCTTCCTCGCCGCGCTCGTCACGGCGCTCGCGGAAGCCGGCCTCGCCAGCCGCGAGGGGCTGACCGGCCTTGACGCGGGCCCGCTGGGGCGGGCGATGCAGTTCGCCGTGCAGGCGGCCGCGCTCACCTGCGAGAAGCGCGGCGCGGACCTGCCGATGCGCGCGCAGCTTCCCGAAGCGCCGAAGCAACCCGCCGCGCCGGCCTCCGGGCCGGACGGCGCCGCGCATTCGTCCCAGAACTGAGGAGAGGGCAATGGTCGCCCGCGTCGTTCCAGTCGACCCTTTCGATCTCGTGGTGTTCGGCGCCACCGGAGACCTTGCGCGCCGCAAGCTCATCCCGGCGCTCTACCACCGCATGCGCGACGGCCAGGCGCCCGAGAGCGCCCGCATCGTCGGCGCCGCGCGCAGCGAGATGGACGCGGACGGCTTCCGCCGCATGGCCGAGGAGGCGCTGGAGGAGTTCCTGCCCGCCGCCGAGCGCGACCGCGCCTCGGTGGCGCGCTTCCTCGCGATGCTCGACTACCGCGCGGTGGACGCCATGGGCGACGGCGGCTGGGACGGGCTGTCGGACGCGCTGAGCTGCGACGCAGGTCGCCCGCGCGCATTCTACCTCTCGGTCGCGCCAAAGCTGTTCGGCCCGATCGCCGGGCGCATAGCGGCCCAGGGGCTCGGCGGCGACGGCGCCCGGATCGTGGTGGAGAAGCCGCTCGGGCGCGACCTCGCCTCGGCGCGGGCGCTCAACGCCCAGCTCGCGGAGGCCTTCGACGAGAGCCGGATCTACCGCATCGACCACTATCTCGGGAAGGAGACGGTCCAGAACCTGATGGCGCTGCGCTTCGCCAACGCCCTTTTCGAGCCGCTCTGGAACGCACGCCACGTCGACCATGTGCAGATCACCGTGGCGGAAAGCGTCGGCATCGAGGGGCGCGGCCCCTATTACGACGGCGTCGGCGCCATGCGCGACATGGTGCAGAACCACCTGCTCCAGCTGCTCTGCCTCACCGCGATGGAGCCGCCGGCGCGTTTCTCAGCCGACACGGTGCGCGACGAGAAGCTGAAGGTGCTGCGCGCGCTCGCGCCGCTCGACCCGCGCGAGATCGTCCGCGGGCAGTATCGCAACGGCGGGAACGCGACGAGCTACATCGACGACGCCGGCGACCCCGACAGCCGCACCGAGAGCTACGTCGCGCTCAAGGCCGAGGTGGCGAACTGGCGCTGGTCGGGCGCGCCCTTCTATCTGCGCACCGGCAAGCGCCTGCGCGCGCGCATGAGCGAGATCGCGATCGTGTTCAAGGAGGCGCCGCACTCGATCTTTCCCGGCGACGAGGGCGCCGAGCGGCCGAACATGCTGGTGATCCGGCTGCAGCCCGACGAGGGCATCACGCTGGCCATGACCATCAAGGACCCGGGTCCCGGCGGCATGCGCCTGACCGACGCGAACCTCGACATGACCTTCGCCCAGAAGCTCGGCGCCATGACGCGCATGCCCGACGCCTACGAGCGGCTGGTGATGGACGTGATCCGCGGCGACCAGACCCTGTTCATGCGCGGCGACGAGGTCGAGGCCGCCTGGGCCTGGATCGACCCCGCCATCGCGGCGTGGGAGGCCGCGAGCGAGAAGCCCCGCCCCTACGACATCGGCTCCTCGGGCCCGGAGGACGCGCTGATGCTCATGCACCGCGACCACCGCCGCTGGCGCGAGATCAAGGCGTGAGGGCAGTCGGATCTGCGTCGGCGACACGGTCGCCATCTACGGGCATAAGTGGCGAGGTCAGTCCCATCAGGGCGTGAGACGAAAAGGAACAGGACGCATGTTCGACCAGATTGTGATCGGAAATGGCAGCAGCGCAGTTCACTTCATCCATAGCGCCATGCTTGGCTCCGAAGCGAAGTTCAAGAGCGACAAGACTCTGGTGATCGGCAAGTCCGATCTCTGGTCGCAGACCCCGAGCGGTCATGCGCTGGGACAGACCCCGGCCATCCTCGAGCGCAGAATCGGCCCCGTCGCGCCGTCGACCGCCACGGAGACGCCCAGCCCCACAGGCCTCCCGACCGCGCAGTACGAAACAGCGGGAAGCTTCACCCGCTATCTCGACCGGATGCGTCAGCAGATCAATGAAGTGATGTATGGCAAGCTCTACGTCACCAACGACACCGTCATCGCAAACGGCGTCGCGCGCGCGGGCAACGGCTTCGAGGTGAAGACCTCCAGCGGAAACGTCTATGAGGCGAAATCGGTGATCGTCGCGAGCGGCCTTGGCCCGGCCAACTCTCTGCCGCCCATCGAATTGGCGAAGGCGGAGTTGGGCAAGGCCTACGCAGAGCCTCGCGACTACCCCGAAATCGTCGACGCGGTCACCTACTACCAGACCAAGCCGCCCAAAGGCCATGATGTCCTTGTCTATGGCGGCTCCGCCACCTCCGCATGGGCCAGCAGCCACGCGTGGAAGATCGGCGAGGCGAGCCGCATGATGTGGATGTGTCGCCGCGGCATCGACCAGATCAGCACTGAGGGCAACCCGGTTGGCCGCAACTCCGAAGTGATCCAGATGGCGGTGAAGCAGGGCCTCATCGAGGCCGGCGAAATCAAGAACATCGCAATCGACCTCGGGGCCGGGCCCGGCGAGCCTCGCCTCATGATCGAGTTGAAGGTCTACGCCTTCGCGGGCCATGAGAGAGACGCCCGCACCGGCGACCTGGTCAGCAAGCGCGACGCGACGGGGGATGTGACAAGGGCGTTTCGCGCCCACCAGCTTGTCTACGCCGTGGGATCGGACCCGCTGGGTTCGGGCGGACCAGGAAGCATTCTTTCGGTGTCAATCCGCGACGAACTCGGGGCCGCCTACGCCAAGGACAGTCAGTTCCAGACCGACCCGAACGCTGTCCTCTTGGCCTACACTACGCCGGACGAGAAGCTTTGGGTGGTTGGCGCATCGGTGTTCGGCGCGCTCGGGATGCCCGATCTCCGGAAGGTGCGCGACAAATATGCAAAGGTCGGCGACTTCCTCACCCAGTCGGGAACGCCGCCGGAGGGCATCGCCATTCTCGCGACCACCCTCGATGCGCTGACGGGGCGCTTCCAGACCAACCCCGCGACCTTCGAGTGGAGCCGGGCGCGGCCGGAGGAGATCGTGAAGCTGCTCAAGGACGCATGCGGGCTGGACGACGGCACGGCCCAGGCGCTGGCGCAGTCCCTCGTGACGGTCCGCGCCGACGCCAAGTTCGCGCTCACGCCCGCGATGATCAGAAAGACCGTGGCCGACTTCAACGACGTCTACAGAACGCGCGTCGACGTCACGCCATTGCGGTTGCCGGCTTGACGCTGTTTGGGGAGACCGCGCATGACCACCGCTGTCGAACGTCACCCCTCCCGCGAGGCGCTCGCCGGGGCGCTGGCGGACCGCATCGCCGCGGACCTCAAGGCCGCGCTTGACACGCGCGGCCGCGCGACGCTCGCCGTCCCCGGCGGAACCACGCCGGGACCGTTCCTGACCGCGCTGGGCGCCAGGCCGCTGAACTGGGAGCGGGTCGCCGTCACGCTGACCGACGAGCGCTGGGTTCCCACCTCGTCCGACCGCTCCAACCAGCGCCTCGTCGGCGAGACGCTGTTCCGCGGCCCCGCCGCGGGGGCGGAGTTCGCGCCGCTCTACGGCGCCACGGCCGAGCCGGCGCAGTCAATGGACGCCGTCTGCGCCTCGCTCGAACGGCTCGTCCTGCCGCTGGACGTCGTCGTGTGCGGCATGGGCGAAGACCTGCACGCCGCCTCGCTGTTTCCCGGCGCCGACAAGCTGCGCGCGGCGCTGGCCCCCGACGCGCCGCCCGCGCTCGCCATGCGCGCCCCCGGCGCGCCGGAACCCCGCGTCACGCTGACCGCCCCGGTGCTGCGCGGCGCCGCGCACGCCTATCTGCTGATCGTCGGCGCGGCGAAACGCGAGGCGCTGGCCCGCGCCGAGGCCGAGACCGACGAGGAGACCGCGCCCGTGCGCGTGCTGCTCACCCGAACCAAGCCGCTGACCGTCTTTTACGCCGACTGAGAGGAGGCGCGACCATGCCCGCCCCAACCACGAACGGCCTCAACCCGACCGTCGCCGCCGTCACCGACCGCATCAGAGAGCGCTCCCGCGACGTCCGCGCCGCCTATCTCGACCGCGCGCGCCGCGCCGGCGAGGCCGGGCCGGTGCGCGCCAGCCTCACCTGCGGCAACCTCGCCCACGCCATCGCCGCCTGCGGCCCCGCCGACAAGGCGGCGCTGACCAGCGAGGCGACCGGCAACATCGGGATCGTCACCGCCTACAACGACATGCTGTCGGCCCATCAGCCCTTCGAGGATTTCCCCAAGCTGATCCGCGACGCGGCCCGCGCCGCGGGCGGAACCGCGCAGGTCGCCGGCGGCGTGCCCGCGATGTGCGACGGCGTCACGCAGGGCCAGCCGGGGATGGAGCTGAGCCTCTTCTCCCGCGACGTCATCGCGCTATCGGCGGGCGTCGCGCTCAGCCACAACTGCTTCGACGCCGCCATCTTCCTCGGCGTCTGCGACAAGATCGTGCCCGGGCTGGTGATCGCCGCGGCGAGCTTCGGCCACATCCCCGCCGTGTTCGTCCCCGCCGGCCCGATGACCTCGGGCCTGCCCAACGATGAGAAGTCCGCCGTGCGCCAGCGCTACGCCAAGGGCGAGATCAGCCGCGACGAACTCCTGAAGGCCGAGATGGCGAGCTACCACGGCCCCGGCACCTGCACCTTCTACGGCACCGCCAACACCAACCAGATGCTGATGGAGTTCATGGGGCTGCACCTGCCCGGCGCGAGCTTCGTGAACCCCGGCACGCCGCTGCGGGAGGCGCTGACCCGCGCCGCGACGCGCCGGGCGCTCCAGATCACCGCCGCCGGCAACGAGTACACGCCCTGCGCCGAGGTGCTGGACGAGCGCGCCTTCGTGAACGGCATGGTCGGCCTGCACGCGACCGGCGGCTCCACCAACCTCACCCTGCACCTCATCGCCATGGCGCGCGCCGCCGGCGTGCTGATCGACTGGGACGACATGGCCGCGCTGTCGGAGGCGACGCCGCTGATGGCCCGCGTCTACCCCAACGGCATCGCGGACGTGAACCATTTCCACGCCGCCGGCGGCCTGCAGTTCATGATCGGCGAACTGCTCGGCGCGGGGCTGCTGCACGAGGACGTGCGCACCGTCGCCGGCGACGGCCTCAGCCGCTACACGCAGGAGCCGAAGCTGGGGCCCGACGGCGAACTCGTCTGGGAGAACGGTCCCTCCGAAAGCCTGACGACCGACATCCTGCGCCCCGTCTCGGCGCCGTTCCAGAAGTCCGGCGGGCTGAAGCGGCTCGACGGGCCGCTGGGCGAGGCGGTGATCAAGGTCTCCGCCGTCAAGCCCGAGCGGCACGTCGTCGAGGCCCCCTGCGCGGTGTTCCACGATCAGGAGGCCGTGAAGGCCGCGTGGAAGGCCGGCGAACTCGACCGCGACGTGATCGTGGTGGTGCGCTTCCAGGGCCCCAAGGCGAACGGCATGCCTGAGCTGCACTCGCTGACGCCGGCGCTCGGCGTGCTGCAGGACAAGGGCTTCAAGGTCGCGCTGGTGACGGATGGGCGCATGTCGGGCGCGTCGGGCAAGGTGCCGGCGGCGATCCATGTGAGCCCCGAGGCGGCCGACGGCGGCCCTATCGCCCGCCTGCGCGACGGCGACGTGATCCGCCTCGACGCCGCAGCCGGACGCCTGGAGGTGCTGGTGGAGGCGTCCGCGTTCGCCGCGCGCGAGCCGGTGGCGCCGGACCTCTCCGCAAACGAGCACGGCATCGGCCGCGAACTCTTCGCGGCCTTCCGCGCCCATGTCGGCCCCGCCGGCACGGGCGCGGCGGTCGTCGTGTAAGGGGCGCGGCGCCATGAGACCCGACGCCGGCCGCATCGCGCTCGTCGCCCACGACGCGAAGAAATCCGCCCTCGCCGCCTGGGCCGCGCGCAACGCGGCGCTGCTGATGCGCCACGGCGTCGTGGCGACCGCGACGACCGGCAGCGTCGTGCGGGAGTTCTGCCCCAAGCTCGATGTGACCTGCGTCGCCTCCGGCCCGCTCGGCGGCGACCAGCAGATCGGCGCGATGATCACCGAGAAGAAGATCGCCGCGCTCATCTTCTTCGCCGACGCGATGACCCCGATGCCCCATGACGTTGACGTCAAGGCGCTGCTGCGCATGGCCATCGTCCACGACATCCCCTGCGCGACCAACCGCGCGACCGCCGACATCCTCGCCCGCGCATGGGCGGGGGAGGCCGAAACCAAGCTGGAAGGCGCCACGCCATGAACCCGAGCGTCGAGGACGTCTGTCGTCTCGCCCCCGTCATCCCGGTGCTGATCGTGGAGGACGTCGCCACCGCGGCGCCGCTGGCGCGGGCGCTCTGCGCCGGCGGGCTGCGCGCGCTCGAGGTGACGCTGCGCACCCCGGCGGCGCTCGACGTCATCCGTGCGATGGTCGCCGCCGCGCCTGACGCCGTGGTGGGCGCGGGAACGCTGATGACGCCCGAGGACGTCAGGGCGGCGAAGGCCGCGGGCGCGAGGTTCGGCGTGTCGCCGGGCTGCACCGACCGGGTTCTCGACGCCGCGGAGGCGGAGGGCCTGCCGATGCTGCCTGGCGTGGCGACGCCGGGCGAAGCGATGCGGGCGGCGGAGCGCGGCCTCTCGATCTTGAAGTTCTTTCCCGCCGAGGCCAATGGCGGCGCGAAGGCGCTCGGCGCCTGGGCCTCGCCGCTGGCGAAGCTGCGTTTCTGCCCGACCGGCGGCGTGTCGCTGGAGAACGCGCGCGATTATCTGAAGCTGCCCAACGTCCTGTGCGTCGGCGGCTCCTGGGTGGCGCCGAAGGATGCGGTGGCCGAAGGCGACTGGGCGCGCATCGAGGCGCTCGCGGCCGAGGCCGCCGCGCTGACGGCGTGATCGACGCCGCCGACGCCTTCGCCGAACGACTCGTCGCGCTGGCGAGGGCCCGGCCCGGCGAGCGGGTGTTGGCGGCCCTCGCCGGGGCGCCCGGTTCGGGCAAGAGCACCCTCGCGGAGGCCGTCGCCGCCCGCCTCAACGCCGCCGCGCCGGAAACCTGCGCCGTCGTGCCGATGGACGGCTTCCATCTCGACGACGCCATCCTGAACGCCCGAGGCTGGCGGGCGCGCAAGGGCGCGCCGCACACCTTCGACGTCGGCGGGCTCGCGGCGCTGCTCGCGCGGCTCAAGGCCAATGCGGAGCCCGAGATCGCCATCCCGCTCTTCGACCGCTCGCTGGAGCTGTCGCGCGCGGCGGCCCGCTTCGTGCCGCGCACGACCGCGGTGGCGCTCGTCGAAGGCAATTATCTGCTGCTGAAGGCCGAGCCCTGGTCGGGCCTCTCGCAATTCTTCGACCTGACAGCGCTGATAGCGTGCGAGGAGAGCATTCTCGCCGCACGGCTCGCAGCCCGCTGGGCGGCGCTCCCGGCCGCAGAGGCGCGTGCGAAGATCGAGGAGAACGATCTTCCGAACGCAAGGCTGGTGGCGTCGGGAAGCGCCGCCGCCGACCTAACGATCGGCGGCGGCTGAGCGCGGTCAGGCCGCCCGGCGGCGGCGACCAAGGGCCGCGAGGCCGGCGAGGCCGGCGATGAGCAGACCCGCGGCTGCCGGGACCGGCACCGGCGCGACGTCGCCGGCGTCGAACACCGTAAAGCCGTCGAGCACGCCGAACTGGCCGTCGAAGCGGCCTAGAAGCATGGCGTCCACCTGCCCCATGGCGTTCGCCGCCAACGCGATCTCGTAGAGGCCCACGCCGCCGGCGTCCGTCAGAAGCGCGTAGCCGACATTCTCGCCCATCATCGCGGAGAGGATGTCGAAACCGCCGTTCTCGGTGAAGTCGAGCGCCATCCCGTCGGAGAACACCGACCCGATCGTGTTGAGCGTGCCGGCGTTGTTGTCGAGCGTGGCGAGGATGTCCCACTCGCTGTCCAGCACGAACTGCCGCGTGCTCGCCGGGCCCGCGAAGGCGTTGGTGTAGGCGTTGGCGAAGATCGAGGGATCGCGGCCGAAATTCGCGTCGCCGTCGTTGTAGCGCAGCGGCATGACGCCGGCCTCGGACCCGATGATGTCCGGCGGCGTGGCGTTGGGGCGGAACACGAGGTTCGCCTCCTGCGTGTTCACGATGCGCGCCGCATCGAGAACATTGTTGAAGTCGAAGCCGTTGGTGGGAACGTTGGTCCCGCCCGGCCGCGACGCGACTGCCGTGGCGACGCCCGTCGACACGTCGACACGATAGACCGTGTCGTCCTGATCGTTGTAGCCGAACACCTCTCCGGTGGCCGGTCGGTAGTCGATGTCGTCAAGCGTCACCGCCGAGCCGTCGGCGAGGCGGATCGACTTTCCCGACAGCCCGCTGGCCGTCGAGATGTCGGCAATGGTGACGAGGGTGGACCCATTGTTCCCAAGCGCCAGACCGATCGGCGCAGCGATGGCGGCTGACGACAGAACAAGGGAAGAAGAGGCCGCGAAAACGGCCTTTGCGACAAAATACATCACACACTCCAGACACAGGTGCACACACAAGCGCGATACTCACGCTCGTTGAAGTTAACCAAGCTCCGCAGCCATGAGAAGCCGGTCGCCGATTACGTTTTCGTGATCAAGCAGGATTACGGATGAAACGCCGGCGCATGCTTCAGCGGTACAAAAATTTCGCCGCTCGGCGACCTGCGAAAATCGACGGACAGGTTTAATTTCTGCGGAATGGACGTATCTATCCGCGAGCGGGGATCGGGAGGACGGGATGCAGCGTGGGGCGAGGCTGGTCGGGGCCGTCATGCGTCACAGCATCTGGCTTGTGGCGATGTATGGCCTGGGCGTCGGTTTCGTTCTGCTGTTCGTCGCCTCGCCGACGCTGGTGGACATCGTATCGGCCTGCAAGGTCGTCTCGCTTCTGGCGCTGGTCTACGCCAACCGGGAGACGCCGGAGAGCATCGACATCGACCATCGCCCCGAGGTCTCCGCGATCAACTTCGCGATCATCGGCGCCTCGGCGCTGGTGCTGCTGATGATGGTCGTGAAGATCGTCGTGGATGACCACGCCATGGTCACGATCGCGCCGGCGGGCCAGATCGCGCTGATCTGGTTCAGCGCCAACGCCTATTGGGTCTCGACGCTGCCCGTCTTCGGATACTTCGCGCTCGACTTCTACATCGCGCTGGGGCGGGGAAGCTCGCCACAGGACCGCGAGGCCGCCTGGGAGTTCGTGATCTTCCGGGATCTCGTCTGCATCGCGCCGCTGGCGCTCGTGCTCGCGCTGGCCGAGGTTTACACCACATTCTCGCCGCTGCCCGACGCGGCGCAGAGCGCGGAGTTCTTCTTCGGCGGCGCGCTCACGGTCATTCTCCTCGGCTCGGCGGTCGCCACCAAGGCGCTGAACGTCAGTCAGGCCCACAGACGGGAGGCGGGGACCGTCCGCCCAACCCCCCTCAGCCGCCCCATGCCGGTCTCGGCGAAGGGCTGAACGAGACGCAGATCGACAGGAGGGGCGACAGCCGGGCGGACGCCTGCGACCGACTCACTCGTCCAGGAAGCTCCGAAGCTTGCGGCTGCGGCTTGGATGCTTGAGCTTCCGCAGCGCCTTGGCCTCGATCTGGCGGATGCGCTCGCGCGTGACCGAGAACTGCTGGCCGACCTCCTCGAGCGTGTGGTCGGTGTTCATGCCTATGCCGAAACGCATCCGCAGCACCCGCTCCTCGCGCGGCGTCAGGCTCGCCAGCACCCGCGTCGTCGTCTCCTTAAGGTTGGACTGGATCGCGCTGTCGAGCGGCAGGATCGCGTTCTTGTCCTCGATGAAGTCGCCGAGCTGGCTGTCCTCCTCGTCGCCGATGGGCGTTTCGAGGGAGATCGGCTCCTTGGCGATCTTCATCACCTTGCGCACCTTCTCCAGCGGCATCTGGAGCTTCTGCGCGAGTTCCTCCGGCGTCGGCTCGCGGCCGATCTCGTGGAGCATCTGGCGGCCCGTGCGCACCAGCTTGTTGATCGTCTCGATCATGTGAACCGGGATGCGGATGGTGCGCGCCTGATCGGCGATGGAGCGGGTGATCGCCTGCCTGATCCACCACGTCGCATAGGTGGAGAACTTGTAGCCGCGGCGGTACTCGAACTTGTCCACCGCCTTCATCAGGCCGATGTTGCCTTCCTGGATGAGGTCGAGGAACTGCAGCCCGCGGTTGGTGTATTTCTTGGCGATGGAGATCACGAGGCGCAGGTTGGCCTCCACCATCTCCTTCTTCGCGATGCGCGCCTCGCGCTCGCCCTTCTGCACCGTCTGCACGATGCGGCGGAACTCGGGGATGTCGACGCCGACCGTCTGGCCGACGACGCCGATCTCCTCGCGGATCTCCTCGATCCGGCCGCGCTCCTTGGCGAGCATGGCCTTCCAGCCCTTGCCGGGAAGCTGGGCGACGCGGTCGAGCCAGTTCGGGTCGAGCTCGGAGTTGCGGTACTCGTCGATGAACTCGCGACGGTTGACCTTGTAGCCGTCGGCCAGCTTCACGAGCTGGCCTTCGAGCGTCATCAGACGGCGGTTGATGCCGTAGATCTGGTCGACCAGCGTCTCGATGCGGTTGTTGTGGAAGTTCAGCGCGTTGACGAGCTCGACGATCTCCGAGCGGAGGCGCTGGTATTCGCGCTCCGAGGTGGAGGAGAAGACCTCGGAGTCGCTCAGCGCGGCCGCGAGGCGCTTGCCCTGCATCTCGTGCAGGCGCCCGTAATCCGAGGAGATGCGCTCCAGCTTCTCCAGCACCTGGGGACGGAGGACCGCCTCCATCGCCGAGAGCGAGAGGTTGGCCTGCTCGTCGCCGTCCTCGCCGTCGTCGCCGAGTTCCGGCTCGGGCTTGTCGGCCTCGGGCTTCTCGGCCTCGGGCTTCTCGGCCGCCGGCGCCGTTGCGGCCCCCGCGCCGACTTCGACCGCCTCCTCCTCGTCGTCCTCCAGACCCTTGCCGAACGTGGTCTCAAGGTCGATCACATCGCGCAGCATGATGCGCTCTTCGTTCAGCTCCTCGAGCCAGATCGTGATCGCCTGAAACGTCAGCGGGCTTTCGCAGAGGCCGCCGATCATGGTGGCGCGGCCGGCCTCGATGCGCTTCGCGATGGCGATCTCGCCCTCTCGCGACAGAAGCTCCACAGTGCCCATCTCGCGCAGATACATGCGCACGGGGTCGTCGGTGCGGTCGTTCTCGGCGGCCGCCGGCTGGCTGGCGACGACCTCCCGGCTCTCGGCCTTCGCGTCGTCTCCCTGATCGTCGGGGTCGGCCTCCTCGTTCTCGACGACGTTGACGCCCATCTCCGACAGGAGCGCCATGACGTCCTCGATCTGCTCGGAGGACACCTGTTCGGGCGGGAGCGCCTTGTTCAGGTCGTCGAGCGTGATGTAGCCGCGCGCCTTAGCGGCGGCGATCATCTTCTTGACCGCCGCCTGGCTGAGGTCGAGCATCGGGCTCGGGGCCTCGGCGTGCTCGACCTCCGCAGTCTCGTCGACGTCTTTCGCCGCCATGCGCTGCTCCGTCCTGTTTCCCACGCCGCCTTCGTCGCACGTCCCGCCGGACCGTTGCGAGGGGCGTGCGCGAATCATTCGCGCAAAACCCCGGACTAACGGGGTCTCTTCACCCATATCTCTCCGCTAATTGCAGCACGCACGGCGTCAGACAAGTGGGACTCGTCCGAATCGGCGCTCTTGACCGCCCCTTCGCGCAGGCGATTCGCCATGGCCGAGGCCGTTCTGAGCCGCATGTCGAGCGACGCGTCCGCATCTTCGCCCAAGGACACCTCCGCATCCCGCACCTCGGCAAGAAGCTGCGCGGCGGCGGCGCACCGCGCGATCGCGTCGGCGAGCCCGGCCTCGGCCTCCGCCGCATCGCAGTCCGACCCGGCGAAGCCGAGATGGGCCGCCCCCGCGCGATTTGCAAGATCCTCCGCCCGCGCCGGATCCACCACCGCCCGCACGGCCGCCGCCGCCGCCTCTGCGTCCATGTCCGCGATCATCGGCGCGAGCGCCGCCAGCCCGCGGCGCAGCGGCTCGAGGTCCGCGGATTCGAAGGAGAGCTCCGCGAGCTGTTCGCCGAAGCGCTCCAGAAGCGCCGGGCGCCCCGACAGCGCGAACAGGATCGCAGCCTCCCGCGCCCGCGTCTCGGCGCCGCGCAACAGGGCGCTGGCCTTCGTCTCGGCCAGCGGGGCGTCGACGAACCCTGCGCCCCATGCCCCGCGTCCGGCCCCGCCGCGCCCCATGCTCCCCTTGCCGCCGAAACCGCCCGTCGCGCCGCGCGGCCTGCCCGGCGTCCAGCCGCCCCGCGCCTCGCGCGCCGGGCGGAAGAACGCGGCGCGCCGCTCCGCCAGCGCCGCGCGGTAATGCGTGCGCACGTCGGGGTCGGCGATCTTCGCCAGCGCGGCGCGCAGGCGCATGTCGAGCGCGGCGCGGCGCTCGGGGCTGTCGACGGGCCGGCCCTCCGTCTCCCGCCGCCAGAGCATCGCGACCAGCGGCTCGGCGGCCTCCAGCACGGCGCGCATGGCGCCGGCGCCCTCGGCGCGGATCAGGTCGTCGGGGTCGAGGCCTTCGGGCAGCAGCGCGAAGCGCAGCGACTTGCCCGGCTTCAGCAGGGGCAGCGCCACGTCGATCACGCGCATCGCGGCGTCCAGCCCCGCCTTGTCGCCGTCGAGCGCCAGCACCGGCTCGTCGGCCATGCGCCACATCATCTCCAGCTGCGGCGCTGTAACGGCGGTCCCGAGCGGGGCGACCGCGTGCGCGAAGCCCGCCTCGGACAGCGCGATAACGTCCATGTAGCCCTCCGCCGCGATCAGCGCGCCGGCCTTGCCCGCCGCCTCGCGCGCCGGGCCGTGGTTGTAGAGCGTGCGCGACTTGTCGAAGAGCGGGGTCTGCGGCGAGTTGAGATACTTGGCCTTGGCGCCGTCGCCCATGGCGCGGCCGCCGAAGGCGATGCAGGCGCCCTGCGCGTCGCGGATGGGAAACATCACCCGGTCGCGGAAACGGTCGAACGCGGGGCCGCCGTCCTCCGGCGCGATGCTGAGGCCCGCGTCCGCCAGCGCGCGGTCCGGCGCGCCCATGCCCCTCAGATGCTCCGTCAGCGCCCTTCTGTCGCCGGGCGCATAGCCAAGGCCGAACCGCTCCAGCGCGGTGCGCGAAAGCCCGCGGCGCGCGAGATAGGCGCGGGCGTCCGCCGCGCGTCCGCCGGCGAGCTGGGTGCGGAAGAATGCCGCCGCCGCCTCCATCCACTCCGCCAGCCCCTTGCGCGCCTGCGCCCGCTCCGTGGCGGCGGGGTCCTGCGCGGGCATCTGGAGGCCGGCCATGCGCGCCAGCTCCTCCACGGCCTCCATGAAACCCAGATTGCCCTGCTCGCGCAGGAAGCTGACGGCGTCGCCCTTCGCGCCGCAGCCGAAGCAGTGGTAGAAGCCCTTGCGGTCGTCGGCGTGAAACGACGGGCTCTTCTCCTCGTGGAAAGGACAGCAGGCCCAGAAGTCGCCGCGCGCCGTGTTGGACTTGCGCATGTCCCACGTCACGCGGCGGCCCACGACCTCCGAGATCGGAACGCGCGCGCGCAGCTCATCGAGGAATCCGGGGGGAAGCGCCATAGCGTCAAGGTCGTCGCTCGCAGGCCCCGGCGCAAGCCTGCGCAGGCGGCAGGCGGCGCCGGGACTTCAGGTCCAGTGCGCGACGTCTCCGCCAGGCAACGCCATGCGGGCGCGCGTCGCGTCTTCCGGGCCGAGGCCGCTCTCCTCGGCGAAGTCCCGCGCGCGCGCCTCGTCGGCGAGGATGAAATCCAGCACGAAGCCGAGGAATTCGGGCTCCGCGGCGCGCGCCGCGAGGTCCGCCGGCGCGAGGCCCGCCGCACCCATCAGCGCGTCGAGCCGCTCGGGGTCGGCGGCCAGCCAGCCGAGGCCGCCCAGCGCCAGCGCCTCCGCCGCGGCGACGCCGCCGGCGTTCCGATCCGAGCCTCGCATCCGCACCGCCTCGCTCCGGCGCCCCGCCTGGGCAACTCTGCGTTAAGCGTCAGCGGATTATCGTTCCCGTCAAGACGGCAATGCGGCGCAAGACCATGCTTCGTCGCCGTTCTGGTCAGCCAATCGGCGGCCGAGAGGGTTGGAGGGCTCATGTCTGGCCGGATTCTGATCGTCGACGACGTCGCGACGAACCGGATGCTCTTGTCGCTCCTGCTCTCCAAGGCGTTCTACGACGTCGACGAGGCGGGCGATGGGCACGCGGCCCTTGAAATCGCCCGGCGGACCCGTCCCGACGTGGCGCTCGTGGACGTGATGATGCCCGGCATGAACGGCTACGAACTGTGCCGGGCGATGAAGTCGGACCCAGAGCTGGCGGATATTCCGGTCGTCATGGTCACCGCGCTCGGCGCGCAGGACGACCGTCTTACGGCGCTCGCCGCCGGCGCGGACGACTTCCTCACCAAGCCCGTCCGCGAACTGGCGCTCTTTGCGCGGCTGCGCTCTCTCCTGCGCATGAAGGCGATGACCGACGAGCTGCGTCTGCGCGACGACACCATGCGTCAACTGCTGGACAGCCCGCCGCCGGCCCTCATCATGCCCACGCCGGGCGCGCGCGTGCTCAGCGTCACGTCCGACGCAAACGGGGCGATGCTAAAGGACATTCTCGCTTCGCGCCTCGACGTGCGGATCGAGACCGTGACGACGGCGAAGGAAGCCTTCCTCAGCGCGGCGGCGTCGCCGCCGGAAGCGCTTCTGGTCGACAGCGTCGGCTTTGCGGACTTCACCAACGCCTTCACGACGGCGTTGCGGCAGCGGCCCGAGACGCGCGGCGCCGCGCTCCTGACGCTGGTGGCGGCCGACGACCTCAAGACCGCGGCCGACAGCCTCGACGCCGGCGCCAACGACTACCTGATGTACCCGCTCGACCCCGCGGAGCTGACCGCGCGCCTGCGGACCCAGCTGCGCTACAAGGCCTACGCCGACCAGCTGCGCGCCCAGGTGTCGGACGGTCTGCGGCAGGCCGTGACGGACCCCCTCACCGGCCTGCGCAACCGGCGCTACCTCGACGCGCACCTCGCGCGCATCGCCGCCCGCGCCGTCGACGACGATTCGCCGCTGTGTCTGATGGCCTTCGACCTCGACCGCTTCAAGTCGGTCAACGACCGGCACGGCCACGCCGCCGGAGACGCGGTGCTGCGCCAGTTCGCCCAGCGGCTGCTCGACAACACGCGCGGCGTGGACCTCGTGGCGCGCATCGGGGGCGAGGAGTTCGTGGTGGCGATGCCCGAGGCCTCGCTGAACCACGCCCGCATCGCGGCGGAGCGGGTGCGCAAGGCGGTGGAGACGCCCGGCTTCGACATCGGCGGCCAGTTGCTCGACGTCACGGTGAGCGTCGGCGTCGCGGAGTTCATCGGCCACGCGGACACGCCCGAGGCGCTGATGGAGCGGGCGGATGCGGCGCTCTACGCTTCCAAGAACGCCGGCCGCAATCGCGTGACGCTGGCGGCCGCCTGAGAGGCGGCGGGGCCGGGCCGCCGGGCGGCGCCGCTCCAGAGCGCTCTCGCCGCCGCGCTCAGTCCCACCCCTCGCCCCAGCCCCGCCGCGCCTTGCGCTCCAGGCGACCGCTGGCGCGCGCCATGGCGTCGGCGCGCCGCTCGGCCGGCATAAGGGCGAGCAGATCGACGAACGCGCCGTGACGCTCGGCGGCGAGCGCCGTCTCGGCGCCGCGCAGCCGCTCCAGCGCGGCGGAGACCGCCGCCGCGTCGAACGGCTCGGACCCCGCCGCCGAGACGACCCCGCCGGAGGCCTCGCGCACCGCTTCGCGCGCCGCCGCCACCCGCGGCCCGCGGGCCTTCAGCATGGCGCGCGCCTCGCCGCGCAGTTCGCGGTCGGACCCGCGCATGAGACGTTCGACCGTCACCGGCCCCTCGGAGCGCGGGCCGCGCCGATCCTCCATCGCCGCGCCGCGGAGCGCGTGACCGGCGATGACGCCCGCCAGCAGCATGTTGAGCACGAGAGACGCCGCCAGCGCCGCGCCGCGACGCCTGTTCAACCACCCGATCACGATCCGTCCTCCAGCGTCAGGTCCAGCGCGGCGGCCTCTCCCAGCAGGTCGGCGCCCTCGAAGGCGGCGAGCGCGGCGTCCTGAGCGGCGTCCTGGCCGGCGACGCCGTCAAGCGCTCCGGACGCGCCGACGACGAAGCCGAGCGCCGCCGCCGCGGCCATCGCCAGCGACCGCGGCGAGGGACCACGCGAGGGTCGAGCGACGGACCGTCGCCCGAACCGCGCCTGTCGCCGCGCGCCCTGGCCGTTGGCCGCCGCCGCCGTCCCTCGCTCCAGCGCGACACGCGCCGCGTCGGCCGCGCAGGCGTCTAGAAACGCCGCCGGAGCCTCCCGCGGCGGCGCCGCGGCGAGTTCGGCGAAGGCCGCGTCGAGCCCGGATGCGTGGTCACTGCGATCTTCGCCGGTCATTCCCGATCCTCCCGATGCGCCGCCAGACGCGCCGCAAGCGTGCGTCGCGCCCGCGCCAGCAGGCTTTCCACGGCTTCGACGCCCACGCCCAGCGCCTCAGCGATCTCGGGGTTCGCCAGCCCCTCCAGGTGACGTAGCGTCACGGCCACGCGCTGCCTGTCCGGCAGGGCCGCGATCGCAGCGCTCAGGGCCGCCGCGCGATCGGCGGCGACCACCCTCTCCAGCGCCGAAGGCGCCGGGTCGCTGGGCTCCGGCGCCGCCTCCATCGGGGCGAGCCGGCCGCGGCGGCGCAGACGGTCGAGGCACAGGTTGCGCGTCGTCCGGCGCAGCCATCCCCCCACCGAGCCGCCCCCGGCCTCGCGGCCCGCCCCGGAGAAATCGGGCGCGGCCCGCCAGAGGCGCAGAAACGCCTCCTGCGCCACGTCCTCCGCCTCCGCCGCATCGCCGAGCAGCCGCGTCGCGACCGCGATCAGCGCCGGCGCGCGCCGGGCCGCCAGCGCCCGCGCCGCGCCGCCCTCGCCCAGCGACGCGCGCGCGAGCAGCGCCGCGTCCAGCGCGTCGCCCCCGTGACCGGGAGGCGCGCAGGCCAGCCCCGGCGGCGACGGCGCGTCGTCGGGCGGATCGCTGCGCTCGAAGGGCGGCGCCACCGCCGCGTTTTCCGGAACGACGCCGCGCCGGTCGTCGCGGTCAGCCGTCCTTGCGGCGCGCGCGCCGCGCCTCGTCCCGCGTCACGGCGCCGTCGCCGTCGGCGTCGAGACGCGCCATCATGCGCTCGGCCATCCGTTCGCCGGCGGCGGAGGCCTCCGCGGCGTCGATCGCGCCGTCGCCGTCGGCGTCGATCCGGTCGAAGCCTAGCCCGGCGCCGCGGCCGCGCTCCATCCCGCAGCGCCGGTCTCCGCGATGTCGGGCGTCGGCGCGCCAGTCGCGGCCTTCGCGGCGCTCCCCCTGCTCCGCCCGGCCGCCGTCCCCGCCGCGCGAGCGGGGCCGGTCCACGTCGGCTTCCTCGCGCGCGGCCTCGCGCGCGGCGTTCGCGAGAAACTCCTCTCGGCTGATCGCGCCGTCGCCGTCCGCGTCGAGGCGGCCGAAACGCGCCTGCGCCCTGCGCTCGCCCCGCGCGGCGGCGAACTCCTCCCGCGTCACCCGCCCGTCGCCGTCCGCATCGGCCTCCATGACGCGCGCGCCGAACGCGGCGATCTCATCCCTGACGAGCCGGCCGTCGCCGTCGGCGTCGAGGCGCTCGAACATCCGGTCGAGGCGCCATGCCTCCGCTCGGTCGCCAGAGCCGCCGGCCCCGGCCCCGGCGCCGGCGGCGGGCAGGGCGACGGCGCCGGCCACGAGGCTGAGGCAGCCGAGGGCCGCCGCGAGGGTCGTATTCCGCATGATCGTCTCCGTATCTCCAGCGGGGCGCGCTTCGCCCTCGCCCCCCCTCAACGCGCGGCCGAGGCGTTTCCGTCGCCGCCTTGCCGAAGAATCGCGACGGCAGACAGCGACGCTGCGCCGCGGCGCATCCTAGCGGCCGCAGGCCTATTTGCGCTCCATGGACACCATGGCACCTCCGCGCGCGCCCCGCGACGTCGGTCCCGCCCTCGGGCGCGGCCTCCGCCGGCGCTGCCCCGCCTGCGGGCGCGGCGCGCTCTTCACCGGCTACCTCTCCGTGCGGGACGCCTGCCCCGACTGCGGCGAGGCGCTGCACCACCACCGCGCCGACGACGCGCCGGCCTGGGCGACCATGCTCATCGTCGGGCACCTCATGGTCCCTGCGATCGTCGCCGCGCGGACGTTCGAGGACGTGCCCGTATGGGCGCACTCGCTCGGCTGGCCCTTGGTCGCGCTCGCGCTCTGCCTGCTGCTGCTGCCGCGGATCAAGGGCGCGGTCGTGGGCTATCAGTGGGCGCACAGGATGCACGGCTTCGACGACTGATGCGGCGCGGCGGCGCTGGACACGCCAGCCCGCCTCGGCGACCTTCGCGGCATGTCGCAGTCACCCCTTCCCGATGCGCCGGCGATCCCGCGGGACGCGGCCAGCCTGATCCTCGTCCGCAGCGACGGCGGCGCGCCGCGCGTGCTGATGGGCCAGCGGGGCGCCGGCGCGCGCTTCATGCCGTCCAAGTTCGTCTTTCCGGGCGGCGCGCTGGACGCCGCCGACGCGCATCCGTCCATCGGCGGCGGCCTGCGCCCCGCCTGCGCGCGCCGACTGGCGCTGTCGCCGGCGCCGGAGCAGGGCGCCGGCCACGGCCTTGCGCTGGCCCGCGCCGCGGTGCGCGAGACCTTCGAGGAGGCCGGTCTCGCCCTGGGGACGGCCGAGGCCGGCGTCGCCGAACGGGCCGTGGCGGCGCCCGAAGCCTGGCGCGGGTTCCTGGCGATGGGTCTGGCGCCGGCGACCGGCCGCCTGCGCTTCATCTTCCGCGCCGTGACGCCGCCGACCCGCCCGGTGCGCTTCGACGCGCGCTTCTTTCTGGCCGATGTCGCCGACATCGCCGGCGATCTCGACGACTTCTCCAGGGCGGAGGAGGAGCTTGCGCACCTGCAATGGCTGACGCTGGCCGAGGCCCGGTCACTCGATCTTCCCTTCATCACCTCCGTCGTGCTCGCGGAAGTCGAGGCGCGGCTGGAGCGCGACGACGACGACCGCCCCGCGCCGTTCTTCCGCCACGAGGCCGGGCGCAGCTACATCGACGCGCTCGCGTGACCGGCCGTCGCGAGGACGCGCCGCAGCCGTCGGCCGCGCGGATGCCGGCGCCGGGCGGCGTCGCCTCCGGCGGGCTCGGCGCGGACGGGCGCGGGCTGATCGCCGCGATCGCCTGCATCGCGCTTTTCGGCGTCGCGCAGGGCATGACGCATCCGCTGTTCGCGATCCGTCTGGAGCTGTCAGGCTGGTCCTCGGGCATGATCGGGCTGAGCGGCGCGATGGTCGCGCTGGCGGCGCTCACGCTGGCGCCGCTGATGCCGCGCATGATCCGCCGCGTCGGGCTGCCGGCGTTCCTCACCGGCGGGGCGATCCTCTCCGCGGCGATCCTGCTGCTGTTTCCGCTGACCGACGACTACTGGGCCTGGCTCGCGCTGCGCTACGTCCACGGCGCTGCGGCCACCGCGCTTTTCGTCGGCTCGGAAGTGTGGATCGTGGCCGGCGCCGAGCCGGGCGCGCGCGGGCGGGTCGTTGGGCTCTATGCGACCGTCCTCTCGCTCGGCTTCGCGATGGGGCCGCTGATCGTCACCGGCGTCGGCTTCGCCGGCCCCGCGCCCTTTCTCGCCTGCGCGGCGCTGTCGCTGATCTGCCTCGCCCCGCTGCTGACCGCATGGAACGCCGCGCCGCGCGCCCATGACGACGACGTGGCGACGATCCCGCCCTGGCGCTTCCTGCGCACCGACCCGACGGTGCTCGGCGCGGTGATCCTGTTCGGCGTGGTTGAGTTCGGCGTCATGGCGCTGCTGCCGGTCTGGGGCGTGAAGGCGGGCATGGAGCGCGACGCGGCGACGTTTCTCGTCACCGTGCTGGTGCTCGGCAACGTCGCGCTGCAGATCCCGCTCGGCGCGCTCGCCGACAAGGCCAACCGCCGGGCGCTGCTCGTCTTCTGCGCGCTGACCTGCGTGGCGGCGGCGGCGCTGCTGCCGCTGCTGGCGGGGACGGTCTGGCCGCTCTGGGCCGCGCTCTTCGTCTGGGGCGGGCTGGCGGCGGGGCTCTACACCGTCGCGCTCATCGAGCTCGGCGCGCGCTACAGCGGGGCCACGCTCATCTCGGCGAATGCGGCGGTGATCGTGGCCTACGGCGTCGGCGCGCTTCTGGGGCCGCTGGTCGTCGGCGCCGCGATGGACGTGATCGAGCCGCACGGGCTTTCGGTGGCGCTGGCGGGGCTTTCGGCGGTCTATCTCGCCGTCGCGCTGGCCCGCGCGCGCCGCGCGACGCGCGCGCGCGCCGCCGCCGAGGCGCGCTGAGCCCCCTCTTGCGCAGGCTGTGAGGCGGCAATACGCTCATGCAAGTCGATGTGAGCCGCTCCGGGCCGGGGCGGCTTCACTGTATCAGAACACCGCTGCGGGCGCCGCCCGGAGCGAATGAGCCAGTTGCCTGAGGAGCTCCTTGCCATGGAAAAGGTGCCCATGACCGCCGCCGGCTACGCCGCGCTCGACGCCGAACTGCGGCTGCTCAAGACAACCGAGCGCCCGGCGATCATCGAGGCCATCTCGGAGGCGCGCGAGCACGGCGACCTCAGCGAGAACGCGGAATACCATGCTGCGCGCGAGCGGCAGTCCTTCGTGGAGGGCCGCATCAAGGAGATCGAGGGCCTGATGTCGCGCGCCGACGTGATCGACCCGGTGAAGGTCGCCGGCGACACCATCAAGTTCGGCGCGACGGTCAAGCTGGTCGACGAGGACACCGAGGAGGAGAAGGTGTTCCAGATCGTCGGCGAGGTGGAGGCCGACGTCGAGAACGGCAAGCTCAACATCCGCTCCCCGCTGGCGCGCGCGCTCATCGGCAAGGCCGAGGGCGACAGCGTCGAGGTGATGACGCCGGGCGGCGGCCGCTGCTACGAAGTCCTCAAGATCGACTACGTCTGAGCGGCCGGCGGGCGGGGCGGCGGTCGGGCCGATGAACGCGGCGGCGCTCGCGGGAGCGGCGGCCTGCGTGGTGTGGCTCGCCGCGGTCGCCGCCTACGCGGTCGGCTATTTCGCGACGCCGGCCCCCGGCGCGGGGGCGGGCTCGGCGCTGATGCTGCTGATCGCGGCCGCCGCGCCGGCCGGCGCCCTGGCCGCGCTGGTCGTCGCGCTGGGCTCGGATCGCGCGCCGCGGTTCGGAGGGCGGGATGCGGACGGCCTCTCGCCAGAAGCGGCCCGCATCGCGACCGAGGCCGCCCGCGCGGCGGCCGCCGAGACGGCGCGCGCCCTGAGCGTTCGCATGACCGCGCTGGAGACCGCGCTGGCGGAGACCCGCCGCGGCGTGAAGGCCCTCACCGAAATCGCCGGGGTGGACGCCGCCGAGAGGCGCGAGCGGCCCGCAGAATCTGCGCGGCCGGGGCCCTCGCACACCGCCCCGCAGACCCAGCGCCCGCCCAACGAACCCGCCCTGCCCTTCGCCGACGCCGCCGCGCAGGTCGAGCCGGTCGCATGGTCCGACATCCTGCGCGCCCTCGATTTTCCGCGCAGCGACGGCGACGCGGAGGGTTTTCGCGCGATGCGCGCCGCGCTGACCGATCCGCAGATCGCCCAGCTCCTGCAGGCCGCGGAGGACGTGCTGAACATTCTCGCGACCTCGGGGCAGCACATGGAGGATCTGTCGCCCGAGCCCGCCGATCTCGGCGCCTGGGCGGCCTATGCGCAGGGCGCGCGCGGCGCCGCGGCCGACGGCGTGGGGGCGGTGCGCACGCCCGAAAGGCTGGACGCCGCCCGCGCCCTGCTGCGCGCCGACGCAGTGTTCCGCGACGCGGCGCTCGTCTTCGCGCGGCGCTGGAACGGGCTCGTCGCCCGCATCCACGACGAACTCGGCGGCGGCGCGGTGATGGCGGACGCCGCCGACACGCGCTCGGGCCGCGCCTTCATGCTGCTGACGCGCGCCCTCGGCGCGTTCGACTGAGCGGCGGCAGGTCGCGCGTCGGCGCACGGCCCTCGAAACAGCTTGCAATCGGCGCGTTCAGGCAAAAAACTCGCCCCATCGGGTCCGAAGAACGCGGCGGCGGGATGCAGGCGACGACAGACGGCGGGGCCGGCGCGCCCATGGCTGCCGCGCTCCCGCCGCCCCCGGCGCGCAGGACGGGCCGGAGCCTGCTGGACTGGGCAGGGTTCCTGATCGGCGGCGGGATGCTCGGCTGGCTGGTCTACGCCGGCGCGCAGTCGATGGGCTACAACTGGCAGTGGTACCGGCTGCCGCGCCAGGTCTATCGCGTCATCGACGGCGAGATCGTCTGGGGCCCGCTGGCGCGCGGCCTGACGGTGACGGTCGAGATCACGCTCTGGGCGGCCCCGCTGGCGCTGGCGATCGGCCTTGTCACCGCCCTGCTTCGGCTCTCGCGCTCATGGTCGGGCCATGCGGTCGCGACCGTCTATCTTGAGCTGGTGCGCAACACGCCGCTGCTGGTGCAGATGTACCTCTTCTACTTCGTGCTGTCGCCGATGCTGGGCGTGGACCGGTTCTGGACCGGGGTGCTGTGCCTCGCGGTGTTCGAGGCGTCCTTCATCTCGGAGATCATCCGCGGCGGCGTGCTCTCGGTGCCGCGCGGACAGTGGGAGGCCGCTTCGGCCATCGGGCTGAAGCCCGGCTTCGTCTATCGCGACGTCGTGCTGCCGCAGGCGCTGCCGGTGATGGCGCCGCCGATGACCTCGGCGGTGGTGAACCTGATCAAGAACTCCGCGATCGTCTCGACCATCGCGATCTTCGACCTCACCAACGAGGCGCGCAACGTCATCGCCGACACCTTCATGAGCTTCGAGGTGTGGCTTGCCGTGGCGGCGATCTACCTATCGCTAACCGTGAGCCTGTCGGCCTTCGCCGCCTGGCTGGAACATCGCCTTGGGCGCAGAAGCGCCTGACCGAGAAGGAGACCCACACGATGCGACTGACCAACATCATCGCCGCCGCCCTCGCCGCGGCCGCGCTCGCCGCCCCGGCCGCGGCGCCGGCGCAGGAGGCCCCGCAGGCTCTGGCGCAGGCCAGCGTGATCGAGACCATCAAGCAGCGCGGCGTCATCCGCGTCGGCATGTCAACCTTCGTGCCCTGGGCGATGCGCGACGTGAACGGCGAACTCATCGGCTTCGAGATCGACGTCGCGAAGAAGCTCGCCGAGGAAATGGAGGTCGAGGTCGAGTTCGTGCCGACCGCCTGGGACGGCATCATCCCGGCGCTGCTCGCCGGCAAGTTCGACGTCATCATCGGCGGCATGTCGATCACGCCGGCGCGCAACCTCACGGTCAACTTCTCCGACCCGTACGCGAACTCGTCGCTGGGCGTGATGGCGAACCGTTCGCTGGCCGACGGGCTGGAGTGGCCCGACGACTTCAATTCCGCCGACGTCACCTTCGTCTGCCGCCGCGGAGCCACGCCCTGCGCCTACATCCAGGAGACGTTCCCCAAGGCGACGCTGCGGCAGTTCGACGACCAGGGCCAGACCGTGCAGGAAGTGCTGAACGGCGCCGCCCACGCCCTCGTCGGCTCGCAGCCGCTGCCCGCCTTCCAGGTCTACGACAACCCAGACGTGCTGTTCGCGCCGACCGACGCCAAGATCAATCCGGGCAACGAGGCCTTCGCCCTGCGCAAGGGAGACCCGGACGCGCTGAACTTCTTCAACAACTGGATCCTCGTGAACCGCTCGAACGGCTGGCTGGAGAAGACCCACAATTACTGGTTCGGCGGCAGGCCCTGGGCGGATCAGGTCGCGTCGAACTGAGGTGTATCCCGATCCCGACGCGCCTCGGCGCATCGGCCCGATCGACGCGCTGGTGGTCGCCGCGCTCGTCGCGGCGGTCTGGGCCGTTTCGGCGCGGGTGTCGGAGGTGCTCGTCTACCGCTGGGACTGGGGCTTCCTCCCGCAGGCTCTGCTGCGGGAGGGGGATGGCGGTTGGCTTGAGCCCAACCTGCTGCTGGAGGGGCTGCTGACGACCATCCGCCTGTCGCTGTGGGCGATGGCGCTGGCGAGCCTGCTCGGCGTGGCGCTGGGGGCGCTCTCGACCATGCGGCGGCTGCTGCCGCGACTGGCCGCCGGCGCCTATGTCGGGCTGATCCGCAACATGCCGCCGCTGGTGTTCGTGTTCGTGTTCTACTTCTTCATCTCCTCGCAGATCACCCCCGCGCTGGGCCTCGACGTCTGGGCGCGCGAGATGGGCCCGGCGGAGCGGGCGGCGGTGAGCCTGCTGCTCGGGCCGCCGGCGCTGTTCGAGAACCTCGTGGCGGGCGTGCTGTGCCTGGCGCTGTTCGAGGCGGCCTATATCTCGGAGATCGTGCGCGCCGGCGTGCAGTCGGTGCCTGCGGCCCATGTCGAGGCCGGGCGCAGCCTCGGCCTGAACGCGGCGCAGACCTTCCGGCTGGTGGTGCTGCCGCAGGCGCTTCGCGCGGTCACGCCGCCGATGGCCGGCCAGTTCATCATGCTGGTCAAGAACTCCGCCATCGTCTCGCTGATCTCGGTGCAGGAGCTGACCTTCACCGCCACCGAGCTCGCCGTCTCCTCCGGTCGCCGTTTCGAGACGTGGATCGTCGTGGCGGCGATGTATTTCGCGCTGTGCTTCGCCCTCTCGCGGCTCTTTGCGCGGCTGGAGCGGCGAGGCAGGCTGCAGGACGCCCGATGAGGAGACGCGCATGACCGCCTGGATCGCCATGGTCGCCGACGAGGACGCGGAGCCTGCGCTGCGCGAGGCGCTGGCGCTCGCGCGCACGCCGCACGGCACGGTGGACAACGTGATGCGCGTCCACAGCCTGCGCCCCGCCACCCTGCTCGGCCATGTCGCGCTCTATCGCGCCTGCCTGCACGACGACGCAAACACGCTTGCGCCATGGCTGCAGGAGACCATCGCGAGCTATGTCTCGATGCTGAACGCCTGCCCCTATTCGCTCGCCAACCACTGGGCCAACGCCCGCCATCTCATCGGCGACGCGGCCCGGGCCGACGCCATCGAGGCGGCGCTTGCGGCCGAAGCGCCCGAGCAGGCGCTCGACGGCGCGGCGCTCGCGCTGATGCGCTACGCCCGCAAGCTCACCCGAGAGCCCGGCGCCATGGCGCAGGCCGACGTGGCGGCGCTGCGCGCGGCGGGGCTCGACGACGGCCAGATCCTCGAGGCGAACCAGATCGTGGGCTACTTCAACTATGTCAATCGCCAGCTCAACGGCCTCGGGGTGACGACAGAGGGCGACGTCGTCGGCTACTACGCCGGGGCCTGAGCGCTAGGGCTTCGCGCGATAGGCGAAGGCGCGGGCGAAGCGCGCCTCCAGATAGTCGCCGCACGCGATGGGCGCCTCGGCGCCCTCCGGCCCCAGCAGGGCGGCGGCGTCGATCATGGTCTGCGGCTCGGGGTCCCAGGCCAGCACCAGCGACAGGCGCTCGCGGCCGGACGCGTTGACCACGCGATGGGGCGTCGAGCGGCACCGGCCCGCCGTCCAGCGCGCCAGCAGATCGCCCACGTTCACCACCAGCGCGCCCGGGATCGGCGGCGCCTCCACCCAGTCGCCGGCGAGGTCCTGCACCTGAAGCCCGCCGACGCCGTCCTGCGCCAGCACCGTCAGCACGCCGAAATCGGTGTGCGGCCCGACCCCGAACCGGCCTGCGCCGAGCGCCTCGGGCTGGGGCGGATAGTAGACGAAGGAGGCGCGGCTCATCGGTCGCGCGACGCTTTCGAGGAACGCCTCGCCGTCGAGCCCGAGACCCAGCGCAAAGCCCCGCATCAGCTGCTCGGCGACGCCGTGCGCCTCCAGAAACCACGCCTGCGCGGCCGTGCGCAGGGCGGGGTGCGACGCGGGCCAGCGGTTGGCGCCGCGCAGCGGATGGTCGTCGGGCGTTTGTCCGCGCGCATCCTCGTAGCCCCAGACGAAGCTCTCCTTCAGGTCCGGCGCCGCGTCGTCGGCCATCCGGGCGCCGCCCGTCGCAAGCCAGCCGCGGTGCTTCGCGCTGACCGCCGCTTCGGCCTTGACCGCGGGATCGGCGCGGAAGAACGCCATCGCCTCCTCGCGCGCGGCGTCGATCAGCGCCTCGTCCACGCCATGGTTGACGACATAGAGAAACCCGGCCTCCCGGCTCGCCTTCGTCAGGGCGACGGCCACGGCGCCGGGGTCCGACCCGTCGCGCAGCGGGCCGATGTCGATGACGGGGATCAGCGCCGCGTCGAGCGGTCTGGCGACGGCGTAGGCCATGGAGCGCTCCGCATCAGGATTGCGCCACTCTAGACGTCCTGCGCGCGGACGCCAGCGCGCTTGCGCGGCGCGGCCTCGGCGTGGACTGTGGGCTGCGCAAGCTTGGGAGGGTTTCCATGACGTCAGCTGCACGGCTCGCCCCCGCGCTGTTCGCCCCAGTGCTGTTCGCCGTGGCGGCGTCTTCGTCCGTCGCCGTCGCGCAGGGCCTTCCCGTGACCTACGTCACGCAGGGCGCGGCTATCTTCACCTTCGCGGCGCCGGAGGGCTGGACCCTGCGCACCGGCGTCGACACGTCGCCCGACGAGATGCCGGAGGGCGTCGTCCCGGCGCCGCGCGTCGTCAGCCTGATGCCGGAGGCGGGCGACGGCGACATGTGGGTGGGCCTGTGGTCGCCGCCGGCGATCGACGGCCTCGACGCCGCCGGCGCCTATCTCGACGCGCTGAAGACCGGCGTGATGGACGAGGCCGAGGTGGCCGAGACGCGGGACATCGCCGTGGGCGGGCTGCCCGGAAGGCTCTATCTCGGCGAAGGCGCGCGGGCGGGCCGGCCGCTTTCCTTCAGCATCGCGACGGTCGATCTGGGCGCGCGCGTGGCGGTGGCGGCGTTCATCGGCGACCCCGGCGCGCGGGAAGCGCATCGCGACGCCCTCGCCGCCACGCTCGACTCCATCGCGCCGGCGGAGGCGGGACGGTGACTTCGCGGCGCGCGGCCTTCGCGGCGATCGCGCTTGGGCTCGCCGGCGCCTGCTCGTCGGGCGGCGGCTACGTCCACAACGATCCCTACTACGACTATGATTTCCGCTACGGGATCTACTCGGTCCACCACCATCACGATGTCGACGTCTCGTTGCCGGATCGGCCGCGCCCGCCGCCCGGCGTGCGGCCCGGTCGCCCGACCACCCTGCCCGCGCGCGTCCCGCGCGGCGGAGGGCCGCGCCGCTGAGCCGGATCAGAGCGTCTCGGTGATCTTCTTCAGGTGCTTGGGCGCGTCGGGATTCTCGCCCAGCGCCGTCGCGAGCGCCTCGATGAAAAGGTAGAAGGTCGCCGCCTGGCAGATCGGGTCGAGCGCGGGGTGCGGCGCGGCGACCACCGGCAGCACGTCGGGGCCCGACGCCTCGGGATCGGCGAAGAAGGCGCGGGCGCCGGCCTCGCGCACGGCCGTCACCGCCGAGACGAGGCTCTCGCGGCCGGCGTCCCGCGCGCCGAAGACCAGCGCGGCGAAGCGGCGCTCCGCGAGCGCGATGGGGCCGTGCCGCACCTCCGCCGCGCTGTAGGCCTCGGCGTGGAGCCGGCACGTCTCCTTGAACTTCAGCGCCGATTCGTTGGCGACGCTGAGCGACAGGCCGCGGCCCAGCGTGAAGACCGAGGTCGCGCCCGCCAGCGGCGTCATCGCCGCCGACCAGTCGCAGGCCATCGCCCGCCCGACCGCCTCCGGCAGCCGCTCCAGACCGTCCGACAGCGCGGCGTCCTGCGTCCACTCCGCGACGATGGCGGCGATGGCGACGAGCGAGGCGATGTAGCTCTTAGTGGCGGCCACCGCCTTCTCCGGGCCGGCGAGCAGCGGGGCGACCATGTCGGCGCCGGCCCCCACCGGACTGTCCGGCGTGTTCAGCAGCGCGACCGCGAGCGCCCCGCCCTCCCGCGCCAGCCCCTGCAGCGCGACGAGGTCGGGGCTTCCGCCGGACTGGGACACCGTCAGGCACAAGGCGCCCTCAAGGCGCAGCGGCGCCCGATAGACCGATCCGATGGAGGGGCCGACCGTCGCGACCGGCACCCCGGCGCGCATCTCGCAAAGATAACGGAAGTAGGTGGCCGCGTGGTCGGAGGTGCCCCGCGCGCAGGTGAGCGCGAGGCGCGGATCGGCTGCGCGCAGCCGCGCGCCGATCTCGCGGTAGGCGGGCAGGCCCTCCGCGACCTGACGCGCCACCACTTCTGGGGCCTCGCGGGCCTCGCGGGCCATGTGCGTCGCAGCGTTGAGCGGCGGGATGCTGTTCATCCGCCGATCATACCGCAGCGCAACAAGAAGTCACGCGGCTTTGCGGCGCCGCCGCACCGGCCGCTCAGCCTGCGCGACGCCGCGCCATGGGCGGCGCAGGCGTCCGCGAGGCGGCGGCCCAGGCCCCCTCGCCCTGCCGCGCGAGCAGGGCCGGGGTCAGCCCCACCTCGTCGAAGCCGCAGGCCCTTGCATAGGCGAACTGGTCGGGGATGAGGGCGCCCACGGCGCGCAGGCGGCCCCTGTACTCCGCGGCGCGCAGCCGCCTTGCGAGACTGAAGCCGCGCCCGTCGGAAAAGCCCGGAAACACCACCGCCACGAGGCTGGCGCGGGCGAGCAGCGGCGCGAGCGCGGCGAGGTCGGCGTCATTGGGCAGCGCCAGCCGCAGCGGCCCCTCCGCGGGCGCGTCCTGCGGCGCCGAGAGCGGCGCGGCGTCCTCCGCGATGGCGTCGTCGGTCACGACAAGCATGGGCGTCTCCATCACAGCCGGTCCATCGGCCCTGCGTCCCCGGGCGCGCGCACCACGCGCCCGTCGACGATGTGGATGCCGCATTCCTCCTTGTCGCGCCCGCGCCAGCGGCCGGCGCGCGGGTTCTCGCCCGGCGCGACGCGCGTCGTGCAGGGCAGGCATCCGATCGAGGGGAAGCCCTGCGCGACCAGGGGATGCGGCGGGAGCCGGTGCGCGGCCATGTAGGCGCGCAGGTCGTCCGCCCGCCAGTCCGCCAGCGGATTGAGCTTCACCCGACCCGCCGCGTCGGTCTCCATCACCGAGAGCGCCGCCCGCGTGGCCGACTGCGCCCGCTTGCGCCCGGTGATCCACGCATCGAAGGGCGCCAGCGCCCGCTCCAGCGGGGCGACCTTGCGGATGTGGCAGCACAGGTCGTCATCGCGCCGGTTGAGCCCGCCGTCGGGGTCGTGGACGGCGGTCTCCGCCGGGTCGGGCGTCATGTGGCGCACGTCGGTCAGGCCGAGCGTCTCGGCGACCTCGCGCTGATAGGCCAGCGTCTCGGGAAAGAGCATCTGCGTCTGCCCGAACAGCACCGGCGCATGGCGATCCACCTGCGCCAGCATGTGCAGCAGCACGACGGACTCGGCCCCGAAGGAAGAGACGAGCGCGATCCGCCCCGGGAAGTCCCGCCGCAGCGCCCGCTCCAGCACATCCTGCGCGCCCAGATGCTCGTAATCGTCGGGGCCGGGCCGCCGGCCGAGCGTCGGATCATGCCGCATCGCGCTTGTCCTCCCGGTAGATCGCCGCCTTGAAGGGCGCCAGTCCCAGCCGCCGGCAGACGTCCACGAAGCGCTCCTCGGGGCTGGCGCGCAGGTCGAGATAGGCGTCCACCAGCCGCTCGATCGCCGGGCCGACCTCCTCGGCGCCGAGGCCGGGGCCGACGCGCTCGCCGATGGCGGCGTTCTCCGTGTGGTCGCCGCCGAGCGTGATCTGGTAGCTCTCCACGCCCGCCTTCTCGAGCCCGAGAATGCCGACATGGCCCATGTGGTGATGGCCGCAGGCGTTGATGCAGCCCGAGATCTTGATGCGGAACTCGCCGATGGCCCGCGCCCGCGGCCCGTCAGAAAAGCGGCGCGAGATGTCCTGCGCGATGGGGATCGAGCGGGCCGTCGCCAGCGCGCAATAGTCGAGGCCGGGGCAGGCGATGATGTCGGAGATCAGCCCGGAATTGGCCTCCGCAAGCTCCTCGCGCAGCAGCGCCGCGTGCAGCGCCGGCAGGTCGTCGCGCGCGACATGGGGCAGGATCACGTTCTGCTCGTGGCTGATGCGCAGCTCGCCCTGGCTGTAGCGGTCGGCCATGTCGGCGAGCGCGCGCATCTGGCTCGCGGTCGCGTCGCCGGGCGAGGCGCCGATGGCCTTCAGCGAAACCGTGGCGATGGCGTAGCCGGCGACGCCATGCGGCGTGGTGTTGACCTCCGCCCAGGCGGCGAAGACGGGGTCGAAGGTGCGCGCGTCCTCCTCGCGGTCGGAGACGGCGGACCGCTCGGGCAGGGCGGGCGGCGCGAAATAGGCCGCGATCCGCGCCAGCTCCGCCTCGCCCGGCAGATGCGCGGCGCCGCCATTGGCGAGGATCGAGCGGAACTCCGCCTCGACCTGCTCGCGGATCTCCGCCTCGCCGGTCTCGTGGACGAGGATCTTGATGCGCGCCTTGTACTTGTTGTCCCGCCGCCCGTGCAGGTTGTAGACGCGCAGGATCGCCTCGAGATACGGCAGCAGCTCGGCGCGCGGCAGGAAGCCGCGCATCACCTTGCCGACCATGGGCGTGCGGCCCATGCCGCCGCCGACGATCACCTCGTAGCCGGGCGCGCCGTTCGCGTCGCGCAGCATCCGCAGGCCGATGTCATGGGACCTGGTCACGGCGCGGTCGTTGGGCGAGCCGGTCACGGCCACCTTGAACTTGCGCGGCAGGAAGGCGAACTCGGGATGCGCCGTCGACCACTGGCGGATCAGCTCCGCCGTCGGGCGCGGATCCTCGATCTCGTCGGCGGCGGCGCCGGCGAAATGGTCGGCTGTGACGTTGCGGATGCAGTTGCCGCTGGTCTGGATCGCGTGCATCTCGACCGCGGCGAGGTGGTCGAGGATGTCGCCCACGTCGCTCAGCCTCGTCCAGTTGAACTGGATGTTCTGGCGGGTGGTGAAGTGGCCATAGCCGCGATCCCACCGCTCGGCGATCTCGGCGAGCGCCCGCATCTGCCGGCTCGACAGCGTGCCGTAGGGGATCGCGACGCGCAGCATGTAGGCGTGAAGCTGGAGGTAGAGCCCGTTCTGGAGCCGCAGGGGCTTGTACTCGTCCTCGGTCAGCCGGCCGTCGATGCGCCGCTGCGTCTGGTCGCGGAACTGCGCGACGCGCTCGCGGACATAGGCCGCGTCGAATTCGTCGTAGCGATACATTGGGTTTACTCCGAATGACGCTTGAGATCGGGCCGGTGGGACGGGCCGCTGGCGCGGAACGCCTCGCGGAAATGCAGGGGCCGCGGAACCGGACCGTCGAGCGCCACGTCCGCGAGATAGGGGCCGACGACGGCGCCGGGCTGGTCGGCCAGCGCGGCGAGGCGCTCGGCGGTCTCGGCGTCATGGGCGACGGCGGCCTCGGCGAGGCTGCGCGTCCAGCCGCCGCTCGCGTCGAGATAGACCACGTCGCCGATCATCAGGTCGTTGGCGCTGACGATGCTGGGAACGAAGCTCCTGGCCATCGGTCAGGCTCCCGCCGCAAGCGCGAGCGAGAGGGTCGAGGGCTCGACCCTCTCCAGCGCCGCCATGGCGCCGCGCGGCGCCAGACCGACAAAGAGGATCGCGGGGCCGGTCACGCCCGCCTCCGCCAGCGCCTCGGGCAGGGTGTCGAGCGCGGCGGCCACGACCTTCTGATCGGGCCGCGAGGCGTTCTCCACCGCCGTCACCGGCGTGCCTGCGTCGGCCCCGTGGAGCATCAGCCGGCCCTGCAGGAAGCGCGCCGCACGCACGCCCATGTAGACCGCCGCCGCCGCGCCCGGCGCCGCCAGCGCCTTCCAGTCATGTTCGGCGAAGCCGTCCACGTCCTGCCCCGTGAGGAAACGGAACGACTTGTTGCGCCCGCGCCGCGTGAGCGACGCGCGGATCGAGGCGGCCGCCGCGGCGGCGCTGGTGACGCCGGGGACGATCTCGAAATCCACGCCCGCCGCATCGAGCGCGTCCATCTCCTCGTCGAGCCGCCCGAATACGCCGGGGTCGCCCGATTTCAGGCGCACCACACTGGCGCCGCCGGCCGCGTGCCCGACCATGGCGGCGTTGATGTCCTCCTGCCGCCACGAAGGGCCGCCGGGGATCTTGCCGACCTCCACGATCGTCGCCTCGCGGCGCGCAAGCTCGATGATCGCCGCGGGCACCAGCCGGTCATGGATCACCACGTCGGCCTCATGCAGCAGGCGGCGGGCCTTCAGCGTCATCAGTTCGGGGTCGCCGGGGCCGGCGCCGACGATGAAGACGCGCCCCGGCTCGGTCGTCTCCTCAAGGCTTTCGGCGAGCAGCCGCGGCAGTGTGGCCGCGACGGCCGTCTCGCCGCCCTCGGCCAGCGCGCGGGGGCCGGCGTCGTCGTAGTAGCGCGCCCAGAAGCGCCGCCGCGCACGGCCCATCGGCAGAGCCTCGGCGGCATGGCGGAAGCCCTGCCCGATGCGCGCCAGCACGCCCAGCGCAGGCGAGAGCCGCTCCTCGATCTCCGCCTTCACGCGCCGCGCGAGCACCGGCGCCGCGCCTTCGGTGCCGATCGCCACCACCAGCGGGTCGCGGTCGACGATGGCCGGCGTGATGAAGTCGCTGGCGTCGAGATTGTCCACGATGTTGGCGAGCGCCCCGGCGCGCCGGCCTATCGCCGCGGCGCGCGCATCCTCCGCCACGTCGTCATTGGCGCCGTAGACCAGCGCGGCGCAGAGCGCGTCGCCTTCCTCCAGCCGCCGTCGCACCAGCCGGAGGCGCCCCTCCGAGGCCCAGCGCGCGACGTCCTCGCCCGGATCGGCGGCGTAGACCACGAGCGTCGCCTCGGTCTTAAGGAGCAGCCGCAGCTTGGCCGACGCCGTCTCGCCGCCGCCGGACACGATGACGCGCCGCCCGCGCAGATCGCGAAAGAGAGGAAAATGACGCATGTCCCGGCCCTCCGACGCCCTTGCGGCGATGACGAGAAGCTAGAATTTTGTTCGCCAAACTGATAGGTGGAGCAGGAAATAAGGAACGCTGTCCGCAGCGAGGCAGGAGCGCGAAACCATTGTCCAAGGCTGACCCGGAGGCCGGGAAACCCGTCGCGCTGGACGCGCTGGACCGGAAAATCCTTGATGCGCTGCAGCGCGATGCGACCGCGTCCCTCGACGAATTGGCCGGTCAGGTCGGCGCCTCGAAGACGCCGGTGTGGAACCGCATCCGCAAGCTGCGCGCCGCCGGCGTGATCGACCGCCAGGTGGCCGTCCTGCGCCCGGAGGCGGTGGGCTTGGGCGCCTGCTTCTTCGTACTCGTGCGCACGGCGCAGCACGAGCCGGGCTGGCTGGAGCGTTTCGTGACGGCGGTGAAGTCGATGCCGGAGATCGTCTCGGCGCACCGGCTGGCGGGCGAGATCGACTATGTGCTGCAGGTGCGCGTGGCGGATGCGCGCGCCTATGACGCCTTCTATCAAAGGCTGATCGCGCAGGTGAGCATCTACAACGTCACCTCGCTGCTCTCGATGGAGGAGATCAAGGCCGAGACGGCGCTGCCCTTGCCCAGCTGAGCGCCGACGCGACAGGCTGGACTCGCGGGGCGGCGCGGCGCTAGATCGGTGCCGGGCGGAGGCGATGGCGTCGTCTCAGGCGAAAGCCGTGCCCGCGGCGGGTCCATCGGGGTCGGCCGCATCGTCCTGCACGCCCGGACCTTCGGTTCGGGCGCCCATGGCTCCCGGATCGACGCACCGGAGAGCCCCATGACCAGCCCCTCGCGTCCCGCCTTCCTGCCGCTCCGCAACGGCCCCAAGGCGCCGCCGCCCTTCGCGCCCGAGGAATACGCGGCCCGCCTCGCCGGCCTGCGCGCCCACATGGCCGAGGCCGGGGTCGAGGCGGCGCTGCTGACCTCGATGCACTGCGTCGCCTACTACACCGGCTTTCTGTACTGCAGTTTCGGAAGATCCTACGCGGCGGTCGTGACGCAGGACCGCTGCGTGGTCGTGGCGGCGCTGATCGACCACGGCCAGCCCTTCCGCCGCGCCGTCTGCGAGACGCTGACCTACACCGACTGGGCGCGCGGCAACTTCTGGCGCGCGGTCGCAAGCGTCGCGGGCGGCGCACGGCGCGTCGGCGTGGAGCGCGACGCGCTGACACTCGCGCAGGCCGATGCGCTCGGCGAGGCGCTCGGCGCCGCGGAGACCGTCGACGTCGCCGCGGCCGCGATGCGCCAGCGGATGATCAAGTCGCCGGCGGAGATCGCCCTCATCCGCACCGGCGCCGCCATCGCGGACATCGGCGGCGCGGCCTGCAAGGCGGAGATCCGCCCCGGCGTCCGCGAAATCGACGTGGCCATGGCCGGCCGCGACGCGATGGAGCGCGCCATCGCCGAACGCCTGCCCGACAGCGAGCTGCGCGACAGCTGGGTGTGGCTCCAGTCCGGCCCCAACACCGACGGCGCCCACAACCCGGTCACGACGCGCAGGCTGGAGCCCGGCGACATCCTCAGCCTCAACTGCTTCCCGATGACCTGCGGCTACTACACCGCGCTGGAGCGGACGCTGTTTCTCGGCGAGCCCGACGCCGCCTCCCTGAAGCTGTGGGAGGCGAACGTCGCGACGCATGAGCTCGGGCTGTCGCTGATCCGCCCCGGCGCGCGCTGCGACGCGATCACCGCCGAGCTCAACGCGTTTCTCGACGAACGCGGGCTGCTCGGCCTGCGCACCTTCGGCTACGGCCACTCCTTCGGCGTGCTTTCGCACTACTACGGCCGCGAGGCGGGGCTGGAGCTGCGCGAGGACGTCGAGACGACGCTGGCGCCGGGGATGGTGGTGTCCATGGAGCCGATGCTGACCGCGCCGCTGGGTGCGCCGGGCGCCGGCGGCTATCGCGAGCACGACATCCTCGTGGTCGGCCCCGACGGCGCCGAGAACGTCACCGGCTTTCCCTACGGCCCGGCGCACAACATCGTCTGAGCCGACGCGGCCCGGGTTCGGTGCGGAGGCGGCGCGCCTGCGGCCGTCAGAGGCCGATGGCCGCGGCGCCGCCGCCGAGCGCCGCGGGCGCCGGCGCCGTCTCGTCCTTCAGGGCGACGCCGCTGAGCCCCCGGCGCAGCGCCTCGGCGCAGAGATAGGCGGCGCGGTGCGCCGCCTCGCCATGGGCCAGTCCGCCGTCGCGGATGTTGGAGACGCAGTTGCGCGCGGCGTCCGTGAGCCCGACGCGCGGCCCATGCGTCAGATAGACCCCGAGGCTGTCGGGCGAGGAGAGGCCCGGCCGCTCGCCGATCAGCATCAGCGTCAACCGCGCCCGGAGCAGTTCGCCGATCTCGTCGCCCAGCGCCACCCTGCCCTGCAGCGCGATGCCGAGCGGCGCCAGGCGCCAGCCGTGCCGCGCAACGTGCGGCGCGAAGGCGGCGAGGAAGCGCGCCGCGTTGCGCTCGACCGCCAGCGCCGACAGGCCGTCACAGATCGCCACGGCGACGTCTGCGCCCTTAGGCTCGGCCAGCGCGAGGCCCTCGCGGGAGGCGTCGTCGAGACGTCGCCCGAGATCGGGCCGCCGCAGATAGGTCGGCCGATCCTCGGCGCGCGAGGCGAGGACCGCGACGGCGGGAAACATCGCGCCGAGCGTCGCGCCGAGCGCGTCGGCGTCGAGCGCGGCGTGGACCGCCGTGCGCGCCGCGGCGTGGGCGGCGCGGAACGCCAGCGCCTCCGACGTCGGCAGCGACACACCCGCGCGCCCGAGCGCGATGCGCGCCGGCGTGTGGCGGCGCAGGCCCGACCAGCGGTCGACGACGACGCTCACGCCGCCGCCCCCGCCCTAGCGAGCGCGCCGGCGAACCGCCCGCCGCCCTCCAGCGGCGTGAAGCGCCCGTCGGCAGCCATGACGCCCGACGCCTCCAGCCACGCCTCGAACTCCGGCGCCGGGCGCAGCCCCAGCGCCCGCCGCGCATAGAGCGCGTCGTGAAACGAGGTCGACTGGTAGTTCAGCATCACGTCGTCGGAACCCGGAATGCCCATGACGAAGGCCACGCCCGCCGCGCCCAGCATCGTCAGCAGCACGTCCATGTCGTCCATGTCGGCTTCGGCGTGGTTGGTGTGGCAGATGTCGCAGCCCATCGGCAGGCCCAGCAGCTTGCCGCAGAAATGGTCCTCCAGCCCCGCCCGGATGATCTGCTTGCCGTCATAGAGGTATTCCGGGCCGATGAAGCCGACGACAGTGTTGACGAGCAGCGGCTCGAAGGCCCGCGCCACGGCGTAGGCCCGCGCCTCCAGCGTCTGCTGGTCGACGCCGTGATGCGCGCCGGCCGAGAGGCACGAACCCTGCCCGGTCTCGAAATACATCACGTTGTCGCCCAGCTTTCCGCGGTCGAGCGACAGCGCGGCCTCCCGCCCCTCCCGCAGCGTCGCCAGCGAGACGCCGAAGCTCGCATTGGTCCCTTCGGTTCCGGCGATGGACTGGAAGGCGAGATCCACCGGCGCGCCGGCCTCGATGGCGGCGATGGTGGTGGTGAGATGGGCCAGCACGCAGGACTGGGTGGGGATCTCGTGCCGGTGGATCACGTCGTCGAGCAGGCGCAGCAGCGCGCCCACGGCGGCGACGTTGTCGGTGGCGGGGTTGACGCCGATCACCGCGTCGCCCGAGCCGTAGAGCAGGCCGTCGAGCACCGCCGCCGCCACGCCGATCGCGTCGTCGGTCGGGTGGTTCGGCTGAAGCCGCGTCGAGAGCCGCCCCCGCAGTCCGATGGTGTTGCGGAACCGCGTCGTGACCTCCGCCTTGCGGGCGATGAGCACCAGATCCTGCGCGCGGCAGATCTTCGAGACCGCCGCCGCCATCTCCGGCGCCAGCCCCGGCGCCAGCGCGGCGAGCGCCTGGCCGTCGGCCGCGTCCGACAGCAGCCAGTCCCTGAACTGGCCCACCGTCATCGAGGAGACCGGCGCGAAGGCGGCCGCGTCGTGCCCGTCGATGATGAGCCGCGTCACCTCGTCGTCCTCGTATGGGACGACGACTTCGGTCAGGAAATGCTTCAGCGGCAGGTCGGCCAGCGCAAGCTGCGCGGCGGCGCGCTCCGCGTCGGTCCCGGCCGCCACGCCGGCGAGGCAGTCCCCCGACCGCAGCGGCGTGGCGCGGGCGAGCAGCGTTGCGAGGTCTTGGAACGCGTGGCGCTGGCCTGCGAGCGTATGGCTGAACACTGGAACTTCTCCCGCGCCCGGACGCGGCGCCGCGCCGCCGAACGCGCAATCCTTGCAAAGCAAACGGCCGCGCCGCAACGGCTTCGCGCCGTTTCAAGCGCAAAGAGGGTCGCTGCGCCGCTTTTGTGGGCGCCGCATCCCGCGATGCAGGCGGGGACGGTCACGGCGCCGTCGATGGCGCGATGCGCAAAGGGCCCGGCGGAGGTTGCCGCCGGGCCCTTGAACGCCTGTCGCGTCAGGCGAATGCTCAGTGAGGCAGGGGCGCGAGGCCGCCGTCGCCGTCGGACCTGGGCTTGCGCACCTTGGGAACCGCCGCGAGCCGCGGCTTATCGCCGGGCTCGGCCGGGGGCGGGGCCCCGCCGCTGTCGTCGGAACGGTCGATGACCTCGCCGGCGAGCACCTGCCGGATTTCGTCGCCGGTCAGCGTCTCGTATTCCAGCAGGCCCTTCGCCAGCCTCTCCAGATCGTCGCGCTTCTCGGTCAAAATCTCCCGCGCGCGCTTGTAGCCGTCGTCCACGAGGCGGCGCACCTCCGCGTCGATCTTCTGCTGCGTCTCGGGCGAGATGTTGCCGCCGCCCTGCTGCACGCCGAGGAAACTCTCGCGCTCGTTGGCGTAGTCGATGGCGCCGAGCTCGTCGGACATGCCGAACTGCGTCACCATGGCGCGCGCGATGCGCGTCACCTGCTGGATGTCCGACGCGGCGCCGTTCGTCACCTGCTCGTCGCCGAACACCAGCTCCTCCGCGACGCGGCCGCCCATCGCCATGGCGATCTTCGACGTCAGCATCTGGCGCGTCTGGCTGAGGTGGTCGCGCTCGGGCAGGCTCAGCACGAGGCCCAGCGCCCGGCCGCGCGGGATGATGGTCGCCTTGTGGATCGGGTCGTGCGCCGGAACGTTCAGGCCCACCACCGCATGGCCGGCCTCATGGTAGGCCGTCAGCGTCTTTTCCTTCTCGGTCATGATCATGGAGCGGCGCTCGGCGCCCATCATCACCTTGTCCTTGGCGCTCTCGAAATCCTCCATCGTCACGAGGCGCTTGCCGAGCCGCGCGGCGGTCAGCGCCGCCTCGTTGACGAGATTGGCGAGGTCGGCGCCCGAGAAGCCCGGCGTGCCGCGCGCGATCACCTTGAGATCCACGTTCGGCGCCAGCGGCACCTTGCGGGCATGGACATGCAGGATCTTCTCGCGGCCGCCCACGTCGGGGTTCGGCACCGTCACCTGACGGTCGAAGCGGCCGGGGCGCAGCAGCGCGGGGTCGAGCACGTCGGGGCGGTTGGTGGCGGCGATGAGGATGACGCCCTCGTTCGCCTCGAAGCCGTCCATTTCGACCAGCAGCTGGTTGAGCGTCTGCTCGCGCTCATCGTTGCCGCCGCCGTAGCCCGCGCCGCGGTGGCGCCCGACGGCGTCGATCTCGTCGATGAAGACGATGCAGGGGGCGTTCTTCTTCGCCTGCTCGAACATGTCGCGCACGCGGCTGGCGCCGACGCCGACGAACATCTCGACGAAGTCGGAGCCCGAGATCGTGAAGAACGGCACGCCGGCCTCGCCCGCGATGGCGCGCGCCAGCAGCGTCTTGCCCGTTCCCGGCGGGCCGACCAGCAGCGCGCCCTTGGGAATTTTGCCGCCGAGGCGCGAGAACTTCTGGGGGTCGCGCAGGAACTCGACGATCTCCTCCAGCTCCTCCTTGGCCTCGTCGATGCCGGCGACCTCGTCGAAGGTCACCTTGCCGGTCTTCTCGGTCAGCAGCTTGGCCTTGGACTTGCCGAAGCCCATGGCGCCGCGACCGCCCGACTGCATGCGGTTGAGAAAGAATATCCAGATGCCGAACAGGATCAGCATGGGCAGCCAGAAGCTGAGCGTGGAGAGCAGCCCGCCCTGGTTCTGCGGCTCGACGGTGACGCGCGTCTGCGTGGCGCGCAGCGTGTCCATCGTCGTCGCGCCCATCGGCTGGTAGGTCGTGAACGCCTCCCCGCTGACAAGGCGCCCCGTGATGCGCTCGCCGTCGATGCGCACTTCGGCCACTTCGTTGTTCTCGGCGCGCGTCAGGAAGTCGGAATACGCGAGCTGGCTGCCGCCGGATGACGGCGCGCCTCCGCTGAATACGTTGAACAGCATGACCAGCAGCAAGATCGCCACCGCCCAGAAAGCGAAGTTTTTCGCGTTGCCCACCGGTCAGATGCTCCCGTTGCGCCGGGTCTCCTCCCGGCTGTCGTCGCAGATAATCGCTCGCAGGCGGGATTCAACGCGTCGTCGCCGAAGCCGGCGACCCGACGCCGCGACTCAGCTCGCGACGTCGGGCTGATACGCTACCGCCATCAGACCGTCACCGTAGCCCGCAAGCGGCGCGCAGGCCAGCGCCTCGCCCCGCCACAGCGCCGGCGTCGACAGCCGCGCGGCGCGCGGCGCGGCGCGCCAGGCCTGCGGCGCGCGCCAGCCTTCCGCCCGGGCGGCCGCCATCAGCGCCGCCTCGCCGGCCTCTCCGAGCGCCGCGACGGCGCCGGGGGCGTCGGTCCGCACGCGCCAGCGGCCATCCCACAGATCGGCTTCGGCGCGGGCGCGCGCTGCGGCGGCGTGCTCGCGCGCGAAAATCACGGCGTCTGCGGCGTCGAAGGCGACGCACCCGGCGAGCGTCCGGCCGCGCCCGAGCGCGCCGGACCGTGCGGCGTCCAGCAGCGCGCCGAGCGCCGCGGCGCGTGGTCGCGGCGTCCACGCGCCGCCGGCGCGTCGCAGGGCGCGGGCGAGCAGCCTCCTCCCGATCTCCTCGGGCGCGTCGGCGAGCGCGGCGCGGGAGAGCGCGACGTCGCCGCAGGGCCCCACGCGCGAGGCCTGCGACCACAGCGACGCGGCGCGGGCGTCGAGCGCGCCGCGCGCCGCCTGCATCCGGTCGGCGACGGCGGCGAGCGCGTCGGCCGAGACGCCGGCCGCCTCCAGCGCGGTCATCGCGGCGCGCACGCGCACCCGCTCGAAGCGGGGATCGTCGTTGGAGGGATCCTCGATCCACGTCGCCGAGCGCCGCGCAAGCCACTCCCTGAGCGCCGCGCGCCGCAGGCCGAGCAGAGGCCGCAGCCACAGCGCGCCGTCGCGCCCGGATGCGGGCGCCATGCCGGAGAGGCCGTCCACGCCGGCCCCGCGGGCGATGCGCATCAGCACCGTCTCCGCCTGGTCGTCGAGGGTGTGCCCCAGCGCGACCGCGGACAGGCCATGCTCGGCGGCCCAGGCCGACAACAGCGCCGAGCGCGCCGAGCGCGCCGCCGCCTGCAGGTTGCCGCGGCCGTCCCAGCCGCGCCAACGCAGCGTATCGCAAGGAATTCCGAGAGATGCGGCGAGGGCGGCGACCTGCGCCGCCTCCTCCGCCGCCTCCGGTCTGAGGCCGTGGTCGACGCAGGCCGCGCGCAGGCCGACGCCGCGCGCCTGCGCCCACCCCGCCGCGATCCGCATCAGCGCGGCGCTGTCGCCGCCGCCCGAGACGGCCAGTCCGAGCGCCCCGCCGGGATGGAGCGCGTCGAGCGCGGCGGCCCCTGCGGCCTCCGGATCGCCCGTTGTCGCGCGGGGCACGCGCCGCCGCCTCAGAGGCAGCCGGCGCGCCGGGCGGCCTCGGCCCCTGTCGCCTTCAGGCTCGGCGGCGCGTCGGCGCGGCCGGCGAGTTCGCGAAACGAGGCGCAGGCCTGTTCGGCGGCGCCGAGCGCGGCCAGCGAACGGGCGAGCCCGAGCAGCGCCTCGGGCGCGCCCGGCTCGTCGCCATGGTCGCGCACGCCCTCGAGAAAGACGCGCGCGGCCTCCTGGTGCCGGCCCTCGGCGGCCAGGGCGGCGCCCACGCGCGCGAGCGCCTCCGCGCCGAGAGCGCCGTCCGGGTAGGCCGAGAGGAAGTCGGAGACGCTGCGGCGGCCGGCATCGGGCCCGAGACCTTCGAGGTCGCGCATCGCGGCCTCGAAGGCCGCGCGCTCGTCGGGTCCGATCGAGCCCCGCAAGGAGCCGAGCGCCGCAGGGGGCGCGCCCAGCCCCGCCGCGGGAGAGGGCGCACCGGCCTGCGGCGTCGCGGCCTCCGGCTGGTCGCCCGTGCGGAACGCCGCCGTCGGGTCGCCGCCCTCGAGCTCGATGATGCGGAATTCGAGATCCTGTAGACGCGCCTCCTGCGCCTCGCGCAGGCGCCGAAGTTCGAAACCCAGCTGCTCCGCCTGCGCCGTCAGGCGACGCAGCTCCGCCTCCTGGGCGTCGATGCGCTGCTGGAGCTGCGCTGGCGTCTGCGCCGCGCCGGCGCCGGCCGCGAGCGCGGCCAGCAGCGAGAGTGCGAGAACGGCGCGGCGCATTGGCTCAGCTGATCGGCGCGCCGGCGACGACGCTGACCGCACGGCGGTTCTGCGCCCATGCGGCCGGGTTGGAGCCGAGCGCGACCGGTCGCTCCTTGCCGTAGCTCACCGTGCGCATCCGGCTCGCCGGGACGCCCTGAGCCACGAGGAAGTCGCGCGCGGACTGCGCGCGCCGCGCGCCGAGCGCGAGGTTGTACTCCCGCGTGCCGCGCTCGTCGGCGTGGCCCTCAACCGTGACGTCGACGCCGGGGTTCTGCGTCAGCCAGGCCGCCTGGGCGGTCAGCGTGGCGCGGGCGCCTGCGTCGAGCGTCGCGCTGTCGGTGTCGAAGAAGACCCGGTCGCCGACGGTGACGTTGAAGTACTCGGCCGAGCGCGGGTCCAGCGCGCCGACGCCGGCGCCGCCCGCGCCGTTGAGGCCGTCGGCCCCGGCGAGCGTCGCGGGATCGGGGTCTGACGCGCAGGCGGCGAGCGCCAGCGCGGCGACCATCGCCAGCGCGATGCGGGCGGGAACTGTGCGACCGGCGGCGCCGGCGGGGGCGATGCGCGATGTGGTCACTCGACTAACTCCTGTGTCGGGCCCGTCTCGGCCCAGGTTTCGGTTTGAGGCATAACACCTGCGCGCGCAACCGCGCGCGTCGAGGCATAACACCTGCGCGCGCAACCGCGCGCGTCAGGGCAGCAGCGGCGACCATGCGGGGTCCGACGCGGCGTTGGGGGTGGGCAGGCGGCGCAGGTTCAGGCCCGTGACGTCCACGCTCCAGATCGAGGGCGAGCCGCTCTGACCTGGCGTCTCGCGGAAGAAGGTCAGCACTCGGCCGTTGGGCGCCCAGGCGGGGCCTTCGCTGTGGAAGGTGGCGTCGAGCAGACGCTCGCCGGAGCCGTCGACGCCCATCACGCCGACCTGGAACTGGCCGCTCGCGATGCGCGTGAAGGCGATCAGGTCGCCGCGCGGCGACCATACCGGCGTCGAGTAGCGGCCCGAGCCGTAGCTGATGCGCTGGGCCGTCGCCTCCCCGCCTGACGCGCTCATGACGTAGATCTGCTGACCGCCGCCGCGGTCGCTCTCGAAGGCGATCTGCGCCCCGTCGGGCGAGAAGCTCGGCGCGGTGTCGATGGCCGGGCCGCGGGTCAGCCGCCGCATCTGCCGCGTCGCGAGATCGACGAGATAGATGTCGGTGTTGCCGTCCTGCGCCAGCGACATGACCACCTGCCGTCCGTCGGGCGAGAACCGCGGCGCGAAGGTCATGCCGGGGAAGCGCCCGAGCACCTCGCGCTGGCCGGTGTCCAGATTGTAGAGATAGACCTGCGGCTCCCCGCTGGCGTAGCTGATGTAGAGGATCGTCTGCTCGACCGGCGAGAAGCGCGGCGTCAGCACCAGATCCTTGCCCGAGGTCAGGGTGCGCAGGTTGGCGCCGTCCTGATCCATCAGCGCGAGGCGCTTCACGCGGTCGCCCTTGCCGCCGGTCTCGTCGACGAAGACGATCCGGCTGTCGAAGTAGCCGCTCTCGCCGGTCAGCGCGGTGTAGATCGCGTCGGCGACCTTGTGGCCCGCGCGGCGGCGCGCGGCGGGGTCGATGAGGAACTGGAAGCCCTCGACCTGGTCGCCGCTCGCGGTGTCGTAGAGGCGGAAGCGCACGCGCAGTCGACCGTCGGTCTCGCCGCGGACGTCGCCGAGCGCGAGCGCCTCGACGCCGGCGCCGCGCCAGGCCTCGAAGTTGGGCCGGGCGTCGAAGCCGCCGAGCTGCTGGGGCGAGGCTGCGCGGCGATTGGCGAACAGCCCCGAGTTGGTCAGGTCGCTCTCGACGATGTCGCGCACTTCGTCCGCGACGATCTGGGTGTCGGCGTCAGCCCCGAAGATGCCGCCGACCGCGAAGGGGATCGGCCTGAACTCGCCGCCGGCGATGGTGATCTCGAGCGGGCTCTGCTGCGCCAGCGCCCGGCTCGCGGCCCATGGCGTCGCCGTTAGCGCCGCGGCCGAGAGGCCGAAGGCCATCGCGGCGCGGCGCGTGCATCCGGCTCGGAAGGCCGGGCGGTGCGGAGGGCGTCTCATGGGAAACTGATCTCCTCGGGCGTGAAACTGACGTCGATGACGCGCCAGCGATCATAGGCGTTCGCCGGCAGCGCCGCGAACACGCCGCGCTCGTCGGCGAGGATGAGCGCGCGGAGCGCGGCGCGGCGCAGGGCGGCCTGGCGCTGGTCGAGCTGGCCCGCCGGCGCGATCAGCTCGGGCCGACCGACCACGCGGCCCTGCGGCGACATCTGCATGCGGAAGGTCACGCGCGTGCCCGCCGCCTGCGGCCCGCCCTGCACCGGCGAGAAATGGCGTCTCACGCCGGAGACGAGGCCGGCGACCACCGAGCCGGGGATCGGCGCGGCGCGGCCGCTCGCGCCGCCGGCGGGCGCGGGCGTCGTCGCGGGCGCGGCGGCGGGCGCGGCGGCGGGCCGATCCGCCGGGGGTCGCCCGGCGACCGCAGCGAGCGCCGCCTCGAGCGCAGCGCGCTCTGCGGCGCGCCGATCCGCGTCGGGCGTGGCAGGCGACGCCGCCGCCGCGGGCTCGGCCGCAGGCTCCGGGGCCGACGGCGCCGCGGCGGCCTCGCGCGCCGCCTGCGCGATCTCGGCCATCCGCTCGGGCCGCCGTGCCGGCGGCGGCGGCGGCGGCGCAGGCGTCGGCGCGACGGCGAGATCCGGCGACGCCCGCGGCGGAGCCGGGGCTTCGGGCGCTGGCGGCAGATCGCCGTCGTCGTCCACAGGCGGCGCCTCGCCCCCGGCGCGCGGAGCGGCGGCCGCCCGGGGCGGGGCGGCGACGGCCTGCGGCTCCGGCTGCGGCGCGGCGGCGTCGACGGGCGCCGCCTGCGGCGGCGTGCGCGCCTCGGGCGCCTCGGCGGGCGCTGCCGGCGTCCGGGCCGGGGTCTCGCGCTGCGCCGGCGGCCGCGGGGCGTCGGGACGCGCCGGCGGCGCCGGCGGCGGCGCGAGGGCGGCGACCGTCTCGGGCGCGGGGTCCGGCGCCTGCGCGGTCGGCGGCGGCTCCACCGGCGGCGTCGAGGGCGCCGCCGCGGGCTCGCTCTCCGCCGCCGCCGCCGGAAGCGCGGCGCGCGAGGCCGGCGGCGGCGGCGCATCGGGCGCCTGCGGGACGGGCGGCGGCGTGAAGGCGTCGGGCCCCGCCGCGGGCGGGCCCGAAATCGCGGCGTCGAACTCCGCGGAGGAGATCAACGACACCTGGCTGACCTCAAGCCCCCGCGCCCCGCCCTGCGGAAACAGGTCGGCGCCGAACACCGCCAGCGCGACGAGCGCGGCGTGCATGCCTGCGGAGATGACCGCCCCAGTCCGCATTGCCCGGCGCGACGCGCCGCCCCTCCCACATCGTTGCGCCGCGACGTCCGCGCGGCCTCTGGCGCGTCTACTGCGCCGGCGTGAACGCGCTGGCGGGCCGCCCGCCGCCGCTTGCGGGGTCGGTCACCAGCCCGATGTTGCGAAAGCCGCCGGCGTTGAGCGCCCCCATCACCTCCGCCACGCGCCCGTAGTCGAGCCCGGCGTCGGCGCGCAGATACACGCGGTCGGTCTGCAGCTCCTGCGACAACCGCGACAGCGCCGGCAGCAGGTCGGAGAATTCAACCGGATCCCGCTGCAGGAAGAGCCGCCCCTCCACGTCGATGTTGATGGTCAGCGGATCCTGCCGGTCGATGGGCAGCGCCGCCGCAGCGGTGCGCGGCAGCTGCAGCGGCACGCCCACGGTGAGCAGCGGCGCGGCGACCATGAACACCACCAGCAGCACCATCATGACGTCGACGAACGGCGTCACGTTGATGTCGGACACCGGCCTAGCCGCGCGGCCGCGGCGGCGCCTTCGTGACGCGCCGGCGGCGTCCTCCGCGGCGACGGCGGCGCCGTCGATGGAGCCGAAGGCCCCGAGGCTCACGCCTGTCCCCGCATGATCTGGCGCGACAGGATGACGGAGAACTCGTCCGCGAACGATTCCAGCCGCGCCGAAAGCCGCTGCGCGTCGGCGGTCAGCTTGTTGTAGAAGATCACCGCCGGGACGGCGGCGACCAGCCCGATCGCCGTCGTCACCAGCGCCTCGGCGATGCCCGGCGCGACGGTGGCGAGGTTGGTGTTCTGCTGGATGGAGATCTGCTCGAACGCGGTCATGATGCCCCATACCGTGCCGAACAGGCCGACATAGGGCGCGATGGAGCCGGTTGTCGCCAGAAACGTCAGGCGGGAGCCCAGCGCCTCGGTCTCCCGGCTGAGGGCGACGTCGAGCGAGCGGTCGATGCGGTCTCGCGCGCCGGGGATCAGCGCGCCGGTCTTGTCGAAGCTGCGCCGCCATTCGCCCATGCCGGCGACGAAGACGCGCTCGATCTCGGAGCGCGGCTTGGCGCCGATGCGGTCATAGAGGGCGTCGAGCGGCTGGCCGGACCAGAACGCGTCCTCGAACATCCCGGCGTCGCGACGGGCGCGGCGCAGCGCGAGCGAGCGGTCGATGATGATGGTCCACGACCAGAACGACGCGAGCGCGAGCAGCACGGTCACGGCCTGCACGACGATCGTCGCGCGGGTGAACATCGACGCAAGCGAGAAGTCTATCCCGCCAAGCGCCTCGAGGGCCTGGGTCTCCATACGCGCTCGAACCTCATGCCGCGCAGGATCTTGTCGCCCTGACGCGCCTTCTCCACGGCGTCGGGCCGTGTTCCGTTGGCTGCGCAGAATCGTTCATCTGCGCGCAAAAATCAATGACGCGGCGCCGCATGGCGGCCATCACAAGCGCGACAGGGCCTCGCGCAGCCGCCCGGGCGCGCGCGCGGCGCGGCCGTCGCTTCCGACGATGGCGACGCGGACCTCCGCGGTCGCGACCGCCTCGACGCCGCGACGTATCGACTGGCCGAGCGTCAGCGAAGCGGAGCCGAGGCGGGTCACGGCGGTGTCGACGGCGAGCAGGTCGTCGAAGAAGGCCGGGCGCAGGTAGTGGATCGCGACGCGAGTCACCAGAAAGACGATCCCCGTCTCCGCCTTCAGCACGCCCTGGTCAACGCCGACGCTCCGCAGCGCCTCGGTGCGCGCACGCTCCATGTATTTCAGGTGGTTGGCGTGATAGACGACGCCGGCGAGGTCGGTGTCCTCGTAATACACCCGCACCTCGAAGGGGCTGGCGGTCACTCCGCCGCGCCGCGCAGCTCCAGCGCCAGCGCATGGACGGGCCCCGCCAGTTCGTCCGCCAGCGCCCGGTTGACCGAACGCTGGCGCTCGACCCGGCTCACGCCGTCGAACGCGGCGGCGGTCATGCGGACGCGGAAATGGGTCTCGCCGCCCTCGCGCCAGCCGCCGTGGCCGCGATGCTGCTCGCTTTCGTCGATGACGTCGAGAGCCTCCGGCGCAAAGGCCTCGCGCAGCTTCCGCGCCATGGTGTCGGCGACCTGTCCCATTCGATCCATCCTTCGCTTGGCCCGCCGGCGCGGCGCGCTAGAATGCGCGCGACCGAGTTGCCGGAGCCGACGCGTGCGCCATCGACCGCCCCTCGAATACGACGTCAGCGTGTCCGCCGACAAGGCGCGGCGGGCGCGTCGCCGCTCGGGCCTCGCCGGCGCGGTGGACGGCGCCGCGCGGCTCTGCGAGCACCCCGAATGCGACCGGCCGGGCCTCTACCGCGCGCCGAAGGGGCCGAGCGAACTCGACAGCTTCCGCTGGTTCTGCCTCGACCATGTGCGGGAGTACAACGCGCGCTGGAACTTCTTCGACGGCGTCGCCGAGGACGCCTTCGAGGCGCAGGCGGAGTCGGCGCGGCTGTGGGAGCGGCCGACCTGGCGCATGGGCGGACAGCCGAAAGGGCCGATGGGCGCGCAGCCGCACGCCGACGGCCGGGCGTGGGAGCGCTTCGGCTTCTCCGACCCGCTCGACGTGCTCGGGGCCAACGCGACGCTCAACCCCGGCAAGCGCGGCCGGGAGACGCCGCAGCCGCGGGCGCGGCGGCTGCCGCCGAACCTGATGAGCGCGGTCGAAGTGCTGGGCGTCTCGCCGGACGCGAAGAAATCCGAGATGCGGCGGCGCTACCGGGCGCTGGTGAAGGACCTGCACCCCGACATGAACGGCGGCGACAGGCGCGACGAGGGCCGGCTGAGGCGCGTGCTCTGGGCGTGGGACCAGATCAAGGCCAGCCGCGAGATCACCGACTGACGCCCGCCGGCTTGCGCTGGCACGCGCGCGCCCTATGCTGCGCCGCAGCCCCGTTACGAGGAACATCAAGATGGCCGATGGCGCCCTCACGCCCGAAAGCGCGCCCTCCCGCACCGTCAACGCGCGAGAGACCTTCGGGCTCGACGTGGACATGAAGGTTCCGGCCTTCGCCGAGGGTTCCGACCGTGTTCCCGCCCGGGACGACACATACCGCTTCGACCGAGACACGACGCTCGCGATCCTCGCCGGCTTCTCGCACAACCGTCGGGTGATGATCCAGGGCTACCACGGCACCGGCAAGTCGACGCACATCGAGCAGGTGGCGTCCCGGCTCAACTGGCCCTGCGTGCGCGTGAACCTCGACAGCCACATCAGCCGAATCGACCTGATCGGGAAGGACGCGATCCGCCTGCGCGACGGCGTTCAGGTCACGGAGTTCCAGGAAGGCATCCTGCCCTGGGCGCTGCGCAACCCGGTGGCGATCGTCTTCGACGAGTACGACGCGGGGCGGCCCGACGTGATGTTCGTCATCCAGCGCGTGCTGGAAGTGGACGGAAAACTGACGCTCCTCGACCAGAATCAGGTGATCCATCCGCACCCGTTCTTCCGGCTGTTCGCGACGGCGAACACCGTGGGCCTGGGCGACACGACGGGTCTCTACCACGGCACTCAGCAGATCAATCAGGGGCAGATGGACCGCTGGTCCATGGTGGCGACGCTCAACTATCTGCCGCACGACGACGAGGTGAACATCGTACTCGCCAAGCGCCCGGAGCTGCAGGACGCCGAGGGCCGCAAGACGGTGAGCCGGATGGTGACGGTGGCGGATCTGACCCGGTCGGCGTTCATGAACGGCGACCTGTCCACCGTGATGTCGCCGCGCACCGTGATCGCCTGGGCGGAGAACGCCGCGATCTTCGGCGACGTCGGCTTCGCGTTCCGCCTGACCTTCCTCAACAAGTGCGACGAGCTCGAACGGCAGACCGTCGCCGAGTTCTACCAGCGCTGCTTCGGCAAGGAGTTGCCGGAGAGCGCCGTGAGCGTGTCGCTCGGGTGACGCGCCGCGCAGCCCTGCTGGCGGGATGCCTCGCGGTGTTCGGCTGCGTTAACGCGGACGAGTCGGCGCGAAGCTGCGGGCCGGAGGCGGTGGACCTCGCGCTTGCGGCGCAGTGCGCCGGCGAGGCGCAGGCCCTCTACTCCTTCGCGGCGGAGAAGGCGGCGCCGGCGACGCTGCAGGCGTCCCTCAAGCGCCGCTACGACGTGCTGACCGATGCGGCGAAGGCCTGCCGCGGCATGGCGTCGACGCCTGACCGGGGGCTTGTCACGGGCTTCCCCACGGAGGCCGAAATCGCACAGGAGCGCGCCGTCGCGCGGGCGCGCGACGAGAAGCTGGCGCAGCTGCGCGCGCGCTACGGCTGGATCACCCGCGGCGACGTGCCCGTTGAGGCGTTCGGCCCGGAGCAGCCGCAATGCGCCGGGATCGGGGCGGCCGTTGGCCTCGCCAGCTGATCCGGCGACCTTGGAGACGACCCCCTGCGAGAGCGCGCCGCGGCGCGCGCGAGGAGGACTGCGCTGATGGCGAAAGGCCCCGACAACCCGGCGGAACCGTTCAAGAAGGCGCTGGCCGAGGCGACCCGCGCCATGGCGGGCGACGCCGAGATGGGCGTGACCTACTCCGCCGATCCGCCGGGCCAGAGCAACGACACCCTCCGGCTGCCCCAGATCAGCCGACGCATGACCCGCGGCGAGGTGATGCAGGCGCGCGGCGCGGCGGACGCGGCGGCGCTCAGGCGACGCTACCACAGCGACGCGGCGCATGACCGCTATGCGCCTTCGGGCGAGATGGCGCGGGCGATCTATGACGCCTGCGAGACGGCGCGCTGCGAGGCGCTCGGCGCGCGCGCGATGCCGGGAGTGGGCGACAACATCGACGCCAGGCTGTGCGAGGAGGCCCGCCGCCGCGGCTACGCCCAGATGCGCGAGGCCGCCGACGCGCCGCTGGCGGAGGCCGCGGCGCTGGCGCTGCGGGCGCGGATCAGCGGTCGCGACGCGCCGCCGGAAGCCGGCCATGTGCTTGATCTGTGGAAGAACTTTCTCGACGACAAGGCCAACGCCAGCCTCGACGCGCTGGCCGCAGCGGCGGATGATCAGGTGGCCTTCACCAAGGCCGCGCGGCAGGTCATCACCGATCTGGGCTACGGCGACCAACTCGCCGACGACCCCGACGGCGACGACGCCGAGGGCGAGGACGACGAGGAGAGCGACGCGCCCGAGACCCCGCCCGAGGACGGCGGCGAGGACGACCAGCAGCAGTCCGATCAGGAGGACAGCGCGCCGGAGGAGCAGCAGAGCCGCGAGCAGCGGCAGGCGACCGCCGACGTCTCGATGGAGGATCTCGACGACGCCGACGAGGACGCCGAGAGCGCGGAGGACGAGGACGGCGAGACGCCGCCGCCCCCGCCGCCGGCCCCCGACAGCCTCGCCAGCCGGGATTACCGCATCTTCTCGAAGGCCGCCGACGAGATCGTGACAGCGGAGGAACTCTGCGACGAGGCCGAGCTCGACCGCCTGCGCGGCTATCTCGACCGCCAGCTCGAACCGCTGAAGGGCGCGGTCTCGCGGCTCGCCAACCGGCTCCAGCGCCGGCTTCAGGCGCAGCAGAACCGCGCCTGGGAGTTCGACCGCGAGGAAGGCATCCTCGACGCCGGCAGGCTGGCGCGCGTGGTGGCCAACCCCACCACGCCGCTCAGCTTCAAGGTCGAGAAGGACACCGAGTTCCGCGACACGGTGGTGACGCTGCTGATCGACAACTCAGGCTCGATGCGGGGGCGGCCGATCTCGATCGCGGCGATCTCCGCCGACATCCTCGCCCGAACGCTGGAGCGCTGCCAGGTGAAGGTCGAGATCCTCGGCTTCACCACGCGGCAGTGGAAGGGCGGACAGGCGCGCGAGGCGTGGCTGAAGGCGGGCCGGCCGCAGAATCCGGGCCGCCTCAACGACCTGCGCCACATCATCTACAAGAGCGCCGACGCGCCGTGGCGGCGCGCGCGGCGCAATCTCGGGCTGATGATGCGCGAGGGGCTGCTCAAGGAGAACATCGACGGCGAGGCGCTGGAATGGGCGCACAGGCGGCTGATGGCGCGGCCTGAGCACCGCAAGACGCTGGTGGTGATCTCTGACGGCGCGCCGGTGGACGACAGCACCCTCTCCGTCAACCCCTCCAACTATCTGGAGCGGCACCTGCGCGACGTGATCGCGATGATCGAGCGCCGGCGCGCGGTGGAGCTGATCGCCATCGGCATCGGCCATGACGTGACGCGCTACTACGACCGCGCCGTGACGATCACCGACGCCGAACAGCTCGCCGGCGCGATCACCGACCAGCTCGCCGGCCTGTTCGAGGTCAACGGGCGGACGCCGCAGCGCGGCGGGCGCCGGCGTCGCGCGGCCTGACCGGCCGAGCGGCGGAGCGCTCCGGCCCGGCGGCGCAGGCCCGAACATCGGGGGCGACAATGGCCCCGGCGCGGCGCGACTTGCCGGCTGCCCGGGTCGCGCCGCGGCCGGGGCGTCGCCTTCGGGGCTGCGGGAAAATCCTGAAGCGCCGTTTCAGACCATCGGCTTGAGGCCGGGGCCGGCTGGGGACATCACCGAACCGCCAATGGCCCCGACGCCGCCCGTTTCGGGCGCCTTCGTCCTGCGCCGCCCGCGCTCAGCCGCGGACGGGTCCGTCCCAGAACGGGCGACGGGCCTCGGCCTCGGCGTCCTCGCGCGAGAGGCCGATGTCGGCGAGCAGGCGGGCGTCGAGCGCGGCCAGCGCGCGACGCTGGCGGATCAGGTCGAGCCGGTCGGCGAGCCGGCGCCACAAGCTGCGGCGCGCGGCGGGACGGGCTGCGGGCAGGACGGTCCGCCCTGCGGACGCGGGAGAGACAAGTGCGGGCATGGTCGGCCTCCTGGGGCATCCGGTTCAATCATGGCTGGCCGCCTGGCCATCGCATATTGATATGCTCCAGAGGTTGCGATAAGAAAAACGAATTGATGTGATCCTGCCCATCACGGGAGACGATGAGTGCCCCGCAATCTCGACATCGCCGCGCTCCGCAGCTTCGTCACCGCGGCCGACCTTGGCGGGGTGACGCGCGCCGCCGGTCAGCTCAACCTCACGCAGTCGGCGGTGTCGATGCAGATCAAGCGCCTGGAGGGGACGCTCGGCCAGACGCTGCTCGACCGCTCAGGGCGCGGCGTGACGCTGACGGCCCATGGCGAGCATCTCCTCAGCTATGCGCGGCGGATGCTGGCGCTGAACGACGAGGCGCTGACGCGGATGACCGGCGAGGCTTTCGAGGGCGAACTGCGCCTCGGCGCGCCGCATGACGTGATCCATCCGCGCATTCCCGCCGTGCTCGGGGCCTTCTCGCGCAGCCATCCGCGGGTGCGGGTCTCGCTGGTGTCGGAGTATTCCCGGCGGCTGAAGGAGATGCTCGCCGCAGGCGCGGTCGATGTCGCGCTGACGACCGAGCGCAGCGTCGACGCGGGCGGCGAGACGCTGGACCTCTCGCCGCTCGTCTGGTGCGGAGCTGCGGGCGGAGACGGGTGGAGGCGCCGGCCCCTGCCCCTGGCCTATTCCCGCAACTGCATTTTCAGACCCATCGTCCAGGCCGCTCTGGAAGCCGCCGGCGTCGACTGGACGATGAGCATCGAGACTGACTGCTCGCGCGCGAGGGAGGCCTCGGTGGCCGCCGATCTCGCGGTCTATGCGCTGATGGGCGGCGAGCCGGTTCCGCCGGGGGTGGAGCGCATCGACCATGGCGGGGCGCTGCCCGACCTCGGCGAGATGCGCGTCAACCTCTATCTCGGCGAGGGGCCGAAGGCGGCGCTGGCCGAGCGGCTTGCGGCGGGGCTGCGCGAGGCGTTCGCTCAGCCCCGCGCGCGGGCGGCGGCGGCGTCTTCCGCGGCGGCCGCCTGAGCCCTCAGCACTCGCGGCAGGTCTTGAGGCCGATCAGCGTGTAGAGCGGGCAGAACCGCAGGAACGCGGTGGCCAGCGGCACGACCCCGATCCAGCCCCAGACGCCGATCTCGCCGGTGGCGGCGAGCGCGACGAGCGCGAGGCCGACGAGGAGGCGCAGGGCGCGGTCGGCGGTTCCGATATTGGGCGCGAAGGTCATGGCGACATCTCCTGTGATCTGATTCGTCCCGCGATGATGCGCCGGCGCCGGCCGGCGATCAGTGCGGCCGTCACCGAGTTCGGGGGCGTTCTTCGCGGCGCGACTGACATGGATCAAGGCGGCCCGCCAGGGCGCATGCTGGGCTGACGCAAAGTCCGGGAGCGCGGGGAGAAGCCGGGATGTTCGATCTGACATGGCTGCTGGACAAGACCGGAGACGCCAACGCCGCGGCGCTGGCGGGGCTGCTCGCCGGCGGCGTCTTCGGCGTCGCGGCGCAGCGCAGCCGGTTCTGCCTGCGCGCGGCGGTGGTGTCCTTCGCGCGCGGCCGGCTGGATGAGCGCGTGGCGGTCTGGCTGCTGTGCTTCGCGACGGCGCTGGTCTGGACCCAGGCGTTCGACCTCGCCGGGCTGGCGACGCTGGCGCAGAGCCGGACGGTCGCCGCGACCGGCTCGCTCTCGGGCGCGGCGCTCGGCGGGCTGATCTTCGGCGCGGGGATGGTGCTGGCTCGGGGCTGCTCGGGGCGGCTTCTGGTGCTTGCGGCGGGCGGAAACCTGCGCGCTCTGCTGGCGGGGCTGGTGTTCGCGGTGACGGCGCAGGCGAGCATGGACGGGCTGCTGGCGCCGCTGCGCCGCCAGCTGGCGGAACTGTGGACCACCGGGCCGGAGAACCTCGTGCTGACCACGGCGCTGGGGCTGCCGGACTGGGCGGGGCTCGCGGTCGGGCTGCTGGCCGCGGCGACGGCGCTGGCGGTGGCGCGGCGCGCGGGCGTCTCGGGGCGCACGCTGTGGTTCGGTTCGGGCGTGGGCTTCGCGGTGGGGCTAGGCTGGCTGATGACCTCGCAGATCGCGGCGCAGGCGTTCGAGCCGGTTGCGGTGGAGAGCCTGACCTTCTCCGGCCCCTCCGCCGACATGCTGATGTTTGCGCTGACGCCGGCGGGCGCGCTCGACTTCGACATCGGGCTGATCGCGGGGGTGTTCATCGGCGCGGCGGCGGCCGCGCGGCTGTCGGGCGAGTGGCGGCTGGAAGGGTTCGAGGGGGCGGCGTCGATGCGGCGCTACCTCGTGGGCGCGGCGCTGATGGGCTTCGGCGCGATGCTCGCCGGCGGCTGCGCCATCGGCGCGGGGGTCACGGGCGGCTCGACCTTCGCCGCGACGGCGTGGCTGGCGCTCTGCGGCTTCTGGGCCGGGGGCGCGCTGACCGACCTGCTGGCGGATCGCGGCTGGGGCCCCGCCGGCGGCGCGCGGCCGGCGGGGGCGTGAGGCCGGAGGGAGCGTGAGGCCGGAGGGAGCGTGAGGCCGGGGGGGAGCGTGGGCCCTCCCCCGCTCCGGCTCAGTCCGGCAGGATCACCGTGTCGATGACGTGGATCACGCCGTTGCTCGCCACGATGTCGGCCATGACGACGGAGGCGCCATCGACGGTCACGCCGCTGGTCGCGTCGATGTCCACGGTCGAGCCCTGCACCGTCTCGGGCGAGAGCGTCTTGCCGGCGAGATCAGCGGACATCACCCTGCCCGGCACGACATGGTAGGTGAGCACGGCGACAAGCTGTTCGCGGTTCTCCGGCTGGAGCAGGTTCGCCACGGTTCCGTCCGGCAGCTTGGCGAAGGCGGCGTCGGTGGGCGCAAACACCGTGAACGGACCCTCTCCCTTCAGCGTGTCGACGAGGCCCGCGGCCTGAACCGCTGCGACGAGCGTCTCGAAGTCGGCGTTGCCGGCCGCGATCTCGACGATGTCCTGCTCCTGCGCGGCGGCGACCGAGGCGCCCATGGCGAGGCCGAAAACGGCGGCGACGGTGCTGCGAAGCATGGTTGAACTCCTGTTGCGTGGCGTCGCCTCAGCAATGGCGACCACGTGACGAAGTAGCGCCGGGCGTGCTTCGGACAGGCGCGCGGCTCTGAACTTGTTTTGTTGAATCAGTTATTTGACAGGCGCATGGCGCGCACTAGCGGCTTGCGCTTGCCCTCTGGCGGCGTCGGCGTGTCTGATGCGGGGCCGATCTCGGAGCGCGGGGCCCCATGTGCAATCTCTACGCCAACACGATGCCGCAGGACGCGATGCGGCGGCTGTTCGACGTCTCGCCCGAAGACGACGCCCTGGGCAACTTCGCGCCGGCCGAGGCGATCTTTCCGCGCCACGACGCGGTGATCGTGCGGCGGGGCGAGGACGGCGCGCGGCGGCTGGGCCTCGCGCACTGGGGCTTCGTGCTGCCGCAGGTCTCAAAGCGGACCGGCGCGCCGATCCTGCCCAAGGCGGTCAACAACGCGCGCGACGACACGATGCGGGCCTCGCGGTTCTGGCGCGAGAGCTTCGAGACCCGGCGCTGCCTGATGCCGGCCACGTCCTACTGCGAGGCGAAGGGGACGAAGCCCGCGACCTATGTCTGGTTCGCCATGGTCGGCGAGGCGGCGCGCCCGCCCTTCGCCTTCGCCGGGATATGGAAGCGGCATCGCGGCAGGTACCGCGACGATCTGGTGGACATCGAGACCTGCGCGATGCTGACGACCGCGCCCAACGCGCTGGCGCGCACGGTCCACCCCGACAGGATGCCCGTGATCCTCGCGCCCGACGACTGGGAGACCTGGCTCGCCGGGGACGCGGACGCCGCGGCGGCGCTGCTGGCGCCCTTCCCCGCCGAGGCGATGCGGATCGCGCGCGAAGGGCTCGACGCGAAGTCGGACCCGACGGAGGGCTGAGCGCGGCGTCATGAACCCTGCACGCCGCGGCATGGCGGGAGCCGTGGCCCGGTCGGGCGGGGTTCGGGGTCGCCACGCGACGCTCTGCCCGTTTGACCGGCGCAGCCGCTCGCCGTCGGCTCTGCGGGTCGTCAGCTCCGGGGGCTCGTCAGCTCTCGAGGCCGAAGCGGCGTTCGAAAACGGCCCCGTCGGTGTCGGTCATCCGCACGCGCAGCGGCGCAGAACCGTCGGCGCCGGCGGGCCGGTCGAAGCCGATCTCGGGGTTCTCGCTCAGCGAGATCGAGCCGGTGAGGGTGAACAGCGGGGCCTCGCCGGCCCAGACCTCCAGCGTCTCGATGAAGCGCGCGGGCCGGTAGAGCAGCGTGATCTGGTCCATCTGCATCCCCGAATGCTGGGGATGGCTGACGGTCAGGCGCGCGCGACCGTCGGCGCCGGCGGCGCGCAGGCGGCTGACGGCGACGGCGGCCGGGTCGGCGGCGGCGAGCTCCATGCGGCCCAGCGTCTCCAGCGCCATCGCATCGTCGGTGACGGGAGGCGCGGCGCAGGCGCCAAGGCCCGAGGTCTTGACCATCTGCTCGGCCATGTAGAGCCGGCCGTCGTCGGCCTCGACCACGACATGCACCGGCGAGGGGCCGTTCAGGCGCATGGTGAAGTCGAAGGCGACATGCGCCATGGGCCTGTGCATCTCGACCACCGCGGAGACGGGCATGGGGTTCTCGTCGATCACAACCGTGACGCTGCGGACGGTGCGGCCGTCGGGCAGCGCGGCGGAGACGGAGATCGGCACGGCCCGGTCGTCGGTCGCGCGCAGCGGCGCCTGCAGCGATACGACGGCGGCCTCGATGGCGCGGTCGCCGTAGAGCTCGGCGCGCAGCCCGTCCCAGGACGATTCGGCGAGCGCCATGGCGGGGGCGCAGGCGAGCGCGGCTGCGGCGATCAGGGACGCATGGCGCATGGGGCGCTTCCTTCGGTTTCGTGTCGTTGCGCTGACGATGCCATGGGCGCCCGCGAAACGCCACTGTTCCGTCATGGACGATGGATGCGGCGGATGGCGCGCGGGCTAGGCCGCGCGCGAGGGCCGGCGCAGGCCCGCTGCGGCCGCATATGTCGGGGTTTCGGGCGCAATCTGGCGTTCGGCGGCCTTCGGGCCTTCCGCAGACCTTGACGTTTTCGCGGCGCGCCGCATCACGTCGCCAGCGCCGAAATCGCCGGAGCGCGACTTCGCGGGCGCCGCCGGGGCCGGCGCCTCGGGGTCGATCCGTCAGTTCGAGCGGCGAGGACGGTTGTCTCCGACCCTGAGCTGTGGCTTCACAGGCCCGCGGTCCGCGTCGCGCGAGTAGCGTCGACGCGCAGTCGGTTGAGCGAGAGGGACAGCTTTGCAGCACGTGATGGAACAGTTCGCGGAGAAGATCCGTGAGTGCTATCGGGACCCCCTGGACCCCATCGCAACGCAGTTCATGTTCCGGCGGCCGCCGACGGTCGGGGAACTGCAGCGGCCTCCGCAGGTGCTGCTGCTCGGCAACCACTCGTCGGGCAAGTCCACCTTCGTGAACCACCTGCTCGGGGCCGGGGTGCAGAAGACCGGCGTGGCGCCGACCGATGACGGCTTCACCATCGTCACATACGGTCAGGTCTCGACCGACCGCGACGGCCCGACGGTCGTCAGCAATCCGGACCTGCCCTATGAGGGTTTGCGGCATTTCGGCGATCAGCTCGTGTCCCATGTCCGGCTCAAGCTGCGCCCGGCGGAGCTGCTGCGCACCGTGACGCTCATCGACAGCCCCGGCATGATCGACGAGGCGAAGTCGGAGGACGGCCGAGGCTATGACTTTCCCGGCGTCGTGCGCTGGTTCGCCGAGCGCGCCGACCTCGTGATGGTGTTCTTCGACCCCGACAAGCCGGGCACGACCGGCGAGACGCTGCGGGTCTTCAAGGAGTCGCTCGCGGGGATCGAACACAAACTGTTGATCATCCTGAACAAGGTCGACCAGTTCGACAACCTGCACGATTTCGCCCGCGCCTACGGCGCGCTGTGCTGGAACCTCGGCAAGGTGGTGCAGCGCAAGGACCTGCCGATGATCTACAACACCTTCGTGCCGCGCGAAGGGAAGCCCAAGTCCAGGTTGCCGATGGACGATTTCGAGAAAGCGCGCGAGGATTTGATCGAGGAGATCCGGCGGATCCCGACACGCCGCATGGACAACCAGATCACGCAGCTACAGGCGTTCGCCGAGCGGCTGCGCCTGCACGCCCTCGTCCTCGACGCGGCCGCCAGCCGGTTCCGCATGCTGCGCGCGCGCTGGCGGTCCATCCTGTTCCTGCTGTTCGCGGCGCTGACCGGCGGCGCCGTCTTCAGCGGCCTGATCATCGCCCTGCCGGCGGTGGCGGTCGCCGCGCTCGCCGCGGTCGCGCTCGTCGAACTCGTGACGCTGCCCGGCGCCAAGCGGCGCATCGTCGGGCGGCTCGACGAGATATTCGAGAAGCTCCACGACCGCGAGCTGCTGGTGCGCGACCGGGCGGAGGACCTGCGCGCGATGTGGGACGAGGTGCATCCGCACGCGCGCGAGGTCGCCGAGAAGCGGGGTTTGCAGTCTTTCAAGAAGATGCGCTGGGCCGATCGCACGGTGCTCGACGAGCTGCTCCAGCAGGACATCCCGAAGCTGCGCAGCAACCTCTACGACGCGCTGCGCGGCGGCCCGGCCGAGGACGCGCCGCCGCGCGACGACCGGCCCGCGGCCTAGGCCGCAGCCTAGACTGCGCCGGGCCGCGCCGGCGCAGGAGGCGGTTTTTCGCCGCCGACGCGACGGAGGCCGGGATCGCGCCCTTCCCCGGTCGGCGGTACGTCGCGGCGCGGCGGCCGCAGCACATGGCGCGGGAGGCGTCGACGCGCGACGCATCGCCGGAGCGTCTTCGGAACCGACCGGATCAGTCGGCGACGGGAAGTCCGTCACCAGACGACGCCGTGGCGCGGCGGATCCGCCTCAGTCGGGTCGAACGCCGCTCTGGCGAGGCGCGCCGGCAGGCGCTAGGCTCCACGCCGAACAGCACCAGTCACCATTTGAACCCGCTTCGCCCGAGTGAGAATCATGACCGGCCGGATCGATGTGTTCATCAGCTACAAGCGGGAAGAACGCGCGGAATCGGAACGTGTCAGACGCGCCCTGATCGCTGCCGGCTGCGACGTCCGTTAGGATCACTAGCGCATGGCGGGGATCGCCCGGATTGCGCCATCGAAGCGATCCTCGACCCAGGGGCGGCGAAAGTCGCGCGATCGGCGCCGCCGACGGACCGCTCGAGCCGCAGGATCGGGCGTGGTCGTCGCAGGAAGGCGCAGCCGGCGGAGCGTCGGGCTACCCCCGCGCGGGCGCGGCGCCGCCATGGGCGGCGGACCACTCGTCGGGGGCGCCGAGGAAGCGCTCGACCTCGGCGACGGCGGCGGCGTCGAGCGCGCCGCCGTCGCGCGCCTCCGCCAGCGCGTCCCACCATGTCGCGAGCCAGTGCAGCTTGAGGCCCGAGCCGGCGAGCGCGTCGGGGTAGATGTCGTAGTAGAACACCACGAAGCTGTGGGCGCATTCGGCGCCGGCCTCGCGCAGGGCGCCGGCGAAGTTCAGCTTCGAGCCGCCGTCGGTCGCAAGATCCTCGACCAGCAGGACGCGCGCGCCCTCGGCGAATGCGCCCTCGATCTGGGCGTTGCGGCCGAAACCCTTGGGCTTCTTGCGCACATAGAGCATCGGCAGGGCGAGGCGGTCGGCGATCCAGGCCGCGAAGGGGATGCCGGCGGTCTCGCCGCCCGCCACGGCGTCGAAGCGCTCGTAGCCGGCGGCCGCGTTCAGCGTCTCCACCCCGAAGCCCATCAGCGCGGCGCGGACGCGGGGGAAGGAGATCAGCTTGCGGCAGTCGACATAGACCGGACTGCGCAGGCCGGAGGTGAAGGTGAAGGGCTCGTGCGGGCGGAAATGCACCGCCTGCACCTCCAGCAGCATGCGGGCGGTCGCGCGGGCGATCTCGGCCTGGCGGGGGGTGCGGTCGGGTTGGCGGCTCATGGGCGGGCTTCCTGCGGGCGGACGCGCCAGCGCAGGGCGGCGCCGGGGTCGAACACGGTGAGCAGGCCGTCGCCCACCTCTCGGGCGGGCTGCGGCGGGGTCGGCCGGCGTTCGAGAGTGACGGTCCCCTCGTTCGGCGACAGGCCGTAGAAGGCGGCGCCGTGGCGGCAGGCGAAGCCCTCCAGCCGGTCGAGCGCGCCCTCCTCGTCGAACACCTGCGCGAGGCAGGCCATGGCGACCGGCGCGGTGTAGCAGCCTGCGCAGCCGCAAGGGGCGAGCTTGGCGCCGTCGAGATGCGGCGCGCTGTCGGTGCCGAGGAAGAATCGCGGATCGCCGGCGGTCGCTGCCTCGCGCAGCGCGGCGCGGTCCTCGGCGCGCTTCAGGATCGGCAGGCAGTAGTAGTGCGGGCGCACGCCCCCGGCCAGCAGGTCGTTGCGCGTCAGCATCAGGTGATGGGCGGTGATGGTGCCGCCGACGCCGGGGCCGGCCGCGCGCACCCAGGCGACGCCGGCCCGCGTCGTGACGTGCTCCAGCACGATGCGCAGGGCGGGCGTGCGCGCGCGCAGCGGGCTCAGCACCCGGTCGAGGAACGCGGCCTCGCGGTCGAAGATGTCCACCGCCGGGTCCGTCACCTCGCCGTGGACGCAGAGCGGCAGGCCGATCTCGGCCATGCGGTCGAGCACGGGCTGGACCTTGCGGACGTCGCGCACGCCGGCGTCGGAATTGGTGGTGGCGCCGGCGGGGTAGAGCTTCACCGCCGTCACCAGCCCTTCTGCGTGCGCCGCGGCGACGTCGTCCGGGTCGGTCGCCTCGGTGAGATAGAGCGTCATCAGCGGCGTGAAGGCCGCGCCGTCGGGCAGCGCCGCCATGATGCGACCGCGGTAGGCGCGGGCGTCGGCGGCGGTCACGACCGGCGGCGTGAGGTTCGGCATCACCAGCGCGCGGGCGAAGGCGGCGGCGGCCTCGGGCGCGGCGACCCTCAGCATCGCACCGTCGCGCAGGTGGATGTGCAGGTCGTCAGGGCGCGGCAGGGTCAGGGTTTCGGGCGCTGGGGCGGTCACGAGGGGCTCTGTCGCTTGGCGCGGGGCGCGCTCGCGAAGGCGAGGCGGCGGCGCGGTCCGTGGATCGGGCGCGGGCCGGGGCCGCGCGCGGGGCGGCGGGACTATGCGACGCGGGGCGGCCGGGGGCAATCGGCTGCGGCGCCGGGGGCGGATGGCGCGCGCGCCGCATCGGCGTAGGCTGGCCTGAAGCCGCCCTTCAGGGGAGTTCGACCGATGCAGACGCGCCGCGCCGCCCTCCGCGCCCTCGCTCTCGGGGCCGTGGTCGCCGCCGCTTCACCCGTCCTCGCGCAGCACGCCGCCACGCCGGCGAGCCCCGCCGAAGGCGGGCCGAGGCGCTTCGAGGTCTCGGTCGAGAGCGGGACGCTCGCCCTGCGCGCGGCGCCGGGTTCGTCCGCCGAGGTTCTCGCCCGCCTGACGCGCGGGGCGGTCCTGTCCAATCTCGGCTGCGCGCCGGCGGAGGGGCGGGTGTGGTGCGACGTCCAGCCGATGCGCGGCGGCCCGCGCGGCTACGCGGCCGCGGACTACCTTCGCCCCGCCCGCGGACCGAACGGCGACACGCCGATGGGCGAGGACGATTCGGCGCTGCGCGCGGGCCGGGGCGAATTCAACGCCAGCGGGACGATCCCCTGCGCCGAGGCGCCCGAACAGCCCGCGACGCCCTGCCCCTTCGGCGTGGCCCGCGGGACCGGGGGCGACGCGACCGTGATCGTCACCCGGCCGAGCGGCGCGAAGCGCGCGATCTTCTTCATCCATGGCGAGGCGGTGGGCGCCGACATGTCCCAGGCCGACGGCTACGGGCCGTTCTCCGTGAGGCGCGAGGCCGACCTCAGCTTCGTCGACGTCGGCGCCGAGCGCTACGAGTTGTTCGACGCGATCCCTCTCGGCGGCTGAGCCGCCCGGATCCCCCCGGCGGTCGAGCCGCCCGGATCCCCCCGGCGGTCGAGCCGCCATGATCCTCTCGGCGGTCGAGCCGCCCGGGTCGGCGCGCTAAGACCCGGCCTTCTCGCCGGCGGGGCGCTCCACGGCGCCGAGCGCGTCGGCGAGGCGGGCGCTCGCGGAGCCGGGGCGCTTGGCCGTCGGCTGGTCGGGGCCGGGGGACCATCCGGCGAGGTAGACGATCTCCACCGTCGCCGTCACGCGCCCGTCAGGCCGGGAGAAGTGCTCGGCGTAGAGCGCGCAGGCGCGGGCGAGCGTGGCGCGGCGCAGGGGCGTGCGGCGGCGCGCGGCCAGCGCATTGGCCTCGCCCATCGCGCGCAGGTCGCGCATCAGGGCGAGCGGGTCGGCGTAGTCCACCGTCACGCGCTCGACGTCCGCCGCCGGCATCGCGAAGCCGGCGCGCTGCAGCAGGCCGCCGAGGTCGCGCACGTCGGCCATGGGCGCGACGCGGGGGCTCAGGCCCCCCTCCTCGGCGATCTCGGCCTCGGCGAGCGCGGCGCGCAGCTCGTGCAGCGACCGGCCGCCGAAGAGCGCGCCGAGGAAGAAGCCGTCGGGCCTCAGCGCGCGCCTGAGCTGGATCAGCGCCCCGACAGGGTCGTTCATGCGGTGCAGGGCGAGGCCCGATACGGAGAGGTCGAAGCGGCCCTCGCCGGCCAGCAGCGGCTCGGTTCCCGCCAGCGTGCGGGCGCCGGGGGCGCCGGCCGCGGCGAGGGGCGCGAGCGGGGCGGCCTCGATCTGCACCGTCTCCCCGGCCCCGGCGCGGCCGGCGAGGGCGTGGGCGTAGAGGCCGGCGGCGGCGCCGTGGACGAGCAGGCGCGGGAAGGCCCGGGCGGCGTCGGCGGCGCGCTCGGCCAGACCCTCCGCCGCGCGGGCATGCAGGAACGCGCCCCGCGGCCAGAGCCTTGCGGCGCGGGCGGCGCGCAGCGACAGTGCGGCCTCGTCGAAGAGCATCGGCGTCATGGCGCGACAGATAGCGGGGCGGGCGGGGCTTGGCGACCGGGGGCGCGGCGGATGGGCGCGGCTGGCGCGGCGGCGGGCGGGATCCCGACGGCGCCGGCGCGGCGCGCGCCGCGGACGGGCGCGAGGTTTCCGGTGGCGAGGTTTCCGAGGGCGAGGTTTTCATGCGCGACGTCGGCGGGCGCGGGCCTGGCGCGCGCGAGGTTGGCGGGCGCGAGGTTGGCGGGCGCGGGCCTTTCGGCTCGGCGCTGCGCTCGGCCTTCGGCGGCGCGGTCGATCTGCTCTATCCGCCAGCCTGCGTCGCGTGCGGGGACGAGACCGGCGCGGCGGGGGGTCTGTGCGGGCCATGCTTTCGCGACGCCTGGTTCATCGCCGGGCCGATCTGCGACCGCTGCGGCGCACCGAACGCGCAGCATGACGCCCCGGAGGCGGCCTGCGACGCCTGCCGCCATGCCCCCCCGGCCTGGGACCGGGGCCGCGCCGCGGCGCTATACGAAGGGGCGGCGCGCGCCGCGGCGCTGGCGCTCAAGCACGCCGACCGCGCCGAGGTCGCCCCCGCCGCGGCGGGCTGGATGCTGCGCGCCGGGGCGGACCTCGTCGCGTCGGCGGACCTGATCGCCCCGGTCCCGCTGCACCGCTGGCGGCTGATGCGGCGGCTCTACAACCAGTCGGCGGAGCTGGCGCGGGCGGTGGCGATCCGCGCAGGGCGGCGCGACGCGCTGGCGCTCGACCTGCTGCGCCGCACCCGCGCGACGCCGAGCCAGGAGGGGCGCACGCGGGCGGGGCGAATAGAGAACGTCTCGGGGGCCTTCGCGGTGCGGCGGCGCTGGGCGGGCGCGCTGGCGGGCCGGCGCGTGCTGCTGATCGACGACGTGCTGACCACCGGCGCGACGCTCTCGGCCTGCGCCGAGGCGCTGAGAGCGGCCGGGGCGGCGGGCGTGGACGCGCTGACGCTGGCGCGGGTGGCGCGGGGCGGAGACGCGCGCGCAGGCGAGCCGCGCGGCCCCGGGACCGGCTGAGGGACGCCGGGCCACGTCCCAGGCCCCGGCCTCGACCCCGGCCCCGCGCCGGCTTTCGGGGCGCAGGACGCGCGTCCCAGGCCTCTCTGCGCGCGCGGGGCGCATGCGGGCCGCGCGCGGGCGCTTTAAGCGCGCGGCCGACATTGCTATCTCAACGGGCGTCGCCCCGAGGAGAGACCGCCCATGAAGCCCGTCGAGATCTACACCACGCCCATCTGCGGCTTCTGCGCGATGGCCAAGAAACTGCTGCGCAGCAAGGGCGTGAGCTTCACCGAGTTCGACGTGATGTCCGACCCCGCCAAGCGCGCGGAGATGACGCAGCGCTCGGGCGGCGGGCGCACGGTGCCGCAGATATTCATCGACGGCGCACCGATCGGCGGCTGCGACGAGCTTCACGCGCTGGAGCGCGCCGGCAGGCTCGACGCCATGCTCGCGGCCTGACGGCCGCGCTCAGGCCGCCCGGCGCGCCGTCCTGGCGCGCTTGAAGCCGGACATCAGCGCGTCGAGTTTCGCGGCCTGTTCGGCGAGGCCCCGGGCGGAGGCCGCGCTGGCGTCGGCGACCGAGGCGTTCTCCTGCGTGGTGGCGTCGAGCTGGGCCAGCGACGTCGCGATCTCCTGCACGCCGGTCGACTGTTCGCGGCTCGCGCCGGAGATGTCGCCGACATTGTCCGCGACGCTTGCGATGCTCGCGACGATGGCGCCGAGGGCCTTGCTGGCGGAGGACATCAGCCGGGAGCCCTCTTCGACCTGCTCGCCGGCGGCGTTGACGATCTCGCGAACCTCCCGCGCCGTCGTGGCCGAGCGTTCGGCGAGGCTGCGCACCTCCGCGGCGACGACGGCGAAGCCGCGGCCCGCCTCGCCGGCGCGCGCCGCCTCGACCGAGGCGTTCAAGGCCAGAAGGTTGGTCTGGAAAGAGAAGCCTTCGATGACGTCCACCATCTCCGCGATCCGGGCCGTCTCGCGCTGGATGCGCTCCATGGCGGCGCCGGCGTCCGTCAACGCCTCGCCGCCGCGATCCGCCGCGGCCTTGGCCTCGACGGACTGGCCCGCGGCGGCGGCCGCGCGGTCGGCGTTGGTCTTCACCGTCGCGGCCATCTCCTCCATCGTCGCCGCGATCTGCTCCAGCGAGGCGGCCTGACCGCTGGCGCGCTGGGAGAGGTTGCTGGAGCCGCTCTCGATGTCGCGCACGCTGCGCACGATGGCGGCCGAGGTGTCGCCGATCTCGGAAATCGCGCCGCCAAGCATCGCGACGGTGGCGGCGAGGCTCTGCCGCAGGTCGGCGAAGGCTCCATCGTGATGGCCTTCGATCCTGGCGTCGAGGTCGCCGCGGGCGAGCGCGTCGAGCGCGTCGCGCGTGCTGGCGACGCCGTTCTGGATCGTCAGCAGCATCGCCTCGCGCTCGCGCGCCGTCTCGGCGTCCTTCGCCTCGCGGGCGGCCGCCTCGCCGTCATGGGCCAGCTTGGCGGCCGCCGCCTCCAGCACGTTGTCCCGCAGCACCCCGAGCGCCGCGCCCATCTCGCCGATCTCGTTGGGCGTCGCGTCGGGCAGCGGCGCGTCCAGATCGCCGTAGGCGAGCGACAGCGCGCTGGAGGTCAGCGCGTCAAGCGCGCTCCGAATCGCGTGCGCGACGACCATCGCAAGCGCCAGCGAGATCGCCAGGCCCAGGACGCTTCCCGCCACCGCCACCGCCAGCGCGGTCCGCGCCGCCTCCGCCATCGCGTCGAGACGCGCGCGGACCCCGTCGAGCAGCGCCCGCTCGATCGCGCCCTGCCCCTGGAGGCGCGCGGTCATCGCGTCGAAGAACTCGGCGCCGCTCAGGCTGGAGAGATCCCCGTCAAGGCCCTGCCCGCGCGCCAGCGCCAGCATCGCCTCGCTGCGCCGCACGGCCTCGGACGCCGCGTGACCGTCGAGCGCGGCGACCTGCCCGGCGCCGCCGAGTTGTCGCACGACGCCGAGAAACGCGTCGCGCTCGCCAGCAAGGCGTTCGAGCCGCATGATCTCGCCGCTGCTGAAGGCGCCGCGCCCGAAGCCCGCCGATCCGATCGCCCGCATGACGCCCGTGCGCTCCATCGCCTCGACGGCGCCCTGCGCCGCGGCGAGCCCCCTGGCGACGTCCACGTCGGCGTTGGCGCCGATCGGCGCGCCGACGGCGTCGATCAGCGGGCGGATGATCGACGTGTAGTAGCCGACGACGTCGCCCGGCTGCATCGACAGGGCGTCCACCGCGTCGCGCCGGGAGGCGACCTGCGCAAGCTGGGCGAGGGCGGTCTCGACGCGCCCCGCCTGAGCCGGGCTGAGGGCCCCGTCGCCCAGTTCGGCGAGCTTCGCCTCGAAGGCGTCGAGCGCGGCGTCGGTATCGCGGCGCTGCGCGGCGAGCTTGTCGCCGAACTGTGCGCCGCCGCCGGCGGTGAAGCCGGCGGACATGCCGCGCTCCTTCTGCAGGGCGCCGATGAGGCCGCCCATCGCGACCGTCGCCGGCAGTCCCTGGGACAGCCTCTCGACCCGGCGGATCTCCGCCACGGCGTCCGCGACGCGCAGCGCGGTCAGCGCCAGGACCACGATGGTCAGCGGAACCAGCGCCAGCCAGACGGCCCGCGCCATGCGCAGCGACTTCAGCCATTTCATCGCAGGGCGCTCCCATCCTGATCCGACGTCGCGGTGTCGCAGGACGCGGTTTCCCGATGATGAACCTCGCAGCGGAGCAATGGATTAGTCGCCGCAGTTTTGTCCCAACCGCGCGTGGAGCCCCCTTGGCGCCGGGCGGGAGAAATTTGGGCATTCCGGCGTCGGCGGCGCGTCCGGACAGGCGAGGATCGCAGCGTTCGCGACGGCGAGGGCCGTCGGCGCCGCAGCGGCGGCGGGCGGCGGCGGGCGGCGGAATGTCGCGTCGGCGGAATTCATGGGCCGCTCCCGCGCCGGCGGCGCGCGCCTCGGGACGTCGGCCAGGCCAGGGCGTGGCGCCCGATGCGCACTCAGAGCCCGGCGAACCTGAGCAGGTGGAACGCCGCCATGCCGGCGAGGATGGCGGGGAGCAGGCTTCGCAGCCATGCGCCCACCGCCAGCGCCAGCCCCGCCGCGATGAAGGCGTGGGGCGCGGCGACGCCCCCCGTCGCGCGGTCGAAGGCCACCAGCGGCGCGATGATCGCGGGCAGCACCGCGGTCGGCACATAGGCGAGCGCGCGCGCGAGCCAGGGCGGCGGGGCCCCGGCGCCGAGGAGGCCGAGGCCCGAGAAGCGGATCAGGTAGGTGACGAGGCCGAGGCCGAGGATCACCGTCCAGACATAGCCGCCATCCATGCCCTGCGCCGCCTCGGCGCCCGCCTCGGCCCCGCTCATCGCGCCAGCGCCCGTTCGGCGAGCAGACCCGCGGCGATCCCCAGCGCCGCGGCGGCCATCAGCCCCAGCCCCAGCGGCAGGAAGGCGAAGGCGAGCGCGCCGCCCGCCGAGGCCATGGCGGAGATCGCCTGCGGCGCGGTGCGCAGCATCGGCGCGAACACGGCGATGAAGGTGATCGGCACGGCGAACTCCAGCGCCCAGGCCTCGGGCAGCCTTGCGCCGAACAGCGCGCCCGTCAGGCACCCCGCCAGCCACGCGACGATGCAGACCAGCGCGACGCCGAAATAGAAGCCGAATCGGTCCGTCAGCCCCTCGTCCGGCGCCTCGGCGTAGCGGCGGATCGAGAAGGCGTAGGACTGGTCGTGCAGAGTGTAGGCCGCGAGCGCGCGCGTCGCCAGCGGCGCTCCGGGCCATTTCTGGGCGATGTGGGCGGAGTACATCGCCATGCGCAGGTTGACCACCGCGCCGGTGGCCACGGCCAGCCACGCCGGCGCGCCGTCCGCCATGAGCTGAAGCGCGGCGAGCTGCGAGGCGCCGGCGATCACCACCACCGTCATCGCCATGGTCTGGCCGACGTCGAGCCCCGCCTGCACCGACAGCGCGCCGAAGATCAGGCCGAACGGGAAAGTCGCGAGCTGCGCCGGCGCACCGGCGAGGGCGCCGCGCCAGAATGCCTTGAGAAACACCGCATGAAGTCCATCGGGATGACTTCTCGCCTGCTAACGCATCTTGACCCCGCCCGCCAATGGCCTTTGGTGATGCCCTATGTCCGATCTCGCGACGCCCCCCGACGGCGCGTTCCTCATCGCGCCCGATCCCGCCGACCCGCGCCTGACGCGGGCCGTTGCGGGCGTGGACCATGACAGCCGCGCGGTGGAGATCCGCGTCGTGGAGGAGCGGCCCCTGACGATCTTCCTCAACGGGCAGGAGATCGTCACCGCGATGACCATCGGCGACCACCCGCGCCTGCTCGCGGTGGGCTACCTGCGCAATCAGGCGATGCTGCGGGCCGACGACGTCGTGACCTCGGTCGACTACGACGACGAGCTGGAGACGGTCGTGGTGCGCACCGAGCGCGCGACGAACTACGAGGAGAAGCTGAAAAAGAAGACCCGCACCTCGGGCTGCGCGGTCGGCACCGTGTTCGGCGACATGATGGAGACGCTGGAGGGCGTGACGCTGCCGCCGACGACGGTGCGCGCCAGCCACCTCTATGCGCTCGCCAGGCGCATCAACACCCAGCCGAGCCTCTATCTGGAGGCCGGGGCGATCCATGGCTGCGTGCTGTGCCGGGGGGACGCGCCGCTCGTCTACATGGAGGATGTCGGGCGCCACAACGCCGTGGACAAGATCGCCGGCTGGGCGTTTCTCAACGGCGTGGAGCTGGGCGACAAGCTGCTCTACACCACCGGGCGGCTGACCTCGGAAATGGTGATCAAGACCGCGCTGATGGGCTGCCCGGCGCTCGCTTCGCGCTCGGGCTTCACCGGCTGGGGCGTGGAGATCGCGCGCGAGGTGGGGCTGACGCTGATCGGGCGGATGCGCGGGCGGCGCTTCGTCTGCCTCTCCGGCCCCGAGCGCGTCGTGTGGGACGCAGACCCCGACGCGGTGGCGGACGAGAGCCCGCGCCATCGCCGCAAGAGCGCGCAGGAGGGCTTCGATGACGGCTGAGCGGATGGCCCAGACGCTGGTGATGGCCGAAGGCGCGACTGAGGTTCATGCGGCGCAGGTCGAGGCGCTGGCGGCGGCGCGGGCGCTGATCGCGGCGCTGAAGCAGGAGGGGCGGCACCATGTGGCGTGCTCGGTGCTGACGGCCGGCGCGCGCTACACCGCCTGCAACCTTCAGTCGACGCTGCCGAGCGCGAGCGTCTGCGCCGAGGCGGTGGCGATCGGCATGGCTGCGGTGGCGGAGCCAGGCGCGCCGATCCTGTTCTCGGTGGCGGTGAACCGGCGCGGCGAGGTGATCCCGCCCTGCGGCTTCTGCCGCGAGCTGCTGACGGACTTCGGGTCCGAGGCGCTGGTCTGCGTCGAGGAGGACGGCGGCGAGATGCGGCTGGCGAGCGTGCGCGCCCTGCTGCCCGACGCCTACAAGGGGCGCCTGCGCGGATGAGCCTCTCGCCGCCCGGAAGGATCGTCGGCGTCGTGCTCGCCGGCGGGCTCGCCACGCGGATGGGGGGCGGCGACAAGTGCCTGCTGGAGGCGGGCGGGCGGCCGCTGCTGGGCCATGTCGTCGACCGGCTCGGGCCGCAGGTCGACGGGCTGATCCTCAACGCCAACGGCGACGCGGCGCGCTTCGCGGACTGGGGGCTGCCCGTCGTCGCCGACGAGACGGCCGCCGGAGACGGGCCGCTCGCGGGCGTTCTGGCGGGCATGGCGGCGGCGGCGGCGATGGGCGCGAGCCATGTCGTGACCGCCGCCGGCGACACGCCCTTCTTCCCGCGCGACCTCGCGGCGCGGCTGGTCGCGGCGGCGCAGGCGGCCGGGACGCCGCTGGCCTGCGCCGCGACCCCGGACGCGGAGGGGCGGCTCTGGGACCATCCGACCTTCGGGCTGTGGCCGGTCGCGCTGGCGCAGGATCTGCGCGCGGCGCTGGCGGCGGGCCTGCGCAAGGTGGTGCGCTGGACCGACGCGCACGGCTGCGCCCGCGCCGCCTTCGACGCCGGGCCGCCCGAAACTCCGCGCCCCGACCCGTTCTTCAACGTCAACACGCCCGACGACCTGCGGCGCGCCGAGGCGCTGGCGCGACGGGCCGCGACGTGAGCGGACTGCGCGTCTATGGCGTCGTCGGCTGGAAGAACGCCGGCAAGACCACGCTGATGGAGCGGCTGGTGGCGGAGATCACCGGGCGCGGCGTCTCGGTCTCCACGGTCAAGCACGCCCACCACGCCTTCGACATGGACCACGAGGGCAAGGACAGCTTCCGCCACCGCGCCGCGGGCGCGCGTGAGGTGCTGGTGTGCTCGGGCGCGCGCTGGGCGCTGCTGCACGAGTTGCGCGGGGCGGAGGAGCCGCCGCTGGCGACGCTGCTGGAGAAGCTCTCGCCGGTCGACCTGGTGCTGGTGGAGGGCTACAAGCGCGACCGGCATTTCAAGGTCGAGGCCCATCGGCCCGAGACCGGCGCACCGCTGATCGCGACCGGAGACCCCACGGTGCGCGCGGTGGCGAGCCCGGCGCCGCTGCCCGGCCTCGCGACGCCGTGGCTGCCGCTGGACGAACCGGCGCGGGTCGCCGACTTCATCCTGCGCGAGACGGGACTGGCGTGAGGGAGGAGGCCGTGGGCCGCCTGTTCGACATGATCGTGATGGTGGACTGGTCGGCCGCGGCGAAACCGACGCCGCCGAAGCCGTCCGCCGACGCGGTGTGGATGGCCGCGGCGCGCGGCGGCGAGGTCGGCGAACCCGAGTATTTCCGCACCCGCGCCGCCTGTCTCGACCGGCTCGCGACGCTCCTGCGCGCGGAGATCGCGGCGGGGCGGCGCGTTCTGGCGGGGTTCGACTTCCCCTTCGGCTGGCCGCGCGGGCTGGCGCGGGCCGTGACCGGGGACGACGCCGCGCTCGGCCTCTGGGCGTGGCTGGCCGACGCGGTCGAGGACGCGCCGGACAACTCCAACAACCGTTTCGCCGTGGCCGAGCGGCTCAACGCGCAGCTGCCCGGCGTCGGGCCGTTCTGGGGCCGCCCCGCGACGGCGGATCATCCGGGCGTTCCCGAGAAGGGACGCGCGCGCGATGGCCACGGCCTGCCGGAGCGCCGGCTGGTCGAAGCTGTCGTGAAGGGCGCCCAGCCGTGCTGGAAGCTCTACACGACCGGCTCGGTCGGCTCGCAGGCGCTGCTCGGCGTCGCGGCGCTGGAGCGGCTGCGCCGTCGCGAGGCGCTGGCGGGCCATGTCCAGGTCTGGCCCTTCGAGACCGGGCTGGTCCCGCCATCGGCGCCGGTGTGCTTCGCGGAAATCTATCCCTCCCTGCTAAGGCCCGAGGTGAAGGAGGGCGAGGTGAAGGACGCCGCTCAGGTGCGTGCGGTCGCGGGGGCGTATGCGGCGCTCGACGCCGCCGGCGCGCTCGGGGCGCGGTTCGCCGCCGGGCCCGGGCTCTCCGACGAGGAGCGCGCGGTGGTGGCGCGGGAGGAGGCGTGGATCCTCGGCGCCGGCGCCTCGTTCGCGCCGCCCGGGCCGCGCGCGCTGAAGGACGACTGCTTCGCCCTGCCGCCGGGGGTGGACTGGGAGCCGGTGGACGCCGCGCTGGCGCGGCTGCGGGCGCGGGTCGCCTGCGTCTGCGAGGCGGAGGACTTGGCCCTCGCGCAGGCCGACGGGCGCATCCTGGCGGAGCCTGCGCTGGCGATCCGCGCCCATCCGCCCGAGCCCAACGCGGCGGTCGACGGCTACGCCTTCGCCCACGCCGCGATGGGCGCCGGCGCGCTGCCGCTGCTGGCTGGAAGGGCGGCGGCGGGCGCGCCCTTTTCCGGCGTCGTGCCGCCCGGCGCGGCGCTGCGCATCCTCACCGGCGCGACGCTCCCGGCGGGAACCGACACCGTCGTGATGGACGAGGACGCGACGGCGGAGGGCGGCGTGCTGCGCTTCGAGCCGAGGCTGAAGCCGGGCGCCAACCGCCGCCGGGCGGGCGAGAACCTGACGGCGGGGGCAGTGGCGGCGCCGGCGGGGCGGCGGCTCACGCCGGCCGACCTCGCGCAGATCGCCGCCGGCGGGCTGGGCGCGGTGCGGGCGCGGCGGCGGCTGCGGGTGGCCGTGCTCTCGACCGGCGACGAGATCGCAGCGCCGGGCGCGGCGCCGCCTCCGGGCGCCGTCTTCGACAGCAACCGCCCGATGCTGCTGGCGATGCTGGCGCGGATGGGTTTCGAGCCGGTGGATCTCGGCGTCGCGCCGGACGACGCGGCCGCAGTGCGCGCGGCGCTAGACCGCGGCGCCGCCGGGGCCGACGCCATCATCGCCTCGGGCGGCGCCTCCGCGGGCGACGAGGACCACATGAGCCGCGCGCTGCGCGAGGCCGGCACGCTCGGCTCCTGGCGCATCGCGATGAAGCCGGGGCGGCCGCTGGCGCTGGGGATGTGGCGCGGCGCCCCGGTGTTCGGGCTGCCGGGCAACCCTGTGGCCGCGTTCGTCTGCGCCCTGTTGTTCGCAAGGCCGGCGCTGGCGGTGATGGCCGGCGCGGACTGGCCCGAGCCGCGGCCGCTGATGCTGCCCGCGGCCTTCGCCAAGCGCAAGAAGGCCGGGCGGCGGGAGTTCCTGCGCGCGCGGCTGACCGAGGCGGGCGCGGTCGAGGCGTTCCATTCAGAAGGCTCGGGGCTGATCGGCGGGCTTTCCTGGGCCGAGGGGCTGGCGGAGCTGCCCGACGGCGCGCTCGACCTGAAGCCCGGCGATCCGGTGGCGTTTCACGGCTTCCCGAGCCTCGGGCTGTGACCGGCGGCGCGGCGCCGGGCGCCGCGAAGGCGGCGCTCGCCTCGGTGGGCGTCTTCGCAGGGCTGTTTCTCGCCATCGGCGCGCACATGCCGTTCTGGCCTGTCTGGCTGGCGGAGCGGGGCCTGAGCGAGGCGCAGGTCGGGCTGCTGCTCGGGGCCGCGGTCGGCGTGCGCGTGGCCGCGGGCGTCGCGGCGCCGTGGTTCGCGGACGCGACCGGCCAGCGGCGGCTCGCGCTGGTCCTGCTCGGCGTGGCGGGCGCGGCGCTGTTCGCGCTGATGGCGCCGGCGGCGAGCCCGGCGGTTCTGGTGGCGCTGACGCTGGCCTCGGGCGCGGCGATGGCCGGCGCGATCCCGATCAGCGACGCGCTGTGCGCCGCAGCGGCCCGCAGGCACGGCTTCGACTACGCCCGCGTGCGCGCCAGCGGCTCGGCGGCGTTCCTGCTGGCCAATCTCGGCTGCGGCTGGGCGGTGACGCAGTGGGGCGCGGACGCGGCGCTGTGGTGGATCGTGGCGAGCCTGCTGGCGATGGCGCTGACCGCGCGGCTGCACCCCGGCGGCGCGCGGGACGGTCGCGACGCGCGGCCGCGGCTGGCGGAGGCGCTGGCGCTGGCGCAGCGGCGGCCGTTCCTGTGGGCGGCGCTGGCGAGCGCGCTGGTGCAGGCCTCGCACGCGCCGCTCTACGCCTACGGCTCGCTGATGTGGACGGCGCAGGGGCTGGACGGGGCGACCATCGGCGCGCTCTGGGCTTTCGGCGTGGCGCTGGAGGTGGCGCTGATGCTGACCGTGGGCGGGCGGCTGGTCGCGCGGATCGGCCCGGCCGGCGCCTTCGCGCTGGCAGGCGGCGCGGCGCTGGCGCGGTGGCTGGCGATGGCGGCGGAGCCCTCGGGCGCCTGGCTGTGGTTCTGGCAGGCGAGCCACGCGCTGAGCTTCGCGCCGGCGCATCTGGCGATGATCGCCTTCGTCGGGGCCGCGGCGCCGGAGCGGCTGACGGCCAGCGCGCAGGGCCTGATCGGGCCGGGGATCGGCGGAACCGCGATGGCGGCCGGCACCTTCGGCGCGGCGGCGCTTTATCCAGCCTACAGCGCCGGCATGTTCTGGCTCGGCGCGGGGATGGCGGCGCTGGGGCTCGGCGCCGCCTTCGCCCTGTCGCGGAGTTGGGACGGCGGGCCCATCGGGCCCGATCGCCCGGGCTGATCGGAACGTCGCGACCGGGCGGCGGCGGGCGTCAGTCCTCGGCCAGCGGATGGCGCGCGACGAGTTCGCGCAGGCGGTCGCTCACGACATGGGTGTAGATCTCGGTGGTGGCGATGTCGGCGTGGCCGAGCAGCTCCTGGATCGCACGCAGGTCGGCGCCGTTCTCCAGCAGATGCGTGGCGAAGGCGTGGCGCAGCGCGTGGGGCGAGACGCGCGCGGGGTCGAGCCCGGCCTCCGCGGCCAGCGCGCGCATCATCTGGAACACCCGCGCCCGGGTCAGGCGGCCCGAGGCCCCGCGCGAGGGAAACAGCCACGGCGAGGCGCGGGCGGCCGGCCCGGCGTCGCGCGCCGCCAGCCACGCGGCCAGCGCGTCGCGGGCGGGCGGGGTCAGCGGCGCGAGGCGCTCGCGCCCGCCCTTGCCGCGGACGAGCAGCGCCGCGGGCCGGCCCCGCGCCGCTGCGACCGGCAGATCGACAAGCTCGGAGACGCGCAGGCCCGCGCCATAGAGCACCTCAAGGATGCAGGACGCCCGCGCCAGCGCGTCGCCCCGGAAGGCGCGCGGCAGGGCGGCGAAGAGCGCCTCCACCGCCGCGGGGCTCAGCGCATCGGGCAGCGGGCGTGCGCGGCGCGGGCCGGGGATGCGGGCGGCCGGGTCGTCGGCGCGCCAGCCCTCCTCGCGCGCGAAGCGGAAGAAGCTGCGCGCCGCGGAGAGCCGCCGGGCGCGGCTGGCCGGCGCCGCGCCCTGCGCCGCCTGTGCGGCGAGCCAGCCCTCGATGTCCGCGCGCCGCGCCGTCGCGCCGTCGCGCCCGAGCCCGGCGAGCCAGCCCGCGAGGTCGTCGAGATCGCGCCGGTAGGCTTCGCGGGTGTTGTCGGCGGCGTCGCGCTCGGCCGCGATGGCGTCCAGAAAAGGCGTGATCCAGCCGCGCACGCCGCGCCTCCCGCCTGCGCCCGACTCAGTTGAGTTGCGGGTCGGGAATGTCGATCACCACCTGCCGCGAGGGCGGCGGCAGGTCCGCGACCAGCGCGTACACCACGCCGCAGGCCGCGGCGAGCACGGCCGCGATGGCGAGATAGCGGATCAGACGTCCGAACATGGCGGCTCCGGGCCATTCTGGCGGCGGGCGGGCCGGCCTCGCGGCGGCTTCACCTGCCTCGGCTTGGGGTGTAACACCACAGGATGCGCGCAGGAAAGGCCGCATGGAACGAGGCGGTCGGCGAAAGCCGCGCCTTGGGAAACGGCGCCGGAAAAAGCGCCACGCGACCGGAGAACATCTTGGCAGAAGACGCCGCATCCCGCTCCCCCCAGACGCACGCCGCCCTCGGCGCGCGGCGACGGCTGCGCCGCACCGTGGTGCTGATCGGGCTGATGGGCGCGGGAAAATCCAGCGTGGGCCGGCGCCTCGCCGAGACGCTGGACGCGGCGTTCCACGACAGCGACGACGAGATCGCGGCGGCGGCGGGCATGGACATCCCCTCGATCTTCGGGGAGCTCGGCGAGGCCGCGTTCCGCGACGGCGAGCGGCGGGTGATCGCGCGGCTGCTCGACGGCCCGCCCCATGTGCTCGCGACCGGCGGCGGCGCCTTCATGAACGCGCAGACCCGCGCCCTGATCGCCAGGAGCGCCGTCTCGGTCTGGATCCGCGCCGACCTCGACACGCTGGTGGAGCGGACCGGGCGCAAGAACGACAGGCCGCTGCTGCGCGCGGGCGACCCGCGCGAGATCCTCGCCAGACTGATGAGCGAGCGCCACCCGGCCTACGCCTCGGCCGATCTGACGGTCGAGAGCGCGTCGGACGCGCCGCACGACGCGGTGGTGGCGCAGATCGTCGCCGCGCTCGACGCCGCCGGGGCGCTGGAATGAGCGACGCGGGGCGCGAGACGGTTCGGGTGGGGCTCGGCGCGCGGGCCTACGACGTCCTGATCGGGCCGGGGCTGATCGCCGAGGCCGGCGCCCGGCTGGCGCCGCTGGCGCGCTCGGGACGCGTAGCGGTGATCACCGACGAGACGGTGGCGGCGCTGCACGGCGAGGCGCTGGCGGCCGGCCTCGCCGCCGGCGGGCTGCGGGCGGAGACGCTGGCGCTGCCGCCGGGCGAGGCCACGAAATCCATGGCGATGCTGGAGCGCTGCCTCGGCTGGCTGCTCGACCTGAAGCTGGGGCGCGAGGAGCTGGTGGTCGCCTTCGGCGGCGGGGTGATCGGCGATCTCGCCGGCTTCGCGGCGGCGGTGCTGAAGCGCGGCGTGGCCTTCGCGCAGATCCCCACCACGCTGCTGGCGCAGGTGGACAGCTCCGTGGGCGGCAAGACCGGGATCAACGCGCCCCAGGGCAAGAACCTGATCGGGGCGTTCCACCAGCCGGCGCTGGTGCTGGCGGACACCGCCGCGCTCGGCACGCTCGACCCGCGGGAGTTCCTCGCCGGCTACGGCGAGGTGGCGAAGTACGGCCTGCTGGGCGACGCGGACTTCTTCGCCTGGCTGGAGGCGCATGGGCCGGCGCTGAAGGCCGGCGACATGGCGGCGCTGGTCGCGGCGGTGGCGCGCTGCGTCGCGATGAAGGCCGAGATCGTCGCGCGCGACGAGTTCGAGACCGGCGACCGGGCGTTGCTCAACCTCGGCCACACCTTTGCGCATGCGCTGGAGACGGCGACGGGCTACTCGCGGCGACTGCTCCACGGCGAGGCGGTGGCGGTGGGGCTAGGGCTGGCGTTCGAGATGTCGGCGCGGCTGGGGATGTGCCCGCAGGAGGCGCCGAGCCGCGTGGCGGCGCATCTCGCAGCAATGGGGACGAAGGCGCGGCTGGCCGACATTCCGGGGCCGCTGCCCGACGCCGACGCGCTGCTGGCGCTGATGGCCAACGACAAGAAGGCGCGGGACGGCCGCATCGCCTTCGTGCTGGCCGACGACATCGGCCGGACGCGCGTGGTGCGCGACGCCGACCCCGCCATGGCGCGCGCCGTGCTGGCCGAGGCGCTGGCGGCACGGGACTGATGGCGAACCCGCCGCAGGGGCCGAACCCGCGAGACCCGCAGGCCGCGCTCGACGCGCGGTTCTACGACGACCTCGACGAGAGCCTCGCGGAGGCCTGGCGGCTGCTGGCGCGCGGCGCGGCCGACCGGCGCTCGGCGATGCATGTCGCGCAGCTCGCGAGCGTGGGCCTCGACGGGGGCGCGCGGCTGCGCTCGGTGGTGCTGCGCGGGGCGGAGCGCGCGGCGCGGCGGCTGCGGGTGCACACCGACGCGCGCTCGACCAAGGCCGAGGAGATCGCGCGCGAGGCGCGGGTGGAGCTCTGCGCCTACGACCCCCGCGCCAAGATCCAGGTCCGGGCGCGCGGGACCGCCGTCGTCGCCGCCGACGGGCCGGAGGCGGACGCGGCCTGGGCGGGCTCGTCGCCGGGCTCGCGGCTCTGCTACCGCGCGCTGCCGCCGGGCGCGGCGCTGAACGCGCCGCGGGAGGGCGACCCGACCGCCGCCATGCGCGCCGCGCCGCTCGAGGCGGGCCGCGAGAATTTCCGCGCCGTCCTGCTGACGGTCGACCGCGTGGAATGGCTCTATCTCGCCGCGCGCGGCCACCGGCGCGCGGTGTTCGACTGGCGCGGCCAGGTGCGGGGAGAGGGCTGGACAGGGCGCTGGGTCGCGCCCTGAGACGCGCGCCCTGCGAGGCCCGCCCTGAGACGCGCCTCCCTGCCAACTGTCGTCCGCCGCCGGTCGCCCGCTACCTGGCCGCGAAGACGCGGCCAGGTAGCGGGCGACCGTCATGCGTGCAAATCGTCCATCACGCGTGCAGACGGTATGCCGGGGAGACGTGCTGGGCGGCGTCTCGGCCGGCGGCGTCGGGCGCCGCGCCGCGGGCGATCTCGGCGCGGCGTCGGGCGATGTAGCCGTCGGCCCCTGCGGCCGGACGCAGGCCGGGGCGCCGCGCCAGGGCGCGCTCGGCCTCCGCCCAGAGCCCCGCCTTGAGCGCGGCCGCGACCATCAGCCGAGCGAAGACGTCGCGCTGTGCGTGGCTGCCGCCGACACGCTGGAGGCTGTCGCTCGCCGCATGGAGCTTGGCGAAGGCGGCGCGGTGGGCGCCGTCGGCGAAAAGGCGCAGACCCTCGGCGACCGGGGCCCCGACCTCGCCGGCCACGGCGTCCATGTCGCCAGCCCCGCGCGCGCCGTCGGCCTTCAGCCGCGCCGCGAGCCGCGCGGCCTCGGCGCGGCGACCCGCGCGGTCCAGAGCAATGAGGTAATGCAGGTCGGCGAAGACGTTGCCGCCATCATTGACGCGGGCGGCGGCGAGTTCCGCCAGCTCCTCCCACCGCGCGCCGACGCCGACGCCCTCCAGCTCAAGCCGCGCCAGCAGCGAGGCGGCGTTGGCGATGTCGCGGTAGTCGTCGGTGCGCGCGGCCCGGATGCGGGCGTCGTAGAGCAGCAGCGCCGGCTCGAAGGCGCCGCGGTCGAGATGGAACAGCGCGAGGTGCCACCAGACATGGGCGCCGAAATTGTTGCAGTGCGCCCAGGCCCCGGCGGCGCCGCGCAGCAGCGCCACCCCGTCGCGGGGCCGGGCGGTCATCTCGCAGACATGGGCGACCGCGTGCAGGCCCCAGGCGTCGTCGGCGGCGAGCGCGACCCCGGCGCGGCCCTGCGCCTCGGCCTGCGCGTAGGCGCCGGTCTCCTCCAGCGCGAAGGCATGGCAGCCGAGCGCATAGCCGCCGTAGGGGTGGCCCTCGCCGAAGCCCGCCGCGGCGGCCTCGACGGCGCGGCGCATGCCCGCGGCGTCGCCCAGCAGAAAGCGGATCGCGTGGCCCAGCTTGAGCGCGAGCGCGTCGCCGGGCCAGCGCCGCAGGATCGCGTCGAGCCGGTCGGCGCTCGCGAACAGCCGCCCGTCGAGCGCGTCGGCCAGCGCATCGAGATAGGCGGCGGTCCGCGCGTCGCCGCCGCCTCCGGCCGCCGCCTTCACGGCGCGGGCCTGAGCCGCGCGCGCGGCCTCATGGGTTTCACGCCGACCCAGCAGGAACTGGAAAAACCCCATCGCCGCATGCCCGAGCGCGAAGCCGGGTGCAGCCGTCAGCGCCGCGCCGAGGCGGGCCGGCGTCTCCGCCGCATGCGCGAGGAAGCCGCGCACGCAGCCGTTCCAGGCGTCGACCGCCGCCGCCGAATCCAGTTCTAGCGGCAGACCTGCTGCATCCGTGCGGGACATGAGCGACCTCTCCTGCGCAGGCGGCGCCGTCGCGGCGCCTCACAGAACTAGCAGCCGCCTGCGTCCGTCGCATGGCGGCGCGGGGCCGACGCCGCAAAACGTGACCGCGCGAGAGCCGGAGCGGGAGCGGTGGAGAGGGTTTGCGTCGCGGCCCGCGCGGGTTTTCGGGGGACTCGGATCCCCCCGGCCGGCGGGAGCGCCGGCGCGCGTCAGCCGGCAGGGGCGCCGTAGAGGGCCTCGGCGCGGCGCTCGAAGGCGCGCACGATGCGCTGCATCGCCTCGTTGAACACCACGCCGATAATCGCCTGGAGCGTGCGGGACTTGAACTCGAAGTCCACGAAGAAATCCACCATGCAGGCGTCCGGGCCGTCGGGCGTGAACTCCCAGTGGTTGTCGAGGTAGCGGAACGGGCCGTCGAGATAGGCGACGTCTATCACCCAGGGGCGCCCCTCTCCGCCCGGGCGCAGGGTCACGCGGCTGGCGAAGCGCTCGCGGAACACCTTGAAGGACACCACGAGATCGGCGTCGATCACCTCCGAGCCGTCCGGCTGGGTCATGCGGGATCGCACGCGAGCGGCCTCCAGCCAGGGCAGGAACTCCGCGTAGCGCTCCACATCGGCGATCAGCGCGAACATCTGCTCGGCGGAATGCGGCATGCGGCGTTTTTCGGCGTGGGTCGGCATCAGGCGCTCACGGTCTCGCTCTCGGTGCGTCGCCGCCGGTCGCGGCGCGCGGACTGATGGGCCATGATGGCGTCCGGCGCAAGAACGGGCGCCGGAACATCGGTCGGGGATGCCAGTGAAACCTTATGAAATCGACACGCTGATCGACGAGGCCGCGATCGCGGCGCGGGTCTCGGCGCTGGCGGCGGAGATCGACGCCGCCTTCGCCGACACCGGCAAGCTGGTGCTAGTCGGCCTGCTGCGCGGCTCGTTCATCTTCATCGCCGACCTGGCGCGCAAGCTGACGGTCCCGGTGGAGATCGACTTCATGGAGGTGTCGAGCTACGGCGACGCCACGACGTCGAGCCGCGACGTGCGCATCCTCAAGGATCTCCGCGGCGACATCGCCGGGCGCGACGTGCTGATCGTGGAGGACATCATCGACACTGGCCACACGCTCGCCTCGGTCGAGCGCCTGCTGCGCGCGCGGGCGCCCGCGCGGCTGGAGATCATCGCGCTGCTCGACAAGCCCGCGCGGCGCGAGACCGAGGTCTCGGCGCGCTGGATCGGCTTCGAGATCCCCGACGCCTTCGTGGTCGGCTACGGCATCGACTACGCGCAGGCCAACCGGAACCTTCCCCATATCGGCGCCGTTCGCTTCACGGCAGCGTCATAGAAGCTTGCCGCGGCCGGCGCGACGGGCTTGATGACGCTCCATGACCACGATCACGCCCGCTCCGGTTGCACGCACCGGCGACGACACCCCGGCGGCCAATGTCTGGGGTTATGTCTGGCGCATGAGCGGGATGCGCCAGTGCGCGCTGGCGGCGCTCGCGCTGCTCGTGACCGCCCTCAACCTCGCCCCGATCGAGTTGCAGCGGCGGCTGATCGACGACGCCATCACGCCCAAGGACCCCGAGCTGCTGTGGCGGCTGGGGCTTATCTACGCCGGCGTGATCGCGGCGCACCAGCTCGCCAAGTTCCTGCTGCAGGCGACGCAGGGCTGGCTGACCGAGAGCGCCGCGGCCTACACGCGCCGCCATCTGCTCGGGCTTTACGCAAAGGGTTCGGCCGGGCGCGACGCGCCGCCGGGCGAGGCGGTGTCGATCCTCGGCGCCGAGGTCGAGAAGCTGGCGGGCTTCGTGGGGACGGGGCCGAGCGGGGCGCTCACCGACGTCTCGCTGCTTATCGGCGTGGCGGCCTACATGCTGTGGGTCGACCCGATCGCCGCGGCGCTGGGGCTGGCGCTGGTGGCGCCGCAGGCGCTGTTCGCGCCGCTGATGCAGCAGCGGCTCAACCGGCTGATGGCGCGGCAGCTGACGCTTGCGCGCGAGTTCGGGTCGGAGGTCGCGGAGACTTGCGTGCAGGGCGAGACGGCGCTCGCGGCGCCGCGCCGGCTGATCCGCAGCCTCTACCGCAACCGCATCGCCATCGAGCTGTGGAAGGCGGCGATGAAGGCGGGCCTGAACCTGCTGAACGCCGCCGCGCCGCTGGGGCTGCTCGCGGTCGGCGGCTTCCTCGTGATCGCGGGAGAGACGACGGTGGGCGTGCTGGTGGCGTTCCTGTCGGGGCTGCAGCGCATGGCGGACCCGATCCGCGACCTGATCGGCTTCTACCGCCGCGCGGCGCAGGCCCAGGTGCAGCACGACATGATCGCGCGCTGGATGTGACGCGCCCGGGGCGCCGTCGCGCGCCCGCGGCCGTTGCTGAAGCGTCGCAAACCGGTCGTACAGGCTTCATGCGGCGCCGTTAATCAACCTTTACGCGCACGGGACGCTCCGCGTTCGCGTCATAGTGAAGGAGACCCCCATGCTTCGCCTCATGCTCGCCGCCGCTGCGGCATCCGCCCTCATGGCCGCCGCGCCCGCCGGGGCCACCGCCTTCAACACCCTGAGCGGCGCCGCGCCGCAGGTCATCGGCCACCGCGGCGCGCCGGCCTATCTGCCCGAGCACACGCTGGGCGGGTACGAGCTCGCCATCGCCATGGGCGCCGACATCGTCGAGCCCGACGTGCAGCTGACCTCGGACGGTTTCCTCGTCGCGATGCACGACACGACGCTGACGCGCACCACCAACGTCGAGGCGCTGTTCGCCCCGCGCAACGGGACCTACAACGTCTCCGACTTCACGCTGGCCGAGATCAAGACGCTGACGGTCGAGCCGACCGGACCGGCCTCCACGACCTATCCGGGCTTCACCCCCTCCTCCCCCGAGCCGTTCATGGTGCCGACGCTCGGCGAGGTGCTGGACTTCGTGAACGCCCACAACGCCGCCACCGGCGACAAGATCGGCGTCTACCCTGAGTCGAAGGTTCCCAACCGGTCCGAACTGAGCGTGAAGATCGTCGAGGAGCTCCAGGCCAAGGGGTTCGTGAACCGCGACCAGAACAGCTACATCCAGACCTTCAGCCATGACGGCGCTCGCGAGATCTATGCGCTGCAGAACCTGCTCGGCATGGACAACGCCGTGGCCGCGCTGGGCGCGGCGGTTTTCGACGGCTCCGTATACGGCGTGTTCGACTTCACCAACAACACCGTCACGCCGCTGGAGGAGGTCGCGACCTTCGCCCATGGCGTCGGCGTGACGCTCGGCAGCCCCAACCTTGACGCGGGCTTCTTCGCCGCAGCCCATGCGCTGGGCCTCGAGGTCCATGGCTGGACCTTCCGCCCGACCTCGATCGAGGCAGCCGAGACGCTGTTCGGCCAGTACATCGCTCTCGGCATGGACGCGATGTTCACCGACTACCCCGATCTCGGCCGCCAGGTGGTCGACGGCTACGTCGCGCCGATCCCGGTTCCGGCCGCGCTGCCGATGCTGGTCGCCGCGCTGGGCGGGCTTGCGCTGATCCGCCGCCGCGCCGCCTGAGCAGGCCCGGGGCCGGCGCGCGACCGCGCGCCGGCCCAGCCCGTCAACCCGCGGCGAGCCTTGCGAGGCGCGCCGCGCGCAGCTTCTCGAAATCCTCGCCGGCGTGGTAGCTTGAGCGCGTCAGCGGTGTCGCAGAGACCATCAGGAAGCCCTTGGCGTAGGCCGTCTTCTCCAGCGAGGCGAACTCCTCCGGCGTCCAGAACCGCTCGATGGCGTGGTGCTTGGCCGAAGGCTGGAGATACTGGCCGACGGTCAGGAAATCGATGCCGGCGGCGCGCATGTCGTCCATCACCTGCACGACCTGCCCGCGCGTCTCCCCAAGGCCGACCATCAGGCCCGACTTCGTGAACATCGCCGGATCGAGCTCCTTCACCCGCTGCAGCAGCCGCAGCGAATGGAAGTAGCGCGCGCCGGGCCGCACCTCGGGGTAGAGGCCCGGAACCGTCTCGAGGTTGTGGTTGAAGACGTCGGGCTTCGCGGCGACGACCCCCTCCAGCGCCTCGGGCCCGCAGCGCAGGAAATCCGGCGTCAGGATCTCGATGGTCGCCGAGGGCGCCTTGCGGCGGATGGCGCGGATCGTCTGGGCGAAATGCGCGGCGCCGCCGTCATCGACGTCGTCGCGGTCCACCGAGGTGATCACGACATGGTTGAGGCCGAGCCTGGCGACGGCGTCGGCGACGCGGCCCGGCTCGAACACGTCGAGCGCCTTCGGCCTGCCGGTGGCCACGTTGCAGAAGGTGCAGCCGCGCGTGCAGATCTCGCCCATGATCATCATGGTGGCGTGGCCCTGCGACCAGCATTCGCCCACGTTGGGGCAGCCGGCCTCCTCGCAGACGGTCGAGAGGCGATGCTCCTGCACGATCGCCTTGGTCTGCGCATAGCCCTTCGAGCCCGGCGCACGCACGCGGATCCAGGGCGGCTTGCGCGGGCTGGGATTGTCGGCGCGGTGGGCCTTCTCGGGGTGGCGCTGACTGCGGTCGCCGAGGTCCCTTGGCGCGCGCTCGGCCGTCGCGCGCGTCGCGGCGGCCTGGTGTGCGGCGATCGGGCCGGCGTCGCTGGCGGCGAGGTCGCGGGGTTCCGACATGGGCGTTCTCCTTTGGGCGAAGTCTTAGCGCGGCGGCGGGTCGATGTCCCGCCCCTGCGATGATCGCCCGCACGGCGAAGAGCTCGCGGGCGAATTTTCACGCACGATTCATCTTTCGGTTGCGCGAAGCCTCGAATCGCGCTTTCCTCACGTCGAGGCGCTGTTCGCCTTGTGTGATCTGTGTGGAGTACCTGTGATGCGTTTTGTTTTCTCGCCCCTGTTGGGCGCCGTCGCGCTTGCGACGCTGACCACCACCCCTGCCGCCGCCAACACTATCAAATTCTTTGCGGACCTCGCGCCGCTGAGCGGCTCTGGCGTGTCCGGCCGCGCCGATCTTGCGTTGGACACGCTCACCAATGCGCTGACCGTGAAGATCAGCGCCTCGGGCCTCGCCCCGAACCAGCTGCACGTTCAGCACATCCACGGCCTCGTCAACGCCGACGGGACGCCCGGCGACTCGCGCACGCCGACGCTCGCCGACGACGCCGCCCCGAACGGCGACGGCGACGGGATCATCGAGCTGCTGGAGGGCGTTCCCGCCTACGGCCCGATCCTGTTCAGCCTCACCGACGAGACCGGGGCCTTCCCGATGGCGCCGGACGGCTCGATCGGCTTCATGCAGACCTACGACCTCGCGGCGTCGGGCAATTTCGGCGACGGCTTCAACATGGGCGACCTCATGCCGCTGACCTTCCGCGAGATCGTGATCCATGGCGGCTTCCTCGGGGCGGTCGGCATCGACAGCGGCCGGCCCGTCGAGGAGGCGAACGGCGTCGCCGGCTACAAGACGTTCCTGCCGGTGGCGGCGGGCGAGATCCAGGCCGTCGCGCCGGTGCCGCTGCCGGCCGCGGCGTGGATGCTGATCGCCGGCGTCGCGGCGCTCGCCGGCCTGCGCCGTTCCAGCGTCTCGACCGCCGCCTGACAGGACTGCGGGCGCCCTGCGCTTCGCCGCCCCGGCGGCGGAGCGCGCTTCGGAGCGCCCCACGTTGCGCCGTTTGCCGTGGTCGGGCGCGTGCGCTAATCACCGCTGGTCAAAAGGGAGAGCCCCGCCAGTGGAGAAGTCACGCGCCATGAAACGCGACTGGGTCGCCACCGCCCGCACGCTCAGCGAGGCGCTGCCCTACCTCCAGCGTTACGACGACCAGATCGTGGTCATCAAGTTCGGCGGCCATGCGATGGGCGACGACGAGGCGATGGCCGGCTTCGCCCGCGACGTGACGCTGATGAAGCAATGCAACCTGCACCCGGTGGTGGTGCATGGCGGCGGCCCGCAGATCGCGGCGATGCTGAAGAAGCTCAACGTCCAGAGCGAGTTCGTCGACGGCCTGCGCGTCACCGACGCCGCCACCGTCGAGATCGTCGAGATGGTGCTCGCCGGCGCCATCAACAAGCGCATCGTCTCGGCGATCAACCACCAGGGCGGGCGCGCCGTGGGCCTCAGCGGCAAGGACGCCAACCTGATGGTGTGCGAGAAGCTCACCCGCACCAAACGCGACCCCGACAGCCGCATCGAGCAGGCGCTCGACCTCGGTTTCGTCGGGCAGCCGGTGCAGGTGAACCCCGGCCTGATCGAGACGCTGGTGCGCGCGGAGTTCGTCCCCGTCATCGCGCCGGTCGGCGTGGGCCGCGGCGGCGAGACCTACAACGTCAACGCCGACACCGCCGCCGGCGCCTTCGCGGCCGCGCTCAGGGCCAGCCGCCTGCTGCTGCTGACCGACGTGGCCGGCGTGAAGGACGCCGACGGCGACGTGCTGACCGACCTCAGCCCCGAGCAGTGCGCGCGGCTGATCGAGGAGGGCGTGATCTCGGGGGGCATGATCCCCAAGGTGCAGACCGCGCTCGACGCGATGAAGGGCGGCGCCGGCGCGGCGGTGATCCTCGACGGGCGCGCGCCGCACGCCTGTCTGCTGGAGCTCTTCACCTCCTACGGCGCCGGCACGCTGATCCGCAGCTGAGGCTCAGGGCTCCAGCGCCAGCGCCGCGCCGGACGGGTCGCGCCATGTCGCCGCCGCAAGCGCGGCGGAGACCTGCGGCCTCACGTCGGCCGCCGCGCGCAGGACGATCGCCTCGAGGCCGGGCTGGCCGGCCTCGCGCGGCGGCAGGGGACCGGCCCAGGCGTTGACGGCGAGGTGGTGATGGTAGCCGCCGGCGCCGAGCCACGCCGCGGACGGGCCGCGATGCGTGACGGCCATGCCGAGACCCTCGACATAGAGCCGCTCGGCCGCCGCAATGTCCGCCGCGCGCAGGTGGACATGGCCGACGCAGGTTCCCGCCGGCATCGCGGCGTCGGCGCCGCCGCCCGTCGCGAGGACGGCCTCGACGTCCATCGGCCGGGTGGTCATCGCGTAGCCGTCCCCGTCGCGCAGCCAGTCCGCGGCCGGGCGGTCGGCGTAGACCTCAACGCCGTTGCCCTCCGGATCGTCGAGATAGAGCGCCTCGCTGACGTCGTGATCGGCGGCGCCGGTGAAGGCCACGCCGCCGTCGCGCATGGCGGCGAGCCAGCGGCCGAGGGCGGCGCGCGAGGGCAGCAGCAGGGCGGTATGGAACAGGCCTGCGGCCTTCGCGGCCGGCAGCGTCGCCTGGGTGAGGCGCAGCAGCGTCGCATCGCCGACGCCGAGGCGGACGGCGCCCGCCTCCCCCGGCAGGCGTGTCAGCCCAAGGCGCTCGTAGAAGCCGGCGAGCGCCTCGGGCGCCTGCGCGGCGAGCGTGACGGAGGCGATGGACACCGGCGCGGCTGTCGCCGGGCAGGGCTCGGAGGGTCGGGCTTCCCGAAGGACGGTCTCGGCCATGGCGTCATCTCCCGCATCGGCGCAACGATTGCGCCGGCGGAACGTCGCCATCCTCGCCTCCGGATACAACGCCCATGGCGTCGCCACACTGTCGCGAAAACGGCGAAAAATTCAGCGGCGCGCGATCTCCAGCGGACCAAACCGCGTCGCGATCTCGATGCGCGCAGGCCCCCAGACGCCCTCGGCGATGGGCGCGAGCGCCACTTTCAGCGCGTCGGGCCGGCTCATGCGCTCAACGCTGGAGGAGTTCTCGCGGTGCCCGGCTACCGCGCGATAGCGCGCCGCGCAGTCCACCGCGCCGTCCTCGACGCGGGAGGCCCCGGTCAGTTCGAGGTCGAAGCGCGTATAGCCGCTGAAGACGGGCAGGATGCGGCTGCAGAGCGCCTCGGGCGAAACACCCCGCCCCGCCGGGATCGCCAGCGCCGTCAGAGGGTCGAGCGCGCCCGCCAGCCGTTCCGGGGCCAGCGGCGTGCGGCCCTCGGCGTATTCCGGCGGGATCGGCGGCTCACGGTCCCACCGCGCCGGCGCGCCGTCCCGAAAATCGATGGCCACCGCCCCCGGTCTGGTGACGCCCTCGTAGCTGAGGCGGTAGCGCTCGGGCAGGAAGCGGCCGTCGGCCTCGCGCCCCTCGGCCGTCGCGACGCCGTTTCCGCCCCAGAACAGGAACCCGACATCGGCCGCGCCGGTCAGCACATAGCGCCCGTTCTCGCGCGTCAGCGTCATCTGCGCCTCGCCGATGGGAATGCCGGCGATGGCGACGTCGTAGGCTACGCCGCCATCGCGGCTCGCCTGGAGCGGCGCGGCGAGCAGCGCGAGCGAGAGAGTCGAGGCGGCGAGGCGTGCTGTGGCGCGTGCGCGCATGGCGGTTACTCCCGATTCACATCTGATAACATAGCGCGCGACGGCGGCCGCCAAGCGCTGGCTGCTCGGGAAATCGCGCATATATCTCGGCTTCACGGAGGAGGTGTGCGATGGACTGGGAGCCCGCGCTGCGGCTGAGCGTCTTTCTGGGGGTGTTCGGCGCCATGGCCGCGCTGGAGCTGTTCGCGCCGCGCCGCGCGCTGGAGCAGCCGAAGCCGCGGCGCTGGACGACGAACTGGGCGATCGCGGCGCTCGACACGGTCGCGGTGCGGCTGCTGTTTCCGCTGGCGGCGGTCGGCGCGGCGCTGGATGCGCAGGCGCAGGGCTGGGGTCTGTTCAACGCGCTCGCCTGGCCTGCGTGGATCGAGTTCGCGCTGACGCTCGTGATCCTCGACTTCGCGATATGGGCGCAGCATGTCGCGAGCCATCACGTTCCCGCGCTCTGGCGGCTGCATCAGGTCCACCATGCCGACCCCGACATCGACGTGACCACGGCGATCCGCTTCCACCCCGGCGAGATCGCGCTGTCGATGGCGCTCAAGATCGCGCTGGTCTACGCGCTGGGGCCGGCGGCGCTGGCGGTGGTGGCGTTCGAGGTGATCCTCAACGGCTGCGCCATGTTCAACCACGCCAACATCCGCCTGCCGGATCGGCTCGACCGCTGGCTGCGTCTGGTGATCGTCACGCCCGACATGCACCGGGTGCACCATTCGGTGGACCGGCGCGAGCACGACACGAATTTCGGCTTCAACCTCAGCGTCTGGGACCGCCTTTTCGGCGTCTACCTCGCGCAGCCGGCGGGCGGGCATGACGGGATGAAGATCGGGCTGGCGCCCTGGCGAAGCGGCGAGCCCTCGCGCCTGTGGTTCTCGCTGGGGCTCCCGTTCCGCCGCCTGCGCGGCGGAAGTCTGGAACGCCGCTGAGAAAAACTTCGGCCAAGATGCGCACAAGGCGGTCGGTGGACCGAAGGCGCATCGCTCGACCCTTTGCCCGTGCGGCCAGCACGGGCCGCGCCCTTCCTCGGGGGCTCCGCCCGTTCGCCGCGGAAGGCTGAAACCCGCGCTTACCGACCGCCGCGCTTTCCGAACATGGCGTCGTCTCATCCGCCGCCTGCGCGAGCGGGCCGTCTACTCCGCCGCCTGCGCGAGCGGCGCGCCGCCGCGGTCGAACGCCTCCCACAGCTGCGCGCGGCGGGCGTCGGCCCGCGCCGCGTTCGCCGCCTTCACATGGCCGAAGCCCTTCACGTCCTGCGGCCATGACGCCATTTCGACAGCGAGCGCATGGCTTTCGGGCGTCAGCTTCGCGACGAGCCGGACGAGATCGGCGCGGAACTCGGAGATCAGACGGCGCTCCATGCGGCGTTCGGCGGTCCAGCCGAACGGGTCGAGCGGCGTGCCGCGCAACGCCTTGCCCCGGCGCAGCAGGCCGAAGGCGCGCAGCATCCACGGTCCGAAGCTGGCCTTGCGCGGGTGGCCGTCGGGGCCTTTTCGCGCCAGCAGCGGCGGGGCGAGGTGGAGCTCGATGCGCTCCACGCCCTCGAAACCCTCGGCGACCGCCGCCCGAAGCGTCTCGGCGTGGAGCCGCGCGACCTCGTATTCGTCCTTGTAGGACATCAGCTTGTGCAGGCTGACGGCCGCCGCCCGCGTCAGCGCCTCGGCGCCCGGCGCGACGCGCGCCTCGGCGGCGCGCAGGGCGGCGACCGCGGCCTCGAAGCGCCGCGCCCAGCGCCGGCTCTGGTAGGCCGTCAGGCGCGCGGCGCGGTCGGAGATCAGCGCGTCGAGCGTCTCGTCCAAGGGCGCCGCCTCGCCCAGCGCCGCGCGGGCGGCGGCCGGGTCGACCGCCGCCCAGCGGCCGATCCCGAAGGCCAGCTTGTTGCCCTCGACGCCGGCGCCGTTCAGTTCGATGGCGCGCATCAGCGCCGCCCGCGACAGCGGCACGAGGCCGCGCTGCCACGCCGCGCCGAGCATCAGCACATTGGCGTAGATCGCGTCTCCGACCAGCTTCTCGGCCAGCCGCGTGGCGTCGAGCCAGGCGACGGCGTCCGCCCCGACACGCGCCTCCAGCGCCCGGCGCAGCCGCTCGGACGGCAGCGAGAACGCGCCGTCCTTCACGAAGCGGCCCGTGACGATCTCGTGCTCGTTGCAGACGACGCCGGTGCGGCCGCGCGCCATGGTCGCCAGCGCCTTCGGCCCGGCCGCGACCACGAGATCGCCGCCGATCACTGCGTCCGCCTCGCCGGTCGAGACGCGGATGGCGGTGATGTCGGACGGCTTCGGCGCGATGCGGACGTGGATGGAGACGGCGCCGCCCTTCTGCGCGAGGCCGGCCATCTGCATCTCGCCGGCGCCCCTGCCCTCCAGATGCGCGGCCATGCTCAGCAGCGCGCCGACGGTGACGACGCCGGTGCCGCCGACGCCGGTGATGACGGTGTTCCAGATGCGGTCGAGCGGCGGAACCTCCGGCTCGGGCAAGTCGGGAAGGGCGACGCTTGCCCCGGCGGCCTTGCGGGGTTTCGCGCCGTGCAGCGTCACGAAGCTGGGGCAGAAGCCTTCGAGGCAGGAAAAATCCTTGTTGCAGGCCGACTGGTCGATCTGGCGCTTGCGCCCCAGCTTCGTCTCCAGGGGCGTGACCGCGACGCAGTTCGACTTCGCCGAGCAGTCGCCGCAGCCCTCGCAGACCTCGGGGTTGATGAAAACGCGCATGTCGGGGTCGGGGAAGGCGCCGTGCTTGCGGCGGCGGCGCTTCTCCGCGGCGCAGGTCTGGACGTAGACGATGGCCGTGACGCCGGGAACGGACTCCAGTTCGCGCTGGACCGCCATCAGCCGGTCGCGCGTCTCGGCCCGCACGTTGGCGGGCAGGCGCGCGGGCTCGAACGCCTCCTTGGGGTCGTGGACGGCGACGATGCGCTTCACGCCCATCGCGCGCAGCTCCTCCACGATGCGATAGGCGTCCAGCCCGCCCTCGTTGGCCTGGCCCCCGGTCATCGCCACGGCGTCGTTGTAGAGGATCTTGAAGGTGATAGTCGTCCCGGCGGCCACGGCGGCGCGGATGCTCTGGACGCCGGAATGGTTGTAGGTGCCGTCGCCCATGTTCTGGAAGACATGCGCGCGGGAGGAGAAATGCGCTTCGCCGATCCAGTTGGCGCCCTCGCCGCCCATGTGGGTGAAGCCCTCGGTCTCGCGGTCCATCCACTGCACCATGTAGTGGCAGCCGATGCCGGCATAGGCGCGGGCGCCCTCGGGCAGCTTCGTGGAGGAATTGTGCGGGCAGCCGGCGCAGAACCAGGGCTGGCGCTCGGCGATCACTTCAGCGTTGGCGCCGCGACCGGCCTGCGCCAGCGCCTCGGCGCGCGCCGCGACCTCCGGCGTCGTCGCGCCCTCGCCGCGCAGGAGGCCGGCGAGCGCCAGCGCGATCTCCACCGGGTCGAGCGCCATGGTCTCCCTGAACAGGATGCGGCCCGCCTCGTCGCGCCCGCCGATGATGCGGGGGCGGCTCGCGGCGGGGTTGTTGTAGAGCGCCTCCTTGATCTGGGCCTCGATGACGGGGCGCTTCTCCTCCACCACCACCATCAGCTCCAGCCCCTCGGCCCAGGCCGAGAGCGCGACGCCCTCGACGGGCCAGACCATGCCGATCTTCCAGACGGTGAGGCCGAGCCGCTCGCAGGCGGCCTCGTCGATCCCCAGCAGCTCCAGCGCATGGACGAGGTCGAGCCAGCTCTTGCCGGAGGCGACGAGGCCGATCCGGGCGCCGGCGCGGCCATGGGTGCGGCGGTCGAGCCCGTTGGCGCGGGCGAAGGCGAGCGCGGCGTGGCGCTTCACCTCGTGCATCCGCGCCTCCTGCGCCTGCGGCGTGTCGTGGAGGCGGATGGAGACGCCGCCCTCGGGCATGGCGAAATCCGGCGGCTCGACGATGTTCAGGCGGTGGGGGTCCCCGTCGACGACCTCGACGACCTCCACCGTGTCCTTGAGGCATTTGAGCCCGACCCAGAGGCCGGCGTAGCGGCTCAGCGCCCAGCCCATCAGCGAGAAGTCGAGCACCTCCTGCACGCCGGCCGGCGAGAGCACCGGGATCATCGCGTCGAGCATCGCCAGATCGCTCTGGTGGCAGGTGGTGGAGCTTTCGCAGGTGTGGTCATCGCCCATGACGGCGAGGACGCCGCCGAGCGGCGCCGTGCCGGCGAAATTCGCGTGGCGGAAGACGTCGCCCGTGCGGTCGACGCCCGGCCCCTTGCCATACCACATGGCGAAGACGCCCGCATGGCGGCCTTCCCCGCGCAGCTGCGCCTGCTGCGTTCCCCAGCAGGCGGTGGCGGCGAGATCCTCGTTCAGCCCCGGCTGGAAGACGACCTTCGCCGCCGCCAGGCGCCTGCCCTCGCGCGCAAAAGTCTGGTCGACGGCGCCGAGGGGCGAGCCGCGATAGCCGGTGACGTAGCCGGCGGTGTCGAGCCCCGCCGCCGCGTCGCGCGCGCGCTGCATCAGCGCGGCGCGGGTCAGCGCCTGGACGCCCGACAGCAGCACCGACCGCTTGCCGAGGTCGAAACGGTCCGAAAGCGAGACGTCGCGAAGGTCCATGCCGGCCTCCCCTGCACCGACCCGACCGGCGTCGGGCCAGGTGCGCGGCGGCGCCGGGCCCGCAATCCGTCAGGTCCGAAAAAGTTCCGCGCCCTCCGCCGCCCGCCGGGCCCGGGCCACGCGGCGCGCCCCGCGGCGCTCACCGAAAGATAGTGCCGACGCGCCGTGCGGGAAGCAAGCGGGCATGGGAGACGGGCGCCGGCGCGTCCCTGCGCGGCGGCTCGGGCGCCTAGAGCGCGCCGAGGCACCAGCGCAGGATGCCCTTCTGCGCGTGCAGGCGGTTCTCGGCCTCGTCGAAGATCACCGATTGCGGCCCGTCCATGACCTCGGCGGTGGCCTCCTCGCCGCGATGCGCCGGCAGGCAGTGCAGGAACAGCGCGTCGGGCTTCGCCCGCGCCATCAGGCGGGCGTCGACCTGATAGGGCCTCAGCAGGTTGTGGCGACGCTCGCGCGCCTCGCCGGTGTCGTGCATCGAGAGCCATGTGTCGGTGATGACGGCGTCGGCGCCGGCCGCCGCCTCCGCCGGGTCGCGGGTGGTGACGATGCGCCCGCCCTCCGCGCGGGCGCGGGTCAGGTAGCGCTCGGCGACGTCCAGCGTCTCGGGGGTGGCGAGGCTGAGGTCGAAGTCGAAGCGCGGCGCGGCCTCGATGAAGGTCTGCGCGAGGTTGTTGCCGTCGCCCGTCCAGGCGAGCTTCTTGCCGGCGATCGGCCCGCGATGCTCCTCGATGGTCATGATGTCGGCCATGATCTGGCAGGGGTGGCTGTCGTCGGTCAGCGCGTTGATGACCGGCACGCTGGCGGCCTCCGCCATCTCCATCAGCTTCTCGTGGCCGGTGGTGCGCAGCATGATCGCGTCGACGTAGCGGCTCAGCACGCGGCCGGTGTCGGCGAGGCTCTCGCCGCGGCCGAGCTGCATCTCCGAGCCGTTCAGCAGCATGGTCTCGCCGCCGAGCTGGCGCATCGCCATGTCGAAGCTGACGCGGGTGCGGGTGGACGGCTTCTCGAAGACCATCGCCAGCATGCGCCCGGCGAGCGGACGCGCGTCGTCCGGCGCGCCGCGCGTGCGGCCGGCGCGCGCATCCTTCATCGCGCGCGAGGCGTCGATGATGGCGCGCAGGTCGGCGGCGGCGGTCTCGGCGATGTCGAGGAAATGCCGCATCATGCCGCGGCCGCCCTGCGCACCGCCTCGCAGGCGGCCTCGAGCCGCGCGGCGCCCTCGTCGATCTCCGCGTCGGAGACGATCAGCGGCGGCAGCACGCGGGCGACGTTCTCCGCCGCGCCGACGAGCAGCAGGCCGGCGTCGCGCGCGGCGGCGATCACCGCGACGTTCGGCGCGGCGCATTTCAGGCCGAGCAGCAGCCCCTCGCCGCGCACGCCCTCGATCACGTCGGGATAGGCGCTCACCACACCCTCGAGCCGCTGGCGCAGGCGGCCGGCGGCCTCCGAGACGCGCGGCAGGAAGCCTTCGGCGAGCATGACGTCAAGCACCGCCTCGCCCACCGCCATCGCCAGCGGGTTGCCGCCATAGGTCGAGCCGTGGGAGCCGGCGGTCATGCCCGAGGCGGCGGCCTCGGTGGCGAGGCAGGCGCCGAGCGGGAAGCCGCCGCCGATGCCCTTGGCCGCGGCCATGATGTCCGGCGCGATCCCGGCCCATTCATGGGCGAAGAGCCGCCCGGTGCGCCCGTAGCCGCACTGCACCTCGTCGAAGATCAGCAGCGCGCCGCGCGCGTCGCAGAGCTCGCGCAGGCCGCGCAGGCACTGCGGCGGCACGGGCCGCACCCCGCCCTCGCCCTGCACCGGCTCCAGGATCACCGCCGCCGTCTCGTTCGTCACCGCAGCCGTCAGCGCGTCATGGTCGCCGAACGCCACATGGTCGAAACCGGGCAGCAGCGGGCCGAAGCCGTCGGTGTACTTCGCGTTGCCGGCGGCGGAGATCGTGGCCAGCGTGCGGCCGTGGAACGAGCCGGTGAACGTCACGATCCGGTCGCGCTCGGGGTTTCCGGCAAAGCTTTGGAACTTGCGCGCCATCTTGATCGCGCATTCCATCGCCTCGGCGCCGGAGTTGGTGAAGAACACCGTGTCCGCGAAAGTGGCCTCGACCAGCCGCTCGGCCAGCCGCTCCTGGCCGGGAATGCGGTAGAGGTTGGACGTGTGCCAGACCTTGCCTGCCTGCTCGGTCAGCGCCTTGACGAGGTGGGGATGGGCGTGGCCAAGGCTGTTGACCGCGATCCCCGCGCCGAAATCGAGATAGCGTCGCCCGTCGGTCGCCTCCAGCCAGCATCCCTCGCCGCGCGCGACCTCAATGGGCTGGCGCGCGTAGGTGGGCAGGACGGCGTCGATCATGGCGGCCTCCGCTGAAACGCAGGAAATCGCGGGCGCCGGGATGACGCCGCGAAAGCCTGTGTGGTTAAGACTGCGGGCCGGTCCAGTCAACGCCGCCAAGCGCGTGGGGCAAATCGCCGCCGCGAAGCGCGGCCGGCCCCGTCATCGCCGCGAAGCGCGGCGGGCCAACTCATCGCCGCGAAGCGCGGCGGGCTGCCGGTTCAGCGGCCCGCCAGCCGCGCGACTGCGGCGGTCACGGCGTCTTCGCGGACGTGGTGAGGCATGTGGCCGACGCCCTCCAGCAGCGTCAGCCGGCCATGGGCGACGTCGCTTGTCAGCGGCTCGGAATGCACCGAGGCCCACACCGTCTCGTCGGCGAGACCGTGCACGGCTTCGACCGGAACCTTCAGCCCCCGGTAGCGCGGCGCCTGCGCCGCCAGCGCCGCGTCGAGATGGGTCAGATCCTCGGCGTTGTTGCGGAAGGCGTCGCTGCGCAGCGCCAGCGGCACGCCGACATAGTCGGCGTAGCCCGGCGGCACGGCGTTGGGCTCGAAGATCCCGCCCAGCAGTTCGCGCGGGTCGCCGGAGCCGTACCAGAGCCGCGCCGCCCCGCTCACCGCCCAGCCGAGCGCGTCGGTCGCTGCGAGCTGGTAGAGCGCTCCGACCCCCGTCCCCCAGGGATAGGTGGCGCCCGAGACGCTCAGCACGCCGCGCAGGCTCTCCGGCGCGTCGACCGCCCAGGCCATCGCCGCGGCGCCGCCCCAGCTGTGGCCGACGACCACCGGCCCCTCGACCCCCAGCGCCGCGCTCGCCGCGCGCAGCACCCGCGCCTGCACCGCAGGATCCCAGCCGCGCTCGGCCGGCCGGTCGGACCAGCCAAGGCCGGGCCGGTCGAACGCCACCGCCCGCATGCCCATCGCCGCGAGCCGACCGGTCAGCGAGAAGGTGAAGTCGCGCAGGTTGCCGCTGGCCCCGTGCAGCAGCACGACCGGCGGGCCCTCGCCCTCGGAGACGTAGTGGATGCGCAGCCCCTCGACCGTCACGAAAGCGCCGAGCGGCGGGTGGCTGGCGGCCGGTTCGGCCCGGGCGCGCGTGGCCGCTGCGGCGGCCATCGCCGCCCCGAGCCCGGCCGCGCCTGCCAGAAATCCCCTTCGCGTCACCTGCCGCCCCCTCACCCGCGCGATCACGCCGCCCATGCTGAAGGTAGGCGCCGCGGCGGCGCGAGCAACGGTCCTTCCATCCTGCGGCGGTCTCAAGCCGCCTTGTCGATCACAGGAGACGCGCCTTTTCGATCACGTGCGTCGCCTTGGGGTTCCTGTCCACACCGGCGTAGAAAAGCTGGAGCCGGTTGTTGCGCACCTGATCAAACTGCTGAAGCAGTTCGGCCTGCACGTTCGCCTTCCGCCGCATCTGCCGCTGCGAAGCGGTGTACATCAGCTTCACGTCGGGAAAGCGGTAGAGCGCGACGGACAGCGTCAGCAGGTCGCCCGGATTGAAGAACCGACGCCGGATGAAGGCGTTGCGGCTCGTGTGGACATCCGTTCCGCCCTCCCACTCGATCGCGTGCAGCTGGCCGTCGATGTAGTAGTTGTCGATGTGGTATCCGGCGTGAACCGCGTATTTCTCGCGCCCGATGTTGAATGGGATACTGTGGTTCTGGGTGATGTGGCCGTAGGCCTGCCCAAGCTGGAAGTAGACCGTGGGGTTGTCGTTGAGCGCCCCAGTGTAGCCGATGATGTTGCGGATGTTGTAGAGCCAGTTGCAATAGGCCATGCGGCTTCTCCCGATGAAAGACGGCGCTCGGTTGCGGGCGTCCGATGCGAATTCGGGGAGTAGGTCGCGCGAACTCCGCCGGCGGTTCACTCGGCGCGAAACTTTTCCGCGGCCCGAAGCGGAGCCGTCGCGCGTGGCGCGCCGGCGCGCGCTGACGCCATCGTGAACCGGTCTCAGCCGGCCGCGACAAGGACGCGGCTGGCGGGCGCCGCAGCGCAGCGGTAGCCTCGCGCCCATGTCGATCTGGGCCCGCATCGCAGATGCGCTGAAGGCGCTGACCGCCGGAGAGGGGCTCTCGGCGGTGCTGAGCCGGCTGTCCGCGCCGCCGGAGCGCAGCGCGGCCTTCACCATCGCGGTGATCGCGCTGGGCGCCAAGATGGCCAAGGCCGACGGTCAGGTGACGCGCGACGAGGTCTCCGCCTTCCGCCAGGTGTTCACCATACCGCTCAGCTCCGAGGCTGCGGCCGCGCGCGTCTTCAACCTCGCGCGGCAGGACGTGGCGGGCTTCGAGAGCTACGCGCGGCAGGTGGCGCGGATGTTCGGGCCGGGTTCGCCGACGCTGTGCGACCTGATGGACGGGCTGTTCTTCATCGCGCTGGCGGACGGGCGCTACCACCCCGACGAGGACAGCTTCCTGCGCCGCTGCGCCGAGCTCTTCGGGCTCGACGACCGCGCCTTCCGCCGCCTGCGCGCGGCATGGGCGCCCGACGACGCCGACCCCTGGGCGGTGCTGGGGCTCGACCCCGGCGCCTCGGAGGCCGCGGCGCGGGCGCAGTGGCGCAGGCTGGTGCGTGAGACCCACCCCGACCGGATGCTCGCCCGCGGCGTGCCCGAGGAGGCCGTCAAGCTCGCCACCGCGAGGCTGGCGCGCATCAACGCCGCCTATGAGGCCATCCTGGAGATGCGGTCGGCGCCGGCGGAGGCCGCGGCGCGCTAGGCTCGATACCCGCGGGCGCGCGCCGGCGAGGCCCGCGCCCGCAGCATCGGCTCGGCGGCGCACGCCGGCGTCGGATCGCCGGCGCCGGTTCCCGCCTGCGCCGCCCGAACCGCCCGCGCAAGATCGCGCCGAGTTTCAGGCCGAAGTTCGGAAGCACCCGCCGCAGCGGCATTGCCGGCGCCGCCATGCCCTGCTGGAGCGATTTTCGCGCGCCGAGCGCGGCGCGGCCCCCCTGCGCCGGCGCCGACTGGCGCTGCGCCGGACGAAACCGGCCGGGGTGAAGCAGGCGAAGGGCGCCCTCGCCCGCCCGTCGATCCGTCTTGACCGGCATGGCCGTGAGGGCGGCCTTCGCCTGTCGCGACTCCATCCGGACGACATCCCGACCCGCCGCGCTCGGCCCGCGATGCGCCCGCTGCGACGCCGACGGCCCGCTGCGCCGGCCCGAGCGCTGTGCTAGCGTCGTCCGCGAGTTGCGAGGAGCGTTGTGCGGCATGATGTTTGCGGGTGGAACGGAGAGCTTCGAGGCGCGTTACCGCGGGGTCTCGCCCCAACTTCTCGCCCGCGTGCGGCAGAACTGGTCGGCGCAGCAGATCGATCTCGACGCGCTCTGGCGCGAGGCCGTGGCCGCGATGCCCGGCTTCCGCGACCCCGAGCCGGGCGTCGCCGCGCTCGACAGCCGCCCGGTGGACCTGCTGCTGCTGTTCGATCAGGGCTATCTGTGGGTCGACGCGCTGCGGCGCGAGGCGGCGGCGCTCATCGCGCATCCGCCGGACGCGCAGACGGCTCTGACCCGGGAGCAGACCTCCGGGCTCGGCGCCCTCGCCGCGCGGCTCTGCGACGACCTCGCGGCCGTGCGGCTGCTGGCGCTGGCCGGGCTGGCCACGCCGGCGATGCAGATCAGCCGGACCGTCTCCGAGGACGTCGACCTCGCGCTCGCAATCCTCGTGCGGCGCAAGGTTGCGGCCGCCTTCGACGCCTGCCGCACGCCCGAGGACGCCGCCGCCTTCTGGCGCAGCCATGTCGCCGGCGGGCGGGCGTTCCAGCTCGTCGCCCGCGCGCTCTACGAGCACGGGCTGGACCGGGGGGAGGACAGCGAATACGCCCGCTGGCGCCGCGAGGTGCTGACGTTTCTGGGCGCCGCCGTTCATGGCGGGCCGGGCGCGGGGATGGGCGCGGCGGCGCAGGCGGCGCGCAGGGCGCCGCTCGGCTCGGCGCTGCAGGAATGCCTGTATTTCGCGACCGTTAGGGTGCAGGAGCTGAGCGCCTACGCGATCGTTCTGGGGGCCTCGCTGCGGGCCGACCTCGGGCGGCTCGCGCCGCAGAGCCCGGCCCAGGCGGCGCGGCTGCGCTTCCTGCTGCGTGGCGGCGACATCCTCATCGACCAGATGCGCTGGCTCACCGAGGCCGACGAGCCGCCGCGGCGCAGCGCAGCGCTGCACTGACCCCCGGCGTCAGTGCTGGCGGCCGGACGACATCTTGCCCTCCGCGGTCCAGCGCGCGGCGAGCACGAAAGCGCCGGTGGCGAAGTCCTTGCCATGCTCGGCGGTCATCTCCTGCGCGATCTCCGCGATGCGGCGGAAATAGGCGTCCTTGCTCTCCTCCTCGGGCGTCAGGCGGGGCGGAGCGCCGGTCTGTTCGGTCATCGTGCCGGTCCTTCCTTGAAGAGGCTCGGGGGGAACGAGACGAGCGCGATCTCTCCCGCCGCGTCGCCATAGGCCAGATGCGCGCCGTCGGCGGAGAACGCGAGCGCCGTCGGCGGCGCGCCGCGGTCGCGCAGCAGCATCTCGCCGCGCCCGCCGATCTGGGAGAGGCAAAGCAGGCCGCTGGAATAGCCCGCCGCCGCGAGGGGCCGGTCGGGGCTGGCGGCGACGCGCTCCACGATCACCAGGCCCGGCCTGCCGGACTCCAGCGGCGTGCCGAGGCCGTCCTCCGAGCGCCGCCACGCCGCGACGCGGTAGGCGCCCGAGGCGACCAGCGCGCCGGCCGCGACGCTCCAGCCGACGCTGCGCACGGGCGCGGGGAAGTCCCCGACGACGCCGGCCGCTCCGTCGGCGAGGCGGATGAGCGCGAAGCCGCCGTCGCCGCAGCCGGCTGCGAGCCATGCGCCGTCGGGCGAAACCGAGAGCATGTGCGCTGGCGCCGGCAGATCGACGGCCTCGACGGCCCCGCCGCGTCGCCAGATCGCCACGCCCGCATCATGGGCGGCGGCGAGCCAGGCCCCGTCAGGGGCGAAGGCGAGCGCGCGCGCCTGAAGCCCCGCGTCCAGCGCCAGCCGGTCGACCGCGCCGCCCTCCCGCAGGATCGCGACGCCGCCGGCGGCCGCGACGGCCGCCGCCGGAGAGGCGGGATCGGCGGCCAGCGCCGTCGGCGGCCCGTCGACGGGAACCGCAAGCGGCGTCACCTGCCCCCGCGGCGTGACGCTCGCCAGACCGCCCGCCGCGCGCCCGGCGACGAAGGTCCGCGCGCCGAACGGCGCCGCCGGGCCGCGCACGCCGGCAGCGCGCTCCACGGGGCGCGGCGGGTTGCGGCGGGGCTGGATCGAATGGCGGCCGTCCTCGACGGAGAGGCGGATGCGCGCCTCGGCGCGCTCGGGGTCGGCGACCGGGACGAGCCCGAGCCCGCTCTCCGCCGCGAAGGCGACGGCGGAGCCGTCGCGGTTGAAGACCGCCTGCGACACCGCCCCGTCCAGCGCCCAGCGCCGGCCGATCAGGTCGAGCAGGGACGGGGCGACCGGCGCCTCGTCCGGCGCGTCATAGGACATCTGACTGCTCCTTTCCGGGCGCCGTTCCGGCGCTGTCCCGCAGGTACGCCTCGCGCCCCTGCGCGGCGGCCTCGCGCTCCTGCGCGGCGGCGAGGTCGGCGTCGATCGCGGCGAGGCGGGCGTCGAGCGCGCCCACGCGCGCCTCCGCCCGGGCCAGCGCGGCGAGCGCCGCGTCGTCCTCCAGATAGGCGGCGGCGAGCTCGGCCTCGATCTCCGCCGTCTCGTCGCCGCCAGCGAGCCGGGCCTCGAGCCGCGCGACCGCGATCTGGGCGCCGCCCGCCGCAGCCTGGGCGCGATGGCAGGCCGCGTTCGCCGCGCCGATCTCGAGCACGACCTCCAGGCGCTCGGCGAATACCGCGGCGGGCGAGCGCGCCCCGCTCACCGCCGCACCCTGCGCTCGGCGTCGGCCTCGATGGCGCCGAGCTGGTCGGGCAGCCCGTCGGCGTCGGCTAGGAACTTGCGCTCGACGCTCTCGATGTGGTTGCGCAGCGCGTCCCAGATGTCGGAGCGCATGACGCGCGAGCTGTCGCCCATCAGCCGCTCCATCTCCTCGATGCGGAACGGGCGCGACAGCGAGACGCCGGAGAACACGAAGTCGCGCATCTCGGTCGCGTGCATGTCGATGAAGATCTGCAGGAGCGCATGGTCCTCGCGCCGTATCCCGCGCGCCTCCAGCTCCCGGATGACCAGATCCTGGAAGTATTTCAGCACCTGATACTGCGTCTCGCCGACGAACTGCATCACGAACATCAGGTCGCGTGGCGCGCGCGCGACGATGCTCTCGGCGAGCCGGGAAGGGCCTTCGCCGCCGCCTGAGCCCGCTTCAAGGTCGAATTTCGGCATTGCGCGCCTCCCGGCCCGGTTCGCCCGGCGCATCGCCTGGCGCGCCGGACCTTGGCCCTGACCAGTAGAAGCGCGGTCACGCCGAAAATCAACAGCCGCGATATTGGACAAATGGCTGTAACAGTATCTGATCGATACTGTTACGATTGTAACGCTTCTTTACAACGTTTTGCGAACGCGAAAAAAATGCCGTATCGCAACAAATCCTTAACTTTCAGATCGATGCCCCCCGCGGGGCGCTCTGGCACGGCTCTTGCTGCGAAGGAGGCACAAGAAGCGCGGCGGCCCGATGGGCCTGTCGCCGCAAGAACAAAGGAAGGGAGAATCGGTCTTGAGGCAGACCCTGCGCCTTCGGGAGGCCGGCCGACCGCTCGGCGCCCGCCCGGCCCGCACGCCCTCCGCTGACCTTTGCCGCATTCCTTCGGCCGGAGTTCTCCGGCGCCCCACCAATGGAAAGGGTGAACGGCAATGTCGTCATTGACCTTGAACAAGATCACCGCCCAGAAAGGCATCTCCGTCGGCGAAGCCGCGAAGAAGATCGCCGATCTCGGCTGGAATCCCTCCTATGTCCAGGAGGCGATGACCTACCCGACCGACTACAAGATCGCAAAGGCCCCGCGCGATCCGATGAAGCAGGTGCTTCGCTCCTACTTCCCGATGCAGGAGGAGAAGGACAACCGGGTGTACGGCGCGCTCGATGCGGCTTTGCGGGGCGACATGTTCCGCAACGTCGAGCCCCGTTGGGTCGAGTGGATGAAGCTGTTCCTCGCGATCATCCCGTTCCCGGAGATCTCCGCCGCCCGCTCCATGGCCATGGTCGCCCGTCTCGCCCCCGGCGAGGACCTGCGCACCGGCTTCACCATGCAGATGGTCGATGAATTCCGCCATTCCACGATTCAGATGAACCTGAAGAAGTGGTACATGGAGAACTACATCGACCCCGCCGGCTTCGACATCACCGAGGAAGCCTTCGGCAAGTGCTACGCCACGACGATCGGCCGCCAGTTCGGCGAAGGCTTCATCACCGGCGACGCGATCACCTCGGCGAACATCTACCTGACCATCGTGGCTGAGACGGCGTTCACCAACACGCTGTTCGTCGCCATGCCGTCGGAAGCCGCGCGCAACGGCGACTACGCCCTGCCGACGGTGTTCCTCTCGGTGCAGTCCGACGAGAGCCGGCACATCGGCAACGGCCACTCGCTGCTGATGGCGACGCTGAAGGACCCCGAGAACCACCTGCTGATCGAACGGGACATGAAATACTCGTTCTGGCAGAACCACGCCATCGTCGACGCCGCCATCGGCACCTTCATCGAATACGGCACCACCAACCGCGACAAGGACAAGGAGTCCTATGCGGAGATGTGGCACCGCTGGATCTACGAGGACTACTACCGCACCTACATGCTGCCGCTCGAAAAATACGGCATCAAGATCCATCACGACGACGTCGCGGCGGCCTGGGACCGGATCACCAAAAAGAACTACGTCCACAAGGTCGCGCAGTTCTTCGCGGTCGGCTGGCCGGTGAACTTCTGGCGGATCGAGGCCCAGCACGACAAGGACTTCGAGTGGTTCGAGGCCAAGTATCCGGGCTGGTATGCTGAGTTCGGCGAATTTTGGAAGTGGTACGCCAAGCTGTCGAAGAAGGGCAGCAAGGTCATCACCTTCAACGAGGACGTCGGTTACGTCTATCCGCACCGCTGCTGGTCGTGCCTCGTGCCGTGCCTGATCCGCGAGGACATGGTCGTGGACGAGATCGACGGCAAGCTGCACACCTTCGCCCACGAACTCGACCGCTGGACCGCCGTGGAGGCGTTCTCCGACGAGTTCCAGGGCCGCCCGACCCCCGCGATGGGCCGGTTCTCCGGCAAGCGCGAGTGGGAGACGCTCTATGACGGGTGGGATCTCGCCGACGCCATCGTGGACCTCAACTTCGTCCGCGCCGACGGCAAGACGCTGATCCCCCAGCCGCATCTGCGCTTCGACGACAAGGAGATGTGGACGCTCGACGACGTGCGCGGCCACACGCTCGGCTCGCCGCTGAACGCGCTCAGGGCGATGTCGCCCGAGGCGCGCGAGCAGCACATCGCCGAGTACCGGGCCGGCTTCACGATCAACCCCTGCCACTGACGCGAGACGGGGGCCGGCGCTGCGCCGGCCCCTTCTTTCCGGGGAGGACGCCATGGGCGACGTCTATACGGTGCGGCTTGAGCCGGTCGGGGTGGAGTTCGAGGTCGAGGAGGGCGAGACCGTCCTCAACGCCGCGTTCCGCCAGGGCATCTCGCTGCCGCACGGCTGCAAGGAAGGCCAGTGCTCGGCCTGCAAGTGCACCCTCGTCGAGGGCGAGGTCGACATGATGAAGTATTCGACCTTCGCGCTGAGCGACAGCGAGAAGGACCAGGGCGGCATCCTGCTCTGCCGCGCGCTGGCGCTGTCGGACCTGGAGGTGGAGCTTCTCAACTTCGACGAGGAGCTTCTGTCAAAGGCCATCGCGGTGAAGGACTTCACCGGCCGCATCACGCGGATCGACCGCCTGACCCACGACATCCGCGCCATCGAGATCGAACTTTCCGCGCCGATGAAGTTCTGGGCGGGCCAATATGCCGACATCACAGTCACCACGAAAGCGGGGGAGACGATTACGCGCTCGTTTTCCATGGCAAATACGCCAGAGCAAACCGAAGCCCTCCAGTTCATCATCAAGAAATACCCCGAAGGACGATTCAGCGCCGAACTCGACGGCGGCGGAATCGACGTCGGCGCGGCAGTCTCCGTGCGCGGCCCCTTCGGAAGCTGCTTCCGGCGAGAAGACCGAGACGGCGCCCTGATCCTCGTCGCGGCGGGCTCGGGCATGTCGCCGATCTGGTCGATCCTGCGCGACCACATCGCCAGCGGCGAGACGCGGCCGGTGCATTTCTTCTACGGCGCCCGCACCCGCGACGACCTGTTCTACCTCGACCGCATCGCCGAGGCGACCAAGGGGCGCGACGTGACCTTCACCCCCGTGCTGAGCCACGCCGACGACGACGCGGAGTGGTCCGGCGAGCGCGGCTTCGTCCACGAAGTCGTGGCGCGCAGGCTCAAGGAGCTCGGCATCGACGGCCAGGGCGACGTCTACGCCTGCGGGCCGCCGCCGATGATCGACGCGCTCTCGCCCGTTCTGTTCATGGAGGACTTCGACCCCGACCGGATCTTCTTCGACAGGTTCACGCCGTCCACCGGTTCGTCGGCCCACTGACCGCAAAAGGTCAGTCGCGGGCCGACCGCTGCGCGGATGAACCCCAACAAAACGAGGAAGGAAACACCCATGCCAGCCCTCTCCAGCTCGGTCGGCTCAGGCGCCGCCGGCGCCGCGGTCTTCTCCGGCTCCGACAGCCGCCGCTACCGCTACTTCGACCCCAAGGGCAAGCGCGCGACGCATTACGAGGACATGACCGTTGACGTGCAGCCCGACCCCGAGCGCTACCTGATCCAAGACTGGATCATCTCGTTCCCGAACGGCGACGGCGCCTACATCAAGGGCGCGACCCACGCGAAATCCTCGAACTGGCACGCCTTCCGCGCGCCCGACCAGGAGTGGGAGCGCACCCACTACCAGCGCCAGTCCAAGATCGAGACCATGGTGCAGCAGGTGATCGCCAACGCCCGCAAGGCGCAGGCCCCGAAGGCCTTCGACCGGGCGTGGCTGAAGGTGCTGCAGAACCATCTCGGCGCCTGGAAGCACGCGGAATTCGGCCTCGGCACCTCGCTGATGCAGGCCCAGCGCTACGGCTACACCCAGATGATCAACAACGCGACGCTGACCAACAGCTCCTACAAACTGCGGCTCGCACAGGACATCACCCTCTACCTCGCCGAGATCGGCATGGACATCGAGGGCTGGGACGACGAGGCCGGCAAGCGCGCCTGGCTGGAAGACCCGATCTGGCAGGGAACGCGGCAGGCGGTCGAAACCATCATGGGCTCGTCCGACTACGTCGAGCAGTATCTCGCCATCAACCTCGTCTTCGAGCCGCTGGTGGGCGAGCTGTTCCGCTCGGGCTTCCTGATGCAGTCGGCGGCGGCCAACAACGACTTCGTGACGCCGGCGGTGATCTCGGCGGCGGAGGCCGACTACGAGCGCAACCTCGCCAACGCCATCGACTTCGCCTTCATGCTCGTCTCCGACCCCGAGCACGGCGAGGCCAACAGCGCGCTGATCTCGGGCTGGGTGAAGGCCCATGGCGCGCTCGCCGACGCGGCCTCGGCGAACCTGCGGCCGATCTGGTCGCAGCCGCACAGCAAGCCGCTCTCCTACGACGACGCGCGCGCGACCTCCGTCGAGCGGCTCGACAAGATCCTCGGCGAACTCGGCCTCGGCCGCTGACCGGAACGGAGACAGACAAGATGAGCACGATCGCACGCGACGCATCGCACCAGAACATCTTCAAGGCGATGAAGGACATCACCTTCGACAAGACCATCTCGCACCAGTGCGGGGTGACGATGAACGACAGCGTGGAGGCCCGCGCCATCGCCGAATTCATGGGCGAGAAGGAAGGCGTCACCGTCACCTACGCCCCCGCCCTGATCCGCATCGACGGCGAAGGCAAGCTGATCTTCAGGATGTCGGACATCAGCGAGTATCTCGGCCGCGAGATGACCGCCGAGATCTTCGAGGTCAACACCTCCACCCATTACGGCCGCATGGTCCGCGTGGACGACGACACCGTGATCCTGTTCGGCAACATGGACGAGGTGATGGAGTTCATCTGAGCGGCGCGCGTCGCCGCCCCGAGCGGCGGCGCGCTCCTTCTTCCTCCAGAAAAACAGGAATCCAGGGAGAGACCCCCGATGTTCGTCACGCCCGAAGGCAAGGAGATCTTCGTTCTCGACGGCCATACCCATTTCTGGGACGGCAGCCCCGAGAACCACCGCAACGTCCACGGCAAGCAGTTCATCGACTGCTTCTACGGCTACCACATGGCGCTGAGCCCGGCCTCGGAGCAGTGGGACAAGGCGCGCTTCGAGAAGATGACCGCCGACGCCTACTATCGCGACATGTTCGCCGACGGCATGGTGGACATGGCGATCGTCCAGTCCACCGCGCTGCGCGACTTCTACCACAAGGGCTTCAACCCGATCGAGCGCAACTGGGAGCTGAAGGCCCGCCACGGCGACCGGCTCATCATCAATGGCAGCTTCGACCCGCGCGAGGGCGAGAAGGCCTACGAGGCCATCCACCAGCAGATCGAGGACTACGGCGTGAAGGGCTTCAAGCTCTACACCGCCGAGTGGAACGGCGACAGCCGGGGCTACAAGGTCTCCGACGAGGCCTCGCACCGCTGCTTCGAACTCTGCGAGAAGCTGGGCGTGAAGAACTTCCACCTGCACAAGGGGCCGACCATCATCCCGCTCTCGCTCGACGCCTTCGACGTGCGCGACGTGGACGTGGCCGCGACCGATTTTCCCAACCTCAACTTCGTCGTGGAGCATTGCGGCCTGCCGCGGCTCGACGAGTTCTGCTGGATCGCGGTGCAGGAGGCCAACGTCTACGGCGGCATCGCCGTGGCGCTGCCCTTCATCCACTCGCGCCCGCGCTATTTCGGCGAGGTGATGGCGGAACTGCTGTTCTGGCTGGGGCCGGACCGCATCTTCTTCGGCTCGGACTATGCGATCTGGACGCCGAAATGGCTGATCGAGAAGTTCATGGCCTACGAGATCCCCGAGGACATCGCCGCCGAGCGCGGCGTGCAGCTGACCATGGAGATCAAGGAGAAGATCCTCGGCCGCAACGCGGCGGCGCTCTACGGCGTCGACATCGAGGCGATGAAGGCGCGGCTCGCGAACGACCCCGTCGCCGTCGCCGTCGCGGCGGAGTGAGCCCGGTGACCTGCGAAAGCGCGCAGGCGCCGGCGGCGGGGGCTGCGTCCCCGCCGCGTCGGCGCGCGGCCGGGGAGACGGTCCGCGAGACCGAGGTCTGGCGGGCGCTCGACGCCGTCACCGACCCCGAGCTTGACGAGCCGCTGACCGAGATGGGCTTCATCGAGGCGGTCGAGGTCGACGCGGCCGGCGGCGTCACGGTGCGGTTCCGCCTGCCGACCTACTGGTGCAGCCCCAACTTCGCCTTCCTGATGGCCGAGGGCATCCGCGAAGCCGTCGCGGGGCTCGGCTGGCCGGCCTCCATCGCGGTGCGGCTGGAGGACCATCTCTGCGCGGCGGAGATGAACGCCGCCGTGGACGCCGGGCGCAGCTTCGCCGAGGCGCTGGCCGAATTCGGGCAGACCGAGGCGGGCGGCGGCGGCGCCGCCGATCTCGCCGAAGTGCGCGAGAAATTCGAGCGCAAGGCGTTCGAGAAGCGGCAGGAGGCGGTGCTGCTGGGCCTGCGGGCGCGGGGCTTCACGCCGGCCGATCTCGCCGCGATGACGCTCGGCCAGCTCGATCTCGCCGCCTTCGACGCGCCCGAGGCGGCGAAGCAGGCGCCGCGCTACCGCAGCCTGCTCGTCTCGCGCGGGCTGGCGCGGGCGCCCGGCGACCACGCCTTCCCCGACCCCGACGGCGCCCCGCTGACGGTCGAGGGCTACGCCGCGCGGATGAGCGCGCTGCGCGCGGTGCGCATCAACATGGAGTTCGGCGGCGCGCTCTGCCGCGGGCTGAGGGAGAACCGCTACCGCGAGGCCGCGGCCCCGGCGAAGGGCTGCGGCGGCGAGCCGACGCTGGCCGACTTCATCGAGGGCCGCGTCCCGCTGCCAGTCGGGGCGCGCTGAGGGCGCGCCGGCGACCATCAGGCCGCGGCCTGACCGGGGCCGCGGCCGCTAAGCCGACCATGAGCTTCGACCCCGCAAACCATGCGGCCCGCCAGAGGCCGAGGGAGGAAACGACGATGCCCAAGATCATGATCCACGGAACCGAGGCGCGGCAGGCGCTCGCCCGCGGCGTCAAGCGCCTCGCCGCCGCCGTCGAGCCGACGCTGGGGCCGAAGGGAATGAACGCGATGGTGGACCGCCCCATCGGCACGCCGCTCGTGACGCGCGACGGCGTCTCCATCGCCTCCGAGATCGAGCTTTTCGACCGCTTCGAGAACATGGGCGCGCAGGTGGCGCGCGAGGTCTCGATGCAGACCAACGACACCTGCGGCGACGGCACCACCACCTCCATCGTGCTGGCCAACGGGCTGGTGCAGGGCGGCGTGGAGCTGACCGCGCGCGGCGCCAAGGCGGTGGACCTCTGCCACGGCGTCGACATCGGCGTGGAGGCGGTGCTGGGCGCGCTGCGCGCCGCCGCCCGGCCGCTGGAGGAGGGTCTGCTCGACCATGTCGCCGCCATCGCCGCCACCGAGCCGCGCCTCGGCAGGCTGGTGGCCGACGCCTGCCGCGCCGTGGGCCGCGAGGGCGTCATCACCACCGATTTCGCGGTCGGCCCGGTCAGCCATGTCGAGGTGGTCGAGGGCATGTCCTTCGACCGGGGCTACATCTCGCACCACCTCGTCACCGACCAGGAGGCGATGAAGGCTGAGCTGAAGAACCCCTACATCGTGCTGACCGACCTGAAGCTGACCAGCCCCGCGCAGCTCTCGACGGTGCGCGCCATCGCGGAGGAGGACGGGCGGCCGCTGCTGATCGTCTCGGAGGACTGCTCGCCGGAAGTGCTGGGCTCGCTGCTGAGCCGTTCGGCGCCGGGCCGCTTCCTCGTCGTGCACCCGCCGGAATACGGCCAGTGGCGCAAGGCGATGATGGAGGATCTGGCGATCCTGACCGGCGGGCGCGTCATCGTGCGCGACCTCGGCGGCCGGCTCGAGGACGTCACGCGCGAGGATCTCGGCTCCGCCGACGCGGTGTGGTCCACCGCGACCGACACGACCATCGTCCGCGGGCATGGCGACGCCGACGCGGTCTCCGCCCGCCGGGCGCAGGTCCAGCGGCTCCACGACCGCGCGCCGCCCAACATCGAGCAGGACAAGCTGCGCGAGCGGCTCGCGAAGCTCTGCGGCGGCACCGCGGTCATTTATGCCGGCGGCGTGACCCCTGTGGAGCAGAAACGCACCATCCAGCTCATCGAGGACGCGCTGAGCGCCGTGCGCGCGGCGCAGGAGGAAGGCGTGGTGCTGGGCGGCGGCGTCGCGCTGGCGCGGGTGTCCGACGCGCTGGAGCCGGTGCTCGCGGCCCATGAGGGCGATGTCCGGGCCGGCGTCGCGCTGGTGCAGTCGGTGCTGTCGCGGCCGCTCTCGCGCATCGCGCTCAACGCCGGGCGCGACCCCAACGAGATCGTGCGCACGGTGGCCGGCCAGGGCCCGACCGAGGGCTTCAACGCCGCCACCGGCCAGTTCGGCGACCTGCTGGCGGCGGGCGTCATCGACCCGCTGCGCGTCACCTGCGCCGCGGTCGGCAACGCCGCCTCGGTCGCCAAGCTCGTGCTGACCACCGAGACGCTGATCGCCGACGTCGCCGAGGAGGAGGATCCGACCGCCGGCGCCGCGCTGGGCGGCGGCGCGGAGAAGCTCGGCCGCAAGTGACGGCCCGCGCTCGCTGAGACAGGCGGGTGCGGCGCGGAGGCTTCGCGCCGCCCCGTTAGGCTGCTAGACCGTCTCCCGCAGGATTTTCCGACCCGGAGACGGCGATGAGCATTGGACTGATTGCGCTGCTCGACGACGTCGCGCTGATCGCCCGCGCCGCGGCCGCGTCGCTGGACGACGTCGCGGCGCAGACCGTGAAGGCCGGCGGCAAGGTGGCGGGCGTCATCGTCGACGACGCGGCCGTGACGCCCGGCTACGTCGTCGGCTTCTCGCCCGAGCGCGAGCTGCCGATGATCCGGCGCATCGCGACCGGCTCGATTTTCAACAAGCTGGCGATCCTGCTGCCGGCCGCCCTGCTCCTCAACCAGATCGCGCCCTGGATCGTCACGCCGCTGCTGATGGCGGGCGGCCTCTACCTGTCCTACGAGGGCGCCGAGAAGATCTGGGAGAAGATCGCGCCCGACGCCGCGCACGCGCATGAGGCGGCGACCGGCGGCGAACCTGTCGCCGATTCGCCTCACGGCCTTGAGGAGAAGCGCGTCAAGGGCGCGGTGAAGACCGACTTCATCCTGTCCGCCGAGATCATGGCGATCACGCTGGCCTCGGTCGCCGAGGCGCCGCTGCTCACCCAGGCCGTGGTGCTTGCGGTGGTCGGGACGCTGATCACGGTGGTCGTCTACGGGGCCGTCGCGCTGATCGTGAAGGCCGACGACGCGGGCGTGGCGCTCGCGCGGCGCGGCGGCGTCGCCGAGACGGTCGGCCGGGCGATGGTGCGCGGGATGCCGCTGGTGCTGAGCGGTCTCAGCGTCGTCGGCACGGTCGCGATGCTGTGGGTCGGCGGCGGCATCGTCAGCCACGGCCTCGGCGAGTTCGGCCTGCACGGCGTCGAGGACGCGCTGCACGAGATGTCGGCGTCGGTCGGCCTCGGCTCCTTCCGGGGCTGGGCGGTCATGGCGATCGGCTCGGCAGCGTTCGGGCTCGCCCTGGGCGCGGCGACGATCGTCGCCGTCACTGCGGTTCAGCGCGTCCTGAAGCGCTGAGCGCGCCTCATCGGGCCTCCAGCAGGGCCCGCGCCGTCGCCTCGTCGGTGATGAGCGCCGTGGCGAGGCCGCCGGCGAGCGCGGCGCGGATCGGCGGGAGCTTGCGCGCGCCCGCCCCGACGAGGGCCGTCGGCCGCTTCGGCGGCGTCTCCAGCGACAGGCTCGCGACGCGGGCGTTGACGCCGCCCTCCAGCACCCGCCCCCCCGCGTCGAACGACCAGCCCGTGATCTCGCCCACCGCCCCCGCCTCCAGCAGCGACGCCACGTCGGCGTCGGAGAGAAAGCCGTCGTCGTGGATCGGCGCGCCCCAGCCGATCTCGCCGACGCCGACGAAGCTCGCCGCGGCGTCCTCCCGCAGCGCGCTGATCGCGGCGACGGCGCGCTGCGCCAGGAACGCGGCGCGCTCGGCCTCCGTCTCGGCGATCACCGGGCAGGGCATCGGGAAGCGCTGGGCGCCGACGCGGTCCGCCAGCCGCATCACGACGTCGTAGGGGCTGGCGCGCCCGCCGCTCGACATGGCGCCGACCAGCGACACGATGGTGTGGGCCGGGCGCTCCATCGGCTCCACCTGTTCGACCGCCGCGCGCAGGGTGCGCCCCGTGCCGACGCAGAGCGTGACGGGCTCCTTCGCCGCGAGCGCCCGCGCGAGCCTGTCGGCGACGCATTGCGCGACGCCCTCGACGGCGCCCGGCGCGGCCGGGTCGCTCGGCGCGACGTCGCAGAAGGCGAGCCCGTGCCGCTCCGCCAGCGCCGCGCCCAGCTCCAGGCAGGCCGCGATCGGGTGGTCGAGGCGGAACTTGATGAGCTTCTCCGACACCGCGAAGGCGACCAGCCGCTGCGCCGCCTGGCGCGAGACGTCGAGCGCCGCGGCGATCTCGTCCTGAGTCCGTCCGCGCATGAAATAGAGCCACGCGGCCCGCGCCGCCTGGTCCCGCCGCCGCGACTGCCCGTCTCCCGCTTCGCTCATGGCGCCTCCTCGCGAGAGATGAGCATTTGCCGGGTCAATGGGCAATTCGCTGCAATGTCGCGCGGATGGTTGACATTTTGACCAGTTTGTGCGAGCAATTGCCCAACAGCAGACTTAATGCTCATCGCTAGGGAGGCGATCCATGTTCAACCGCACCGTCGGGCTCGCGCTCGGCGCCCTGCTGGCGTCCACCACGCTGGCCGGGGCCCAGACCCTCACCATCGCGACCGTGAACAACGGCGACATGATCCGGATGCAGGGTCTGACCGACGCCTTCACCGCCCAGCATCCCGGCATCGCGCTGGAATGGGTGACGCTGGAGGAGAACATTCTGCGCCAGCGCGTCACAACCGACATCGCCACCAGGGGCGGCCAGTACGACGTGATGACCATCGGCACCTACGAGGTTCCGATCTGGGCCAAGCTCGGCTGGCTGCTGCCGCTGAACAACCTCGGCGAGGATTACGACGCCGACGACCTCCTGCCCGCCATCCGCGAGGGGCTCACCCACGAGGGCCAGCTCTACGCCGCGCCGTTCTACGGCGAGAGCTCGATGGTGATGTACCGCAAGGATCTGTTCGCAGAAGCGGGGCTGGAGATGCCCGACGCGCCGAGCTGGGACTTCATCGCCGAGGCGGCGCGCAAGATCACCGACAGGGACGCCGAGATCTACGGCGTGTGCCTGCGCGGCAAGGCCGGCTGGGGCGAGAACACCGCCTTCATCACGGCCACCGCCAACAGCTTCGGCGCCCGCTGGTTCGACATGGACTGGAAGCCCCAGTTCGACAGCCCGGAGTGGAAGGAGACGCTCACCTTCTACGTCGACCTGCTGAACGACGCCGGGCCCGCCGGCGCCTCCTCGAACGGCTTCAACGAGAACCTCGCGCTGTTCCAGCAGGGCAAATGCGGCATGTGGATCGACGCCACCGTGGCCGCCTCCTTCGTGACCAACCCCGCCGAGAGCACCGTGGCCGACCAGGTCGGCTTCGCGCTGGCGCCCGACAACGGCCTCGGCAAGCGCGGCAACTGGCTCTGGGCGTGGTCGCTCGCCGTGCCCGCGGGCTCCGAGAAGGGCGAGGCCGCGCAGACCTTCATCTCCTGGGCGACCTCCAAGGAATACGCCGAACTCGTGGCGGAGAAGGAGGGCTGGGCGAACGTCCCGCCGGGCACGCGCACCTCGCTCTACGAGAACCCCGCCTACCAGGAGGCCGCGCCCTTCGCCGAGATGACGCTCGCCTCGATCAAGGCCGCCGATCCGGCCGATCCCACGGTCGATCCGGTGCCCTATGTCGGCGTGCAGTTCGTCGCCATTCCGGAGTTCCAGGGGCTCGGGACGGCGGTCGGCCAGCAGTTCTCCGCCGCGCTCGCCGGGCAGATCTCGGTCGAGCAGGCGCTTGAGACGGCGCAGACCATCGCCACGCGCGAGATGACGCGGGCAGGCTACATCAAGTGAGCCTGGCGGGGCGGCTTCGGCCGCCCCGACGCCCCGCAGGACCGTCTCCGACCTCGCCGCGCCGCCCGTCAGGCCGACGCCGTCCGGAGAGGGACGCGGCGTCGGCGTGCGCGCCGCGGCTGACCAACGACCCGACCGGCGCGGGCCAAGGCGCCGCGCCGGATCATCGGACGGGAGCCCGAGACCATGGCCACCACGCACACCCGCGCCGCCGCGCGCCTCACCCTCGCCCCGTCGGTCATCCTGCTGCTGGCCTGGATGGCGATCCCGCTGGCGATGACGCTCTACTTCTCCACCCTGCGCTACAACCTGCTTATGCCGGGGATGGAGAGCTACGTCGGCGTCGAGAACTACGGCTGGTTCCTCACCGACCCCGCCTTCAAAGCCGCGATCGTCAACACGCTGACGCTGGTGCTGGGGGTGCTCGCGATCACGCTGATCGGCGGCACGGCCCTGGCGCTGCTGCTCGACCAGCCGATGTGGGGCCAGGGGATCGTGCGGCTGCTGGTGATCGCGCCGTTCTTCGTGATGCCGACCGTCTCGGCGCTGGTGTGGAAGAACATGCTGATGCACCCCGTCAACGGGCTGTTCGCCTGGATCGCGCAGAGCCTCGGCATGGAGCCGGTCGACTGGTTCGCCGAGCTGCCGCTGTTCTCGATCATCGTCATCGTGGCGTGGGGCTGGCTGCCCTTCGCGACGCTGATCATCCTCACCGCGCTCCAGTCGCTCGACAGCGAGCAGCGCGAGGCCGCGGAGATGGACGGCGCCGGGCCGGTGTCGGTGTTCGCCTACATCACCCTGCCCCACCTCGCCCGCGCCCTGACGGTGGTGGTCCTGATCGAGACGATCTTCCTGCTGAGCGTGTTCGCGGAAATCCTCGTGACGACCAATGGCGGCCCCGGCACGGCCACGACCAACCTCGCCTTCCTGATCTATGCGCAGGCGCTGCTGCAATACGACATCGGCGGCGCGTCGGCGGGCGGCGTGATCGCCGTGATCCTCGCCAACATCGTCGCGGTGTTCCTGATCCGCATGGTCGGCAAGAACCTGGAGAGCTGAGCCATGGCCCGCGCCCACACGCCCGCCCGCAAGGCCGCCATCTCGGCCGTAGCGTGGACCGTCGCGCTGCTGATCTTCTTTCCGATCCTCTGGACGGTGCTGACCAGCTTCAAGACCGAGGGTCAGGCCGTCTCGACCCCGCCGGTCTTCGTGTTCTTCGACTGGACGTGGGAGAACTACGCCACCGTGCAGGAGCGGTCGAACTACGCCCGCCATGCGATGAACTCGGTGGTGATCTCGGTCGGCTCGACGCTGCTGGCGCTGCTGATCGCGGTGCCGGCGGCGTGGTCGATGGCGTTCTCGCCGACAAAGCACACCAAGAACATCCTGATGTGGATGCTCTCGACCAAGATGATGCCGGCGGTCGGCGTGCTGGTGCCGATCTACCTGCTGTTCCGCGACTGGGGGCTGCTCGACACGCTGGGGGGGCTGGTCGCGGTGATGGCGCTCATCAACCTGCCGATCGTGGTGTGGATGCTCTACACCTACTTCAAGGAAATCCCCGGCGAGATACTGGAGGCGGCGCGCATGGACGGCGCCGGCCTTTCCGCGGAGATCATCCACGTTCTCGCGCCGATGGCCGTGCCCGGCATCGCCTCGACGATGCTGCTCAACGTCATCCTCGCCTGGAACGAGGCGTTCTGGACGCTGAACCTCACCGCCGCCAAGGCCGCGCCGCTGACCGCCTTCATCGCCAGCTACTCCAGCCCCGAGGGTCTGTTCTGGGCGAAGCTCTCGGCCGCCTCGACCATGGCGATCCTGCCGATCCTCGTGCTCGGCTGGTTCAGCCAGAAGCAGCTCGTGCGCGGGCTGACCTTCGGCGCCGTCAAGTAAGGAGACCCGGACAATGGGCGCAATCGCCTTGCAGGGCGTCAAGAAGAGTTTCGGCGGCGTCGCCGTTATCCCTGGCGTGGACCTTGAGATCGAGAACGGCGAGTTCGTCGTGTTCGTCGGCCCCTCGGGCTGCGGCAAGTCCACGCTGCTGCGGCTGATCGCGGGGCTGGAGGACGCCAGCGGCGGCATGATCCGCATCAACGGGAAGGACGCCACCGCCCTGCCGCCCGCGCGGCGCGGGCTGGCGATGGTGTTCCAGTCCTACGCGCTCTATCCGCACATGAGCGTCTACCGCAACATCGCGTTTCCGCTGAAGATGGCCGGCGTCGACAAGGCCGAGATCGACCGAAAGGTGCGCGGCGCGGCGGCGACGCTGAACCTCACCGACTATCTCGACCGCCGCCCCGGCCAGCTCTCAGGCGGGCAGCGCCAGCGCGTCGCCATCGGCCGCGCCATCGTACGCGAGCCGGCGGCCTTCCTGTTCGACGAGCCGCTGTCCAACCTCGACGCCGCGCTGCGCGTCTCGATGCGGCTGGAGATCAGCGAACTGCACCAGAAGCTCGGGGCGACGATGGTCTACGTCACCCATGATCAGGTCGAGGCGATGACGATGGCCGACAAGATCGTGGTGCTGAACAGGGGCGCCATCGAGCAGGTCGGCAGTCCGCTTGAGCTCTACCGCAGCCCCGCCAACCTGTTCGTCGCGGCCTTCATCGGCAGCCCGAAGATGAACCTGATCGAAGGCGCGGCGGCGGCGGCGCATGGCGCAAACACCATCGGCGTGCGCCCAGAGCATCTGACGCTCTCTCGCGAGGCCGGCGACTGGAAGGGCGTCGTGACCATCGCCGAGCATCTCGGCTCCGACACCTTCCTCCATGTCGAGGGCGAGGGCGTCGGCGCCGTCACCGCGCGCGTCTCCGGCGAGTTCGGCGCCGGGCCGGGCGACACCGTCCACATGACGCCCGAGGCCGGCCGGGTCTACCGCTTCGGGGCGGATGGAAAGGCGATGGCGTGAGGCGGCTGGAGGGCAAGACGGCGCTGATCACCGGCGCCGCGCGCGGCATCGGCCTCGCCTTCGCCGAAGCCTATGCGCGCGAGGGCGCCCGCGTGGCGCTGGCCGACATCGACCGCGACCGCGCCGAAGCCGCCGCCGCCGGGATCGGCGCCGCCGCCATCGCGGTGACGATGGACGTCGGCGACCGCGCCAGCATTGAGGCCGGCGTCGCGGACGCCGAGGCGCGGCTCGGCGGGCTCGACATCCTCGTGAACAGCGCCGCCCTGTTCGACGCCGCGCCCATCGTCGAGATCACGCCCGAGAGCTGCGAGCGGCTGTTCCGCGTCAACGTCCACGGCGTGCTCTTCACGATGCAGGCCGTGGCTAGGGGGATGATCGCGCGCGGGCGCGGCGGGCGGATCGTCAACATGGCGAGCCAGGCGGGGCGGCGCGGCGAGCCGCTCGTCGCAGTGTACTGCGCCACCAAGGCGGCGGTGATCTCTCTGACCCAGTCGGCGGGGCTCGACCTCATCCGCCACCGCATCAACGTCAACGCCATCGCGCCCGGCGTGGTGGACGGCGAGCACTGGGACGGCGTGGACGCGCTCTTCGCGAAATGGGAAGGGCGCCCGCCGGGCGAGAAGAAGAAGCTCGTTGGAGAGGCCGTGCCCTACGGGCGGATGGGAACCGCGCGGGATCTCGTCGGCATGGCGATCTTCCTCGCCGGACCCGAAAGCGATTACGTCGTCGCGCAGACCTACAACGTCGACGGCGGAAACTGGATGAGCTGAAGCCATGATCGACGCAGCCGCGCCCTCCCGCCTTTCGCTTTCCGCGCTGCCGACGCTGCGCCGCGTCGGCGTTCCGCGCTATGTGCGCGGCGACCTCTCGCCCGGCATCGTGCATTTCGGCGTCGGAAACTTCCACCGCGCCCATCAGGCCGCCCATCTCGACGCGCTGATGAACCGGGGCCTCGCCCGTGACTGGGCCATCGTCGGCGCCGGCGTCACGCCCCATGACGGGGCGATGCGCGAGGCGCTCGCCGGGCAGGACTGGCTGACGACGCTGGTCGAGCAGTCTGCCGAGGCGGTGGAGGCCCGCGTCATCGGCCCGATGGTCGATTTCCTGCCCGTGGGCGACGTCGCCGCGACCGTGGCGCGGCTGGCGGACCCCGCGACGCGGATCGTGTCGCTGACCGTGACGGAGGGCGGTTATTTCCTCGACGCCTCGGGCGCGTTCGACGCCGACCATCCCGCGATTCGCGCCGACGCCGCCGCGCCGGACGCGCCGCGCACCGTCTTCGGACTGATCCTCGCCGGGCTCCGCGCCCGCCGCGGCGCCGGCCTGCAGCCCTTCACCGTGATGTGCTGCGACAACATCCCCCACAACGGCGGCGTCACCCGCAACGCGGTGGCGGGGCTCGCGCGGCTCGGCGACGCGGGCTTCGCCGACTGGGTGGAGGCCGAGGTCGCCTTCCCCGACGCGATGGTGGACCGCATCACCCCCGCCACCGGCGAGCGCGAGCGCAGGCTCTGCCGCGAGCGGCATGGCGTGGACGACGCCTGGCCGGTGTTCTGCGAGGACTTCACGCAATGGGTGATCGAGGACCGCTTCCCCCTCGGCCGCCCTCCGCTGGAGCAGGCCGGCGTCCTGTTCACCCCCGACGTGGGAACATGGGAGCTGATGAAACTGCGCATCCTCAACGGCGGGCATGCGGCGATCGCGTATCCCGGCGGCCTTCTGGGGATCGAATTCGTCCACGAGGCCATGGCCGAGCCGCTCATCGCCGGCTACCTGGAAAAGCTGACGCGCGAGGAGATCATCCCCGTGACGCCGACGCCGCCGGGCCAGTCGCTGGAGGCCTATCGCGCGCTGATCGCGAGCCGCTTCGCCAACCCAGCCATCGGCGACACGGTGCGCCGGCTCTGCCTCGACGGCTCCAACCGGCAGCCGAAATTCATCGTGCCGGCGGTCCGCGACCGCCTCGCCGCCGGGGCGCCGGTCGAGGGGCTCGCGCTCGTCTCGGCGCTGTGGCGGCGCTACTGCGCAGGCCGCGACGAGACCGGCGGCGCCATCGCGCCGAACGATCCGCGCTGGGAGAGCCTCTCGGCGCTGGCGGCGCGGCCCGACCCGCTGGACTGGCTCGGCATGGGCGAGGTCTACGGCGAGGTCGGCCGCGCCGCGCCCTTCCGCGACGCCTTCGCGCGCTGGGCGGCGCGGATCGAGGTTGAGGGGGTGCGCAGCGCCCTGTCGGGCTGGCTGCGGGGCTGACGCGGGCGCCGCCGGCGCTCGTCGTCTTCGACTGCGACGGCGTGCTGGTGGACAGCGAGCCGATCGCGCTCAGGGTGCTGAGCGAGGCGCTGGCGGAGGCCGGCGTGGCGATGACGGCCGACGCCGCGCAGGCGCGCTTTCTGGGCCGCAGCCTCGCCGCGCTCTGCGAAGAGCTGCGGCGCGACTTCGGCCTCGATCCCGACCCCGCATGGCTGGAGCGGATGCGCGAACGCCTCCACGCCGCCTTCCGCGCCGAACTGCGCCCCATCGCCGGCGTCGCCGCGGCGCTCGACGCGCTGGAGGCGCCCTACTGCGTCGCCTCCTCCAGCCAGCCGGAGCGCATCGCCCTGTCGCTCGAACTGACCGGGCTCGCCGCGCGTTTCGGGGGGCGATGCGGCGGGCGCATGTTCAGCGCGACGATGGTGGCCCGCGGCAAGCCGGCGCCGGACCTGTTCCTGCACGCCGCCGCCGCGATGGGCGCGGCGCCTGCCGCCTGCGCCGTCATCGAGGACAGCCCGGCGGGGGTCATGGCGGCGCGGGCGGCGGGCATGCGGGCGCTCGGCTTTCTCGGCGGCGGCCACGCCCGCGCGCCGGCGCATCGCCACGCCCTCGCCGCGGCGGGGGCGCACCTGCTATTCGACGAGATGGCGCGCCTGCCGGGACTGCTCGCGTCGCCGGCCTGAGGCCGCAGCGCGGAGCCGCCATGGAGAAACTGCTGATCGGCGTGGACGTCGGCACCGCCAGCGCGCGGGCGGGGTTGTTCTCGGCCGCCGGCGCGCTGCTGGGCGCGGACGAACGCCAGATCCCGGTGCGGCGGACCGGCCCCGATGGCTTCGAGCAGGACGCGGGGGCCGTGTGGCGCGCGGCCTGCGCCGCCGTGCGCGGCGCGCTCGACGAAGCCGGGGCGCCCGGCGGCGCCGTCGTCGGCCTCGCCTTCGCCGCCACGGCCTCGCTGACGCTGCGCGACGCCGACGGCGCGCCGCTGCCGCTGGACGGCGGGCAGCCCGTCGAGGACCGCCCGTGCTGGGACACGCTGCTCTGGCTGGACCACCGCGCGATGGCCGAGGCGGCGGAGATGAGCGCCGCCGATCCCGCGCTGGCCGCGCTCTGCGGCGGCGCCGTCAGCCCCGAGATGCAGGGACCTAAGGCGCTGTGGCTGAAGCGCCGCCGACCGGAGGTCTGGGCGCGGACCGGGATGCTGCTCGATCTCTGCGACTTCCTCGGTTGGCGCGCGACCGGCTCGACCGCGCGTTCGGCCTGCGCCGTCGCCTGCAAATGGCCGTGGACCGGAGGCTGGCGCGACGCGCTGCTCGACGATGTCGGGCTGGGGGATCTGCGCGCGCGCGCCGGCCTGCCGCCGCAGGGCGTCGCGCCGGGGACCGATCTGGGGCCGCTGACGCCCCGGGCCGCTAGGGAGCTGGGGCTCTCGCCAGCCGCCCGGGTGGGCGCGGGGCTGATCGACGCCCACGCCGCCGCGCTGGGGATGCTCGGCCGCGCGCCGGAGGCGGGGCTGGCGCTGATCGCCGGGACGTCGAGCTGCGTCATGGGCCTGCGGCGCGATGCGCGGGCCGGGCCGGGTCTCTGGGGGCCCTGCCCCGACGCGGTGCTGCCGGGCCTCTCGGTGATCGAGGGCGGCCAGTCGGCGACCGGGGCGCTGCTCGACCATCTGATCGGGCGCTTCGGCGGCCGCCCGGCCGACGACCGGGCCCATGCCGAGATCACCGCGCGGGTGCGCGCGCTCCGCGCCGAGAAGGGGCCGGCCCTCGCGGCGGACCTGCATGTGCTGCCGAGCTTCCATGGCGCGCGCGCGCCGGTCGCCGCGCCCGCGGCGCTCGGCGCGATCTGCGGCCTGGCGCTGGACGACCTGACGGGCGAGGGCGGCTTCGACGCGCTCTGCCGGCTCTACTGGCGCGCCTGCGTGGCGCTGGCGCTGGAGCTGCGCGAGATCGTCGAGGCGCTGGCCGGCGCGCCGGCGGCCTGCACGACGCTCCACATGGCCGGCGGCCACGCCCGCAGCCCGCTGCTCAGCGGCCTCTACGCCGAGGCGATCGGCTGCGCCCTCGCCGCCCACGACGCCCGCGAACCCGCCCTGCGCGGATGCGCCGCGGTCGCCGCGGTCGCCGCCGGTCTCAGTCCACGCCTCGCGGAAGCCGCCGCGGTCTTCGCGAGCGATGCGCCGGTCGCACCCGCCGCCCCGGCGCTCGCCAGGACATGGGACCGCGACTCCGCCGCCCTGCGCCTGATGCGCGCCCAGCGCGCCGCGCTCGCCGCGCTCTGACCGCTTACAAGTAGCAGACCAGTCCGAAGCAGACGTCGAACAGCGCCTGCGCGACGACCCAGCCGAGCAGGTCGCTGACGACGATCAGCGCCAGCGCCGGCGCCCCGACCCAGAGCGCGAGGAGCCCCCAGCCGGCGCGGGTCAGCCGCGGCCCCGGCAGGTCGTGTCCCATCACCGGCGGATGCGTTCGGGCCATGCCGGAAGCCTTTCGTTAACCATGGTTCGGCGACAATGCTCGCCATGAAAGCTGAATGGACCGTTGACGACCGCGCGCTCTGGGACCGGCTGGCGAAGCAGGCGCCCTGGCAGCAGCAATGGAGCTACGGCGCCGCGGTCGAGGCGATCGGCGGGCGCATCCTGCGCGTCGCCGTGCGCGACGGCCGGCGGGTGCTGGCGCTGGCGCAGTTCACGGCGCGCAGCCTCGGGCCGCTGGCGCATGGCGCGCTCGCCGCGCGCGGGCCGGTGTTCACCGACCCCGACGCCCCGCGCGCCGAGATCTACCGCCTGATCCGCCGCAGCGCGCCGCTGCCCTGGCCGCGCCTCGTCATCCTGTCGCCCGAGGCGGGGCCGGACGAGGCGCAGACGCTGGCGGCGGCCGGCCTGCGCCGCATCATGACCGGGCCGGCCGCGGCCCTGCTCGACATCGCCGACGAGACGGCGCTGCGGGCGGGCATGGACCAGAAATGGCGCAACCGCCTCAACGCCGCCGAGCGGTCGAACGCGCTGCGGGTGACGCTCGACGACGCGCCCTCGGCCGCGGCCCTCGCCGCCGTGGCGGAGCGGGAGGCGAGGCAGGCGCGCGCCCGCGGCTATCTCGGCCTGCCGAAGGCGCTTCCCGCGGCGTGGGCCGCCGCCGCCGGTCGGCGCGCGCTGCTGCTGGCGCGCGCGCAGTCGGCCGGCGAGACCGTCGCGGAGATGCTCTTCGTCCGCCACGGCGCGGGCGCGTTCTACCATCTTGGATGGGTGGACGCGGCGGGGCGCGACGCCGGCGCCCATCCGCTGATGCTGTGGCGGGCGGCGGCGGCGCTGCGCAAGCTCGGCGTGGCGCGGCTCGACCTCGGGACGGTCGACACGCGCCGCGCGCCGGGGCTCGCGCGGTTCAAGCTCGGCGCCGGCGCGACGCCGCTCAGCCTCGTCGGCTCCTGGACCTGACGCTCCGTCGCCCGCACGCTCCCTCGACACGCCCGCCCGCCCGCGCTATCGCCCAAGAGGTTCCGCCTCGAGGGAGCGCGCCCGATGCCCAAGACAGCCCGCCTGCTGCCGGGATACATGGTCGACCGCTACCGCGCGTGGCGCGCGCTCCGCTTCGAGAAGGACCGCGCCTGGTACGCAAGGCTCGCCGAAGGCGGCCAGCGCCCGCGCGCCATGGTGTTCTCGTGCTGCGACAGCCGCGTGGACGCGGTCGGCCTGTTCGGCGCCGAGCCCGGCGACCTCTTCGTGGTGCGCAACGTCGCCAACCTGGTGCCGCCCTATGCGCCGGACCACGCCCATCATGGCGCCTCCGCCGCGCTCGAATACGCCGTCACCGTGCTGAAGGTCGCCCATATCGTCGTGCTCGGGCATTCGAACTGCGGCGGCGTGGAGGCGTGCCATGACATGTGCTCCGGCGCGGCGCCGCATCTGGAGGAGGAGACGAGCTTTGTCGGGCGCTGGATGTCGATCCTGGCGCCCGGCTACGCGAAGGTCTCCGACACCGGCTCGCGCGAGGAGCGGCTGCGCCTGCTGGAGCAGGAGGCCGTGCAGGTCTCCCTGCGCAACCTCGAAAGCTTTCCGTTCGTGAAATCGGCGGTGGACAGGAACCTGCTGACGCTGCACGGCGCGTGGATGGACATCGGCGAGGGCGTCCTGCACGTCTTCAGCGCCGAGACGCGCAGGTTCGCGCCGCTGGAGATCGCCAGCGCCTGAAACCTGTCGCGCCGCCCTCGCGGCGCTATGTTACGCCGCGGCGCGCGCGGCGCCGGGAAGGCGCCATGCTCAGGGTCGAGACGCTCTCTAAATCCTACGCGACGCCGCAGGGGCCGGCGACGGTGCTCGACGGCGTGTCGCTGGAGGTGGGCGCGGGGCGCACCCTCGCGCTGATGGGCGAGAGCGGCTCCGGCAAGAGCACGCTGCTGCACCTCGTCGCGGGCCTCGACGCGCCGGACGAGGGCCGCGTCTTCGTCGGCGACGCCGAGATGACCGGGCGCGACGACGCGGGCCGCGCGGCGCTCCGGCGCGAGCGCGTCGGGCTGGTGTTCCAGCAGTTCAACCTCGTCGCCTCGCTGACCGTCGCCGACAACCTCGCCTTCCAGGCGCGGCTCGCCGGGCGGGAGGACGGCGTCTGGACGGCGCGTCTGACCGAGCGGCTGGGCCTCGCCGCGCTGACGGGCCGCTACCCCGAGCAGCTGTCGGGCGGGCAGCAGCAGCGCGTCGCCATCGGCCGCGCGCTCGCGCTGCGCCCGGCGCTGGTGCTGGCCGACGAGCCGACCGGCGCGCTCGACGAGACCACCGCCGAGACGGTCATGACGCTGATGCTGGAGCTCGTGGCCGAGACCGGCTGCGCGCTGCTGATGGCCACCCACAGCGCCCGCTGCGCGGCCCGGCTCGGCGAGCGGCTCGTCCTGCGCGGCGGCCGGGTGGACGCCGCCGCGATGCGCGCCGCCGAATGACCTTCCGCTGGACGCTCGCCGCGCTGCTGAGCCACTGGCGCCGCCGGCCCGGACAGGCCGCCGCGCTGCTCGCCGGGCTGGCGCTGGCGACCGCGCTCTGGAGCGCGGTGCAGGCGCTTAACCTCGCCGCGCGCGACAGCTACGACCGCGCCGCCGCGCTGCTGGGCGGAGCGGCGACCGTCTCCATCGCCCGGCCCGAGGGCGGCGACTTCGACCAGGCGCTGTTCGTGACGCTGCGCCGCGCCGGCTGGCCGGTCTCCCCGGTGCTGGAGGGCCGGGCGCGCCTCGGCGAGCGGACATGGCGCATCGTCGGCGTGGAGCCGGTGACGCTCCCGCCAGGCGCGGCGCTCGCCAGCCTCGGCGAGGATGCGGGGCCCGACGACCCCGCCGCCCTGCTCGGCAGGCCGCGCGGCGCGCTGGCGACGCCGGAGACGCTGGAGGCCGTCGGCGCGGGCGACGGCGAGGCGTTCGAGGCGGGCGGGCTGACCCTGCGCGCGGCGGCGAGAGACGGTCTCGCCCCGGCGACGCTCGTGGTGGACATCGGCGTGGCGCAGCGCCTGCTGGACGCGCCCGGCGCCGTGTCCCGGCTCGTGGCGCCGGCGCGCCATGGGCGCGACCCCAGCGAGCTCGCGGCGCTCACCGGCGGCAGGCTCGCCCAACTGGAGGCCAGCCCCGACGGCGATCTCGCGCGGCTGACCGACAGCTTCCACCTCAACCTCACCGCCTTCGGGCTGCTCGCCTTCGTCGTGGGGCTCTTCATCGCCCACGCGGCGGTCGGGCTGGCTTTCGAGCAGCGGCTCGCCATGCTGCGGACGCTGCGCGCCTGCGGCGTTCCGGCGAGGACGGCGGCGCTTGCGCTGCTGGCTGAACTGGCGTGCTTCGCGCTGGCGGGCGGGCTTGCGGGGATGGCGCTCGGCTATCTCGTCGCCGCCCTGCTGGCGCCGGACGTCGCGGCGAGCCTGCGCGGCCTCTACGGCGCGCCGGCGAGCGGCGAGCTGGCGCTGGCGCCGGCATGGTGGCTGAGCGGGCTGGGCATGACCTTCGCCGGGGCGATGCTGGCGGCGGGTTCGGGGATCTGGCGCGCCGCCAACCTGCCCGCGCTCGCCCCGGCGCAGCCGCTCGCCTGGCTCGCGGGCCACGAGCGACGCATCCGCGCGCAGGCTTTCGCGGCGACCGGCCTGCTGATGCTGTCGGCGATGATCGCGCGCTCCGGCGAGGGGCTGGTCGCGGCCTTCGCGATGCTCGCCTGCCTGCTGCTGGGCGCGGCGCTGGCGACGCCGGCGCTGCTGAGCGCGGGGCTGGCCTTCGGCGCCGCCCGCGCGCGCCGGCCGCTGGCGCGCTGGCTGTGGGCCGACGCGCGCGCCGGGCTCGGCGGGCTGTCGCTGGCGCTGACGGCGCTGATGCTGGCGCTGGCGACCAATATCGGCGTCGGCTCGATGGTGACGGGCTTCCGCGACACCTTCACCGGCTGGCTCGACCAGCGGCTCGCCGCCGAGATCTATGTGCGCGCGCCCGGCGAGGACCGCGCCCGCGCCTTCGAGGCCGCCGCCCCCGCCCTGCCCGGCGTCAGCGCCGTCCTGCCGACCCGAACGGCGGAGATCCGGCTCGCCGGCCTGCCGGTAGAGCTGCTCGGCCTGCGCGACCACGCCACCTATCGCGCGCGCTGGCCGCTGCTGGAGCAGGAGGCGGAGGCCTGGGACGCGGTTGCCGCCGGCGAGGGCGCGCTGCTCTCCGAACAGCTCGCGCGCCGGCTGCGGGTCGGGCTGGGGGACGTCGTGACCGCGCCGGGTGCAGAGGGCCCTTGGCCGCTGCGGGTGGTCGGCCTGCATCCCGATTACGGGAACCCCAAGGGACAGATGGTGGTCGGGCTCGACCCGCTCATGGAGCGCCTGCCGCAGGCGGAGCGCGGGGCGTTCGGCCTGCGCGTCGCGCCGGAGCGGATCGAGGCGACGATGTCCGCGATCACCGCCGATCCGGCGCTGGCGGGCGTCGAGGCGATCGACCAGGCGGCGGTCAAGCGGCTGTCGCTGGGGTTGTTCGACCAGACCTTCGCCGTGACCGGCGCGCTGAACGCGCTGACGCTGGGGGTCGCGGGGGTCGCGCTGCTGGCGAGCCTCGCCACGCTCTCGGCCATGCGGTTGCCGCAGCTCGCGCCGGTCTGGGCCATGGGGGTGACGCGGCGGCGGCTCGCCCTGCTGGAGTTCGGCCGGACGATGGCGCTTGCGGCGGCGGTCGCGGTTCTCGCCGTCCCGCTGGGGGCGGCGCTCGCATGGGCGCTGGTGGAGGTGGTGAACGTGCAGGCCTTCGGCTGGCGGCTGCCGCTGCACCTCTACCCCGGCCAGTGGGCGCTGCTGGCCGCGCTGGCGCTGGGCGTCGCCGCTCTCGCCGCCGCGGGGCCGGTGCTGAGGCTCGCGCGCACGCCGCCGGCGCGGCTTCTCGCCGTCTTCGCGCAGGAGCGGTGAAGATGCGCCGGAGCTCAGGCAGGCGGGCCTTCACGCGACGCGCTGCGCTGGCGGGGCTGCTCGCCTCGGCGGGCGCGGCGCGGGCGCAGGGCGTGGGCGGCGAGGGCTTCGCGGGCCTCGGCTCGGCGGCCGACGACTACGCGCCCGTCGTCCCCGGCCATCGCCTCGTCTTTCCGCGCGACCACGCCCCTCACCCCGCCTTCCGCATCGAGTGGTGGTATGTCACCGCCGCGCTGCGAGACGCCTCGGGCGCGCTCTGCGGCGCGCAGTGGACGCTGTTCCGCAACGCGCTGTCGCCCGATGGCGGCGGCGAGGGGTGGGACAGCGCGCAGCTCTGGATGGGCCACGCCGCCGCGACCTCCGCGACCGCCCATGTCGCCGCCGAGCGCTTCGCCCGCGGCGGCGTCGGGCAGGCCGGCGTGAAGCCCGACCCGTTCGAGGCGTGGATCGACGACTGGCGCCTCGCCCGCCCCGACGACGCCCCCGGCCCCGGCCTTGAGCGCCTCCGCATGACCGCCCGGGATCAGGGCTTCGCCTTCGACCTCGCGCTCGACGCGCAGGGGCCGCTGATCATGCATGGCGACGACGGCTTCAGCCGCAAGGCCGAGCGCGGGCAGGCCAGCTACTACTACTCGCAGCCGTTCTACGCGGCAGAAGGGCGGCTGCGCATAGAGGGCGTCGAGCGCGCCGTCTCGGGCCATGCATGGCTCGACCGCGAATGGTCGAGCCAGCCGCTCGACCCCGACCAGACCGGCTGGGACTGGTTCTCGCTGACGCTGGAGGACGGCGCGCGCGTCATGCTCTACCGCATCCGCCACCGCGAGGGCCGCGACAGCTTCACCGGCACATGGATCGCGCCGGACGGCGCCGCCCGCACGCTGGGGCGCGACGAGGCCGATCTGGCGCCGACCGGATGGGAGACGGTCGCCGGCCGCGAGACGCCGGTGCGCTGGCGGCTGTCGATCCCGTCGGAGGGCTTCGAGGCCGAGACGCGCCCGCTCAACGCGCAGGCGTGGAACGCGCTCACCGTCGCCTACTGGGAGGGGCCGGTGCGCGTCGAAGGCCCGCGCTCCGGCGTCGGCTATCTCGAGATGACGGGCTACTGAACCGCCGGAAACCATTCTCCCCGCGCCGTTAACGCAAGGTTTCGTTGACATAAAGGCGCGCATTGGCCCATCTCCTGACGTGCCGCGCGACGGAGCCGCCTGATGATCGCCATCGAAGCCCGGGGGGCTCTCCGCCCTGACCCCACGCCGTCGCCGGAGGGCTGAGCGCGTGACCTGCGACGCCGGGACGACGTTCGAGGCCGCCCTTCCCGACGACGCCGCCCTGCTGGAGCGCGGCGTGATGGCGCCGCCGCCCGAGGGCGCGGCGTCGGACCGCATCATGATCGTGGCGTGCGGCGCGCTGGCGCGCGAGATCCTCGCCGTGATCCGCCTGAACGGCTGGACGCACATGGACCTCGAATGCCTGCCCGCGCGGCTGCACAACCGCCCCGAGCGCATTCCCGAGGCCGTGCGCGCCCGCATCCGCGCCGCCCGCGCCCGCGGCTACGCCGGCGTCAAGGTGCTCTACGCCGAATGCGGGGCCGGATGGCGGCTCGACGCGGTCTGCGCCGAGGAAGGCGCCGAGCGGATGCCGGGCCCGAACTGCTACGCGCTCTTCGACGGTTTCGAGCGGCACGCGGAGCGGACGCCCCGCGAGATCGGCGCGCTCTATCTCACCGACTTCCTGACGCGCCAGTTCGATGCGCTGGTCTGGCGCGGCCTCGGGCTCGACCGGCACCCCGAACTGATCGAGATGCTGTTCGGCCACTACGACCGGCTCATCTACCTCGCGCAGACCGAGGACAAGGAACTCGAAACCCAGGCCCTGCGCGCGGCGCTCGCGCTCGGCCTGCGCTTCGAGCGCCGCTTCACCGGCTACGGCGATCTCGCTCGCGTGCTGGCGGCGCCGGTGGCGCCGTGAGCGACGCCGACGCCGCCTCGCCCGCGCGGCCGGAGGCGTTCTTCTACCACCTGACCGCGAGCGCGATGGAGGCGGCCGCCCCACCGCTGCTGGAGAAGTGCCTCGCCCGCGGCTGGCGCGTAACCGTGCGCGGCGGCGCGGCCGAGCGGATCGCCGCGCTGGGCGCGCATCTGTGGACCTACGAGGACGCCGCGTTCCTGCCCCACGGCGACGCCGGCGACGGCTTCGCGGAACGCCAGCCGATCTACCTCACGGCGGGCGGCGAGACGCCGAACGCCCCGCAGGTGCTGTGCCTCGTCGATGGCGCCGCCGCCGACGAGGCCGAGTTCGCCGCCTTCGTCCGCGTCATGGTGCTGTTCGACGGCGCAGACGCGGAGGCGCTGGCGCTGGCGCGCAGGCAGTGGTCCCTCGCCGTATCGGCCGGCGCGCGGGCGCTTTACTGGGCGCAGGGCGAGGGCGGCCGCTGGGAGAAACGCCGCGAGTCGACCTGAGGCGTCGCAGGCGCCTCAGGCGCTTGCAAGCCGCCGCCCCCCCTGATAAGCCCGCCGGCGGGGAGGTGGCCGAGTGGTCGAAGGCGCTCGCCTGCTAAGTGAGTATACGCCAAAAGCGTATCGCGGGTTCGAATCCCGTCCTCCCCGCCACCTTTTCGACCAAGCAGCTGAAATCCAAGGGTTTTTCAGCGGCTGAAGCGCCTGACGGCGCCCATGGCTCCGCACCTGTGACACAAGCCGTGACACAGGCCGGGGCGACGACGCCCCGCGAAAACCCCTCTCCACGCCCGCGGCGATCCCGATCGACCGGCCCGCGACGCGCTCCGCGAGAAGGTGGGCGCGCTCGCCGGCGACCGGAAACGCTGCGCGCGAAACTCCCCGTCGGCCTCGCCCTGCGCGGCGGCGTCCTCCACTTCCGTCGCCGCTGGCCGGCCGCCCTGGTGGAAATCGGCGCCCCGACGTTTCTGCGCATTTCGCTGCGGACCGAACTCCTGCTCGAGGCGATGACGCGGGCGACCGCGCTCACCGCCGCGATGGAGTTGGCGGAGAGCAGAGTGATGTCGGAGTGCGTGACGCGGCTTGTGCAGCCGGACGAAGTGAAGGCGATCGTCGACGAGACGATCCGTGCGGGCGTCGCGGCGATGCTGTGCGAGGAGGCCGAGGCCGCCCCGCGCACGCCCGATCAGGCCGATGCGGCGCTCGCCCACATCGGGACCCGGCTCGGTGCGCTGCGCCAGGCCCTGCGCCTGCGCGACCACGCCGCCGCGGTCGAGCCCGCCCGCGCCGCGGCCGCCGCGCTCGGCATGGACGCCGTCGTCGCCGACAGCCCCCCCGCCGCGCGCGGCGTGATGGGCGGCATGATCGATCTCGCCGAGGCGGCGCTGGCCGTCGAGCGCGGCGCCACCGTCGACGAGGCGACCCGCGCCATCCGTGCCGAGCGCTTCGACGGCGCGCCGGCGGATCGGCTGCCCCGGTCGGTCATGCTGACGGCCGCCAGCGCACACGCGGTGGACAGCGCGGTGTCGAAGGACATGGCCAACAAGCAGCGCGGAACCGGACGGCTCATGTTCGCCTTCTTCGGCGAGGCGCCGGTCGATCACGTGTTTTCGCCGACCCGGTTGACCGAGTGGGTGCTCTGGCTGAACCGGGTTCCGCGCAACTGGGCCAACGCCCACGGCAAGAACCGCTACACCAGCGTGGGGCGCGAGGTCGACGTTCACGCCGTGATCGCGAAGGCTGACGCCGACGACGCGGCCCTGCGCGCCGGGGTTGAGGCGCGCAGTGATCTCTCCCTGCGCGAGAAGCGCCGGATCCTCGCCAGCGGTTACGTCGAGCGCATGGCGGAGAAGACGGTCATCGCGCACCACGGCAGGGCCAAGGCGATCCACGACAGCGCGCGGGCGCTCGGCTGGGCCGGCGGCGCCTGGACGCCGGTGCTGAAAGACTGGAAGCGGGCGACGGCGCGTCTGTTCGGACGGTGCGACGACCCCCTCATGCTGCATGTCACTCAGCAGAAGCGGCGCCTTGCATGGACCGACGAGCGGCTCTTCAAGCACCTGACGTCGACGATGCTGACCGGCTGCTTCTCGCAGGACCGCCGGTGGCGGAAGGGAGAATTCGCCATCCGCGACGCGATCTACTGGGTTCCGCTCCTGGTGCTGATGTGCGGCCTGCGGCCGGAGGAAGCGCTCAAGCTTATCAAATCGGACGTCCAGTTCCGCGATGGCATCGTCAACCTCCGCATCGAGGAGACACCCGACGGACCGGTGAAGAACTGGGCGTCAGAGCGGTTCGTGCCCTTGCCGGAGGCCTTGCTGCGGCTCGGGTTTCTGGAGTGGTGGCGCGACGCCTGCGAGCGGCCGGGCGAGGCGCTGTTTCCCGAGGTCCCTGCGAGCACCTTGACGGGTCGCATCTCGGACGTGTTTGGCAAGCGCCTTGGCCGCATGTTGAAGCATCTCGGGGTGAAGGACCTCGACGAGGATTTCTACGCGCTGCGCCACACGTTCATCACCCGCCTGCAGCTCGCAGGCGCGCCGGACGGCCTGCGCCAGGCTATCGTCGGGCATGAGCAGGACGAAATCATCAATGCCAATTACACCTCTGCGAACCTGCGTCTGTTCAAGCAGTACATGGACCGGATCGACCACCGCCTCGAGATCGGCGAGCATCCGCGCCACGGGTTTCCGGTGATTGTCGGTTGCGGCCTGACAAAGGGCCAGGCGATCGATATCGCCGTGTCTCTGACCGCAAAGGGAGCGCGGGCCTGGTCGAGGGGCATTTGCGGCGCAGTTGTGGGAAGCCGTCCTTGACGGCCGCTCAGCGCCAGCCGGCGGCGATGCGGTCGGCTTCCTCGGCGGGGGATAGCGCGGGTCCGGCCTCCAGCGCGTCGAGTACGGCTGAGAGGGCGTCGACCGCCGCGCCGGAGGCGGGCGCAAAGCCCGCCGCCGCGTCCGCGCCGGGAGCGGCGCCCGCCACCGCAGCAAGGGCGACGACGCGCCAGTCGCCATCGGCCGGGCGGCAGGCGAGGCCGACGCTGGGGGCGTCGCCCGCGGTCTCGAACTCGCGGCAATGGCCGTCGCGCGTCACGAAGCTCGCCAGCGGCGTCAGCCCGGCGACGTCAGTTCCGCTGGGCGCGCGCTCCAGCGCGGCCAGCGCGGCCGCCGGCGCCGAGCCGATGGCAAGACGCATGCCCGCCTCCTCAGCCGGCCCCAGCAGCGCGGGCGCGCCGCCCAGGCCGATCGCGAAGGCTGCGCAGGCGGCCAGCGCCGCGCCCGCCCAGACCGGCGGTCGGCGCCGCGCCATGCGCGCGGACCGATGCTCGACCCGTCGCGCCGCGCGGCCCGTGGGCGACGGCGCGCCCAACGCGCTGCGGATCGCCAGCGGTGTCGCCTCGGCCATCGGCGCGGCGAAGGCCTCGCGCAGCAGCGCGTTCTGCCGGCGCAGGCGGTCCGCCGTCGCGCGGGCGTCTTCATCGCTTTCGATCAGCGCCGCGATGCGGCGGGCGTCCTCATCGGACGCCGCGCCATCCACGAAGGCCGCAATCTCGTCCTCGGTCCAGTTCCGGCTCATGCCTCGCCCTCCATCATGGCCGTCAGGCGCGCCCGTGCGCGCGACAGCCTGCTCATCACCGTGCCCACCGGCGCGCCGATCACCTCGGCGGCTTCGCGGTAGGACAGCCCTTCGATCGCAACCAGCGACAGCACCTCGCGTTGTTCGTCGGGCAGATCGGCCATCATCGCCCGCACCCGCGCCAGATCGAGCCGCGCCTGGGCTTCCCGCGCGCCGACGCCGCCGTCCGACAGCGCCTCAAGCGTCTCGGGGTCCGAGATCTGCGGCCGGCGGGCGCGATACCGCGCCCGGTCGATCCAGCCGGTTCGTAGAATGCGGAACATCCATGCGTCGAGCCGCGTGCCGGGTTCGTACTGCGCCAATGCGCCGAGCGCCTTGAGACAGCCGGCCTGCACCAGATCGTCGCCCTCGTCGCGCGAGCCGGTCAGCGCCCAGGCGAAGCGCCTGAGCCGCGGCGTCAGCGCCGCGATCTGTTCCCTCACATCCTCGGTCATCGCGGCTCCCGGCGCTTCGGCGTCGCCACGAAAACGGCGCTTGTCGGGATATATTCCGTCGTGAGGGAATGAACGACGCGTTTTCGCCGTTGATCCTCGAAGCGCCGCGCCTGCGGCGCACCGGTCGTGGAGGTTCCGATGCGCCCTGTCGCGCTGCTGCTCGCATTGTTGATGGTCTGGGGGGCACCGTCGCCCGGCGACCCGTGGCCGTCCCCAGCCTGGGCCGACGACGACGACGGCGGCGACGATGACGGCGGCGACGATGACGGCGACGACAGGGATGAGCGGGACGACCGCGGAAGAAACGACCGTGACGATGATGACGATGACGATGACGATGACGATGACGATGAGGATGAGGATGAGGATGAGGATGAGGATGAGGACGATGATGACGACGATGAGGAAGACGATCGGCGACGCGGGGGCCTGCTCAGCACGATCCTGGAAGCCCTTCTGGATCAAGACGACAATCCTGGCGATAACTCCGACGTTGCCCCGCGCGAACTGATCGGCTTCGGCCTGTCGCCAGCTGAAATCGCCCTGCTCGCACAGGCGGGCTATTCGGAGATCTCGGCCGAGCAGCTCGGCGGCCTCGGCGAGCGGCTGAGCCGTCTGCGTGCGCCCGTGGGCGTCGGTCTCGCGGAAGCGCTGGCGACGGCGCGCGCGACCGTGCCGGGGGCCACCTTCGACTTCAACCACCTCTACGCCGGGGGCGGCGAGGCCTGTACCGGCCCAGACTGCTGGGGCGCGGCGCTGGTGCGCGTCGCGGCCTCCCCCGCCGACGCCTGCGCCCGCGGCGCGCCCATCGCGATCATCGACACGGCCGTGGACGCGCGCCACCCCGCCTTGCGCGGCGCCGCCGTCGTCAGCCGCAGCTTTCTGAGCGAGGGGCTGACCCCGGCGCCGCCCGACCACGGCACCGCCGTGGCTGCGCTGCTCGTCGGCCAGGCGGCGGCGCCGCCGCTGGCGCCGGGGGCGCGGCTTCTGGCGGCCGGCGCCTTCGCCTTGCGCGACGGCGAGCCCCGCGCCGACGCCGCGGCGGTGATCCGCGGTCTAGACTGGGCGATAATCGGCGGCGCGCGCGTGGTCAGCTTGAGCCTTGAAGGCGCGCCGAACGCGCTGCTCGCGCAAGCCGTCGCCACGGCCGCGCGACGCGCCAATCTGGTCGCAGCGGCCGGCAACGGCGGCGCCCGCGCCGAACCCGCTTATCCTGCGGCCTATCCGGAGGTGCTGGCGGTCGCCGCGCTCGACCAGCGCAAGCGGCCCTGGCGTGGAGGCAATCGCGGCGCCTATGTCGAGCTCGCCGCGCCCGGGGTCGACGTCGCCTCCGCCGGGCCGGGAGGCGGCGTGACGCGCTGGACCGGCACCAGCTTCGCCGCGCCGTTCGCCGCCGCCGCCATGCTGCGCGCGCGCGCCCAGACCCGCGGAGACCCCGTCGCCGCGCGCCGGCTGCTGCTCACCGAGGCGGAGGACCTCGCCGCGCCGGGCCGCGACGACGCCACCGGACACGGCCTCGTCCGGGCCCCGGGGGTGCGCTGCTGGTAGCCGACGTGCTTCAGCGACCGTTGATTGGCGCGGGGTTCCTTCGCTAATCCGCGCCAGACGGCAGAGGTGGAGCAGGTCACGCTGCGAGGCCTTCCACGTACGGCGTGCTGACATGCGCATCCTGTTCATTTCCCGTTCAAAGACCGAGTCCAAACGGATCGCTACCATGTACCCAAGCGCGATCGGCGAGCCCGACCGCCTGAGCGCCGCGGCGCCGAACCTGGGAAGGAAAACACATGGCGATCGTCGACTTTACCGGCCGGCACTTCACGGGGCGCAACTTCGACGGGCGCAACTGGAACGGCTCGACTTTCAAGGAGACAAGCCTGACCGATGTAAGCCTCGTCGGCGCGCGCCTGCAGGGCGTCGACTTCGAAGGTACGGTCTGGTCGGGCGTGAACGCCACGCGGGCGGATTTCTGGTCGACCGCCTTTGGCCCCGCGAACTTCAAGATGGCCTCCCTCAGCAATGTGAACCTCAGCCGGGCGGACCTGCGCGAGGCCGACATGACCGAAGTGTCGGCGTCCGGGATCAACCTCCAGAACGCGAACCTTGTCGGCGCCAAACTCGTGATGGCCTCCCTGCTCGGCGACGGCGTCAACGGCGCCAACCTGCGCGGAACGATCTTCGACGACGCGGATCTGACGATGGCCAGCCTGTCGGAGGCCGATCTTACCAACGCCAGCTTCCGCGGCGCCAAGCTGGTCGAGACCGATCTCGAAGGCGCGCGGGTCGTTCGGACCGACTTCACCGGCGCCGACATGACCGACGTCGGCTTCACCGACATCGACATCTATGCCGCGATCTTCGACCTTGCGATCCTCGTCGGCGTCAGCTGGACCGACACCTCGCCCGCGGGCGGACGGGCGACCACCGACCTGAGCTTCCGGGGCGCCGACCTCACCGACTTCTCGTCGGAAGACAGCAATTTCGCCAATGCGGACTTCCGCGCGCACCCCTCCGGCGCGGTGACGAAGTTGAACGGCGCCAGCTTCGCCGACAGCGACATGGCCGGCGCTCTGATGAGTGGCGTCGAGGCTGTCGGCGCATTCTTCGAGGATGCGGATTTGCGCGGCGCCGACCTCTCCGGCGGCGCCTTCGCCGGCGCGAATTTCAACGGCGCCGACTTGTCCGGCGCCAACCTTCGCGGCGCCGACCTGCGCGGGGCGATCCTGACCGGGGCCGACCTGACTGGCGCCGACCTGAGCGGGGCGATCCTAGACGGAGCGGATCTCGGTCTCGCCACGGGGGACGCCGGCACGATTTTCGAGGGCGCCTCGATGGAGGGCGCGATCCTGGACAACGCGAGCTTCCTCGGCACGAACTTCCGTGAGCCCCAACGCGTCAAGCAGCCTGATGGCATGGGTGAGGGCGTCCGAGGACGCGACGCCGTCCATCTCCATGACCGCCGCGACGTTTTCGGCGGCGGTCAGGTACGGGATCAGGTTGGCCTTCTGGAAGACGAAGCCGATGTTGCCGCGCCGCAGCGCGCGCAGCCTGTCGGGATCGCAGGCGGGCCCCGAGACTGGCCGCCCCTCGAAACGGATCTCGCCGCGCGTCGGCCGGTCGATCAGCCCCGCGATGAGCAGGAAGGTGCTTTCGCCCGAGCCCGACGGTCCCATGATGGCCACGAGCTCGTCGGGATGGAGGTCGAGCGACACGCCGTCGAGCGCCTTCACCAGCGTCTCGCCGCTCGGATAGTGCTTCGCCGCGTCGCGGATCGACAGGATCGGGGTCACGACAGAACATCCTGCGGTTTGGCCTGCATCGCGCGCCGGACGCCGAGCTGGGCCGCCGCGAGGCCGATCACCAGGACGACCCCAAGCATGGCCGCCAGGTCCAGCGGATCGAGCACGATGCGGCGCGGGAAGAGCGGGAACACGAGATACGCGACGGCGACGCCCAGGGCGTAGCCGCCAAGCCCGATCATCAGCGCCTGCTGCACGATCAGGCCGTAGATGTGGCGGTCGCGTGCGCCGATAAGCTTCAGAAGGCTGATCTGCGGCAACTTCTCCAGCGTCATGGTGTAGACGATCAGCGACATCACGACCGCCGTCACCACGAGCAGCACGGCCGTGAACGCCAGCACCTGCACCCGGAGCCGCCACAGCCGCTGGTTCAGGAACAGGTCGCGCTGCTCGGCGGTCGACAGGATGTTGGCGTCGCCCCAGCTTGCGACGGCGCGGACGAGCGCCGCCTTGTCAGCACCGGGCTCGAGGTCGACGATGATCGCCGCGATCTTGCTGTCGGAAGGGACCTCGTCGAGGCCCGCGGCCGCCCTGCCCAGCCGGATCTCCTCGCTGGCCTTGCGCCGCGTGATGTCGAGCGCGTCGTTGATCGACACGAAGATCAGCCCGTCGCCCATGGCGCTGACCATGCCGCGGGCGAGGCCGACGACCTCGTAGCGGTCGCGGGCGAGCTCGATCCGGTCTCCGATCGCCAAGCCGAGGCTCTCATCGGCGATCACCTCCTGGCGGCCCGTCGCGAGAGGACGGCCACGCGCGAGCGTCACCCAGCCGCCCGCATCCGTCGGGTAGTCGAGACCGACGACGGTCGCGCGCTTTCGGGCGCCCTCGTGGACGATCTGCTGGTCCGACTGCATGAAACGCCGCACCCGCGCCACCCCGTCGAGTCCCGCGACGCGACGGTCCATGGTCGAGGAGACGACGACGCCTCGGCGAACGGCCCCTCGCGGCCGCCCTGAACCACCCAATAGTCGGCCCCGATCCTGTCGATCAGCAGCGTCGCGTCGGCGACGATGCCGCGATAGAGCCCGTTCATGCCGACGCTTGCGGTGATCAGCAGGCCGACGCCGAGGAGCGTGATCACGAAGCGCGGCAGATTGCGCCTGATGTCCCGGATGGCGAGGTTCATGGCCGGGTCTCCACGCGCGCGCCGGGATAGAGCCTCGGACCGTCGAGCGCGATGTCGCCCTCGGCGAGGCCCGCCACGACCGCGACGCTGTCGCCGCTCGCGGCGCCGAGCTTGATCGGTCGCCAGCGCGCGCGGCCATCCTCCAGGACCCAGACGCCGGCGGCCCCGTCCCGATGCGCGACCATGTCGGTCGGCAGCGCGAGCGCGTCGGCCTTGTGCGCGACGGTGATGGCGGCCGCGCCGCGCTGACCGATGGCCCAGTTCCTGGGCAGCGAGCGGAGCGACAGCTCGACGATCAGTTCGCGGGTCTCGGGATCGACCTCCCGGCCGATACGGTGGACGCTGGCGGCGTGGCTGCGCCCGGGTTCCGACTCGAAGCTGACGCGTGCTGGCTGCCCGGCCTCGACGGCGGCGATCTGGCTTTCGTCGATGCGCGCGCTGAGGATGAGGGTCTCGGCGTCGACGATCTCCACGATCGTCGACCCGGGCGTCACCACATCGCCGATCTCGCGCGCCCGCGCGACGACGACGCCGTCGAAGGGCGCCGCGACGACCGTCTGGGCCAGGTCCTCGCGCCGCCGGTCGACGAGACGCTCAGCGCCGGCCAGATCGGCCCTCAGGCGCTCGATCCGGGCGGCGGCCTCCGCGACGCCAGCCGCGGCGCCGTCCCGCTCGGCGCGGGCGATGTCGAGCGCGCCCTCGGCGATCACGCCGCGCGCGCGAAGGTCCTCCTGCCGCGCCAGTTCGCGGTCGAGCCGGCGATAGCCCGCCGCCTCGCGCCGGTGCTGCGCCTCGGACTCGGCGATCTGATGAGCGAGCGCCCGCGCCTGCTCGACCGCCTGGGCGAGGTCGATCTCCGCCTCAGCCGCCTCAAGGCGGGCGACGGGCGTCCCGGCCGTCGCCCGGTCGCCGACATCAACCGCCGTTCTCAGTCTTTGCGACGCCGCGCCGCGCGGCGCCCGGTTCAGGGGAACTCGGTGGCGATCTCGCGGGCGATCGCGAGCAGCGCCGCAAGGACGGGGCTGTTGCGCCGAGCGCGCTGGTGGATGAGGTGCTCGTGGAACACGAGGCCGGTCTCGGAGTGGCGCAGGGGCGCATATTTCAGGCGAATGTCCGGGGGACATTCGCCTGTCGCGAAGATCGACACGCCCATGCCGCGCGCCACCACCTCGCGAATCGTGTCGCGGCCTTCGACTTCGACGATCGACCGGGGCGTGATCTCCGCCTTGGCGAGCGCGTTCTCCACGATCATTCGAGTGCGCGAACCGGCTTCGCGCACGATAAGCGCCTCATCGGCCAGCTGCCGCAGTTGCACCGAGCCCTGCGCGCCAAAACGATGCTCCTTGGAAAAGGCGACCGCGAAGCGCTCGGTCCGCAGCGGCACGGCCACGATGTCGTCGCCGACCGTCGGCTGGACGAGCACGCCTGCATCTGCGCGACCCTCGCGCACCGCGCCGGCGACCGCCGCGTTCGACCCCGTCGCCAGCGAGAGCCTGACATCGGGATAGGCGCGTGCGAAGCGCACTAGAAGGTCGGCGCCGAGGGAGGGCGAATCCGAAATGATTGCGAGCGAACCCTCGACCCGGTCACGCCGCTCCGACAGCATGTCGTCGATCGCATAGGCCGCGGAGATTAATCTTTCCGTCACCGAAAGCAGATCGCGGCCGGCGTCGCTCAGGACAAGGTTGCGCCCCTTCTTCTCGAACAGGGGGCGGCGGACCTGCTTCTCCAGCCCCTTGATATGATGCGAGATCGCAGGCTGCGAAATGTTCAGCACACGCGCTGCACGAACAACCCCGCCCTCGCGAGCCACATGGTAGAACGCCCGAATCTGCGCATAATTCATAAGCCGCCTTTATGTTTCAGTGCGCATATATCGATTTGATTTGGATATGTCGATCATTGATCGTCCCGGCAAGCAGCAAACTTCCAGTTTCAGGGGGCCATCGTGGTTGACATTGTATCGCTCGACGCTAAGCGGCTCGCCGCGCTTGCGCAGGCGCCCACCGACATCCTCGCAGCGCCCGCGTCGACGTCGGCAGGCGGCTACCTCGTCCGCCCGGCGGGTCTTTCGGGCGTGATTGAAAGCTACACGCTGGTCTATGACCTCCATGTCGCGGCAGGCGTCGCAGGCGCTTACAACGGGCTCTTCCAGAGCGATCTGTCCAACTCCGGCGACTCCGACCTGTTCATGCGCCGCGACGGCGAGGGCGAGACCTTCGGCGTTGGGATCAGCGGCGACTATCCCGGCGGGGCGGCCTATGGCGCCTGGCATCGGATCGCGTTCTCCCTCGCCAGCGACGGCGTGAACGTCACGATCCGGCGCTTCATCGACGGCGTCTTCGTCGGCGAGATCGTCAAGGAGGCGGGGCGCTACGCCTTCGACGCCGCGCAGGGTTTCCTCATCCTGACCGACAATGACGGCGAGACCATGCCGACGGCGCTCGCCGCCTTCGCCTTCGTTCCCGAGGCGCTGTCCGACGACGCCATCGCGGCGCTCGGCGAAGTCGACGGCATGGGCGTCGCCTCCGGCGTGCCGGGCGCGCTGGAGTTCGGCTTCGGCGCCGACGGTTTCGCGCCCAGCATCGGCGCCGGCGAGATGACGCCGCGCACCCCTGCGGAGGCCGGCGACTTCGTGGCGGCCGGCGGCGACGAGGCCCCGGAGCCGGGCCGCGACAAGCATGTCCTGCGCTTCGAGGCGACCGACGCGACCGGCGGCTACCTGCTGAAGCCGGCGCTCGCGGGCGACGCGACCAGCTTCTCCCTCGTCTATGATCTGGCGATCGACGCGGGCTCACCGGGCTATGGCGGGCTGTTCCAGACCGCGGTCGCCAACGACAATGACGGCGACCTGTTCCTGCGCCAGCTCGTCGGCGGCGAGTACGGCGTCGGCATCTCCGGCCAGTACGAGGGCGCGATAGAGGGCGGCGCATGGGCGCGGATCGCCTTCACCTTCGCCGACAACGGCGACGGGTCGAGCACGCTGGTGAAGTTCATCGACGGCGTGAAGGTCGGGCAGCAGACCGTCGACACCGCCCGTTTCACCATCGACGCCGAAACGGGCTTCCAGATCCTCACCGACAACGACGGCGAGACCTTCGGCGGCCACCTCGCCAATTTCGCCTTCACCGCCCGCACGCTGTCGGCCGATGAGGTCGCCGGGCTCGGCGGCGCCACGACGGCCCCGCTTCCCGCCTCGGTCCTCGGCGACGGCGCCGTGATCTTCGATTTCGAGGGCGGCGCGGCCAGCGGGGACATCCCGGCGCGCGGCGGCGAGATGCTGACGGATCTTTCCTTCGATCCGGCGAGCGAGCTGACCCCCGACCTGGCGCTGGCCTATGAAGCCGACGGCCCCGACGGCGGCTATCGCGTCGAGACCGCGCTCGACGCGGCGGTCGAGAGCTTCACGCTCTTCTTCGACCTGATGCTCGACGAGGGCGACCTGGGGCGCTACGGCGCGCTGCTGCAGCTCGGCCTCGCCAACGCCGAAGACGGCGAGCTGTTCCTGAAGGTCAACGGCGAGGGCGGGTACGGCGTCGGCATCAGCGGCGACTATGTCGGCGACCTGCGGCCCGGCGCATGGGCGCGGCTCGGCTTCTCGGTGGAGGCCAACGGCGACGGGAGCAGCCGGCTCGCGAAGTTCATCGACGGCGTGAAGGTCGGCGAACAGACCGTCGAGACCGCCCGCTTCACCATCGACCCGAGCGGCTTCCTGATCCTCGCCGACAATGACGGCGAGACCTTCTCGGGCAAGCTCGCCTCCTTCGCCCTGCTCGACCGCGCGATGGACGACGCGGAGATCGAGGCGCTCGGCGGCGCCAGCCCCGGCGGCGCGCTCGGCGCGGCCGGCGAAGGCGAGACGCTCGTCGCCTTCGATTTCATCGCCGACGCCAAAGTTGTGAACGGCTCGACCCTCGCGACCATCGGCGCGGCGCGGCTGATCGACCGCGATTTCGTGACGGTGGAGCTGACGGAGGAGATCGTCCACCAGCTCGTCACCGTCGGCGGGCGGGTCGAGATCGACCTCGCCGAGGTGTTCAGCGGCGAGAACCTCGTCTTCACGCTGGAGGGCGGCAACGAGCAGGTCCGGGCGGCGATCGAGGACGGCAAGCTGATCGTCACCGGCGACGCGCTCGGCTTCGCCGACCTGACCGTCACCGCCACCGACGACCTCGGCAACAGCGCGACGGACAGCTTCCGCATCCGCGCCGCCGGCGAGAACGCCTACACCATCGTGGTGTTCCCCGACACGCAGAACTACACCAATGACGGCTCCGGCGGCCGGCTGTACCGCATGACGGAATGGGTCGCCGACAACGCCGCGGGGTTGAAGATCGCCGCCGTGACCCATGTCGGCGACGTCACCGGCGACAACAGGGTGCACGAATGGGCGAATGTCTCCGAGGCCTACGCGCTGCTGGAGCAGGCCGGCATTCCCTACACGTTGCTGCCCGGCAACCACGACCAGTCGGACGGCGGCAAGGCGGCCGACCACTCGTCCAACATCGACCTCGATTTCGGTCTCGACCGCTACTTCGCCCAGCATGAGGGCGGCGTCTATGAGGGCGACGGCGCCAGCATCCGCAACAACTACAAGCTGTTCACCGCCCCGGACGGAACCGACTGGATCGTGGTGTCGCTCGAATTCGGCGTGCGCGATGATGCGGTCGCCTGGGCCGACGAGGTTCTTTCGGAGCACGCCGACCGTCGCGCCATCGTGCTGACCCACCACTACACCAACATGGCCGACATCGCCGGCCCGCGCTCCGGCTCGATGTACGCCGAGGGCACCGGCAAGGACTACGGCATGAAGGACAGCGTCGAGGCCGTCAACGACGGCCGCGACCTGTGGGACGCGCTGGTCTCGCGCCACGGAAACATCAGCTTCGTGTTCTCGGGCCACGTGTTCGGCGACGGCGTCGAGACCATCGTGCGCTATGGCGAGCAGGGCAACGCCGTCGCGCAGATGCTGGTCAACTATCAGGACGGCGTCGCAGTTGTCTCGCAGACCGCCGGCGACGACGCCCCCTGGGGCAACGGCGGCAACGGCGCGATGCGGCTGATCGTGATCGACCCCGACAACGACCGCGTCGACACCGAAACCTACTACACCGAACTCGACACCTACATGACCGCCGGGCGCGGCGAGGGCGAGCCCTCGCGCGACGGGCCCGACGGGCCGGTCGACCCGGTCGTGTTCGAGCCCCAGACCGTCGCCTTCGGCACGACGGCCGAGGTCGGTCTTGCGCCGCTGCCCGACGGCGACGCCGGGGCGGGGGTGATCGCGACGCCGCGCTACGACCCCAACAACGGCCTGCTGATCGACCCCGGCTTCGCGCCGGCCAGCGGCGGAACCAATTTCCTCGCCTACACGATGGTCTGGGACATGTTCCTCCCGGCCGAGATCGGCCTCATCGCCATCATCCAGACCGACCCGAGCAACCTGAACGACGGCGATCTGTGGCTGCAGATGGACGCAAACGGCGGTGGTCTGTACGGCGCGGCGGCGCAGGACGACGGTCCGTTCCCGCTCGACGGCTGGCGGCGGATCGTGGCGGTGATGACCGCAACCGACGAGACCGGTAGCGCCTATCGGCTCGACAAGTATGTTGACGGCGTGCTGATCGGCACGCAGGTCTTCTCGGGCGATCGGCGGGCCGTGAAGGACGGCGGGTTCCTGATCTTCGCCGACGACAACTTCGAGACGCCGAGCGGGTCGGGCCTGTCCTCCTTCGCCTTCGTCGAGAAGGCGCTGACGGCGGAGGAAGTGGCGGCGCTCGGGGGCGTCACCGCCGACGGTCCCTTCGCCGCGGCGCCCGACGGCGTGAACGGCGTGCAGTTCGACTTCGAGAACGGCGATCTCGCGCCGAGCTTCGGGACGGGGTCGATGACGCAGTACACGCGCTCGCCCGACACGTGTCAATGGACACCCAGTCTTACGAGTTAGCGCGACACCCAGTGTTACGAGGTTGAGCGCGACGGTAGCGGGCGCGGAGGGCGCGCTGACCGCAA
>NZ_FNQM01000008.1 GCF_900107585.1 Rubrimonas cliftonensis | reverse complement strand
TGCCAAAACCAGCCTGACAAGCCCGTGTAGTTACATTTTGGCCCATCCGGCCATAACAATATCAATCGCTTACGCGTTTTGCTGTCGAAGTTGGGTGACCGGCATCGTCGACGTGGTCGGCAGCGCCGGGGACGACATCCTGATTGGCAGCGACAGCGGCGGCGACAGCAACGACGTCAGTTCGTGGCGGGACCTCAGGGGCCTCGCCGGCGACGACACGCTGGTCGGCTCCCGCGTGATCGACCACATCGCCGACTACCGGCGCGACGCCGAGGCGGGCGGCGGCGGCGCGATCTTCGTGAACCTCCCGGCCGGCGTCGTGACCGACGGCTTCGGCGACACCGACACCGTGATCGACATCACCAACTTCGATGGAACCGCCAGCGGCGACCTCATGCTGGGCGACGACCGGGAGAACGACTTCAGCGGCCATGACGGCGCGGACACCCTGAGCGGCGGCGGCGGCGACGACGCCCTGCGCGGCGGCGCGGGCGCCGACCTCATTGATGGCGGCGAGGGCGACTACGACCAGATCATGCACGACGGCGGTTTCCGCGGCATCATCGCCGACCTCGAGGCCGGGGCGGTGATCGATCAGTTCGGAGACACCGACACCGTCACCGGCGTCGAGCATGTGCGCGGCACCGAGTTCGCCGACGTCATGCGGGGCAATGACGTCTTCAACAACTTCCGCGGCCTCGCCGGCGCCGACACCATCGACGGGCGCGGCGGACGGGACGAGGCGCGCTACGATCGCGACGCGTCGCGCGGCGGCGCCAGCGGCGTCACGGTCAATCTCGCGGCAGGCTTCGCCATAGACGGCTTCGGCGACCGGGACACGCTCATCGACATCGAAGACGTCGTAGGCAGCGGCTTCGCCGACGTGCTGATCGGCGATGATGGCTACAACCGCATCCGCGGCGGCGCGGGCGCCGACATCCTGACCGGCGGCGGCGGCGCGGACGTGTTCCGCGGCGCCGCATCCGAGCTCGACGGCGACCTGATCATGGATTTCGACGAGGATGACGTGATCGAGGTCGCGGGCGCGTCGTTCGACGCCTCCCGCGTGTCCCTCATCCTGCGATCGGGGGACACGGACATCCTGATCGATCTCGACGGCGACGGATCCGGCGACCTGACGATCGGCCTCAAGGGAGACTACTGGTCCCATTCGGTGAGCGCCGCGATCGAGGGCGACGCCACGGCGATCAGGCTGGCGGCGCCGGCGGTTGGAGCCGTCAGCGCCAATATGGGCGACACGATCAAGGGCGGCAGTTTCGACGATGTCATCAACGGTCGCCAGTATGCCGACATCATCCTGTCCGGCGACGGCGACGACACGATCTTCGGCGGCGACGGGAACGACACCATCAAGCCCGGCCGCGGGAACGACGTGATGGACGGCGGCGCCGGCGACGACATCCTGGTGGGCTTCCGCGGCGACGAGGTGCTGATTGGCGGGGCCGGGAACGACACCCTGCTCGGCAACCTCGACGACGACACCATCACCGGCGGCGCCGGCGACGACCGCCTCCAGGGCGGCCCGGGGCGCGACGTCTTCGTGTTCGACACGGCCGAATGGGGCCATGACCGCATCGTGCTCGACTTCCTGCCCCAGTCCGACACGCTGGACTTCCGCGGCTCGGGGCTGACCTTCGTCGACCTGACCATCAGCGCCTCCGCCGGCGGCAACGTGCTGATAGCGGCCGGCGACAGCTCGATCCTGATCAACTCCGCCCGTTTCGGCCCGCTCGACGTCGCCGACTTCACCGGAGACGTGCTGCTGTTCGGCTGAGGCCGGGCGGCGGCGGGCGCGTCGGGCCCGCCGCCGCTTTTGCCCGCCCGCGCCTTGCCTTAAGACGGACGGCGAATCCCCGCGGGCGGCCGCGGGGGCGAGATGGGCGGTCCGCCTCGGCGCGGGCGCTCCAACAAGACGATCGAGCGGGGCTGGAGCATGCATCGGCGCGAGTTCCTTCGCCGGATCGGGGGCGCGGGCGCGGCGGGCGCGGCGGGCGCGCCGATCGCCCTGACCGGCTGCGCCGCGCTGCCGCGCAGCGGCCCCCGCACCGCCGACATCATCGGCGAGACCGAGCCGCTCGAGGGCCTCGTCGCCGCCCTCGACGCCGACGCCGTGGCGCTGACCGCTGCGGCGCCGCCCGCCGGCTTCCCGCCGGCGTTCCGCGACGCGGCGGCGCTGGACCCGACCCGCATCGGCGTCGGCGACCTGCTCGACGTCACGGTGTGGGAGACCGAGGGCGGCGGGATCTTCTCCGACCGGGGCGGCGCCACGGTGATCGAGGGCGCGGCCGTCGAGCCGTCCGGGCGGCTCTACATCCCGTTCATCGGCCCGCAGCGCGCCGCGGGCGCGACGCTGACCGAACTGCGCGATCGCATCCGCGCCGCGCTGCAGCCGCTGTCTCTATCCCCGCAGGTTGACGTGCGGCTCAACGAGCCGCTCAGCCGGCTCGTGGCGATGCAGGGCGCGGTGGCGAGCCCCGGCGTCTATCCCATCGAGCGCGCGACCACGCGGCTCTCGGCGATGCTGGCCGCCGCCGGCGGCGTGCCCGTCCCGCCCGAGGCCGTCGAAGTCGCCATCGCGCGCGACGGCGTGATCGGCCGGCAGATACTCGCCGACGTGTTCGACGAGCCGGCGCTCAACGTCGCGCTCAGGCCCGGCGACCTCGTCGTGCTGTCGCCGATCCGCGAGCGGTTCATCGCCATGGGCGCGACCGGCGGGCAGGCCGAGATCGTGTTTCCCACGCGGCCGCTCGACCTGCTGTCGGCGATCGCCGCGGCGCGCGGCCTGAACGATTTCGACGCCGACCCCACGGGCGTGTTCGTGTTCCGCTGGGAGACGCCGGCGGTGGCCGACGCGCTGCTGACCGGGCCGCCGCCGCCGGGCGCCCCCGCCGGGCCGGGCCGCCCGATCGTCTACCGGCTCGACCTGTCGGCGCCGCAGGGCTTCTTCGTCGCGCGCAGCTTCGGGATGCGCGACGGCGACGCGCTGTTCGTCACCAACGCGCCGCTGACCGAGCTGCGCAAGTTCCTGCAGCTGTTCAATTCGGTGATCACGCCGGTCAACACCGTCAACGCCACGGGGCTCTGACCGCGGACGCCCTCACCCGAACAGCAGCACGTCGCCGGCGAAGTCGGCGACGTCGAGCGCCCCGAAGCGCTGGGAGTTGACGAGGATCGAGCTGTCGCCGGCCTCGATCAGCACGTTGTCGCCGGCCTGGGTGATGCTCAGGTCGGCCAGCGCCAGCCCCGAGCCGCGGAAGTCCAGCGTGTCGGACTGGGGCAGGAAGTCGAGCACGATGCGGTCGTCGCCCCATTCCGCCGTGTCGAACACGAAGACGTCGAAGCCCGGCCCGCCCTGCATCCGGTCGTCGCCGGCGCCGCCGGTGAGGGTGTCGTCGTCGAGGTTGCCGAGCAGGGTGTCGTTCCCGGCCCCGCCGACCAGAACCTCGTCGCCGCGGAAGCCCACGAGGATGTCGTCGCCGGCGCCGCCGTCCATCACGTCGTTCCCGCGGCCGGGCTTGATCGTGTCGTTCCCGGCGCCGCCTGAGATCGTGTCGTCGCCGTCGCCCGAAAGCACCAGGTCGTCCGCCTCGCCGGCCGCGATGACGTCGGCGCCCTGGCCGGACTTGATGACCTCGCCAACCGCGCGGAAATTCGCCTCCGCCTGGTCGGCGAGATCGGCCACGGCGCCGAAGAAGTCGAGCTTCAGGTTGGCGGCGTCGATCGTCAGGCTCTGCGCCGCCGGCGCCGCAAAACCCGCGGCGGACAGGCTCACGGTCCATGCGCCGGGCGCCAGCGGCAGGGTGTAGCCGCCCGCGGCGCCGGTCACGGTCTCGAACACGCCGCCGGCGCCCTCGGCGCGCACCGTCGCGCCGCCGACGCCCTCGCCGGGGTCGTAGAAGCCGTCGCCGTCGGCGTCGATCAGGGCCACGCCGGTCACGGCCGCATCGGCGCCGAAGCGCGTTCCGAAATGCTGCGTCACCGAGACGGGGCCGACCGGCGTGATCGCGCCGACATCGACCATGGCCACGCCGATCTCGGCGTAGGCGGGGTTGAGGATGACGTCGCGGTGCCCGGCGGGCGACTGCATCCCGTCAGGCCCGTAACCCCAGTCGATGACGAAGGCGGCGTGGCTGTGCGCCGCGTCGCGACCCCAGGCGAAGACGTTCTCCGCCAGCCGCCGATAGCCGGTGTAGCCGGCCGCGGCGATGCGCTCCGCCAGGCCCGGCTCGCCCGGCAGGAGATGCGACTGCATGCCGAACTCGATCATGCCGAGCGAGTGCGTCGTCGCGGAGTCGGCGAGCGCCCCGCTCCAGGCCAGGGGCGGCGCCGCGGGCCGATCGGCCATCGCCGCTGCGAACACGTCGAGGTCGACGCCGAAGAAGGCGACCGCGGCGGCGACCCACAGATCCTCCTGCGCGATCTGCGCCAGGCGCTGCGCCTCCGCGGCGGGGTCGGACCGCGTGCGGTTGATCAGCTCCAGGAGAAGCTGCTCCTCAGCCGTCGCCTCACGCATGCCGCACCCCACCTCACACGAGGCGCGTACACCCCGCGCCCCGCGGCGGAAGGTGGGCGGATCGTGTTAAGGCGAGGTCAAAGCCGCCGCGGGCGACGGCTCAGCCCATGAACAGGGCCCGCCGGCGCCAGAGCGCCGCCATGCCTAGCGCGGTGGAGCCCAGCGCGAAGCCGCGCAGGTAGTCGGCGTCGTAGACGAGGGTGGGATACTGATCGTAGACGCCGAGCCGCAGCAGCTCCACCACATGCACCACCGGGTTCCACGCGAGCCAGCTGCGATACGGGTCGGGCATGAAGCTCGGCACGAAGAACACGCCCGAGACGAAGATCAGCACCCGCGACAGGATCACGTAGATCCGTTCGAGCAGCGGCATCTCCTGCACCGCGTAGCCGCGCAGCAGGCCGAAGCCGAAGCCGAGCAGCCCGCCCCAGAAGAGCGCCGCCGCCACATGCTCGAAGTGGTGGGGCCAGGTGTCCCGCCCCTCGAACGCGCCGATGGCGTAGGCCAGCGCGGCGAGGATGACCGCGGTGATCAGAGTCTCGAACAGAGCCTTGGCGATCGCCTCGTGGAACATGCCCACGCCGGCGAGCCGGGTGGTGCCGCCAAGCCCGGTGATCGCCGAGGAGACGAGCCCGGCGCCGCGGGTGAACAGCGTCAGCATGGCGATGCCGGTGAGCAGGAACAGCGCGAAGCTGTCGCCGTAGCCCGCCGTCCGGCCGATCAGCGAGAACAGCAGGATCATCACGGCGAGCTGGCCCACGGGCTCGGCGAACACCCAGACGAGCTGGAAGCTCTCGCGGCGGTTGCGCGGCAGGAAGCTGCGCCACAGCAGGGTCCAGACGAGGTTCAGCCGGTCGCGCAGCCGCGGCGTCCACGCCGCGTCGCCCGCCGGGAGGGCCTGCGGCGGCGAGACGCTCCGCCCGCCCCGCATCGGCGCCCCTTGGGGCGGCGGCGCGGGGCCGCTATCATTCGCCGTCATTCTCGCCAGGAACTCCCATGCCCGTCGCCGCGTCCATCCGCCCGCGATCCTATCTCGGCGCCGCGATCGGCTTTTTCGCGCTCGTGATCGCGCCCACGCTGTTCGCGGGGATCTACTACTACACGGTCGCCGCCGACCGCTACGTCACGGAGGTGCGCTATTCCGTGCGCGGCGGGGCGATGATGCCCGGCGGCGGCGGCGGCGGGATGCTGGGCGGCGGCGGCGGGCTGATCTTCGCCGGCGACAGCTTCATCCTGGAGGACTATCTCGCCAGCGCCCAGGCGCTGGTCGACATCGAGGCGCATGTGCCGATTCGCGCGATTCTGGCCCGCGACGGCGGCGACCGGGTGCGCGGCTACGACCCCGAGGCGCCGCTGGAGGATCTGCTGGGCTACTGGCGCGCCGCGGTCTCGCCGCGCTTCGACGCCGTCACGGGCATCACCACCGTCAGCGTCTCGCTGTTCCACCCGGAGGACGCGCAGGCTGTCGGCGCGGCGCTGGTGACGGAGCTGAGGCGGATCGTCGACAGCCTGTCGGAGCAGGCGCGCACCGAGATGCTCGACTATGTCGAGCGGGAGTATCGCCGCGCCGAGCGCGAGCTCGACGACGCCCGCGCCGCGATCGAGACGTTCCGGCGGGCCAACCGCATCATCTCCCCCGACGAGGAGGTGAGCATCGGCTCCACCATCATCGCCTCGCTCTCGGGCCAGATCGCCGAGCGCACCGTGACGCTGCGCGCCCTGCGCGAGCGCGCGCGCAACTCGCCCCGCATCCCCGTGATCGAGGGCGAGATCGCCTCGCTGGAGGCGCAGCTGCGCAATGAGCTGGCGCAGCGCGCCGGCGAGGAGGGCGGCGGCGCCCTGCCCGAGCAGCTCACTAGCTTCGAGGAACTGCGCAGCGCCTACGAGATCGCCCGCGACACCTTCGTGACCACGCTGGGCCTGAAGCAGGAGGCGGAGGCCGCCGCCACCCTCGGCCAGGCCGAGCTGGTGGTCTTCGTGCCGCCCCGCGCGGCCGACATCGCGACGGAGCCGCGCCGGATGCTCGAAACCCTGAAGGCGTTCGGCGCCGCCTTCGCGGCATGGCTGATCCTGCGCATCCTGCTGGCGAGCCTCGCGACGCAGTAGGCCGCCGGCGCCCCTCCCCGGCCGGGGTCAGGCGGGGGGGTCAGGCGGGGGGGGTCAGGCGGGGGCGGGGGCGGCCTCGTCCTTCCGCGCGGCGGCGCTCTCGGCGAGCGCCTCGGGGTCGTCGCGCAGGACGCCGTTCTCCAGCCGCAGCGCCCGCTCCGGCCGATAGGCTGAGACCGACGCCTTCTCGTCGGCGATCCAGATCACCGCCGCCCGGCCGCGCGCCGCCTGCAGCAGCGGCCGCAGCGCCTTGCGCAGCGCCGCGTCGGCGGGAAGCGGCGCGCCGTCGACGACGTAGACCGGCGCCGGAACCAGATAGGCGGAGGCGTAGAGCAGCGCCGTCCGGTCGCGCCCGACGATGCGGCCGAAGTCGCGCGACAGCGCCTCGGCGTCCTCTAGGAACCCGGCCGTCGCCGCGGTGTAGCCGGCGAGTTCGAGGCCGTAGGCGGCTGCGCGCAGCTCCAGCCCGCGCAGCGCCGGCGCGCCGCCGAGAAAGCCCGCCCCCGAACCGACGATCGGCGCCGCCAGCCCGGCCCGCCGGATGCGGCCGGCGTCGGCGAAGCTCACGCCCGCGAGCAGCCGCGCGAGCGAGGACTTGCCGGAGCCGCGCTTGCCGCGGATCGCCGTCAGCTCGCCCGTCGCGAAGCGCGCGTCGACGCCCGACAGCACGGTGCGGCGGCCCGCGCGCTTCACCACGCCCTCCAGCGCCAGCACGACCGCCCGCCCCTCCTGCGGCATGTCCTCTCGCCCATCCCGCCGCCCGTCCTGCGGCTCCTCCGCCGCGCCGGGGGCCGCGCCCGGCTCGGTTCCGGCCGCCGTCACCGCCGGGGCCGCCCGGCGTCGGCGGGAGCGGCGGCGTCCGCCGACGCCGCGGGGGCGGCGACGGGGCCGAGGGCGCCGGCGAGCCCCGGCACGAGGCCTTCGGGGAGCGGCCAGGCCGCGTCCTCCCAGCGCGCCGCCCGCGAGGCGGGGAAGGCGTCGAACAGGGCCCGCGCATCCGGCCGCCGCGGCGCGATCTCGCCCGTCAGCCCGATCAGCCGGTCCCAGTCCGAGGCGGCCTCGCGCCTGGTCAGCATCACCTGCACGCGCCCCAGCCCCTGCCCGGCGTAGAGGTCGCGCACCCTGTGGTCGAGCGGATCGCGCGGGTTCATCGGCTCCACCGCGCGCAGCCCTCCCTCGCGGAAACCGAACCAGGCGTTCGGCGCGCCGTAGACGTCGGCGATCACCAGCCCGTGCAGCGAGGTGGAGAGGATCGCCCGGCAAGAGGCGATCTCGCGCAGCCGCGCCTCGAAAGCCGCGACCGTCGGGGCCACGCGGGTGTCGATGATCCGCACCCGGTCGCGGAACGCCTTCGGCACGTGGTAGCGCGCCAGCGCGGCGCGCACCGGGGCCGACGGCGCGTCTTCAGCCCGGCCCGCTTCGGGCGCGCCCCACGGGTCCAGCTCGCTGAGATGCACGATCACGCCGAGGTCCCAGCGCTTCTCCACCTCGCCCAGCGGGAACACCCGGTCGAGCAGATAGACCGGGTCGCCGAAGATCTCCGGCGCCGGCACGCCCTCGCGGCGCAGGGCTGCGGCGGTCATCGGCCCGCGCGTGGCGTGGACGTGGAGCGCCGTGTCGGGCGGCAGGCGCCAGGGTTTGCCGCGGTCGGCGGGGTTCACGCCGGCGTCCAGCCCCGGCCCCCAGAGATGCGCGACGCCGCCCTGCTGGCCGTGGGCGATGGTGCCCACCGCGACCAGCCGCTCAGCCGCGCTGTCGAAGGCGGCGTGGCGCACCGGCAGGCCGGTCATCGCCGCGACCATCACCGGGCTCAGCGCGTCGCCGAGGTTGACGTAGCCCGCATCCGCCTCGGTGCGCGCCCAGCTCAGCGCGATCGCCGCGCCGCCGTCCTCGCCGCGCGCCAGCGTCAGCGGCGGCGGCGGCGCCGGCGGCCGGGCCACCGCCGGCAGCCGCCAGCCCGCCAGCCGCTTCTCCAGCGCCGCGACGCGGGCGGTCTCCGCCGCCGCCGCCGCGCGCCCCGCCGCGACGTCCGACGCCCTGAGCGCGGCGACGTCGTGGCTGTAGGGGAACGCGTTCAGCGTCGGGTGCTCCCAGATCGTCGCGCCGGGCTCGGGGACGATCGGGTTCAGGTCGATCGGGAAGCTCTCGAACAGCGCGTCCTCGTCGATCGCGGCCTGGGTCCAGCGCCGGTCCACCGCGTCGATCGCCGCCGCCCAGTCGGTCGGCTCGCCATGGGGCTGGGCGTAGTAGGGCAGGCGGTCGCGCCCGGCGCCCATGTAGAGGTCGACGGCGCGCGGATCGAGCCCGCAATCCTCCGTCAGCGCCGTCTCCGCCGGCCCCGCCGGCCCGCGCGCCGGAAACGGCAGGCAGGGGATGCCGTAGCTCTCCGCCCAGACCAGCCCGTGCAGCGAGGTCGAGAGGATGCGGCGGCATGACAGGATCTCGTCGAGCCGCGCCCGCATCGCCCCGGTCGAGATGTCGGTGACGGTGTTGATCAGCCGCACCGAGCCCGCGAATTCGGCCGGGATCTCCGCCCGCCGCAGCCCGGCGCGCGGATGGCACTCCGTCGCCCGGTCGGCGAGTTCGGAGAGGTGCAGGATCACCCCCAGCTCCCACCGCTTCTCGACCTCGGGCCGGTAGAAGCGCGGCAGCAGCCAGACCGGGTCGCCGAAGACCGGCGCGGCGACGCGCCCGCCCGCGATCAGCGCGCCCGAGAGCGGCCCGCGCGTGGCGCAGACATGCGCGCGCAGGCCGGGGTCGGGCGACTGCCGCGCCGCCTTGTCCGCCAGCCCCGACCGCGGCGAGCAGCCCGTGCCCCAGAACCACGCCTCGCCGCCGGCGATGTTCTGCCCCACGGTGCCGACGGCCACCAGCCGCGGGTTCCCGGAGCGGAACGGCACGCGCCGCACCGGCCTGCCCGACAGGAGCGCCGTCATCACCGCGCTGAGCGCGTCGCCGAGGTTGAGGTAGTCCTGCGCCGTGGTGCCGCCGGCCCAGGCCAGCGGCGCGACGCCCTCTCCGCGGACGATCCGCGCGAGCTCGCCGCTCACGCCCGCCCCCCGAACCACCGCACCAGCCGACGCCCCGCGCCCTGGACCGCGCCCTGGCCGGCGCCCTGGCCCGCGCGTGGCGCGGCGGCGCCCTCGGCGTCCTCGGCCGGCGCGGCGGCGGCGTCGAAGGGCGCCGCGGCGATCAGCGGATGGTCCCAGATGGTCCCGCCCGCCGGCGCCGCCAGCGGCGCGGCGCCGGCGGGGCAGGCGTCGATCAGCGCGTCCCCGTCCACGCCGAGCGGCCGCGCCTCGGCGTCGACGGCGCGCATCAGCGCGTCCCAGTCGGTCGGTCGGCCCTTGCGCTGGCGCCAGTAGACGATCTCGCTCTGGCCGCAGCCGAGCAGGAGGTCGACGAAGCGGGCGTTGACGCGGCCGATGGCGTCCGGCGCGGTCAGGTCGGCGGCGGCCACCCCCTCGGCGCCGCGGTCGGCGCCGAGATAGAGGCAGGGCACGCCGTAGGCGGCGGCGATCGCCAGCCCGTGCAGCGACGTCGAGACGATCCGGCGGCAGGCGCGGATCTCGTCGATCTTGTCGCGGGTCGCGGCCACCGTCGGCGGCGCGACCATGGTGATCAGCCGCACCGAGCCGTCCGCCGGCGCGGCGTAGCGGGCGATCGCCGGCTTGGCGACGGCCTCGAAGCCGCGGTCGGCGAGTTCGGAGAGGTGCAGCACGACGCCCAGCTCCCAGCGCTTCTCCACGGGCGCGGCGTAAAAGCGCGGCAGCAGCGCGGCGGGGTCGCCGAAGGGGACGTCGGGCGCCCCGCCCCCCGACAGCAGCCGCGCCGAGAGCGGGCCGCGCGTCGCATGCAGCCGGAATTCCGTGCCCGCCGGCGGGACGAAGGGGCGCCGGCGAGGCGACAGCGGGTCCGACCACGGCGAGCAGCCCGCCCCCCAGACCTCCACCCGCCCGCCGGCGAAGTTCTGCGCGATCGTGCCGATCGCGGCGATGCGCGGCGCGTCCGAGACGAAGTCGGCCGCCGCCGCCGGCCGGCCGGAGACCATGGTCAGCAGGAAGGGGCTCAGCGCGTCGCCGACATTCACATAGGGCGGCGGCCCGGGCTGGGCGCGCACCCAGGCCAGCGGCGCCGCCGCGCACTCGGCGAACATGTCCGGCATCGAGCTTCGTCCCTCCAGAGCGCGCGCGCGCCGCCGCAGCGGTCGCGCGCTTTCGTCAGAGCGATGGCGCCCCGGGCCGGGAAGGGCAACCCCGCCCGCCCGCCGACCATCCCGCGACCATGGCGGCGCGGCGTTCAGAAGCGGTTGAGCGTCCAGGACAGCGCATCGCGCCAGGCCCGGTCCAGCCGCCCGAGCGGCCGCCTCGCCGCGGCCCGCGCGCGCAGCAGCGCCGCCACGGCGATCTCCGGCGGCGCCGGCAGGCCGGAGGCCGGGTCGATGTAGTCGGGATGCAGGATCAGCGCCGCCGCGGTCAGTTCGTCGAGGTCGAGCGCGCGGTCGCGCGGCGGCGGGTCGACGTCGTCGGTCAGCCCCCAGCCGGCGTGGAACGGGCGCCCGAAGCAGGTGACGGCCTTGCGCCGCAGCAGCGCCTCGAAACCCATCAGCGAGGTGATGGTCGCCACCCGGTCGGCCCAGTCCAGGCAGGCCGCCGCCGGGGCCCGGTCGGCGACGGCGTCCGCGAAGCGCAGCGCCTCGGCGCGGGGGACGGCGCCCGGCCGCAGGCCGGTCTCGACGTCCGGATGGGGCTTGAACAGCAGGAAGGCGTCCGGAAACCGCGCGCGCGCGGCCTCCAGCAGGGCGAGGTTGGTGCGCACGGCGCGGGCGCCGAGGCGGATGGAGGCGTCGTCCTCCACCTGGCCGGGCGCCAGCACGCGCAGCCGGCCGCCGGCGTCGGGCAGGGCGGCGGCGCCTTCGAGGTTGTACTTGGTGAGCCCCGCCGCCAGCACCTGCGCCCGCAGCGCCGCCGCGCGCGCCTTCAGGGCGGGGGTGAAGTCGGCGGCGGCGACGGTCTGCTCGAAGGCGTTGCGGCGGGTGGCGTCGAAATGCGGCGGGCCGGGGCGGATGGCCAGCGACACCGGCGCGGTGTGCCGCAGGCCGAGCCCCACCGAGCGCAGGAAGCCGTCCTCCACCCGCAGCGCGCCCGCCGCGGCCGGATCGCCCTCGCCGGCGTCGCCCCACAGCGCGCGGGGGCCGTCGCCGGCCTCCGCGAGGCTGCGCGCGGCGCGCGGCGGCCCGTCCGGCCCGGTCAGGAACGGCGCGAGGCAGCGGCGCTTCCAGCGGCTCATGCCCACCAGCGCGACCGGCCCGCGCGCGCGCAGCGCCGCGGCGCGCAGCAGCGCCTGCGCGTCGAGCGCCGCGCCGAGCGCGACCTCGCGGCCCGACCACGGGCAGCGCGGGCGCGCGACCGCGAGCAGGGCGAGCGGGTCCGGCGGCGGCGCCTCTCCCAAGGCCTCCCCCGCCGCGCCAAGGACCGCCGCGCCGCCGATACGGGCCCAGAGGGCGACGTCGGCGGGCGGGCCGAACGCCGCCTCCAGCCGCTCGGGGTCCGTCGCCGCGGCGGCGTCGGCGCGCAGGATGTCGGCGTCAGCGAAGCGCGCCCGCGCCGCCGCCAGCCCGGCCGCGCCGAAGGCGAGCGCCCGCGGCCGCGGCGCGCCCGCCCGCGGCGCCGGCCACCACAGCGCCTCCACGCGGATGCGCGCCAGCGCGGCGGCGGCCTCGGCCATGGACGGGCCGTCGAGGCGGCCCGCCTCCCCCGCCGGCGGCGGCGAAGGCTCTCCCGCCGGCAGCGGCGACGGCCAGCCCGGCGCGGCCGGCGGCAGCAGCGGCGGGGCGCCTCGTCCCACGGGCCGCCCTCAGCCCAGCCGCGCGCGGATCGCCCGGGCCCAGCCCGGCCCGTCGAGCGGGTCGAGGAACACGGTTCCCGGCGGCGCGATCTCGCGGAACACCGGCAGGTCGGAGACGATGGCCGGCGTCCCCACTGCGGCGGCCTCCATCAGCGGCAGGCCCAGCCCCTCGGCGAAGGACGGAAACAGCAGCGCCCGCGCGCCTTTCAGCAGCGCCAGCGTCTCGGCGTCGGAGAGGTCGCCGAACTCGCTGACATGGGGCGCGATGGCGGCGCAGCGGTCGAGCATGTCCACGACCATCTCGTTCTCCCAGCCGCGCCGGCCCACGACCGCCAGACGCGGTGGCGTCCCCGCCTCCGCCAGCGCCCGCCACAGCTGCAGCAGCAGCAGGTGGTTCTTGCGCGGCTCGATGGTGCCGATGGCGATGAACCACGGCGCGGCGCCGTCCAGGATGGCGCGCACGGCCGGGCGCGGGGCCGGGTCGTCGCGGGGCGGCGGCCCCGGCTCCAGCCGCGGCGGCAGCGCGTCGATCCCCTCCACGGCCCAGCCCCGCGCCGCGGCGCAGGCGCCCAGGCGGCGCGCGGTGTCGGCGGAGTTCGCGACATAGCGCGTCGGCGCGGCGCCGAGCGCGGCGAGGAACCGCTCGAAGCGGCGCGCGCTGCGCGGCGTCTGGTACTCGGGATATTCGAGCGGGATCACGTCGTGGATGTAGGCGAGCCGGCGCATCCGCCGGCCGGGGTCCACCCGGTCGATCCCGCCCCGCTCCGCCGGCAGCCCGGAATGGGAGGCGACGACATAGGTGACGTCGGGCCCGGCGAGGGCGCGGAAGCCGCCCGCCGCGCCCCGGACGGCGCCGGCCAGCAGCGCGCGCGCGAGCCCCCGCGGCGCCGACGGGTCGGCGTCGGGTTCCTTCGCGTCCCCGGCCGCCGGGAGCGCGCCCCAGCGCCGCGCCAGCGCCCGCAGCGCCGCCGCCCCGACGGCGTGCGGCAGCAGCGCCGGCCCCGCCGGGGCCGCATGCACGAACAGGCAGTCCGGCCCGAAGCGCGCCGCGAGGTCGAGGCCGATGGCGAGGTCGATGCGGTCGACCCCCGTGCCGAAGGCGCGGGCGCGCTGGCGCAGCAGGCGCGAGACGTCGAACAGCGCGCGCGGCGTCTCGACCGGCAGGGGCGGCGCGGTCAGGCGGCCGGCCACGGCGCTCAGCCCTCCCGGTCTGCGGGCGGGGCGGCGGCCGCAGAAGCGGCGGCGCCGAGCGGCTCCAGCTCGACGGCGGTCAGGAAGGCCGGCGCCTCGCCCAGCTGGCGCGCGCGCAGCTCCAGCGGGTTGGAGAGGGCGTCGCCCGCGTCCACCACCAGCGCCGCGCCCCACGCGCCCGCGCCGAGGGGGCCGAGCCGCCCGGAGGCCAGCGTCGCGCCCGTCGCGGCGTCCACCGCCTCCAGCCCGACGGCGGGCGCCTCCGCTCCTCCCGCCTCCGCGCCCGCTTCCGGCGCGCGGAAGCGCCAGGTGACGCGCCAGCGCCCCGCCGGCAGGCGGCGATAGGGGCCGAACAGCGCGATGCCGCGGCGCGCGCCGAGGATCTCGACCGCGTCCTCGCGCTCGACGGCGCCCCCGAGCGTCAGGCGGAAGCCGTGCATCGTCAGCGGCGCCGTCATCGCGCCCGGCGCCAGCGGCGCGCGCCCGTCCGAACTCTCCCGGCCGGGCGGCTCCAGAAAGCCCAGCCGGCCCGCCGCCGCCAGTTCGGGCAGAACCTCCAGCAGCCGCGCATAGATCAGGTCCACCCGCCGCTCGTAGAGCGCCGCCAGCGCCTCCAGCCGCGCCTCCAGATGCTCGCGCCGGCCGCGCTCCTCGCGCAGGGCGTCCTCCAGCGCCTCGACCCGCGCGGCGAGCGTCTCGGCGCGCCGCGCCGCCGCGGCGCCGAACCATTTCAGTCCACCCATGGCGCTCCCCGGCTCCCGTTCCGCCACCCGCGCCGCGCCATCGCGGCGATCATCGCCGCCAGCGGGGCCGGCGGCGGCGCCCCGTCCTGCGCCCCATCCTCCGCCCCGTCCTGCGCCGCGTCCTTTCCCGGCGGCGGCGCGGCGCCCGTCTTCCGCCGCCCGCGCCAGGCCGCGAAGGCCGCCCCGATGGCCCGCGCGCAGGCCTCCACCTCGTCGCCCGGCGGCGTGGGGACGCGCGCCGTCGCGCCGCCCTCGCGCATCGCCTGGCAGTCCGAGGTCACGGTCGCCACGCCCAGCGCGCGCGCCTCGATCAGCGTGCCGCTGGTCTCGCCGTTGGAGGGGTGGCGCAGGTTGAGGATCAGGCCGCAGGCGGCCATCCCCGCCACGAAGCCGTCATCGTCCAGCCGGCCGACGAAGTCGACGCGGTCGGCCACGCCAAGCTCGGCGGCGTCGGCGCGCGGGTCGTAGCGGCCGGGGTCGGGGATCTCGCCCGCGACCAGCATCCGCAGCAGCGGCAGCTCGTCGGGCTCGACGCGGCAGCTCGCCCGGTAGAAGGCGCGCACCGCCTCGCGCACGCGCTTGGGCCGGGTGACATGGCCGAAGAGGCCGACGGTGAAGACCGCGCGGCGCGGCGCCGCGCCGGCCCCGAAACACTCGGCCCCGAAACACTCGGCCCGGAGATGCTCGGCCCGAAGATGCTCGGCCCGAAGATGCTCGGGCGGCGGATGGTCGAACACCCGGAAGCGCGGCAGCGCGGCGGCGGGGATGCGGCTCTCCAGGATCAGCTTCAGTGCGGCGAAGCGGCTGTGGGTCCAGATCTCGTCGGCCCCGCGCAGGGCGTGGCCGAGCATGTGGGTGACGTACTCGAAGGCGGGCGCGGCGCGGCCGGCGCGGAAATCCTCCAGCATCCGCCCGCCGGCGGGGCCGTACTGGTCCTCCAGCCCCGCCGTCAGCGCCGCGGTCGAGAAGCCGCCCAGCCCGCGCCCGGCGGCGAGGTTGAGCGCCATCCAGCAGCAGGGCTCGTGGATCACGGCGATCGCGCGGGCGGGCGCGCCGCCATTCGGGGGCGGGATGCGGCGCAGCTCCCGCAGGGCGGCGTGGACGGGGATGTGGGCGGCGTTGTTGGCGAGGAAGAACACATGGATCTCCCCCGGCGCCGCGACGCGGGGCCAGGCGGCGCCCTCGATGCGCGCGAAACCCTCGCAGGGGCCGCCGGGCGCCTCCGTCACCACGCGCAGCGCCTCGGGGGGGGCGCCCAGCCGGCGCAGCTCGCGCAGCAGCCGCCCCGCATAGGCGGCGGTGCCGGTCCTCGCCGGCGGCGCCGGGGTGTGGAGGTGGATCATCCGGCGCCGCCCGCGCCCGCAAGCCCGTCCACAGCCTCGAGCCGCAGGGTGCGGATGGTCAGCGCGGCGTCCGCCGCCGCCCAGACGCGGAACTCGAACGGGGCGGCTCCCGGCGCCCCGGACGCCTCGAACGCGACCGTCACGCGCCGCTCGCCCCCTGCGCGCCGCGACGGCGCCGGCAGCTCCGACAGCGCCGCCGCCCAGACCACCGCAGCGGCCCCGAGCGCGACCTCGAAGCGCGCGGCCTCGCCCGCACGCCGGCGCGACAGCAGCCGCCGCGGGCGCGGCGGCGCGGCGACGGCGAGGCGCAGGCGGTAGCGCCCCGGCGGCAGGGCGAGATAGGGGCCGAAGACCGCGTGGCCCTCCTCGCCCGGTTCGATCTCCACCCCGCCGTCCCAGTCCAGCGCCGCGCGCGGCCGCAGGCGCAGGTCGGGGCGCAGGTCGCGGGGCAGCCGGGGCGCGCCAGCCCCCGCCGAGCCCGGCCCGCCCGCACTCTCCAACGCCGCCAGCCGCGCCTCCAGCGGCGACAGCGCGTCGCGCAGCGGCAGGGCGACGGCGGCGTCGGTGTCGATCTGGTTGAAGCCCCAGAAGCTGCGCAGCGAGGCGCGCAGGCGGTTGGGCTTGAACGGCGGGCGCAGCCCGTCGGTCGCCGTGACCGGCACGGTTCCATCGAGCGCCTCGCGCCAGAAATCGGGCGTCAGGAACGCGTCGAACACGCCGACATGCTCGTGCGGGGCCGGCGCGCGGCCGTCCGGCGCCAGCGCATAGGGCGCGCCGAGCAGATAGTGCGCCGCCTTGCCGAAATAGCCCGCCTCCAGCGTCGCGCTGGAGCTCAGCGAGGCGACGGCGGCGATCTGGTCGGTCGCGACAAGGCTGTAGAAGTTCTCCACGGCCGTCTCGGCGTTGGGGCAGCGCGCCAGGATCGCGCGGGAATGCGGCGAGCGCGGCTGCAGCGGATGCTCCTTGACGTAGACGCGCGAGAAGCCCCGCGCGAGCGCCGCGATCTCCTCGAGATAGTCCGTCGCGCCGACGAAGGCGCCGTCGCGGATCTGGCTGCGGTCGTCGGCGACCTGCATCAGGAACAGCAGGCTGCGGGGCTCGAGCGCCTTCTCGAACAGCCGCTGCGCCGCGGCCGCCTGCACGCCCGCCATCAGGCGCAGCCGGTCCTCCCGCACCGCATGGCGCGCCAGCGCCGCGCGGACGGGCGCGAGGTCGCTGCGGAAGCCGAGGAAGATGTCGTCGAGAAAGCGCACCGGGTGGTTGATGACGTCGATATGGGGAACACCGGCCCGGCGCAGGCAGCCCTCCAGCATCGGCGGCGTCTCGAAGCCGATCACCAGCGCGTCGCGGAACAGGCCGTGGATGAAGGTCTCCACCAGATCGGGAACCGCGGCGGCGGTGGAGAGCCGCGCCCAGCCGTCGCTGGAGCGCGGCAGGCCGAAGGCGTCGTAGATCAGCGCCGCCGCCGCGCCGTCCACGCCTTCGCTCGCCACCGAGCCCCGGCCCCAGACCACCGTCTCGATCGGCAGCCGGGTCGCGAGACCCAGCGGCGCGCCGAGCAGCTGCCGCAGCCAGCGGATGTTGTAGTGCTGCGTCGGCCGCCAGCGGTAGGGCGACGGGCGCAGGAAGTCTCCGGTGAACACGATGCGCCGGATGGCGGGCGCGGTCACGGCGCCGCCTCCACCCGCCGCCGGGCGCGATGCAGGAAGGCGATCAGCTCGCCGAACGCGCGCGCCGGCGACAGCTCGCGCTCCACGAAGGCGCGCGCCGCGGCCCCGAGGTCGGCGCGCAGGCCGGGGTCGCGCTCCAGCCGCAGCAGATGCGCGATGAACTCCAGCCGCCCGTCGGCGACCAGCAGGGCGCCGCCCACCGCCGCCTCCAGCCCGCGCACCGCCTCGCGGCTGTTGACCGAGGGCAGGCCGGCGGCCATCGCGTCGAGCGTCTTGATCTTCAGCCCGCCGCCCATGAACACCGGGTTCACCAGCACGTCCGCCGCCGCCATCGCCGCGCCGAGGTCGTCGACCCGGCCGAGCAGCGTCACCCCCGGCGGCGGCGCCGGGATCGCGCCGCAGACGCCGCCGGCGACGGCGAGGCGGAACCGCCCGCCCAGAGCGGGCCAGACCTGATCGAGCAGCCAGCGCAGCCCGGCGATGTTGGCCTCGGCGTAGGAGCCGACGAACAGCAGCCGCATCGGGCCGGGAGCCGGCGGCGACGGCGGCAGGGGCGGCGGCAGGGGCGGCGCGTGCGGCGCCACGATCACGCCGGGCACGCCGAGCCGGCCGCGGATGTCGTCGGCGTCGGCGTCCGAGATCGCGATCACCGCGTCGTAGGCGGCCATGATCTCGCGCTCCTCCATCGCGGTGGGCGCGATCGAGGGGGCGGCGCCGAAGCGGGCGAAGCTCAGCGAGCGCTGGGACATCACGTCGTGGCTGTCGAGCAGCGTCACGGTCTCTGGCGGGACCGCGTCGAGCAGCCAGGACCGGTCGAGATACGCCACGATCACCGCGTCGGGCCGCTCGGCGTCGAGCAGGCCGCGCGCGGCCGCCAGCCAGTCGGGGCGGACGCGGTCGCGCAGGAACGGGCGCCGCGAATGCCGCCCCGACGGCGCGGCGAGCGGCGCGACGGAGCCGTGCGGAACCACGCGGACCCGGTCGCTCCCGGCGCCGACGGCGGACGGCGCGAAGCTCAGCACCGACAGATCGAGCTCGGCAGTCAGCGCGCCAAACAGCGCGGCGAGACGCGCATGGCTGCCGAAGGCGCTTTTCCAGAAGGGCACATCGGTGAGCGCGACGACTCTGGGCCGCCGGTCCTGCGACATGTCAGCGGACGGCCGGGACGTGGCGGACGGCGAAGGACGCCACCGCCACCCCGTCCCCGTCGCCCTCCTGCGCCTGCTCGAACTCGATGAACAGGAACCCGCCGCGATGATGCGGCGGCATCTCCGCCGTGAAACGGACGGCGCCGCCGCCGACGGCGAGGTTCGAGACGGCGCCGCCGAGGCAGGCGACGCGCAGGCCGCGCGCCTGCGCCGCGTCGAGCGGGCCGCAGGCGGCCTCGACGCGGTGCGCGCCCGGCCCGAAGGCGGGAAGCACCACCGAAGCCTTCGGACCGGGCGCGATCCGCCGGCGGCGCACGCCGTCTGCGTCCGCCGCCGGGGCGGACCAGCCTGCGCACAGGACGCGCTCATCGAAGGGCGTCGTCGCCGAGCCGCCGCCGGGCGGGGGGGCGTCGGGGCTGGAGGCGGGGCCAGAGGCGAGCGCGCGCGCAAGCGCCAGCGGATCGGCGTAGGCAGGGCGCAGGGCCGCCGGCGCGTCCTCGCGGCGCTCGACCGCCGCCTTGAGCATCAGCACGTCGGCCTGAAGCTCCGCCACCCGGCGCGCCAAGGTGTCGGCGTCGACGGCGCCGACGCGGATCAGCGTCTCGAACCGGTCGGCGAGCATGGCGCGGAACAGCGACGCGGCCTCAGCGACGTCGCGCGCGTCGATCCCGTCGCCGACCCGGGCGCCAAGCGCCAGCGACAGCGCCTCGTCCAGCGCGGTCACGAACGGCCGCTCCGGCTCGCCCGAGGCGCTGCGCGTCGCCCGGTCATCCCCGGACACGGCTCAGCGCCTCGGCGATGTCGAGATCGGCCTGGGTCTTGATGACGTGCCCCGAGGCGGCGCTGACCGGGAAGAAGCCGACGTCGCCGCCATAGGTGGCGGTTTCGCCCCTGCGCAGGGCGGCCAGATACGGCTCGCGCCGCCAGATCGTGATCGCCCAGGTGATGCGCTGGACCGGCGTCAGATCCTGACTGTTGGTCTTCTCGGCGAAGGTGAAGTTGACCGGCCTGCCGCGGAACGCGACCTCGATCTGGTCCTCGATGCAGGAGAGCATCACGTCTTGGCCGCCCGCGCGCCAGGCCGCGACGCAGGCCGCGACCTCCTGCGCCGTCAGCAGCGGGGCGATCGAATGCACCTGGGCCACCGCCTCGCAGGGATGCGCCTCGAGGAACTCGGCCACGAACTGCTCGGAGGTCGCCACGCTGTCGGCCAGCGCCGGCGGCCGACGGTGGAACTGCGCACCCTCCGCCTGCGCCACGGCGCCGATCTCCGCGCTCTCGGAGTTGACCCAGACCGCGTCGAAGCATCCGGCGGCGAAACACTTGCGGATCGCATGAGCGATCAGGGGGGCGCCCTTGTAGGGCGCGAGGTTCTTGCGGACGAGGCGCTGGGAGCCCAGCCGCGCCGGGATCATCGCGATGAGCGGACCGGTTGTCATGGTCGCCTCCGTTCAGGACCGTGTTCAAGCGCCGGCGCCAGCGCCGCCGAGAGCGCGGCGGCGACGGCGGGATGGGCGGCAAGGCTGCGCTGCGGCCCAGCGGTCATCACGCCCGCCGGATCGCCCCAGTCCAGCTCGTCCGAGCGCGCGCGCCACAGGCAGCCCGCCTCGCGCGCGATCAGCCCGCCGGCCGCCTCGTCCCACACCCGCGCCTCCAGCGAGGCCGCCGCCGCCAGCCCGCCCGTCGCCACGGCGCACAGGTGCAGGGCCTGCGCTCCCAGGTTGCGCAGCTTCCCAACCCGGCGCGCCGCCGCATAGGCGCCGGCGTGCTCGGCGATCAGCGCGTCGAGCAGGCCGGTCGAGAGCGCCACGAGCTCGGCCGGCGCCGGCGGCGTCCTGAGCGGCGCGCCGCCGCAGGTGGCGCCGCCGTCGCGCACGGCCGCGCAGATCAGCCCGTCGGACACCCGGACCACGCCCGCGACGCGCGGCCCGCCCGCATCCACCAGCGCCGCGGAGACGCCGACGAAGGGCAGGCCCGCCATCAGGTTCAGCGTCCCGTCGATCGGGTCGACGATCCAGTAGCGCGCCAGCCGCCCGGTCGTCTCGACCGCGCGCTCCTCGCTCAGCACCGCGACGCCGGGCGTCAGCGCGGCGAGCCGCTCGGCGAGGAGCGCGTCAACGGCGAGGTCGACCTCGGTGACGTAGTCCTGCGGGGCCTTGGCGGCGGCGCGGCGCGGCGCGGCGGCGCGCGCCATCGCGGCCGCCTCGCGCAGCGCGGCCGCCAGCCCCGGCAGGATCGCGGCGTCATCCATCGGCGCGCGGCCCCGCGCTGACGGTGAAATCCAGCTGCGCCGCGTCGTCGAGCAGCACGCGCACGCGGGCGCCCTCCGGCAGGTCGAGGCAGGGCGTCACGCCGCCGAGCGCCACCCAGTCGCCGGGCCGGGGCGCGAAGCCGAGGCCGCGCGCCAGCGCGAGGAAATCCGCCAGACACGCGGCGGGGCTCGCAACCAGCGCATCGAGGCCGCCCTCGCCCGCCGCGGCGCCGTCGATCTCCAGCGTCAGCCGCCCGGCCTCCAGCGCCGCCATGGCCGCAGGCGGCGACGCCGGCCCCAGCAGCAGCGCCCCGGCGGCGCAGCGATCGGCGACCAGCGCCGCCACGCCGACCGACGGCAGGTCGGCGACCGGCGAGGACGGCATCTCCAGCGCGACGCAGCAGGCGTCGAAGCCCTCGCCGGATGGTGCGATCCGCACCGCCGGCTCGACCTCGCCACGCAGTTCGAAAAGCGCGAAGCCAGGCGCGGCGGCGGGCCGGTCGAGCACCTCGTCGCGGTGCAGCGCGCCGAAGTAAGGCGTCGCCACGCCGAAGGCGGCGCGCGAGGCGGCGTTGGTGCCGCCCAGCTTCCACGCGGTCCAGCTCCCGGGCGTCGCGGCCGCCTGGGCCGCCATCGCCGCATAGGCTTCCGCAAGCGACCGGGGCGCGGTCTGCGCGTCGAGCAGGACCGGGAGGAGCGGGCTGCGCTCGCGCCGGTGATAGGGGACCGCGCCGCTCACGCCCCGGTCGCCCGCGTCTCGTAGACGGCGCGGCCCACGATCAGGTCGATCGTCGCCGTCAGCCAGATGGCGTGCAGGTTCTCCACCACATTGTAGGCGTGGGACGGCGCCCAGAAATCCACATCCGCCAGCCCGCGCAGCGGATTGTCGGCGGCGCGGCCCGTGAAGGCCACCACCGGCAGCGCCTTCTCCCGCGCCCGCCGCGCCGCATTCACCACCGAGGGCGAGGCGCCGCTGACGCTGAGGAGCACCACGGCGTCGCCAGGATCGGCGTAGTGGTCGAGCGCGCGCGCCACCCAGTTGTCGTAGCCGTAGTCGTTGGCGAAGCAGGTCATCAGGTTGGGGTCATGGAAAGTGACGCCGCGCACGCCGCCCTGCTTGGTGAAGTCCACTGCGCCGTGCTCGGCGGTCGACGCGCTGGCGCCGTTGCCGGCGAACATCATCTTGCCGCCGCGGTCGCGCACGGCCAGCGCCAGCGCGGCGAAGGCCTCGACGCCCCGCCGCGCGGCGTCGTCGAACAGCAGCGCGCGATACTGCTCGAAGTACTCGTCAAGAAAGGCGCTGGATGTCATGTGGCGTCTCCTCGGCGCTGAGCCCTCCGGGGGGCGGTCCCGCTCAGACCTGTTCGACCGCATTCAGCCGGGAATAGAGCTTCGGGGCCTCGTGGCGCTCCTGGGCGTAGATCGCGTCGATGATCCGCATCACGCGCAGCGCGTCCGACGAATCGCCGCCAAGGTCGCTGCGCCGGCCGGTGCGGATCCAGTCCGCGAAGATGCGCGCTTCGCGGTCCCAGCTCTCGTCGGCCTCGAAGGTCTCGACCTCCTCATCGCGCCAGGTGGCGGCGGGCGCGACGGAGCGGTTGCGCGCGATGACCAGCTGCTCCGCGCCATAGGTGCCCGAGGACGTCTTGAGGCCGTTCAGCACCATGTAGCCGCGCTCCATGAACACCTCCAGCGAGAACAGGTGCCGCCACTGGGTCATGGTCGAGTGCAGCGACGCCACGCAGCCGCTGCGCGTGTTGCGCATGATCGCGAACACGTTGTCCTCCACCCCCGGCAGCCGCCAGTAGAGGCTCGAGGTCATCGCCTGGATCTCGTCGAAGTCCCCGCCGAGGGTCAGGAACAGGTCGACCATGTGAATGCCCTGGTCGATCAGGATGCCGCCGCCCGCCAGCGCCGGGTCCGCCCGCCAGCTGTCGAAATAGTTCTCGTCCACCGACTTGCCGTAGCGCCCCCGCATCCACAGCACCGCGCCGAAGTCCCCGCCCTCGACGGTCTTGCGCATCTTCACCGCCGCGCCGTGGTGGCGGTGGTTGAAGCCGTACATCAGCGCCCGGCCCGACCGCGCCTCGACCGCCCGGATCTCCTCGACCTCGGCCGCGTTGAAGGCCGGGGGCTTCTCGCAGAAGACGTGCTTGCCCGCCTCCAGCGCCTCGATGGTCATCGGCTTGTTCAGCGCGTTGACGCAGCAGACGTAGACGCCGTCGATGGCGGGATCGTCGAGGATGTCGCGCACGCCGCGCACGGCCAGCGCGGGCTCCACCGCATCGCGCTCGAAGCCGTGGATCGCCTTCACCGCGCCGGCGCCGGTCCGCTGGATCGCCTCATGGCGCGTGCGGCCCATCTTGCCGTAGCCGATGATCCCGTATGTCAGCACCTGACGCCCCTCGTCCCAGTCGCGTTCTGCGGCGGGTTCTCCCTAGCCCTTCGCAACCGGCGCGGCCATGCCCTCCACGAGGTTGCGCAGGGTGCGCGCATGGACCGCCTCGACCGCCTGCACGCCGTTGTTGGCGTTATGGCTGCCGAGAACGACCGTGTCCAACGCCGCCAGCGGATGATCCGGCCCCAGCGGCTCGGTCTCGAAGACGTCCAGCGCCGCCCCGGCGATCCGCCCCGCCCGCAGCGCCGCCAGCAGCGCCGCCTCGTCCACGATCGGGCCGCGCGCGACGTTGACCAGCACGGCGTCGGGCCGCATCGCCGCCAGGAAAGCCGCGTCGACCAGCCCGCGCGTATGCGGGGTCAGCGCGCAGGCGACGCACACCACGTCCGACCCCGCCGCGATCTCCTCCAGCGGCGCAGAGCCCTCGATGGCGGGGTCGTGGAAGCGCACCGCCATGCCGAAGGCGGCGCCGAGCTCGCCGATGCGCCGGCCGATGGCGCCATGGCCGATCAGCCCCAGCGCGCCGCCGCGCAGCTCGCGCCCGCGGGGCTTCGGCCAGCCGCCGGCCCGAACCGCCCGGTCGATGGCGGCGAGATGGCGCGTCAGCATCAGCGTCATGCCGATGGCGCATTCGGCGACGGCGTCGGAGAAGGCGCCGGGCGCGTTCAGCACCGGCACGCCCAGCTCGCGCGCGGCGTCGAGGTCGATGCTGTCGACGCCAGTGCCCCATTTCGCGATGACGCGCAGCCGCGGCAACGCGCGCGTCAGCACCGCGCGGGTGATCCGGTCGTCGCCGGCCAGCCAGCCGTCGAAGTCGCCGACCAGCGCGAGGCAGGCGGCCTCGTCGAGATATTGCGAGACCTCGGCGAAAGACGGCTCGAAGCCGAGCGCGCGCAGCTCGCCGTCGAACCGCGACTGCTCATTGAGCATCATGATGTTGCTGACCAGAACGCGCCGCGTCATGCGCCACCTCCCAACATTGCACTGAAGGCCCCGAAGCCACCGCGCCGGGCCGGGCCGGCGCAGGGCGGGTTAGCCATCGGCGATCCGCCGTCCGGCGAACAGCTTCAGCGTAGCCTTCAGAATTGCGAAGTGCAGCGCCTCCGCCGCCTCGCCAAGACGCTCGGTCGGCGCTGCAAAAAAGTTGGTGGGAAGCGGCTTGTCCGCGCAGGCGTGATCGACATGCTGTCCGGCGGCCGACAGCACCGCATAATCCACCTCCGCAAACAGATCGAACAGCGCAAGGCCGTGGCTGGCCAGCATGTCCGTCATGTTGCACTCGAAGAACACCAGCGGGCGATCTGCGCCGAGGATGCCGCGCGCGCCCATCAGGGCCGGGACCTCGTGTCCTTCCACGTCGATCTTGACGAAGGAGACGCGCCCGCCGCGCTCCACATCATCGAGTCGCAGCACCGGGACCGTGATCTCGCTGATGGAATGCTCTCCCGCCGGCGCCGGAGAGGTGGTCATGCGGCTGACCGCCGGCTCGTTCTCGTAGACGAGGAACTGCGCCTCGCTCGGATACGCCCCCACCGCCGCCTCTACAATCCGTACGGCAGAGGCCAGCGCGTGTCCGTCGAGCCGCGATCGCAGAACCGCGACCATCGCCGGGTTCGGCTCGAAGGCGATGCACTCCCCTTCTCCGCCAAGCGCTCTGACGAAGTTGAACACGTGCCGTCCGGCGTTTGCGCCACAGTCCATCACTGTTTCGCCACGCCCGACCTTGCTGCGGATGAGCTCCGCCAGAATGTCTTCGTAAAAACTCTTCCTGCCGATCTCCGGCAGTTCTGGATCAAGGAGGATATTGCGGAACTCGACGAAATTCCTGTGCGGTCGCGCGGCAAGGAAGCCGCCTGTCTGGATCATGGTCCCGTCCATCATGCACATGGCCTGTCCACCGAGGCTTGTGGTGTTAGATCAGACCACCGGGGTGATCAAGCGGCGACGAAGCGGCAGCCTGGCCCCCACCTCACGCGCCGCGGACGGCGAAGACATTGCCAAAGTTGCGGCTGATCGGGCGCGCAGCATCGGCGAACTGCGCGAAGCGAATACTCGGATCGGCGGTGCGCGCCTGCTCGGCGGCGACAAACAAGGCGTTCTGGTCGATGTGCCACATGGGCCGGTTCTCCGCAGTCCCCGCTGCGAATACATGCTTGCAGTACTGAGCCACCATTTCCGCATATCGAATCGCACCAGGCGTATGCTTTAGCAGCAGCGTTCCCGCCCAAATCTGGTTCCAAGGAAAATGATTTTGCTGGTTCTCACGATAGTGGCAAAGAAAGACGTCGGCATCCTGGTTGAGCATATCGACCTGCGCGATGCTGCTGTTCAGGTTCGCATCGAACTCGGTGATCAGGACGGACCTCCCATAGCGCTTCAGAACATGGGGCGCGATGAGAAACCGCATGCAGGTGTAGAGGGCTCGCGCGTTCATGCCGTCCCACTGCGCCGCCAGCGCCTCGGGAAGCCGCACGCTATGGCCTGACAGGTTCAGGGCGAGCTCCGGATAGTCCGCGCGGGCCTTCGAACGCAACGCTTCGAGTGGCTGCTCGGGATTCAGGATGTGCACATGCAGCACGGCCGAAGATCGGACCTGCGCCGCCGAACCCAGCAATTCATTGCTGAACAGCTCCCAGTAGCGCCAATCGCACGCGACGAGATGCACGAACGGCCCATCGGCCAGATCAGCCGCAGCGAACGCAACATTATCAAGGTCGTCGAAGGGCGACGGCGCTGCGGGAGCAGGGGGAAGCATCAATCTCAGAGAGGATGCGCCATGCGCATTGGTCGAGATCATGGTCTCGTCCATCGCGGCCACCCGCAGAAAATAGGCCTCGGCCGGAACGAGGCCGGCGGTCCCAAACACCGTCGCCCCCAGATAGAGCGTGTTCCAGGGGCGCTCCCCGTTGAGCGCAGCGTCGGCGAAGCACATGGCCGCGACCGCCTCCGTCGCCGTACGGCGCGGCGCGGCGCTATAGACCGCCTCGCACCACGCCTCGAAGGCGAGGCCGTAACGCTGAGCGTCGGCCGCACCCACCTTGAACGGCAGCACGTTCTCGCCAAGCGCGCTCAGCAACTCGAATTCCTTTGATCGCGACAGCGCGCGGAACAGATCAAACGTAAGCCGTCGCCGCTCCGGTTCTGCACCGCAGAGACGGCGCAGCAGGACTAGCGGCGTCTCCCCGCCAGCGTCGGCTTGCGCGTCGTCTGCGGCGCTGACCGGCGCAACCGCGACGTTGACGAACTCACCGGCGCCCAGGGAACGGTCCGCATCCAGACCGACTGGGCGCGCGACGAACACGCCATGGCGCGCTTCCAAGATCTCCTCGAAGCCCGGGACCCGCTCGAGAAGCCCCGCCGCCTCGAACTCAGCTGTGACGGCCAGCAGCGCTGGATCGCCGAGATCATCGACCACAACGACACCGCCCGGGGCCGTCATGGTCAGCGCGTTGGAGATGTCGGCGCGGCAGATCTCCGGCGTATGCCCACCGTCTATATGCGCAAAATCGAAGCGCGCGCCGACCAGCGCAAGGCGCAGGGCGGGAACAACCTCGCGGGAATCACCCTCGACAAACCTGAAGCGCTCAGGAAAGAGTCGCTTCAGGAAACGCGCCGCCAACGCGGTATAGGGATGATGGCCAATGTCCACCGCCGTCAAGCGCAGCTCCGGGTTGAGAGACAGCGCCATGAGCGCAGAGTGGCCGCCGTTGAAGCCGATTTCGATACCCTGGAGACGGCCCCGGACCGCGTCGCGGAAATGCGCACGCTTGGCGGCGTAGACGGTCGTAGGCGCAACATCGGCGCCGAAAGCGTCGGTGCTTAAGAAAAACATGCCGCCTTCCACAGGCGCCCTCGAAGCCGCAATTTCGGCGTTCAGCGCATGAAACTGCGCGAAAAGCGCTTCGTGAAACTCGGGGACGCCATCATTGTCCACCGTCACCGTCCGCTCGAGCATGGCGACTACTTTGCCGGCCAAGAGGAAAGTTATCCTGAACCGGGCGGCGGGGTCGGGCAACTCGGGAAGACGCACCTCTACGCGCCAGCCTGGTCTCGCGTCGGAGGACATGCCAAAGCGCTCCACGACATCGCGCCGCGGCACATTGCGATGCACGGTCTGAGAGCCGAAGGCGCCTAACTGGCACACCGCGCTTTCAAAAGGCGCCGTCAGCCATCCATGGACTCGCAGGATCCGACTGCGCCGCTCCAGGACGCAAACACTAATTGCGCCAATTACAGAAGTCTTGTCCATGATGTCGTGCGTCATCCTCGTTAATGCGCTATGGCGGCTATAGACGATGCGCCAGGCTGGGGCCATAGATTCACAAGGCTTCATGGCCCGATGGCCGTGAAGGCCGTCACGTCGATCGCCGCCGACAACAGGGCCAGCGGCGCGCCCGCCCGCGCCAGGACAGCGCGCTTGGCCGCGTCGCCCGCCACCAGAACAAGCTCCCCGGCCTGCGCGAGCGCCGCCGGCCCCAGCGTCAGACGCGGATGCGCATGGGGCGGCGTCTCGGGCACGAAGGCCGTCCTCAGCCCGGCGTCGAGGATCTCGGGCCTGCCGGGAAACAGCGACGCGACATGGCCGTCCGCGCCCACGCCGATCAGCCCTCCCGCCAGCGGCCACGGCGCCGCGGCGATGGCGCTTCGCCAGGCCCGCTCCGCCGCCGCCGGGTCGGTCAGTCCTCCCGGGCCCAGATACCGCGCGCCGCGCCCGAAACGGCGCAGCAGGCCGCGCGCCATGCCCTCGGTGCTGTCCGGGTGATCGAGCGGCGTCAGGCGTTCGTCGCTGGCCAGCATGTCCACCCGGTCCCAGTCCAGCTTCTCGGCGAGAAGCAGCGGCAGCACCCGCGTCGGCGTCGCGCCGCCCGAGACCAGCAGGCCGACGCGGCCGGCGCGGTCGGCCAGCGCCGCGCCCAGCAGCGCCGCGAGACGCGCCGCACAGGCCGCCTCGGCGGCGGCACGGTCGACGCAGGAGACGACGCGGACCGACATCTGCCTCAGGGCGCCGGGGCGCGGCCCGGCGGCGCCGCCACCAGGTTGTCATGCTCGGGCGCGTCGTCAGGGCCCGTCACCGGCAGCAGCGCGCCGCCCAGGTTCTTCTCATGCTCGAAGCGGAACAGCCGCCAGCCCCGCGACAGGAACACGTCCAGCACGTCTCCCAGCGCGCCGCCGCGCTGCGGAAACAGGTCGGAATACTCGAACGCCACCAGCGGCGGCGTCCCGAAAGCGCCGTCGAGAAGGGCCGCGGCGCCGCGCAGCGCCATCAGTTCGCCGCCCTCCACGTCGATCTTCATGAGCGCCACGTCGCGCAAGCCGAAGCGCGAACAAAGCCCGTCGATGGTCACCGCCTCGCGCCGGATCACCGCGACGTCGTCCGCGCTGTAGGCGCGGCGCGCCTTGGCCGCGGTCAGCATCGGGTCGAGCACGCGCTCGTTCAACAGCGACAGCGAGCGCGCGTAGTCGCTCACCGTCGCCGGGTCGTCGTTCTCAAGCACCCGCGCCGCGCCGATGTTCGAGTTCGGCAAGGCGCCGAACACCGCCTGACCGGCCGCCTCGACCGCCACGGCCTCGACGATGTCGATGCTCCCGTCGCCGAAGCGCAGGCCGGACCGCGTCATGCGCGCGACCGAGGAGGGCTCGGGCTCGACTGCGACGACCCGCGCGCCGCGGCGCGCGAGCGCCCGGCTGACCACGCCATAGGCGGCCCCGACGTCGATGGCCGCGTCGCCCGGGCGGACCTGACGCGCCGCCCAGGCCACGAAGCCGGCCTCATAGCCCGCATCGGCGAGAAAGGCGCGCGCCATCACCGTGTCGGCGATGGGATCGCACCACACCAGGTCTCCGCTGGCCAGCCGCACGGCGATCTCGCGGCCCGGCGTCAGCCGGGCGGCGACGGTCTCGACAAGCGCCTCGCGGGCGTGCGCCGCGCGCCCCTCCGGCGCGACGGCCCAGCGCTTGCGGAACGCGTCCGACGCGATGAGGCGCAGCGCGCGCTCAGGCGGCGCGGCGACGGCCTTCGCGCGCACAGCGCGGCGCAGCCGCGCGATCGTCGCCTCCTCGGCGGTCGGACGCCGATCCCCGAGCGATACGCGCGCGACGCCTGCGACACGGCCGTCGCAGGTGAGCACCATGTCCAGCGCCGGCCCCCCTTCGGCGCCGCCCTCCTCGGCGAGACCGGGCATCCGCGCCGCCGCCATCCAGCCCGCATCGGCCGGCAGGAACGCATTGGCGCGCGCCACGTCGCGCCGCAACTGCCCGACGACCGCCGCCGCGGCGCGCCGCCCGCCGCGATGCAGATGCACGCCGAAGGCGGGTCCGGGCGCGACCGCCCAGCCCCGCACCCGCAGCGTCTCGCGCGTGAAATCAACCTCCGTCGCCGAAACGCGCAGGGTCGGCGGCGTCACGTCGGCGAGCGCGCCCAGGGGCGCCGAAAGCGTCACGTCCGCCCCGACGATCACCCGCAGCACGTCGTCGGGCCCCGCCTCCGGCGGACATGGGCCCGTCAGCGACAGCCGGCCGGCCGGCGCGTCGCGAAGCTCGGCCACCGTCGCGCCGCACACCTCCAGCCGCAACGCCGCGACCGGCGCGTGGGCGAGGGCCTCGAACACGACCGACCGCGCGACGGCGTCGAGACCGGCGCAGAGCGGCGTCGGCGGGCCGGCGGCCACGGGATCGGCGCCGGGCGCGTCCTTCGGCGCGGCGGCGAGGGCGGCCGTCGCGAGGCACTCGTCGCTGAGCGCGGCGACCAGCGACGGCGCCAGCACGCCCGCCAGCGCCCCAGGATTCTCCTCCGGCAGTCCGAACAGGTAGTAGGGCCCCGGCACGCCCCACATCTCCGGCGTCATCGGGCCGCAGAGCGCGGTGTGAAGCGCATAGCCCGCGTCGCGGAACAGCGCGAAGAACGCGTCGCGGCCATAGCCGAACCGTTCGGCCGCGCCGGCGTTGCCGAACTCCATGGCCAGCATCGGGCGGCCCGCGCGCAGGGTCGCCGTCGCGCCCAGCAGGGCATGGTGCTCGGCGCCCTCGACGTCGAGCTTGATGAAGCGCACCTTCTCCGGCGAGGCCACCAGATCGTCGATCCGCGCCAGCGTCACCGTCTCCTTCTCGGAAGGCGCAGTGGCGCCGGGAAGGGCCCGCAGGCTGCTCTGCCCGCTGCCGATCTTCGGAAAATAGGTGAACTCGGCGACGCCCGGCTCCGACCAGACCGCGAACGGGGCGATCTCCACGATCGCCTGAACGGCGGGGTCGCCCGCCTGGTCCAGCGCGGCGCGGAGCTTGTCGCGCATGGCGCTCGCCGCCTCGATGGCGACCACCCTGCCCTGCGGGCCGACGCAGCGCGCCATCGGGATGGTGTGGCGCGCCCGGTGGGCGCCGGCGTCCACGGCCCAGTCGCCGGGACGCAGCACGGCGCGGTAGGCGTTCTCGATGATCGCCTCGAACACCCGCGCCGTGACCGGCGGGGTCAGCCGCTCGAATTTCCGCCAGGCGTCGGCGTTGGGCGAGGAGACGTTGCCTGAAGGCATGATCGCTGTTCCTGATATGGCCGGCGCCGACTTCGGAGAGCCCTCATGGCGGGTCTCCGAGGCGGATGTCCAGCAGGCCGGCGCCGAGGGTGCGCCAGTCGAGAATGCGGTCGTCGTCGGCGCTGCGGAACGGGGCGGGGTCGCGCACGCGGAACTCCAGCAGGATGCGGCGCGGCCCCGCCGGCGCCGCCGGCAGCGCGCCCTCGATCGGCGCGGTCTTGTTGTCGCGTGTGAGGCGGAGGCTTCCGAACGGCCGGCCGTCGGCCTGGATCGACACCTCCTGCAGGGGCAGGAAGCCGCCACGCGCGGCGTTCAGCGTCAGGCGCGCCCGGAGCGGTCCGGCGGGGGCGTCGACCTCCAGCGCCAGCCGGGCGTAGCCGGCGGCCATCCACGCCCCCCATTTCTCGACATGACTCCAGCCCAGGCCCGGCGACACGCCAGGCGCGACGATTGCGGGCAGGCGAAAGGTCCGACCCAGCGGCGCGGCATGGACCACATCCTCGGCGCCGGAAAAGGCTCCGCGCGGCGTCTGCGCCGCCACGGCCGGCCCTTGCGCAAAGGGGGCGGCGAGCAGCGCGTGACGCCGGGCGCGCTCCGCCGAGACAAGGTCGCCGACCGCGTCGGCGGCGCGCGACAGCAGCGCATGGGCCGCCGCGGCGTCGGGGCGCGCGGCGGCGGCGACGGCGCCATGGTGCAACGCGGCCGAGACGTCGCCGGCGGCAAGCGCGCGCGCGCCTGCCGCCAGCGTCGCCGCCAGCGTCGCCGCCTGACCGGCGTCTCCGGGTCCAGGCGCTCCGGGCCCGGTCTCCCGGGGTTCTGATTCCGGGGGACCGGCCGCGTAGGGCGGGCGCGGCGCGGCGCGGCGCGCCTCGGCGCCGCGATCCCAGCCCATGTGCGCGTCAAGCCCGGCGTAGATCGCCTCATCGGAGAAGCGCCGGGCGCTGAAGGCCAGGGCGGTGCGGCGCAGGCCCTCCCAGCGGTCCCGATCGGTCAGCAACGCCACGCAGGCGTCCACGAAGGAACGCGCGTCGCCGCACACCACGCCGAACGCCTCCGCGACGTCCTCCAGCCCCTCCACGGCCGGCGGCAGGAACACGCCCGGCAGGCCGAGACAGGCCGCCTCCACGGTCTTGATCTTCAGGCCGGTGCCCGCCAGCGTCGGATTGATCGCGACGCTGGCGTGGTGAAGCTCCCTCAGCAGCGCCTCGCGCGACAGCGTCCCGCGCATGTCGACCGACGGCGTCGAGGGCCGCCACGCCCGGCACACCCCGCCGCAGACGCGCAGCCGCGCGTCCGGCGCCGCCCTGAGGATCGCCGGCCAGCAGTTGGCCTCGAACCAGCGGATCGCGGCGACGTTCATCGGGTTGCCGCTGGCGTGGAACACCAGCCGGCGGCGGTCGAAGGCGCGCGGCGTCAGCGCATAGCCGCGGCACTCCAGAAAGCCGTCATACTCGCAGAGTTCGACGGGGTTGCGCACGCCGATGGCGCGGAAGTAGTCCGCTTCGCTGCGCGATATGGCGACGACGACGGCGCCGGGCGCGCCGTCCAGCACGGCGCGCTCGGTCTCCGGGGCGCACAGCCGGTACATCGTGTCCAGCGGGCCGCCCTCGTGCTCGATGGGCAGCCGCGACAGCGCGTCGTGGGTGACGATCGCCGTCGGCGGCAGGGGTCCGCAGGCGGCCAGCTCCTCGGCGATGCGCGCCATGTGCGTATGATTACAGACGATGGAATGGTAGGCGTTCGCCCTGAACAGCGCCCGCGCCATGCGGGCCGCCGCGTCAGGCACGATGAAGTACGGATGATGGCGCGCGCAATGCTCGATCAGGGCGTCGCGAAGCTCCTTCTCCATCGACCCGAAGGGCGTGTCGCGCAGCTCCCGCAGAATCCGCCGGCGCAAGGCGGCGCCCGGCGTCGACGCCCATTCGGGAAACGGCCAGGCGAACACCCTGACGCGGTCGCCGAACGCCGACCGGATCGCCGCGGGGTCCGCGTCGCCGACCAGCGCCAGATCCACGTCGAAGCCGTGCCCGACGAGATGGGCGATCAGGTTGCGCGTGACCACGCGGTTGCCCTGATCGGCAGGCGTCGGCGACGCCAGCGACGCGAACAGCACGCGCGGCCGGTCTTCGGCGCGCGCCGCCGTCGCCGTCGCGGCGGCCGCCCGACCCTCTCCGCGCCGCCGGTAGTCGTCAACCAGCCGGTCGAGCCGGCTCGCCCGCGCCGACACGACCGGCGAGGCGTGGACCAGCGGCGCGCCGGCGCCCTCCGCCAGAGCGCCCGTCGCCAGAGCGCCCGTCGCCAGACGTCGCGGCTCCGCCCCGGCCGCGGCGGCGCCGTCGCCGACCGCCGCATCCGGCGCAACCCCGGAGCCGCCCCCGGCGCGCCGCCGCCCCGGCGCGCGCAGACGCCCCAGGCCCGGCAATGACAGGATGTCGCCGCGCGCCGCCGAGAGGGATCCGGGCTCCGGCCGGCCGTCCCCGGCGTGATCGACAGGGGCGACGGACCGCCCCTGCGCAGTCGGCGGCGCGACGTCGGCCGGAAGGGACCCCGCCGCCGCCTCGACCAAGGGCGGCAGCGCCGCGTCGAGCCACGCCAGCGCGCCGTCGGCATGGCGGAACAGCCGCTCCACCCGCCGCTCTCCAGCGCCCGCAAACCACAACGCGGCAACGCCCGCGGCCAGCATTCGCTCCAGAAGCGGGCGCTCAAGCGCCACGCAGCGGCCCGACAGCGGACCGTCGCCGCGCCAGACGCCGCCGACCCAGGAAGGCAGCAGCGCGGTCTCGGGCGGCGCGCCATCGGAGGGCGTCGACGCTTCTGCTCTGAAAGCCGCCGCTTGCGGCGCAGGCTCATGGGCCGTTATCGCACGCCCGTCGCCCTCGGAGCCCACATCCGCATCTGCCTCGACCGGCGCATCGAAAAGCGCCAGCGTCAGGCGCGGCGTCCTGCGGACCGCGGCGACGGTCAGCTCCCGGCCGGAGGCGAACGCGACCACCGAGCCCGCCCGCAGCGCCAGCGCCGCCGACGTCGGCGCGCAGGCGAGCGCGCCAAGCCAGCGACCCCGCGGCGAGAGGGCGACGCCATGCCGCCAGCCGCGCCGCGCCCCGCGCAGCGGCGTGAGCGGCGCGGCTGGCTCGACGGCGGCCAGCGGCTGGCGCTGCCCGCCGCACAGGGTGGGGAAGCCGCCATAGGCCCCCAGCGGCGCAGTGTCGCCGTAGAGATAGAGCGTCGCCCCGGTCAGGTGCGGCGCAGGCGTCTCCACCCGCGCGGCGATCCGTCCGCCCTCGACCGTCACCGGCGTCCAGCGCTCTCCGTCGACGCTGATCGCGCCGGCGGTCACGCCCCCCGCGGGATCGACGGCCCAGGTCAGCGTCGCGCCGGACGCGTCTGGCTCGACGCCGACCATGTCGAGCGCCACCCGCGCGGGCGGTCCCGGCCTGGCGATCTCGACCTCGAAGCCGGCGACCGCCGCGCCGGACGCATCGAGGGCCGTCAGCCTCAGCCGGCGGCCGACGGCCTCGGCCGCAAGGCGGCCGGTCGCCTGCTGCAGCGCCATGCCGCCGACCGGCCAGAGCCGTCGCACATGCACCTCCGTGAACGCCGCGCCTCCCTCCTCGCGCAGGGTCGCGACCCGCCCGGGCGCAGAGAAGAAGAACGAGACCACGACATCGCCCGCCGGGGTGTGGAACGCAGTGACGGTCGAGGCCGGCGCGCCCGGCGCTGCGGCGGCGAGGCTCCCATCGGCGGCCGCGCGCACCGTCCGGGCCGGCGGCGCGTCCGCGAAAGGCCCCCAGAGCACGCGGTGCCTCTTTCGCCTGACCACCGGCGTCGCGTCATGGCGGCGCAGCAGGATGTCGGTCAGCCGCGCCCCGACGGCGTCGACGCCCGCCAGCCCCGCGACCGAGCGCCTGAGCGTCTCGCGCCGCTCAGGCCGGGCCAGGGCCCGGCGCAGCGCGCCGGCGAGAGCGTCCACGTCGCCGACCGGCGCAAGATGCGCCGTCGCGCCCACCGTCTCCCGCAGAACCGGGAGATCGTAGCAGACGACCTCGGCGCCGGCATGGCAGGCCTCCACCGGCGGATAGCCGAAGCCCTCGAACCTGCTGGGAAACAGCACCGCCTGCGCGGCGGCCAGCAGGCGGAACTTCTCGGCGTCCGGGATGGCGGCGTGGAACGCGAGCGCGCAGCCGCTCCCGGGCGTGAAGCGCGCCTCGAGGGCGCGGCGGAAATCATCGTCCGCCGGACCGCCGGAGACGATCCGCAGCGTGCGCCCGGCGAGAACCTCGGGCGGGATGCGCAAGAGGTCGGCGCCGCCCTTGTGCCGGTCCGAGGCGCGCACGAAGGCCACCACCGCGCCGTCCTTCGGCGCGTCGAGCGATGGGGCCGCCGCGACGTCGTTGATCGCCGGGCCGCAGACCTCGAAGCCCACGCCGCCCTTGCTGAGCGGCGCGTAGAACGCCCGCGCCATCCGGTCGGATTCCATCGCGCTGGAGATCACGAGGCCGCCCTCGAACACCGCGCGCCGCCAGTAGTCCCAGAGCCGCGGGTCGCGCGGCTCCGGCGCAGTCGCGTTGAACCAGTTGGCCGACTCGAAGTTGATGAGCGCCAGCCGCGCGCCGGCGCCGCGCGCGAAGTCGAGCGCGTTCTCGTAGAACACGGGGTTGAACACGCCGGTGGGCGTCAGGAGGACGTAGTCGAACGCGCCCTCCGGCATGGCGCGCGCGAAATCTGGCGTGAACGCGTAGCGCACGCCGCCAGGGCTGATCGGCTCGAGGTCGTCGACGAAGATCGGCCGGCGGTTGGTCGCCACCGTGACGTCATGGCCCGCCCGCGCCAGGACATAGGCCATGATGAGCGCATGATAGCGCCCGCCCGAGTACATCTTGTCGTTGTTGGTGCCCAGAACCGCGATGCGCAGCCGGAATTCGGCGCCGGGCGTCGGCGCCTGTCCTTCCGGGGGCGCGCGTCGGCGCTCAGACGGCTGCGAGGGCATGGTCGAACTCCTCCCGCTCGAACACCTCCAGCGCGCCGCCGCGGGTGGCGTTGCGAATGAAGCCGCCCTCGGCCTCCATCAGCTGACGGGCGGCCAGGAAGGACGGCATGATGTTCTCGATCGAGGGTGGGCACCATGCGCGGCCGCTGCGATAGCCGGCGATGAAATGGTTGCCGTCGCCCGTCGCGGCGCGGAACACGTCGCCGCCGCGCAGGCTGGGCTCGAAGCGGAACGCGAAGTCGGCGCCATAAACGCGCCATTTCCGGACGCCCAGGAAGTAGCCGATCTGCATCGCCACGTAGAGTGACGAGCCGCCGGGCGTCACGAACCGCGACGCGTCGCGCGAGAACAGCGAAGGAAACATCCCGACCTGCCTCACCCAGCAGTAGTCCCCGGCCAGATCGGGGCAGCGGTCGTTGGCCACGAACACCATGCCGCCCGACGACGCCACGATCTCGAGGCCGAAATCCTCGATCATCTGGCGGTCGGCGGTGACGGTGAAGGCAGGGCGCAGCCGGGTCCGGTCATGGGCGAGATGGAAGCGGTTGAAGCCGAAGCACAGCGCGCCGGCGTCCTGCAGCCGGTCGAGGTCCGCCAGACGCACGCTCGGCCCGTTGCCGATCAGCCAGGCTTCGCGGCCCGCGAAGCGGTCGCGCATCGCCGCCAGCCGCGCCGAGCTCGGCCGCGCCGGCGCCGTCAGCGCCGCGAAGGCCGTGAACTTCTGGCCGACGCCCGCCTCGGGCAGCGTCGTCAGCGTCTCGCGGTCGAACGGGAACGGCTGCGTCGTCGAGAAAGTGGCGGGGCGGCCGGGGTCGGCGCGGACAGGCTCGGCGACCACCTGCCTGCGGCCGACCTGCAGCCGCGCGTCCCCCGGCTCGCCCCAGAAATCGATCCGCGCGCCGCCCGCCGCGTCCGGCTGCAGCGCGATGAGGCCGCTGCGCTCGACGCTGGGCGCGACGTCGCCGGAGAGGCGGGCCACCGGCCAGCCGCGCAGGCCGAGCGTCACCGACAGATCTTCCGGCTCCACGCCCGCCGCAAGCACGGCCGAGGCGCGCAGGCGCGCCGCATAGCCTGGGCGCGGCGCCACGCTCCGCGCCCAGGCGTTGACCAGGCCGCCACCGCCGGGCGCCGAGATGTCGCCGCCCAGATCATCGGGAGAGACGTCTCCGGCAACGTCGGCGTCGAGGACGAAGAGGCGCGTCCACGGGTTGAACAGCGCCCGATCGACGGCGACCGAGACGCCGAGCCGCTCGGCGAGACGGGCGCCGACGACCGAAGGCGCCTGCGCAGGGATCCCGAGCGCCGCCCGAAGTCGGTCCGCCAGCGCGTCCGGCGCGGCGGGCGCCGAGAGCCTGCGCGCCTCGTCGCCGCAAAGCAGGATCACGGCGCAGCCCTGCGCCAGCAGTCGCGCAGCGCGCTCCTCATGTCCGGGATCGTCGGCGCAGACCACGGCCAGGTCCGCCGCGCCGTCCGTCTCCGCCGCGCCGATGGAGACGGCGGCGAGACCGGACGCCGCGTCGATCGCCTGCGCCGATCCTGGCGGCGCCGTGAACGGCCCCGCCGCGCCCGCCGCCGCCAGCGCGTCGGCGAAAGCCGCCAGCGCGCTCAGACCGTCCGCCGCCGCCGCGCCCGGCGCCAGCGCGACGACGCCCCCAAGCAGCCCCGCCGCGCGCAGTTCGTCGGCCGCCTGTGCAAGCGGCGCCGGCGCGCCGACCTCCAGCGCGCCGAGTCGGACCGCCCCCGCCCCCGCCCGGCGCAGCGCGTCGAGATCCGCCTCGGTGCGCGCCCACAGATCCACGCCGACGCTCGACCACAGCCCGACGCGCAGGCCGGACCGCGCAAGCCGCGCAAGCGGCGCGGCGTCCCCGGGGGCGATGCGCGGCGGCGCGACGCAGACCCGGCCGGCGCGGCCGGCGGCGGCCCCGACGAGCGTCGCCGCCGCAAGGCTCGGAAAGACCAGAGCGAGCGCGCCCTCCCCGGAGGCCGCCGCCTCGTCGAGCGCGGCCGAAAGCGCCGCCGCGACATCGCCGGGCGCGACCGCGCGCCGGAACGCCGCGCCTGCGGCGTGCGGCGGCGCGCTGACGTCGAGGCGCCACGCCGGCGCGCATTCGTTCAGCGCCGTCCACAACGCGTCCTCCCAGCCTGCGTCGGCGCCGTCGCCCACCAGCGCCACGCCGCAAACGGGGCCCCGGGCCTGCCTCGCCGTCGACGGAGCGGCTGCCTTCCGAAAGAACATGGCTTGTGCGTCCACCAAGTTGACGAGGGAGGCGCCTGGGGGCGCGCGGGACAGGGCCGAACGAGACCCCGCGGCGCGTCGCACCATGGCCGCTGGCGCGTCGGATATCAACGCACGGGCGGTCGATCCGGCGCCGCGCCCTTGTCATCGCCCGCCGGCGGCGACACTAAGCACGGCGACCCGCGCCCCGCCGGCGCCCGCCCCCTCAGCACCGGAGGCCCTTGTGCCACGCTCCCGCCCTCTGCGCATCCTCATCGACGGCATGAATCTCGCGCTGGAGCAGGGCACCGGCGTCGCGACCTATTCGCGCAACCTCAGCGTCTGCGTGAAGATGCTCGGCCACCATCTGGTGGCGCTCTACGGCAAGCAGGCGCCCGAGCGGGGCGACGCGGTGCTGCGCGAGGCGATGTTCGCCGACGCGCCGCCGGCGAAGTTCGACATCGTGCGGGAGACGCGGGCGCTGGCGCGGGTCGTGCGCACGGCGCGCCCCGCCCTCGTGCCCGACACCGGCCTCGTCATCCGCGACAGCCACCAGCAGCGGCCCGACTGCGACGCGGTGCTGAACTGGCGCGACCTGTTCCGCACCGCCCAGCACCGCTTCAGCCTGACCGGAGGGTTCCTGGAGGTCGTCTCGCCGGAGCCGGTGGACATCGCCCACTGGACCTACCCGATCCCGATCCGCCTGCGCGGGGCGAGGAACATCTACACCTTCCACGACCTCGTGCCGCTGAAGCTGCCCTACGCCACGCTCGACCGGAAGGAGCGCTACTACCGCCTGCTCAGGAAGATCGTCCGCGACGCCGACCATGTCGTGACCGTCTCGGAATGCAGCCGCGACGACATCCTCAGCATGCTGCCGGCCGCGCCGGAGAAGGTCACCAACACCTACCAGAGCGTGACGATCCCCGGGAAACTGCTGTCCAAGAGCCGCGAGGACGTCGACATCGAGCTCGCCCACGCCTTCCACGCGCCGCTCGGCGAGGCCGCCAACAAGGCCCCCGGCAACGTGGACACGCTGACCCGCGAGGGCTTCTACCTCTATGTCGGCGCGATCGAGCCCAAGAAGAACCTGCGCCGCGTCATCGAGGCCTATCTCGCCTCCGGCGTGCCCGAGCCGCTGGTGGTGGTGGGCCGGCAGGCCTGGCAGTTCAAGGACGTGGTCAACATGATGGCGCGCTCGCCGCGGATCATCTACCTCGACTACCTGCCCTTCTCCCAGATGATCACGCTGATGCGGTCGGCGCGGGCGCTGGTCTTCGCCTCGCTCTACGAGGGGTTCGGCCTGCCGGTGCTGGAGGCGTTCCTGTGCGGCACGCCGGTCGTGACCGCCTCGATCAGCTCGACCGCCGAGATCGCCGGGGACGCCGCGCTGCTGGTGGACCCCACCGACACCGCGGCGATCCGCGACGCGTTCCGCCGGCTCAGCGCGCCCGACAGCGAGCCGCTGCGCCGCGCCCTCGCCGCGAAGGGCCTCGCGCGGGCGGAGGCGTTCAGCGAGGCCCGCGTCGCCGACGCCATCGACGCGTGCTACGCGCGCGTCATGGCCTCCTGAAGCGGCCCCGCCTTGCGCCTCGACGCCATGCTGAAGACGTTCCGCATCGAGGGCGGCGCCCTGCGCAGCCGCGAGCGCGACCTCGACGCCTTCTTCGCCGACCGTTTCGCGGTCTGGGCGCCGGAGCTCGGCCCGCGCGGGCGGCTGCTGCTGCTCTGCGCCTATCTCCAGCACCTGTTCCTGAACGACAAGCGCGCCTCGGATCAGCTCGTGGTGCACGCCTTCGACGCCGTCGACGGCCTGGCGGGGCCGGCTGACCCGACGGCGTTCCGCGCGGACCTGCGCCCCGGCGTGGCGGTGGCCTTCGTCGGCGCCGGAACCCCGGCGCCCGGCGCGGCGGAGGCGCTTGCGGCGCGCGTCGCCGCAGCGCGGTCGGTCTGCCTCAGCCTGGGGGTCTCGCGCGCCGCGGCGCGGCGCAATCCCACGCTCGGCCCGGCGCTGGCCGCGATGGCCGCGGGCCCGCGCAGGCCGGCCTCCGTGCTGCTCCTCGCCGAGGGCGGCGCCGTTGCGGGATGCGGGCCGCTGCGCGCGCCCATCGCGCTGCGCGCACCGATCGGCGACGCCACGACGCTGAGCGGATATTTCGCCTATGATTGACGAGGCGGCGGGAGCGGAGCCCTTCGGCGCGGGCGCGCTGCTGCGCGGCCGTTTCGCCCTGCCGCGCCGGCGCGGGGGGCCGCCGGCGCGCGCCGAGCTTTCCGCCTCGTGGCGCTTCGAGGGCGGGACGCACATGCGCTTCGCCGAACTTGCGCCGGGAGACGACGCCCCGTCGCGGCCCTTTCCGCGGCCGACCCCGGCGCAGGACGTCGCGCTGTTCCGGCTGGAGGGCGCGACGGTGGGCCGGCGCGGGGCCGTCTTCCTGGGCGAGGACGCCTTCCTGCTGCGGACCGCCGCGCGATTCTGGCCCGAGATCGCCGCCGACCCGGCGCGGCGGCGCTATGTGCTGACGCCCCATGGCGTGGCCGTCGGCCCCGAGGGCGCGCGGCTGATCGGTCCGCCGGAGACGGTCGAACGGGTCGAGACGCCGCTGTTCCTGCTCTCGACCTACGCCGAGGACGCCTACACCCACTTCATCATCGACGTGCTGTCGCGGCTGCATGTCTGGTGGCGCATGCCCGAACCCCGGCCGAGGCTGCTGGTCTCGCGCGAGGTCCACGCCCGCCGCCGCGCCGTGTTCGAGGCGCTGGGGATCGGGCCGGAGCAGCTGTTCCTCAAGCCCGAGGCGGGCTGGATCGCGGCCGATGCGCTCTGGGCGTCGGACTATCCGCCTTCCGCGGCGGCGCCGGTCATCGCGGATTTCCGCGAGCGGCTGTTTCCCGACGGCCCCCCGCCGCAGACCGGCGAGCGGATCTATCTCACCCGCCACGACGCGTTCTTCTGGGACCGCGCGGTGCTGAACGAGCGCGCGCTGATCGCGATGCTGACCGCGCGGGGCTTTCGCTGCGTCAACCTCGGCGATCTCGACTTCCGCGCCCAGCTCGACCGTCTCGCGGGCGCCGGGATCATCGCCGGCCAGTTCGGCGGCGCGCTGTTCAACCTGCTGTTCGGCGTCGGCGGGCGGCGCGTGCTGATGCTCGCGTCGGAGAACTACACCCGCCACCACCTCGACGAAGCCGACGGCGCGCTCGGCAACCGGGTCGTGCGGCTGCGCTGCCGGTCGTTCCTGGCCCGGTCGGACCCCAACAACAGCGCGATGCTGGTCGATCTCGACGCCGCCGCCGCGGCGCTCGACGCGCTGGAGGCCGGCTGACCGGGCTCAGATCCCGCGGAACCGGCTCTCCTTGGCCAGCCGGTCGAGCGCCGTGAGCTCCGCCAGCAGCGGGCCCATCCACTCCAGCGGCAGCATGTTGGGCCCGTCCGAGGGCGCATGGTCGGGGTCGTCATGGGCCTCGATGAAGAGCCCCGCCACGCCCACCGCCGCCGCCGCCCGCGCCAGCACCGGCGCGAACTCGCGCTGGCCGCCGGAGGATGCGCCGAGCCCGCCGGGCTGCTGCACCGAATGCGTCGCGTCGAACACCACCGGCCAGCCGGTCCGCGCCATGGCCGGCAGCGCGCGGAAGTCGCTGACCAGCGTGTTGTAGCCGAAGGACGCGCCGCGCTCGCACAGCAGCACCTTCTCGCAGCCGCCCGACACCAGCTTGTCGGCGACGTTGGCCATGTCCCACGGCGCCAGGAACTGGCCCTTCTTGACGTTGATCGCGCGCCCCGTGGCGGCGGCGGCGAGCAGCAGGTCGGTCTGGCGGCACAGGAACGCCGGGATCTGCAGGATGTCGACCACCTCGGCGACGGCGGCGACCTGGGTCTCGGCGTGGATGTCGGTCAGCACCGGCGCGCCGATGGCGTCGCGCACGTCGGCGAGGATGCGCAGGCCGGCCTCCAGCCCGACGCCCCGCGCGCCGTGCGCCGATGAGCGGTTGGCCTTGTCGTAGCTGGCCTTGAAGACGAGCGGCACGCCCGCGGCGTCGGCGGTCGCGCGCAGCGCCCCGGCGATCTTCAGCGCATGGTCGCGGCTCTCGATCTGGCAGGGGCCGGCGATCAGCGCGAAAGGCGCGTCGGAGGCGAAGACGACGGGCCCCGAGGGGCCGTCGACCGTCACGCGCCTGAACTCGGTCATCTGAAGTCTCCTCCCCCGCCGCGCCGCCGGCGCGCGCCTCACATCACGCCCGAGCGCGCAGGCGCTCAGACAGAACCCCAAGCGCGCAGGCGCTCAGACAGAACCCCGAGCGCGCAGGCGCTCACACCACGCTCACGCGCGCAGGCGCTCAGACCACGCCCGAGCGCAGGAACTGCAGCAGCGTCACCACGCCCACGGGCCGGCCGTCCTCCACGACGAACATCGCCGAGATGCGCCGCGCCTCCATCGCCGCCACCGCCGAGACGGCGAGCATGTCGGGCGCCGCGATCACCGGATCGCGGGTCATGACGTCGCCCGCGCTGTTCTCGGTCAGCGCCTGGCGCATCGGCGTCTCGGCGTGGCGCTCCACGAAGCGGCGGATGTCGCCATCGGTGATGACGCCGACGAGCCGCCCGCCCGCGTCGAGCACGCCGGCGATGCCGCAGCCCTTCGAGGTGATCGCGCCGATGGCGCGCTCCACCGTCGCGTCGGGCGCGATCAGCGGCATGTGCTCGCCGCGCAGCATCAGCGCCGAGACCGTCTTGAGCTGCTCGCCGAGCTTGCCGCCGGGGTGCAGGTCGCGGAAATCGGTCGCGCTGAAGCCGCGCCGGCGCAGCAGCGCCACCGCCAGCGCGTCGCCGAGCGCGAGCTGCATCAGCGTCGAGGTCGTCGGCGCGAGGTTGTGCGGGCAGGCCTCGCGCGCGGCCGGCAGCACGAGCGCCACGTCCGCCGCCCGCGCCAGCATGCTGCCGGCGCCGCCGGTGACGGCGATCAGCGGCACGGCGAAGCGCCGCGAATAGGCGACGAGGTCGGTCAGCTCGCGCGTCTCGCCCGACCAGGACAGCGCGAGAATGGCGTCCTCGCGGCGGATCATGCCGAGGTCGCCGTGGCTGGCCTCGGTGGGATGCACGAAATAGGCCGGCGCGCCGGTGGAGGCGAAGGTCGCCGCGAGCTTGGCGCCGACATGGCCGCTCTTGCCGACGCCGGAGACGATCAGCCGGCCCTCCAGCCCCATGATCAGCCGGACCGCGGCGGCGAAGGCCTCGCTCAGGGGCGGCGCGGCGAGCGCCGCGCGCAGCCGCGCCACGCCCTCCACAGCGGCGTCGAGCGCGTCGAGGCCGAACGCGCCGACATCGGCCTCGGGCGCGGCGTCGAGGCTCGCCTCCGCGGCGGCCTTCTCGACGGCCCTTTCGGCGGCCCTTTCGGCGGCGGTCTCAGGGATGCTCGGGGATGCGGCGTCTGACGTCATCGGGTTCTCCGCTGCGCGGCCCGCTGCATAGCCCGCCGCGCCATGCTTGGAAAGAAGCCGCCGCCCGCCGCGCACCCGGCGTCTGGCGCGCAGCCCTTTCCCCGCGGGGAAAGGCGCCCCTCCCGGTCCGGGCCTCGGCCCGTTGAAGCCCGCCCATGGGAAATTGCAGCCGCGCTCCGGAAAGCGCGTGACCATGGCGCGCATCGCTACAGCGCGGCGAGATCGACGACGAGAGGCGCGCTCGCCGCGTCACGCGCAGCCGCCGCGACGAAGCGACGATCCGCCGTCACCACCGGCGCGCCGGCGTCCATCGCCAGCGCCAGGTAGAGGCAGTCGCATGCGGGATGGTCCAGCAACTGCGCCAGCCGCAGCGCTTCCGGCGCCAGGTGACGATCGGCGACGCGCCGGCGCAGGGGCAGCCTCGCAAGCAGCGCGAGCGCATCGGCGGCGTCGGCCTCGGCGATGCGCCCGACCCGCGCCATGCGCCACAGCGCATTGGCGATCTCGACATGGATGAGTTCCGGCGCCAGCAGCGCGGGGCCGTCCAGCAATGCGGCCGCGGCGTCTGATCCTGCTTCGCCGACCAGCCATTTCAGCGCCACGCTCGCGTCGATGACGCAGGCGCCGAAGCGCGGCGGGAGGCCGCGTCAAAGGGGCGGCGCCGACCCGGCGGCGCCCAGCCGGGCCTCCAGCTCCGCGAGCCAGACCGCGGGGCCGGCGTCGCTCGGCGCGCGCCAGTCGCCGCGCGGGCTGAGCGCGCCGCCGGAACTCAGCTTCGGCCCGTTGGGCATGGCCGAGCGCTTGTACTGGCTCGTCCCGAAGAAGCGGCTCAGGAACACCCGCAGCCAGCGCGCGATCTCCTCGAGGTCGTAGGCGCGGCGCTGGTCTTCGGGCAGGCCCGGCGGCCAGGCCCCCGCCTGCGCGTCGCGCCAGGCGTGCCAGGCGAGAAAGGCCACGCGCGAGGGCCGCATCCCGTAGCGGGTGACGTGGTAGAGGTTGAAGTCCTGCAGCGCGTAGGGGCCGACGAAATCCTCGGTGCGCTGGCCCGGCCCCTCCCCCTCGCCCGGCACCAGCTCGGGCGAGATCTCCGTGGCCAGCACGTCGCGCAGCGCCGCGGAGACCTCCGCCCCGAAGCCCGCGCGCGCGGCCTCCCAGCGGATCAGGTGCTGGATCAGCGTCTTGGGGATCGAGGCGTTCGGGTTGTAGTGGCTCATGTGGTCGCCGACGCCGTATGTGCACCAGCCGAGCGCCGCCTCCGACAGGTCGCCGGTGCCCACCACCAGCGCGCCCTCGTGGCCGGCGGCGCGGAACAGGAAGCTGGTGCGCGCGCCGGCCTGCACGTTCTCGTAGGCGAGGTCGTACTGCGCCGCGCCGTCGGCCGCGGGGTGGCCGATGTCGCGCAGCATCTGAACGCAGGAAGGCGTCATGTCGACCTCGCGCGCCGTCACCCCCAGCGCCCGCATCAGCGCCCAGGCGGTCGCCTTCGTCTTCGCCGAGGTGGCGAAGGCCGGCAGGGTGTAGGCGAGAATGTCGCTGCGCGGCCGCCCCAGCCGCTCCATCGCCTGCGCCGCAACCAGCAGCGCCTGGGTGCTGTCGAGCCCGCCCGAGACGCCGATCACGACGCGCTTCACGCCCGACGCCTCGAGCCGCTGGCGCAACCCGTCGGTCTGGATCGCGTAGGCCTCGGCGCAGAGCGCGTCGAGCCGCTCCGAGGAGGCCGGCACGAAGGGAAAGCGCGCCACCGCCCGGCGCAACCCGACGTCGCGCACCCGCACGGGGTCGAGCGAGAAGCGCACGCGGCGCCAGCGCGCGGGGTCGGTCGCGCCCGGCGTCTCGCGCGCGCAGGCGGCGAAGCTGGTCGCGCGCAGCCGCTCCGCCTGCAGGCGCTCGATATCGACGTCCGCGGTGATCATCTGCGGCGCGCGGGCGAAGCGCGGCGTCTCGGCCAGCATCTCGCCGAGGTCGTAGATCATCGCCTGCCCGTCCCAGGCGAGATCGGTGGTGCTCTCGCCCTCCCCCGCCGCGGAGTAGAGATAGGCGCAGATCTGGCGCGCCGAGCTGACCTCGCAGAGCGCGTGGCGGAACTCGGACTTGCCGACCGTGGCGTTGGAGGCCGAGAGGTTCGCCACCACCGTCGCGCCCGCCATGCAGGCCAGCGCCGAGGGCGGGACCGGAACCCAGACGTCCTCGCAGATCTCCAGGGCGACGGCGAGGCCGGGGACGTCCTCCGCCTCGAAGATGAGGTCCGCGCCGAAGGGCGCGGTCTGGCCGGCCACAGTGATCTCGGTCGCGGCGGCGGCGGCGGCGGGCGCGAACCAGCGCGCCTCGTAGAACTCGCGGTAGTTCGGCAGGTAGCTCTTGGGCACGACGCCGAGGACGCGGCCCCGGTGCAGCGCCACGGCGCAGTTGTGCAGCCGGCCCTGAAGCCGCAGCGGCGCGCCGACCAGCAGCATCAGGCCCAAGGCCGCCGTCCGCGCCGCGAGCGCGGCGAGCGCCGCCTCCACCGCATTCAGCAGCGCGTCCTGGTGCAGCAGGTCGTCGATGGCGTAGCCCGAGAGCCCCAGCTCCGGCGTCAGCAGCACCGCGACATGGTCGGCCGCCGCCGTCTCCGCCAGCGCGGCGATGGCCTCGGCGTTCGCCGCCGGGTCGGCCAGCGTCACCTTCGGCGCGGCGACGGCGCAGCGGACGAAGCCCTGATCATGGGCGTTGAAGAAGCCGGGCGGCGGCGCAAGCGTCATGGAGCGGTCCCACAGGCGGCGGCGCATCCTCCGGCGCACAGGCGCCACGATAGCCCGAGGCGCCGGGGCTGACGATGGGGCAAGGCTCGGCGCGCGCTTTCCCCGCGGGGAACGGACAGGCCGCCGGGGGAACTTGCGCGCAGGATTGAGTGTGTATAAAGAATGTGTATGTCACGTGATCGCACCAGCGTCGCCGTCAAGCGCAGAACCAACGTCACCCTCGACGCGGCGCTGCTCGACGCGGCGCGGGCGCTCGATCTCAACGTCTCCGCCATCGCCGAGACGGCGCTCGATCAGGCCGTGCGCGCCGCGCGGGCCGAGGCGTGGCGCGCCGAAAACACCGACGCCATGGCGCGGCGCACGGCGTGGATCGAGGCCAACGGCCTGCCGCTGGCGGCGTGGCAGTCGTGGAAGCCCTGACCGGGTGGCGCAGTTCCACGTCCACCGCCTGCCGGACGGCGCCCTCGTGCTGGACCTCCAGTCGGACCTGATCGCAACCGGGTCGCGGGTCGTCGCGCCGCTCATGCCGGTCAGTGAGGCGCTGCCGGCGATCTCCCGCCTCGAACCGGTCTTCGAGATCGAGGGCGCCCGCTGCGCGCTGCACACCGCCGAGATGGCGGCCGTTCCTGCGCGGCTTCTAGCCGGCGCGCCGGTCGCCGACCTGAGCGCGCAGGATCACGCGATCCGCGGCGCGCTCGACATGGTCTTCAGCGGCTTCTGAAGCGCCTTTCCCCGCGGGGAACGGTTTTGCTTGGTGGTTCGGGCCTGCGGGCGTAAACTGCCCGCGAGCAGCGAAGGACGCCCGCAAGAGGCGCCTCAACCGGACAGGCACATGATCGACCATGAAGACCTCGCCCGCCTGACGGCGGGATCGCGGCGCATCCAGGGCTGGATCCGCGCCCAGACCTTCTCGCCCGAGGCCGAGAAGACCCTGCGCCGCTTCTCCAGCTGGGAGGTCGCGGAGCTGATCCTGAAGATCAACCCCTCCACCTTCCGCAACCGCCTCGCCGAGAACCCCGCCCTGCCCCAGGGCGTGACCGAGCCCGACGGCCGCCAGCGCTGGTTCAGCCTCGACGAGATCAACGCGCTGCGCGCCCGGCTGAAGCCCGGCCGCGGCCGCGCGGGCCTCATGCCCGCCCGCACCGGAGGCCGCGCCGTGCGCGCGGCGATCGCCAACTTCAAGGGCGGGGCCGGCAAGTCCACCGTGGCGCTGCATTTCGCCCACGCCGCCGCCCTTGAGGGCTGGCGCGTGCTGGCGGTGGATTTCGACCCGCAGGCCACGCTCTCCCACGCCATGGGCGCGGTCGACGTCGCCGAGGAGGACACGGTCTGGGGCGTCATGGCGCGCGATCTCATCCGCGAGACCGAGGCGATGAACGCCGGCCCCGTCGGCGCGGAGAGCGGCGCGCGGACCGAGCGGCGCGCCCTGCCCGCCTCGGTGACCGGGCTCGGCCTGGAGGCGCGCGCGCCGGCCAGCTTCATCCGCGCCACGGCATGGCCGACGGTCGACCTCGTCGCCTCCTGCGCCAACGCCGCCTTCGTGGAGTTCGCCAGCGCCCAGTACCGCCACCTCAACCCCGACTGGACCTTCTTCGCCGCGGTCTCGCGCTGGCTCGACGCGCTGCCGCCCGACGCCTACGACCTGATCATCTTCGACTGCCCGCCGGCCATCGGCTACCAGTCGATGAACGCGGTCTTCGCCGCCGACCTGCTGTGGATCCCCTCCGGCCCCGGCTACTGGGAGTACGACAGCACCACCTCGTTTCTCGGCCAGCTCTCGGACGCGCTGGCCGACCTCGAGCACGGCTTCGGCGGGCATTTCCCCGCGGGGAAACGGTTCTGCGACCTGCGCTTCCTGCTGACGCGCTACGAGCCGGGCAACCCGCTGCACCAGGCGATGGACGGCGCGTTCCGAAAAGCCTTCGGCGAGCGGGTGGCGCAGCGCCAGATCGAGATGACGCGGGCCGTCGAGCAGTCGGGCCGCTTCCTGTGCTCGGTCTACGAGATCGACTACCGCGACATGACCCGAGAGACCTGGCGCCGCGCGCGAGAAAGTTTTGACGCGGCTTACGGCGAGTTCGCCGAGGCCGTCGCGGCGGCGCGGACGGAGATCGCAGCCGAGAACGGCGACCGGGCCGCTGGCGGGGAGGCCGCGGCGTGAGCCGGCGGCGCGCCTTCGACGTCGAGGCCCCGGCGGCGGAGCCCGACGCCGCGACGCCGCCGCCCGCCCGGCGCGGACCCATGGCCGCCGCCGTGCGCGAGACCGCGGCCTCGCTCTCCGACCGCGCCGCCCGAGAGGCTGCGATCCGCGCCGAGAACGACGCGCTGGCCGCGGCGCATGTCGCAGCCAAGCGCGCCGGGCTGCTGCTGGAGGCGGTCGACCCGGACGCCATCGACGAGGGCTGGCTGATCCGCGACCGGGCGCCGGTGCGCGACGAGGACATCGAGGCGCTGAAGGCCTCGATCCGCGAGATCGGGCTGTCGAACCCGATCCGGCTGGCGCGGATCGGGGACGGGCAGGGCGCGGCGCCGGGCCCGCGCCGCTTCGCGCTGGTGCAGGGCTGGCGCCGCCTCGCGGCCTGGCGCGAGCTGCGCGCCGAGGGGCCGGGCTTCGAGCGCATCCCCGCCGCGATCGGCCCCGCGGACAGGGAGGACGCCGCGGCTCTCGCGAGCGCCTACCGCCGCATGGTCGACGAGAACCTGATGCGGCGCGACGTCTCCTTCGCCGAGATGGCGCGGCTCGCCCGCGCCTACGCCGACGCGCATCTGGGCGGCGACGCCGACGCGGCGGTGGCCGAGCTGTTCCGCTCCGCCGCGCCGCAGAAGCGCAGCTACATCCGCAACTTCGTCGAGGTGATGGACGCGGTCGGCGACGCGCTGGCCCATCCCGCCGCGCTGCCCCGCGCCGTGGGCGTCGCGCTGCGCAACCGCATGCGCGAGGCGCCGGAGACCGCCGAGGCCGTGCGCATCGCGCTCGCCGCCCAGCCCGACCGCAGCGAGACGCTTGAGGTCGCGCTGCTGCGCGCCGTCGCCGACCCGGCGCTGCCGCTGCCCACCGCCGAGCGGCCCGACCCGCTCAGCGCGCTCCTGCGCGGCGCCCTCCTGGCCGGCGCCCAGACGGAGGCGGGCCGCGACGACGCGCTGTCGGCGCTCGACGCCGCGGCGGCGGGCGGCGGGGCGCTCCGAAGCGCCCCGCGCAGCGCGGCCGGGCCGACCGTGCGGGCGCGGGCCGAGCGCATGGGGGTGGAGGCCGCGGCGCGGGGCGACCGCGTCACGATCCGCTTCGCCGGCGCGCGGAGCTGGAGCGAGCCGGAGCTGCGCGTCGCGCTGGCGGCGTTCCTGCGGGAGCTGGACGGGTAGGGCGCGCCGACCCGGACTGGTCCGGACCTCGCCCGGATCTCGCCCTGACCTCACGGCGCGGCCCTGCGCAGCGCAGGCTCGGGGCTGTCGCCGCAGGGGGTCGCCGCGAGCGCCCGGATCGAGCGGTCGAGATGCAACTCGCCCCGATCCGCCCGCGCCAGAAGTTCGCGCAGATAGGCCGCCGGGCGGCGGATCGGCGCGAGACCGGCCCCGCCGACCCCCGCCCCAGCGCCGCCATCCTCCGGCCCGGCCCGCGCGGCGCCGCGCGCAAGGATGATCGTCGCCAGCACCGCGCCGCCGCGCCCCAGCCGCCCGCAGGCCTCGCCCCAGAGCGTCTGGTCGATCCCCAGCATCGGCGCGACCGTGCGGGCGGCGTCGATCAGCACCGGCCAGTTGGGCGGACCGCCCCGCGCCGCGGCGGTCTCCCGCGCCAGGGCCCCGATCTCGGGCCCGGCTGCGGCCAGCGCCAGCGCCAGCGGGATCGCCCCCACGCCGTTGTCGGGGTGCGCCGTCCGAGCGCGCTCGTCCTTTCCGCCTCCCACAACAGGCGCATCGATCGTCCCTTCGCGCCCCGCGGCCGTCTTTGCCTTTTTCAAGGCGATACCAGAGCCGCTTGCGGCATTTTTTTTGGATGTATCAGTTTCAGGAGAGCCGTCGATTGCCGGCCGGGCGGAAGTTTCATGCAGCTTGGACCATGCCGGGGCGTCGTCCTCGGGGCAGGCGCCGCCAAGCGCCTCCAGCACCCGCGCCGCGAGATCGGCGAGGTCGTCGCGCAGGCCCCGCAGCGCATCCGCCGGCATCGCGGCGGGCAGGCGGGCCGGGGCGGCGTCGAGCGCGGCGCGCAAGGCGGTCGCCTCGATCCCCGCGGCGTCGGCCGCGTCGAGATCGGCCTTCAGCCGCCGGCGCAGCGCCGAGACCGCCATGCGCAGGCGGCGACCCTCGGCGATGTCGGCGCGGGCGGCGGCGGCCAGCGCGATCACCTCCCCGGCGCGGGCGCCGAAGGGCGCCAGGCTCGGCCCGTAGGCGTAGACCAGACGGCCGGTCTTTCGGTCGCGGCGGCCCTTGCGGGCGTGGTTGCCGCTGTCGCGGAACGCCAGCAGGCCGCGCTCGACGAGCGCGCGCTCGATGTTGCGCACCTGGCGCTCGCTGCGGCCGAGATGCTCGGCGATCTCCGTCAGCGGGCGGCAGATCACCGGCTCGCTGTCCTCCGCCCAGTCCTGATCGTAGGTGAGGTCGACGTAGTGCTCCATCAGCCGCAGCATCGGGCTGGACAGGCTCAGCGCGCGGGCGGCGGCCCTGAGGGCTGCGACGAGGCGCCAGCGGGTGACGCCCTCGGGCAGACCGGCCCAGGCCTCGGCCAGCGCATCGGCGCGGCGGCCGGCGGGGGTGGAGCGGCGCTGGCCGGGGTTCGGCCGGGCCGCGGGCGAGGGAAGGTCGTCCCGCCCGGAAGGGGCGGGGGCGCGGCGCGGGGGATGCGCCGCCTCGGTCTCGATGAGCATGGCCTCTGTGGTCTCCGGTGTTGGCCGGAGTCCGGGCGTCTCGCCCGCGCGCACGCCTTCGGACACGCAGGAAGCGCGCTTGAGCGTTGCGGCTGATATGGGGGGGTGCTATGTCTAAAGCGCCAACGATAGACGACGCACGCCCTCGGGGAGCCTCCGGCCTCCGGGGGTTTGCTATTCTGGGGTTCGGCTTTCCTCTGTCATGGTCGGGACGTCCTGCGCCTGATGCGCCCGCGGCTCAGTCGAGCGCGAGCGCGCCCTGGGCGGGCGGGCTTCCGGCTGGGATTTCGGGACGGCTTTCCGGGCCGCTTTCCGGGCCGCTTTCTGGGCCGGGCGCCGCGCCGCGCGGCGGCGCCAGCGCGCCGGCGCGGGGGACGAGGCGCACCCTGATGCGGCTCAGCACGCCGCGGGCCTCGGCGTCGAGGATGTCGACGCGAAAGCCCGGCAGGTCGTCGCGCTCGGCGATCTGGGCGAGCAGCTGGCGGAACTTCTTGAGCGGGCTGGTGACGCCGACGCGGGTGCGCAGCGTATTGAGCTCCAGCTCCAGCGGCGCGCCGCGCACGCAGCCGGCGCGGGCGATCTCGTAGAGCCGCCGCTCGATGGCCGACAGCTGGAAATAGCTGCGGTCGTAGCTCAGCACCGAACCGTCGGCGGCGATGGCGCGCACCAGCCAGTCGGTGATGCGCACGCGGAAGGCCCGCGCCCGCTTCTGTCCGCGGCTGTCGCGGGTGAAGATCACCTGCGCCTCCGACACCCAGGAGAACCAGCCGTCGATGTTGACGCCCCCCGTTTCGATGGTGGTGCGCACCTGCGTGCCCTGCAGCCGGTCGAGCGAGCCGGCGAGCCGCTGGTAGTTCTTGCCCGAGGCGCCGGAGAGGCCGGCGAGCTTGAAGAAATCGTAGGCGGTGAAGGTCAGGACGCCGTCGAAGGTCTCGCCGCGGTCGAGCCGCTCGATGGCCAGCGAGGCGAGGTAGATCAGGATCTCCTTGTCGTAGATCGTGGCGACGCCCTTCTCGGAGGGCCGCACCTCCAGCGACACCGCGCCCTCGACGAACTTTATCGCGCGCTTGGCGGGGGTCTTGGACAGCGAGAAGAACGGGTAGGCCATCAGGTCGACCTGGCCGGCGACCGCGCCCTCCAGCGGGCTGTCGGTCTCGACCGCGGCGCGGCGCGGCGACGGGAGGGCGGGCGACAGGGGCGCGCCGGTCGCGCCGGGCTGGTCCGGGGCCGGCTGGGCGGGGGCCGGCTGGTCCATGGCGGGTCGGGCCCCGCCCAGGGTCTCGATCTCGTAGGTTTCCATCGCCATGCCGCGCCCCTCGACCACAGGTTCACAGCTTTGTCGCAGCCGTCCCGACCCGTCCAGCGCCGCAGGCCGCAGTGAACGATCTAACGGCGCCGGGTGAACGAAGGAACGGCGCCGGGTGATCGATGGAACGGGCCGGGGTGAACGAAGGAACGGCAGTCGGTGAACGAAGGAACGGCGCCGGCGGCGCTTCCCCGCGGGGAATCACCGAAATCGCCGGAGCAGGCCGCAACGGCGGGCGAATCGCAGCGCCCCGCGGCGGCGGCCGGGGCAGGGCGGCGGCGGCGGGGTCCGAAGCTCGGACCTTCGTTCACCGCCGCCCGCCGAAGGCCGTTCGGGGACGCCCGAAGACCGCCCCAAGATCGCACGGCGCCCGGCGCGCGGGGAGGCGCGACGCGCGTTGGCGACGGGCGGCCGGCAAGCGCCGGGGGCGGTTCAGCCGCGGCCGAAATCGTCCTCGATGCGGATGATGTCGTCTTCTTCGAGATAGGCGCCGGTCTGCACCTCGATGATCTCGACAGGGATCTTGCCAGGGTTGGCGAGGCGGTGGACGCAGCCGAGCGGCAGATAGACGCTCTCGTTCTCGCGCACGGTCAGCACCTCGTGGTCGCGGGTGACTTCCGCCGTGCCCTTCACCACGACCCAGTGCTCGGCGCGGTGGTGGTGCTTCTGCAGGCTCAGCTTCTTGCCCGGCGTCACCTGGATGCGCTTCACGCGGAAGCGCTCGCCGAGATCCATGGTCTGGTACCAGCCCCAGGGGCGGTGGACGCGGGCGGGCGTCGTCGCCTCGGGCCGGCCGGCGGCGGCGAGCGCGGCGACCAGCCCCTTCACCTCCTGCGTGCGGTCGAGCGGCGCCACCATCACCGCGTCGGGCGTGTCGATCACCGCGAGCCCCTCGAGCCCCAGCGTCGCCACCAGCCGGCCGGCGTCCGCGCGCACGTAGCAGCCGCGGCTGTCCTGCAGCACCGCCTCGCCGATGGCGGCGTTGTCCGCCGCGTCGCGGGGCGCGGCGCGCCACACCTCGCGCCAGTCGCCGATGTCGGACCAGCCGAAATCGGCCTCCACCACGGCGGCGCGGGCGGTCTTCTCCATCACCGCATAGTCGAACGAGATCTTTGGCGCAGCGAGGAAACCCTGGCCCAGGCGGAGCGCGCCGAGGTCGTCCTCCGCCTCCTCCACGCCGCGCTCGACGGCCGCGGCGACCTCCGGCGCGAGCCGCGCGATCTCCTCCAGCAGCACGTCGGCGCGGAAGCAGAACATGCCCGCGTTCCACAGGCAGCCGTCGGCGATCAGCGCCTGCGCCTGCGCGGCGTCGGGCTTCTCCACGAAGCGCGCGACCGCCCGCGCCGCGCCATGGCCGAGCCCCTCGCCGGGGCGGATGTAGCCGAAGCCGGTGGCCGGCTCGGTCGGCCGCATGCCCACGGTCACGATGCGGCCCGCCCCGGCCGCCTCCGCCGCCGCCGCCATCGCCGCGTGCAGCGCCGCGACGTCCCGGATCAGGTGGTCGGACGGGAACACCATCGCCACCGCGTCGGGCCGCCGCCGCGCCGCCAGCCGCGCCGCGGCGGCGATGGCGGCGGCGGTGTCGCGCCCCTCCGGCTCCAGCAGCATCTCAGGCGCCACGCCCACCGCCAGCGCCTGGTCGGCCGCCATGAAACGCCCCCCGGCGCCCGCGACCACGATGGGCCGGTCGAAGCCGCCGCCCGCAAAGCGCGCCAGCGTCCCCTGAAACGGCGAAAGCCCTTCAAGGATCGGCGCGTGCTGCTTGGCGAAGTCCTTGCGCGAAACCGGCCAGAGCCGCGTGCCCGAACCGCCGCACAGAATGATGGGGATGATCGCAGCGGTCATGCGGGGTTTCGCTCGGGCGGGAGGGGACACGCGCGCAGCTTTGACGGTTGCCGGCCGCAAAGTCGAGATGCAACAGTCCCCCCGCGACGGTCGCGCCGCGTCCCGCCGCCGCGGGAGCTGGCAGACCGAGAGTCCGAGAATGCGCATCCTCTTCGTCCACACGAACTTTCCGGGCCAGTTCGGCGCCTTCGGCGCATGGCTGGCGCGCCAGGGCGACGACGTCTGCTTCGCGACCGCCGCCCAGGCGACGCCGCCGCGCGGCTGCCGGATGATGCTGTTCGAAGCCGCCGAGGACGGCGCGCCGGAGACGCACCGCCACGCCCGCGGCCTCGACCGCGCCCTGCGCAACGCCGAAAGCTTCGCCGCGACGGCGGTGAAGGCGAAGGCCGCCGGGATCGATCCGCAGGTCGTCGTCGCCCACAGCGGCTGGGGCGCGGGCACCTACGCCAAGGCGGTCTGGCCGGGCGCCGCCTTCGTCCCCTATCTGGAGTGGTGGTACCGCCACCCGCGCCCGGACATCCACCCCGACGATCCGCCGCCCGGCGACGAGACGGCCCTGCGGGCGCGGGCGGCGGCGCGCAACGCGCCGATGCTCGTCGATCTGGCGCAGGCGGACATGGCGTTCTGCCCCGCCGAGTTCCAGGCGGCGCAGTTTCCCGACTGGATCCGCGCGCGGCTGACCGTGGCGCCGGACGGCGTGGACGCCGCCGGCTTGAAGCCCGACCCCGCCGCGCGGGCGCAGCTGGCCGAGCACGGCGTTCCGGATGACGCGGAGGTGGTGAGCTACGCCACCCGCGGCATGGAGCCCTATCGCGGCTTTCCGGAGTTCATGCGCGCGCTGGCGCTGGCGCAGAAGGCGCGGCCGAAGCTTCACGCCGTGATCGCGGGGCGGGACCGGGTGGCCTATGGCGCGGCGCTGCCGGCGGGCGAGAGCTGGAAGGCGCGGATGCTGGCCGAACTCGACCTCGACGAAAGCCGGCTGCACTTCACGGGGCTGCTCGCGCCCGCGCCCTACGCCGCGCTGCTGCAGGGGACCGACGCGCATGTGTACCTGACGGTGCCCTTCGTGCTGTCGTGGTCGTTCCTGGAGGCGATGAGCGCGGGGGCGCCGCTGATCGCGAACGACGCGGCGCCGATCCGCGAAGCGCTGGGCGCATCGGACGGCGCGCTGCTCGTCGACCACTACGACCCGCAGGCGCTGGCCGCGGCGATCGTCGCGACGCTGGAGGACCGCGCCGGCGCGCGGGCGCGGGGGCTGCGGGCGCGCCAGCGCATCCTCGCCGCCTATGACCGGGCGTGGATCTGGCCGGCGCGGGCCGCGGCGCTGCGGCGGCTGGCCGAGCGCGCCTGACCCCTCGCCGGGAGCGCCCGGAAAGGCTCGGGGACAGGGAAGGCTCGGAGAAGGCTCGGGGACGGGGAGGGGCGCCGCCTCCAGCCCCGCCTCCACGCCGCGCTCACTCGGCCCCGAGCGCCGTCGCCGGGTTCCGGTCGAGCCCGGCTTCCTGATAGTACGCGCCGGCCTGGGCGCGGGAGCGGTGCAGGGTGAGGCGCATGGCGGCCTCGAGCGGCACGCCCCGGCGCGCGGCCTCGGTGACGAAGCCGCTCCTCAGCCCGTGGGGCGAGGCGTGGGCGGGGTCGAACCCCGCGGCGACCAGCGCCGACTTCACCGCGCGCCGGATCGCCTCGCCGCTCACGCCCGTCTCCAGCACTCTGACCGTGCGCCCGGCCCCGCCGCGGGTGAGGCCGCGGAACACCGGGCCCGCCGTCACGCCGGAGGCGCGCAGCCACAGGTCGAGACAGCGCGCCGCGCGGCCGCGGACCGTCAGCGGCGGCGGGGCCTCGGCGCCGCGATGGGTCTTGGAGCCGGCCAGCCGCAGGCCGATCTCCCCGGTCCCGGCGAAGCGCGAGCGGTCGAGATCCTCGACCCTCAGCGCCGCCATCTCGGAGCGCCGCCGCCCGCCCGAGGCCCAGGCGACCTCGATGAGCGCCGCGTCGCGGACGCCGCGCAGGCCGGAGGGCCGCGCCTCGTAGAGCGCGTCGAGCAGCCGGCGGTCGATGGCGTTGGCGGATTTCCTCGGCCGGCCGTGGCGGCCGCGCCCGGCGCGGCGGACCATGCGCAGCGTCTCGCGCACCAGCGGGTCGTCGAAGGGGTCGTCGACGCCCTTCAGCCGGTGCAGCCGGCGCCAACTCGCGAGCCGGCGGCCGATGGTGGCCGGGGCCTGCGCCGCCAGCCCGCCGCGGCGGCCGAGCGCGACCAGCGCCTCGGCGGCGAGGCGCGACGGGTCGTCGGCCGGCCGGCTCTCCAGATCGGCGGCATGGTCGAGGATGAAGGCGACGACGACGCCGGGCGCCTCGGGAAAGACGAGGTCTCCGCCGACGGCGGCCCGCCGCCACGCCGCGATGGCGCGGGCGTCGCTGCGCAGCGCGCGCGCGGAGTTGTCGGGCGTCGTCTCGCGGGCCATCGCCAGAAGCGCAGCCACATGCGCGTCGGAGAGCGCAGGCGGGCGGTCCGCCAGCAGCGCGGCCACGCGGCGGCGGGCCGCGTCGGCCGCGGCCGCGTCCGGGCCGGGGTCGTCCGGGCCGGGGTGGTCGTTCTGGCCAGGGTCGTTCTGGCCAGGGTCGTTCTGGCCGGCGTCGTTCGGCGTGGACGACATGGGGCGCGTCTCCGGACCGAGCGCGGTGCGCTCTCACGGCGCATTCGCGCCTCTTGGGCTCGGATTCTGCCCGCCGGAGGGCCTTCGGACAAGCCTTGCGATAAATATCTGTTATCGCATGGTTGCATGCGGTGGAGCAGCCCTCAAGGTAAACGGCGTAATCCTGTCCATTTCGCTTTTTACGGTTTTCAAGCTATTCTGATCGAATGCACCGACACCCACCTTGGACTGACGCCGATCCCGACGACGAGGCCTCCCTCGCGCGCTCGATCTACGACGACCTCGAGGAGGACGCGCCGCCGGCCCTCCGCGCCGCCGAGGACGACGCGCCACGCCGGTTCCGCGCGCAGGCCGCGGACGCGCATGGCTGGGCCGAGGCCGAACGCGCCTGCGTCCAGGGCCTGGTCGCCGCCGCCGCAGGCTTCGCCCGGCTCGACGAGCGGCTGCGCCTCGCGCCCCCGGCGGCGCGCCGGGCTGCGCGCGAGCGGCTCGCCGTCGTGCAGGCCGCGCGGCTGCTGCAGGCGGAGGCCGCGCCGGTGGACCCCTGGGCGATGGCGCTCGACGCCGCCCGCCGGCGGGGCAGGGCGGGCGACGAGGCCCCCGCGATGACGCTGGCGCACGGGCTCGCGCGCCGGCTGGCGGCCGCGCGCTCGGCGCAGGACCGATGGCCGGCGGAGCCGCCGGAGACGGCGCAGGGCCGGCACTGCTTCGTGCGCGCGGCGGCGCTGGAGCAGGCGCTCCGGCGCGCCGATCCCGACGCCGCGGCCGATGCGGCCGTCGCGGCGATGCGGCTTGCGGCCGGCGCGTCGTCGCCAGGCGTCTTCTGGGGGAGAGCCTCGCCGGGCGGCGGTCCGGGACGCGGCGACGCCAGGGGCGGCGGGGCGCGCTTCGCGCCGCTGCCCCTGCGCCGCCGCGCCGCCGGCCCCGAGCCCGAGGCGAGGCTGGCGGCGTTCCTCGCCGATCTCGCCGACGGCGCGGCGGACGCGCGGGCGGCGCTGGACGACCTCGCCGCCTGGCGCGCCCGCGCCGACGCCGCCGCCGCCGCCATGAAGGGGCGCACGCCTGCCCGCCTCGTGGAGCTGCTCGCGCGGCGCCTCGCCCTCGCCGCCCCGGAGGCGGCGCGCGCGCTCGGGCTGTCGGAAAGCGCCGCGGGGCGCGCGCTCGAACGGCTGGAGGCCGCCGGGATCGCGCGGGAGATGACGGGACGGGGCCGCTTCAGGACATGGCGGGCGGCGGCGTGACGCGGAGAGGTCCGGGGCGATCCCGCGCGGCGCGGCGATGCCGCAGCCGTTCCACGCCCCCGCAGATGGCCTCGGACCGATCCGGTCGCAGACCGGACCGCCCCGGTCGAGCGCCGGAAGGCCGGATGCGCGCGGGCCGCCCGGCCCAGTCCGGCCTAGTCCGGCTCAGTCCGGCCTGGCGGGTCGCCGCCGTCCGGACTCGCCCGGGCGGCGGGGCTCGCTGGGCGGGCCCTGCGGACGGCCGGGCGCCTCAGCCGAAGAGCGTGTCGCCGGCGAAAACGATCTCATCCACCGACGAGAGGCCGGTGAGGATGATCACGTCGTCGGTGTCCAGCGTCAGCACGAGGCGGCCCGCCGCATCCCGGACGCCGGCCACCTGCGCCCCGCCCAGATCCAGAACGTCGCCCTCGGCGGCGTCGTAGTCCTCGATCCGCAGCACCTGCCGGCCCGCGCCGTTCTCGAACACGAAGCGGTCGCCGCCGCCGAGCCCGCTGACCACGTCCGACCGCCCGCCGCCGGTGCGGATCTCGTCGGCGAGCGCCGTGCCCGCCAGCCGGTCGTTGCCGTCGGTCCCCTCGATCAGGTTCAGCCCCGGCGCATCGCCGAGGCGCGTCACCACGAGGTCGTCGAACGCGACGCCGGCGTTGGCCCAGGTGTAGAGGCCCACCGTGCCGCTCTCGAGCCGCGTATCGTCGACCTGCGCGCCGAAGACCTCCGCCCCGTCGATCCAGGCCCCGAGCCGCGACCCCTCCGCCTCGATGCGGATGTCGAACGCCTCGCCCGGCGTGTAGCCGCCATAGGCGCGCGCCAGCAGCGTCTCGAACCCGTCGAGATGGCGCGTGAGATGCACCAGCCCGAGCTGCGCGTCGATCTCCAGCTTGTAGTAGTTGTCGGCGTCCTGGTAGCGGAACAGCACGCCGACGCCGTCGTTGTCGGCGGACGTCGCCGTGACCTCGAGCGCATAGTCCCGCCATGCCGCCGCCTCTTCGGCGTCATGGAGGGCGTAGGTCCCGTCGCGCAGCAGGTAGGGGCCGTCGCCGTCCACCGAGTAGGCGCGAGATCCCGTGCCCTGCTGGGAGGAGTTGATGTCGCTCTCCTGAACCAGCGCGCCGTCGGTCACGCTCCAGGCGCCGGGGGCGTCGATCGTCCCCTCGTCGATGAAGGCGAAGCCCGCCGCGTCGGTGGAGAAATCCGCCGCCAGCAGCACCGCCTCCGCCGGGACGACCTCCACCGTGCGGGCGTCGGTCGAGACCGCGCCGTTCACGTCGGTCACCCGCAGCGTCACCACGGTCTCGCCGACCGGCGCCTCGATCTCGACCGTCTCGCCGGTCGCTGCGACCTCGCCGTCGACGAGCCACTCGAAGCTGGCCACCGCCGCCGGGCTGATGGTCGCCGCGGCCGTGAAGGACAGCGTCGCCACGCCGTCGCCGTCGAGGTCCACGCCGCGCGCGTCGCCGAGCAGGCGGGCCGCAAGCGTCTGGGCCGTCACCACGACATTGTCGAACTCGACCCGGTCCATCGAGCGGCTGAGCAAGCCCACCGTGCCGCCCTGCAGCGGCTCGGCGTCAACCACCGGCCCGTCGAACAGCAGCGCCTCGTCGAGCGTGACGATGATCCCGTTCTCGCCGACCGCCACGCGGAGATCCTGCCTGGCGAAATGGCGGTAGGCGCCGTTCTCCTGCGCCAGCACGGTCGCCTCGCCGTCCTGGACCCGGGTCAGGGTGCGGGTGCGGTTCTGCTGGTCGATCGCGACTTCGTAGTAGTTCGAAGCGTCGGCCCAGTAGAACACCACGCCGACGGTGTCGTTGTCCGCCGGCTCGATCACCACGTCGTACACATAGTTCGACCAGTCGAAACCGTCCTGATACAGCAGGATCTCGTTCGGGCCGTTCGACTGGGCGTAGACGGCGGCCTCGCCCTCGCCGTCCGGGTTGCCGAAGATCGACCCCTTGACGAGGAACGAGCCGAGGCTCGCCTGCGCGAAGCTGACCTGCTCCACCGTCGCCGAGCCGACGTCGACCGCATCGAGCGCGCCGTCGAAGCTGAGCTGGAAGGCGTCGGGGTTCTGCGGCCCGGAGAGTGGACCGTCGACGTCCACGCCGCCAAGCCCCTCGATGGCCGCGTCGTCCAGCACGTCCGGCGTGAAGGCGACCGCATTGACGAAGAGATCGCCGGTCAGGCCCGCGCCGTCGGAGAACAGCAGGAAGCCCGCATCGGCGTCGATCGACCAGGTCGAGCCGGTCTCGCCGACGCCGCTCACCGGCAGCTCGGCCACCTTCTCGCCGTTGATGAAGCCGCTCAGGATCTGCTGGCCGTCCTGCACGTCGATGCGGATCACGATGCGGTTCCAGGCGTCGAAGGCGAACTGCTCCTGCCCGACATAGAAGCCCGGCACGCCGATGCCGCCGGCCTCGCCGATGTAGAGCTCGGCGGCGTCGCGGTTGGCCGCGTCGGTCTGGTAGAGCGCCGCCGGGCCGGTCAGCGCGCCGGACTGCGCGAGCACGTCGAAGATCAGCGTGTAGGCGTCGAAGCGCCCCGACGCGGCCGGCGTGACCAGCAGGCCCGCCGCGCCGCCCAGGGCGCCGACCTTCGCCACCCCGGCCGCCTCGCCGCCCGGCTGGCCGCCGCCGACGCCGGTGAGGTCGATGGCCGGCGTCGTCAGCGTGCTGTCGAACTCGTTGGTGTCGCCGGCCGCGCCGGCGTTGTTGTCGTCCCACTCGTCGGGGTCGGCGATCGCCAGCGTGTTCGCGCCCAGCGCAAACGCATCCCGCGACTGGTTGCCGGCGACGTCGATCCAGAAATCCTTGTCGGCGAAGGTCCAGCCCTGCCACTCGGTCGTGCCCTGCGAGGTCGTGTCGGCGACCTCCTGCGCCCAGCCCTCGGGCGGCGTCGGCGTCCAGACCGGAACCGCCGGATCGCCCGGCTCGTCCACCACGCCCTGCAGGGGCAGGCCGTCGAAGTCCTCGGCGAAGAGTTCAGGCCGCTCGGTCGTGACGCTGGCGAGCGACAGGTTGTCGATCGCCCACCACCAGTCATTGTCGGCGTCGCGATAGTCGAAGCGGAACCGCACGTCTTGCGCGCCCTCCAGGGCCGCGAGGTCGATGACGACCGTCTCGTTGGCGCGCGCCAGCGAGCTCTGGCCGCCCGGCACGGTCGAGGTGTCGAGCGTCAGCAGCGCGGCGAACTCGCCGCCGTCGAAGGAGACCAGCACCTCGCCGGTCTGCGCGTCATAGGGCCGGAAGCTGCTGTCGAAGGTCAGCCTCAGCGCCGACGCGCCTTCGCCGAGGCCGTCCAGCGCGATGGCGTCGGTCGTCAGCACCGTGGCGAAGTCGTCGCCCACGACCGAGCCGCCGTTGAAGTCGTCCCACTCGTCGCCGTCGGCGATGGCGATCACGCCGGTCCCCAGCGTGAAGCTCGACCGCTGCTGGCCGTCGGCGGAGGTCCAGAATTCCGGCGTCGCGAAGGACCAGCCCTGCCATTCCGTCGCGCCCTGCGGCGCGTCGACCGTGCGCGTCCAGCCCTCGGGCGTCTCATGCGTCCAACCGAGCACCGTCGCGGGGATGTTCTCGTCGACCGCAGAGAGCAGCGACGCGGCGAGCCCGTCGAAGTTCTCGCTCCAGATGACGGTCTCGGTCGTCGCGCCCGGCCCGAACACCTTCACGTCGTCGATGGCCCACCACCAGTCGTTGTCGGCCTCGCTCATGCGCCAGGCGAACTGCACCGAAGCCGCGCTGTTGGGGATCAGCGTCTCGATGACGATGGTCTCGTTGGCGCGCGCCAGCGAGCTCTCGCCGCCGGGGACGGAGGCGGTGTCGAGGGTCAGCAGCGTCGTGAAGCTTTCGCCGCCGTCGAAGGAGACCATGATCTCGCCGGTCTGGTCGTCGTAGGGGCGGAAGCTGCTCTCGAACTCCAGCGTCACCGGGATCTGCGCGACGCCGCTGATCGAGGGCGCGCCGAAGCCGAGATCCGTGCCGATCGTGACGGCCGCCGGCGGCGTCACCGGCACGCCCCAGCCGTCGGCGTTCCCGTCGTCGAAGGTCTCGGCGAGCAGGTTCTGGCCCGTGCGGACCAGCACGGTCTTGAGATCGGCGCTGACATTGCCCTCGGCGTCCGTCGCCTTCAGCGTCAGGCGGTGCACGCCGGCGGGCAGCTCGACCTCCAGGGCCGCGCCGTCGGTCTCGCCCAGCTTCTCGCCCGCGGCGTCGAACCAGGCGTAGGTGGTCGGGCCGTTCTCCAGCGAGGCGGCGGGGTCGAGCGCGACCGTCGCCGTCTCGCCCTCGGCCACGGCGACCAGCGCGCCGCCGGCCTTGGCGATGGTGATCTGCTCCGGCGCGCCGAAATCGACGCCCTCGAACACCTCCTCATGGTCGGGGAAGGCGTTGTAGAAGCCGTCGCGCTCGACGAGCTTGGTGTGCGTGGTGAAGCGGCTGTTGTCGGGGTCGATCACCACCAGCCGGATCGCGCCGTCGCCGCCGGTGCCGTTGAAGCTCGCATCGTTGGGCAGCGCGCCATTCTGGTAGTTCACGAACATCTGGTGGACCGGGGCGCCGCCCGCCGCGAGGCTCGCCACCGTCTCCGCGCCGCCCATGAAGTTGTGGCCGTTGAAGGTGAAGGTGACGTTGGGATATTTCGACGCCAGCTCGCGCCAGGCATCCTCGCCGTCGTTGACGTTGCGCGGGTTGTCGCGGATCGCGTAGCCCCAGCCGCCATTGTCGGTGGTCAGCGGCGAGGTGGTCGGCGTCACGCGCCCGTCGCCGCCGTTCCAGGAATGGGTGTCGATGATCACGCGGTGGTCGAGATGGTCCTCGATGATCTCCGAGGCCCAGCGCAGCACGTCGTCGGGCATGCCGAACTCGAGGCTGAAGATCAGCCAGTCCTGCCCGTCCGGCGTGGTGATGGTGGTGTAGTGGTTGCGGATGCTGTCGGTGTAGGTGTCGCCGTTGCCGAACGTGTCCTCGCCGACGTCGAAGCCGTCATAGGTCCCGCCGCCCTGCTCGGGCGTCGCGCCGACCTGCTCCGGCGTGAAGTAGGCGTCCACGTCGCTCTCGAACGAGAACGCGGAGGAGAAGCCGGGGCGCTGCTGGTCGTGGTTGCCGACGTTCAGCGTGTAGCTCAGCCTGCCGTCGAGCCGCTCCATCGCGTCCTCGGCGATCAGCCACTGGCTCTCGGCGCCGAACTGGACGATGTCGCCGACATGGATGACATGGGCGATGCCCAGGCTCTCCTGCTGGGCGAGCAGCCAGTCGGTCATGTTCCCGAACGTCTCGCGGATCGCGGCGTTCGAGGTGTAGTCCTGGGTGTCGGGGATGATCGCGAAGACATAGGCGTTCGGCCCCGCGACGATGGCGCGGAAATCATGCGACAGCGCCTCGCCCTCGGCGCCGGTGGCGGTGAGGGTGATGTCGGCGTGGCCGAGCGCGCCCGGGGTCAGCGTCAGCACGCCGTCGAGGATGGCGGCGGCCACCGTCCCGCCATTCGACGTGGCGACCGCGAAGCCGGTCGCGCCGGGTCCGAACACGTCGGCGAGCGCGAAGGTCCTGGCGTCGCCCTCGGCGTTGATCAGCATGTCGAGCATCGGATTCTCCACGGATCGCGGGTCGCGCGGCCTCGGCGGGCGGGGGCCCGCTCGGGTTCCGGCGGTCGGGTTTCAGCGGTCGGGCCGGGCCGCGGCGCAGATCGCGCCGCGAAACCGCCCGGAGAACTCGACACGGACGGTTAACCAATGCGATTGATAGATCAAATTCGTTCTTCCACGCTGATACTTAGGGAAAACCGATGAATTTCGCGCAGGTGAGGGCGTTTCACCTCGTCGCCCGCGAGGGCGGCGTGGCGCGCGCGGCGACCGTGCTGGGCGTCTCGCAGCCGACGATTTCCCAGCATCTCAAATCCTTGGAGGCCCATTACGGCGTGCGGCTGTTCGAACGTCGCGGCCGCACGCTGCGGTTGACCGCGTCGGGCCGCGATCTCTTTTCCGTGACCGAAAGACTGATGATCGCGGCGGAGGACGTCGAAACCGCGCTGCGCCGCCCGGCTGCGCTGACCGGCGGACGCCTGCGCCTGGCGGCCGACAGCACAGCGCTGGCGGTCGAGCTGCTGCGCCGGTTCCGCGCGCGCCATGCGGCGGTCGAGCTTTCGCTCGGCGTCGCATCGATCGGCGCGATCCTCGAGGAGGTGCAGAACGGCTCGGCCGATCTCGGCGTCGCGGTCGACCCGCCGGCGGGCGACGCGCTGGGCGTCGAGCCCCTGCGGCGCGAGCGCCTGTGGGTCACGGCCGCGCGGGGGCATCGTTTCGAGCGGCTCGCGCAGGTCGCCGTCGCCGATCTCGCCGGCGAGACCCTGATCATGCGCGAGCAGGGCTCGCGGACCCACGCCATGATCGCGCAGGCGATGGAGGCCGAAGCCGTGCAGCCGCGCGGCGTGCTGGAGATCAACGAGCGCAGCGCCATCCGCGAGGCCGTCGCCACCGGCATGGGCGTCGCCTTCTTCGTGCCCTCGGAGTGTCCGCCCGACCCGCGGCTGTCGCACACGCCGCTGGCGGGCAGGCGGACGCGGCTGGAGTTCCAGGAATACCTGATCTACCGCCGCGAGCGCCGCCGCCAGCCGCTGATCGCGGCGTTCCGCGACGTGGCGGCCCGTCTCGCCGCGGAGATGACGACGACGGACGCAGGCCAGCGTCAGTCGTAGCCGAAGGCCTCGACGAAGGGGCGCAGCACGTCCATGTGCGGGGCGAGGCGGGCCTCGTGGTTCCGCCAGCGGCCCACGGCGCCCCGGTGCGGCGGGCGGCGCACCTCGGTCTGGGTCGGCGAGTTCACCGCCTTGTCGGCCAGCCGCTCGCGGTAGCCCAGCACCGCGTCGTCCCATGGCAGGCCCAGAGCGGCGAGCGTGCGGCGCGTCTCGCCGGCGAAATCGTCGAGCCCGTCCTCGTAGCGCGTCTCAACCAGCTGGGCTGGGTCGAGCGCGGCGCGGTAACGGAGCCACGCCCCCATCTCCACGGCGTAGAGCGCCGCCGCCGAGCCCCAGTCGAGCAGCATCGCGCTGAATTCGGTGACGCGGAAGGTCCGCATGACGCAGCTCGTCACCACGTCGCGCGGGTCGCGCAGCGCGGTCACGACGCGCGATTCGGGGAACAGGCGCAGCAGGCCGGGCAGCAGGCCCGTGTGGTTGGGGTTCTTGTCGATGTGCAGCCGTCCGCCGAGATCCTCGCCCAGCGCGGCCGCCATCCCCGAGAGATAGCGCGCGCGCAGCGCCGCCACGGCGGCCTCGGGCGCCGCGTCGAGCGAGGCCAGCGAAAGCGGCCCGCCGCCCGCGCGGCACAGCGCCGGCAGCAGGTCGCGCAGGTAGAGCGGGCGCTCCGGCGAGGCGACGACGCCGGGATGCGCGTCAAGCCGCTGCTCCAGCAGCGTCGTGCCGGAGCGCGGAAAGCCGATCAGATGGCCGACGGCCTCGCTGCGCCGCTCCGGCGACCGCGCGCGCCACGCCGCGAGGCGCTCGCGCCCGAACGCCTGCGACAGCCGCTCGACGGCCCTGTTGTTCGCCGCCGCCTGGGCGAGCAGCCGGGCGATGTCGGGCCCGGCGCGGATGACGGCGTGCGCGCGGTCGATCGCCGCCGCGGCGGCGTCGAACTCCCCGGCCGCGTCGTGCAGATAGCTCAGCTCGCTCCACGCCTCCGCTGCGAGCGGCGGCGCGCTCGAGAGCGCCAGCGCCCGGCGCAGGGCCGCCGCCGCCGGCCGCGCGTCGCCCTTGCGGCGCAGGACGCGGCCCAGCGCGAGCAGCAGCTCGGGCGCGTCGGGCGCGGCGGCGCGGCACGCCTCGATCTCGTCCAGCGCCGCGTCGAGCCGCCCGATGCGCTCGTAGAGCGCCGCAAGCTCGGCGCGGGCCGCAGGGGGGCGCGGCGCCATCGCCTCCAGCAGCGCGATGGCGCGCCGCTCGCGGAAGATGCGGCCGTAGCTCGCCGCAATGGCGGTCGCGACCCGCGGATCGCCGCCGCCGACGGCCTGCGCCTGCTCCAGCAGCCGCTCCGCGCGCGCGATCTCGAAACACGCCCCATGGGCGCGCGCCGCCTCGAGCAGCGCCTTCACGTTGCGGGGCCGCGCGCCCGCCGCCGCCGCGAAGGCGGCGAGCGCCGCGTCGCGCCGGTCGGCGCTCCAGAGCGCGCGGGCGGCGGCCAGCTCGGGGAAGTCTGCGGTCTCGGCCGCCGCGCCAGTCATGCCGGGCCTCGTCCTGCCTTCCTGCGGCCGACGCGGCCGCCGCGCCGGTCCCGCAGAGCACGCGCCGGGAAGGCGCGCAAGGCCGCAGGCCGCGCCGATCCGCCCGTCGACGACCGCCTGCGGGCGCGCAGCCGCCCCCGACCCTGCGCCCCCGCGGCCGCGCATTCCAGGAGCCGGCATGTCGACGGAACAAGCGCGAAGACCATACGGGGCTGACCGGACGCGGCTTTTCGGGTTCATCTCTCGGGATGACGCTCTTGCGACGGTTTGCGCGGCGCCCTGTGCGAGAAAACAGCCCGGCCAGATCGACTGAATTCTTGCGCGCCAGCGCCACATCGCATCATGATCGTCGAATTGAAGAACGGCCATCAAGCCGGATGGATTGGAGCGTGCGATGACGGACGCGTTCGTGGCGGTCGACGATGCGGCCGCAGGCTTCACGACCAGCCCGTTCAGGATCGATCCGCGCGCCAACGACGCCGGGCCCGAGGGCGTGGCCCTCTCCATCGGCGCGGTCTCCACCCTGTCCGGCGGGGGCGTGGTGACGATCGCAGCCGACGGCGCGCTGCTCTTCGAGCCCGACGACGCCTTCGACGGTCTGGCGCCGGGCGAGACCGCGACCGTGACCTTCAGCTATGTGCTGGGCGCGCCGAACCGCGGCGCGATCGACGTCTCCGCGCTGACGCCGGAGGGCGGGTTCGCGTTTCAGTCCACCGGCCCCAACTACTCCTTCGAAGTTGCGGAGCCGCTCGGGACGGGAGACGTGAACGGCGACGGCGTCGACGACCTGATCCTCGGCGACCGCTTCGGCGGCTTCGGAGCGCCCTACCTCGCCGTGCTGTTCGGTCGCGAGGGGCTGCGCGAGGGCCCGGTCGACCTCTACGGGCTGGGCCCGGAGGACGGCCTCCATGTGACGGGGTCGTTCGGCGGCGCGGAGTATATCGACGAACCGGCCTTCGCCGCCGTCGGCGACCTTGACGGCGACGGCGTGACGGAACTGGCGCTGGCCTCGCGCTATAGCGGCGACGCGACGCCTGCGGTGGACAGTTTCGGATACACGAAGTCGATCTATTCCGGTCTTGCGGCGGTGCTGTTCGGCGTTTCGGGACGGAGCGGGACGGTGGCGATCGACGACGCGCCCGGCGGCCCTGAGACCTCGGTGCTCGTTCCCGACGCGCCGATCGGGCTCGGCGGCGGCGTCTTCGCCGCCGGCGACCTGAACGGCGACGGCTACGACGATCTCGGCGTGACGTCGAACGGCTACTTCTTCGGCGAATGGACGGCGGATCTCGCCGCGCTGCATGTCGTGTTCGGCGGGCCGGCGGGCGCGGCGGCGCTCGCGACGCCCGGCGCCCTGGACGGCGCGAACGGCTTCACGATCCCGGTGCTGGTCTCCGAGGGCGCCGGCTACCACGGCGACATCGCCGCGGGGCTCGACATGAACGGCGACGGCGTCGACGACCTGGTGCTGTCCGCCTATGTGGACGGGGAGTTCGTCGTCGCGGTGGTCTACGGTCGCGCAGACGGGTTCGACGCGACGGTGACGCTCGAGGCGCTGTCCGGGGATGACGGCTATCTCATCACCCCCGGTCCGGGAGTCGTCTACGAATTCGAGGTCGTCGCCCTTGGCGACGCGAACGGCGACGGGCGCGACGATCTCGGGCTCGTCTACACCGAGCTGGAGCTGTCCGACTGCTGCGCGAGTCAAGCGGGGCCGCCGCAGCTTGCGGTGCTCTACGGGGGGGCGTCGCCCGCGACCGGCCGCGTGACGCTTGCGGAGCGGCTCGCCGCGGGCAGCCGTCTGATCACGAACGCATGGTTGGACGACGGCTACGCGCGCCTGAACGCCGCGCCGGCCGGCGACTTCAACGGCGACGGGCTCGCGGACCTGCTGATCTCGACCTACGACGAAAGCTACGACCCCGACACGTCCGACTTCACCGAGCGGAGCGAGGCCTATGTCGTGTTCGGCGTGGCGGGCGTCGATCCGCCGCCGCTGTCGCTGCAGGATATCGACGGCGCCAACGGCGTCGCGCTGATCGGGGTGACCGGCTTCACATATCGGCCGTCGCAGGCGCGCCCGGTCGGCGACCTGAACGCCGACGGCTTCGACGACATCGTCATCATCGACCGCGTGCCCAACCCCGACGATCCGTTCGGCGCGCCCACGACGGCGGCGGTGGTCTATGGCCGCGCGACCGGCCCCGCGCCGGCGACAGGGACGGTGACGGTGACGCTGACCGCGCCCGAGGCGCTGGCGCTGGCGGGGGGCGACGGCGACGACGACTTCGCTGGCGGCGCGGGGCGCGACACGCTTTCCGGCGGCGCCGGCGACGACACGCTGACCGGCGGCCTTGGCGACGACGCGCTCGACGGCGGGGCGGGCGACGACAGCCTGTCTGGCGACGCGGACGAGGACGTGCTGTCGGGCGGCGACGGCGACGACGCGCTTTCCGGCGGCGACGGCGACGACACGCTGCTCGCCGGGCTCGGCGACGACACCGCCGACGGCGGCGCCGGCGACGACCTCATCAAGGGCTATTTCGGGAACGACGTCATCGACGGCGGCGACGGCGACGATTTCATCCTCGCGGGCGACGGCGACGACACGGTGACGGCCGGCGCCGGCGACGACATCGTGAAGCTCGGGCGCGGCGACGACGTGCTGGACGCCGGCGACGGCGACGACAACGTGTTCGGCTTTCGCGGGAACGAGCGGCTCGTCGGCGGCGCCGGCGACGACAGCTTGCGCGGCAACCTGGGCGACGACACCTTCGAGGGCGGCGCGGGCGACGACGTCTTCATCCTCGGTCCGGGGCTCGACGTGATCGTGTACAACGATCTCGACTGGGGGCGGGACCGCGCGCCGCGCTTCAACGTGGGGTCCGACCTGATCGATCTTTCCGGCGCCGGGATCACCGGGATCGACGCGCTGGACATCTTTCAGAAGGGGCGTCTGGTCACGATCTGGCAGGTCGACAGCTACGAGAACAGCCTGTCCATTCTGATCGAGGGCGGGGAGCGGCTGACGGAGGTCGCCGACAGCGTGTTCATCTTCGCCTGAGCCGGGACGATCCGGGGCGTCTGCGTGCGAACGTCCCCGGGCGCAGACCGGCGGGGCGTCATGCGCCGGCCGGCGGCGCGATCGGACATCTGCGAGCGCTCCCAGCGGAGCAGGAAGACCTGCCGCGGAAGGCTCGGCATGGAATCGGGGGCGCCACATCCGCGGCGCGATGCCTGTGGTCAGCCCCATGGAGATGGCGAACGCCGCGCCCCTGCTTCTCCCCCGACCTGGCCCGACCTGGCCCGACCTGGCCCGACCTGGCCCGACCTGGCCCGACCTGGCCCGACCTGGATCGCGCGATGCGGCGATCCCGCCGCTTCGTCGTCGCCGCCCAGATCATGCGCGCCGCCCCTTCGCCAGCGCGACGGACGCGACCGGCGTCGCCTTGCGCGCCATGGAAGCGGCCTGCCGGCGATTCGCCCCGCCCGTCCGCAACCGCCCCATGGGCTCCCGTCACGCGGACCAGCAAGCCGCTCCCGCCGGGTCGATCGCCGGCATGCCGGTCTTCATCGTCGTCGGTGCATGCTCCGCGCGGTCCCGTGACGCCGTCAGGGCGTACGGGACGCCGCTGGGCGGGAGGCTCCGCCGCATCAGCCCGGGGGACCGGAAGCCAGGGGGACCGGAGCTGCGGAGCAAGGCCGTTCCGGCATCCGGTCGCCGGTCGCGCCGGCATCGATCCTCCGGAGGCGCCGACGGCGGGATTGGCGCGCAAGCTGCGCCACGCGCGCCGGCGCAGCTTGCGCGCCGCCCGCCGCTCGGCGACAACGGCGACGCGCGGCGCATGCGGACCGCCCTGGCGCGGAGCGATGGAGGCGATCATGGCGGTCATCCTGGTCACAGGGGGCGCCGGCTATGTCGGCAGTCACGCCTGCAAGGCGCTCGCCGCCGCCGGCCACGAACCGGTCTGCTTCGACAGCTACCGCACGGGCTGGCGCGAGGCCGTGCGCTACGGGCCGGCGGTCGAGGGGAACCTGCTGGACGCCGCCTCGGTCCGCGAGGCGATCGCGCGTTTCGCGCCCGCGGCGGTGATGCACTTCGCCGCGCTGTCGCTCGTCGGCGAGTCGGTGCGGGATCCGGGGCTCTACTGGCGCGCCAACCTGACGGGCGCGCTGAACCTGCTGGAGGCGATGCGCGAAGAGGGCGTCGGGGCGCTGGTGTTCTCGTCCACCGCGGCGGTCTACGGCGCCTGCGACGCCGCGCTGATCCCCGAGGATGCGCCGCTGCGCCCCGACAGCCCCTACGGGTCGTGCAAGCTCGCCATCGAGCGCCTGATCGCCGATTTCGAGCGCTTCCACGGCCTGCGGGCCGGCGTGTTCCGCTACTTCAACGTCGCCGGCGCCGACCCCGAGGGCGAGATCGGCGAGGACCACCGCCCCGAGACGCATCTCATCCCGATCATGCTGGAGGCCGCCCTGGGTCGGCGGCCCGAGATCGTGGTCTATGGCGACGACTATCCCACCGAGGACGGCACCTGCGTGCGCGACTATGTGCACGCCTCCGACCTCGCCCGCGCCCATGTGCTCGGGGTCGAGCGGCTGCTGGCCGGCGGCGAGGGCTTCACGGCCAATCTCGGCGCCGGCCGCGGACTGTCGGTCCGCGAGGTGATCGAGCGGGCCGGGGAAGTCGTCGGGCGGCCGGTGCCCCATCGCGTGGGGCCGCGGCGCCCCGGAGATCCGGCGCGGCTGGTCTGCGACCCGTCGCGCGCCCGGCAGATCCTCGGATGGCGCGCCGAGCGCAGCGACATCGACGCGATCCTGCGCGACGCCTGGGCCTGGATGCGGCGCGGCGGCTACGGCGCCTGAGACCCGCGGCGCCGGCCGGCGCCGCTAGTGGCGGTGCAGGCGGTCGAGCAGCTTCTCGCTGAGCCGGGCCGCGAGGCCGGGTCGCCCCGCGCCGTAGTCCGGCGCGCCGCTCAGGGTCGCCGGCGTCGGCGCCGGCGGCTCGAACCGCGTGGTCAGGACGCGGGGCGCGCCGTCGGCGCGGGCGCCCTGGATGGCGATGGTCAGTTCGGTCAGATGCAGCGTGAAGTCCGGCGCGGGAAACCAGGGCCGGCCCGCGCGCAGCGCCGCCGCCAGCTCGGCGACGCCGACGCATTTGTCCTGCTGGCCGAGCTCGCGCCGGCGCAGCCGGGTCAGCGCGGCGCGGGGCGACCACCACGGCCCGAGCCCGTCGCCCGGATCGACGCTCTCGCCCGGCGGCGGGTTGCGCGCCAGCTTCAGCCGCCTGCCGCCGACGCCGAACAGCGCCTGCAGCAGGGGGCTGCGCCGGACGCTCTGGGCCTTGCGCGCGTTCAGCGACAGCTTCGAGAAGCGCTCCAGATACACCGGGCAGCGGTAGTGGCGGTAGGTGTCGGCGCGCAGCATCCCCTTGTCGCCGACGATGCGCGCGCTGTGGTCGAGCGGCGCGGCGATGCTGCACGTCACCCGGCCCACCACGCCGGACTCGAAGGCGAGGCACGCCACCGAGAAATCGGGCGTGTCCGGCGGGTCGAGCGGATGGTCGGTCTTGTCGGGCACGGTGACGGCGGAGAAGGCGGTGACGGACCGGACAGGGCCGAAGATCGCGCACATCCAGGTCAGGTGGTAGCCGACATGCTCATAGGTGCAGCCCTGCTCGTATTCGTGGATGTAGGGCCAGGGGGCGCCGGAGCGGCTGCGCCAGCCCTCGGGGCTCATCAGGTAGATCGGGTTGTCGTCGAACTCGGCGTAGACCAGCCGCGGTCGCCCCACGGCCCCGTCGCGCACCGCCTTCCACAGGGTCTGCGCCGTGTCGCCCAGCGCGTTGGAGGGCGCGCAGGACAGCGCCAGCCCCCGGCTCTCGGCGAGCGCGGCCAGGGCGCGGGCCTCGGCGAGATCGGTCGTCAGCGGCTTCTCGGAGTAGACGTGCTTGCCCGCCTCGAGGGCCGCCCGCGTAACCTCGACATGGCTTTCGATGCTGGTGAGATTCATCACCAGATCGATCTCGGGGTCGGCGAGCAGCGCCGCGTTGTCGGGGTAAACGCGCAGGCCATAAAAAGCGCCCACCCGCGCGGCGCGGGCGGCGTCGCGGTCGGCCACGCCGGCGAGGCGAAGCCGCGGGTGGCGCGACCACGTCGTCATGTAGTGGTCGAACACATAGCCGCAGCCGATCACACCGACGCGGGTGACGCCGTCCGGCCCGGCCGCCGACCCGCGGGCGGCGCTCATCGCGCCAGCGCCCTGGCCAGGAGCTTGCGCAGCTTCCGCACCGCCGCCCCGGCGCGGCGGCGCGCCTTCGCCAGCGGCCCCGGCGCGGCGCCGGCCCAGGGCGTGCGCGCCAGCGCCGCATCGAACTGCGCCTTGAGCGGGTGGTCGCATCCCGCCTCCCACGGCTTCGGACGGCCCGAGAAGTGGATGACGAAGGGCGTCTCGCGCAGGGCGCCGAAGGTCGCCTCGTCATAGGGGGTCTCGCGCCAGTCGTCGGTCCAGTAGATCGAGGTCATCTGGTTCCACCGCGGATCGATCAGCCGGCGCCGCCGCGACAGCACGATGTTGAGCGCGTCCTGATCGGGAAAGTGCAGCCGGGGATAGTCGCGCAGCGTCGCCAACACGTCGCGCGCCACGCCGTCGCGGAACGCGTCGACGTCGAGCACCATCACCCCCGACTGGAAGTAGACGGCCGTCTCGTCCACGTCGAAGCGGCGGCGGTCCCGCTCGGTAAGCGTCGCGGCCAGCCGGGCCATCCTGCCTTCGTCGCGCGGCAGATCGGCGATCGCCAACGCCGCGCAGCCTTCCATGTCGATATCCCACAGCGCGCGCAGATCGCCGCGCACCACCACGTCGGTGTCGAGATAGATCGCGCGCCGCGTCGAGGACGGCAGGATGTCGCCGACCAGCAGCCGCGCGTAGGCGGCGGGCGGGTAGGGACGGTTGGAGTGCGAGTAGAGCCCGAACAGCAGTGACGCCTTCTCGCCCTCGATCCGGTGCCATGTCAGGCTGTCGCCGCCGGCGGCGACCATCGTCCGGAAGCGGCGGGCGTCCTCGGCGGTCATGCCGCAGTCGAAGACGTGGAAGTCGAGCCGCTCTCCGGGCCGCTTCGCGGCGGCGGCCGACGCCGCCGCCGCCGCCGCGCCGACGGCCACGGCGGCGTCGCCGGCCAGGACGATGGAGATGACGCCGTCCGATGGGCTCATCCGCGGCTCAGATCGGCTGCACGAACTCGATCTGCACGCCGCGCGTGGAGATCGGGCTGAGGAAATTGCACAGGAACGGGCCGGCGCCCTTCACGTGCTCGGGCATCAGCAGCGACGCGCCCCGCGCGGCGTAGCGGTCGCGCACCACGTCGAGATCGGCCACCTCCACCGCGTAATGATGCAGCCCCCCGGCGCCGCGGTTGAACTTCGCCAGCTGGCCGCCGTTGGGCACCACCAGCTCGATCGCGGTCGGCCCGTCGGCGCAGCAGAACAGGCACCAGCACGCGAAGGGCTCGACATAGCCGCGATAGGCCTCCTTCAGCCCCGTCAGCGCCATGAACGCCTCGGCCGCCTCAAAATCGGGCTGGACGACGCCGACGTGATGGAGCCGCGGCGGGCCGTCGAGCGCGGCCGCGGCGGCCGCCAGCGCCCCGGCGTCCGTCATGCGGCGCGCTCGGCGTCGTCGCCCGGCCCGACGACCTCCATGGGCAGCTCCGGCGCGACGTAGTCCGCGAGCGCCAGGGCCCATTCCGTCTCGCCCGCCTCGGTCTCGGCGACCTTGGCGAAGCCCAGGACGCCGAAGAGATCGGCCACCATGCGGTTCTTCGCGGTCGGGCGGTAGCGGCCGACGAGCCGCGTCGCCCCCTCGGCCCGGGCCGCCTCGGCGACCGCGCGCAGCGCGGCCTCCTCGACGCGGCGGCTGAGCACCCGGCAGCTCATCAGCCAGGTGTCGCAGACCCACTCCGCCACTCCCTTGCGGAAGATCACCACCGCGATCATGCCGTTGTCGCCGAACCGGTCGACCAGCCGGATCTGGCGGTGGAACATCTCCGGATCGACCTCGATCTCGGCGACCTCGGCCTCGGTGCGGCGGATCGTGGTCACGTTGAACTGGTTGGTCTTGTTGATGAGCTGGGCGATGCGCGCCCGGCCGACGCGGTCGAAGGGCCGGATGTCGCAGCGCATCTCCAGCGAGCGGTGATAGGCGTCGATCGAACCGAGCGACTCCAGCGCCACGGCGCGCGCGGCGTTGGCCTGGTAGGCGTCGGCGCGGCCGGCGTCCTCCGCCGACAGCGCGACGGTCTCGAAATAGCCGGCATGCGCCAGCGCGGCGGGATACCAGGCGGGATCGTCCGGCAGCTCCGGCGTCGCGACCTCCGGCAGCATCTGGCGCACGCGGGCGCGCTCGGCGGGGTTGTCGTCCAGGAAGGCGAGCGCGTCGACGCCGATGTTGAGCGTCCTGGCGATCGCCTGCAGGTTCGTCGCCTTGTCGGTCCAGTTGGCCACGAAGACCGCGACATGCTCCTCCCTGAGCAGCATGTCGGGGTGACGCCGGAACGGCGCGCGCGCCGCGTCGTCCTCGTTCTTGGAGCAGACGGCGAGCACGATCCCGCGCGCCCGCAGCGACAGCGCGTAGCGCTGTACGGCCAGATGCGCCTCGCCCCGCGCCGACCCCTGGCCGAGCGCGATGCCCTCCACGCCGTCGTCGCCGACGACCCCGCCCCAGAGCGTGTTGTCCAGGTCGAGCACGAGGCATTTGCGCGCCTTGCCCCGCATCGCCCCGATCAGCCGGCAGACATGGTCCGCCCAGAGCGGCGTGAGGTCGAGCGCGAAGGGCAGCTTGGCCGCATGGCGCTGGCCATGGTCGCGCCAGCGCGCGACGCCCACCCGCGCCGCCAATCCGGCGACATCCAGCAGCAGACCGCCATGGGCCTCGGCGATCCCGCCCATCCGCGCGTTGAGCGCCTGGATCATCGCCGCCGGCGCGCCGGCGAAGCGGGCGTCGAGCGACCCCGACCAGGGTTCGGCGGGCGGCGCCACGGTCTGCAGGATCGGGACGGCCCCGAGCCGTTCGCGCGCCGCGGCCGCCAGCGCCTCCAGCCTGGCCACGGCGCGCGCCACCGCCTCCGCGGCGGCGGCGGCGTCCATCAGCGGCGCGTCGAGACCGAGCGACGCGGCGTCGAGCGAGATCAGCGCCACCTCCGGCCTGGCCCGCGCCACCGCCGAGCCCGGGTCGAGCAGCGCCTGCTCCATCTGTCCGTAGTCGCCGACCGTGAGGCGCAGCCGCACGCCGTGGCGCGGGGCGGTCGCGACGAGCGCCGGGGCGAGATAGTCCGTCGTGCAGTCGGCCAGCAGCGCCGCGTCGACCGGCGAGAGGGCGTCGCCTTCGACCGCCTCGCCCACGCGATCCAGCGCCTTGGCCAGCCGCGTTAGGCCGTTGATGTCGAGCCGCGCCGTCGCGGCGTCGCGCAGCGCCGCGGCGGCGACCCCGGGGCCGAACGCGCGGACCTGCTCGCGATGGTCGTCCGGCGCTTTGGGAAGCCATGGCAACGCTGCGACGTCATAAGAGATCATCGGTGCGACTCCCGCTCTCGGCGCCTGCTGGTCTCATAAGGCGCCAGCCCCGCGAAATAAAGTGGACCGGTCAGGCCGCGCCCGCCTTTTTCGTCGTGATCGCGCGCCGCAAATCCCCGAGCCGGCGCATGGCCTCTATCTCCTGCGTCGAGAAGCGGACGCCGAAGTGCTTTTCAACTGCGACAATAAGGCGAACATGGCTCAGGCTGTCCCATTCCTCTACGTCGTCAGCGGTGAGATTTTCATCATAGTTCAGGTCGTCGACGTCGAGAACGTCACGCATTATCTCCATGAGCTCGGCTTCGAGTGCGGCGTCAGTCATTGTGGCTCTCCTCGGATGACGGTGGCGGTGACGGCGGCGGTGCGAACAGACCGGCGTCCATGGCGGCGCTCAGCCGTTCGGCCATCCATGCCGCGGCGCGGACGCGGCCTGCGCCGCTGACATGGGCGGCGTCGCGGTAGTTGGCGGGATCGCGCATCAACGGCGTGGCGGCCCAGAGCGGCCCGAGGCGTTCCAGAAAGTCGCGCTCGCGCACGTCCTCGAAGCCTTCGTAGAAGGGGAAGAAGACGAAGGCGAGCGCGACGCCATGGGCCTCGGCGAGATCGGCGATGGCGTCGATGTAATGGCGCGTGACGCCGAACTCGACCCCGCCGAGCCAGTCCGGCAGCAGCGGCGGGGTGATCTCGCGCCGCCGCCGCGCCGCCTCCTCGGCAAGCGCCTGCGGGTCCTCCGCCGTCCAGTAGTCGGCGTCGGGAGGCCGGTTCCACGCCGAGGCGCCCGGATAGGCGGCCGGGTCGAAGCCGGCGCTCCGGCCGAAAGCGTCCGGGACGAGGCTCTCCAGCCAGAACTGGAGCTGGCGCACGGGCAGGCGCGCGAGGTTCTCGGGGAGCGTGCGGTTGACGATCCACGGGGCGGCGAGCACGTCGCCTGCGCGGGCGATCTCGCCGAACGCCTGGTGGCCGTCGCGGGGAAACTGCTCCACGACGCTGATCACCAGCAGCTTGACGTCGCGGGTCTCGAGCAGTTCGCGGGCGATGACGTAGCGGATGTCGTAGCCGGAGGCGGGCAGGGAGAAGTTCGCCACCCGCATCGGCGCGCCGCGCGCGGCGAGCGCGGCCTCCAGCTCCGGCGTCTCCAGCGCGCTGGCGGTGCGCGATGAGCCGATGAAGGCGACGTCGATCGGCGTCGGGTCGAAATGGATGCGCTCGTAGAAGCGCTTCGCCCGCTCGAAGAGCGTGCCGTCGAGCGACTGCCAGCGGATGTAGGGATCGTTCGGCGCGGCGACGGCCGCGACGACGAGCGCGACGAACGTCGCGCCGAGCCAGAGGTGGAAACTCGCCAGTCGTCTCCGCGCCATACTTCGCGCCTCAGAAGTTGAAGTAGATGAATTCGCTCTGCCCGCGCATCACGAAGGCGACGCCGAGAAACAGCGCCGCCGCCGTCGCGACCGCCCAGACGGGCGTCGGCCGCCAGGTCAGCGATATCGCCGGCGCAGCGACGCCGCGCCAGCGCCGCCAGGCCAGGATCGGGCGGTAGCGGCCCATGATCTGCTGGGTGTTGGGGCCGAGCAGGATCAGCGCCCAGGCCAAGGCAAGGAACACCGCCGGTTCCGAGAACGCCTCCGCCGCGGTCGCCGGCAGCGCCGCGCCGATCTGCGGGAGCTGGTCGAACCGGAGCATTCCCGCCCAGATCGCCACGGCGTCGCCCGGATCGGCGGCCCGGAACATGACGTTGGCCGCAATCACCGCCAGCAGGGTCAGCGCGTGATACCCCAGCCTGTCGAGCCATGTCGGCGCGCCGCCGGGCTTGCGGCGGGCGCGGCGGCGGGTCTCGCGCCACGCCTCGTTCACGGCCAGATACGTCCCGTGCATCAGGCCGAAGAGCACGAAGGTCCACGCCGCCCCGTGCCAGAGGCCGATCACCGTGAAGAGGATCACCGTCGGCAGCGCCACGGTCACGCCGAAGGACGCCCAGCGGCCGAGCCGCATCTCCGCCGCGAACCGCGAAAGCGGCAGCACCAGCGGCTGATACATGTAGGTGACGATGAACTGCTGAAGCGTGATGTGCCAGCGCCGCCAGTAGTCGATGACCGACGCCGCGCGAAGCGGCGAGTGGAAGTTGACCGGAAGCACGATGCCGAACATGCGCGCCAGGCCTATCGCCATGTCCGAATAGCCGGAGAAGTCGAAATAGAGCTGCACCGTGTAGGCGATCGCCGCCGTCCAGCCCGCCAGCAGGCCGATCGGCTCCCCCGCGGCCGCAGCCGCATAGACCGGGGTCGAGAAGCCGGCGGCGGTGTCGGCGATCACCGTCTTCTTGAACAGCCCGATGGCGAAGATGGCCAGTCCCACCGTCAGGTTGGCCGCCATGAAACGGCCGACATGCCGCCCGAAGAACTGGGGGACCATGTCCTTGTAGTGGACGATCGGGCCGGCGATCAGCTGCGGGAAGAACACCACGAAGGTCGCGTAGCGCCAGATCCCCGCCGGCCTGACCTCGCGCCGGGCCACGTCCGCGAGATAGGCGATCTGCTGGAATGTATAGAAGGAGATCGCCAGCGGCAGGATTATGTTCTGCGCCGTGAAGTCGAAACCTGCTGAGTTCAAGTTGTTTATGAAGAAGTTCGTGTACTTGAACCAGCCCAGAAGCGCAAGATTCGCAGCCACCCCGAGGCCGAAGACCCAGCTGCGGGCGCGGCTCGCGGGCAACCTGTCGAGCAGCACGCCGACGCCGTAGTTTCCCGCAACCGACGCGCCCAGAAGCAGCAGGTAGGGCGGATTCCACACGGCGTAGAAGATCGACGATGCGATCACCGTGAAGACGAAAATATACCTTCTGAGACCGAAAAACAGCATTCCATAGAAGAACGCCAACGTAAACGGCAGGAAAATAAATATAAATTCGAGCGAGTTGAACAACATGCTTTCAGGCCCTGGGCCGCGCCAGCATGCAGGCCGACACGGACACCCGATTGCGCAGCGCGCGCTCGAGCGGCGTCGCCTGCGTCGCGAAGAACGCCTCGCGCTCTATGACGAAACCGCACTCCGTCAGCAGGGCGCGCGCATCGTCGGGCTCGCGCATGAGGTGGAGGTGATCGGGAGACGGGCTGTTGATCGGCACGTTGACGAAGACCACGCCGCGCGCGTCGTCGACGACATGGCGGATCCGGCGCATCGCCGCCTTCGGATCCTCGAGATGCTCCAGGACCTCGCTCAGCACGACGAAGTCGAACCGCTCGCCCTGCGGCTCCAGCGTCATCACGTCGCGCACGGAATAGGCCACGTCGGCGCCGCCCAGCCGCTCGAGCGCGGCGCGGGTGCGGTCGAGCGACACGGACGACACGTCCCAGGCCTCGGCGCGCGCCAGATCGAAGTCCCGCAGCGCCATGTAGGTCATGAGCCCGTGGCCTGGCCCGATCTCCAGAAACCGCGAGTCGGGCGCAAGCATCGCAGGTGTCTCGCGCAGGAAGAAGTCGCAGCTCGCGGCGTGATTGTACCAGAGCACCTGCGTCAGCAGCAGGCCGTCGACGTAGTTCGCCATGTAGGCGGCGTCGCCGTAGACCTCGGCCTCGGCTTCGGCGAAGGTCGACAGCCGGTAGCGGCCCTCGCGGTGGAAGAACAGTTCCTCCTCGCGCAGCCGGTCGCATGTCCAGCGGTAGCGCGCCGCGCATTCGGGCAGGTCGTCGGTCAGCAGGAGCGCCGCCTCGGCCAGGGTCTCCGTCGCCGCCATCTGCGGCGGCGTGCGCGCTTCAAGGCTGCGGCGCATGTAGCGGGCGTGGTCGGGCCAGACGTCGAGGACCGCTTCGATCACGGCGCGTGTCGCGGGCGCGGCGTCTGTCAACGCCAGCACCACATCGCGGTCTGATAGGACACCCATGAAACCTCCGCCGCCTCGACACGCTCAGGCCGATAGTGCAGCGCACACACGCTGAGGCGGCCAAGGTTTGCGCGACGAAACGCGATATTGCAATCACTTGTTGCCCGCCGCCGGAGCCGAGCTTGGCCCCGGCGACGTTTCAGGCGCGTAAACGCGAGGCGAGGTCAGCGGGCGAGGATCTCCGCCGCCAGCATGGTGCTCTCCCGCGCCGGGGACCAGGACGCGGTCAGCGTGTGCTGGCCGGTCGGCAGATTGCCCACGAAGACCAGCAGCGTGACGTCCGACGTCGGGCTGGAGCCGGTTCTCGTGTCGGACAGGAGCGAAAGCCCCGCCGGCGGCTTCACGTCGGCGGCGTCGCCCCGCCGGATCGCAAGCCCGACCACTGTGAGCGAGCCGGGCTGGATCGTCGTCAGCGTGACGCTGTTCGAGGTCGCGCCGCTCGTGATCACGCTGACCGCAGTCTTGCCGACCTGACCGACGCGCAGGTTGCGCAGCGCCAGCGTCGTCAGCAGCGCCTGGTTCTGCGGCTCGTCGAAACTCGCGCGGATCACGCCCGGCCCGGCGGTCGGGGCGACGATCAGCGCGATCTCCGAAGTCGAGTGATGCCCCGTCTCCGGCGTCTCGGCCTCGACCAGCGTCGTCATGGGCTCCGCGGCGCCGCCGTTCGGCGTCCACTGCAGCGCCACCCTGTTCGTCGACTTCGTCAGGAAGCGCCGCTGCGAGGCCACGATGGCGAGGAGGGCATCCCCCGGCGCAGCGGTTTGCGACGCCGAGACCTCGGAGCCGAGCGCCCTCATGAATCCGCCGGCGGGTTCGCCGGCGACCGTCGCGGCGGCCATGGCGGACGCGACTGGATCGCCGAGCACCGCGAGCACGACGTCGGCCGAGACGCTCCGCGCGCCGAGCGCGGCCGTCACCGTCCACCTGCCCCAGCCTTCCAGCAGGGTTGCGCCGGTCGGGGTCGTCGGCGTGCCCTCGATCTTGCCGTCAGGCGTCAGCGTCAGGCCGTCAGGCAGCGCCGGCGAGACGGAGAAGCTGTCCACCGCAGCGTTGTCGAGCGCGCCGACGAAGAACTCCTCCCGCGCCACGTCGAAGCGGTAGGGCAGGCTGGTGGTCGCCGCGCGCACCCGCGGGATCTGCCAGACCATGCGCGTCGTATTGTCGGTCGCGTAGTTCGGGTGATCGACAGCATCCACCGTGCGGTCCTCGATCAGCCCGAGGCGGCCGGCGGCGACGATCTCGCCGGGCTGGATGCGGTGCGCGATCCACCAGGCGAGCTGGGGATCGTCCAGATGGTCGAAGATCGGCCCCGGCGAGGCGGTGCCGGAGGTCACGAGCTGGTTGGCGTAGAACCCGCGATCGTAGTAGGCGAAGTTGGTCTCGTAGCCCCAGGCCGCCCGCGCGCCCTCGATCCGGTGCATGGCGAGCATGATCCCGTAGGCGCAGGACTGGGTGATGCTGCGATAGACCGACGAGAACGCGTTGCCCGCGCCCCTCGTCTGCGCGGCGTAGCTCGTGCCCTCGACCGGCGTGGCGTCCCACGGCGCGCCGTGGTTGATCGCCGAAGGCAGGTTCTGGAACTCGGGCATGCCGAGCGTCCAGGGCTCGTATTCCCACGCAGCCCGGTCGCCGCTGTCGGTGAAAGGCGCGTCGATGAGTGTCTGCGTCACGCGCTGGATGTACCAGTCGCTCTCGTAGCGGAAGCCGGTCCCGCCGTCGACGTTCAGGTGAGAGAGCATCGCGCCGTCCTGCAGCAGCGCCGCGGCCAGCGCGACGAAGGGCTTGCGGATGTTGTTGTTGCCGCCGCCGACGACGTAGCGCTCCTGATACGGGATGGTCCGACAGGTGTTGCGGGCGTGGATGTCGATGCCGTGCTGCGTCATCGCGGCGGCGAGCGCCGCCTTCTGAGCCGCGGTCGGCCGGTCCGAGATCAGCGCGAGAAACAGCTTCGACCAGGCGACGACGATCTCGCGGCCATAAGCCCCGCCCGTCGCCTTCGCCATCACGACGTCGTGGTTCGGCGCGTTGACGGCATGGAAGTTCTGGTGCTGGAGCGCCCGCCACAGCGCCCAGTCCACGTCAGGCTCGTGCCCCGCCGGCGAGACCAGCGCCGGAATGCGGCTCATCTCCAGATCGGACAGCCGCGCCGGCGACGCTTTCGAGGCCGCCGCCGTGCCGGGGCGGAAGGCGTCCGCCGCCGGCTGCGTCGCGACGACGGTCAGGATCGCGAAGCGGTCGAGCGCCGTGCGCCCGGCCGAGCCGCCCTGCTGCAGCATCGACACCGCCTTGGTGATCGACCCCTCGGGCCGCGCCGCGTCGAAGCGGATCGGCGCGCCGGTCGCGGCGGGATCGGCGTTGAAGGCGTGTTCGTAGGGAAAGCCGCCCGCGCCGGTGCCGTCGAGTTCGTGCCAGCCCTGCCAGCGCGCGCCCGAACTGTTGTCCGAGCCCGGCGAGCCCGAGCCGTGGTCGAGCATCGCGCCATGGCCCCAGCGCATGTCGCCCTGGATGGCGTGGATGCGCGCCGAGCGCGGCAGGATGTCGATCACCTCGACGGGCGCGCCGGCGGGGTCGTCGTTCAGCACCCAGAACGCGCCGTCGGCGGCGTAGCGCCCGACGCGCGCCTCCCGGTTGAAGACGAAGGTCACGCCGTTGTGGTTCACGCGGTCGCGCAGCGCCGTGGTCCCCACGGGCGCATCCTCGACGACCTCGCGCACCCAGATCGACAGCACATCGACGCCCGAGCCGCTCGGCAGGGGATTGACCTGAACATCGCGGCTCACGGCGACGCGCTGCTGCCCGACGGCGACGCCGAGATAGGTGATCGATCGCATCGCCCTGAACCGGGTCGATAGGGTCACGACGCCATTCGGGGCGTAGGCGACGTCTTCCGCCAGCACGTCGAAGAGATTGCCCACGAAGCCGTCGGGGCTGCAGTCGAGATCGACGTTGTCGGCGGCGCGCAGATGGACGGACGCGCCGCTCGGGGCGGCCGAGAGATCGATCTCCGCCACGATCTCGTATTCGCGCAGGGGCGCGGTGTCGAAGGCCCAGGACGCGACGAGATGCGGCGTGAGCGCCGCGGCGCGAAGACTGAGCGTCCCGTCGACATCGACCGCCGCCGTATTGATCCAGAGGCGCGCATCGCTCCTCGCCAAGGCCGTGACCACAGGGACGGGGGCGGACGGACGCCGGGTCTTTGGACGCGGCGGAACGGCGGACAACGAGGCCCGCTGCAGCATGCTCATCATGTCGGCGATCTCCCGGGGCCGCTGCGTCAGTAAAGGGCGATGACGCCGGTCGCCGTCGTGCGGCTGAGCACGCGCACGATCTCGATGGGATGGTACTGGGCGTCGCCGCTGAGCAGTTCGACCTCGCCGCCGCCGGCGCCGACGACGGCCAGCAGGCCGGCACCGCCGACGAAGACGGCGCGCGTCGCGCCTCCGGGCAGGTCCGCGGCGTCGTTGGGCGTCACGGAAACGAAACGGCGGGCGGGAGCGCCGACTGCGGCGGCGCGAAGGGATTTGGGCTGAAGAGCCATATCTTCTGTCCTCGGAATGATACTGTTGAAAAACAATGCCGATGTAGCACCAACGCCTTAACAATTCGCGTCAATCTGCGCGCAGTGCGCCTTCGGCGCGGCGAAGGGCGTGCGAAGGGCCGCGCCCGCCGTCACGGCGATCGAAAAGGCGTCGCGCCGGCCGAGGCCGGCTGGCCGGTCTCAGCCGGTGGGGCGGGGCCAGGATGCGCCGACCGGACGATCGGCGACGCCGGACGGGGTGAAGCGCGGATCGACAAGGCCGAAGGCCGGGCCGCCAGGGCGCGGGCGATAGTCGAGACCCGCCGGGTCGCGCACGGCCGTCGCCGGATCGGGCGCGACGACGTTGCCCACCGTCATCACCGTGCCGGGCGGCACCTCCTTGGACCCGCGCAGCGCGCCGACGATGTTGTTCGCGATCAGGCCGCGCTGCGACCGGCGCCCGTCATTGTGCGACATGATGGTGATCCAGGGCGGCCCCGGGCGGCCCGGCGAGCGGTCGACGACGGTGTTGTGCACGATCCGCGCGTCGCGCGCGCCCATCATGGTGATGCCGTGCCAGTGATCCACGACGACAAGATTGTCCTCGATCGTCCAGTTCTCGAAAAAGCCGTTGAACAGGCCGATGCCCTGCATCCCGCAAGGCAGGCTGTATCGCGGGTCGACCCTGGAGATCAGGGTGTTGCCGATGATCCTGGCGTCGCGCAGCACGCCGCGGCCGGGCTTGCGGTCGGGGCCGACGGTCCAGCCCTGAATGCCGTCGTCGTGATTCTTGTCGATGCTCACGCAGTCAGTGATGCGGTTGGCCTCGAGCGTCACGCCATCCGCCAGAACCCGCATGCCGTCGCCGGCGAAGCCGGAGACGCGATTGCCCCGGGCCATGGAGCCGGGCCCCAACGCCTCGACGCCGTGATAGACGGCGCGGATGTCGGCGCCGATCAGGGCGTTGTCGCGACCGCGCAGCCGCACGCCGTGCTCCGCCCGGCTCTGCCAGTCCTCGGCGGCCCAGCCCGTCGGATCGACGTCGGGATTGATGGCGAGGTCGCGGATGATCACGCGCTCGGAGGCGCCGGCGACCTCCACGAGCGGCCGGCGGTGGCGCTCGACGCGCGGCTCCGTCCATTCGACGACCAGCCGCCGCAGCTCCACGTCCACGCTGTCGATCACCCGCAGCCGACTGAATCGCGGCGTCGCGCCGGGCGCCGGTTCGATCGTCGCCGGCCCGCCGCGCAGGCCCTTGACGGTCAGCGCGCCGTAGTCGCCGTCGGCGAGCCGGATCGTCACGCCGTCGTCCGGCACGCCGGCGCGCGCGAGCGCCGCCAGACGTTCCCCGGCATCGGCGGGGCTGAGGTCCATGACGTCGAGCGCCGCGGCCGCCGGGGCCGTGAAGGCCGCCGCGGCGCACAGCCAGACCGCCGCGAGCCGCCGCGCGATCGAACTGCTCATCCATCCCCCCCCGTCGCGTTCAGCGCCGGCACGGCTATCCCCATGCGGCGCAGCCGCCGGCGGATTCGCTGCCCAAGCGACTTGCGTTGCGACGATGAATTGGCGCGTGGAAAGGGCGTGTCGAGGGGCGTTTCGCCGATGAAGCCGCAAAGCGCGTCCCACCCGTCTCCATGCGAGAGGTTCATCTCCAGCAGATCGCCGGGCCGGTCGCGGAAATGGCTGCGGACCTCGGCGTTGTGCGCGTCGTAGACCTGGGCGTAGCGCGCCTCGCAGCCCACCGGCGCCGGCGCGTCGGCGCCGTAGGTGAGTTGCTGCATGACGTCGGGGTTGTCGCCGAAATGATCGCAGATGGAGGCCAGCCAGCGATCCGTCTCACGCCAGGTCAGCACGAACCGCGCGCCGGGGAACGCCGCGTCGAGCTCGCGAAACATCAGCGGCCACGGCATGTCCTCGACCGCGTCGTGCTGGCGCGCCTTGGCGAGGCCACGTTCGACATAGGTGGCGCGCAGCTCCTCGAGCTTCAGATTGCGGCCGAAGACGCTTGCGACGCTGTAGCCGAGCTCGGTCAACGCCATGTTGATCGAGGTCGTGCCGGTTTTCTGGAAACCGATGCAGAACACCTTGGTGGGCTTCATCACGTCCTCCGCTGTCACGCCGCCGCGCCGCCGCGCGCCGGTCCGTCCTGCGCGCCCGCGACGCGGGCGCCGTGCAGGCGCATCAGGCTCTCCACGCGGCGCGCGCCCACCAGAGGCCACTCGAAACGCGCCGCCGCGCGCCGCGCCTTCGCCCCGAGATGCCGGCGCAGCTCTTCGGAGCCGGCGAGCTCCCGCAGAATCGCCACCATCGCGTCCTCGTCCCGCGGGTCGACCAGACGCAACCGTTCCGGGTCGTCGCCCATCCTGCCGCCGCCCATCGGAGAGGCGATGATCGGCAGCCCGTGGAACGCCGCCTCGTACGTCGCGATCGGATCGCCCTCCTCAAGGGAGGGCAGCACGAACACGTCGGCCTGCGCGAGCTGGGCGGAGACGTCGCGCCGGAAACCCATGACCTTCACGTTCGACGCCGCAAGCGCGTCCGCGCAGCTTCGCGCGATGTCGTCGCTGACGGCGCCGAGCACGCGCAGCTCCGCGTCGAGGCCGGCCCGCCGCCAGGCGCGCAGCAGAAGATGCGCGCCCTTTCGCACCGACACCGACGCCACGAAGATGAACACCGGCCTGCGCCCGCGCGGCGCCGGCGCCTCGACGGCGTCCATCCAGGCTCCGTAACTGGCCGGGAGCACCTTCTCTTCGGGCAGCCCCGCCTCCAGCAGCGAGATCTCCACGGCGCGGCTGGGGGCGAACACGGCGTGCGCGGTGGCGAGCTTCTGGTCCAGTTCGCGCGCGGAGCGCTCGGTTATGCCGTGGCTCGGCGGCAGGCCGATGCGGTCGAACTCGGCGTCGAGAATGTTCCTGGCGTGGCGCTGGTGCGTGTTGATGCACTCCAGCACGACCAGCGCGCCGCGCCGCGCCAGCGCCTCGGTCGTCTCGAGGCTGGTGTTCTGCCATATGTAGGCGATGTCGCCGGGTCCGACGTCGCGCAGGAACACGCGCTCGGCCCGCCGCTCCGCGAAACGCCGGACATAGCGGTAGGGCGCGGAGTTGAAGGCCGCGGGCAACGCCGCGCGCAACGCCAGGCCCTCGATGCGCCGCGTGACGCGCGTGGCGGTGACGCGGCACGGCGCGCCGAAGCGGGCCATGCCGCTGACGATCGAGCCGCAGGTCCAGCTCGGACCGTAGCCGTCGAAGGGCTTGGGCATCAGGGTCTCGACGCGCGGAGGATGTTCGGGCAGGACGTCGGCCGGCGCCGCCGGATCGCCCTCCAGGCCGTCCACAGGAAGGATTCGCATCAGTCTCCCCGATTGCTGCCTCGAAGGCGTCGCTAGTGCATTCGCAGGCAAGCGTCTACGCTCACACTCGATAACGTTTTCGGAAAGGATTTCCGACTGCTTATGTGTTAAACGCCGCCGCGGCGACTTGGCCGTCTGGTCGATCTGTCTGGAGAAGCGTGTTTTGGCGATTGCTACTGATCCGAAGTCGACGTCGTCGCACCTGTCGCTCAGGTCCGCTCCGCTGGGAGCGTTATGGCTGGCCGCGGCCTTCGCGGCCGGGGGCGTGGTGTTCTGGAGCGGCCTCGTCTCGCTGGTCGACGCGTGGTCGGTGCCCGAATACAGTCACGGCCCGATCATCCCGCTGATCTCGACGTTCCTTTTCCTGCGCGAGATGCGCGCCGCGCCGCCGGTGGACAGGCCGGTGACGGATCGTTGGCCCGGCGTGGCCGTGCTGGCGCTCGGACTGCTGATGGGGCTGCTGGGCAACCTCGTGCGCATTCCGGACATCACGACCTACGGCTTCATGGTCTGGATCGCAGGGCTGGTGCTCATCAGCTTCGGGCTGCGCCGCGGCGCGATCTTCTGGCCGGCCATCCTGCATCTGGTGTTCATGCTGCCGCTGCCGCAGTTCGTCTACTGGCAGGTTTCGGTGGGGCTTCAGGCCGTGTCCTCGCAGATTGGCGTGGCGCTGATCCAGGCCATCGGCATCCCCGTCTACCTCGACGGCAACATCATCGATCTGGGCCTCTACAAGCTTCAGGTCGCGGAAGCGTGCAGCGGCCTGCGCTATCTCTTTCCGATGCTCAGCTTCTCCTACGTCTTCGCGGTCCTCTACCAGGGCCCGGTGTGGCACAAGATCGTCCTGCTCGCCTCGGCCGCGCCGATCACGGTGATGATGAACTCGTTCCGCATCGGCATGATCGGCGTGCTCGTCAACTATTTCGGCATCGAGCACGCCGAGGGGTTCCTGCACACCTTCGAAGGCTGGATCATCTTCGTCGCCTGCATCGTGATCCTCTTCCTGGAAGCGATGCTGCTGCAACAGCTGACGAGGCGGCCGAAGCGGCTCTCGGAGACGCTCGACGTCGAGTTCGAGGGTCTCGGCGTCCAGGCCCGGCGGGTGCTCGACGTGGTCCCCTCGGCCGCGCTGATCGCCGCCGCAGCCCTGACGAGCGCGGCGGCGGTCGGCTGGGCGGCGGCCCCCGAGCGCGAGATCGTCCGTCCCGACCGGGAGCTGCTGGTCTTCTTCCCCCGCGTCATCGAGGAATGGCGCGGCGCGCCGCGGCTGCTGGAGCCGGAGATCGAGCGCGTGCTCGGCGCCGACGACTACCACTCGGCCGGATACGTCTCCGAGGTCAGCGGCGCTTCTGTTGACATGTTCGTCGCCTACTACCACAAGCAGACGGAGGGCAACGGCATCCACTCTCCGGAAGTGTGCATCCCCGCCGGCGGGTGGGAGGTGTCGCGCTGGAGGCAGCTCGAAGTGGCGGTCGACGGAGCGGCGCCGTTCGAGGTCAACCGCGCCATGATTCAGAAGGGCCTGAACAGACAGCTGGTCTATTTCTGGTTCGAGCAGCGAGGTCAGCGCCTCACCAGCGACTATGCCGTGAAGGCGATCACGGTGCTCGACTCGCTCACCACCGGCCGGACGGATGGCGGCCTGGTGCGGCTGATCACGCCGCTTGAGCCCGGGGAGGACGAGGCTCTCGGCGACGCGCGGCTGCAGCAGTTCATGCAGGCGATGCTGCCGCGGCTGTCAGCATTCATTCCCTGAACTTCGCGCCCGGACGGCTGGAACTGCGCGACGCAAGCAACGATATATTATAGCCAAGGGGTTTGTGTGTCGCGCAGTTCCCGAACTGCGCGAACCGCGTTCGAGCGAGAGGGTGGCGAAATGTACGAGGAGTTCTATCGCCTGCGGCACAGACCGTTCTCGACCCTTCCCGACCCGAGCTTCATGTACTGGTCCGAAGCGCACACCATGGGCATCACCATGCTGCGCTACGGCCTGATGTCGCGCGCGCCGATCACGGTCGTGACGGGCGAGATTGGCGCAGGCAAGACCACCCTCATCCGCCAGTTGCTGCGGGAGGCGGGCGAGGACGTTCGACTCGGCCTCGTCTCCAACATGCAGCCGGGCCGCGGCGACCTGCTGCAGTGGGTGCTGATGGCGCTGGACGAGCGCCCCGGCGACGACGGCTATGTGACGCTCTTTCGCCGGTTCCAGGATATCGTCGTCGACACCTACGCGAGGGGCCGCCGGGTCGTCCTGATCTTCGACGAGGCGCAGAATCTGAGCGTGGATCTGCTCGAAGAACTTCGGATGCTGTCGAACATGAACTCGGAGGGCGACGAGCTGCTCCAGCTCGTGCTCGTGGGACAGCCGCAGCTGCGCGACCTGATCGAACGCCCCGAGCTGACGCAGTTCCGACAGCGGGTCACGGCCGACTTCCACCTCGAACCGCTCAGCGCCGAGGAGGTCGAGGCCTACATCCATCACCGCATGGAGCTCGCCGGCGCGGCGTGGCGGGTGTTCCTTCCGCACACCTGCAAACTCGTGCACGAGGCGTGCCGCGGCGTGCCGCGCATCGTCAACAGCCTGTGCGACCTCTGCCTCGTATACGGCTTCGCCACCGAGCAGCGCGTGATCGACGAGACGCTGCTGCGGGAGTTCCTCGCCGGCGCCCATCAGCGCGGCCTCTACAGCCAGTTCAAACCCCTGGATAAGACGCCCACGCTGGTCAAGGGCACCGGCTGAGGCGTAACGGAGCGCGGCATGGAGGGAATCACGATCAACGACGTGATCGGCGTCATTCGCAGACGCTGGTACTGGTACGTCGCCGCGGTGGGGCTGTGCACCACGCTCAGCGTCATGGTGGCGCTGGCGCTGCCGGCGACCTATCGCTCGACGGCGCGGATCCTGGTGGAATCGCAGCAGATCCCCTCCGACCTGGCGCGGTCTACGGTGACGTCCGACCCGTCGGAGCGCATCCAGCTCATCGAGCAGCGTCTCATGGCGCGCGACAACCTGCTCGACCTCGCCGAGCGCTTCAACGTCTTCGAAGGGCGCGAAACGATGTCGCCGTCCGACGTCGTGGCGGCGATGCGCGAGGCGACCGACATCAACAGCACGGTGCTCGCCGCCGAGAACCGCGGCCGCGGGCCGGTGTCGGTCGCGACCATCGGCATCACCTTCACCGCCGACCGGCCGCAGCTGACCTCGCGCATCGCCAACGAGCTCGTCTCGATGGTGCTGGAGCAGAACATCCGCCAGCGCAACGAGCAGGCGCAGGGCACGCTGACCTTCTTCACCCGCGAGGCCGAGCGGCTGAGCGGCGAGATGACCGCCATGGAGGAGCGCATCGCGGCGTTCAAGAACGCCAACGAGTTCGCGCTGCCCGACAGCCTCGAGTTCCGCCGCACCGAGCTCGCCAACCTCGACCTGCGCGCCTTCGAGCGCGAGCGGCAGCGCGTCGCCCTCGAGGAGCGGCGCCGCGCCCTTGTCAACGCCATCGCGAACGGCGCCGTTTCGGTCGGCTCGGGGTCGCTCACGCTCGAGGAGCAGGAGTTGCAGCGGCTGCGCTCGGCCCTCGCCCAGCAGGCCAGCCTCTACGCCGCGACCCATCCGACAATCCGCTCCCTCACCGCGCGCATCCGCGCGCTGGAGGTCTCGATAGCCGGCGACGCGGCGCAGACGGCGGAGCAGGGCGTCGCCGACGCCGAGGCGGAGAGGGACCGCACGGCGAGCGGCGTCGAACGCGAACTCCAGGCCGTCGAGGCGCAGATCACGCTGCTCGACCGCCAGAGAGAGACCGAGGAGGCGCGCCGCGCCAAGCTGGTCGACTCGATCGAGAAGACGCCAGCGGTCGAGATCGAGCTGAACAGCCTTCAGCGCCAGTACCTTACTCTGGAGCTCCAGCATCAGCAGGCCGTGCTGAAGCGCGGCGAGGCCGAAGTCGGCGAGCGACTGGAGGCCAACCGCCAGGCGGAGCGCTTCGAGGTGATCGAGCAGGCGCTGACCCCCGACGCGCCGGTGTCGCCCAACCGGCCGCTGATCGCCGCGGCGGGCTTCGTGGCCGGCAACGCGCTCGGCGTCGGCCTGATGCTGCTCTTCGAACTGCTGAACCGCAGCCTGCGTACGGCGCGCGATGTCGAACGGCGGCTGGAGATGGCGCCGATCGCGGTGATTCCCTATGTTTCGGCGGCGCGCGAAACCACGCTGCGGCGGTGGCGCTGGCGCGGAGGCGCCGCGGCGACGCTGCTCGGCGGCGCCGCGGCGCTCTACGCGATCGACCAGCTGTATCTTCCCCTGCCGCTTCTGGCGGAGAAGCTGATGGACGCCAGCGGGCTTACCAGGATCATGACTTTGCTGGGCATTATCTGAGGACGCCGCGGCCTCGGGACAGGTCGCGGATGGCGGGCGCGGGGGGAGGACTCAGGGCATGGTCGAGAGGCTGAAAGAGGCGATCGAGCGCGCCCGGCGAGAGCGTGAGGCCGCCGGAGGCAGGCCGGCGGGCGGGTCGGCGGGCGGTCGCCCCGCCGCCGCGCCGGCGCGACCGGACCCCGCCGGCTGGCTGGCGCTGCCGAGCCTTGAGATCGACCACGGCCGCCTCGACAGGGAGCGGATCATCACGCTGGACCGCAACAACCCCGCCTACATGGCTTTCGACATGCTCCGAACCAAGCTGACCGGGGCGCTGAAGGACAGCCCCAGGCGGCGCATCGGCGTCACCTCGCCGACGAAGGGATGCGGCAAATCCTTCGTGTCGCTGAACCTCGCCTTCAGCCTCGCGCGGCGCGCCGACAGCAGCGTGCTGCTCGTGGACATGGATCTGCGCGCGCCGAGCCTCTCGACCAAGCTCGGCGTCAGGAAAGGGCGGCGCCTTGAGGACTGGCTCTCCGGCGCGACGACGACCGAGGAGCATCTCGTGCGGGTGGGCGACAACATGGCGCTGGCGCTCAACGAGCACACCGTGCGCGACAGCGCCGAGGTTCTGCAGAGCCGCCGCACGGCGGAGACGCTGGCCGCCGCGGACGCCGCGCTCAAGCCGGATCTGACGCTGTTCGACATGCCGCCGATGCTCGTCTGCGACGACGTCAGCGCGTTTGCGCCCAACATCGACGGCGTGCTGATGGTCGCGCAGGGCGGCCGCACGACGGCGGAACAGATCCTCGAATGCGAGCGACAGCTGCCCGAGACGCTGCCGATGCTCGGCGTCCTGCTCAACCGCGCCGAGGAGGCGCAGCTGAGCGATTACTACAACAGTTACGCCTGAGACGTCCGGCCGGCCAAACGCATGCTGGACCGGAAGGGTGGACGCATGTATTTTTCCATGGACGTCAGGCCCGTGGCCGTTCACCCTCAAGTGGGCTGTGAGAGAGGTTCGATGGTGCGCACGATTCTAGCGGCGATTTTCGCGACGGCGCTCGCCGTCGCCGCATCCGCGCAGACCGGAAGCTATCGCATCGCCCTCGGCGACCGCCTCACGGTGACGGTGCTCGAGGATCCCGGCCTCAACTCCACCTTGCTGGTGCGGCCGGACGGGCGGATCTCCATGCCGCTTGCGGGCACGCTGCCCGCGGCCGACCGCACGCCCGAGGCGCTGCAGGCCGACATCCGGCGCGCTCTCGCCGCGCAGTTCGTCGAGCCGCCGACCGTCACCGTCGCGCTCGCGCAGCAGGGGCTGGCCGAGGAGACGCTGGCGGCGATCTACGTCATCGGCCAGGTGGCGCGGCCCGGCCGCTACGACGTCGCCCTGCCGATCGACGTCCTGCAGGCGCTGGCCCTCTCCGGCGGACTGGGCGTGTTCGCGGCGACCGATCGCATCCAGGTGCGGCGCGACGTCGACGGCGCGCAGTCGGCGCTGCTGTTCGACTACGAAGTGCTCGAGGACGGCGCGGTTCCGATCAACCTCATCCAGCTTTTCGACGGGGACGTGATCGTGGTTCCCGAACGCGGCCTGTTCGAGTAGCGGGCGCGTGGACGGGCGCACCATCGCCCTCGCGGCGGCGTTCGCCGCCCTCTCGTCGCCGGGTGCGGCGGACTGGCGCGTGAGCGGCTTCTTCTCCGAGCGGCTCACCTTGGAGGACAATCCCGACCGCGAGGCCGACGGCGGCGACGCGGCCGCCTTCTCCGTGACCGATCTGGGGCTCTCCTTCGCCGCCGAGACGCCGCGCGGCTCCGTGATCTTCGCCCCCGGCGTGCGCGGCTTCGTCAGCGTCGGCGACGACGAGGATCCCACCCTGCTGCCGCGGCTGAGCAGCAGCGCCGATATCCGAGGCCGGCGCGGAACCCTGGCGGCCTCCCTCAACGTGACGCCCGACTTCGTGCGCGACGCGCAGTTCGAGGACAGCGGCGCCACCAGCGCGAACGCGCTTCAGGTCGACGTCTCCGGCGCGGTGAACGGCAGCCTGCTGCTCGATCCGCGGCATAGCCTGACCGCCGGGCTGCTCGCGCGGGGCCGCATCTTCACCGAGGACACGGTCAACCTTTCGAACAACACGACCTTCGGGGCCGATCTGGGGCTGCGCCGGGCCGCGACGCAGGCGACGACGCTGACCAGTTCCCTCGGCGCGCGGCTGTTCGAGTCCGACGACAGCGGCGCGAGCCAGTCGCTCTCGCTGCGCTTCGGCTTCGACCACCTCGCGACGGAGCGGATCGTCCTGGGCGGCAATCTCGGCGCATCGCTCACCAGCGGCGACGGCGAAGACGTGACGCCCGGCGTCGTCGGCGGCCTCACCTTCTCCTACGCCGGCGAACGCGGGTCGGTGGAGGCGTCGCTCTCCCAGGACGTCGACCAGGGCTCGGACGGCGAGGTGGCGACGGTCTCCGCGCTCGGCGTGGCCGTCAACCGCGAGCTGACCCAGCGCGCCTCGCTGTCGCTGGCCGGGCGCGCCACGGTGCGCTCCTCGGTGTTCGGCGGCGACGCGGAAGACCGTCAGACCCTCTCGCTCACGCCGTCGTTCCGCTACGCGCTGACGGCGGACTGGTCGACGCGGCTCGGCTACACCTTCCGCGCCTCGCGCGAGGAGGACGAGGACATCCTGTCCAACGCGGTGTTCCTGCAGCTGTCCTACCGCTTCGAGTGATCGTCCCGCCCGCCGCCCCAGGCGGCCCGGGCCTGATCCATGGCGGCGATGATCGCGACGCTCTCGGCGAGCGGCATCACGGGGCTTTCGGTCAGCCCGGCCTCGACGCAGCGGCGGACCTCGTCGGCCTGATGGCCGTAACCGTTGCCGGCGAAGGGCGCGAAGACGGTCGCGCCCCGCTCGGGCCGCAGCGCGGCGAGCCGCTGCAGGAGGCCCTGCGCGAGGCCGCTTTCGCGCAGCTTCTCGAGCCGCCCGCCGCCGCCCCCCATCCCCCTGCGCGGCGCCGTCTTCGCGATCCGCATCCGGCTGGGCCGATAGAGCGGCGCCGACACCCGCGCCGTGGCGCGCTCGCCGGCCGCCAGCAGCTCCAGCGGCGCGTCCACGCGCAGACTGGCGCGCGAGACCGAGATCCCGCCGTTCGCGTGGCGGGCGAGAACGGCGCAGTCCTCGTCGACGCCGGTCTCGCCCAGCGTCGCCGTCGCGGTCGCCGAGACCGGCGGCCCCATCAGCATGCTCGCCAGCGACAGCGGATAGACGCCCCGGTGCAGCAGCGCGCCGCCGTCCTGCGCGCGAAACAGCGAGCCGGCGGGGTCGGGCCGCTCGGCAACGCAGAACGCCCCCTCGACAAGCCGCACCGCGCCGAGCGCGCCCTCCTCGCGCAGGGCCGCAAGCCGGCGCGCCAGCGGCGTGAAGCGCGTCCACATCCCCTCCATGCAGAACACGCCCGCCTCCCGCGCCGCCGTCGCGATCGCCTCGGCCTCGGCGGCCGCGCCGGCGAAGGGTTTTTCCAGCAGCGCGGGGCGGCCGCGCGCCAGGCACAGCGCCGCGTGGGCGCGCCGCAGGTGGACCGGCGTGGCGACGTAGACGGCGTCGACCTCGGCCTCGACCGCCTCCTCGTAGCTGTCGACGGCGCGCGCGACGCCGAGCGACGCGGCGAAGGCGCGCGCCCTGGCGGGGTCGCGCGAGGCGACCACCACGGCCGCGGCGTCCTGCGCCGCGCGCAGCCCCAGCGCGAATTTCCGGGCCACCGGCCCGGTCCCGAGGATCGCCCACCTGAACGCCATGACCGCCCCTCTCGAACGTGTTCGGACTTCCCGCCCGGTCCCGGCCGCGAAGCCGGGGTTGAGCCGGCCTGCATCGGCGCCGCCTGCCGCCCAGCCCCCCGGCGCGGGCGTCGCGCGCCCTTTCATCGCGTCTGGAGCGGCGCGGCGCAACTCCCGCGGCCACGTAAGGCGACACGGCGCGCGCGCCGGCCGGTCCCGGGCGGGCATCCCCGGCGCAGGTTCGAGACTGCGGCGCCGGTGTCGCGGCAAACACGTCGCGAAGCGGGGAGGGCGAGGCGGCGCGCCCGCGACGAGGATCCGCGCAGCGGCGCGCCGCCGACCCTCCGCTTCGTCACGGTTGACAACCGATGAATTTCATGATGATGATTGACAATGATCATTTTGATTTTATGGGGCCGCTGATGTTGTGCAGATTCATGGTGATCGCCACCGTCCTTGCGCTCTGGACGATGAACGGCGCGCAAGCCGCTCACTATCGCTTCGTTCACGGTGTTTTCGGGCTGGAGCGTGAGGATTCGACGCTTCCGCCATCTTCAGGCAACAATTATGATGTTCGCGTAGGCGATACTGTTTCATTCGAATTTGATACGTCGCCTACATTTTCGATTATTGATTTTGATGGACCTGTCACGGCGAGCGCAAGGTCTATATGTGATTATGGTTTTTTTGGAACAGGCTGTCAATTTTACTATGCCGACGAGGGTGGCTTTGATGAAGAAGTGCGGGACTATAATTTCAAATCTGTAAGTTCTGTAGCCTTTTTTCCTCCACTCGGTGAATTTTACGCTAATGAACGCACCGGAGCAAGCTCTGTCGACTACACTTTGAATGGCGATTCCATTGTCCGTTTTGAAAAGTTTTTTTTAGCAAGCAGCCTAAATGAATACTTGCATGGCGTCCCTGGTGTTTTGCTGGATTATACCAAGATTGACGATTCTATAAAGTTTTCTATATTACTTGACAATATTGGATTTATTGGAACCTACTGGGACAGAGCTGGCCTGTATAACTCTAGTTTTTATATAAATGGTGTGCAAGTTGGGTCAGATGGTAATGATTTTTCAAATTTATCTCAAATTAACATTCGCGTTTCACCCGCCCTCGTCGCCCCCATCCCGCTACCCGGCGGCATGGTCGGTCTCGCCACGGCGGCGGCGGCGCTAACGCTCGTAGGCCGGGTCCGCCGCCGCGTCGCGTGAAGCCGCTCGCGCCGGACCGCGCCGACTTGGCGGCCCGAGGGCAATCGCCGGAAGGCGCGAGCGTCCCAGTCACGGGCCGTCAGACGCGCCGCCGGTCCGATCCCCGTGACCGCCCTTCTTGAACGTCTTCAGGCTTCCCGGTCGGTTCCGACGACAAAGCCCGCCGCCGAGGCGACGAAGCCGGGGTTGAGCCAGTCCGCGTCGGCGCCGGCGCCGCGGCCGTAGCGCAGCGGCGCGCCGGCGCGGTCGAGCCGCAGCGTCGCGCCGCCCGCCGCGGCCAGAACCGCATGGCCGGCCGCGGTGTCCCACTGCATCGTCGGGCCGAAGCGGGGATAGACGTCGGCCTCCCCCGCGGCGATCAGGCAGAACTTGAGCGAGGAACCGGCCGCGACGGTCCGCGCCACGGGATGCCGCGCCAGCCACGCGTCGGTCTCGGCGTCGCGATGCGAGGCGGAGGCGACCGCGCGCAGCGCCGTCGGGTCGGCCACCTTCGAGGCGATCGGACGGACATCTCCCGGCGCGTCGGGGTCGACGGCGCCGGTCTCGGCCACGGCCCCGCCGCCCGGCGCGGTGGCGTAGAGCCGCGCCGCCGCGGGCGCGGCGACCACGCCGGCCGCCGGCGCCCCGCCCTCGATCAGGGCGATGTTGACGGTGAACTGGTCGGAGCCCTTCAGGAACTCCCTGGTGCCGTCGAGCGGGTCCACGAGGAAGAACGGCCGGTCCCCGGCGATGTCGCGCGCCTCGTCGCTCTCCTCGCTCACCACGGGGATGTCGGGGTAGGCCTCGGCGAGCCCGGCGCGGATGACGCGGTCGGCGGCGAGATCGGCCGCCGTCACCGGGCTGCGGTCGTCCTTCTCCCGCGTCTCGAGGCGCGCGCCGGCGCGCACGCGCAGGATCTCCGCGCCGGCGGCGACGGCCAGCCGCCGCAGGACCGCGGCCATGGCGGCGTCGCGCATCAGGCGGCCCCGACCGGATCGGGCCGCCAGGCTGCTTCGTCCGCGTCGAAGCGACAGCCGAGAGCCGCCGCGCCGTCGCAATGGTCGCGCGGGCCGGGGTCGGCCGGGCATGCCGGACCGATGTCGCGATGGCGGTGGTGGGAGATCATGGCGCATCCTCTCGCAGTTCGGTCCGGCTTGCGGCGAACGTCGCCGCGCGGTCAGGCCACGCCGATGAGGCCGAGCTGCTCGAGCTTGAGCATCACCTCCTGGGCGCAGTCGTCGGGCGTCACGCTGACGGTCTCCACCCGCAGCTCGGGGGCCCCCGGCTCCTCGTAGGGGTCCGAGATGCCGGTGAACTCCTTGATCTTGCCTTCGCGGGCGAGCTTGTAGAGGCCCTTGCGGTCGCGCCGCTCGCATTCCTCCAGCGGCGTCGCGACATGCACCTCGACGAAGGCGCCGAAGGCCTCGACCATCTCGCGCACGCCGGCGCGGGTGGCGGCGTAGGGCGCGATGGGCGCGCAGATCGCGATGCCGCCGTTCTTGGTGATCTCGGAGGCGACATAGCCGATGCGGCGGATGTTGATGTCGCGGTGCTCCTTGGAGAAGCCGAGCTCCGAGGACAGGTGCTTGCGGACCACGTCGCCGTCGAGCAGCGTGACCGGGCGTCCGCCCAGCTCCATCAGCTTCACCATGAGCGCGTTGGCGATGGTCGACTTGCCGGAGCCGCTGAGGCCCGTGAAGAACACGGTGAAGCCCTGCCTGGCGCGCGGCGGCGAGGTCCGGCGCAGCTCGGCGACCACCTCCGGGTAGGAGAACCAGTCGGGTATCTCCAGCCCCTCGCGCAGGCGGCGGCGCAGCTCGGTGCCGGAGATGCTGAGCACGGTCAGCCCCTTCTCCACCTCGTCGGAGGGGAAATACTGCGCGCGCTCATCGACGTAGACCATCTGCTTGAACGGCACCATCTCGACGCCGATCTCGGCCTGGTGCTCGGCGAACAGATCCTGGGCGTCGTAGGGACCGTAGAAGTCCTCTCCCTGACTGTTCTTGCCGGGCCCGGCGTGGTCGCGGCCGACGATGAAGTGCGTCACGCCGTGGTTCTTGCGGATCAGCCCGTGCCACACGGCCTCGCGCGGGCCGGCCATGCGCATTGCGAGGTTGAGCAGCGACAGGTGCGTGGTCGAGGCGGGATACTTGTCGAGCACGGCCTCGTAGCAGCGCACGCGGGTGAAGTGGTCGATGTCGCCCGGCTTCGTCAGCCCGACCACGGGATGGATCAGCAGGTTCGCCTGGGCCTCGCGCGCGGCGCGGAAGGTCAGCTCCTGGTGGGCGCGATGCAGCGGATTGCGCGTCTGGAACGCCACGATCTTGCGCCAGCCGAGCTTGCGGAACAGCGCCCGCAGCTCGTTGGGCGTGTCGCGCCGGGCGCGATAGTCGTAATGCGTCGGCGCCGCGATCCCTGTCACCGGCCCGCCGAGATAGACCTCCCCCGCCCGATCATGCAGGTAGGAGACCGCCGGGTGGGCGCGGTCGTCGGCGCCGAACACCGCCGCCGCCTCGCGCGCCTTGTCGGGGGTCCACTTGTCGCTGACCGAGAGGATGGCGAGCGGCACGCCCTCGGGGTCGCGCAGGGCGACGTCCTGCCCGATCTCGATCCGCTCCGCGAAGGCCGCCGGGACGTCGAGCGTCACGGGGATCGGCCAGAGCCGGCCGCTGGCCAGGCGCATCCGCTCCAGCACGCCGTCATAGTCCGCCTGCCCCAGAAAGCCGCGCAGCGGGTTGAAGCCGCCGTTCATCAACAGCTCCAGATCGCAGAGCTGGCGGGGCGTGAGATCCCACCCGACCAGATCGGCCGCCTCGCGCTTCATCTTGACGGCGCTTTCGGGCGAGACGAAGAGCTCAGCGATCGGATCGGTGTTGGACAGAACGTCGGACATGAGGTCTCCGTTGGCGCTGCGGGCGTGCGCCACACCTCTGCCCGGCAAAAAAGCACAATGCAACGCTGACAAGTCGTTAATGGCGACTCTGCGCTGAAGCTGCGACTTGCAGGCCGCGCCCGACGCCACTAACGGACGTCTGCGGAGGAGGCAGGGGAAGCGCGATGCAGCCTGTGCGCGATTGGCGCATGCACCTCGGCGTCCACAAGACGGCGACCACCCATGTTCAGGATCTGCTTGAGCACAACCGGATGCGCCTTCTGGAACGCGGCGTGGACTACCTGCCCATGGAAGTGAACCGGCTCAACCAGCTCCCGGACCTCCGCATGCGGCACTGGCGTCTCTGGGCGGCCGGCGCGCCCATGCGTCGTCACATCCACGCCGCGCTCGCGCCGCTGCGCGCTGGCCCGCAGACCGTCGTCGTCTCCGAAGAGAACTGGCTCGGGCCATCGCCGGATGCGCTGGCCTCGCCGATCTATCCACGCGCCTGGCTCCGGATGCGCGCCTTCGCCTCCCTGGAAGGAGACGGAGCCCGGCTGGAGGTCTTCCTCTCATTGCGCTACTGGGAAACGATGCTGCCTTCGGTCTATGTGCAGATACTGCGGGAGCGCGTCGTTCCAGGCGGATTCGACACGGTGCGCGAGGCCGTACGCACGCGACCGCCGAGCTGGGCCGCGCATCTCAAGCGCCTGCGCCGAGCAGCGCCCGCCGTGAAGATCCGCGTCTGGCGCTACGAGGACTACCGATCCGCGCAGGGCCATATACTCTCCGCACTGTGCGGCGTAGACGTCAGCGACCTCGAAGACGTGACGCCGCCGGTCCGCACCCGCGCACCCCACGCCGACGCCGTCCCCGCGGCCGAGCGCCTCGACGCCTCCCTGCCGCCACGTGAGCGCAATGCCCGCGTCGCCGAGCTCTTCAACGCGCCTTCGCCGCCCGGCGCCGAGCCGTTCGCGCCGTTCGACACAACGGAAAGGAAGCGGCTTCGCGCACTCTACGCCCGCGACATCGACGCGATCGCGCAGCTCGACGGCGTCGAGCTGCTGCGCTTCGATTACTGAGGCATCCCACTTGCGCAACCGCTGATTGATTTCATAATTTCTTGCTCAACTTAACCATTTTTTATAATAATGGACTCGCCAAGGGACAACCGCTGGCTCGTTTCTTTACTTAGGTGCGGCGTTCCACGCACCAGGGCGGCGATCCTCAGACGCAAGGAACAGGGCAATGAGCGCTTTCACGCAACGCAGTGGCGAGCTTTCCGTAGACTACGCCAGGATGCACGACGCCGAAGAATACGCGTTTTCACGAGAAGAGGCGTTCCCACTATCGAAAGTTGCGCTTTCCGGGGTTACGCTCACTCTGCTCGCCGTCATCGTTCTGTTCTGACCAGATGCTCTGAGCGGCGCCAAACCGGCGCCCGTTCACCTCAAAAAACAACCGCAAGTAGAAAAACAAATTATCATTTCAATCAAATTTTTGATATGATAATCGTTTATTTTGTCTTACCACTGAAGCCAGAGCGGTGGTTACCTAGCGCCGCTAACGGAAACCGCAGCAGGAGTGTATACACTATGATCAAGTCCGCCATTCTGGGCAGCGCGATTGCGCTCACCTTCGGTGTGGTCGCCAACGCGGCGAGCACCGCCACCATCGACTTCACCGATCGCACCGTGTGGCCCGACGGCTTCGCGACCACCTCGGTGTTCGGTTCGACCGTCTCGCTGCAGCCCGAGGCCCGCATCAACTCGGTGCAGGACTATGACGGCTTCGCCGGCGAGACCGGCGGCCTCGCCGAGGTCACCGACGGCTTCGGCATCCGCGACGACGAGCTCACCGCGCCGTCGACGCCGCCGGAGTTCATCACCGTCAACTTCGACGGCCCGCTCTTCGTGACCGGCTTCCACTTCCTCGATCTCTACCAGAGCCCCACCACGGACGACCTCGAGTCGGCGATCGTCACGTTCGATGACGGCGGCGTGATCGAGCTCTTCGCCGTGCAGGACAACGAAGGCGCCGCCGGCAATGGCGGCTACGCCTTCCACGCCATTGACCGTCGCCTCGTCAGCTCGCTGACCTTCACGGTCGGCGCCGGCAACGACGGCTTCGGCAAGTCCGACTACGCGGTCGCCGGCATCGACGTCGAGCCGGTTCCGCTGCCCGCCGCCGCTTGGATGCTGCTCACCGGCCTGGCCGGCGCCGGCTACATCGTGCGCCGTCGCCGCGCCATCGCCTGATCAGGCTGACTGCGAGCCTTACTTCGATCAAGGCTTGAAAAAAATAACCCTCAAGGCCTGACCGGCCTTGAGGGCTTTCATTTCAGAGAACGGCGAAAGTCAGGCGTAGCGACGGCGCGACACATAGCCGATGCCAGCGACGCCGGCGAGCAGCATCCACGCCGTGGCAGGCAGCGGAACCGCCTCGACGTCGAGCGAGGCGAGCGCGAAGTCCGGAACGCCCTGGGCGTCATTGGTGCCGCCCACGGTGAACGTGATGCTCGAAACCACCGTCGGGGTCGGCAGGACGTAGGTGGCGAAGCCAGGCTCGCCGGCGGCGGCGTCCTGCACGGCGCTCACGGTGAACAGCATGGCGCCGTCGGAAGAGCCGATCGCGAACTCCTCCTCGCTGCCATCCGGAGCGATGAAGAGATCGAGGAACGACACTGCCGTCAGAAACAGCGGCGCCGAGAACATCACCGTCAGCGTTTCACGCGGCGAAACTTCGTCGTCATTGACGCCCACGCCGTCGTTGATCGACGCGAGGCCGGGCACCGCCGCGCCACCGTCGAAGGGCGTGAAGTTGATCGCGCCGCCGGACGCCGAAAGGCTCACGGTCGACCCGAACACCGTCTGGGTCGAAGCGCCGGATGACCACACCGACGCGTCGGTGAAATCGATGGTTGCAGCCGAAGCCGCAGTGGCTGAAGCCAGAAAGCCCGCCAGAACTCCGTAGGCCATCCGCATGTGACAGCACCTCCATTAATCGAACACCAAGAAAGGTTAACGCGCCCGCGTGACAACCTTCACTAAATGGTTGCTAGCAGAAGATTTGATTCAATCAAAGGTTTATTCGCGCCTGCGTTGTATGCGCTGCGTCGCGGCACAACCCTGCGGAGGCAGGATTCGGGAGATTTCCACCGAGCCGCGCTCACGCGGCCGGTGGATCGCGTCTTGCGACAAGGATCAGCCGCCGGGGCCGCTTGCGGCCCCGGCGGCTGGCCTGATCGAGAAGGTCGGCGTCAGGAAGCTGGCGTCAGGAAGCCTGAGCATGGCCCGCCGCGGCAACCCGGCCGATCGAGGCGTAGCGCAGACCCGCCGCCACCGCATCCGCCGGGAGGTAGATGTTGCGCAGATCCACCAGCGCGTCTCCGCGCATTCCCTGGCGCAACCTCGAGAGGTCCAGGCCCCGGAACATGTTCCATTCCGTCAGCACCACGACGGCGTCCGCGCCCGCGGCGGCCTCGTAGGGGTCGTCGAACCACGCGACGCCGGGCAGCAGCGTGACGCCTTCCTTCTTGCCCTGGGGATCGCATACCGCGACCGAAGCCCCGCCGCCGATGAGCGCCGGCACGATCGTCAGCGCCGGCGCCTCGCGCATGTCGTCAGTATCGGGCTTGAACGTCACGCCGAGAACCGCGACGCGGCGATTGACGAGTTCCCCGTCGAGCATGGCGGCGATCCGGTCGATCATGCCGAGCTTTCGGGCCTGGTTGACCGCGATGACGGTCTCCACGATCCGGATCGGGACGTTGTGCTGCTGGCCGGTGCGGGTGAGGGCGATCGTGTCCTTCGGGAAGCACGATCCGCCGTAACCGGGCCCGGGGTGCAGAAACTTGCCCCCGATGCGTCCGTCCAGACCGATGCCCTTCGCGACGTCCTGCACGTCGCCGCCGACCTTCTCGCAGAGATCCGCGATCTCGTTGATGAAGGTGATCTTCGTGGCGAGAAAAGCGTTGGCCGCGTACTTGATGATCTCGGCCGATTCGAGCGAGCTGAAGATGATCGGCACCTCGCGCAGCGACAGGGGCCGATAGAGCGCGCGCATCACATCCCGCGCAGTCTGCGACTCGGCGCCGACAACGACGCGGTCCGGCCGCATGAAATCCGCGATCGCAGCGCCTTCGCGCAGGAACTCCGGGTTCGAGGCGACGTCGACCGCCAGCTCCGGGCGCACTTCGCGCATGATCCGAAGCACCTCGCGGTTGGTGCCGACCGGGACCGTGGATTTCACGACGACGACGGTCGGACCGCTGAGCGCCTTCGCGATCTCCCGCGCGGCGGCGTAGACATAGGTCAGGTCGGCGTGCCCCTCGCCGCGCCGCGTTGGCGTGCCGACGGCGATGAACACAGCATCGACCGCATTCACCGAGGCGGCGAGATCCGTCGAGAAGGACAGCCGGCCGGCCTCGACGTTCTTCGCCATCAGCGCGTCGAGCCCCGGCTCGTAGATGGGCGACTGTCCGCCGCGCAGCATGGCGATCTTCTGATCGTTCGTATCGACGCAGACCACGTCATGTCCGAAATCAGAGAAGCATACGCCCGACACCAAGCCGACATAGCCCGTACCGATCATTGCAATCCGCATCGTCAACCCGCTGTTGCCAAGCCCGTCTTTCGCGGCACCTGCCGCTTAGCCGCTGTCGCGGCGAGACGCCAGCGCATTCGTCGCCGGCGTCGTCTCAGAGTTGGCGCCCGCCGCTGAGCAACCAGCGCCGCAGCAGCGGCGTCCGCCACACCAGCAGCAGCGCCGTCGCCGCCAGAAGCGCGGGAAATGCGACGTTCCAGAACGGAAGCCTCAGCCCGTGATGCATAACCATGTCGTTGAGCACGACAACGGCGACGCCCATGAGGGTCAGGAACACCAGCTCGACGCCGGCGCCGAGACCGGGCTCGGAGCGCCGCGTCAGCATGCTGAGCGCGACCATCGTGGCGATCGCCTCGGCGACCACGGCCACCAGCGTCACCATGGCCAGACCGCCGCCATTGTCGACCACGACCCACGCGACCGGCAGCGCCATCGCCCGCACGAGGTTGGCCACCAGCGGGTTGGTCGTCTGCGCGCGGGCGATCGCCTGCGTGTTGATCGCGCTGCGGATGAGGCGCAGGCCGTGCAGCATCGCCAGCGGCAGGAACAGGAACGCGACCGACGCGAAGCTTTCCCCGTACATCGTGATCAGCACCGCCGGGCCGGCGATCTGATAGCCGGCGCACATCACGAAGGTGGTCAACAGCGCCATCTGCATCAGTAGTTCGAAGTAGATCGCGTAGCGGCGGGAATCTTCCTGCACGCGCGAGATCTGCGGCAGGAAGAAGCTGTTCAGGCTCTTGTTCACCAGATTGGTCGGGAACGACACCAGAAGCAGCGCCGCACTGTAGAGACCGAGCATCTCCACGCCGAGAGCGCCGCCAATGATGAATCGGTCGCCCTGCATTACGGCGTAGAGCAGGACGGCATTGATGGTCAGCGGCCAGCCGAACTTCAGGACGCGCCGAAGAGGCGCGCTGTCGAAGCTTACCCGGTATGGCCGCTCGGCGACGATGTGCGACATCGCCACGAAGACGAAATCGTAGAGCAACAGCGCATAGAGCATCGCTCGATAGTCGCCCAGAACAACGCCCAGCGCGACGGCGCAAACCAGCGAGGCGAGCCCGGCCGCCAGTTCCATCACGATCGAGGGACCAAAATGCATGTCGCGCTGGTAGCGGAAGCGGTCGACGTTGCCGAAGCCGCGCGCGAGCAGGCCGATCGCAAGCACCTGATACGCCCAGGCGGTCTCGGGAACGCTGAAATAGGCGGCGACATACTCGCTCATCAGAAGCAGCACACCGGCCGTCACCACGCCCTTGCTGATGTTGGCGAGGTGAACCGTACGCTGGATCTGCGCGCTGTCGCCGTCCTTGGCCTGCAGGAGAAGCCGGTCGACGCCGGTGTAGCCCAGGGCGTCCGCGAGGCCGACGATCATCGCGAAGGTGCTGGCGACACCGAAATCCTCGACGCCCACGAGACGCGCGATCGCCACGTTGCGCGCGAAGGACATTGCGCCGGCGGCGAAATTGCCGGCGGTCAGGAACAGCCCGTTCTTGATCATACCGCCGACGGCCCCGCTTCGCCTCTCACCGCGTCGTCGCGACCGGCCGCGCCAGACAGGGACGATCCCGTAGCAGAGCGCCGCGGAGACGACAAACCGCCAACCGCGTCGGAGCGGGCAAACGTCGCAGGGCCGGGCCTGCTCCGACGCAGGCCCTTCGCCCCGGCGCGCTCCAGCATCGGCACGTCAGGGTTCGCGATCAGCCAGCATCCCGACCCGAGCAGCATGAGGAAAAGGATGTAGGTGGCGCCCCAGACATGGACGGTGCAGAGCGCCAGGCTCACGCCGATGATCGTCATCATCACGCTGCGCCGCAACAACTGGTCGCGTCGATCCGCGAGGGGCGCGCGGCCGACCATCACCAGCAGCGCCAGATAGGCGGAGATCAGCAGCAGAATGGCCACCAGGCCGTGGCGCAGGGCGGTCGCGAGCCAGAAATGGTCCACGCTGCTCGGCATCCAGTGCGGCCGCTCCCAGTCCCCCCGCTGGCCGATGCCGAAGAGCCAGTGGCGGGCCACGTCGGCGCTCGCGTAGTTCCAGATGTGGATGCGGTTCCAGGCGTTGCCGGCGTTGAAGGTGAAGTAGGTGATGAAGACCTCGACCGGCGTCCGGTTCGACGCCAGCGAGACGAAGCCGTAGAATCCGGCGACAAGCCCACCCAGCAGCAGCCATCGCCTGCGCCAGCCCTGCAGCATCTGGTCCCAGCCGATCAGCGCGCCCTGCAGCACCACCGCGAGGTAGGCGCCGGTCGACAGCGACAGGAACACCGCCACCGCCACCAGGACCAGCCGCCAAACGCCCGCGAACATGTTCCTGACGTCCTCGCGCAGCGGATAGTAGGCGAGCGCGAAGGCTGACGAACAGAAGACCCCGAACAGGATCGAGTGGTTGAAGGGGCCCTGGACGCGCTCCAGTCCAAGCCGCCTCTCCTGGTTGATGTCCGCGATCGTGCCGCCGACGATGTCGGCCAGGCGATTGAGGATCATGACATTCGTCGTCGCCTCGACCAGCGCGATCGGCAGCAGGAAGGCCACGGCGCCGAAGAGGACCCTGGCGAAATAGACGAAGGACTCCCGGTCGCTGACATAGACCCGTGCGAACAGATAGGCTCCGAGCGTCTCCACGATGAACATGCCGGAGAACTCGAGCCGCTGCAGACCGTCCACCGCCAGCAGCGCGCCGGCGGCCCAGCACGCATAGACCACCATCAGCAGGTCGGGCAGGACAAGGCGTCCGGCGCGCCCGGTCAGCAGCGCGGCGACCATCGGCAGGAAGGCGAGCAGCAGCAGCAGGCGATAGGGCGTCAGCTGCATCGGACCGATGTAGAAGATCAGCGGCGTGCAGAGACAGACCATCATGGTCAGGATCATGCGGCGATTGACCCGCGCCCGCGCCTGCGCGCGCCGCTCGTGCAGAAAAGCCGCCCGGTCGCGCCTGTCCGCGCCGCGGCGAACCGCTGCGGCTACGGGCTCGCGCGGCGCGTCAGTAGTTCGTTTGGCTGAAAGCTGGTAGGCCATCGATCCGACGTCGTGAGTCTTCCACAACGCTCAACTTGCTGCATAAGGGGCGGTGAATCCATGAACGCGGCTGTGATTATTCCACATTACAACGACGTCGCGCGGCTGCGGCGGTGCCTGGAGGCGCTGCGCGGCTGCGAGGGTTACGATGCGATCGAGCGCATCGTCGTCGACAACGCCTCGAGCGAGGACATGGGCGCCGTCGCCGCCGCCTTTCCGGAGATCCGCTTCGTCACCGAAAACAGCCCCGGCGCCGCCGCCGCGCGCAACCGCGGCGTGGCCGAGACGGAGTCGCCGCTGCTGCTCTTTCTGGACGCTGACTGCGTGCCGGCCGCCGACTGGATCATCGCCGCGCGCCGCGCCATGGCCCGGCCCGGGGCGGACGTCGTCGGCGGGCGGGTCGACGTGTTCGACGAGACGCCGCCGCCGCGCAGCGGCGCCGAGGCGTTCGACACCCTGTTCGCCTTCGACCAGAAGACCTATGTCGAAAAGAAGAAGTTTTCCGTCACCGCCAACATGCTGACCAGCCGCGCCGTGTTCGGCGCCGTCGGCCCCTTCGCGCCGGACGTCTCGGAGGACATCGACTGGTGCTGGCGCGCCGTCGGACAGGGTTTCCGGCTTGTCTACGACGACGCGGTTCGGGTGGCGCACCCGACGCGCAGCGATTTCACGGCGCTGCTGCGCAAGACGCGCCGCACCGAGCGTGAGCTGTTCCGCCTGGCCATGACAGGGCGCGCGCCCAGGTTGCGCTGGGCGCTGCGGGCGCTGGCCGTCGCGGCATCGCCGCTGCTTCACGCGCCGCGGGTTCTTTTCAGCCCGAAGCTGGCCACGCCCGGCGAACGGCTGCGCGCTCTGGCGGCGATGACGCGCATCCGGCTGTTTCGAGCCTGGAGCATGCTGCGGCTCGCGGCCGGCGCCGTTCAATAGGCCGTTCGCTGGAACAGAACGATGGCCACCGTCATGATCAGGATCTTCAGATCGAAGAGAAGCGACCAGTTCTCCGTGTAGTAGACGTCATGGGCGACCCGGGCCTCCATCTTGCTCAGGGTCTCGGTCTCGCCGCGCAGGCCCTTGACCTGCGCCCAGCCCGTGATGCCGGGCCGGACGCGATGCCGGACGAAGTAGCCACGGATCTGCGCGCCGTACTCCTCGTTGTGCGACAGGGCGTGGGGGCGTGGGCCGACAAGCGACATCGAGCCGTTCAGCACATTGAACAGCTGCGGCAGCTCGTCGATGCTGGTGGTCCGGATGATCCGTCCCACCCGCGTCACCCGCGGATCCCCCTTGCTCGCCTGTCGGATCACCGCCTCGGAGACAGGCTTGTGATGCATGGAGCGAAACTTGTAGATGGAAAAGGTTTCGTTGTTGAATCCGAGCCTCGACTGCTTGAAGAACACCGGACCCGGAGTGTCGATCTTGATCGCGAGCGCCACGAGCAGCATCAGGGGCGACAGCGCAACCAGCGCCGCGGCAGACAGCGTGTAATCGAGCATCCGCTTCATCACGAAGCTCCATCCCGAGATCGGCCGTTGCGCGACCTCGAACGCCGGCAACTGGGCCAGCGTGCCGACGATGGGGCGGAAGGAAAGCTCGTACCCGACCAGGTCGGTGCTGAGATGCACGCTGATCGGAAGCTCTTTCAGCTGCGCGACGAGATGCGCCAGCTCGGCCCCCGCATTCCACGGCATCGCCAGAATGATGTCGTCGACAGCGTCGGCGCGGGCTATCGCGATGAGTTCGGCGGCGTCGCGCACGGCGGGGTGTTCGGCGGGGTGTTCGCCGGGCCCCGCGTCATGGCCGTCGACCGCGAACTCGTAGATGCCGCAGATGTTCACGAAGATGGGGCGTGACTGATCGAGTCTCGCCACGAAGCGGCGCAGCTGGTCGCCGGTTCCCGCGACGATGACGTTCTGACCGATCACGGCGCGGCGCGACAGGTCGAGTATCACGGCGCGGGCGGCGAAGCGCAGCGCGATCATCGTCGTGGCGGCGCAAGCCGACAGGGCCGCCGCGAACTGCACCGTGTTCTGCTTGTTGCTGTCGCCGAACGCCATCAGGAAGCTCAGCAGCATCAGGCAGACCGAGGCGTTGGCGATGATCACGTCGTCTGAGCGGGACATCGGCGAGATGACGCTCGTGATGCTGTGCATCCGGCTCCAGCTCGCCAGCGCGACATAGAACGGCAGATAGAAGAAGAACACGAGCATGAGCGCGTTCTCGGGCGGTTCTCTGAACACGAACAGCACCGCCGCAGCCGACAACGTCAGCGCCAGCACGTCGACGGCGAGTATGGCCTCCGGCAGCACAGAGGGCGGCAAAGGATAGCCGCGACGCGCGGCGACGGGGAGCATGGGTCTCTGACGACTGTTCATGAGTTCACTGACCGCCAGTCGTCCATTACCGATTTGCGTGGACCGTCCGCTCGCATGGTTATGACACGCCGGCTAACGTGTGGGAACCGAAAGCTTCTCCACGTCATGACGGCTCACATCGGCTCGACGGCGTCGCGCACGAACGGCACGCCCTCGATGAAGAACCGCGGCCGAATCCCCGGATGACCGACATAGTGGCGCATCGACGCGTCGGGCCGTGTCGGACCGTCATGGATGTCGTACTCCCTGGGCAGGGGGCGGGCCTTGTCGCCCATGTGGGAGGCCAGCACCGCAATGAGGGTCTGGTGCATCCAGAAACGCATCGGATCGATGCCGGCGCGCTCCCCGAACCGGCCCAGAGCAGCGTCGAGCAGCGCCCAGTCGGCGTCATCGAGGCGCCTGCCGGCCATGAGCCCGCCGTTGAGTCGCCACGGCAACGGCCCCAGCATGTCGCCGAGCGCGTCGCGCAGCGTCGCTTCGGGATAGGCGTAGCAGTACGCGATGTCGGCGTTCCAGGTCAGCGGCACGCTGGAGTCGCGCAGCGCGTCCAGGAGCGCCCGAGGCTCGCGCAGGGCGAGCGTGTCGCTGTCGAACTCCAGCACCCGCTGCGCCTCGGCGATCGAGTGGGTGCCGCCGAGCTTGATGCCGAAATGGTAGCGCTCGCACCAGTCGAGAATGCGGGGGAACGGCCTGAGCCTGCGCCGCATCGCGGCCAGACCCTCCTCGCGGGAGACCACGCGCATGCCCGGCGCGATCCGGCGCCAGCGCGCCAGCGTCTGCTCCGTCAGCGAGCCGTCCGTATGCACGACAAGCCGCGCCTCGGGTATGAAGCGCAGCAGGCTGTAGCTGGACCATGCGCCCATGACGAACTGGCGCTCGCCGCACATGATGTGGGCTTCCGGACCGTCGCCAGCCGCGGGCAGCGGCGGCAGCGCCTCCAGCGCGGCGTCGGCTTCGCGCTGAGCCTCCGCCGCCGCCCGCGCCAGCCGCCGGTCCCGCGCGCCATGGAGCACAGCGTAGCGCCAAAGGCCGAGACGGCGGCGCAACTGTCTTACGGAAATCACGATGAACCGGAATTCATTTCGTCACGGCGCCGGGCGACAGCCACTCGGAGCGCCGCGCCCAGACCTCGCCCCAGGTCGGCGTCCGCCTGCCGTGGAAAAGCCGCTCGAAGAGCGCACGCGCCGCGACCCCGCCGCCGAGAGCAAGGCGCGCGGTGGCCCGCGCCACCGGGCGCCAGTGTCGATCCACCCATTGCAACCGCGCGCGATTGATCGCGACGATCCTGCCGGGGCGATGCGTCGTGGATGCGCCGCCATAATGCACGATGGCGGCCTCCGGCGTGAACAGGCGCGGCAGCCCCGCCTGCCGCAGCCGCCAGCACAGGTCGTCATCCTCGCAGAACATGAAGAACCGCCTGTCGAAGCCGCCAAGCCGGCGCCACACCTCGGTCCGCATCAGCACGAAGCAGAAGAACAGCACGTCGACTTCCCGTTCGCTGTCGCGCCGCCAGCCCGGATAGATCTCCGGATTGAGCCAGGCGCTGCGGGGAAACAGGTGCGACAGCCCGACCGCACGCATGAGCATGGTGGCCGGCGTCACGAAGCGCGCCACGGAGCTGGGATTCAGCGCGCCGTCGGCGAATACCGTGCGGCCGCCCCAGGCGCCCCCCTCAGGCCGGCGGCGGGCGAAGGCCAGCAGCGCGGCGACGGCGCCCGGCCGCACCAGCGTGTCGGGGTTGAGAAACAGGATGTACTCGCCCCGCGCCCGCTCCGCCCCGATGTTGTTGGCGCGCGCGAAGCCGACATTCTCCTCCAGCGCCATGACGTCGAGCTCGGGAAACGCCGCGCGCAACGCCTCGGCCGAGCCGTCGCCGGAGCCGTTGTCCATCAGGATGATCTCGTAGGAGAACCCCTCGCCGGCGTTCTCGCCGACAGAGCGCACGGCCTCGACCGTCATCTCCGGCGTGCGGAAGTTGACGACGATGATCGACACGTCGACGCTCATGCCGACCTGCGCCGGCGACCGCCGGCCTCCAGCGCCAGGGCGTAGGCCTCCAGCAGCGCCGGCTCCTGACTCTCCCAGGTGAATTCCCGCGCCGCCCGCGCCGCGCCATAGGCGGACATGCGGCCGCGGCGCTCGGGATCGTCGAGGAGCGTCTCGATCGCGGCGGCGAGATCCTCGGGTCTGGAGCCTGACGCCACCAGCGCCGCCTCCCCCGCCTCCGACGCCGCCTGGCGCAGGTTGAACTGCACGAAGGGCAGGCCGAGCGCCATGTACTCGAACACCTTGTTCATGGAGAGCTTGTCGTTGAACGCGTTCGAGGGGTCGGGGATCACGCCGACGTCCACCGCGCTCAGATGCGCCAGCAGCGCCTCGCCGCCCAGATAGCCGGCGAAGCGGACCCGCTCCGCGACGCCGAGCTCGGCCGCCAGCGCCTGACACCCCGCCAGCGCCGGCCCGTCGCCGATGATCACGCAGTCCACGTCGTCGCGCCCCCGCGGGCCGACGAGATCGGCCATGGCGCGAACCAGGAGGTCGACGCCGTCCTGCGCGCCGATGATGCCGACATAGCCGACGAGAAACCCGTCAGGCCGCTTGAGCCCCGCCTGGGGTTCGACCCGGCGAAAGCGCGCCAGATTCGGATAGCTGCGCACGATGCGGACCCGGTCGCGGTCCATCCGCCCCCGCGCTACGGCGATGTCGCGAAACGTCTCGTTGGTCGCGATCGAGGCGTCGGCGAGCGCGAAGGTCGCCCGTTCCGCGGCGCGCAGAACGGCGTGCAGCAGGCCGCGTCGACCGAACTTCACCTCGAACAGCTCCGGCGACAGGTCGTGATGGTCGAAGATGAAACGGGCGCGGCCGGTCAGGCGATAGGGCAGCGCCGTCAGGAACAGCAGGTCCGGCGGGTTGCACGCCTGGATCACGTCGAAGCCGTGGCGACGGCGCACCCGGGCGGCGAGCCGGGCCTGACTCCACAGCGCCGCGAGATACTCGCGCAGATACCCCAGCGCGCCCTCCGCTTCGAGGGGCAGATCGTGCCGGAAGATGCGGACGCCCTCGATCTCCTCCTCCTCCGCGTCGTAGCCGCGGCCCTTGGGACAGATCACCGTCACCTCGCAGCCATGACGGCGCAGCGTCGTGGCCTCCTGCCAGACGCGGCGATCGAAGGGGACGGGCAGGTTCTCCACGAGGATCAGGATCCTTGCGCCGGCGACCGCGGCGGCTGCGCGCTCCAGGTTCATGTCACTGCTGCGCGCCGCTCTGGTCCGGGCCGCTCTGGTTCGGGTCGCTTCCGGCCGCGGGAAGCGCCGCGAGCGCGGCCCGGGCCGCGTCCGCGAAGGCGAAGTCGCCGCCGAGGGCGAGCGCGGCCTCCAGGTGGCCGCGCGCGGCGTCGGAGCGCCCGAGCGCGGCCATCGCGCGGCCGGCGTGATAGCGCACGACAGCGTTTTCGGGCAGCCCCTCGGCGGCCTGTTCGAGCACCCGCGCCGCCGTCTCGTGCTCGCCCTGCAGAAACAGCGTCCAACCGTAGGTGTCCTTGAAGTACGGCGACTCCGAGCCGCGCAGGCGTTGGGCGACGCGGGCGGCGCGGTCGATGGCGGCGGGGTCGTCGGCGCGATGGTCCGACAGCAGGCTCGCCAGATTGTTGGCGACGACGAAGGAGTCGGGCTGGCTTTCGTAGAGCGCCTCGTACTGTTCGATGGCCCCGTCGAAGTCGCCGCGGCGCTCGAGCAGCTGCGCCAGAATCAGGCGCGCCTCCGCCGGCGAAGCCGCCTGCGCCACCGCCTCGCGCGCGGCCGTCTCGGCGGCCGCCTCGTCGCCGCGCATCAGCAGAAGCCGCACCAGGCTCACATGGCCGAGCGAGGCCTCCGGCGACATGGCGACGGCCTCGCGCAGCGTCGCCTCGGCGACATTGAAATCGCGACCCATCACCTCCAGCTCGGCGCGCAGCACCCGCGCGCGGAGCTGGCCCGGGTCGCGCGCGATCGTCTCATCGACGACGCGGCGCGCGTTCTCCATGTCGCCGAGCCGCACATAGTTGCGCACGAGGGCGGTCAGCGCGTCGCCCGCATCGTCGCCGGCCGTCAGCCGCTCTAGGACCGACACGCTCTCGTCGAACCGGCCCTGGCCGGTCAGCGACGCCGCGCGCAGGCGCGAGGCCGCCTCCTCGCCGCCGAGCGCCTCGAAGGCCGCCGCGACCTCCTCGGCCCCGTCCCAGTCCTGCCTGCGAAGGCGAACCTCGGCGATGGCCAGCAGCACGCGGGCGTCGCGCGGATGCTGACGATACGTCTCCGCCAGAACCGCCTCGGCGGCCTCCAGCCGTTCGCGCCGCGACAGGAGCCGGGCGTATGCGATGGCGATCTCGGGCTGATACCCAGAGGCGATCGCCGCCGAGGCGAGGCTCTCCTCGGCGAGCTCGGCGCTGCCGGCGCGCTCATGCGCGCGGGCGCTGAGCAGCAGCAGGCGCATGTCGTTGGGCGCCTGGGCCAGCGCCTGGCGCAGTTCGAGAACCGCCTCCCGCGGCCGGTCCTCCTCGATCATGATCGCCGCGCGCAGGCCGCGCGCATCGGCGTTCTCGTCGTCAGCGGTCAGCACGGTCTCCGCGGCGTCGCGCGCGGCTTCGAGGTCGCCTCGCGCGAGCGCGATCCGACCGAAAGCGAGCCGGGCCCGGGCCGCGCCGGCGGCGGATGACTCGTCGCTGTCGATCACCGAGCGCAGAATGTCGAGGGCGGCGTCCGCATCGCCGAGCGCGTAGTCGAGCTCGGCCCTGGCGAGGCGATACTCCAGGCGGCTCTCGGGCGGCGCGGCCGCGGCGAGGCTGTCCAGTTCCGCGCGCGCGGCTTCGGGGCCGTGCGCAGAGCCGAGGAACCGCGCCAGCGCAAGCCCCCGCCGCGCGTCCTCCGGCGCGGCTTCCGCCAGAGCGCGCAGCTCGCGCTCGGCGCCCTCTACGTCGCCCGCCGCCTGCAGCGCCGACGCCAGCGCCGTCCGGAACTCGGCGCGGTCCGGGAAGCGCTCCGCCATCTTCCGCAGGTGATCGGTGACGTCGGGCGAGCCTTCCAGCAGCCGCAGCTTGAGCAGGTTGAGCGCAAGGTCGTCAGGCGCCTCGGCCAGCAGCGCGTCCGCGCGCGCCAGCGCTCCGCTCCGGTCGCCGCGCGCGGCCATGTCGGTGACGATCAGAACCTGGGCGGGCGTGTGGCCCGGGTCGATGTCGATGGCCGCGCGGGCCAGCTCCACGGCCTTGTCGACGTCGCCCAGCCGGTAGAGCGCAGTCGCCTCCAGCGTCTTGATCTCGGGGTCCTCCGGCGCCAGCGCCGCGGCCGCCGCGGCGACGTCGCGCGCCTCCTCGAAGGCGCCGCCGACGATCAGCAGCGGCGCCAGGCGCTTGCGCGCCTCGACGTTCTCGGGATCGAGTTCGATGACGAGGCGGTAATTGCCCACCGCGGCGCGCAGCTCGCCGTCGGCCTCGTAGAGCTTGGCCATCTCGAACCGGGACGGCGCGTGGTTCTCGTCGAGCCTCAGGGCGTTGCGCAGCTCGAGCGCCGCCCTCTCGGGCTGCTCCTTCTCCAGAAGCTCCATCGCCGCCGCGTAGTGGCCGGCGACGCGCTCCTCGGGGCTTTCGCATGCGGCCACGAGCATCAGGGCCGCCCCCGTCGCCAGCGCGCGCAGGAAGGGCAGCTTGAGGAGAGGCGCGATCATACGGATACTCCAGGCTTCACGGGCCGCCGGACGGCGGCGGCGACGTCAAAAAGGCCGCGCGGCGCCATGATACAGAGTGGCCGTCGGCGCGCCAACACCGCGTTACTCCGCCGCCTCGGCGATCCCGAGCAGATAGCGCCCGTAACCGGTCTTCACGAGCGCCTCGCCGAGCCGCGCCAGCGCCGCCCGGTCGATGAAGCCCTTGCGGAAGGCGATCTCCTCGGGGCAGCCGATCTTGAGGCCCTGGCGCTTCTCGATGGTGCGGACGAACTCCCCGGCCTCGATCAGGCTGTCATGGGTGCCGGTGTCGAGCCAGGCGAAGCCGCGCCCCAGGAGCTCGACCGAAAGCGCGCCGGCGTCGAGATAGCGCTGCATCAGCCCGGTGATCTCGATCTCGCCGCGCGCCGAGGGCCTGAGATCGCGCGCCAGCTCCGGCGCCCGGCCGTCGAAGAAGTAGAGCCCCGTCAGCGCGAAGTTGGACCGCGGCCGCGCCGGCTTCTCCTCGATCGACCGCACCGCGCCCTCGCGGTCGAACTCGACCACGCCGTAGCGCTCCGGATCGGCGACCTGGTAGCCGAACACCACGCCGCCCTCGGCGCGCGCGTCGGCCGCCGCCAGCGTCTCCGGCAGCCCGTGCCCGTAGAAGATGTTGTCGCCCAGAACCATCGCCGAGGGCGCGCCGTCGAGAAACGTCTCCGCGAGCAGGTAGGCCTGGGCGAGGCCGTCGGGGCTCGGCTGGACGATCCATTCCAGCCGCAGACCCAGGTCGCCGCCGTCGCCGAGCAGGCGCTGGAACTGCGCCTGATCGTGCGGCGTGGTGATCACGGCGATGTCGCGCAGCCCCGCCAGCATCAGCACGCTGAGCGGATAGTAGATCATCGGCTTGTCGTAGAGCGGCAGAAGCTGCTTCGAGACCGCCCGCGTGATCGGATGCAGCCGGGTTCCGGATCCGCCCGCGAGCAGCAGGCCCTTACGCCCCGACGCCATCGCGCGCCTCCCCGAGTTCCTTCATGATCGCCTCGAGCGAGCAGCGCCAGTCAGGCTGTCGCAGGCCATAGGCGGCGCCGATGCGCCCGCAGTCAAGCGCGGAGTTGCGCGGCCGCGGCGCCGGCGTCGGATACGCCTCCGACGGGATGGGCTCGATCCGCGGCGGCGCAAGCCAATGCGCGCGTTCGAAAATCGCCTCGGCGAACTCGCGCCAGCTCACGGTCGGCGCGCCGGCGTAGTGGAAAACGCCCGATACGCCGCGCCCCTCCGCGAAGGCCCGGGCGATCGCAACCAGCGCCGCCGCCACGTCGGCCGCCGCGGTCGGTCCGCCGCGCTGGTCGTCGACGATCCGCAGCGCGTCCCGCTCCGCCCCCAGCCGGAGCATGGTCCGCACGAAGTTCGAGCCGTGGGCGGCGTGCACCCAGGCGGTCCGCAGCACCGCGTGCGGCCCGCCGGCCTCGGCGACCCGCCGCTCGCCCTCGAGCTTGGAGCGGCCATAGGCGCCGAGCGGCGCGACGGGGTCGGTCTCGCGCCAGGGCCGCGCGCCGCCGCCGTCGAATACATAGTCGGTCGAGACGTGCAGGAAGGGGATGCCGCGCGCCGCGGCGGCCCGCGCCATGGCGCCGGGCGCCGCGCCGTTGACGACCGTCGCCGCCGCCTCATCGCCCTCCGCGCGGTCCACGGCGGTGTAGGCGGCGGCGTTGACGACGACATCCGCGCCCGTCCGCGCCACCCGCGCGGCGCAGGCCTCGGGATCCGCGAGATCCGCAGCGGCGCGGTCGAGCGACTCGATCGCCAGGTCCGGGCCGCCGAGCCGGCGCAGCTCCACGCCGACCTGGCCCGTGGAGCCGAAGACGAGCAGCGACAGCGTCACGCGCCGAGGCCCAGCCGGTCGCCGACGCCGTGACGCTGCTGGATCGCGCGCCACCACGGCTCGTTGTCGAGATACCACGCCACGGTGCGGCGCAGCCCCTCCTCCAGCGAGACCGTCGGCCGCCAGCCGAGCTCGTCGCGGATCTTGCCCGCGTCGATGGCGTAGCGGAAGTCGTGGCCCGGGCGGTCCGCCACGAAGGAGATCAGCCGCTCGCGCGGGGCGCCGTCGGGGCGGAGCGCGTCGAGGACGGCGCAGATCGCCCGGACGATGTCGATGTTGCGCGCCTCCGCATCGCCGCCGATGTTGTAGGTCTCGCCGACCCGGCCGCGCCGCAGGACCGTCAGCAGCGCCGCCGCGTGGTCCTCGACATAGAGCCAGTCGCGGACGTTCTCGCCCAAGCCGTAGATCGGGATCGGCCGCCCCGCCAGTGCGTTGAGGATGGTCAGCGGGATCAGCTTCTCGGGGAAGTGGAAGGGGCCGTAGTTGTTGGAGCAGTTCGTCACCAGAACCGGCAGGCCGTAGGTCTCGCCCCAGGCGCGCGCCAGATGGTCGGACGCCGCCTTCGAGGCCGAATAGGGCGATCGCGGATCGTAGGGCGTCGCCTCGGTGAAGCGGCCCGTCGGACCGAGCGCGCCATAGACCTCGTCGGTCGAGACATGGTGGAAGCGGAACGCCTCCCGCCGCGCCGGCGGCAGCGCCCGCCAGTGCGCCCGCGCCGCCTGCAGCAGGGCGCAGGTTCCGAGCACGTTGGTCTCCACGAAGGCTGTCGGCGCGTCGATCGAGCGGTCGACGTGGCTCTCCGCGGCCAGGTGCATCACCGCGTCGGGATCATGCGCGGCGAAGACCCGGGCCAGCCCGGCGTCGTCGCGGATGTCGACCCGCTCGAAGGCGTAGAGCGGGCTGTCGACGACCGAGGCGACGTTGTCGAGATTGGCCGCATAGGTCAGCGCGTCGACGTTGACGACCCGGATCCCCTCGGCCACGGCGCCGCGCACGACGGCCGATCCGATGAAACCGGCGCCGCCGGTCACGAGGAGCTTCATCGCGCGGCCCTCATGGATGCGCAAAGGCGAAGGGCGAGCGGAACGACGCGAAGGCCGGCGCGGCGGCGTCCTTGTCGGAGAGCGTCGCGGCCTGCGGATCGACGCCCCAGTCGATGGCGAGGTCGGGGTCGTCGAAGCGCACGGCGCCGTCGCAGTCGGCGGAGTAGAAGTCGTCGACCTTGTAGATCACGTCGGTGTCGGGTTCGAGCGTGACGAAGCCGTGCAGGAAGCCGCGCGGCGCCCAGAGCTGGGCGCCGTTCTCCGCCGAAAGCTCGGCGGCCACCCAGCGGCCGTAGCTCGGCGAACCGACGCGGACATCCACCGCCACGTCGCGGATGCGCCCGCGCGCCACGCGCACCAGCTTGCCCTGGGCGTGCGGCGGGCGCTGGTAGTGGAGGCCGCGCACGGTTCCGGCCTGCGTCGAGCGGGAATGGTTGTCCTGCACGAAGGCGACGTCGAGGCCGACGGCCGCCATCGCCCGCGCGCTCCAGGTCTCGCTGAAGAAGCCCCGCGCGTCGGCGAAGCGGCGCGGCGTGAGGATGAGCACGTCGGGTATCTCGGTCGCCGTCACGTCCATCCCGGCCTCACTGATCGCGCGCGGCGCTTAGAACATGGCGCCGCGCGGGGGTCCAGTGGCTTGTCCCGCCGCAAGGCGCTACTCCCAGGTCGGCGCGTCGGACAGCAGGAAGAAGTCGTCGATGTAGCCGTTGAAGTTCCTGACCCAGCCCGAGCCGCCGACGGTCAGACCCTCCCAGCCGAAGTTCGGGAAATCCACGGGCGCCTGTTCGTCCAGAACGATCTCGTCGTTGTGAAGCAGAACGATGCGGTCGCCCGCGAGGTCGATGTCGAGCTGCAGGGCGTGGACCTCGCCTACGCCGATGTCGAGGCCTTCGACGATGGTGCGGAACGCGCCGCCGTCCTCCAGCGCGACGAACACGATCACGTCGGGGCCGCGGAAATCGACGCTGAACTGCTTGCTGCTGGAGAACAGGCGGCCGTTGAGCAGGTCCTCGCGCTCGAACGTGGCGCCGACCGAGATCTGGCTGGCGTCGTCGAAGGCCTCCGGCGCCACGGCGACCGTCACCATGTCGTCCACGCCGTCGAAGCGCGCCCAGGCGTCGCCGTCGCGGTCCACGATCTCGGCGCCGCGGACGAGATAGCCCTCCGTCGGTCGCGGCTCGTCGAACGTGATCAGGAGCGGCCGCAGGTTCGGCTCGATGGGGTTCGACACGTCGATCTCGTCGCCGAAGCGCCCGCCCAGCACCACCTGCTCGGCCGAGAGTTCTGCGTTGTAGAACAAAACATTATCAACCATTCCGCGGAAGTCGCCGCCGCCCCAGGGGTTGCCCAGGTGCAGCGCCTGACCGGAGGACCCATCCTGGAAATGGCCGTCGAGGCCGCTGAACCGAGAGATCTCGACGCCGTCGATGTAGAGTTTCGCGACGCCGGACTCGCCCGAGAAGGTCAGGCCCAGGCTGTGCCACTCGACGTCGCGGATCGCGGCGCTGGACGTGCCGAAGCGCCACTGCCCCTCCGAGGTCGTCAGGTTGACGCGCACGCCGTCCTCCTGAATGTCGATCACGAAGCTGCCGACCAGCGCCACCAGGCGCCCCGAGTCGGCGGCGGCCTGCTTCTTGAAGTCGATCAGCAGGCTGAACGCGTCGTTGTTGGTGAAGGCGTCGGCGCTTTCGAGCGATATGTAGCCGCCGCTCATCTTCAGCACACGGCCGTCGCCCTCCGACGTCACCGAGACCGCGCCGGTCCTGGTGACGCTCCCGGCCAGGTCGGACTCGTCGACGAGGCCGTTCTCGAAGTCGAGCTTGGCGATCAGCGGGGTCTCCACCGCCAGGCGCTTGCGCAGGGTCAGCGTCTCGGAGCCGCCGTCGATGCGCGCCTCCGCCGTCACGTCGTAGACGCCGGCGTTGGCGTAGGGATGCTCGACGACCAGCCCCTGCGCCGTGGAGCCGTCGCCGAAGCGCCAGGTCACCTGCAGCCGCTCCGGCGCGATCCTGCCGTCGGGGTCGAAGACGTTCCGCGCGTCCAGCGTGTAGGTGCTGCGCTCCAGCGCCTCGCCCCGGGTCGAGACGATGAAGCCGTCCGGCGCCGTCGGCGTCGTGTCGAAGCGGTTCAGCGCCGAGCCGACGTCCAGCGTCTCGATCACGCCGCCCGGAAAGGCCCGCAGATCCTCAAGCGTCGCGTCCGCGTCGGCCATGGCGTTGACGAACAGGTTTTCGTAGTGATGCGGCTCCCGCAGATAGTCGCGCTGCACGATCAGGTTGTCGCGCACGATATTGTCGCCCGCCCTCGCGTTCATGTCGATCTTGGGCGCGACGTTGCGCTCGACCAGCACGTCGCGCGAGCGGCTGGTGACGACGATGCGCGGATCGTAGGTGCCGCCCTCGAAGCCGGGAATCACGTTGTGCAACACCGTGTTGCGCGCGATCACCAGCCCGTCGACGCCGTCCACATGCACAGCGTTGGCGTGGCTGTTGTAGATGACGTTGTCGACGATTTCGAAATTCTCCATCAGGAAGGTCGGGTCAGACCCGACGCCGTCGTTTCCGATGAAGATCGACTGCATCCAGTCGCCGTCGTCGATGTCGATGTAGTTGCCCGAGATCGTCACGTTGCGCGACGGATCCTCGAAACCGGCGGTCCAGAACTGGATCGCATCGCGATGGTCGTTCAGCAGCGGCGCGGCGCGGAAGTCGCCGATGAAATTGTCGGCGATCAGCGCATCCTCGACGTCGACGAAGTTCAGTCCGTCCGAGCGCATGTCGACGATGGTGTTGCCCCGCACCGTGAGCCCGTCGACGCCGTTGAAGGTGGCGCCCTTGAAGAAGGTCTCGATGTGCGAGTCCTCCAGCGTGACGTCGCGGGAGCTGACCACCGCCAGACCGAAGCCCGTGGCGTATCCGTCGGCGCCCGAGCTGACGCCCTCGGCGAGATCGCCCTTGAAATCCACGTCGGTCAGCCGCAACCCGGTCACGCTGGTCGCCTTGAACGGCTGCTCCACGACGCGATCGCCCCGCGGCGCGTCGTACTCGAAGGCCACGCTCTCGAACGCCAGATTCTCGACGCCGCGCAGATCGAACCCGGTGAAGACCGCGGGATTGTCAGGATCCGCGGACCTTATGACGACTTCGGAGTCGTACCTGACATATTCCTGCTGCCATGAAAGCAGCCGGAGCGCCCCGTAGTTCCCGGGAGCTAGCAGTATGGTCCCGCCATCGGCTATCGAGAGCGCGGCCTCCAGCTCGGCGGCGCTTGAGACCGTCGCTGACGTATTCCGTTGGGTCGACATGCAGGAACAACTCCACGAGATGAGTTTCCACAGAAATCGGGCTCAACCCGACGATGCTGCGTTTGGGATGGTGGATAAGGCGACTCGGTTAACGAGACTTGTAACGAACCGGATTTTATCTCACCAGAACTTTTTGTTAACATCCGCGACAAAAAAAGGCTGCTATTCGCAGAAATCGCCACAATATGCGCATATTTCGAATTACAAGTCGTGTCACAATGCTTCAGTGCGCAGTGGAAACGGTGCCTATCGGATAGGAGTATTTGTGCTCCGGGATTCTTGAGGCGGTCATGGCGAAACGCGCCACGGCGCAAGTTCCCGGCCCGCCGCGGACGGGCGACCGCCGGGCGCTACGGCGCCTCAGCCGAAACGGCGGCGCTCGGCCTTTGCGGAGACGCCAAGGCGTTCGTCCTCCCAGCGACGGACCGCCTCGGCGAGCGCGCGTTCGTCCTCGGCGGCCGCGCCCCGGCCCGCATCGGCCAGAAGCCGGCGCGTGGCGGGGATCGCCGCCAGCGCAAGGGTCGCCGCGGCGCCGCCCAGCCACGCCGTCGCGGCCGAAGCAAGGATCGAGCCGCCCGTCGTCCAGACGGCCGCTCCCGCCGCGACGCCGAGGCCGTAACCCGCGGCGAGCACCTTGATGGGTCCGTGTTTCATGGCGAGGACTGTGCCCCGCGCCGATTAACGGGCGATGAAACGCGCAGGCCGGCGGCGGCGCTCGACAACGCCGCCCGCATCGTCCATTGATGCGGCGCTCGAAGAAAAGCCCTGCGACGGACGCAATCCTGGCGGACGGCCGCGATCAGGGATCCCGCCATGACAGACCCCGCAGCCTGGGCGGAGCACCTCCGCGACGAGCCGCCCGTCCTGGTCACGGGCGCCGCCGGCTTCATCGGCATGCATGTCGCCGAGCGGCTGCTGGAGGCCGGCCTCGCCGTGGTCGGCTTCGACAACGTGAACGACTATTACGACGTGCGGCTGAAGCGCGCCCGGCTGGAGCGGCTGTCGGGCCGGCCCGGCTTCCGCTTCATCGAGGGCGATCTCGCGGACGCGCGGGCCCTAGGCGCCGCCTTCGACGCGGCCGGCGCGCCGCGCCGCGTGATCCATCTCGCCGCGCAGGCCGGCGTGCGGCACTCGCTGACCAATCCCGGCGCCTACGCCGACAGCAACCTCACCGGGTTTCTCAACGTGCTGGAGGCGTGCCGCGCGGCCGCGCCGGCCCATCTCGTCTACGCCTCGTCGAGTTCGGTCTATGGCGGCAACGCCAGGCTGCCGCTGTCGCCCCGCGACGGCGTCGATCATCCTGTCAGCCTCTACGCCGCGACCAAGAAGGCGAACGAGCTGATGGCGCACGCCTACAGCCACCTCTACGCGCTTCCGGCGACGGGGCTGCGCTTCTTCACCGTCTACGGGCCCTGGGGGCGGCCGGACATGGCCTACTGGTCCTTCGCCGAGGCGATCATGGCGGGCCGGACGCTGGAGCTCTACAACATGGGCGAGGTCAGCCGCGACTTCACCTATGTCGACGACGTGGTGGAGAGCCTGCTGCGGCTTGCGCCGCTGGCCCCGGCGCCGGATCCCGGCTTCGACCGCATGAACCCCGACCCCGCGCGCAGCTGGGCGCCGCACCGCGTCTACAACATCGGCCGCGCCGAACCCGCGCCGGTGCGCGCCCTCGTCGCCGCGCTCGAAGCCGAGCTGGGCCGCAAGGCCGAGGTCCGGCTCGTCCCCGCCCAGCCCGGCGACGTCGCCGCCACCGCCGCCGACGTCGCCGACCTCGAGCGCGCGACCGGGTTCGTCCCGCAGGTGACGCTCGCGGAAGGGGTGCGGCGGTTCGCGCGCTGGTGGACCGACTGGACCGTGCGCGCCGGATGAACGGCCGGCGCGCCTTCCCCGGCGCGGACGGACGCACGCCGGACGTCCTGCTTCAGATCCCGGCTTCGTTCCCGGCGATCGGGGCTGTTGAATGACAAAAAAGATCGAGCGGCACGCTTCTGAAAAGACTGTGTTTTTGGGCGCTGGCGACGGCCTCAGAATGCTGAAAGTTTGCTCCTAACTGTATGGCCCGCCCGCTAGATCTCCCAGCGCATCGCAAAAAAGTTTGCTCTCGTAGAGCTTAAATGTCCTCGCTCTGCGGTGGTTCCGGCTTGCTCGGCGGCCACAGCGCGCTGAGCGAGAAGATCGCCTCCTCAAACGGAGCGAGTCGGACCATCGCGTCGCCGGTGAGCGTGGCCAAAAGCACCCATGCGCCACCGCGGCAGGCGAAGGCCTCAAGCGTCTGCGCGTCAGGGTCGACAAACCACAGGTGAGACACGCCATGCGCGCCATAGACATCGCGCTTCACGCCGAGATCGAGTCGACGGGTCGACGGCGAGAGCACCTCGCAGATCCAATCCGGCGCCAGATCAATCGCTGGGGCATCCGGAAACGCCGGCATGTTCGCGCGTCGCCATCCGGCGAGATCAGGCACGAGAACATGGTCGCCGAGATGGATCTCCGGCTCGTCCAGCAGCCACCATCCGCCCGGTCCGTCGTCGTCAAAACCGCCGAGCTTCACGCCGAGGCGAGAGGCGGCGCGGGCATGGCGCGCTCCGGGACGCGGCTGCAGATGGAGCGCGCCGTCGAGCAGTTCGGCGACGAGATGAGCCGGCGCGTCGAGAACGTCCTGATAGGTGGCGGGCCGCTTGAACGCGAGCGTCTGCAAGGTCATCACCGCCTCCGTCATCCGACAGCACGCCCATGATAGGGCGTGGGGCCATGAACGTCATCAAACGCATTTCGGTTGAAACCTTTCGAATAATACCGTTACACGCCCGCGTTCGCGGCGCGGCGCCGGCAAGCGCTTGATATGGCGGCGTCGAGGCCACCCGTTTCAAGCCGTGCGCCGCGCAGCGCGTGGGTTGCGAGCGAAACAGATTTTGTGAGAACGGTCCGCCATGAGCTTGTTCGATGCGCACGGCGAAAGACTGTATCTCAACCGCCGGGAGCGCGAGGCGTTTCTCGTCGCGGCGAAATCGGCGCCGCGCGAGATCCGCAGCTTCTGCGAGACGCTGCACTACAGCGGCGCGCGGATCTCCGAAGTGCTCGGTCTCACACGCCGCCGGGTTGACCTCGCCGACCGGACCCTGACCTTCGAGACGCTCAAGAAACGCCGCCGGGGCATCTATCGCATCGTGCCCGTGCCCGAGCCCCTCACCGAACTGCTCGACCTCGTGCACGGTCTGCGCGAGCGCGGCGCGGCGCAGGACGACCGCCTTTGGTCCTGGTCGCGGACGACGGCTTGGCGGCGCGTGAAGGCCGTGCTCGCCGATGCCGGCGTCGCCGACGGACCCCATGCGGCCCCGAAGGGATTTCGACACGGCTACGGCGTCAACGCCGTCGTCAACGGGGTGCCGCTCAACATGCTCGCTAAATGGATGGGGCACGGCTCGCTGGAGGTGACCGCAATCTACGCCAACGCGCTTGGCGACGAGCAGCGTGAGATCAGCGACCGGATGTGGCGATGAGGTCGGCTTCTCTGGCCAAAGCCACATCAAAGATTCAAAGGCCTGCGTCACCAGACCGCATCTCGTCCTGAAACCCCAGCCGCTCGATGAGCGTCAGGACCCAGCGGTTGATGTAGTCGGGGTGCTCGGCGCTGCGGGTGCGGCGCAGGACCTTCACCAGGCGCTCGACGGCGACCGCGCCGGCGTCGATCTGCTCCTGCAGCGTCTCCATCACCCAGAAACCGTTGGTGGCGAGCGCGGTCAGCATCGCCTTCACGTCTTCCTCAATGGCCGCCATAGTCGCGTCCGGACCGTAGCGCAGCGCGAGCATCGCCACGGAGACGCCGCCGCTGTGATCGACGTCGATCAGCAGCGTCGGGCCGCGGTCCGCAGGCCAGAGCACGGCGACCAGCGCCGGCCTGCGATCGAAGCGGGCGGCCCCGATGCGCGAGATCGCGCGGCCCTCCGGCAGCGGCGTCAGCGAGGAGGAGACGCGGACGGTGGGCAGCATTGCATCCATCCGGCGCAGGACCTCGACCAGCGGGCCGAGCGCGCCGACATAGTCGGTGTCCATCTTTTCGAGCGTGCTGAACTCGATCTGGTCCAACTCCGCACCGGGCTCGGGCTCGGCGACCGTCACCTTGCGGCGCACCATGGCGGCGGGCTTCGCCGGTGCGGGCTTGGTCTCGCCGGCTTCGCTCATCGTCCTGCGTGGCCCGGCGTCTCCAGAGCCGGCGGCCTGCGACCCATCTAGCGCGCCGCCGCTTGCGCGGCGTACTGTCCTGATGCCGGTCTCGCCGTCGTCATCGTCCTCATCCTCGTCGTCCGTGACGATCATCTTGGCGCGCTTACCCTTGGTCGCCTCCACCTCAAAGCGGATGTCACGGATCGGGATCGTCCGGTCGAACTCGTGCGCATTGCCCTCGATGGAGACGACCGACGGGTCCGCCATGCGCGTCGCCGCCTCGGTCTCGACGATCAGGCGCTCCGCGCCGCCTTCGCCCGCATCCGAACTACCTTCTTCCTCCGAGACCTCGCCATCGAACGGCTCGGTCGACGTCTCGCCTTTTGCGCCGGCATTCTCGGCGCGGCTGGTGGCGGCGGTCCCGACGTCGGTCCGGGTCACGGTGCGCACGTAGCGGATCAGCTTCGGATGGGTGTAGACGATTTCTTCGGCGACCTGCTCCTTGCCGGTGATGGACGCGATCTCAAGCACCAGCGCCGCGTTATCGGCCTCGATCATGCGCACACGCCATTCCGAGCCGATGAGGGCCGGCGGCGCGATGCGCAGGCTGCCCGACCCGGGCGAGAGGCGCGCCACGCTGTCCCAGCTCCTGCGGCCCTCGGGATGCACGGCGGTCCATGCGAAGCGCTCCACGAAGCCCGGCGCGCGCTTGCCCCGCAGCAGGCCGACCGGCAGCGCTGCAGTGAAATCGAGGCGCAGCCGTTCATGCGCGCCGGGCCGCAGCGGCCGGTAGAGCCCCATCAGCGCCTGCGGCCGCAGGATGGCGGTCGCCAGCGTCGAGCAGGTCAGGTGGCACGCGCGGATCAGTTCGATGGCGGGGACGTAGATGCGCCGGTCTCCGACGCGGTACAGCAACACGCTCTGGGGCGGTCCCCGCCGCCGCGCGCTGGAGAACAGCGGCGCGAGTAATTCCCCGGGCACAGCGTCCGATTCGATCTCCTCGCAGGCCGAGACGTCGGGGATGGTGATGTCGGCGACCTTGCCGGTCCAGGCCAGATCGGAGCGATTGCCGCTTATGAACACGCGACCGATGGAGAGAAGCGGGAGCGCGCCCATGGGAACGACGGCCGTGGACTGCCGGTCGCTGTCGCGCCAACGCAGAATCAGCTTGATCAGCCATGACCCGTCCGCGCTGCGGAACGGCGCGCCGATGACGACGATCTCGACCTCGCCGAAGATCCTCAGGGCCTCGATCTGGACCGCCATTCAGCTCTTGCCCTGCGGCGCGGCGCGCAGACCCGCGAGGCGACGGACGCGCCAGTCCGGGGCGGGTCCCTCCGCCAGCAGCGTCCCCTCCGCCCAGAGGCGACGGCGCGCCTGAAAGGCGCCGACGTCCTCCGACACGGCGCGCACCGCCGCGTCGCTGAGGGGCAGCTTCGCCCGGCGCGGCGCCAGCCAGCCGGGGCGGCCGAGCGCCCGCTCCACCGAGGCGCATGTGATCCGCACCGGCGGCGCTTGGGCCAGTAGCCGCGTGGCGGCGCGCCCGATGTCCGCGGCCAGCGCCCGGTCGGTCGCCGCCCAGTCCACCCGCGCCCTTCCACGAGTACGGCGGCGCAGCTGCGGAGAGTGGGTCGCCAGCCAGTCGGGGTCATGGCGGCGCAGCCATGCGTGGGCCGCCGGCAGGCGGGTCCGGAGCGCCTTGCGGCTCAGGGTCGGCTCGGCGGCGCGCAATGTGGCCCAGTCCCTTCGATGATCATGGTCTGTTCCTGCATCGGGACCGCGCGTCGCCGTCGCCAGAGGCTTCCACGGCGCATTTAGGCCGAGACGCGCGGCGTGGCGGCGGACGGTGTTCGCATCGACGCCAAGCTCGCGCGCCACGCGAGTCAGGACCGGTGACGTCGCGACAGCTGCGCGCAGCCGCGCTTCGAAGTCCGCGTCGTCGGCGAGGAAGCGCCGCGGGCGCACGACGCGGCGCGCCCGATCCACCGGCGCCGCGTCCAGCAGGACGTCGAGCAGCACGTAGTGGAGCGGGTGGAAGACATGGCGGCGCCGGCGCGTGATCGCCGCCAGCCAGTCCGGGCGGAGCGCCTCGGGCAGAGCATCCGCCAGCGGCGCGAACGTCTCGGCCTGCAGCGCGCCGAGCCGGCGCTGTCGGACGGAGCCGGTCGGCGTGGCCAGCTCCCGGACAGCCAGCGCGTCCAGCAACGCCCCGCGGTAGACGACGCGATCAGGCGGGGGATCGGTGAGCAGCGCCATGGCGGCCCTGTCGGCGGCCCATCCCGGCGCCGCGGCGATCAGGACCGGATGCGCGGCCGCCGCGAGGAAGACGTGCTGCCCCGCAAGCGCCGGCTGCGCTGAGGTCGCCATCAGCGGTGCGCCGTGATCGGGGCAGACAAGCACGCCAGGCAGCTGATGGGCGCGCCGCCACCAGAGTTCGCCGACCTCCGTCAGCGCCTCAGCGTCACAGACCGGACACCGGCGCAGCGCTGTCGGCGGCCGCACCCGGCTCGCTGTGAAGCCGAGGCGCATGTGCAGGCCGTCTGTCGTGCCGCGCGTCATGGCGCGCAGCGCGTCCCGCCGGACGGCGGCGCTCTGGAAGGCGGCGTAGTAGGGCAGCAGCGTGAGCCACCGCGCGATGCTGGGCGCCGTCAGCCGCAGCCCTGGCGGCAGCCGCGCCGCAAGCGCACAGAGACGCGCCGGCAGGTCGACGGCCGCGCGCACCGAGCGGTCGCCGAACAGGGCCTCGATCGTGCGCTTGGGGCTCTCCTCGCAGGTGTGGCGGTGGTGGCGGGCGATGACGCTGTAGAGCAGCTCGTCGGGAAGTAGGCGGGGGAAGTAGGTCAGCATCCTCTTCGCAGCGCCTCTATCAGCCACGTGCTGCGTCACGCGATATCAGATCGGTGTCATCCGCCGGCGCCCGCAGCATGCTCGCGGCGAGCAGTCCAGCATGGCCGGACGCGGACTCGACAGTTGCGCCGCGCAGATCATCTGGACTTGGCTGAGTCTCGGGTGGACACGCCTTCGGCCTTCGCGGCCGCCTCGCAGTCTTCCCGAGCGAAGGGCGGTCCTTGAGGCGCTCGGCGACCGCATGAACCAGATCAAGCGGGCTCAGATCGGGTGTCTCCGCCCTGATCTCCGCAATGACGGCCCTAGCGACGTCGGCGGCGACGCCCAGCTGCCCGAGCACCGCGAGGATGTGCGCTCCACCCTCATCAGGTCGTGCGGTTGTGGCCGCCGCCACCGGCGGTTCCTGAGAGAGGGGAACTCGTCGCGGCATGGTCGCCGCCGCATCCGCCAGAACCTGACGGACGTGAATGTCGAAGCTCGTCAGGTCGTCGTACCGTTCCAGCGCGCGCCGATCGTCGCGCCGCAGCGCGTCCAGCATTGGGCGCACGAGCCCGAGGCTCTCTTTCGCGACATGGCGCAGCAGCGGCGCGTCGATGATCTCGGGATCGTCGGCCAGCGCCCCAAGCTGGACCGCCTTCAACTGCGCTAGAAGGTAAAGCTTGATGACGATGTCGATGACGCCCTGGCTCTCGTCGTAAAAGGCTGCCCGAACGTCATCCGTCAGCGGCGAGGGCGTGCGCGTCCACTGGCAGCGCCACATGCGCGTGACGAAGTCGTCCCACGTCTCATCCGGTGGGCGGCGATCCCAGAGCAGGCTGCCGAGGCCGCTCACGCGTCGCGCCTGTCGGAAGGCTCCGTCGAGAAGCGGCAGTGCCCGCGGCGTGCCGATCAGAAGGACGGGCACGCCAACCATGTTGACCAGAGTGACGAGGAAATTCAGCAGCTCCTCCCGCCCCGATCCCTTCGCTTCGATCAGATGCTGGATCTCGTCGATCACGAGAAGGCCAAGCGCGTGGCGGTTCGCGATGGCGCCCATTTGCGGCAGCATCTTGTCGACCGGCTCCCGAGCGCCGCCGTGGCGCGCCTCGAAGTTGGTCCCCAGCAACTCGTCCATCTTCTTGAAGAAGCTGAAGCAGAGCTGCTTGCGGGATCCGAGTGACGGGCAGTCTAGGCGCAGCCACACGACCTGGTGCAGTAGGAACGGCTCTTCGTGGACAATCACCTGCGGCGTGTAGCGGCTGAGGATGCGCTGGACGCTTCGGGTCTTGCCCATGCCGCTGACGCCGATCAGCGCGATGCCGCTGGCGGTGGACTCCGCGACCCGTGGCGCCGTCTCGAGGTTGCGCGCCATCACGCGGGCGTGGCCGTTGGCGAGGTGATCAATGTAGCTGGTGGTGAGCGGGTTTCGCCCGACATAGCCTTGCCGGATCATCAACTCGATGCGCTGGTCGAGATCGATATGGCGTTCGTTGGGGTCGAAGTAGTGGGTGAGGCGCTGCAAGCAGTGGGCGCGCAGATGCGCGGGATAGGCCCGCTCCGCCTCGGCGTGGATCGGCAGCGACGTGAGGTCCTCCAGCGCCGTCTTGGCGTCGCGTAGCGGCGGCAGGCGGTTGATGAACGGGTTGCCTGCGTACTCGGGGAGGTCCGGCGGCGCCTCAGTCATCGCCGCCCTCTGTTTCGTCGTCTGAGTGTCGCTTGCGGAAACGCGCCACGCTGGGCAGCGAGAAGTCACGGTCGGTTGTGATCTCGGGCCGGATCGGGGTGACCTTGGCGCCGTCGCCCCGCGGTCGCGCCGTCTCGACAGCCGCCCTTCGCTCTGCGTCTCGCTCGGCGGCGCAGTTGGCGCGGATGCCCCGCACGCGGGCTGCGGCGCTTTCTGCAGACGGCCCGGCGGCGGCCGTCTTCGTCAGCGCGGCGTCGGCGATCTCCCGCAGATGTTGGCCGAGATTGATCCGCGCCTCGCGGCGGGAACCGTCGCTTTGCGCGATGCGGCGGCGGTCTTGACGACGTTGCTCGTCGATCTCCCACAGCGTCTTGCCGCGTTGCGCGGCGCTCAGATCGGTCAAGGCGCAGGGCAGGAATCCGAACGAGCCCCGCGCGTCATGGAGGTGGATTTCGTCAAGAAGCCGGGGATCGTAGGAGATGTCGACCTTCCATCGCCCACGCTGTCGCGCCTTGTCGAACCAGCGCTCTGCGATCGCTGTCGGGCAGCTGTAGAGGCACCCGTGGAACTCGATCCCACGGTGCGTGACGGATGCGGTCGCCGTCGGCAGAAGGCTCAGGCGAACCCGGTCCTCAGGATAGCGTCGCTGCGCGCCGCCGCGGGCGGAGAGGCCCCACTCCCACAGCTCGATTGGAACCGGCGGCATGTCCTCGGCGATCATGCCGGCGTCGCGGCGATAGCCGGTGATCTCCCGCTCGTTGTTGTAGAAGAGGACGCAGCGTATGATGATCGCAGTGAATTCGTCGAGTGTGAACGTAGCGTCCTGACGGTAGTCTCGGGCACCCCGCTCACGGAAGTCTGGCTCGATATAGCCTGGCGTATAGTCTCTGAACGCGGCGGGCAGCAGCCGGAATTGCTGCTCCACGATCCCCTTCCAGTCGGCGCGATAGGGCGCGGTATTTTCGAGGTGGATGCCGAAGTTATTGACCAGAGCGTCGGCCTTCGGGCCGAGCATCTCGCCACGGTCGGCCAGCAGCGTTCGGGGCAGCGTCGCGCAGGGCCAGTCCGCTTCGGTAATCTCGACTCCATACCGCGCGCAATACGCGGTCTTGTCCATCGCCGCGTTGATCAGCGCCATCATGGCGCCGAGCCATGACGCGTGCTCGAAGCCGACATAGAGCCCGGCAATCAGACCGCTGAAGACATCGACAATCACATAGATGGTCGGTCGGCCCACGATTCGGCGTCGATCAAACTGCGACACGAGGTAGATGTCGGCCACGGTGGCGTCGATCTGGAAGCGATCCGCCGGCGCCGCGACTTCGGCGCGGGAAGAGCCCAGCAATCCGCGGCTGTCCTTGTCATAGACCCGCGCGGTGCGGCGCTTGCGCTTAAGCGCCAGCGGATTGTCGTCTTTCGCCAGCCAGTACCGGAACTGGTGAAGCGACGGATGCTGGTCCCGCAGCACCCTCCTCTGGCGACCGGTCTCCGGATCGACGCGTACGTCGCAGAAGAAGTCTCCAAGGCAGCGGTTATAGCACTCCGACACCGTCATATTCTTGCTCTTCACAAGATGGCGTTGCACCGACAGCGTGAAGGCCTCCCGGATGTCGGGCGTGACGTTAATCCCCTCAGGGCCGTAGACTGGACGGCCGCCGCGCTTCCGGCCCGAGGCCGCCTTGTCCTTTCCTCGCCCGCCGCTGTTGGCGTAGTCGGGAAGCAGCGCGTTCGGCGTCATGCCGCGCTGCCAGTATCGCCGCAGCAGGCGGTAGAGGCGTGTGCGGCTGGCCTCGCCCCGGGCCACGGTTTGCGCCACGAGCGCCCCGCGCGGGCCTTCGAGGAACGTGTCCGGCTGGGCGCGGATGAGAGGTTCGATCAGCCGCCAGGCGGCGTCGCGGCGCGTCCGATGCGTCGGCGGCGTCGCGTCTTCGAGCACCGGGCGCAGCCACGGATCGTCGATCCGCGCGATCTCGCCGGCCTCCACCTGCGCCTCCAGAACGTCCAACGGTCGCAGGACCGGCAGGGCGCGCTCGGCGTCGATGTCGATCAGGACGGCGCGCCCGCGGTCCCGGTCGATCCACAAAACGCGCTCGCGCCGTCCCGCGTCACCGGTCTGCATCACGTCGCACGGCGCGAATCCGGTCACGCGCTATCCCTCCGCGCCTGCCCGTCGCGTCGCGTGAACCGCCACAGCGGCGTCTCGCCGTCGATCGGCGCTGTGACGTCCGCGATCCAGCGCTTGATGGCGATGAGGTGCAGCACGATCTCCAGCGCTCCGCCCGCCTCGAGCCCGTGGCGCGCGTCCATGGCAAGGCAGAAATCGCGGAGCAGGGCGTCGCTCCATTCCGCATGCTCCCGCTCGATTAAATCGATGCGCTCCGGCGCGACCCTGTCATCCACATCACGGTACCCCGCGAGCCGTTGCAGGTTGGCGATGATGCTGTCGGGCAGTTCGCGCTCGGTGACGACGCCCCAGTCGACGCCCTGTTCGGACCAGACACGTCGTTCAATCTCAAGTTTCTCTAGCGTCCTTGCCTTGTCGAGGTCGCTCGACGGCTTGACCGCACGGGCCACCACGCGGTCCGTGAAATCGATGAGGAGGTCCGTCGTCATGACCAGATCGACGCCGGATTTCGGGTCGGCCGGATGAGCGACCCCGATCGCTGCGGCGATGCGCGTGGTCGCAGTGCGGTCGAGCGGGAAACGCTCGCGAATATCCACGACGGCGTCGCACCATTCATAGATCAGCAGCGTCCGGTATTCGATGTCGGACAGTAGGTGGTGGACGCGCGCAGTGGTTCGGCCGGCGAAGCGGTGGCTGCGTCCCCGCGACGGCACGTCCTGCACCGTCAGCCAGGGTTTGTAGTCGGCGCCGCGGCCCTTACCGCGCCCTTCATTGAGGAGGCGGGCGATCTTGGCCTCGTCGAACCCGTAGCGGCTGCGCGCCATCCCGTCTCCGCAGACAACCTTCTTAACGGTATGCAAAGCATAGAACGCCCTCGGAGAAATGAACGCACTTTTTTACGTGAGAGCGATCTATTTCCCGTGAAAGCGATCATTTTTGCGATTCGACAGGGGCGTGGACGCGCGCCGGCCCGCTCACTCCACCGTCACCGACTTGGCCAAGTTGCGCGGCTGGTCCACGTCGGTCCCGCGGGCCACGGCTGCATGGTAGGCGAGAAGCTGCACCGGGGCGGCGTAGACGATGGGCGCGATGAACGGGTCGGCGGCGGGCGCCTCCAGCATCCGCCACACGCCCTCGCCCGCCGCCGCGCAGCCCGCGGCGTCGGAGATCAGCGCCACGCGGCCCTTGCGCGCCATCACCTCGTGCATGTTGGAGAGCGTCTTCTCCGACAGCGGACCCGTCGGAGCCAGCACGATGACCGGCGTGCGCTCGTCCACCAGCGCGATGGGCCCGTGCTTGAGCTCGCCCGCCGGGTAGCCCTCGGCGTGGATGTAGGTCAGCTCCTTGAGCTTCAGCGCCCCCTCCATCGCGAGCGCGTGCATCGGCCCGCGCCCGAGATAGAGCACGTCGCGCGCCCGCGCGATCTCGGCGGCGACGCGCGCCGCGTCGGCCTCGCGCGAGATGGCGTCGGCGAGCGCCGCGGGGGCGGCGCAGAGCGCCGAGACGAGCCGCGCCTCCTCCGCCGCGTCGACGGCGCCCCGCGCCCGCGCCGCGAGGATCGCGGTGGCCGCCAGCGCGATCAGCTGGCCGGTGAAGGCCTTGGTCGAGGCGACGCCGATCTCGGGGCCAGCGTAGAGCGGCAGCACCACGTCCGCCTCGCGCGCCATCGAGGACGTCTCGACATTGACGGCGGTGAGGATGGTCTGGTTCTGCGACCGGGCGTAGCGCAGCGCCGCCAGCGTGTCGGCCGTCTCGCCGGACTGGCTGACGAAGACCGCCGCGCCGCGCGCCGGCAGCGGCGGTTCGCGGTAGCGGAACTCCGAGGCGACGTCGATCTCGGCGGGCAGGCGCGCCACGGTCTCGAACCACCATTTCGCGACCTGGCAGGCGTAGAAGGCTGTGCCGCAGGCCACCAGCGTCACCCGCTCCAGCCCCGCCCAGTCGAGCGACGCCGCAGGCGAGAGCACCCGGTCGCGCCCGGGCGAGACGTACTGCGCCACGGCCGCGGCGGCGGTGGCGGGCTGCTCGTGGATCTCCTTGGCCATGAAATGGCGGTGGCCGCCCTTGTCGACGCTTCCCGGCTCGACGGCGACGTTGCGGACCGCGCGCACGACCGGCTGGCCGCGCTCGTCGAAGACATGGGCGCCGTCGCGCGTCACCGCCGCCCAGTCGCCGTCCTCCAGATAGGCGATGCGCGTCGTCAGCGGCGCCAGCGCCAGCGCGTCGGAGCCGACGAACATCTCGCCGTCGCCGTAGCCGATCGCCAGCGGCGGCCCGCGGCGGGCGCAGACCAGCAGGTTGGTCGCGCCTTCGAACAGGAAGCACAGCGCGAAGGCCCCCCGAAGCCGCTTCAGCGTCGCGGCGGCGGCGTCCGTGGGGCCGAGGCCGCGGCGCATCTCCCGCGCGCAGAGCTGAGCGACCACCTCGGTGTCGGTCTCGCTCTCGAACACGGCGCCGTCGGCGACCAGTTCGCCGCGCAGCTCGCGGAAGTTCTCGATGATGCCGTTGTGGACCACCGCGACGGCGCCGACGCGGTGGGGGTGGGCGTTGACCTCGGTCGGCGCGCCGTGGGTCGCCCAGCGGGTGTGGCCCATCCCCGTCGTCCCCGGCAGCGGCGCCGCGTCATGGGCGGCGACCAGCGCATCGAGCTTGCCTGGCGCGCGCAGCCGGCGCATCGCGCCGCCCTCGTCGAGCGTGGCGACGCCGGCGCTGTCATAGCCGCGATACTCCAGCCGCTTGAGCGCGGCGAGGATCAGCGGCGCCGCCGGGCGGCGCGCCAGAACGCCGACGATGCCGCACATGATGAATTCTCCGCCAGGGCCACCCGCCCCACTTCCTATCGTTGCAGGCCGGGCGGGCAAAGCCCGCAAGGTTCACATCATGTTTCATGCTGAGGCCGCCGCGTGAGGGCGGCCCCGCCGCCGCGGGACGGCTGCGGGCGCGCGCCCTCAGTTCACCGGGGTCAGCGGCCAGAGGACGGGAATGACCAGCGCGGCGACGACGCCGATGATCAGGTTCAGCGGCGCGCCCACGCGCAGGAAGTCCGCGAAGCGGTATCCGCCCGGCGCATAGACCAGCATGTTGGTCTGGTAGCCGATGGGGGTCGCGAAGCTCGCCGAGGCGGCCACCATCACGCCCACCACGAACGGCCTGGGGTCGACGCCCAGACTTCCGGCCAGCGCGACGGCCACGGGCGTCATCACCACGGCGACGGCGTTGTTGGTGACGGCCTCGGTCAGCAGCGACGCCGCCAGGATAAGCGCCCACAGCGCCAGCGCCGGATGCGCGCCGGCGAGCCATGGCGCGGCGATGTCGACCAGCAGCGCGACGGCGCCGGTCTTGTCGAGCGCCGCGCCGAAACCCAGCATCGCGAGAATGAGCGCGAGCAGCCGCCCGTCGACGGTCGCATACGCCTCCTCGACGTCGACGCACCGCGTCATCAGCACCGTGATCGCTCCGAGCAGCGAAAGCGTGGCGATCGGGGCGACGTTCAGCGCCGACAGGCCGACGACGGCCAGGAACACCGCCGCCACCAGAGGCGCGCGCTCGCGCCTGTAGGCCCTCGCCAGCGGTCGCGACAGCAGCTCGAGCCCCAGATCCTCCGCCATGCGGCGGATATCCTCCGGGTCGCCCTCCAGCATCAGCGTGTCGCCCAGCCGCACCACGACGTCGTCGAGCCGCCCCCCCTCCATCGGTCCCCGCCGGTGCACGGCGAGAGGATAGACGCCATAGCGCCGGCGCAGGCGGGACTTGCCCAGCGACCGGCCGATCAGCGTGCATTCCGGCCCAGCCAGGGCCTCCGCCGTGACGCTGCCGCGCTGGCCGACGCGGTCCACCGTCTTCAGTCCGCGGCTCTGGCGCAGGTCGATGAGCGCATGCGCTCCCGTGCGCAGCACGACCCGGTCGCCCTCCTCGAGCCGCACCGCCGCGAGATCCCTGCGCAGCGACGCGTCTCCGCGGACGACGTCGATGACGCTCAGGCCTTCGCGTCGAAAGATGTCGACGTCCTCCAGCGCCATGCCGATGGTCGACGATCCCTCGGGGATGACCACCTCGGTCATGAAGCGGAGGTTCTTGCGCCGGCGCAGGGCGCCGCCCGGCGTCTCGCGCTCCGGCAGGAGCCGCATGCCGAAGGTCGCCATGTAGATCAGGCCCGCACAGAGCAGGGCGACGCCGAGAGGCGTGATCTCCAGCAGCGTGAACGGGGCAAGCCCCTGCTGGCGCGCGACCCCGTCCACCAGCAGGTTGGTCGAGGTGCCGATCATCGTGCACAGGCCGCCCAGGATCGCGCAGTAGGAGACCGGGATCAGCAGCTTGGACGGCGCCATCCCGAGCGCCTCGGCCAGCCGGATGGCGATGGGGATCATCACGACGACCACGGGCGTGTTGTTCATGAAGGCCGACGTCGCCGCCAGCATCAGCGCGAACGCCGCAAGCGTCCGGCGTGGACGCGCCGCGGCCCCGGCGACCAGCGGCGCGGCGACCATCTCGAGCAGTCCCGCCCGCACCAGCGCCGCCGACAGCACGAACATGCAGGCGATGGTGACCGGGGCGGGGTTGGCCATGGCCGCGAAGGCCTCGCCGGCGTCGAGCACGCCGAAGGCGAGCAGCGCGCCGAGCGCCGACAGGGCGACCAGCTCTGGCGGATGGCGCTCGCGCACGAACATCGCGAACGTCGCGACGAGCAGCGCAAGCGTGAAGACTGCGGGCGCCTCGGCCGGAAGCGCCGACCAGAGGGCTGCGGGGTCGATCATGGACGCTCCGCCGCCCGCCTGAGCCGCGCGCGCAGCGTCGCCGCGAGCCCCGGCTTGTCGACCTGCCGCGCCCGCGCCACGGCGAGCGCGTCGGCCGCGACGTCCCGCGTCACCACCGAGCCCGAGGCGACATAGGCGCCGGCGCCGATCGTCACCGGCGCCACCAGCGCGCTGTTGGAGCCGATGAAGGCGCCCGCGCCGATCTCGGTGCGGTGCTTGTTCGCGCCGTCGTAGTTGCAGGTGATGGCGCCGGCGCCGATGTTGGCGCCCGCCCCCACCGTCGCGTCGCCGACATAGGCGAGGTGGTTGGCCTTGGCGCCCTCGCCCAGAACGGCGTTCTTGATCTCGACGAAGTTGCCGACATGGGCGCCGGGGCCCACCTCCGCGCCGGGGCGCAGCCGCGCGAAGGGCCCGACGATCGCGCCGGCGCGCACGACGCAGCCCTCCAGATGCGAGAAGGCGCGGATCTCGGCGCCGTCCTCCACCGTGACGCCGGGGGCGAACACCACGTTGGGGCCCACCGTCACGTCGCGGCCGAGCCGGGTGTCATGGGAGAGGAACACGGTCTCGGGCGCCGTCAGCGTCGCGCCGCCCGCCATGGCGGCCGCGCGGGCGCGGGCCTGGAAGGCCGCCTCGGCGGCGGCGAGCTCCGCGCGGCTGTTGACCCCCGTCGCCTCGTCCACGCCGCAGCGCACGACCGCGCAAGGCGCCCCGTCGGCGCGCGCGAGCCCCACGAGATCGGTGAGGTAGAGCTCGCCCTGCGCGTTGCCGGCGTCGAGCCGGCCGAGCCAGCCGGGCAACCGAGCCGCGTCGACGGCCATGGCGCCGGCGTTGCAGAGCGGCGTCGCCAGCTCGTCGGCCGTCGCGTCCGCCGCCTCGACGATGCGCGCGAGCCCGGCCCTGTCTTCGACCAGCCGCCCGTAGCGTCCCGGCTCCGGCGGCTCGAAGCCGAGCGCCACGACGCCGGCGCCCGCCGCCCGGGCCGCGGCCATCGCCGCCAGCGTCTGCGGCTTCAGCAGCGGCGTGTCGGCGTAGACCACCAGCACGGTCCCCTCGCGGAAACCCGCAAGCGCCGGGAGGGCTGAGGCCAGCGCGTCGCCGGTGCCGCGCTGGGCGGCCTGCACCGCGATCGCGGCGTCGGGGGCGGCGGCCCGCGCCGCCGCGGCGACCTGCGCGCCGGCCTCGCCCGGGCCGACCACGACGACCCGCCGCGCAGCCTTCGCCGCGGGGAAGGCCGCGAGCGCATGGCCGAGCAGCGGCAGCCCGCCGACCCTGTGCAGCGGCTTCGGCAGGGCGGAGCGCATCCGGCTGCCGACGCCGGCGGCCAGCACGACGACGGCCATGGGCGGCGCCGCGGCGGCGGGAGAGGCGGCGGCGGGGGAAGAGGTCATCGGCGGGCGCCTGGCGGTCAGCGACGGGAGCCCTCTTCTACGGCGCCCCTCCGGGGTTTGAGAAGCGCCGGACCGAGATCGCCGCAAGCTGACGCTGCGTTAACCGCGCGGGTCCGGCGGCAAACTCGATCCGCCAGCTTCTCCTGCGTTATTTTTCAGATAGTTGGCATAGAACGCCTCCCCATAAATGAGGGATGGCGCGCGCCGTCACAAGGGGCAAATAAATGTAAACGAGTTAACGGAGCGCCCATGATGACACGCCCATGCCGCGCCACGCCGTGCCTGTTCGTCCTCGACGCCCGCCGCGCCCAGACACGCGCCGAGACGCGGGCCCTGAAGCGCGCCGCCGAGCCGCGCGGGCGCAGCGCGGCGACCTCCGTGACGCTGGACGTCGACATCGAGACGCTGTGGCGGGCGATCCAGACGCCGGCGCTGCTGGAGAGCGTCACCCGCGGCCTGATGCGCTTCGACCCGGTCGATCCCGACGGATTTCCGACGGTGTGGGACGCGCGCGAGCACCGCGTCGATCTGCGGCTCTTCGGCTGGCTGCCGATCGGGCGGCAGGTCATCGCCATCGAGCGGCCGCCGGCCGAGGGCGCGCGCCGCCTGCTGCGCGACAACGGCCGCGGCGACGTGGTCAGCGCCTGGGATCACCTCATGATCCTTGAGCCAGCGCCGGGCGGGCGGACGCGCTACACCGATCTGGTGCGGGTCGAGGCCGGACGGCTCACCCTGCCCGTGACGGCGCTCGCCTGGCTCTACTACGCGCTGCGCCAGCGCAACCTGCGGCGGCTGGCGCGGAGCGGCGCCATCGCCTGACGCCCGCGGCCTTCCCGCGGCCCGCCTCCCCACCGTCTCCGGCTCTCCACGGGCGACGCGCGGGGGATCAACTTCCGGCCGCGAAGGCGCCATAACGCGCCGGCATGACGTCCCGTCCGCGCCGCCGCGCGCCGCCCCGGAAGGAAGCCCGCCCATGTCCCCAAGACTCTTCGGCACCGACGGCGTGCGCGGGCCCGCCAACGTCCACCCGATGACCGCCGAGGTCGCGCTGGCGCTGGGGCGCGCGGCGGCGCGGCGGTTCCGGCGCGAGGGCGGCTCGGGGCGCGTGGTGATCGGCAAGGACACGCGGCTCTCGGGCTACATGCTGGAGAGCGCGCTGCAGGCCGGCTTCACCTCCGGGGGGATGGACGTGATGCTGCTCGGCCCGGTGCCGACGCCGGCGGTGGGGATGCTGACGCGCTCCATGCGCGCCGACGTCGGCGTGATGCTGTCGGCCTCGCACAACCCGTGGGCCGACAACGGCATCAAGCTGTTCGGGCCGGACGGCTACAAGCTGTCGGACGCCGAGGAGGACGCCATCGAGGCCGAGATCGCCGCACCTTCGCCCCCGACTGCGCCCGGCTGGGACCTCGCGGGCCGCGTCGGCCGGGCGCGGCGCATCGACGGCGGCGTGGCGCGCTATATCGAGGTGGTGAAGGCGAGCTTTCCCAAGGGGCTGAGGCTCGACGGCCTCAAGGTCGCGATCGACTGCGCCAACGGCGCCGCCTACCGCGCCGCGCCCGAGGCGCTGTGGGAGCTGGGGGCCGAGGTGGTCCGCATCGGCGTCTCGCCCAACGGCCTCAACATCAACGACGGCGTCGGCTCCACCGCGCCGCAGGCCTGCGCGGCCGCGGTGCTGGAGCACGGCGCCGACATCGGCGTGGCGCTGGACGGCGACGCCGACCGCGTGATGCTGATCGACGAGACCGGGCGCCTGGTGGACGGCGACCAGATCATGGGCCTGATCGCGGCGCGCTGGGCCGAGGCCGGCAGGCTCTCGGGCGGCGCGCTGGTGGCCACCGTCATGTCCAATCTCGGGCTGGAGCGCTGGCTCGGCGCGAAGGGCGTCGGCATGATCCGCACCAGGGTGGGCGACCGCTATGTGGTCGAGGCGATGCGCGCGCAGGGCTGCAACGTCGGCGGCGAGCAGTCGGGCCATGTCATCCTGAGCGACTTCGCCACCACCGGCGACGGCCTGCTCGCCGCGCTGCAGGCGCTGGCGGTGATCGCCGAGACCGGGCGGCCGGCCTCGGAGACGCTGGCGCTGTTCGAGCCGCTGCCGCAGAAGCTCGTCAACGTCGCGGCCCCGCGGGAGGCGCTGGAGCGCGCGCCGGTGCGCGCCGCCATCGCCGCGGCGGAGGCGGCGCTCGACGGCCATGGCCGCCTGCTGATCCGTCCCTCCGGCACCGAGCCGGTGATCCGCGTCATGGCCGAGGCGGAGGACCGCGCCATGGTCGAGGAGACCGTGGGCGCCGTGGCGGCGGCGCTGTCGGCGGGCTGAGGCGACGGGCCCGCGCCGCCCAAGACCTTTCACGGCGCCCGTTCACGCCGATTGCCGCGACGCCCGATTGTGGCTAAGGTCTGGCTATGGTCATTTCGAGGTTGCGATGCAGGTCTCGGTCCACGCCGCAAAGACGAATCTCTCGAAGCTGATCGAGGCGGTGGAGCGCGGCGAACGGGTCGTGATCACCCGCCACGGAACGCCCGTCGCGGAACTGGCGCCGGCGCGCAGGGCGCGCGTCCGGATCGGCGGGCTGAAGGGGCTGGTCGCGCCGCCGCCGGACGACGCCTTCGCGCCGATGGACGCCGAGGAACTGCGGGACTGGGACGCCGCGTGACGGCGCTGCTGCTCGACACCGGCCCCTTCGCCATGGTCCTGACCGACGACCCGCGCCTGCCTGCAACGGTCCGTGCGCAGATCGAACGCGCCGAGCGCGTCGCGCTGAGCGTCATCTCCTTCTACGAGATCGGTCAGAAGGTTCGGCTCGGGAAATGGCCCGCCATGGCGCCTTTCGCCGGAGAGCTGCTCGATCGCGCGCTGGCGGACGGCTTCGATCCCATTCCGCTGTCGGCGGCGACCGCCCTCTCGGCGTCGCTGCTGGACTGGGACCATCGCGATCCGTTCGACCGGATCATAGCGGCGGCGGCCCAGGCCGAAGAACTGCCGATCGTCTCTCCCGACACGGCGTTCGACGCCGTCGGCGCGCAGCGGCTGTGGACTTGAGATCCCGGCGCGCCCCGGAAGCCGAAGCGCGCTCCGGGCCTCAGACCAGCCGGACCGGTCCGGGGGTGGCGCGCCGCCACCGGGTCGCGCGTCGGCAGCGCCAGCCCCTCGACCTGCGCCGGCGCCACCATCGGCCGGTCGAACGGGTCGGCGTGGATCGGCGGCGGGGCGGCCTTCCGGCGTCAGCTCGGTCCAGCCGGTCTCGAGCAGACGCCGCCGCATGCGATGGGGGCGATCGCGACGCGCGCGCGTCCACCGGGACCAACCGCACCAGCGGCTTGCCGGCGCACGCGCGATCACGAAGCTCTCACCCGCCGCCGCGACGAGACGGTAGAGACGGGCCCTGGCCTCATGGATGTCGACGACCTTCATGGGCGGCCCTCTGATCTGGCGAAGGACTGGTCCGACATGCAGCGCCCTGCAGCGCCGCGCCGCGTGACGCCGCGGGCCGGGCCGGCTAAACCGCGGGCGGCGGGTCCGCGAGGGGGCGACAGGCGATGAAATTCGGCACCAGCGGCCTGCGCGGCCTCGTGACCGACATGGCCGACGCGGTGGTGGAGGCCCATGTCGCGGCCTTCCTCGCCCATCTCGGCCGGGATGGCCGCCCTGCGCCGGCGCTGCTGATCGGGCGGGACCTTCGCCCCTCCTCGCCGCGCATCGCCGAGGCCTGCGCGCGGGCCGCCATGGCGGCGGGGGCGGACGCGGTCGACTGCGGCGCGCTGCCGACGCCGGCGCTGGCGCTGGAGACGCTGGCGCGCGGCCTGCCTTCGGTGATGGTCACCGGCAGCCACATCCCCTTCGACCGCAACGGGCTGAAGTTCTATCGCCCCGACGGCGAGATCACGAAGGGCGACGAGGCCGGCGTGCTCGCCGCGCTCGCCGCCCCCAGTGCGCCAGCCGCCGCGCCGGGGCGGCGGCTCGACGAGGCGGGCGCGGCGCGGCGCTACCTCGACCGGGCGCGGGCCTTCTTTCCCGCGGGGTTCCTGAAGGGCCGGCGGATCGGCGTCTACCAGCACAGCGCCGTGGGCCGCGACCTGCTCGTGGCGCTCTTCGAGGGCTTCGGCGCGACGGTCGTCCCGCTCGGTCGCGCCGAGGGCTTCGTGCCCATCGACACCGAGGCCGTGCGCCCCGAGGACGCCGCGCAGGCCGCAGCCTGGGCGGCGGAGCACGCGCTCGACGCGCTCGTGTCCACCGACGGCGACGGCGACCGCCCGCTGATGGCCGACGAGGCGGGGCGCTTCCTGCGCGGCGACATGCTGGGCGTGCTGACGGCGAAGTTCCTCGGCGCCGACGCGGTCGCCACGCCGGTCTCCTCCAACACCGCGCTGGAGAGGACCGGCTGGTTCCCCCGCATCCGCCGCACCCGCATCGGCTCTCCTTTCGTCATCGCCGCCATGGCGGAGCTGGCGGCGGAAGGCGCGCGGCTGCCCGTCGCCTACGAGGCCAATGGCGGCTTCCTGCTGGGCGCGGAGGTTCAGGCCGGGGATGCGGACGGGGATGCGGACGGGGATGCGGACGGGGCCACCCTCGCCCCCCTGCCCACCCGCGACGCCGTCCTGCCGATGCTGGCCGCGCTGGCGCTGGCGGCGGAGGCCGGCGGCCCGCTCTCGGCGCTCGCCGCCGGCCTGCCCGCCCGCTTCACCGCGTCGGACCGCCTGCAGGACGTCGCGCCGGATAGGAGCGCGGCGCTGGCGGCGGCGCTGGCCGGAGACGCGGCGGCGCGGGCGGGTTTCCTGGCCGCCGCCGGCCTGCCCCAGGCCGGGACGGTGGACACGCTCGACGGCGTGCGGATGACGGCCGGCGCGGCGATCCTGCACCTGCGCCCCTCCGGCAACGCGCCGGAGCTGCGCGTCTACGCCGAGGCGGAGACCGAGGCGCGCGCGGCGGCGCTGGTCGCCGCCGGGCTCGCCGCCGCGTCGGCGCGTCTCGGGCAGGGCTGACGCGGCGGCGCCTCAGGCGTCGAACAGCAGCACGTCGCCGGCGAAGTCGGCGACGTCGAGCGCCCCGAAGCGGGCGGAGTTGACGAGGATCGAGCTGTCGCCGGCCTCGATCAGCACGTTGTCGCCGGCCTGGGTGATGCTCAGGTCGGCCAGCGCCAGCCCCGAGCCGCGGAAGTCCAGCGTGTCGGACTGGGGCAGGAAGTCGAGCACGATGCGGTCGTCGCCCCATTCCGCCGTGTCGAACACGAAGACGTCGAAGCCCGGGCCGCCCTGCAGGCGGTCGTCGCCGGCGCCGCCGGTGATGGTGTCGTCGTCGAGGTTGCCGAGCAGGGTGTCGTTCCCGGCCCCGCCGACCAGAACCTCGTCGCCGCGGAAGCCCACGAGGATGTCGTCGCCGGCCCCGCCGTCCATCACGTCGTTCCCGCGGCCGGGCTTGATCGTGTCGTTCCCGGCGCCGCCGAGGATCGTGTCGTCGCCGTCGCCGGACAGGATCACGTCGTTCCCCGCGCCGCCCTCGATGCTGTCGTCGCCGGCGCCGCTCTTGATGGTGTCGTTCCCGTCGCCGCCCTCGATGGTGTCGTCGCCCGATCCGCCCAGCGCGATGTCGTCGTCCGCGCCGAGCACGATGTCGTCGTCGCTGGCGAAGCCCTTCACCGTGTCGTTCCCGCCGAGCGACGCGATCACGTCGGGGCCGGCGGTTCCGTTGATGCGGTCGGGCCCTTCGGTCGCGCCCTCGGTGCCGGCGGCGGCGTCGAGCACCGCGACCACCGCCGCGGCGGTGCCGAGGCCGATCTCCTCGTCGGTCGAGGAGGTGAAGCTGACCCCGGTCAGCGTCAGCGTCGCGGTCTCGGTCGCCTCGAAGGCGCCGTCGTCGCGAACGGTGAAGCTCAGCGTCTGCGCGTCCGATGCGCCGGCGGTGAAGGATACCGCGCCGCTGAGCGCGGGAGCGCCCGCGAGATCCGACGCCGAGAGGCCGGTCAGCGCCCAGGCCACGGTGAAGCTGGTCGCGGTCGAGCCGAGCCGGCCGATGGAAAAGCGCAGCGCGTCGCCCTCGCGCACGGTCGTCACGGCGGCGTGGGCGAAAACCAGCGTGTCCACGAAGCCGGGCGCGTCGCCGTCGCCGGCGTTGAGCAGGACCGGCGCCGCCGCGCCGACCGATCCCGCCGCGCCGAAGCTGCCCAGCGAGCCGCCGGAGCCGTTCGACCCGTCGGCCCCGCCGCCGAGAAAGCCGCCGCCGGCGTCGCCGCGCGTGCCGGCGCCGCCGCCGGAGTTGCGCGCCCCGCCGCCGCCGGCCGACACCGGGGCCGGGCCGCTCGCCGCAGGATCGAGCGCGGCAACCAGGGTCTCGGCCGACAGCGCGCCGCGGTTGACCACGCCATGCGCCGCGTCGCCGCCGTCGCCGCCCGAGCCGCCATCGCCGCCGCGCCCGCCGTTTCCGCCGTCGCCGCCGTCGCCGGCCGCGCCGAAGGTTCCGTCGCCGCCGTCCTCGGCGTTGCCGCCGCGCCCGCCGACGCCGCCGGTTCCACCGGCGCCGCCCGATCCCGCCGCACCGACATTGCCGGCGCCGAAGGCGACGTCGCGCAGGGTGAGCGATCCGAGGTTGACGACGGCGCCCGCACCGTCGCCGCCGTCGCCGGCCGCGCCGCCGGTTCCGCCGGCGCCGCCGTTTCCACCGTCCTCCCCGTTGAACCGGTCCGGCGCCTTGCCGGGAAAATCGCCGCCGCGGGCGCCGTCGCCGCCGGCGCCGCCCGCCCCGCCGGGCTGACCCTGGGCGCTGTTGTCGTCGAGAAACACACGCGTCAGCGACAACTCGCCGAAGTTCAGGATCGACCCCGCCGCCGCCGCGCCGTCGTCGCCCGGGCCGCCGGTTCCGCCGGCGACCCCGTTCGCGGCGGGCTGGAAGTTGCGGACGCCGCTGCTCAGCGAGGTCTGGAAGCCGTCGCTGGCGTCGCCGCGGTCGGCGCCGGGAGTTCCCGGGGCCGCGAAGGCGCCGCCGAAGACCACCCTGCCGTCGACGAGGCGCAGCGCGGTCAGCGACAGCGACGCGCCCTCCTCGACCAGGAAATGCGCCGTGGCGTCGCCGCCGCTGATGGTCACGTCGGGCAGGCCGTCGCCGTTCGCATCGCCGTCGATGAAGACGCTCTCGCCCGCGACGATCTCCAGCGCGTTCGAGGGCACGCCGTCGCCGGGCGCGGCGAGGGTCACGGTCGCGACGCCGGCCTCGAAGCGGATCGTGTCGGGCCCCTCCGTCTCCCGCGCGGCGAGGATCGCCTCGCGCAGCGTGAAGATCTGGTCGCCGTCGTCGACGACGTCGGCGCCGGAGGTGACGATGAATTCGGCCATGGGGCCTCCCCTGGATGCGTTTCAGGCGCTTCGCCGACCCCCCGCAGCCGCCGAACTCCGCCTCCCGCCGGATCGCCGGTCGCGATCCGTTCAATCGTTAACGCACCATAACCATAATGCGGCGCGATGTGACGCCCGTCACATGCGCGCGGCCCTTGAGTAACCATCTTTGCAAGTGGACCGGCCGCCGCTGCGGCGTTTACAAATCGTTAAGCAGTCGAATCGTCGCCCTGTCGCGGCGAGCCCCTTGCATGTGGAGTTGCATCGTGGCCACGTTCACCCTTCCCGTCCTCGCCATCCGGTTCCAGGACGAGACCGAAACCGTCACCGCCTTCGCGAACCGGACGCTGGAGCTTCAGGGTCCGGCGGATGCGGCGTTCAGCTATCAGGTGCTGTTCACCGAAGAGAGCGGCGTTCAGGTCGTCGAGATCACTTCCGACACCACCAGCGAGCGCTTCGTCGGCGTCGACGACAACGACGGCCCCGAGGAGGAGCTGATCGTCCGCATCATCCGCAGCAACGGCCTGAGCCACACGCTGCTTTCGCTGTATGACGAAGAGACAAATTTCGACAATTTCGTTCTTCTCGGCGGGGATCCGCTACCGGCGATCGCCAATGCGGCCGAGGCGCAGGCCTTCGTGAACAGCATCACCGACTTCCAGCCGGTCACCTCCGGCCCCTTCGGCCCCGGCGTCTCGATCCCGCTCTCGGGTCTGCCTGGCGTGGTGATCGACGGCGAGACGCCGCCGATCACCGAGCAGCCGGGCAGCATCGTCGTGGAGATCCCCGACCTCGGCGAGCTGACCGTCGCCGGGGCCACGGAAGGCCCCGACCTGCTGATCGGCACGCCCGGCCCTGACACGATCGACGCGCTGGGCGGGAACGACACGGTCCGCGGGCTCGACAGCGACGACGACATCGCGCTGGGCGACGGCGACGACAGCGTGGTTTCCGACGCCGGGAACGACACCATCCGCGGCGGCGCCGGCGACGACACCATCAAGAGCGGCGACGGCGACGACCTGATCGACGCGGGAGACGGGGCCGACATCGTGCTCTCGGGCGACGGGAACGACACCATCCTCGGCGGCGACGGCGACGACATCCTCAAGCCCGGCCGCGGCGACGACGTGATGGACGGCGGCGCCGGCGACGACATCCTCGTGGGCTTCCGCGGCGACGAAGTTCTGGTCGGCGGGGCCGGGAACGACACCCTGCTCGGCAACCTCGACGACGACACCATCACCGGCGGCGCCGGCGACGACCGCCTGCAGGGCGGGCCGGGCCGCGACGTCTTCGTGTTCGACACGCCCGAATGGGGCGACGACCGCATCGTACTCGACTTCCTGCCCCAGTCCGACACGCTGGACTTCCGCGGCTCGGGGCTGACGCTGGCCGACCTCAGCATCACCCAGGCCGGCGGCAACGTGCTGATCGAGGCCGGCGACAGCTCGATCCTCGTCAACTCCCAGCGCTTCGGCGCGCTCGACGTCGCCGACTTCGCCGGCGACGTGCTGCTGTTCGGGTAAGCGCGCGGGACCGACAGGCGGGACCGACAGGAAGGGAGGCGCAGCCGATGACCCCGGACCAGATCCCCGACATCGCCGTGGACACGGCTGCGGACACCGTGACCCTGTCGGGCGCGCTGCGCTGGACCAACGTGCGCGACGGGATCTTCCTAGCGCGCGAGGTGACGCCCTACGTCATCACCCTGCCCTTCAGCGGCACGCCCTTCGACCCCTCCTACGCGATCCCGGAGCTGCCGAACGGCCAGCTCGAGATCGGGGACGGCGCCGCCGTCGTCCTCGGCGACCCCAAGACGACGGCCGAGACCGACAGCGCCACGGGGCTGCGCTTCGGCCTCGTCGCCGCGCCGCCGGAGCAGACGCCGGAGGGGCTCAGCTCCTACGCCCTGCTGATCGAGCAGTTCACGCGAACCTACGCGCCGGGCAAGCTCGACGGCGACCAGACGTTCCAGTTCCTGATCGGCTTCGATGCGGCGTTCGCGGCCATCAGCGGGGTGACGGCCGCCATGCAGGTGCGCACGCCGGTGATCTCGTCGGGGTCGAGCATCGTCGATCCGTTCATCAGCACCGATCTCTCCACCGACGAACTCTATCGCGGCGACAACGCGTTCGCCGCAACAGACGTCGATGCGGCGGTGGCGGCGGCAAGCGGAGTGACGGGCGACGGCGCGACGGACAGCGGCTCCGTGAATGAAGGCGTCGGAGAGACGCCGCCGGTTGTCGAGGAGCCGGGCGGCATCGACATCGAGATCCCGGAGATCGACGAGCCGAGCGTCGCCGGCGCCACCGAGGGCCCCGACCGGCTGACCGGCACGCCGGGCGAGGACGCGATCGCCGCGCTCGGCGGGAGCGACACCGTCAAGGGGCTGGACGGCGCCGACGACATCGACCTCGGCGCGGGCGACGACATCGCGCTCTCCGGCGGCGGGAACGACACCATCCGCGGCGGCGCGGGCGACGACACGATCAAGAGCGGCGCGGGCGACGACCTCATCGACGGCGGCGACGGGAACGACGTGATCCTGTCCGGCGACGGGAACGACACGATCCTCGGCGGCGCCGGGAACGACGTCATCAAGCCCGGCCGCGGCGACGACCAGATGGACGGCGGCGCCGGCGACGACATCCTCGTGGGCTTCCGCGGCGACGAGGTGCTGGTCGGCGGGGCCGGGAACGACACCCTGCTCGGCAACCTCGACGACGACACCATCACCGGCGGCGCCGGCGACGACCGGATGCAGGGCGGGCCGGGCCGCGACGTCTTCGTGTTCGACACGCCCGAATGGGGCCATGACCGCATCGTGCTCGACTTCCTGCCGCAGTCCGACACGCTGGACTTCCGCGGCTCGGGGCTGGCGCTGGCCGACCTGAGCATCACCCAGGCCGGCGACAACGTGCTGATCGAGGCCGGCGACAGCTCGATCCTCATCAACTCCGCCCGCTTCGGCGCGCTCGACGTCGCCGACTTCGCCGGCGACGTGCTGCTGTTCGGCTGAGGCCGGCGCCCCGCCCGCCGCCGGCAGGCGGCGGCCGACCCGGCGCGCGCGCCGGACGAAGAACGAAGAGGTCGACGGGCGGCTGCGCCGGCGCCGGTCGGCCGTGATCGAGGTTTCCGGCGCCTGTAAGGGCCTGCGGCCATGCCCGCTGGCCGGTTTGAGGAGAGATGGACCATGGACGAGACAATTCCCGGCGGCTTCAGCGCCAACGCCGACGGCTCGCTCCGGCTTGACGCCGCCGCCAATGCGGGCGCGCTGGTCCCCTACCTGACCGGCGGCGTCTTCAACGCCACGATCTCGGACGTCAGCTACACCGGCTCCCTCGACGGGCTGCGGGTCTACAAGGACGGCTTCGCCATCGAGCGGACCTCGAACGGCGAGGTCGCGGCCAGCATCGGCGAAAGCATCTTCCTCAGCACCGGGGGCGGCCCCGGCGACGTCAATACCACGGCCGGCTTCACCGAAATCCTCTCCCAGCCGGGCGACGACGACCTCGACGCCGCCGCGCAGGCGGCCTTCTCCGGGGCCGGCACGACGAACGACGCCTCGGTGCTGGAGTTCTCCGTCACCGTCAGCAACCCCAACGTGAAGGGCGTCAGCTTCGACGTGCTGTTCGGCTCGGACGAATACCCCGAGTACTCCGACAGCAGCTTCGTGGACATCGCCGCGGTTCTGGTGAACGGGGTAAACGTCGCCGTCTTCAACAACAACGTCGAGCAGCCGCTGAGCGTCATCAGCGAGAACCTCGAGAGCGGCAACTTCATCGACAACGACTTCGACTTTTCGACGGGCGACGGCGCGTTCCGGGTGGAGTATGATGGGTTCAGCCCGCGGTTGTCGCTGATCGCGCCGGTGAAGCAGGGGGTGAACACCTTCAAGATCGGCATCGCCGACACCGGCGACAGCATCCTCGACAGCGGCCTGTTCATCGGCAACCTGCGCACCACGGCATCCGGGGCCGGCGGCGTGTTCGTGCCGGTGAACGGCGGCGACGAGAACGACGACCTGCAGGGCAGCGCCTCGCCTGAGATCTTCGAGGCCGGCGGCGGCGACGACACCATCGCCCCGGGCCTCGGCCTCGACGTCATCGCCACGGGCCTCGGAGCCGACCTCATCGAGGGGTCTCTGGCCGACCTCGACGGCGACACGATCACCGACTTCTTCGACAGCGACACCCTGGCCTTTCTCGGGGCGCTGTTCGGCCTCGCCAACCTCACCTTCACCCTGGCCGACAACACGCTGTCGGTGGATGTGGACGGAGACGGGCAGGCGGAGGCCTCGATCACGCTCGAGGGCGACTTCGAGGACGCGACCTTCTCGGTGAACACCGCCGACGGTTCGACCTTCGTCACCGCGTCGGGCGTCGCGAACCCGTTCGTCGGCGCGCCCGGATCGTTCGAGACGCCGACGCAGACCGGCACCGAGGGGCCCGACCGGCTCACCGGCACGCCGCAGGAAGACGTCATTCTCGCCCTCGGCGGCAACGACACGGTGAAGGGGCTGGCGGACGCCGACGCCATCGACCTCGGGGCCGGCGACGACATCGTGCTGTCGAGCGGCGGGAACGACACGGTGCTCGGCGGCGACGGCGACGACACCATCAAGAGCGGCGCCGGCGACGACAGCATCGACGGCGGCGCGGGGAACGACGTCATCCTGTCCGGCGACGGGAACGACACGATCCTCGGCGGCGACGGGAACGACGTCATCAAGCCGGGCCGCGGGAACGACGTGATGGACGGCGGCGCCGGCGACGACATCCTCGTGGGCTTCCGCGGCGACGAGGTGCTGGTCGGCGGGGCCGGGAACGACACCCTGCTCGGCAACCTCGACGACGACACCATCACCGGCGGCGCCGGCGACGACCGCCTGCAGGGCGGGCCGGGCCGCGACGTCTTCGTGTTCGACACGCCCGAATGGGGCGACGACCGCATCGTGCTCGACTTCCTGCCGCAGTCCGACACGCTGGACTTCCGCGGCTCGGGGCTGGCGCTGGCCGACCTGAGCATCACCCAGGTGGGAGACAACGTGCTGATCGAGGCCGGCGACAGCTCGATCCTCGTCAACTCCGCCCGCTTCGGGGCGCTCGACGTCGCCGACTTCGCCGGCGACGTGCTGCTGTTCGGCTGAGGCGGGCGGCGGCGCCCCGGCGATGAGCTGGACGCGCGTGAGCGACAGCGCCGCCCCCCCGTTCCTGGCGGTGGTCGACATCGTGACGACCTTCGGGAACGGCGTCTCGGCGCGGGGCAGCGGCGCCGTGATCGGCCCCAACGACGTGCTGACCGCGGCCCATGTCGTCTGGGACGGGATCGACGGCGCCGCCGTGAACATCGCGGTCACGCCCGGCCGCAACGGCGCCGCCGCGCCCGTCGGCGTGTTCCAGGCCGAGTCCTGGCGCTACTACGAGGTGGACGCCGACGGCGACGGGCTGATCTCCACCTCCGAGACGCAGCGCGACTACGCCGTGCTCACGGTGAACGCGCCCACGCCGATCGGGGCGGCGACCGGCTGGTTCGGCCTGGCGGCGAACGCCATGGCGCCGAACGGGCGGCGCTCGATCACCTACGCCGGCTACCCGGAGGGCCTGCAGGATCCCGCGACCCCTGGCCGCGACATGCTCCAGGTGACGACGGACGTGATCTATGACGGGTTCGTGCTGGAGCACGGCTTCGAGGACCGCAGCGACTTCGAGCTCGCCGGCGGCAGCGGCGGGCCGTTCTGGGTCGACGGCGCGAGCGGGAGCCAGATCATCGGCGTCCTCTCCACCGGGGCGACGGCGACGTTCATCGACGGGGACGCGTTCGACGACATCGCGGGCTGGGTCGCGGAGAACGGCGACGGCCCACCTGTCGCGCCTCCACCCGTCGCGCCTCCGCCCGTCGCGCCGACGCCCGACATCTCCGTTCCGCCGCCGGCGCCCGACGCCGTGACAGGCGGTCCGGGCGCCGACGTCTTCATCGGCGGGGCCGAGCCCGACGACGTGGACCTCGGCGACGGCGACGACCGCGCCCTGTCGCGCGACGGCGACGACACGCTGCGCGGCGGCGCCGGCGACGACACGCTGAAGTCCGGCGACGGCGAAGATCTGCTCGACGGCGGCGCGGGGAACGACGTGATCCTGTCCGGCGACGGCGACGACACGATCCTCGGCGGCGACGGCGACGACACGATCAAGCCGGGCCGCGGCGACGACGTGATGGACGGCGGGGCGGGCGACGACATCCTCGTTGCGTTCCGCGGCGACGAAATGCTGATCGGCGGGGCCGGGAACGACACCCTGCTCGGCAACCTCGACGACGACACGCTGATCGGCGGGGCCGGCGACGACCGCCTGCAGGGCGGGCCGGGGCGCGACATCTTCGTGTTCGACACGGCCGAATGGGGCCATGACCGCATCGTGCTCGACTTCCTGCCCCAGTCCGACATGCTGGACTTCCGCGGCTCGGGGCTGGGCTTCGCCGACCTGAGCGTCACCCAGGCCGGCGGCAACGTGCTGATCGAGGCCGGCGACAGCTCGATCCTCGTCAACTCCGCCCGCTTCGGGGCGCTCGACGCCGCCGACTTCGCCGGCGACGTGCTGCTGTTCGGGTGAATACCGACAAATTCCCACTGTAGTCCATGGAGACGGTTCTGGACGACGCCATGGCGTGTTAGTTTCAGACTGAAGCCGCCTTGCTCTCCGCCATCCGAGCGGGGCGCCGCAGCGATGCCCGTCGAGACAGGAGAGCGCGATGCGCGACCCCGCCCCGATAGCGCCAGGCCTGCCCGAAGGCGGGCCGACAGTGCTCGACTCCGACCCCGCCGAACCGCCGCCCTCCGTCGGCCTGCGACTCTTCGAGGGTCCGCCGCCGCCGACCGAAACGGTGCAGATCCTCACGGACCGCGCCTTCGGCGAGGTGCTGGCCTATGCGGCGCCGGACGTGGCGCAGGACGACCTCGTCATCGTCACCAACGCCGCCGGAAACGTGTCCGCGCGCGGCGGCGGCGGCGACGACGTGATCGTCGTGCGGTCGGCCGTCCAGGGCGACGTCTCCGGCGGTCCGGGCGCGGACACGATCGTCCTGGAGACGAGCGCGCAGCTTTCGGACTTCGACTTCGAGGCGGGCGACCGCGTGGTGATCGTGACGCCGGACCCGGCCCTGACGACCGTGACCCGAACATTCGACCCCCTCGGAACCGACATCTACGACTTCCGCTTCGACGGCGCGACGTCGGGGCCGGTGAACATCCGCGTCAGGGCGAGCAGCGACGATCTGGTGGATGTCGGCGCCTTCCTGCTGGCGCGGCCCGACCAGCTCGGCCTCCCCGACCTGCCGTGGAACCTCTACGGCCTGTATGGCGATCTGGCGCCGGCGCCTCCCCCGGGTCCGGGTGGTTTTAGTATCGGGCCGACCTTGGTCGGCCCGGACGAGACGGCCGTGGGCGGCGACGGCGCGGACGAATTTCAGACCTTCGGCGATGGGCCTGTCGGGGTGATCGCGGGGCTGGGCCCGGACCGCGTGACCCTCGCCAACCGGGGCGGCGGCAGCGTCACGCTCGGCTTCACGCCCGGCGCGCCGCCGAGTTCGGTGATCGCGCCCTTCACCTTCGACGTCATCTATCTGCCGGGCAAGCCGGGCCAGACCGATCAGGCGCGCGACGTGGTGGAGGTGACGCCCGACGCGACAGGATCGTTCGAGATCTTCAATTTCGAACCCGACTTCGACACGCTCGCCCTCTACGGCTTCGAGGCCGTCAGAAGCCTCGACGACCTGCAGACGATCACGACCGAGGGCGAGACCGGCGCCGCGGTCATCCGCCTCTCGGACGCGCTGGAGCTGACGGTCTACGGCGGGCTGGACGCGGAGAACATCTTCCTCGCCCCCGACGCCAACGTCTTCGACCCGCAGGCGCCGGGCCCGGAGGTCACGCCTGCGCCGATCGCCACCAACGGCCCCGACCGCATCACCGGCACGCCGCAGGCCGACGCGATCGACGCGCTTGGCGGAAACGACACGGTGAAGGGGCTCGCCGGCGGCGACTTCATCGACCTCGGGGCCGGCGACGACATCGTGCTATCCGGCGCCGGGAACGACACGGTGCTCGGCGGCGACGGCGACGACACCATCAAGGCCGGCGCCGGCGACGACAGCATCGAAGGCGGCGCGGGGAACGACGTGATCCTGTCCGGCGACGGGAACGACACGATCCTCGGCGGCGCCGGGAACGACGTCATCAAGCCCGGCCGCGGCGACGACGTGATGGACGGCGGGGCGGGCGACGACATCCTCGCGGGCTTCCGCGGCGACGAGCTGCTGGTCGGCGGGGCCGGGAACGACACCCTGCTCGGCAATCTCGACGACGACACCCTCACCGGCGGCGCCGGCGACGACCGGATGCAGGGCGGGCCGGGGCGCGACACGTTCGTGTTCGACACGCCCGAGTGGGGCGACGACCGCATCGTGCTCGACTTCCTGCCCCAGTCCGACACGCTGGACTTCCGCGGCTCGGGGCTCGCCTTCGCCGACCTGAGCATCATCCAGGCCGGCGACAACGTGCTGATCGAGGCCGGCGACAGCTCGATCCTCGTCAACTCCGCCCGCTTCGGCCCGCTCGACGTCGCCGACTTCGCCGGCGACGTGCTGCTGTTCGACGCCTGAGACGTCGCGCCCGAGGCCGCCTGCGCACGAGGGTGAGCGGCCATCCATTGAAAACCCCAACAGACTGGTTAATGTTGCATCAGTCAGCGCTTTGACATGTGTATTTATTTTTCGCTGGCGCGGCGAAACACTCCGACTACGGAGCTGAACCCTCATGGCAAATTTGCTGAACAATCTTGGCGGATCCGCTGGTTTTGGCGAGAACGTCGTCTCAAGAAACGATGACGATTCCTCCAATTTCATTGACTTGAGCTCTGTTTTCGAAGATGGTCTTAAGTTTTTTGGCGCAACATACAGCGGGTTTTACATCAATACCAATGGCAGCGTCACCTTTGACACGCCGTTGAGCGAGTTCACGCCATCGCCGATCTCGTCGGGAACAACGGCCGGCATCTTTCCGTACTGGGCCGACGTCGACACGCGAGGCGGGGCGACCAGGCCGTCGCCGGGGGGAACGTCGCAGGGCACGAACCTTGTCCATTACGACCTCGATCCCGCCGCCGGCGCCGTGACCGTGACGTGGGACGACGTGGGGTACTTCGCCAGCCGCACCGACAGGCTGAACGCCTTCCAGCTCGTGCTCACGGACGTCTCCGACCGGGAAGGCCGGTCCGAAGGAGACTTCCTGATCTCGTTCCGGTACGAGAACATCGACTGGACGACAGGCGACGCCTCGGGCGGAACGAACGGGCTGGGCGGAACCGTCGCCCGGGCGGGGTACAGCGCCGGCGACGAGCGCGGCACGTTCTTCGAACTGCCAGCCTCCGGCGACGGCCCGGCGATGCTTGCGCTCGACGAAGGCCCCGTGCTCGAATTCCTGTCCACAGGCGATGGCGTGACGCGGCCCGACAACACGCCGCCCGTCGCCGCGCCCGACACGGCCACGGTGGCCGAGGACGGCGCCGTGACCATCGACGTGCTCGCCAACGACGTCGACGCCGACGGCGACACGCTCCTCGTCAGCGGCTTTACACAGGGCGCCCATGGCGACGTCATCGAGTCCGAAACCGGGCTGACCTATCGGCCCGACCCCGACTTCAACGGCGCCGACGCGTTCAGCTACACCATTTCGGACCGAAGCGGCGGCTCGGCCACGACGACCGTCTCGATCACGGTGACTGCGGTGGACGATCCCGCCGTCGCCGGCGGCGCGACCACCGGCAGGCTGGGCGAGGACGCCGCCGCCGTCTCCGGCGCCATCTCCATCTCCGACCCCGACGCGGGCCAGAACCCCAGCTTCGCCGGCGCCACGGCGACGGGGGAGTTCGGCGCCATCGCCGTCAACGCCGCCGGGACCCTCTGGACCTATACGCTTGACAACGCCGCAGTGCAGTTCCTCGCCGCCGGCCAGACCGCCACCGACGCGCTGCGGCTCACCGCAAGCGACGGAACCACCCGCGACATCACCGTCACCATCGACGGCGCCGACGATCCCGCCGTCGCCGGCGGCGCGACCACCGGCAGGCTGGGCGAGGACGCCGCCGCCGTCTCCGGCGCCATCTCCATCTCCGACCCCGACGAGGGCCAGAACCCCAGCTTCGCCGGCGCCACGGCGACGGGGGAGTTCGGCGCCATCGCCGTCAACGCCGCCGGGACCCTCTGGACCTATACGCTTGACAACGCCGCAGTGCAGTTCCTCGCCGCCGGCCAGACCGCCACCGACGCGCTGCGGCTCACCGCAAGCGACGGAACCACCCGCGACATCACCATCACCATCGACGGCGCAGACGAAGACAACACGCCGCCCGTCGCCACGCGCGACACGGCCACGGTGGCCGAGGACGGCGCCGTGACCATCGACGTGCTCGCCAACGACGTCGACGCCGACGGCGACACGCTCCTCATCAGCGGCTTTACGCAGGGCGCCCATGGCGACGTCATCGAGTCCGAAGCCGGGCTGACCTATCGGCCCGACCCCGACTTCAACGGCGCCGACGCGTTCAGCTACACCATTTCGGACCGAAGCGGCGGCTCGGCCACGACGACCGTCTCGATCACGGTGACTGCGGTGGACGACCCCGCCGTCGCCGGCGGCGCGACCACCGGCAGGCTGGGCGAGGACGAGCCATCCGTCTCCGGCGCCATCTCGATCACCGACCCCGACGAGGGCCAGAACCCAAGCTTCGCGGCTCGCACCGCGACCGGAACCTACGGGGCCATCGCCGTCAACGCGGCCGGAACTCTCTGGACCTACACGCTGGACAACGCCGCCGTGCAGTTCCTCGCCGCCGGCCAGAGCGTCGCCGACGCCCTGACGCTGACCGCAAGCGACGGCACGCCGCGCGCCATCACGCTCACCATCGACGGCGCCGACGACCCCGCCGTCGCCGGCGGCGCGACCACCGGCAGGCTGGGCGAGGACGAGCCATCCGTCTCCGGCGCCATCTCGATCACCGACCCCGACGAGGGCCAGAACCCAAGCTTCGCGGGGCGCACCGCGACCGGAACCTACGGGACCATCGCCGTCAACGCCGCCGGGACCCTCTGGACCTACACCCAGAACGGCGCCGCCCAGTCCCTCGCCGCCGGCCAGACCGTCACCGACGCCCTGACGCTGACCGCAAGCGACGGCGCCACCCGCGACATCGTCATCACCATCGACGGCGCCAACGAGCAGCCGCCGGCGGGGCCCCAGCCCACCGAAGGGCCCGACCGGCTCACCGGCACGCCGCAGGCCGACGCGATCGACGCGCTCGGCGGGAACGACACGGTGAAGGGGCTCGCGGGCGACGACGTGCTCATCCTCGGGACGGGCGACGACATCGCGCTCTCCGGCGCCGGAAACGACACCGTGCTCGGCGGCGACGGCGACGACACCATCAAGACGGCCTCGGGCGCGGACAGCATCGAGGGTGGCGCTGGCGACGACATCATCCTGTCGGGCAATGACGACGACACGATCTTCGGCGGCGACGGGAACGACACGATCAAGCCGGGCCGCGGCGACGACGTGATGGACGGCGGGGCGGGCGACGACATCCTCGTTGCGTTCCGCGGCGACGAGGTGCTGATCGGCGGGGACGGGAACGACACCCT
>NZ_FNQM01000007.1 GCF_900107585.1 Rubrimonas cliftonensis | reverse complement strand
TCACCGCCCTCGGCATACCCGTCACCGAAGCCATAGGATGAGTCCGTCCGGGGAAAGGGGAAATCCGGCCCAGCCGTGATTTGCTCAACAGAGTCGCGGCGCCCTCACGGGATCTTCCAGAACCAGATCTCCTTCGACCGCTCGAAGTAGTCCAGCCCGCCCTGCGCCAACTTCTTGCCGTTGGAGACGCCGTTCCAAAGGTCGATATGGTCGCCCTGCCCGCCGGCGCCATAGAAATTGCGGAACACCACGATGCCCTGGCGGCCAAGGAAATGATGATGGGTCTTCTGCGCGCCGCGCCGCGGCTTGACATGCTTCTCGGCATAGTAGGGGGCGAAAAGCGCCTCATCGCTGTTCAGATCGTTCTTGAATTGCTCCACCTTGAGCGGGTGGCGCTTGCCATGGCCGTGCCAGCAGAACGCGCCCCGGAAGCCGGAGATGTCGATCCCGCAGCGCGTCAGGCACTCGCCCATGCGGACGCAGCACTGATTGGCGAAGGCGCTGGACCCGTCGCGGCGTCGGCACGGCGACGTCTCGGCAGGCGTGTCGTTGGACGGATGCGCCGCCCACATCTCGGCAAACCCCACAGTCACCGGCGCCCTCTCTGCGGCAGGGCGCCCCCTGCGCCCGAGACGCATGATGGCGAGCCCCGGCCGCCGGCGCCGTCCCGCATTCGCGCCATCGCGCGGCGCGCATGCGGTCCTGCGCGCCGCGCGCCGCGCGGGCGGCGGCGCTGCCGCCTCGCATCGCCTACCCCCCCCCCGCGGGCCGCGCGCCCGAACCTCGCGCGCTCAGGGCGTCACGTCGGGCTCAGAGCGTCACGTTGGTCTGACCGCCGTCGAGCAGGATGTTCTGGCCGACGACGAAGCCGGCATGGGCGGAGCAGAGCCAGGCGCAGGCGGCGCCGAACTCCTCGATGGTGCCGTAGCGCCCGGCGGGGATCGACGCCTTGCGGATCGCCGAGGCCTCCTCGAGGCTCACGCCCTTCTGGCTCGCCACGGCCTTCTCCAGAGCGGTCGCGCGGTCGGTGGCGTGGCTGCCGGGCAGGAGGTTGTTGATGGTGACGCCCTTTCCGGCCACCTGCCGCGACGTGCCGGCGACGAAGCCCGTCAGCCCGGCCCGCGCCGCGTTGGACAGGCCGAGCTGCGGGATCGGCCCCTTCACCGACTGCGAGGTGATGTTGACCACCCGGCCCCAGCCGCGCTCCATCATCCCCGGCAGCAGCGCCGTGGTGAGGAAGATCGGCGCCAGCATCGACATCTCCAGCGCCGCCTGCCACGCTTCGCGGCCCCAGTCGCTCCAGAGCCCGGGCGGCGGGCCGCCGGCGTTGTTCACCAGGATGTCGGGGTTCGGGCAGGCCGCGATCAGCGCCGCGCGGCCTTCGTCGGTCGTCACGTCCGCCGCCACCGTCGTCACCGTCGCGCCGAGGCGGCGCAGCTCGGCCGCCGTCTCCTCCAGCGGACCGGCGGAGCGGGCGTTGAGCACGATGTTCACGCCCTCGCCCGCCAGCGCCAGCGCGCAGCCCTTCCCGAGCCCCTTCGAGCCGGCGCACACGATCGCGGTGCGGCCCCTGATCCCCATGTCCATGTCGGTCTTTCCTTCTCGCGCCCCCAGCGGGGCCTCGCTCCGGCCGCCCTCACAGCATTGACGGCAGCACCTGGTCCGGCGGGCGGTGGCCGTCCGCATAGGTCTTGATGTTGAGGATCACCTTCTCGCCCATGTCGCGCCGGCCCTCCTCGGTGGCCGACGCCATGTGCGGCAGCAGCACCACGTTGGGCAGGTTCATCAGGCGCGGGTTCACCGCCGGCTCCTTCTCGAACACGTCGAGCCCGGCGCCGGCCAGCTCGCGCTTCATCAGCATCCGCGTCAGCGCGTTCTCGTCGACGATCTCGCCGCGTGCAGTGTTCACGAGATAGGCTGAGGGCTTCATCAGTTTCAACCGCCGGGCCGAGAGCAGGTGGAAGGTCGCCGGCGTGTGCGGGACGTGGACGGTGACGATGTCCATGCGCGCGAGCATCTGGTCGAGGCTCTCCCACCAGGTCGCGCCCAGCGCCTCCTCGGTCTCGGGCCGCAGGCGCTGGCGGTCGTGGTAGTGGACCTGCAGGCCGAAGCCGCCGGCGCGCCGCGCGACCGCCTGCCCGACATGGCCCATGCCGACGATCCCGAGGCGCTTGCCGCCGAGCCTGCGCCCCACCATGCCGGTCGGCGCCCAGCCGTCCCACTTGCCCGACTGGATCAGCGCCATGCCCTCGGCCAGCCGGCGCGGAATGGCGAGGATCAGCGCCATGGTCATGTCGGCGGTGTCTTCGGCGAGCACGCCGGGGGTGTTGGTGACGATCAGCCCCTGCTCGCGCGCGGTCGCGACGTCGATGTGGTCGAAGCCCGCGCCATAGTTGGCGATCAGCTTGAGCCCGCCCTCCTTGCCGCGCTTGACGACGGCCTGATCGATGCGATCGGTGACGGTCGGCACGAGCACCTCGGCGGAGGCGGCGACTCGCGCCAGCGCCTCGGCGTCCATCGGCGCGTCGCTCTCGTTGAGCGTCACGTCGAACAGCTCGCGCATCCGGGTCTCGACGACCTCCGGCAACCGCCGCGTGACGACGACGCTCAGCCTGCGATGCGGCATGTCATTCCCTCCCGACGACGCCCCGTGATAGAATCTTACGGCGCTCGGGATTGCAACCGACGCCCGTCACGAGACCGCGCCATGGAGCGACCCAGTTGACCGCGACCGCCCGCCCGGCCCGCCGCCTCGCCGCAGCCGCGGCGATCGTCCTGCTCGCTCCCCTGCCGGCCCCCGGGCTGGCCCCCGCCGCCCTCGCCCAGAGCGCGGCGCCGGCGCCCGAGGCGGCGGCCCTCGCCCCTTCCGACAGCCCACCGGCGGGCGAGGCCGCGCCGCGCCTCGGCCCCGAGACCAACCTCCCGCTGCCGCGCTTCGTCACGCTGACCGTGGACCGCGCCAACCTGCGCCGCGGCCCCTCCACCGCCCACCGCATCGACTGGGTGTTCACCCGTCGCGGCGCGCCGCTCGAGGTGATAGCGGAGCACGGCCTTTGGCGACGGGTCCGCGACCAGGACGACAGCACCGGCTGGATCCACCACGCCATGCTGCGCAACTGGCGCAGCGCCGTCGTCACCGCGGCGCCGGAGACGGTGCTGCGCCGCAGTCCCGACTGGTCCGCCGCGCCCGTCGCGAAGCTGGAGACCGGCGTGACCGCGCGTCTGGACGCCTGCGAGCCGCACTGGTGCCTTGTCGAGACCTCCGGCGTCGAAGGCTGGGCGCCGAAAGCCGACATCTGGGGCGTAAGGGCCGCCGAGGTCTTCGATTGAGCCGCGCGGCGAGGAACGAGGCCGCAAGCTCAATGGCCGGGTTGCGCACTTTTCAGCCAGTCGCGGGCTGTGGACGACTGACGCGGAAGCTGCCGTTCGCGCGCGCCCTCGTCAACGACGGGATCGCGGACGAAGCGGTCTCTGGTCGCATGGAGCGCTGTGTCGGCCTATCCTTCGAATGCGGGCAATCGCTGGAGGGAACGAGACTGCGGTCTTGCTTTCTCTGCTACTGAAGAGCCTATTGCGCGTTGGGTACTTCAAGACCTGTCATGTTGATTGCGCCGGCACAAGCGGTACAGGTCTTGCGACCTGAATGCCATCGGCACCCACCGTCTTTTGGTCCGCGTGCAGCTGCAGCCGCACGCGGAGAGCCGATGGCCCGCCCTTTCCCAGATGGTCGGTCGCGTCGACAGGCCGCCCTCAGCGCAGGCGCCGCGCCCGATCAGCCGCGGCGCGCCATCCCGGCGGCCCGCCGTCTGCGCGCAACGCCCGCGAGGACCAGCGTCGTCGCCAGCAGCGGCAAGGTGGCGGGCAGCGGGACCGCTGCGACCGGAGCGCGCGGGTCGATCCAGCGGTTGTCGACGATCACGCCTTCTGCGAAGGCGCTGTAGCCCGCGGGCAGGATCAGCGCCGGGCCGAACGGGTCGAAGGAGAAGGTCCGATCCGCCTCGACCGACACGACGCCGTACCCATTCGCCGAATTGGGAGACGCGTTAAGTTGGAGGACGCCGTTGAGCAGGAACGTCACGAAGAGCGGCTGCGAGGGGCGCACCGTCAGGGAGGCTCCCAGGTCGCTCGTGTAGTTTGCGCCATCCGCATCCATGCCGCCGTTGCGTTGGCTCGCGGAGGCCGCCGCCGTGATCCTCCGCGAGTTCGCGCTTCTGGTTCCGGCGTTCTCGAGCACGATTTCGGCGAAGGATGTGGCGACACCGCCCGCACCGACGACCGAGAGGGGGTCCGAAAGACCAGCGGCGGACACGGAGCCGCTGAGGTAGGGATTGACGGTCACCGGGATGAGTTGAGTCGCCAGCCCCGGCGGCGCCATGATGGTCACCTCAACCCTGGAGCTGGCGGTGACGGTGACGACCGAGTTGGCGTGGCCGGTTCCGTCGATCAGACCCCGCACCGCGGTGAAGCCGTTGTTGGCCACACCCTTGACGAAGCCCTGGCAAGTGCCGAACAGATTGACTCCGGCGGTGCCGGACTCTTCGGAGACTCCCGTTACGGACGAGGTGTCGATCTTCAGGGGCGGATCGCCACAGGGCGCCGCGCCGAGCCCGCCCTCGCCGATCACGACCCTGTTGACGGTGGCGGCATGTGCCCCGGCGGCAAACAGCACGGCAAGGCAGATCGAGAGGGAGCGCTTCACCACGGGCCAATCCTTTCGCGACGATCTTCAGGGCCTTCCACCCAGGGCATGGATCACGGTCGCCGATGATGCTTTCCCGCGACAGGGCGTCTACTGTCACAGGTGACAGGTCAGGTGGGAAAGCCGGCGCGATCGAGGCCCGCTATCTCCCGAGAAGACCCAGATTGGCGGCCATGGCGAGGGCCTGAACCCGGTTTGCGGCGCCGAGCTTCCGCCGGATGCTCGCAAAGTGGAACCGGACCGTTCGCACGGTGATCCCCAACGCGGTCGCGATATCGCTGTCGGATTGTCCCTGACCGGCGGCGACGACGATGTCCCGTTCGCGCGCCGACAGCGCGATCGCCTGCCGCCGCAACTCCCGGCTCAACTCCCGGATGCGGTCATGCGCGCAGAGCCCCACGAGCCGCAGCGCCGCGATGGTTGGCGGATCGGGGTCGGGTCCGGGCCCTGCGAAGCACACCATGGCGCGATAGTTCTGCGGGCCGAAGACCGGGATCAGCAGCCCGCACGTCATCCCCAGCCGGTCCGAGAGCGCAAAGATGCGCTCGGCGCGCGGATCGGGTCGGAAGCCGGCCGCTCCCTGACGGATTTCGGCGATCGTCATCGGAACGGTCAGCGTCTCGGCGGCGCGCGGGACCGGATCGAACGCGCCGAACCCCTCCGCGAAGTAGGTGCGCACCCATTCCGCCGGCCAGTTCTCGACCATGAACGGCGCGTCCTCCACGGGCCGGTCCGCGGTCGGCAACGGGCCGATCGCGTGGTTCGGAAAGCCCCAGACCGCCCCGACCTCCGCCAGCCGGCGGCTGACCTCGCTGAGTGTCCCGAGGCCGGCCATCCCGGCGGCGATCTCGGTCGGATCCACCTCCCGCACTCCCTTCGCAGTTGCCGCAACTGCGGATCCGTCCAAGACCGCCTGCTGTCGGCAACGTCTCTCGTCGCTGCAAGACTAACTGACCAGGCGCCGGACGGCCACGACCGAAAATCGCGCCGTCGGTCGCTAACTATGGCAGGCGTTCGGTTTGAATTCCAGTCGCGGTGGCGGACGGGTGGGCCTGACGTCCAACTTTCTTCGCCGAGCTTGAGCTCGCCCATGGCGACGGGTGCTGCCCGCGGCTGTTCCGACAGCTGGTGCGAACCGACCTTCTGATCCTCGACGCCGCGGGGCCTGATAGGCTCGCTCACTAGCAGCGCAGGGACCTGATCGAGATCATCGAGGACCGCCACGGCGCCGGCTCGGTTGTCATCACCCGCCAGCTCGCGCGAATGGCCAGTTATCGTGTCGAGCCGACCGATCGGCGACGGGCCGGAACGCGAGCCTTCTCGGCCGTCGAAGGCCGACGGCCCGAATGACCGATTCCCGCGCATTTCGCCCGAGCGGGAGACGTTTGCGACTTCGATCCTACACCGCCGCCCGCCCCCGCATCAGGCGCGCGGCCAGCGGCGGGCCGAGCAGGGTCAGTGCGAGCGCGCCCCACAGGATGTTGCCCAGGGTCGAGGAGAACATCGCGCCCATGTCGTCGCCTGAGAGCCGCATCACCAGCAGGAACGACTTCTCCAGGAGCGGCCCGAGGATCACCCCGATCAGGATCGCCGCGACGTGGTAGCCGGTCTTGCGGGCGATGTAGCCGATCAGCCCGAAGGCGACCGCCACGCCGAGGTCGAACATGAAGCCGCGCGGCACATAGGCGCCCACCAGCGAGAACGCGATGATGATCGGCCCCATGTAGCAGCTCGGCACGATGGTGACGCTGGAGAGGTAGCGCGCCATCGGGAACACCGTGAAGATCATCAGGATGTAGGCGACGACCATCGACATGATCACGCCATAGGCCATCAGCGGCTCGGTCGCGAAGAGGCGCGGGCCGAACGGCACGCCATGGTATTGCAGCACGATCATCATCACCGCCGCGGTGCTGCCGCCGGGAATGCCAATGGCCAGCAGCGGCACCAGCGTGCCGGTGGTGACGCCGTTGTTGGCGGACTCCGGCGCCACCACGCCCTCCTCGCAGCCCGAGCCGAACTTCTCCGGCGTGCGCGAGAACAGCTGCGCCTGCTGGTATGCGACGAAGGCCGCGATGGAGGCGCCGGCGCCGGGCGTGACGCCGATCACGAGGCCTAGAACACCGGTCCAGAGCGTCAGCCACCAGTGGCGGCAGGCGCTCCGGATGTTGGCGAAGGTCTCGCGCCAGGTGGGGGTGACGCGCATCGCGGTCTCGGCGGCGCCGCCGCGGCTCTCGATCATCACCAGCGCCTCGGATATGGCGAAGAGGCCGACCAGCGCCGGCACCAGCGGCACGCCGTCGAAGAGCTCCAGCATCCCGAAGGTGCCGCGCGGCGTGGCGTAGATGTGGTCGGCCCCCATGGCCCCCAGCATCAGGCCCAGCGCGCCGGCGATCAGCCCCTTCAGCATGTCCTTCGCCGCGATGGCGGCGATGAGGGCCAGGCCGAACAGCATGATGACGATCATCTCGATGGAGCGGATGTAGAACCCGGCCTCCGCGAGATAGGGCAGCAGGAACAGCGTCAGGATCGAGCTGATCAGGCCGCCGCCGACCGAGGCGACGAAGGAGAGCGCCAGCGCCTTCGCCGCGCGGCCCTGCTTCGCCATCTGGTAGCCGTCGAGCGTCGTCGCCGCCGCGCCGCCGGTGCCGGGGATGTTCATCAGGATCGCCGGGATGCCGCCGCCGAGATGGCTCGCGCAGTAGAGCGCGACCATGAAGGTCAGCGCCACGTCCACGTCGAAGGCCAGCGTCAGCGGCAGCAGCATGATGATGGTGTTGTGCGCGGCGAATCCGGGGATCGCCCCCATGACGATGCCGATCATGATCGCGGGGACCATGATCCACCACATCGACATCGAGTAGAGGAAGAGCTCCCAGAGCCCGGAGGCGTTCAGTTCCATGTCGCGGCCAGCTGCTCGGTGAGGCGCTCGAACGGTCCCTGCGGAAAGCGGGTGCCGAGCAGCGCGATGAAGAAGGCCCAGCCGCCGAGCGCGCCGATGGCGGCGAAGGCGAGGGCGCGCCTGAACGGCCGCAGCCCGACCGCGAGCCCGCCCAGCAGCAGGAACGCGAAGGTCGTGAGCGTGAAGCCGCCGAAGGGCGCGACGGCGAGATAGCCGAAGATCAGCAGCAGGAAGGCGAGGCGACCGCGGCGGTTCTCCTCCGGCCCCAGCAGCGCCTCGAAGTCCGGCCGCCAGCCTTCGCGCACGGCCTTCAGCGCCGACCGCGCCACCAGCAGCGCGCTCAGGGTCAGGAACAGCCCGGCGAGAAACAGGCCGCTGCGCTGCGCCTCGGGCGGGAAGCCCCATACCGAGGCGACATAGTAGAGCGCGTAGAGCGTCCCCAGACCCGGCAGGATCAGATCGGCCACGGAGGCGCCCCGCGGCTTCGGCGTTTTCGCTGTCATTGCCTCGTCTCCATGCCTGCGCCGCGCCGCGACGGCGCGCGCGCCGTCGCGGCGGCCGGTTCGGGCGGCGTCAGGCGCCGGAGAGCAGCGTCTTGTACTTGGCGGCGAGCTCCTTGGTCGCCGCGGCGGTCGCCATGGCGACGTCCTCGCCGCCGACGTCGATGAAGGTCGTGGGCAGGCCCGCGCCCTTCACGGCCTCGGCGTAGGCGGGGTCGTTCACCGCCTCGTTCATGATCTGCTTCAGATGCGCCACGCGGTCGGGGAAGGCGTCGTAGGCCTCCTTGTGGATGCCCCAAGCGCGAGAACTGTCGAAGTTCGGGATCGACGTGCCGAGCGCCCCGTTGACCGTCGGCGCGCCCTTGCTCTCGGCGGGCGCGGGGTTGGCGCCGGCGAAGACGCCGAGGATGTTGACCTGATCGATCAGGGCGATGGGGTTGGCCATCGGCAGTACGCAGCAGTCGGTCTCCATCGTGATCGCCGCCATCGCCGAGGGGTTGCCGCCGCCATAGGGCACCAGCACGAAATTCGCACCCGTGGCCTCGGCGAGCGCGAGCATCCCGATGGAGCCGGGGTGCGGCAGGCGGCTGACCGCGACGGTCACAGGGCGCTTCTTGCCCTCGTCGACGAGCTGCTGCAGCGAGGTGATCGGGCTGCGACCGGAGGAGAACACCGCCATCGGCTCCGACGAAATCTGCTGGATATAGACGATGTCCTCACCGATCACGATGCCGGTGTCCTGAAGCTCCAGCATGATCACCTCCGGGCCGAGGTTGGCGAAGATCAGGTTGTAGGCGTCCTTATCCCGCTGCATGTAGAACTCGTAGCCGACCTGACCGGCGGCGCCCGGATAGTAGCCGTATTCGAGATCGGCCCCGAGATACTTCGTCCAGACGCTGGCGAAAACGCGGCTGTCGCGGTCGGCGCCGCCGCCCTCGCCGGTGGGTATGGTCACGTTGATCGGTCGATCGGGGTAGCTCTGGGCGCGGCCGAGGCCGGGCGCCCCGAGCGCGACCGAGGCGGCGCCGAAGCCCGCGGCCTGGATGAAGCCGCGGCGGGTGGGGCGGATGAGGGTCATGGCGTTTCTCCCTGTTTCGGGCCGCGCGACCGCGGCCTCTCTTTGGTGACCGCGCGCTGGCCGCGCGCGTCGGCGTCAGGCGTTCTGGGCGTAGACGGGCTTCGACCGGGTCCAGAATTCGCGCAGCACGTCGTAGACGAGGCGATAGTTCTTCTGCTGGAACGAGGCGTGGGCGATCCCGGGCATGACGGTGAACTGCTTGTCGGGGTTCGGCAGCCGCGCGAAGAAATCGAGCAGGTCGCCCATGCTGGCGATGCCGTCATGCTGGCCGCGCATCAGCAGCGTGGGCATGGTGAGCCGGGCGGGGTCGTTCACCGGAAGCCGCGAGCACATGTCGACATAGGTGCCGGTGGGCATGCTGTCGTCGAGCGCGAGGATGGCGTCGGCGAAGGCGTCCACCACCCTGTCCTCGGCGGTGCCGGGATGGTCGCGGTTGAAGATCGAGTGGACGAAGGCGCGGTCGATGGGCCGGCGCTCGTTGGCGCGGAAGAAGTCGAGCTTCCGGGCGCGCTCCGCCAGCGTCGGGCTGTCCGCACCGGTCCATACATAGGCGTCAAGCGCCAGCCGCGCGACGCGGTGGGGCCGGCGCTCGGCGAAGGCGGCTGCCCTCAGCGCGCCGGAGGAGATGCCGTAGACGTGCAGAGGCGCCGGCCCGGAGACCTGCGCGATGACGTCGTCGGCGGCCTCGAGGTCGTCGGCGCCGTCAGAGATCGTCGCCCGCACGCCGCGGTTCTTGGCGGAGCGGCCGTAGCCTTCCATGTCCACGCACCAGCAGTCGAAGCCGGCGGCGGCGAAATAGTCCATCGCCGAGGACCACGGTCGCCCCGGAACCTCCAGGTCGAAGGTCGGCTGCGAGGCCATCGAGGAGCCGTGCACGAACAGCGCGACGCCCCTCGGCGAGCCCTCCGGCGCGCGCTTGCGCCACAGGAAGAGTTCAGCGTCGCCCTTGCGCGCGCTGTGCGCCTCGCCGGGAAAGCGCCTCTCATCGGTCTCGTCGAGCATGTCGTTCATGTCCTCCGCGCGTGGCGCCGTCGTCATAGGCCGAGCGACGCCATCTGCTTTTCGGGGTAGCGGGTTCCGGCGGCGACGCCGGGCGGAAAGGCGCCCTCGAGCGCCGCGATTTCGGCTGGCGAGAGCGTCAGCGCCGCGGCCTCGGCGTTCTCCTCCAGCCAGCGCCGCCGCTTGGCGCCGGGGATCGTCGCGACGTGCTCGCCGCGCGAAAGCACCCAGGCGATCGCCACCTGGGCGGGCGTGGCGTCGTGCGCCGCGGCGACGGTGCGGATCGCCTCGACCAGCGGCGCGTTGCGGGCGATGTTGTCGGCGCTGAAGCGCGGGTGGTCGCGGCGGCGGTCGCTCTCGATCAGCGTGTCGAGCGCCGGGATCGTCCCGGTCAGGAAACCCCGGCCGAGCGGCGCGTAGGCGACGAAGCCGACGCCGAGCGCGCGGCACGCCGGCAGGATCTCCGCCTCGACGTCGCGCGACCAGAGCGAGAGCTCCGACTGCAAGGCGGCGATGGGATGGACGGCGCAGGCCCGGCGCAGCGTCTCCGGGCCCGCCTCGCTCAGACCGACGAAGCGCACCTTGCCGGCCTCCACCAGGCGGGACATCGCGCCGACGCTCTCCTCGATGGCGGTCTCGGGGTCGACGCGGTGCAGGTAGTAGAGGTCGATGGTCTCGACGCCGAGCCGCGACAGGCTGCGGTCGCAGGCGGCGAGGATGTGCTCGGGCCGCCCGTCGACCGTGCGCGGCGCGGCGGCGCGGCCGAGATTGCCGACCTTCGTCGCGATGGTCGCCTCGTCGCGACGGCCCTTGAGCGCGGCGCCGAGCAGCGTCTCGTTATGGCCGTTCCCGTAAACGTCGGCGCTGTCGAAATGCGTCACGCCGAGGTCGAGCGCGCGCAGGATGGCGGCCGTCGACTCCGCGTCGTCGGGCTCGCCATAGGCCGTCGACATGCCCATGCAGCCGAGGCCGATCGCCGGGACCGTCAGACCGGCGAGGTTTCGCGTCCTCATGCTGCGCGCTCCAGTATGTCGAGGCCCTGAACCCGATCCAGAAGATAGATCAGGCCGCGGTCGTCGGTGTCGACGTCGTTGCTCTGCGGCGCGGCGGCGCCGCCGCGCGGGGCGGGAATGTAATGGCCGACCTCGGTCGGCTCGCACGGGTCGGAGAGGTCCACGAGCCGCAGGCCGCCGGCGAACCAGGCTACCGGCAGGACCGGCCCCAAGCTGCGCTCGGCGAACTGGTGCGGCCCGAAGCGCAGGCCGGCGCGGGCGTAGGGGCTGTCGCGCTCGCTCACGTCGAAGGCGGCCGCCGGCTCGATGCGGGCGAGGTCGGTGACGTCGAGCACCCACAGCAGCGCATGGGGCGTTCCGTGGCGGTGGTCGTGCTCCTCGTCGACGGCGACGGCGAAGCGGCGTCCGTCGCCGCGCGAAGGCAGGGGCAGGACGGTGTGGGTCGGCTCGCGGAAGGCGGCCGGGCGCCGCCACAGGCCGATCTCGCGGATCGCGCCGAGGTCGCGCGCGTCGAGCACCCGGAACCCCTCGTGCCACCACGCCGCCCAAAGCTCGTCCCCGACTCGCAGCGCATGGTGCAGCCGGTGCGTCAGGCCCGGCCAGTCCGCTGCCTCGCCCGCCGCGGCGTGCTGTCCCGGCGCGGCGTAGCGCCCGATCTCGCGCGGGGCGGCGGGGTCGGCGAGGTCGTAGACGACGAGGATGTTGCCGAGATAGCCCTCCGCTTCGGTTGAGATGTACGCGTACGCCGCGTCCATGTCGAAGCGGTGCACGCCGACGCCATGGGTGCGCACATGGGTCAGCAGCGCCGGTTCGGCGGGGTTCGCGACGTTCCAAACCCGGAAGCCGCCCTCGGCGTAGGGTTCTTCGAGCGAGCGCCGCAGGCGGGGCATCTTCTCCTCTGGCGCGCCGATGCGCGCCGCGATCTCGGCCTCGGTCGGGGCGCGGCCGAACTCGGCCGTCAGCGCCGCGGTCTCCGGCGCGATCCGGGCCGCGCGGCGCAGCGCGTGGCGGTCGTCCTGCTCGACGTTGGTGATCATCAGGTCGCCCACGACGCGCACCTTGTGGGTGTGCGAGGCCGGCGAAGGCGGAGCGATCCGCGCCACGACGCGCGGCGCAGCGGGGTCGGAGACGTCGATGACGCTCGTGCCGTGGGGCGGCCGCATATGGCCGACATAGGCGTGACGGCCGTGGAGGCAGACCTGTCCGCCGCCGGGCAGATCGTCCAGCCCGCCGACGCGGCGCACGCCCCATGACGTCTTCTCGCGGCCCGGATAGCTCATGCCGCCCGTACGCCCTCGCCGGCGGCGTCCGAACGGTCCGCTGCGCCGGGGCGGGCCGGGGCTGAGGCTGCATGTCGGGTCGAAAAACGCGCCATGATCTCGATTCTTGCATGGATCATCGATAAAATAGGTGATCATGGCCGAAACAGCTTGTCAATTCTCCGCTTTGAGGTCAATGGGGAGCCATGGGCCAAGGCGGCGACAATCAGGAAGCGATCGGCGCGTCGGCGGGGCCGCGCCGCAGCATCGCAACGCGCGAGGGCGAGACCCGCGCGGCCGCGGCGTTCGAGGCGCTGCGGCGGGACATCATCGGCGGGGTGCTGGCGCCGGGATCGCGTCTCAGGATCGAACATCTGTCGCGCAGCTACGGCGTCGGCGCGACGCCGCTGCGCGAGGCGTTGCAGCGGCTGAGCTCCGAGGGGCTCGTGCTCGCGAGCGACAACCGCGGCTTCGCGGTGACGCCCCTGCGGCTGGACGAGTTCGCCGACCTCACCATCGCGCGCATCGCCATCGAGCGCGAGGCGCTGCGGCTCTCGATCCGCAACGGCGACGGCGAGTGGGAGGCCGGGCTCGTCGCCGCGGCCTGGCGCCTGGCGCGGCAGGACGAGGCGCTGCGCGAGGACGCCGACGCCGCCATGGACGCATGGGAGCGCGCGAACGTGGCGTTCCATCAGGCGACGGTCTCGGCCTGCGGCTCATCGTGGCTGCTGCGGGTGCGCTCCCAGCTCAGCGTGCAGGCCGAGCGCTATCGCCGCGCCTCGGTCTATCTGCGGCGCGTCTCCCGAAATCTCGCCGCCGAACACGCCGCCATCGCCGAAGCTGCGCTCGACCGCGACATCGACCGCGCCTGCGATCTCGTGGAGCGCCATTTCGAGGCGACGGCGCGCTTTCTCGAGCCGGAGCTTCGCCAGCGCGACCTCGCCTGAGCGCGCCGGAGCGAAGTCAGGGCGAAGTCTGGGGCGCCGGCGTGAAGTCCGCGTCGATCTCGAAAGCGGGCGCGGCCCCTGCGAGCGCCGCGGCGATGTCGTCTCCCTTGAGACCCTCCGGCGCCGTCAGGCGAACGCGCAGCACGCCATGCCGGTCCGGATCGGCGAGGCGGGCGTCGAGCGCGTCGCGCAGGGCGGCCCGCGGGTCGCCCGGCGCGGCGTCGGCGAAGATCTGCGCGAGGATCGTCCGCAGGCCCTCGACATGGGCCGCGGGCTCCTCGCCGGCGGCGCGCGCCTGCGCGGCGATCATCGCGCCAAAGAAGCCCGCGTCGTCGAATGTGAACTCCAGCGCCTGCATCGAGGCTTCGAGCGGGTCGGACGGGCCGTCGCTCTCGGGCAGATCGGCCGTCATCGACAGGGCGAGCCGCATCTTGCCCGGCACGTCCACGCTCGCGCGCACAAGCCGCCCGCGCGCGCCTCCCTCCGCCGTTGCGAGCGCCGCGCTCATCGAGATGGTCTCGACGCCGTCGAGGCGCGGCAGGCCTGGCCCGCCGTCGCGGGAGGCGACCCGGACCAGCGCGGCGTAGTCGACGCCCTCGAGGCTGATCGCGAAACTGGCCGGGCCGGCGTCGGTGGACAGCCCGGCGAGATCGACGTCCGAGACGACGATCCGTTCGATGGCGAGCAGCCCGGCGCCCTGGTCCACGTCCGCCAGCCCCGGGTCGGCCAGCCGGACGCCCGACAGGATGAAGCCGGTCGGGCCCGTCTCCTCGATGCCCTCGAAGGCGAGCGCGTCGCCAAGATCGCTCTCGGTCATCAGGATTTCGAGCGCCTCGGCGGCGCTGGCGACATCCCGCCCCGCGAAGACGTTCGGCGCGGCGGCGGGCGCGATCTCGCCGGGGTCGAACGCGACGGCGAGCGTCGCCGGGGCGGGAGCGTCGCTCCACAGGCCGACCCAGACGCGCCATTCGCCCGCCGCCGCGGGCGCCGCGACGATGCGCGGGTTCACGCCGTCCGCATCGTCGTTGCAGAGCGTCGCGCCGTCGGGGCCGACGACGAGCAGCGTCGCGTCGCCTCCGCTCTCGACCGCGAAGGCGAGCGCCGGCGCGTCGGCGTCCAGCGCGATCACGACCTGGGGCCGCGCGGCGTCGATGGCGCCCGAGCAGGACGGATCGACGGAGGAGGCCGGCGCGTCGCCGCCGGCCGTGACGGCGACGCGCAGCGTTCCCTCCAGCGGCGGCGTGAAGCGGCCCGCGGCCGGCGGCGCGTCGAGGCCGAGCGCCAGCGGCGCCTCGGGCGCGGGCGGCTCGCGCGACACAGTGACGACGGCCGGCGCCCGCGCGTCTCCCCACGCGCCCGCCCAGATGCGCCAAGGCCCGGCCGGCGCCGGTGCGGCGACCACGGCGGGGTCGACGCCGTCCGCGTCGTCGTTGCAGAGCGCCTCGCCGTCGGGCGTCACGACCAGCAGCGTCGCTTCGACCGACGAGGACGCGGCGATCCGCAGGAAGTCCGCCGGCGCGGCGAGGTCGACCACCAGCTGCGGCTGCGCCGCGTCGATGGCGCCCGAACAGAAGCCGTCGAATCGTGCGGCCGGGACGTCGCCGCCCGCCGTCGTCGCGACAACGAGCGCGCCTTCCGTCGGCAGGTCGTGGCGGCCGCTGAGCGGCGGCGCGTCGAGCGGCAGCGCACCCACCCCGAGCGCGTCGGCGATGGCGGGCCCCGACAGGGCGAAATCCAACTCGGAGATCTGGACCGTCGCCGTCACGGCGTCCTCCCGCGACGCGGCCGCGAGCCAGAGCAGATGCTCGCCGTCCGACGGTCGGTCGAGGCGCGTGACGGCCTCGCCGTCGTCCGACGCCGCCGCGCAGCGGTGCAGGCCGCCGGGTTCGGCGATGACGAGCGCGGCGAGCCCCTCTCCGCTGGCGCGCAGCCGCAGCGGGTAGAGAGCGCCGGAGATCGTGACCGCGCCGTCGGGGGCCTCGCCGAGATAGCCCGGGCAGCCGCGGACCAGCGTATCGGCCGCGACGCCTCCGGCGCCCGGCGCCTCGGCGGCCAGCGGCAGCGACTGGGGATCGGGGGAGAAGCCGCCGGGCAGCGCGAGGGTCTGCGCGGGGGCGGCTGATGCGCCGAGCGCGCCGCAGACCGCGGCGGAGAGGGCATGTTTCAGCGAGGGCATGGCGGCGACTCCGCGACCGCCGGAGCGGCGGCGCCTCAACCGTGACACGGGGGCCCCGTCGCGCGCGAGGCGCATGAAGTCGCGGCGGTGCGGGACCCTGCGTCAGCGCCCGGTCCCGCGTCGGCCCGCCAGCCAGGCCTCGATCAACGCGCGCAGCCTGTCGCCCGAGAAGCTGGGGAAGTGCCCGCCATGGACCACCCGCACGCGATACCCGAGCAGCCGCTCCATCGATCGGCGATAGTCCGCGGCGTCCGAATGATACATGTCCTCGATCAGCGGGCCGTCATAGACGATGTCGCCGGAGAACAGGATCTCCGTCGCCTTCTCGTAAAGCGCGATTCCGCCCGGCGAGTGGCCCGGCGTGTGGATAACCTCGAAGACGCGCCCGCCGGCGGCGATCTCGTCGCCGTCCTCCAGCAGTCGCGTCGCAGGGGCGGGCGTCACGGCGTAGCGCGCGCTGTCGTAGGGCTCCGGCGGCAGGTCTTCGAAGATGTCGTCGGTCACATAGGGGTCGGCGAGGGTCTCGCGACGGCCCGGTGCGGCGAGCAGCGCCGCTTCGGCGCGGTGGACGGCGCGGCGCTCAAACTCGTGGTGGCAGCCGATATGGTCGAAATGGGTGTGGCTCGCGACGGCGGCGATCGGCCGCTCGGTCGTCAGCGCCACCCAGTCGCGCAGCGGCACGACACCCATGCCGCTGTCGATCAGCAGATTCTCGCCTGCGCCGCGGACATGCCAGCAGTTGCAGCGGTAGAATTCGCGGACATGGGGCTCGTCGATCAGCGTGACGTCGTCGCCGACGCGCCTGACGCGCCACCAGTCCTCCGGCTTCACGCGCATCGGGGATCCTCCTTCAGCAGTGTTACGGCGCACGGGTCGAGCGCAAGCTCCAGCACGTCGCCGGGAGCGGCGTCCATCCCCGCCGGCAGCAGGGCGAGCAGGTCGAGCGCCGGCGCCGAAGGCGGCCGCGCGCGCACCCGCCGATGGACGCCCTGAAACACGGTCTCGACCACCTGCGCCGCGCCGATCGGCAGGCCGCTGCCGGGCCCGACATGCTCTGGCCGGGCGCAGAGGACGACGCGGGCGCCCTCCGGCGCGGCGCAGGGCAGGACGAGGGGGCCGAGCGCCGTCTCGAAGGCCCCGCCGCGCCGCGTAGCCTCGATGAAGTTCATCTCGCCGAGAAAGCCTGCGGCGAAGCGGCTGCGCGGCTGGCGGTGGACCCGCTCCGGCGGCCCCTCGTCCTCGATGCGGCCAGCGTTCATCACCACGACGCGGTCGGCGACGGCCATCGCCTACTCCTGGTCGTGGGTGACGTGGACGAAGGTGGCGCCGACGCGGCGCAGGATCGCCTTCAGCTCCGCCTGCATCTGGCGGCGCAGGTTGAGGTCGAGCGCGCCGAGCGGTTCGTCGAGCAGCAGCACGTCCGGCGCCACCGCCAGCGCCCTGGCGAGCGCGACGCGCTGGCGGCGCCCCCCCGAGAGGCCGGCCGGCGCGCGCCCGCGTCGGACAGACCCACCAGCGCCAGCATCGCACCCATCCGCATCCACCGCGCGCAGGCGAGATAGGCCGGCGTCAAGCAGAGCGTAAGCGCCATCGACAGCGCCGCGGCCATCGGCAGGTCGGCGCGGCGGCCGATCTGGAGCATGACGAGCTGCGGCAGAACCAGCTCGTTGCCGCCGCCGAGGATCTCGGGCGTGACATAGTCCCCCAGACAGAGCGCAAAGGTCAGGAACGCGCCAACGGCGACGCCGGGCAGCGTCAGCGGCGGCACGACATGGCGGAAGGTCGCGAACGGCCCGGCGCCGAGGTCGGCCGCAGCGCGGCGCAGGTTGGGCGGCGACTTCGACAGGCTGGCGAAGATCGTAAGGGTCAGCAGCATCACGAAGAAGTGGGTGAAGCCGATCACCACCGCCGCGCGCGAATTGGCGAGGTCGAGCAGCGGCAGCCCGACCCCCCCAGCCAATCGTTCAGCACGCCCTTGCGCGCCAGCACCACCGACCACCCATAGGAGCGTACGACATAGGACGCCCAGAACGGGATCACCGCCAGCGCCAGCGCCAGCCTGCGCAAGCGCGACGGAACCTGCTCGGCGATGATCCACGCCAGCGGATAGGCCAGCAGCGTCGAGAGCGCGGTGACGACGAGGGCGATCTCCAGCGAGTTCAGCAGCGCCTCGGCGAAACCCGGCCGCTCCCAGAAGGCGCGGTAGTTGTCGAGCGTCCAGCCCTGCGCCGCCGCGCCCGCCGGCTAGCGGAAGGAGAGCGCGAGCATCGCGGCGAAGGGAAGGATGAAGAAGGCGAGCGTCCAGAGCGCTGCAGGCCCGACGAGGCATAGTGCGCGGCGGCGTTCGCGCGCCTCGATGCTCATCCCGGCCCGCCCGACGCCGGCGCCGCCGCTCGGGGCCTGGCTGGGCGCGGCCCGCTCACCGCGCGAGGAACTCCGTCCAGACGTCCTGCATCGCCGCATCGAGCTCGGCGTCCGGGGCCGGACAGAGCCGGGCGCGCCGGAGATGGTCGGGCTGCTGGTCCCGGCGCAGGGCGCGCTTCTGCGCATCTTCGAGAACATCGCCGGCGGCGCTGTTGGCCGGCATCGCCCAGCAGCACGACGATGTGGCGAGCGCCGCCTGGCCCTCGGGGCTGAGGACGTGCTTGACGAACGCCACGGCGAGCTCCTTGCGTTAGCTGTCGGCGAAGACGCCGATGGACTGCGACCAGCGCACCGCGCCCTGTTCGGGAGTCGTCCAGTCCAGCTCCGGCAGCTCGCCGGTCAGCCCCGCAGTCACCCATTCGCCGCCGCCGAAGAGCACGTCCGCCTCGCCGGTGGCGATGGCGGTCTGCGAGGCGACGACGCCGCCCACGCTTTCCGAGGCGTCCTTCAGGCCGAAGAGCGCCTCGCGGATCGCCGGCAGGTCGTCGGCGGCGAGCTCCGCGGTCGGCGCGCCCAGACCTGCCGCCACAAGCCCCATCGCCGGCAAGCAGTGGTCGTGGACCGCCATCGGCGCGCTCGCCCCGCCGGTCCAGAAGCCGCGCATGTCCGCCAGCGCCTCCGCGGAGACGGCGGAGGAATTGAACGAGACGGTATTGTAGCCGAGCTTCTCCGAGATGGCGCAGGTCTCGCCGTCGACGACGTGGTTCGCCGCCATCACCGGCTCTGGAAACAGGGCGCCATGGGGCGGTTCGTCCACCGGCAGGGGCGCGAGAATTCCCACCGCCACCGCCCGGGGCGCGTCCACACCGTCGATCACCAGAACGTCCCAGTCGCCGGGCCGCGACTGCTCGATGATCGAGAGCGCGGCGCCGGCGCCTTCGTATTCCTTGAGATTGACGGTGACGCCATGCGCCTCCTCGAAGGGGCGGATCGGCGCGTCGTCGGTGTGGTCGCGCCAGACGAGCGCGTTAAGCTCCTGCGTCGAGACCCGCGCTGCTGGGCGGCGCGGCCATGACGGCGGCGCACGGCGCAAGGCGGGCGCCGAGCTTGGTCGTGGTCGGTCTCCCTGTCCTGTTGCGGGGCCTGTCAGTCGTCGCGGGTGAGCGGCATGGTCATGCAGTGCGCGCCGCCGCCGCCGCTGGCGAACAGGCGCAGATCGGGTTCGAGCACGCCGAGGCCCTCCCTCCGCGCGCAGTGCCTCGTTGACGCGCGCGCAGTGGCGCGGCGACAGCACGCGGCCCGCCCCGAGCGCCAGCACGTTGCAGGCCATGTCGCCCATCGCCTCAAGATAGCCCGCATCGATCGTGCGTATCCGGCGCTCGCGAAGCCAGCTCAGGAAGCTCTCCGGCAGCGCATCCGGGCAGACCAGCGCGAGGCCATCGGCGGCCATGGAGAAAATCACGTCAAGATGGAGGAAGTCGTCGTCGAACGGGACCAGCGCGACCTCCCAGCCCTCCGCCCTCCAGCGAACTGCTCGGCGCCGGGGAGCGCGTGCGCCCGCCGGAATGGCCGATGGCCGCCAGAACGGGGCGGATGAGGTGGATGTCGCCGCCCTCGACGCTGCCGGCGGTGGCGCAGCGCCAGAACCCTGCGCCGTGGAACGCCATGACGGCCGCGTATTCGCCGCGCCGCTGGGGCATGGCGAGCAGCGTCATCGCCGGGCCGCCGGGCGCCGTCTGGCTGCTGTCGCGGGTGTAGACCTGGCAGGGCGGCGCGGGGTCTGGAGCGAGGTGATGGCGCGCGATGCCCGCCTCATCGAGCGCCGCCTCGAACTCGGCGTATTCGGCCAGCAGCTGTGCGCGGTCGAGCGGGGTCGATGCCGCCAGCGTCGCGCGCGCGATCGCGTTGCTGGGAATCCGGGCATAATGGTCCGGCCGGCAAAGCAGCATGTCGGTCAGCCGGCCGGGCTCGGTACTCAGCCGCCAGCGCGGCGCCATGGGGTCATGCGTCATGCCGGCGATCGTGGCGCGGGTTTCGCATCGATAAAGATCAAAGCAACCACAGTTCACTTTGAGGTCTGTCAAACCGAATGGCCGCGCCCGCCCTCGATGCGGTGGACCTGCGTCTGCTGCGCGTCTTTCTCGCGGTTGTCGAGGCCGGCGGCTTCGCGCCCGCCGCCGCGCGTCTCGACCTGTCGCTCTCCACCGTGTCGAGCCATGTCAAGGCGCTGGAGGACCGGCTCGGCTTCCGCCTGTGCCGTCGGGGCCGCTCCGGCTTCGGCCTGACGGAACCCGGCGAGAGCGTCGACGCGGAGGCGCGGCGGCTGCTGGCGGCGGTGGACGGCTTCTCCTCGCGCGTCGCCGCCCTCAGGAACCGCCTCGCCGGGCCTGCGGCGGTGGGGATGCTCGACGCGACGCTCGGCGACCCGCGCGCGCGGATGCCGGCGGCGCCGCGCCGGAGGCCGGGATCCGCCTCGCCTGCAAGCCGCCCGACGCGCTGCTGCGCGACGTCTCGGCCGCCGCGCTCGACGTCGCCGTGGGCAGCTTCCCGCGGGTCGCGCTGGGGCTGGAGTATCGCCATCTCTACGAGGAGCGGCAGCTCTTCTACCGCGGCGCCGGCCATCCGCTGTTCACCGCGTGCGACGACGCGATCGACTTCGACGAGCTGCGCAGCCGGCGCATCGTCGGGCGCCGCTACTGGGGCGCCCGCGACGTCAAGGGCTTCGCCAGCCACCGCGTGGGCGCGGAGGTGAGCGACATGGAGAGCGCGGCTGCGCTGATACTCTCCGGCGCCTTCCTCGGCTGCCTGCCGAAACATTGCGCGCGGCCCTGGGTCAAGGCCGGGGCGCTGCGCGCCATCGCGCCGGCGAGGCTCGGCTATCGCGCGCCTTTCCAGATGGTCTGGCGACGCGACCGGGCCGAACTGCCGCGGGTGCGCATGATGATCGACGCCATCGCCCGGAGCCACGGCGCCGCCGCGCCGAAGCCATGAGCTCGGCGCGCGCTCTGCGCCGCCTTGCGGGGCCGCCCTGCGCGAAGCACCATCGTTCCGGCATCGCCTGAGAGGGAGCGCGCCATGACGCCACGGCCCGAAATCGATACTGTGCGCGCAGGCCGCTCCGCGGCGGCGGGCGCTTGAGCTGCGAGGCGGGCGGCTTCTGCGCCGACGAGCACCGCCGCCGCGTCGCGGCGCTCCAACGCGGCATGACGGCGGACGGGATCGACGCGCTTCTGCTGACGACGCCGCCGGACGTCTTCTACGTCTGCGGCTTTCTCACGCGGTTCTGGGAGAGCCCGGCGCGGCCCTGGTTCCTCCTCGTTCCCGCGACGGGCGACCCCGTCGCCGTGATCCCCGCCATCGGCGCGCCGCTGATGCGGCGAGGCTGGATCGCGGATGTCAGGACATGGGATGCGCCCGACCCGCGCGACGACGGCGTAGGGCTGCTCGCAGCGGCGCTGCGCGAGATGCTGCCCCCGCGCGGCAGGCTCGGCGCGCCGATGGGGGCGGAGACGCATCTGCGGATGCCGCAGGCCGACCTCGCGCGCCTGCTCGCCCTGATCGCGCCAGCGACGCTGGTCGATGCGACCGGCGCCCTGCGCGGCGCGCGCGAGATCAAGTCGGAGGCCGAGATCGCCCGCATCCGCGCCGCCTGCCGCGTCGCCGACGCCGCCTTCGCCGGCGTGGGGGACTTCGCCGGATCGGGGCGACGGCTCGACGACGTGTTCCGCGACTTCCAGATCGCCCTGCTGCGGGAGGGCGCGGACTGGGTCGGCTACCTCGCCGGCGGCGCCGGGCCGGACGGCTGCGAGGACGTGATCTCTCCGGCGGACGGCCGGGAACTGCGGCGCGGCGACGTCCTGATGCTCGACGCGGGCGCAGTGAAGGCGGGATATTTCTGCGACTTCGACCGCAACTTCGCCATCGGCGGCCCGAGCGACGCCGCGCGCCGCGCCCACGCGGCGCTGCATGCGGCCACCGACGCGGCGCTCTCGGCGGCGCGGCCGGGGATGCGGGCCTGCGACCTGCACGGCGTGATGGCGCGCGCGCTTCAGGCGCAGGGCGCCGCGCCGCTCGGCGGCCGCTTCGGCCATGGCCTCGGCGTCTCGTTGACGGAATGGCCGTCGCTGAGCCCGCTTGACGAGACGCCGCTGCGCGCCGGCATGGTCCTGACCCTGGAGCCGGGCGTCGAGGTCGCGCCGGGGCGGATCATGGTCCACGAGGAGAACGTCGCGCTGCGCAAGGACGGGCCGGAGCTGCTGAGCGCGCGGGCGCCGGCCGAGCTGCCGGCGCTGGACTGAGCCGTGGCGCGCTTTCCCTATGCTCTGACCGGCCCGATCGGCGCCCGCGCCACGTTGGGCCTGATCGTCCTGCGGGTGGACGAGACGATCGAGCATGATCTCCGCCGCCTCTTCGCCGCGCGCGACGTCGCCCTGCATGTCAGCCGCGTGCCGAGCGGCGACGACCTCACGCCAGACAGCATCGCCCGGATGGAGGCCGCGCCGCCGGCCGCCGCGGCGCTCTTGCCGCCTGCGGCGCGCTTCGACGCCATCGGCTACGGCTGCACCTCCGGCGCGACGCTGATCGGGTCGGCGCGGGTGGCGGCGCTGGTTTCCGGCGCCGCCGCGACGCGCCATGTCGTGGATCCGCTGGCCGCCGCGCTGGCGGCGTTCCGTGCGCTGGGCGTCGGCTCGGTCGCGGTGGTGTCGCCCTACATCGACGCCGTGGCCGAGCCGGTGCGCGCGGCGCTTCGGGACGCCGGCCTGCGCACCCCCGCCTGCCTGAGCTTCGGCGAGGAGGTCGAGGCCCGCGTCGCGCGTATCGATCCCGCTTCCATCCGCGCGGCGGCGCTGGCCGCCGGCGCCGCGCGCGACGTCGAGGCGGTGTTCGTCTCCTGCACCAACCTGCGCGCGCTCGACGTCATCGACGATCTGGAGGCCGAACTCGGCAAGCCCGTGGTGGCGAGCAATCAGGCCCTCGCCTGGGAGATGGCGCGCCGGTCCGGCGCCCTGCCGCTGTCGGAGACGCCGGGCAGGCTCTTGCGGCTGGCGCATTGACGCGGCCGCGCCGATGGGCGAGCGGATGCCTGGCGGTCGCTCCCGGCGCGCCGTCGATCCTGCGCCGCCCCTTGCTGGAGACGTGATCCCGTGCCGCACCCTTCCGAGCCGACCATCGACGCCATCGGCCTCAACACCACCGGCCTGCCGGACTGTCGGATCGACATGCTCGATGCGGTGCTGAGGGACTTCCGCGCCCACGGCTGCGACCATGTGGAGCTGGTCGCCCGCAGGCTCGACCTCGTGATCGGCGGACGGATTCACGCCGCGCGCGTGGACGCTGTCGCCGCCGCGCTGGGGCGTTCGGGGCTAGGGGCGACGCTGCACGCCCATCATGCGATCAACCTGATGGACCGGGTGGACCCGGCCACCCATCGCGCTGCGGCGGAAGCGAGCGTCTCGATCTGCGCGAAGCTGGGCGTGCAGTCCATGGTCATCCACTCCGGCGTCGCCCCGCGCGCCGCCTGGGAGGCCGACGCCGCCGGCCTGCTCGCCGATGAGCGCGACGCGTTCCGCCGGCTCGGCGACCTGGCCGGCGCGACGGGGGTGCGGCTCGCCGTGGAGAACATGATCGTCAAGCCCGAGGCGAGCGGCCTTGTCGCTTACGGCGCGCATCCCGGCGCGCTCGCCGGCCAACTCGCCGCGATCGACCACCCGGCGGTCGGCGCGACGCTCGACTTCGGCCACGCCTGGCTCTCGGCGCCAGTGCTCGGCTTCGACTACCTCGCAGAGCTGGAGGCGCTGTCGCCCTGGGTCTGGCACCTGCACCTGCACGACAATTTCGGGCGGGTGTCACGCGCTGGCGTGGGCGACGCCGGCGACGAGGTCGCGCTCGGCCTCGGCGACATGCACGCGCCGATGTTTCTCGGCTCGATTCCGTGGCTCGACGTCCTGCCCCGGATGCGGTTCCGGCCCGGCACGAAGGGGATGATCGAGCTCAACTGGCGCTTCATGGCCGACGCGCCGAAGGTCGTCGCCACGGCGCGCGCCTTCGCCGCCTTCCTCGACGGCGGCCCGGCCCCGCGCGACCCGTTCGCCGCGTCGACCTGACGCAGGGCCTCCCGCGGACGCAGGTCGGGCCGCGCCCGGGCCGGCGCGGCGCGCGGGCGACCCGTTGCCGAATGCCCGCGGCGCGCGCACGCTCGGGGCATGACGCTTCCAGGCGAAAGCGACGGCGACCAAGATGCGCCCCGGGCCGAGCGGGTGCGCGTTCCGCTCCGCCATGGGGGGCCTTCGGCGAGCCTCGGCGCGCTGCTCGAGCGGCCGGCCGGCGCGACCCCGCCGGTCGCGCTGGTTGCTCATGGGCGTGGCGGCGCGGCCGGCCAGCCGCAGATCGCCGCGATCCGCGCCGCCTACGCCCGCCGCGGCTGGGCGACGCTGACGCCGGACCTGCGCTTCTCCGCGGGGAACCAAAGCGGCGGCGCGCCGGAGGCGTTCACCATGGCCAACCATCTCGCCGACCTGCGCGCGGCGCTCGACTGGCTGTGCGAGAGCTTCGAGCCCGGCGGCGGGCCGGCGCGTCTCGGCTTCGCCGGGCACAGCATGGGCGCATGGGCCGCCGCGACGCTGGCGCGCGACTTCGGCGGCGCGGCGCATCTGCTCGCGGTGTCGCCCGTGCTGAGCGGCGAGGCGCTGCTCGCCGCGCGCCGCGCGCTCGGGCGGGATGCGGTGGCGGCGCTGCGGCGTGAGGTTCCGGGCGCGGAGGCCGAATGGCCAGGCCATGACGCGCGCCCGGCGCTGCGGGCGCTGACCGCGCCGACGGCGGTGCTGGTGGGCGGCGAGGACGGGCTGACGCCGCCGCAGGACGCGCGCGCCTTCTTCGCGGCGGCGGCGGCCCCGCGCTTCTTCGCCGCGCTGCCGGGCCTCCATCACTGCCCCGAGGGCCCGGACGTGGACCGCGCGCTCGACGTCGCGCTGGCGGCGCTCGGCGCATGAGCGGGCTCGGCGCATGGATCGCGTCGCGGCGGGCCGAGGCGGCGCAGGCGATGCGCGCGGCGATCTCGGCGACGCATCTCACGCATCGGCGCGAGGAGTTCGGACAGAGCGTGCGGCCTGTCCGCGGTTCGGTGCTCGCCTCCGTGCTGCCGTCGCGCTGGGACCCCGAGCCGGACTACTTCCACCACTGGCCCCGCGACGCCGCGGTGGTCATGCGCCGTCTGCCGGGATTGATCGCCGGCGCCAGCCCCGAAGCCGCGCGCGACTGGCGCGCGTGCTTCGCCGACGTCGTGCGCTTCAGCCTCGCGACCACCGATCCCGGCCGGCCGCCACTCGCCGCCAACCCTTTGCGTCCGACGACCCGGCCCGAAGCCCTGCTCCACCTGCGCCCCGACGCGGAACTCGCCGCCCTGAGCGGCGCGGCGCTGCTCGGCGAGCCGCGCTGCGCCGCCGATGGCGGGCCCGACCTCGAGAACTGGTCGCGCCCGCAGTTCGACGGTGCGGCCATGCGCGCCGCGGCCTGTCTGGCGGCGATAGAGGCCGATCCCTCGCTGGCGGGCGACGCGCTCGCCGCGCTCGTGGCCCGCGACCTCGCCTTCACCCTCGCGAACGCGGGCGCGCCCTGCATCGGGCCATGGGAGGAGGCGCCGGCGCGGCGCGACGTCTTCACGATGATCGCGCAGTGGGACGCGCTGACGCTGGGCGCCGCATGGCTGCGCGACGAGGGGGCCGCGCGGGCGGCTGAAGCGGCGGCGGCGCGCGTCGCCGCGCTGGTCGAGCAGGCGTGGGACGAGGCCGCGGGCTGCTGGCGCTCCCATCTCGGCGCCGGCCCCGACGATCTCGACGCAGCCGTGATCGTCGCGCTGGCCGAAGTCGACCGCGGCGACGGGCCTTTCGCGGCGACCGGCGCGCGGGCGGGCCGCGCCGCCGACGCGCTGGCGGCGCGCTTCGCCGCGCTCTACCCGGTCAATCGCGGCGCGGGAGCGGCGCTGATCGGCCGCTGGCCCGGCGACGCGTTCTTCGGCGGCAACCCGTGGCTGCCGACGACGCTGGCGCTGGCGGCGCTGCGCTACCGGCGCGGCGAGATCGCGGCGGGCGATGCGACCATGGCGCGGCTGCGCGAGCTCATGCCGGCGCAGGGCTTCCCCGAGCAGCTGCACCGCGAGACCGGCGCGCCGGTCTCCTGTCGCCAGCTCACATGGTCCGCCGCGGCCTTTCTCGCCGCCGTCGAGGCGCGCGACGCCGCTCAGGCGGTCAGGGCGTAGGGGCTTTCGAGACCCAGCGCCCTGAGGCCCGCCCGCACTTCGGGCCGCGCCATGAACAGCCGCCAAAGCAGGCCGGAGCGCCAGTTCTCCAGCGCGATCACGATCGGCCCCTGGTCGATGGCGAGGCGGCTCTCCGCGGTCCAGTCCTCGGCGACGCTGAACGCGTCCACGAAGCCCGCCTCGCCCCAGACGCGCTCGCCGAGCCCGTCATGGAGATGGCGCAGCACGCGCTGCGCGTGCTCGGGAACGAAGGGGAAGGAGCCGAGCGCGGCGGTCGGAGTTATGACGCCGGTATCTTCGAGGGGATGGTGCGCGACGTAGCCCGTCGGGTCGTCGCTGGCCGTCAGCCCCCAGCAGTCGGCGCCGTAGCCGGGGTGCCCGTGCGGATTGGCGAGGCAGTGGGCGCGGTTCACCAGGGCGTGGGCGCGCGCCTGCGCGCCGTAGTCGGCGTAGCGGTCGCGCAGGCCCCGCGGGTCAAGCCCGAGAAACGAGTACTGCGACATGAAGAGCGGCCCGCCCCAGTCCGGCCCGAGCGGCAGCGTCTCGCCGCGATAGGCGCGACCGTTGCGGAACGCCTCCGCCGTTGCCCAGAAGCGGTGATAGGCGTCCGGCGAGATCGAATGCCGCGCCGACCCCGCGGCCAGCACGAAGACGACCAGCGCCTCGTTCCAGCCCCGGATCGGCAGGCTCGTCGGCGCCCACGGCCGGTGCGGGCTCCGGTGCCACATCAGCGCGCCGTCCTCGCGCTGGTGCGCGGCCCAGTCGATCCCGGCGACGAGGGTCTCCAGCGCCTCCGTAAGCTCCGGCGCGTCGCCGGCGAAGAAGCTTGCGGCGCAAAGCAGGCCCATGGCGAGGAAGGCGGTCTCGACGAGGTCGCCGCCGTCGTCGCCGTCGAACACCGCGATCGCCCGGCCGGTCGCGCCGCTGAGGAAATGGGGCCAGACGCCGTTGAAGCGGTCGGCGCGGGCGAGGAAGCCGGCGATGCGCGCGATGCGGTCGGCGGCGTCGCGACGGCTGAGCCAGCCGCGTTCCGCCGCGACGATGAGCGCCATGACGCCAAAGCCGGTTCCGGCGGCGCACACCGTGTCGTCCACGTCGTAGCCCAGCGCGCCGCCGCTGCGCTCGCGCGCCATGCCGCTGGCGGGATGGGCGAAGTCGGTGAAGTAGAGCAGCGTCGCCTGCTGGACGCGGTCGCGCAGGGCGTCGTCGGGCAGGCCGCGGATCAGGCGCGCCATGCGATCTCCAGGGCCTGCGCGTCGCGGCTGTTGGGGCCGAGCCAGAGCGTGAAGGCGCCGGGATCCCACACCCGGCGCTCGTCCTCGGGGCCGTCCGCGAGCGGGTATCGGAGCATCTCGACGTCGATCTCGAACGTTGCGCGCCCAGTCTCGCCCGGCGCCAGCGACAGCCTGCGGAACGCCTTGAGCGCGCGGGCGGGGCGGGTGGAGCGGGCGACGGGGTCGGAGAGGTAGAGCTGCACGGTCTCCACGCCCGGCCGGTCGCCCGCGTTGGTCACGTCGATCCGGACCGCCAGGCGGTCTTCCTCGCCAAGGCCTTCGCGCCTGTCGGCTTGCGGCGCCCCGTGGCGGAAGGTCGTGTAGGCGAGCCCGAAGCCGAAGGGGTAGAGGCCGTCCGTCTGGCCGGGTCCGTCCGGCAGGTCGAGCCAGCCGGTCAGGAACTTCCGGAAGCGCCCCGGATTGGGCCGCCCGGTCGGCTCCGCGGCGTGGCTGAGCGGCGTCTGGCCGGGATGGGCGGGCAGGGCGGCGGCGAGACGCGCGGAGGGCTCCGCCGCGCCGGTCAGGATGTCGGCCAGCCCCGGCCCCGCCTCGACGCCGCCATGCCACGCCATCACCAGCGCGTCGGCGGCCTCGGCGACCTCGGCTAGCGCGAGCGGACGCCCGGCGCAGACCGCGACGACCAGCGGGCGGCCCGTTTTGGCAAGCGCCGCGATCAACCTGCGCTGCGGCGCAGGCAGATCGGGCGAGAGGCGGCTGGACGCCTCGCCCGCATGCTCCTTGGCCTCGCCGACGGCGGCGATCACGATGTCGGCTAGGCGCGCCGCGGCGACGGCCTCGGCGATCATCTCCGCCTCGGGCCGCGGGTCGGGCCGCACGGTCGGGCCGTGGCAGTTGAGGCGGTCGACCAGCCACGGCTCCTCGACGAGGTTCGCGCCCGGCGCGCAGATCAGCGTCAGCCCCTCGCGCCCCTCCAGCCCCTCGCGCAGGGTGCGCACCTGCGCGGCGTCGCCCGCGACGGACCATGTGCCGATGAGGTTGGCGCGGTCGTCCGCCAGCGGGCCGACCAGCGCGGCGGTCAGCGGGCCGGACCTGAGCGGCAGGACGCCGTCGTTCTTCAGCAGCACCGCCGAGGCGCCGGCGGCGCGGCGCGCCAGCGCGCGGCCGGTCGCGGAGGGCGCCCGCGGCGGCCCCTCGCCGCGCAGGGAGCGGAAGGGGTCCGCGAGCAGGCCGAGGCGTTGCTTGAAGCGCAGCACCCGCAGGCAGGCGCGGTCGATCAGCGCGACGATCTCGGCCGCGGTGAACCGCACGCCGCTCTCGGCGCAGTCGATCCCATCGCGCGCCAGAGCCGGCAGGGCGGCGAGGTAGTCCTCGCCCACCATGTCCATGTCCACCCCGGCGTGGAGCGCGCGCGCCACGGTCGCGGCGCGGTCGCCGAGCCCGTGGGCCTGCAGCTCGCGCACCCCAGTGTAGTCGGAGACGACGAGGCCCTCGAAGCCGAGCCGCCCCCTCAGCCAGCCCTCCACCAGCGGCGCATGGGCGTGCATCGGCGTCCGGTTCACCGCATTGAAGGCGACCATGGCGCTCGCCGCCCCTGCCTCGACGCCGGCCCGGAACGGCGGCGCGTGGACTTCGAAGAGCTCCGCCCAGCCAAGGCTGGCGTTGTCGTAGTCGCGCCCGCTCTGCGGCGCGCCATAGGCGATGAAGTGCTTGAGGCAGGCGGCCACGCGCCCCTCGGCGGCGACGTCCGCACCCTGCAGGCCGCGAACGCAGGCGGCGGCGTAGAGCGCGGCGAGCGTCGGGTCTTCGCCGGGGCTCTCGGCCACGCGGCCCCAGCGCGGGTCTCGCGAGACGTCGACCATCGGGGCGTAGACCTGATGCACGCCGTCCTCGGCGGCCTCGCGCGCGGCGTGGGCGGCGGTCTCCTCGATCAGCGCCATGTCCCAGGAGCAGGCGAGCGCGATCGGCAGGGGAAAGACCGTGCGATGGCCGTGGATGACGTCCTCGGCGAAGTAAAGCGGCGCGCCGTGGCGCGACCCGGCCAGCGCGCGCTCCTGCATGGCGCGCGCGCTCTCGCGCGACTTCACGCCGAAGACCGCGCCGACGAGCCCGGCGTCCAGCCGTTCGGCCAGCGGCGTCGCGTCCCCGGCGCCGGTGGCCATGCCCTCGCCGGCGGGCAGCAGGTTGAGCTGGCCGATCTTCTCCTCGACGGTCATCGCCGCGAGCAGGCCTTCAGGGTCGGCGGTCACGCAGGCTGCTCCAGACGTCAGGTTGCGGTCACTCCGCGGCGATGGCTTCCGCGCGGGAGGGGGCGATGCGCGTCATCCGCGCGGCGCCATGCTCCACCGCCAGCCTTACGCCATAGAACGGGGCGCCGTCATGGCCCCGCGGCGGCCTTTCGCCGTGATGCACGCTGAGCACGATGGCGCGCGGAATCGCCGCGAGCAGGGTCTCGTGGAAATGCGAGACCGCCGATGGGTCCATCGCCGAGGTGGCTTCGTCCAGCAGCAGCACGTCGGGCCTGTGCAGCAGGATGCGCGCGAGCACCAGCCGCTGCTTCTGCCCGCCGGAGAGCACCTCGCTCCAGCGCCGCCCCTGATGCAGCTCCGCCCCGAGCGCGCCGGCGAAGTGGCCGAGGCCCGCCTCCCCGAGCGCGGCGGCGACCCGCAGATCGCCGAACGCCGTCGCGGGCTCCGGGTAGGTCGCCAGCGCCTTCAGCGACAGCCGGTCCGGCAGGTCGGGCGTCTGGCCGGCGAAGAAGAGCCGCGCGCGCTCCGGCAGCGCGACGACGCCCTCGCCGTGCGGCCAGAGCCCCGCCACCGCCTTGAGCAGCGAGCTCTTGCCGCAGCCGTTGCGGCCCGCGATCAACGCCCAGTCGCCGGGCGACAGCGCCACGGCCTGCGCGCGCAGGAACGGCGTCGCGTCGTGGCCGCGGTGGTAGAGCCGCAGGCCCTCCAGCGACAGACGGTCGTCGCCGGGCCGCCGCTCGCGCCGAAGTTTCGCCACGCCGGTCTCGGCGTAGAAGGCGTCGCGCGCGCGCACCCGCTCCACGGCCTGCGCCAGCTCCGTAAGCCGGCCGGCGTTGGCCTTCAGCGTGGCGATGGCGGGCATGACCTGGATGAACCACGAGACGTCGTTGATCAGCTCCGCCGTCAGTTCCGAGCTGGCCGCGTAAGTCCGGAAGCTCATCGAGCCGCCCATGAAGGCCGGCAGCGCCGGCGCCCAGGACACGAGCCGACGCGAAAGGAAGCCATAGGCGTCGGTGAAGGCCATCATCGCGGCCTGGGTGAGGTTCTGCCGCGCCCAGGCCCGGTCGAGCCCCGCGTAGAGCCCCGCGTTGACCCGCGCCTGCACGCGCTCTCCCCGAGAGGCGGCGAGCTGGGAGACCCGGCCGAGCATCGCCCCGAGCTCGCCGCGCCAGGCCCCGTCGCGCCGCTGGCGCTCGACGGTCTGGCGCTCCAGCAGGCGCCCGATGAGCCAGGCGAGCCATGTCGAGGCGGGAACGTAGACGCAGACGACCAGCGCGATCAGCACCAGCGAGCCGTTGTCGCCGGGCGCCAGATCGACGGCGACGCCGGAATGCGCGCGCGTCCAGTCGGCGAAGGAATGCGCCCAGCGGTCGAGGAACGGCGCCGGCGCCGCGCGCTCGAGCAGCGCGACGGAGATGAAGTAGATCGAGGCCACCGCCCCCCACAGACCCATCGCCAGCCCGATCAGGCCGCCGTAGAGCCCCAGCGTGCATTCGTCGATGCGCTGGTCGATGGCGTCGGGCAGCCGCGCGGCGCCGCCCTCGGTGCGATCGCTCATCAGATCGAAGGCGATCCGCTCGTCGGCCAGAATGGCGGCGTCGAAGCGCCCCGCCAGCCAGGCCCGGGCGCGCCGGTGCAGGGTCGCGGCGAAGAAGTGGCGCGTCGCGATGAAGCCCGCCCGACCAAGATGGACGGCGGCGAAAAGCAGCGCCGCGCCGGCGAGCGTCTCGGTCGCGTCGAGACCCGGCCCCGGTTCATGGAAGCGTGCGATGGCGCTCAGGAAATCCGCGCTCGCGGTGGCGGCCCAGACGCTGGCCTTGCTCAGCAGCGTGGTGATGAGGAAGACGGCGACGGACAGGCTCCACGCCTCGCGCCACCGCTCGGACCGCCAGTAGGCGGAAGACACGCTCCAGAAGCTCGCCAGATCGCGCGTGTCGGCCGGCCGCCGCGCGTCAGGGCGCCGACGCGTCATCGGCGCCGCGTCCGGTCCTTCGGGGCGGCCCGGTACTCCGGGGCGCGGATGCTGGGAGCGTTTTCCACGATGCCCTATTTACACCATTATTGCCCAATTTTTGACAAATGTTAGGCGAGACGCAAGACCCGATCGTCAAAGTTGCTCCGCGCCACAATCCAGCCTCGCCTTCGCATTCAGCGCGCCGCATTGATTTTCTAAGCGGAACCAGTCTTCGCCTGGTTCGTTAACAAGCCTATAACTGCGCGCAAATCGGGCCCGAAACGGCAGCGAGTCGCAAGAAAGTTGACCATGGATCGCAGACGACTGCTTTTTGGCGCCCTCGCGCTCGCCGCGCCTTTCCCGAAAGGTCTCGCTGCGGCGGATCTCGGTCGTGCAACGCCGTTTTCGTTCGACGCGCTGATCGAGCAGGCCCGCTCGGCGTCGCGCGCCCCGTTTCAGCCGCCGGTCGCGCCGTCGCCCTCGGTGCTCGACAGGATCGACTACGATGCGCACTGGCGCATCAGGTTCCGCGACGCCGCGTCGGTCGGCCTGGCGCCGGGCGTGGACGCCCAGTTCTTCCACCTCGGCCGCTATGCGCGCGAGCCTGTCGCCGTCCATGTCGTGGAGGGCGGGTCGGCGCGGCGGCTTCGCTACGATCCGGCCATGTTCGACATGCCCGCCGACAGCCCGGCCCGAGAGATGGGCGCCGATGCGGGCTTCGCCGGCCTGCGGGTGATGCGGCCGGGGCTGGAGCCGGACTGGATCTCGTTTCTCGGCGCCTCCTACTTCCGGTGCGACGGGCCGCAGACGCAGTACGGCGTCTCGGCGCGCGGCCTCGCGGTCGACACGGGGCTTGCGCGGCCGGAGGAGTTTCCGCGCTTCAGCGCGTTCTGGCTGGCGGCCGGCGAGCGCGAGGGCGAAGACCTGACGATCTACGCGCTGCTGGACAGCCCCAGCGTGTCCGGCGCCTATCGCATCGGCGCGACGCGGGACGCCGGCTACGGTCAGCGCTGCGCGATCGACGCGCGCCTGTTCTTCAGGGAGGGCGTGGAGCGGCTCGGCGTGGCCCCGCTGACGTCGATGTACTGGTATTCCGAGACGAACCGATCCTCGTCGCCGGACTGGCGGCCGGAGGTCCATGACAGCGACGGCCTGGCGCTCTGGACCGGCTCGGGCGAGCGGCTCTGGCGGCCGCTGCGCAACCCCGCGCTCACCTCGACCGTCAGCTTCGTGGACGAGAACCCGCGCGGCTTCGGCCTGATCCAGCGCGACCGGCGCTTCGAGAGCTATCTCGACGACGGCGTGTTCTATCACCGCAGGCCGTCGGTCTGGACCGAGACGCGGGGGAACTGGGGCGGCGGGGCCGTGCAGCTGGTCGAAATCCCCACCGACGACGAGATCTTCGACAACATCGTCGCCTACTGGACGCCGTCACGCGCGCCGGCCGCCGGCGACGCGCTCTCCTTCGAGTACGATCTGCAATGGCGCGCGCGCGATCCCGCCCCCGAGGGTCTCGGGCGCGTCCGGGGCACCCATGTCGGCTGGGGCGGCGTGCCGGGACAGCCGAGGCCGCAGGGCGTGCGCAAGTATGTCGTCGAGTTCGAGGGCGGCGCGCTCGACGGCCTCGAGGACGGGGTGGAGCCGCATGTCGAGGCGCTGGGCGGCAGGGTGATCAACGCCTATGCGCACGCCGTCGTCGGCGCGACGGGGTGGCGGCTGATCTTCGACCTCGACGGCGCTTCGGAGCGTCCGGTCGAGCTGCGCGCCTATCTCGGCCGGGGCGGAGAGGCGCTCACCGAGACCTGGACGATGCTGGCCGACCACCGCGCGGTGCGCGAGGGATGAGGATTGCCGGGGAAGACCATGCCGGGCCCGGGCCTGCGTCGGGCCGCGCCCTGCGGCGGCGCGATTTTCTGGCCGCCGCCGCCGCCGCCGCCGCGGCGCCCGCCGCCATGGCGCAGGACAAGGCCGCGGAGAACCCGCCGGCCGACTACGAGGGCGTCGTAAACATGGCGCGGCGGCGGGCTGCGGCCGCCTTTCAGGAGCGGACCCAGACCCTGGCCGCGCCGTTTCGCGATCTCAGCTACGACGCCTACCGGGCCATACGCTTCCGGACCGAACGGGGCCTGTGGGTCGGCGAGCAGCGCGGCTTCACCGCCGACCTTCTGCCGCCGGGCTCGATCTACACCCAGCCGGTGAAGATCTTCGTGGTCGAGGACGGCGTCAGCCGCCCGCTCGATTTCGACGTCTCCGCGCTGAGCTTCGGCGAGGCCTATTTCGGCGCCGTCGCGCCAGACCCGCAGGCGATGGCGGGGCTGGCGTGGACCGGCTTCCGGCTGCGCTTTCCGCTCAACCGGCCCGAGTCGCAGGACGAGATCGCCGTCTTCCAGGGCGCCAGCTACTTCCGGGCGGTCGCGCGGGACCAGATCTACGGGCTCTCGGCGCGCGCGCTGGCGATCAGGACCGGCGCGCCCGGAGGCGAGGAATTCCCGGGCTTCACGCATTTCTGGCTGCACCGGCCCGAGCGCGACGCCTCGGCGCTCACGGTTCACGCGCTGCTCGACAGCCGCTCGGTCGCCGGGGCCTACGAATTCGTCGTGCGGCCGGGCGCCGAGACGACGATGGACGTGCGCTCGGCTCTGTTCCCGCGGGAGACGCTGGTGGAATACGGCCTCGCGCCGCTCACCTCGATGTACTTCTTCGGGCCGAAGGACAACCGCCGCGCGTCGGACTTCCGGGACGCCGTCCACGACAGCGAGGGGCTGCGGATGATCACCGGGTCGGGCGAGCGCGTCTGGCGGCCGCTCGCCAACCCGGCCGTGCTCCAGCTCTCCACCTTCGTGGACGAGAATCCGCGCGCTTTCGGCCTCGTCCAGCGGGAGCGCGGCTTCGCGCACTATCAGGACGCCGAGGCGCGCTACGACCTGCGCCCGAGCGCCTGGATCAAGCCGAGCGGCGAGTGGGGGCGCGGCGGCGTGCGGCTCGTGGAGATACCGACGCCAAACGAGTTCAACGACAACATCGTGGCCTTCTGGCGGCCTGACGCCCCGCTGGAGGCCGGCGGCGAGCAGCGCATCGACTATCGCCTCGTCTGGACCGGGCAGGTCGCCGATTCCGCGCCGCTGGCGCGGGTGGTGTCGACGCGCATCGGCGCCGCCGTCAACGCGCCGGACAAGCTGACGGTCGTGGTCGACTTCGATCTCGGCGAACGCGCGCTCGACGACCTGCGGCCCCGCGCGGAGGCGAGCCGCGGGCTGATCGAGAGCGTCACCCTGTCGCGACTGCCGACGGAGATGCGCGCCCGCGCGGCGATGATCGTCACGCCGCCCGACGACGGCGAGATCGAGTTCCGGCTGCAGCTTCTGGCGCCGGACGAGACCCCGGCCTCCGAGACCTGGCTCTATCGCTGGAGCGCGGCATGAGCCCCGCGGACGCAAGATCAGCCGACTTCGGCGGCCCCGACAGCCGCGGCGAGCTTGGGCCGACGCCGCCGGAGGCGCCGCTCGCGGCGCCCGAGCAGTCCCTGCGCAAGGCGCCTGCGGCGCGCTTCGGCGAGTCGCCGCGGCTGGTGCGCGCCGCGCGGGTGACGGCCTTCGGCGGCGCCGCGGTGCTGACGGGGATCGGCGCCTACCAGATGTGGCGGGTGTTCGACCCCGAGAGCGTCGGACTACCGCAGGCGGCGCTGCTCCTGCTGTTCGTGGCCACCTTCGGCTGGATCGCCTTCTCGGCGTGCTCCGCCTTTGCAGGGCTGCTGTTCGAGAGCCCTGCCCCGCGGCTGAAGCCTGCGCCCCTGACCAGCCGCACGGCGATCGTGATGCCGGTCTACAACGAGGATGCGGCGGCGAGCTTCGGGGCGCTGGCGGCCATGGCGCTCGGCGCGAGGCGCCTCGCGCCCGACGCGGATTTCGAGATATTCATCCTCTCCGACACGCGCGACGCCGACGCCTGGGTGCGCGAGACGACGGCCTTCGCCGCGCTGCGCGACCGCCTCGGCGGCGCTGCGCCCGTCTGGTGGCGGCGGCGCGAGCGCAATGTCGGGCGCAAGGCCGGCAACGTGCTCGACTTCGTGACGCGCTGGGGCGGGCGCTACGACTTCATGCTCGTGCTCGACGCCGACAGCGTCATGGCGCCCGAGACGGTCGTGGAGATGGCGCGGCGGATGCAGGCCGACCCCGGTCTCGGCCTGCTGCAGAGCGTGCCGCAGCTCGCCGGCGGCGCGACGCCCTTCGCCCGCCTCCAGCAGTTCGCCGGGGCGGTCTACGGGCCCGTGGTGGCGCGTGGCGTCTCGGCCTGGCAGGGCGAGGACGGCAACTACTGGGGCCACAACGCGATGATCCGCGTGCGCGCCTTCGCCGAAAGCGCGAGCCTGCCGGTGCTGGAGGGGCGCAGGCCCTTCGGCGGCCACATCCTCAGCCATGATTTCGTCGAGGCGGCGCTGATGCGGCGCGCGGGCTGGGCCGTGCGCATGGACGTCGATCTCGGCGGAAGCTGGGAGGGCGCGCCGCCCTCGCTGCTGGCCTCGGCGGTGCGCGACAGGCGGTGGGCGCAGGGCAACATGCAGCATCTCGCCGTGATCGGCGCGGCCGGCCTGCGCTGGCCCAACCGGGCGCACTTCGCCATCGGCGTCCTTTCCTACCTCATGTCGCCGATCTGGCTGGCGATGCTGGCCGTGGGCCTCGCGCTGACAGCGCAGGCGACGATGAGCGCGCCGGAGTACTTCCCGAGCGCCTTCCAGCTGTTTCCCGACTGGCCGCAGTTCGACGCCGAGCGGATGAAGCGGCTCTTTGTCGGCTCCATCGCCCTGCTGCTGCTGCCGAAGGCGCTGGGCCTGATCGAGGCGCTGGCCGACGGTCGGCGGCGGCGCGCGCTCGGCGGCGGACTGCGGGTGGTTGCGGGAGCCGCGGCGGAGATCGTGGTCTCCTCGCTCGCGGCGCCGGTGTCGATGCTGATGCAGTCGCGCCATGTCGTCGAGATCTTCGCAGGGCGCGACAGCGGCTGGGCGACGCAGGAGCGCGACGGCAAGGCGCTGCCGCTCGGCGCCGCGCTGGCCGCGCACGGGCTGCACTGCGCGGTCGGCGTCGCGCTGCTGGCGGCGGTGCTCTCGGCGCAGCCGGAGCTCGTGATCTGGCTTTCGCCGATCATCGCGGGCCTGATCGTCAGCCCCGCGCTGTCGCGGTTCAGCGGAGACCCGCGGCTCGACCGGCTTTTCGCCAGGGTCGGCCTGATGGACACGCCCGAGAGCCGGGAGCCGCCGGCGCTCTTCGGCGAGATCGAGCGGGAGACCGCCGCCCTGCGCGCGCGCGCCGCCGGTGGGCTCGCCGCCTTGCCGCGGGACGCGGCGCTGCTGCGCGCCCACGTCTCGGCGCTGCCGCAGCGGCGCAGGCCCGCCGATCAGGCCGAACGGATCGACGCGGCCACCGCGCGCGCGAAGCTCGCCGTCGCCGGGGCCGACAGCGCGGAGGCGTTCCTCGCCCTCCTGACGCCGCAGGAAAGGGCGGCGCTGGCGGGCGACCCCGCGCTGCTGGACGCCTTGGCGGACGCGTTCCCGAACCCGCGCGCAGACGCGTTCCCGTACGCCCACGACGACGGGCCAGAAACCCGTGCGGTGGCCTGAGCGAGGGTGGATCCTAGCGGCTTTCCCGAGCCGGCGCCGCAGCGCCTCCCGAATCGGCGAAGGTCGGGCGCGACGAGGCCAGCCCGGCGGCGCGGCGCCCGGGCGCTCAACGGCGGCCGACCACGCCGATGCAGCCCGACGTCACCCGCTCCAGTGCGGCCATGCTCGCGCCGCGCCCGATCCGGCCGGGCTTGGCGACGATGTCGAGACGGCCCTCGCCCGAGACGATCCCGGCGAGATGCGCGAGCGTCGGTTGCGTCGCCGGCGCTTCGCCGACGCCGCCGAACCGGCAAGACGGTCCGCCATCGCGGCGTCGTCCCCGCCGGGCCGGCGCCGCGGCCCTGCAAGAGGGTGCGACGGCTCGCCCGGCGTCAGACGGCGACGCCCATCGCCGCGAGGCGCGCGGCGGCGGGCGCGATCTCCGACGTGTCGCGCAGCTCCAGGTTCAGCCGCGGCTCGGCCCCGGTCTCGGCCAGCGCGGCGAAGATCGCGGCGAAGTTCACCGTACCCATGCCCGGCGCCCAGTGCCGGTCGGCGTAGCCGTCGGCGTCCTGCAGATGGACGTGGGCCAGCATGTCGCCGGCCGCGCGCACATAGTAGTCCACCGGCGGGGCGCCCGTCGCGACATGGGCGTAGTGCGCGTGGCCGGTGTCGATCGAGAGCTTCACGGCGGGGCTGCCGAAGGACTGCGCCAGCGACAGCCGGTCTCGCGGATCCTTGTCCTCGATGTTCTCGATGACGAAGACGACGCCGAGGGCCTCGGCGCGTTTCACGGCGGCGCCGATGCAGGCGTGGACCCGGTCGATCACCTGCGCGCGCGGCGCGCCGGCCATGTCGAGATTGTTGTGGTCCCATGTCGTGTAGGGGCTGTGGATGACGATCTGGTCGGCGCCGAGCGCGTCGGCGGCGTCCAGCGCCTGATCCATCCGCCGCGCGACAACGGCCCGCACGTCAGGATCCTGCGTCGCGATGGTGAAGCCCCAGAACGGCCCGTGGAGGCCGAGGCGGCCCTGCCACCCGCCGAGCAGCGCACGCGCCTCCGCGACGCGGCCGCGCCAGTCGCCGTTGAGCAGGTCGGCCTCGACGAAGTCCTGCAGTTCGAGGCTGCGTCCGCCCTCGGTCAGCCAGTCGAGATGCGCCGGCGCGTCGGCGAGCGGCATGCAGGCGCCCAGGGTCGGGCGGGGTCGGTTCGTGGTCATCGGCCTGATCCGGTGCGGGCGGGAGCGCCGCTCAGGGCGGCCGGGACAGACGCTAGCGCAGCTTCGTCACGGCGCCGTGACAGTCGCGGCGCCCGTCGCGCCCGGCCGGGCGCATGGCGGCGCAGCTCAGTCGGACCGCAGCGCGACCCGTCCGGCGACGACGGCGGCGGCGACCCTCGGCGCCTCCGGATCGTCGTCGTCGACCACGACGACGTCGGCCCGCATTCCGGGCGCGAGCGCGCCGCGGTCGGGCAGGCCGGCGGCCTGCGCCGCGTTGGCCGAGACCAGCGCCCAGGCGGACTCAAGCGGCAGGATCCCGTCCCGCGCGAGGCGGAACGCCGCCAGCAGGGGCGAGGGATAGTAGTAGTCGGACGCGAGCACGGTGCAGAGGCCTTCGGCCACGGCCGGACCGGCGTCGAGCATCCCGATATGGCTGCCGCCGCGCAGGACGTTCGGCGCGCCCAGCACCGTGTGCTCGCCCGCAGCCCGCGCCGCCGCGGCGGTCTCGCGGTTCATCGGAAACTCCGACGTCGCGGCGCCGAGGGCGCGGAAGCGCGCTCGCTCCTCGGGGCTGCGTTCGTCGTGGGCGAGCAGCACGGCGCCCGCCGACCGCGCGGCCGCCGCGACGCGGGCGACCGCGTCCGGCGTCTCCCCGCGCCGCGCCCAAACGCGTTCCAGCAAGGCGCGGTAGGCGGCTTCCGACACGCCGGCCCGCTCAGCGCTCTGGGGCAACTTCGCCTGGACATGGCCGCTCAGCATGGCGTTCGAGACGTGGTCGTTGAAGGCGAGGATCGGCGTCGGACGGCGGGCGAGCCATGTGAGCACCGTCTCGACCGCCTCGAGCGCGAAGACCTCCCAGCGGATGTGCAGGCGGGCGTCGCAAGCCAGCCGGCCGCGCAGCGCCTCCAGCCGCGCGGCGATCGCCGCAGCGCTTTCGAGGCTGCGCAGCCCCGGCTCCCACGAGACCGTGACGGCGTGAAAGGCGGTGGTGACGCCGTTCGCCAGCAGCTGCCGGTCGCTCTCCATCAGCGCGACGTCGAGCGGAAAGGAGGATTTCGGCCGCGGCGCGATCTGCCACTCGAAGGCGTCGCCGTGGATGTCGACGACGCCGGGCAGCACCAGCCGCCCGCAGGCGTCGAGGCGTGAGGCGCCCGCCGGCGCCCGACCCGTCCCGACGCCGACGACCCGATCTCCCGACAGCGCCAGATCGCCGGCGACGAAGCCGCCCGGCGTCAGCACGCGCCCGTCGGCGATCACCAGAGTGGTCTGCTCCAAGACGCCCTCCACCTCGGCGCCCGCGCGCCGCCCCGCTCTCAAGCGCGTCCTCGCTAGCGCGCCCGGACGAGGATGGCCATCGGCTGCGGCGTCGACCGCCGAGCCGCCCGCCCGCGAGGGCGCGGCCCGGCGGCCCGGTTGACGGGCGCGGCCGGGCGCCGCCTGATGGCGCCGCGGTGCGAGAAGGGGGCGGCATGGACGGGCGGATCGTCATAATCGGCGGCGGACAGGCCGGGCTGGAGATCGCCGCGACGCTGCGCGCCGAGGGGTTCGCCGGCGCGCTCGCGCTAGTCTGCGCCGAGCCAGCTCCGCCCTATCAGCGCCCTCCGCTCTCCAAGGCCTATCTGCTCGGCGAGATCGGGGCGGAGCGCCTGTGGCTCCGACCGCCGGCGTTCTACGCCGAGGCGGGGATCGACCTCATCCTCGGCGTCGCCGCCGTGGCGATCGACCGCGCCGGACGCAGGGTGCTGCTCGCCGACGGCCGCGCGCTGCCCTATGACCGGCTGGCCCTGGCCGGAGGCGCGGCGCCGCGCCGGCTGCCCGCGGCGATGGGCGGCGATCTCGCCGGCGTCCACACGGTGCGCGCGCTGGCCGACGTCGACGCCATGGCGCCGGCGATGGCGCCGGGCGCCCGCGCGCTCGTGGTGGGCGGGGGCTATATCGGGCTGGAGGCCGCGGCGGTCGCGCGCAAGCGGGGCATGGACGTGCGGCTCGTCGAGGCGGCGCCGCGCATCCTCGGCCGCGTCGCGCCCGGCGAGACCGCCGACTATTTCCGCGCGCTGCATCTCGGCCATGGCGTAGACCTGCGCGAGGGCGCGGCGCTGGGCGCGCTGGAGGGCGCGGGCGGGCGGCTGGTCGGCGCGCGCATGGCCGACGGCGAGACGTTCCCGGCCGACCTCGCCATCGTCGGCGTCGGCGTCGCGCCGGAGACGGCGCTCGCCGAAGCGGCCGGGCTCGCGGTGGAGAACGGCGTGGCGGCGGACGCCGCCTGCGCGACGTCCGACCCCGCCATCGTCGCCGCGGGCGACTGCGCCTCGTTCCCGTGGCGCGGACGGCGGGTGCGCCTTGAGTCGGTGCAGAACGCCATCGACATGGGCAAGGCCGCCGCCATGACGCTGCTCGGCCGCCCGGCGGTCTACGACCCGACGCCGTGGTTCTGGTCCGACCAGTACGACGTCAAGCTCCAGATCGCCGGGCTGTCGGACGGGCGCGACCGCGTCGTCGTCCGGCCCGGCGCGCGGCCCGGCGCGCAGTCGGTGTGGAGCTTCGCCGGCGACCGGCTGCTCTCGGTCGACGCGATGAACGACGCGCGCGCGTTCATGACCGCCAAGCGCTGGCTGGAGGCCGGCGTCTCGCCGGACGCCGCCCGCATCGCCGACCCCGCCTGCGACCTGAAGGACGCCGCATGACCGCCGCCGCATTCTCCCCCGCGCTGACAGCCACCGCAGAGCCGCCCGTGATGGCCGCGCGCGCCTGGATCGCGGGGCGCAGCTTTCCGCCCGAGACGCCGCTCATCAATCTCAGCCAGGCCGCGCCGGTCGATCCGCCGCCTCGGCCGCTGCGCGAGGCCATCGCCGAGGCGGCGCTGAACGACCCGCAGGCGCATCTCTACGGGCCGGTGCTGGGGCTGCCGGCGCTGCGCGAGGCGGTCGCCGAGCGGTGGTCGGCGCACTATCGCGCCGCCATCGCGCCAGAGGCCGTGGCGATCACGTCCGGCTGCAACCAGGCCTTCTGCGCCGCCGTGGCGACGCTGGCGGGCCCTGGCGACGAGGTGATCCTGCCCTCGCCCTGGTACTTCAACCATCGCATGTGGCTCGACATGGCGGGCGTGGTCACGCGGCCCCTGCCCTGCGACGAGGCCGGCCTGCCGAGCCCCGAGCGCGCCGCGGCGCTCATCGGCCCGCGCACCCGCGCCGTCGTGCTGGTCACGCCGAACAACCCCACCGGGGCTGAGTATACGGCGGGCCTGCTCGCGGCGTTCCGCGACCTCTGCGGCGAGCGTGGCCTCGCGCTGGTGCTGGACGAGACCTACCGCGACTTCCACTCCGGCGACGGCCCGCCGCACGACCTCTTCGCCGCGCCCGGATGGGGCGACACGGTGATCCAGCTCTACAGCTTCTCGAAGGTCTATCGCCTCACCGGCCACCGCGTCGGCGCGATGCTGGCCTCGCCGGCGCGGCTGGCGCAGGCGGAGAAGTTCCTCGACACGACGACCATCTGCCCCAACCAGCTCGGCCAGATCGCGGCGCTGGCCGGGATCAGGCGCATGGGCGACTGGGTCGCCGGCGAGCGGCTGGAGATCCTGCGCCGACGCGACGCGCTGCGGGACGGGTTCGCCGGGGAGCTTGGCGCAGGGCCGGGCGGCTGGCGGCTGCTCTCCTCGGGGGCCTACTTCGCCCATCTCGCGCACCCGTTCGACGCGCCGTCGGACGTCGTGGCGAAGGCGTTGGCGGACCGCGCCAACCTGCTCGTGCTGCCGGGGACGATGTTCAACCCGATGCGCGCGGAAGGCGGCGACGGGACCGCCGAGGCGACGCTGCGGCTCGCCTTCGCCAACGCCGACGCGGCGGGGCTGGCCGAGGTGCTGCGCCGGCTCGAGGCGTTCCGGCTCTGAGCCGCGCACGCCCGGCGCCGGGTCCGCCGCCCCCTGGTCCGCCGGCCCCCTCCCTTGCCGCGCAGGGCGGGCGCGCATAACGTCCGCGCCGCGCGAGATGGAGGGTTGGGCCGATGCTGGATTTGCTGCGCCGAGGCGTCAGGTCATGGGTGGCCAAGGTTCTGCTGGGGCTTCTGGTGGCGAGCTTCGCGGTGTGGGGCATCGGCGACATCGGCGGCGGCTTCTCCACGCGCGTCGCAACGGTGGGCGATCAGGCGATCGAGGCGAACCTCTACGCCCGCGTCATGCGCAACGAGCAGCAACGTTACGGGATCGACCCCGCCGATCTGCGCGCCTCCGGGCTGGACCGCTTCGTGCTGGCGCGGATGGTGCGCGAGGCGGCGCTGGCGGACGCAGCGTCGCGGCTCGGCGTCTCGGCCCCTGACGAGGCCATCGCGCGAGAGGCCCGCCAGCAACCCGCCTTCCAGGTCGCCGGCGCTTTCGACGCAGCGCAGTACCAGGCGACGGTGACGCGCGCCTATCCCTCCGTCGGGGCCTACGAGCAGACGGTGCGCGAGACCCTCGCCGCCGCGCAGATCATCGGCGCGGCGCAGGCGGGGGCGACGGCCCCGGCGCCGATGACCGACGCGATCCTGCGGCTGCGCGAGGAGAGCCGCCGCTTCGACGCGATCACGCTGCGCCGCGACGCGCTCGGCCTTGCGCCGCCCGAGCCCGACGACGCCGCGCTTCAGGCCCATCTCGACGCCAACGCCGAGGCGTTCGAGGCGCCGGAGCGGCGCGATGTCACATGGATCTCGATCGAGCCGGCGGCGCTGGCCGGCGATATCCCCGAAAGCGACCTGCGCGCGGCCTATGACGCCCAGCTGTCGCGGTTCTCAGAGCCGGCGACGCGCGCCATCGATCAGATCGTCTACGACACAAGCGCCGAGGCGGAGGCCGCCGCCGAGCGCGTGCGCTCGGGCGCGGCGGACTTCGACGCGCTGCTTGCGGAGAAGCGGCTGACGCGGGCGGACGCCGCCCTCGGCCCGGTCCGGCGCGACGACCTGTTCGACGCGCGCGGGGAGGCGGCGTTTGCGCTGGAGGCGCCCGGAGTCGCGGGTCCGGCGCAGACGGCGGGCGGCTTCGCCCTGCTCGACGTGACGCGGATCACGCCCGAGGACGTGACGCCGTTCGAGGCGGCGCGCAGTCTGCTCGCGGAGGAGATCGCGGCGGAGCGCGGCCGGCCGGAGGCCGACCGCATGGCGGAGGAGGTCGCCGACCTCGCCGCCGGCGGCGCGACGCTGGAGGAGATCTCCGCCGAACTCGGCCTGCCGCTCGGCGGCGACGCCTCGCTGCAGGCGGCCGGCGCGCCGGCAGACCTGCCCGGCGGACCCGAGGGCGCGCGCGCGCTGCGCGAGGAGGCGTTCGCCGCGTCGGTCGGCGAGGAGCGCGACCTCGTCCGCCTGCCCTCCGGCGGCTACGTCCTGGTGCGCGTGAACGCGGTGAAGCCCGCCGTCACGCCGCCGCTTGAGGCGATCCGCGACGCGGTCGCCGCGGACTGGCGACGCGCATGGGCCGTGGACGCCCTCGGCGAGGCCGCCGAGGCCGCCCGCGCCCGCATCGCCGGCGGCGAGACGCTGGAGGGCGTCGCCGACGACCTCGGCCTCGCCATCGAGCCGCTCGGCCCGATGCGCCGCGACGACCCCGACCCCCGGCTCGGCGAGGACGCCCGCGCCGCGCTCTTCGCCGCGCAGCCCGGCGCCGCGGCCGTCAGCGTCGCCGGCGCCTCGGCGACCGTCGCCGTGCTGCGCGAGATCATCCCGCCATCGGACCCTGCGGCGCGGGAGGCGCTGGCGCGCACGCTGGCCGCCTCGCTCGCCGCCGATCAGGTCGACTATCTCGGTCGCGCGCTCGAGGCGGAGGCCGGCGTCTCGATCAACCAGCAGGCGCTCGACGCGGCGCTGGCTCAGATCGGCGCCTGAGCCGTGGAGATCCGGCCCGGATTCGCGGATTTCGAGGTCGCCGCCGCGACCGGCGCCAACCAGGTGCTCTGGACGCGCATCGTCGCCGACCTCGATACCCCCGTTTCGCTGATGCTGAAGCTGGCCGAGGCGCGGGCCGACAGCTTTCTTCTGGAGAGCGTCACCGGCGGCGAGGTGCGCGGGCGCTACTCGATCATCGGCATGAAGCCCGACCTGATCTGGCGCTGCCGCGGCGAGACCGCCGAGATCAACCGCGCCGCGCGCTACGACCCCGACGCCTACGCGCCGGAGACGCTCGATCCGCTCGCCTCGCTGCGCGCGCTGCTGGCGGAAAGCCGCATCGATCTGCCCGACGGCATGCCGCCGATGGCCGCGGGCCTGTTCGGCTATTTCGGCTATGACATGGTGCGGCTGGTCGAGCGGCTGCCGGCGCCGAACCCCGACCCGCTGAACCTGCCCGACGCGGTGCTGATGCGACCCACGGTCGTCGCGGTGCTCGACACGGTGAAGGACGAGGTGACGCTCGTCGCGCCGGTGTGGGCGGCGAACGGCGAGCCCGCCCGCGCCGCCTACGCCCGCGCCGCGGAGCGCCTGTCCGACGCGCTCGACGCGCTCGACCGCGCGCCGGCGGCCGAGCGCGGCGCCGAGACGCCGCTCGCCGAGCCGCTGGAGCCGGTCTCCAACACCTCCGAGGACGCCTATCGCGCCATGGTGGTCAAGGCGAAGGAGTACATCGCCGCCGGCGACATCTTCCAGGTGGTGCCGTCGCAGCGCTGGACGACGCCCTTCGCGCCACCGCCCTTCGCGCTCTACCGCGCGCTGAGGCGCACCAACCCTTCGCCCTACATGTTCTTCTTCAACCTCGGCGACTTCCAGATCGTCGGCGCCAGCCCCGAGACGCTGGTGCGGGTGCGCGGCGACGTCGTCACCATCCGCCCCATCGCCGGCACGCGGCCCCGCGGCGCGACGCCGGAAGAGGATGCGCGGCTGGAGGCGGAGCTGCTCGCCGACCCCAAGGAGCGCGCCGAGCACCTCATGTTGCTCGACCTCGGCCGCAACGACGTCGGCCGGGTGGCTCAGGTCGGCACGGTGGACCCCAACGCCCAGTTCACCATCGAACGCTACAGCCATGTGATGCACATCGTCTCCAACGTCGACGGGCGGCTGCGGCCCGAGCATGACGCGCTCTCGGCGCTGCTGGCGGGGCTGCCCGCCGGCACCGTCTCGGGCGCGCCGAAGGTGCGGGCGATGGAGATCATCGACGAACTGGAGAGCGAGAAGCGCGGCGTCTACGCCGGGGGCGTGGGCTATTTCGGCGCCGGGGGAGACATGGACGTGTGCATCGCGCTGCGCACCGCCGTGCTCAAGGACGGGCGGATGCATGTGCAGGCCGGCGGCGGCGTGGTGCATGACAGCGACCCGGAGGCCGAACGCATGGAGACCGTCCACAAGGCCCGCGCCCTGATGCGCGCCGCCGAGGAGGCCGGCCGCTTCGCCGCGCGCGGGAACCGCTGAGCGTCTGTCACCGGTCCGTCTCGCTCGCGTGGCCGCAGCGTCGCACAACGGCGTTAACCAACTCCCGATTGCGCGCCGCGCCGGCGCGCACAACCCTGTCGGGAGTTCCGCCATGCGCGTCTTCGTTCTCGCCGCCGTCGCCGCCATCGCGGCGGGCTCCGCCGCCGCCGCGCCGCTCTCGCTGCGCCTGATCGGCACGCAGGAAATCGCGACGGGCTTTCTGTTCGAGGGCGTCGAGTTCGGCGGCGTCTCGGGGCTAGACCGTCTGGCGGACGGCCGCTTCATCGCGCTTTCCGACGATCGCGGCGGCGAGCGCGGCGCACCCCGCTTCTACACGATGAACCTCGACATCGACGCGAGCGGCTTTCACGCCGCGACGATCGAGAGCCAGACCTTCCTGCGCCGGCCCGACGGGACGCAGTTCCCCTCCGACCAGCGCACGGTCGACCCTGAGGGTGTCCGCGTGGCGCCGAACGGCAACCTCTACGTCTCGAGCGAGGGCAATTTCAGCGCGAACCCGGACGCGCTGTTCCAGCCCTTCGTGCGCGAGATGACGCTCGATGGCGGCTTCGTGCGGGAGTTCGACACGCCCGCGCAGTTCGACTACGTCGACAACGCCACCACTGGAGGCCGCTCCAACAAGCTGTTCGAGGCCCTCGCCGTCACGCCGGACGGGCATGTGTTCACCGCCAACGAGGACGCGCTGATCCAGGACGGCCCGATCACCAGCATCACGAACGGCAGCGTCGTTCGCGTCACCAAGCTGGACCCGGTCTCCGGCGGCGCCGTCGCGCAATACGCCTACGCGCTGCCGCCGATCCCGGTGGACGCGGCGCCCGGCGCCCCCTTCGGCCCCGACAACGGCCTGCCGGAGTTGCTCGCGCTCGACGACGACAGCTTCATCGCCGTCGAGCGCGCCTTCGCCTTCGGCGTCGGCAACACCATCCGGCTGACGCTGACGGAGTTCGACGCCGCGACGACCGACATCCTCGGCGTCGACAGCCTGATCGACGCCGCCTACACGCCGATGTCGCGCGAGCTGCTGCTGGAGATGGCGCTCGTCTTCGAAGGCGTGACGCTCGACAACATCGAGGCCGCGGCCTGGGGGCCGATGCTCGACAACGGCTCCAAGACGCTGGTGCTCGCCGCCGACAACAATTTCAGCGCCGCCCAGCGCACGCTGTTCATGGCGTTCGAGGTGGCGCCGGCGCCGATCCCGCTGCCCGCGGCGGTCTGGCTGATGCTGGCGGGCCTCGGCGCGCTCGGCGCGGCGGCGCGACGCGGGCGCTGAGCCGCCCGACGGCGGCGGCCCTCACCCGCGGGTGAAGGCCGCCGCGAGTTCGACATGGGGCGACCAGCGGAACTGATCCACCGGCTGCACCCATTCCAGCCGCCAGCCGCCGTCGACGAGCGTGCGGGCGTCGCGTGCGAAGGTGGCGGGGTTGCAGCTTGCGGCGGCGATGCGCGTGGGTCCGCCGCGTCCGCGCGGCAGCGCCAGTTGCGCCGCCTGCGCCGCGGCCCCGGCGCGGGGCGGGTCGAACACGACGGCGTCGTAGCCGCCAAGTTCGGCGGGGCGCAGGGGGCGGCGGTCGAGGTCGCGCGCCTCGGTGCTGACCGTGCGCAGGCCCTTCGCCAGCCGCCAACCGGCGTCGAGCGCGGCCAGCGCCGCCGCGCTCTCCTCCACCGCGTGGGTCGTGGCCCGGGCCGCGAGCGGGAGCGTGAAAGTTCCGGAGCCCGCATAGAGGTCGGCGACGCGCGGCGCGTCTCCCACCGCCTCCAGAACCGCGGCGACGAGCGCCGCCTCCCCCTCGGCGGTCGCCTGCAGGAAGCCGTCCGGCGGCGGCGTGACGAGCGCCGCCCCGAAGCGCTGGAAGGGCGGGCGGCGGTCGGCCACCGGCTCGCCGTTGTAGGTGAGGCGCGCGAAGTCCGCCGCCTCGGCCATGGCGGCGAGCGTCGCGCGCAGGGCCGCATCGAGCGGCTTCTGGCCCGAGAGCGCGACGTCGAGCCCCGCCTCGGCGTCCGTGGCCGCGACGCGCGCCTCGCCGGAGCGCGACGCGACATGGCCCACCATCTCGCGCAGCGCCGGCAGCGCGGCGACGATCGCGCCGCGCGCCACGGGGCACTCGGAGACGGGCGTCACCGCGGCGTCGGCGCGGCCATGAAAGCCGAGCAGCGTGGTCTTCTTCGTCCGCCGCCCGCTCAGCGCGACGCGCCGGCGCGAGCCCGGGGGCGAGACCGCGATGGGGCGGATGGGCGCTTCGAGCCCCTGGGAGGCGAGCGCCGCCGCCGCCATCGCGGTCTTCCACCGGGCGAGCAGGTCGTCGCCGGCGTGCTGGGTCGCGCAGCCGCCGCAGGCGCCGAAGTGCCGGCAGGCCGGAACGACGCGCTCCGGCGCGGCGACGAGGATCGCGACATCCTCCAGCCGCTCGCCCTCGCGCCGCCCGCGAACCATCTCTCCGGGCAGGGCGCCGGCGACGTAGAGCGGGCCGGAGGGCGTGTCCGCGACGCCGTCGCCGAGGTGGCCGAGGCGGTCGATGGCGACGTCGATGGGGGCGATCTCGATGGGGTCCGGGTCGGTCATGGGGCTGCGTTAGCGCCGCGCAGGCCCTCCGTCGAGGGGCGTCAGCGGCGCCGCGCCGCGACGAGGAACTCCACGTTGCCGTCGCCGCCGGCGATGGGGCTCTCGGTCAGCCCGATGGGCGGCCAGCCCGAGGCGGCGAGGAAGGCCGAGACGCGCGCGCAGGCAGCCTCCCGCGCAGCCGGGTCGCGCACGACGCCCCCGCGGCCGACTGCGGCGCGGCCGGCCTCGAACTGCGGCTTCACCAGCGCCACCAGCGTCGCGCCGGGCGTGACGCCCCGCGCCAGCGCCCGCGGCAGCGCCAGCGTCAGCGAGATGAAGGAGACGTCGGCGACGATCCAGCTCACCACCGGCACGAGATCCTCCGGCATGTCGCGCGCGTTCACGCCTTCGATGGAGGTTACGCGCGGATCCTGCGCCAGCGCCGGCGCAAGCTGGCCGTGGCCGACGTCAAGCGCCCAGACATGGGCGGCGCCGCGCGCCAGCAGCGCCTGGGTGAAGCCGCCGGTGGAGGCGCCGACGTCCAGCGCGCGCGCTCCTGTCGGGTCGAGCCCGAAGACGTCGAGCCCGTGCAGCAGCTTCAGCGCGCCCCGCCCGACCCACGGCGAGGCCGGGCCGCTCAGCGCGACTTCGGCGCCGTCGCCGGTGGCCTGGGAGGCGCGTCGGGCCGGCGCGCCGTCTACGCTCACGAGGCCCTCGGCGATCAGCGCCTGCGCCCTGGCGCGCGAGCCCGCCAGCCCCAGCGCGACGAGGCGCTGGTCGAGCCGCAAGCCGCTATTCCGCCGCCTGCGAAGCGGTCTCGGCGGGCGGCGCGCCGGCGTCGAGCGCGGACAGGAACTTCTCCGCCTCCAGCGCCGCCATGCAGCCCATGCCGGCCGAGGTCACCGCCTGCCGGAACACGTGGTCGGTCACGTCGCCGGCCGCGAAGACGCCGGGAATGGCGGTGGCGGTCGAGAAGCCCTGCGTCTTCACATAGCCGCCATGGTGCAGTTCGAGCTGGTCGGCGACGAGGCCGGAGGCCGGCGCGTGGCCGATGGCGATGAAGACGCCGTCCACCGAGATCTCGCGCGTCTCGCCGCCACGGGCGTCGCGCAGGCGCAGGCCGGTGACGCCGGCGGGGTCGCCGCCGCCCAGCACCTCGTCAACCGCGTGGTTCCAGATCACCTCGATCTTCGGGTGCCTGAACAGCCGGTCCTGCAGGATCTTCTCCGCGCGCAGGCTGTCGCGCCGGTGCACCAGCGTCACCTTGCTGGCGTGGTTGGTGAGATAGAGCGCCTCCTCCACGGCGGTGTTGCCGCCGCCGATCACCGCGACCTGCTTGCCGCGATAGAAAAAGCCGTCGCAGGTGGCGCAGGCCGAGACGCCGAAGCCCTTGAACTTCTCCTCCGACGGCAGGCCGAGCCAGCGCGCCTGCGCCCCGGTCGCGAGGATGACCGCGTCGGCCAGATAGACCGCCCCGCCATCACCGACCGCGCGGAACGGCCGCTGCGAGAGGTCGAGCGACGTGACGATGTCGGTGACGATCTCGGTTCCGACCGCCTGCGCATGGGCCTCCATGCGCTGCATCAGGTCCGGCCCCATCACCATCGCGTCGCCGGGCCAGTTCTCGACCTCGGTGGTGATGGTGAGCTGGCCGCCGGGCTGGATGCCCTGCACGAGCACCGGCGACAGCATCGCGCGCGCCGCATAGACCGCCGCCGTGTAGCCCGCCGGCCCGGAGCCGATGATGAGCACCCGCGCGCGCTTTTCCCCAGCCATGCCGCTCTCCCGATCCTGGGCGTCCGCAGCCGGACGCCACCTTTCCGGCCGTCGCGCCTATTTAGGCGGGCGCGAGCAGCGCCGCCACCCTCTCCGCCGCCCGGTCGGCCTCGCGCAGCGGCGCATAGCGCCAGCGCGCGAACTCGCCGGTGAAGGGCCGCGACGCGCCAGCCGCCCGCAGCGCCGCGTGGAAGCGCGAAAGCTTCGGCGCCACGCGATCCACCGGGCTGATGAACAGCGGCTTGCCCACGGTCGCCGCCTCGGAGGCCATGTTGACCGAATCCTCGGTCGCAACGACGGCGTCGGCGAGCGCGAGGATCGCCGGATAGGGGTTGTCGCCGACGCCGGGCCAGATCCAGCCGCCGAGCCCGCCCACGGCGTCCGCAAGCCTGTCCACCACGGCGCGCGGCGTGCGGCGCGACGGCGTGATCATCAGGCCGGCGCCGTCCACGGCCAGCCGGGCGAGCCCGTCGCCAAGCCGCTCCAGCGCCTGCGCGCCGAAGGCCGCCGAGCGGCTCGGCCCGCCGACCAGCACGGCTATGCGGGGTCTAGGCAGATGGCCGAGCCGCCGCTCCCATGCCGCTGCCTCGCGTTGCAGCGCGGCGGCGTCGAGGTCGTTCAGGGCGCCGAGCGTCTCCAGCACGTTGGCGCCCCTGAGCCCGTCATGCGCCGGCGCCACAACGGCGTCGAACGCCGCCAGCCGCATCTGCGGGTTGAGCACCTGCGCCGTGCGCACCGCCGCGCCGCTCGCGCGGCCGAGCGCGCCGAGCGCCGCCACGATCGGCGCCGAACGACGCCCCGCGCCGACCGCCAGCGCCGGCCAGGGCGGCTTGAAAGGCGCGGCGTCCTCAAGCGCGGAGAACGGCCACCCGCCGGGCCGCGCGCCGCCGAGCGGCCACAGAAACGCCGGAAGGCGGTCGTACGGTCGACGAGGCGTTGTCAGCAGCTCGCAGACCTCGCCGCCCGTGCGTCGCGCCACGGCCAGCGCCAGCGCCCGGGCCTGACGCGCGTTGCCGGCTGACCCATCGCTGAGCGACCAGATCGCGGGACGCCCGCCTTTTGCGCAGTCGGTTTCCATTTGTTTCTCGTATGAGCAACATTATTGCACCAACGCCGCCGCCCCGGTAATAGGGTCACGTCCCGTCGCGGCGTGCATCGGCGCACGCCCACATTAACCTTGGAACGAGCATGAGCGTCGGCAAACTCGACCCGATCGACCGAAAAATTCTCGCCGAGTTGCAGGCGGACGGGCGAATGACCAACGTGGAGCTCTCGCGCCGCGTGGGCATCTCGGCGCCGCCCTGCCTTAGACGGGTGCGCGCTCTCGAGGAAGGGGGCCTGATCAGAGGCTATCACGCGCGGGTCGATTCGCGGATGCTGGGCTTCGAGGTGATGGTGTTCGCGATGGTCGGCCTTCAGAAGCAGGCGGAGGCCGACCTCGTCGCCTTCGAGGGGCTTTGCCGGAGCTGGCCGCTGGTGCGCGAGTGCCACATGCTCAACGGCGAGATCGATTTCCTGCTGAAGTGCGTCGCGCCGGACCTCTCAGCCTTCCAGTCCTTTCTGACCGGAAGCCTGACTTCGGCGCCCAACGTGGCGAGCGTGAAGACCTCGCTGGTGATTCGGCCGTCCAAGCAGGAGCCGGGCGTGCCGTTCGACGTGCTGGAGGCCCGCGCCGCCGCCGAGTCCTGAGACGCCGGCGGCCGCGCGGGGAGGAGGGCCTGCGCGGTCAGCGCGTGACGAGGGCCGCCCGCATCACCGCGGTCAGATCGACGCCGCCCTGATCGTAGGCGTCGCGAGCGCCTGCGATGGGCAGCACGCCGGTGACGATGGCGGCGCTCGCCTGGGCGCTCTTCGGCGCCGGGGCCTCGACGGCGAGGCGCTGCGGCGCGGCGATCACCGCGTAGGCCTCGGCGGCGCCGCCGATGGGCGAGTTGCCGGTGAGCGCGGCGGGACCGGCAAGGGCGGCGCCGGCGGCGGCGATTGCGAGAACGGCGGCGCTCAAGGTCTGTGAAATGCGGATCATCGTCTCAGTCTCCTGTTCGGTGGCAGCGCCGCAGAGCCGGTCGCCACATGAGCTTCTGGACCGAGTATATGCGGCGCAGCGCTGTATTATCAGTACTTTGAACACCATAATTTTGCGACGCAGCATTCGCGCATCATCACCCTGCGGGTGATCTCGGCATCACCCGTGCGGCGCCCTGTCGCGCCACCCGTTCGCAAATCCGCGGGGGGCGCCTTGCGGTGATTCTCGGCGACCCTGCCCCGAAACGGGGCGTTTCGAAGGTGGCGCCGCCATGCGGCGCATCGCTCGCGGCGGCGGGCTTGCTCCCAGCCCCGTCGCGAATCATCGCCGTCGCGAGTGGGGACGGGCGCCGCCCCGCGCGACGGCTGCGCCACGGACCGGGAGCGCGACCGAGGCTGCTTCGTGGCCGGCGACCCTCGAGGAGCCCCTGCGCGACGCACCGCGGAACGGTGCGCGAGCAGCCCGAAATGTTCGTGGTTCGTGCCTTTTCGGGCGTGTCGGATTCCGGGACTCGCGGATTCGCGTCGCCTCTCGATGAAGGGGGCGGTGGCCCCGTGGCGCAGATCGCGAAGTCGCCGCCGCTCTGCCCCTGCGGCGCTCGGCGCGCAGAGGGCCGATGGCGCGGCAAGCGCCCATCCTTTGCGGCGACTTGCCGGTTCCCGCGGGCCGCCGGGCCCTCTTTCGGGTGAGCCGACCATCCTCCGTAAGGTGTCGCAATGTTCTTCCAGTTGATCCTTCGAGGGTGATTGATTGTTGCGCGTCAGTCGGCTACCCCCTTGTCATTGCGCATGGCTGCGGCATCTCGTCGCGAACGTTCGCTCAGAAACGATGGGAGGAAGTGCATGACCAAGATGATTTCGCGCCGCATGGCCCTTGGCGGCGTCGCCGCCGCCGCGACCGCCGCGAGCTTCGGGCTGCGTCCGGCCATGGCCGCGGACTGGCGTCCGGTGAAGCCGATCGAGATGGTGATCATGGGTGGCCAGGGCGGCGGCGCCGACCGTCTCGCGCGACTCTTCCAGTCGATCATCCAGAAGAACGACCTTTCGCCCATGCCGATCCTGCCGGTGAACAAGGGCGGCGGCTCCGGCGCCGAGGCGCTGCGCTACCTGAAGGACAAGCAGGGCGATCCGCATGTCATCATGGCCACGCTCAACAGCTACTACACGACGCCGCTGCGCACCGACATCGGCGTGGACATCGCGGAGTTCACCCCGATCGCCCGCATGGCGCAGGACACCTTCGCGCTCTGGGTCCGCACCGATTCCGGGATCACGTCGCTGGAGCAGTATGTCGAGGCGGTCAGGGCCGCCGGCGGCTCCTGGAAGATGGGCGGCACCGGCACCGGGCAGGAGGACAGCCTGCTGACCGCCATGCTCGAGCAGGAATTCGGCCTGAAATACGTCTATGTGCCGTTCAACGGCGGCGGCGACGTCGCCAAGGCGCTCGTCGGCGGCCACATCGACAGCACGGTGAACAACCCGTCCGAGGCGCTGTCCTTCGCGCAGGCCGACCGCGTGACCCCGCTGGGGGCCTTCACGGCCGAGCGCATCCCCGCCATGCCGGACGTGCCGACCATGCGCGAACTCGGGCACGATCTCACCTACGAGATGCAGCGCAGCTTCGTCGCGCCGGGCGGCCTCTCGTCCGAGCAGACCGCCTTCTACCAGACCATGATGGGCAAGCTCGCCGAGATCCCCGAGTGGAAGGAGTACGCCGCGAAGAACGCCCTCGTCACCGATCTCCTGATGGGCGAGGAGCTTCAGGCGTACTTCCTCGGAGAGCGCGAAAAGCACGCCAAGCTGCTGGCGTCGCTCGGGGCCTGAGCCGCCGCTCCGACCCTGCGCCGGCGTGGGCCCAGCCGCCCCGCCGGCGCCACAGTGAGTCATAGTCTGGAGACGTGCGATGCGTATCGCCGAACTGGCGACCGCTCTGGTCCTGATGGGCCTGTCGGTGTGGTTCATGGTCCTCGCAACGGCGCTGCCGATCGGATGGGTTCCCGAGGCGGGGCCCGGCGGCGGCGCGTTCCCGTTCTGGCTCTCGGCCGGGATGTTCGTCTGCGCCGCGCTGATCCTGTGGCGCGAGACCCGCGTCGCGCCGCGCTTCAAGCGCGTGGCGATCTTCATCCACCCGGCGGCGAGCGGTCAGATGGCTGTCGCGGCTGGCGGACTGGTCGCAATGGTGGCGCTGCTGCCGTTGGTCGGCGCATACATCGCCATTCCCGCCTTCATGATCGGCTACCTGAAGGTGATCGGAAAGACGGGATGGGTCACGCCGATTCTGCTTTCCGTGGGGACCGTGCTGTTCATGTTCTTCTTCTTCGAGGTGTCGCTGAAGATATTGCTGCCGAAGGGCTGGACTGAACCGTGGTTCTACCCGCTCTACGCAATGTTCTTCTGAGGGGGGCGCCGCCATGGACATGCTTTCATACCTGGCCGACGGATTCGCGGTCTCGCTCTCGCCTCTGAACCTGGCGGTGGTTCTGGTCGGCGTCACGGCGGGGCTCTTCATCGGCGCCATGCCGGGGCTCGGCTCGGTGAACGGCGTCGCGATCCTGCTGCCGATGACGTTCATCGTGCCGCCGGAGTCGGCGATCATCTTCCTCGCGGCGGTCTATTACGGCGCGATGTATGGCGGCGCGATCAGTTCGATCCTGCTCGGCATCCCCGGCGCCTCGACCGCGGTCGCCACGACGTTCGACGGGCGGCCGATGGCGCAGAAGGGCGAGGCGGGGCTGGCCCTCATCGCCGCCGCCGTCGCCTCCTTCGTCGGCGGGACGATCTCGGTGGTGCTGTTCACGATCCTGGCCGCGCCGCTGGCCGAGTTCGCGCTCGCCTTCGGCCCGCCTGAGGAATTCGCCCTGGTGCTGCTGGCCTTCACCACCTTCGTCGGCCTCGGCGGCGACGACGTGGTGAAGACCATGATGATGATCCTGTTCGGTCTCGCGCTCAGCACCGTCGGGCTGGACATGATCTCGGGCAACCCGCGGCTGGTCTTCTTCGATCTGCCGGGCTTCTACAGCGGGATCAGCTTCCTGATCCTCGCGATCGGCGTCTACGGCGTCGGCGAGGTGCTCTGGACGATCGAGGAGACGCGGGGATCGCCAAAGGTGATGAACGCCCGCATCGGCTTCCGCGACCTCGTGGACGGCGTGAAGAAGCTGGGGCGCACGGTCAGGACGATGACCATGGGCTCCGTGCTGGGCTTCTTCGTCGGCGTGCTGCCGGCGGCGGGCGCGACGCCGGCGGCGCTCATGGCCTACGGCCTCGCCCGCTCCGGCTCGAAGAACCCCGAGAATTTCGGCAAGGGCGAGGTCGAGGGCGTGGTCGCGCCGGAGGCGGCCAACAACGCGGCGTCGACCGGCTCGCTGCTGCCGATGCTCACGCTGGGGATCCCGGGCTCGCCGACGACGGCGCTGCTGCTCGGCGGCATGGTGATGTGGGGACTTACGCCCGGCCCGATGCTTTTCATCGAGCAGCCGGGCTTCGTATGGGGGCTGATCTCCAGCCTCTACACGGCGAACGTCTTTGCGGTGATCGTCAACATCGCGCTGATCCCGCTGTTCGTCTGGGCGCTGCGCATGCCGTTCCCTGTGCTGACCGCCGTGGTGCTGACGCTCTGCGTCGTCGGCGGCTACGCCCCTAATGCGCGGATGCACGACGTCTGGATGATCGTGCTGTTCGGCTTCGGCGCCTTCGTGCTGCGCAAGACCAACTATCCGATGGCCCCGCTGGTGCTCGCGCTGGTGCTTGGGCCGCTGATGGAGCAGTCTCTGCGGCAGTCGCTGATCTCGTCGCAGGGCGACATGACCACCTTCTTCACCCGCCCCATCTCGGGCACGCTGATGGCGATCTCGGTGATCCTGTTCGCCCTGCCGATCATCAAGCGCCTCCGTTCGGCCGGCGCGCTCAAGCCGGCGCAGTAGACGCCTGTGCGCGATCCGGGCCGCGGCGCGTCGGGGGGCGCGCCGCGGCCCGCGACTTTCTCAACACCCGAGGGGACTTCTCAATGACTGCCGATGTGATCGACGGAAAGGCCTTCGCCGCGGGCATTCGCGCCCGCGTCGCCGAAGGGGTGGCGGCGTTCAAGGCGTCGCAGGGCTTCACCCCCGGCCTCGCCGTGGTGCTGGTCGGCGAAGACCCCGCGAGCCAGGTCTATGTCCGCAACAAGCACCGTCAGACGCTTGAGGCGGGCATGGAGAGCTTCGAGCACCGTCTGCCCGCCGACACGCCGCAGGCCGACATCCTGGCGCTGGTGGAGAAGCTGAACGCCGACCCGGCGGTGAACGGCATCCTCGTCCAGCTGCCCCTGCCCGACCATGTCGACGCCGACCTCGTGATCAACTCGGTCTCCGCCGACAAGGACGTCGACGGCTTCCACATCTCCAATGTCGGCCGGCTCGGCGCCGGGCTCAAGGCCATGGTCCCCTGCACGCCGCTGGGCTCGCTGATGCTGCTGCGCGACCGCCACGGCTCGCTCAGCGGGATGAACGCGGTGGTGCTGGGCCGCTCCAACATCGTCGGCAAGCCGATGGCGCAGCTTCTGCTCAAGGACAGCTGCACCGTCACCATCGCGCACTCGCGCACGAAGGACATCGAGGCGGTGTGCCGGGGCGCCGATATCCTCGTCGCCGCCGTGGGCCGGCCCGAGATGGTCCGCGGGAGCTGGATCAGGCCCGGCGCCACGGTGATCGACGTCGGCATCAACCGCATCGAGACGCCCGAGGGCAAGACGCGCCTCGTCGGCGACGTGCACTTCGCCGAGGCGATGGAGGTCGCGGGCGCGGTGACGCCGGTGCCCGGCGGGGTCGGGCCGATGACCATCGCCTGCCTGCTCGCCAACACGCTCACTTCCGCCCATCGCAGCGTGGGCCTGCCCGACCCGGAGGGGCTGACGGCCTGAGCTTTCGTTCAGCCGTCGATCAGCGCGAAGCGGTCGACGTCCACGAGGCCCCTGTCGGTGATCTTGAGGTGCGGGATCACCGGCAGGGCGAGGAAGGCCAGTTGCAGGAACGGCTCCGCGAGCGTCACGCCCAGGCTGCGCGCCGCGGCGCGCAGGTCGATGAGCGTCTCGCGCACCTCCTCGAAGCTGGCGAGGCTCATCAGCCCCGCCATCGGCAACGGCAGTTCTGCAAGCACCACGCCCCCCGCGACGACGACGAAGCCGCCCTCGATCTCGCCAAGCCGGTTCGCCGCCAGCGCCATGTCGGCGTAGTCGGCGCCGACGACGGCGATGTTGTGGTGGTCGTGGCAGAGCGTCGAGCCGATGGCGCCGCCCCGCAGGTCGAAGCCGCGCACCAGCCCGCAGGCCATGCCGCCGTTGCGCCCGTGGCGCTCGATGACGGCGATGCGGGCGAGGCCGGCCTCGGGGTCGGGGCGGCGGTCGCCGTCCGTCACGGCGACGGTCTCGGTCAGGTGCTCTGTGATGATCTTGCCGGGTATGACGCCGATGACGGGCGCGGGACTGGCGCCGGGCCAGCGGAAATCCTCCGCCGCCACGGGCCGCGCCTTCACCGAGGCCCGGCCCACCGGCGGGATCGTCTCGCGCGCCGCGAAGGCCGCGTCGTCGGCGACGCGCCCGCCGCACATCACGAGGCGCGCGCGGCAATCCTCCAGCGTGTCGAGCACGGCGATGTCGGCCCGCCTGCCCGGCGCGATCAGCCCGCGATCCTTCAGGCCGAACGCCTCCGCCGCCGACAGGCTCGCCGCGCGATAGGCCGCCAGCGGCGACCGGCCCAGCGCGATCAGCGTGCGGATCATGTGGTCGAGATGGCCTTCCTCGCCGATGTCGAGCGGATTGCGGTCATCGGTGCAGAGGCAGAGATAGGGCGCGGTGCGCTCGTCCAGCACCTCCGCCAGCGCGTGCAGATCCTTGGAGACGGACCCCTCGCGGATCAGCACGCGCATTCCCTTGCGCAGCTTCTCGCGCGCCTCCGCCGCCGTCGTCGCCTCGTGCTCGGTCCGCACCCCGGCGGCGATGTAGGCGTTGAGATCGCGCCCCGAGAGCAGCGGCGCATGGCCGTCGATGTGGCGGCCGCGAAACGCTTCCAGCTTCTCGAGGCAGCCGGGGTCGCGGTGGATCACGCCGGGGTAGTTCATGAACTCCGCCAGACCCAGCGCGCGCGGATGGTCCATCAGCGCCGCGAGCGCCTCGGCGCCGAGTTCCGCGCCGCTGGTCTCCATCGTCGTGGAGGGCACGCAGGAGGACAGCATAACGCGGATGTCCATGACGGTGCGGGCGCTCGCGTCGAGGAAGTAGCGCAGCCCCTCCAGCCCCAGCACGTTGGCGATCTCGTGGGGGTCGCAGATCGCGGTCGTCACGCCGCGCGGCGCCACGCAGCGGTCGAATTCGAAGGGCGTGACGAGGCTGCTCTCGATATGCAGATGCGCGTCGATGAAGCCGGGGACGAGGACGGCCCCCTGCACGTCGATCACCCGGTCGCTCTCGTAGTCCTCGCCGACGCCGACGATGGTCTCGCGGCAGATGGCGACGTCGCCGGCGATCATCTCGCCGGTCACGAGGTCGAGCGTCGCGCCGCCGCGCAGGACGAGGTCGGCGGGCGCGTCGCCGCGGCCCTGCGCGATGCGGCGCGCGATGTCGCCGGAAGCGCTCATGCCGGGCGCGCTCATGCGGGGCGCGCCCAGACGGCGACATCGTGGAACGCCGCGCCGCCGAAGGGGGCCACCGGGTCGGCCCCGACGAGCGTGTTGATCCCGCGCCCGCCCTTATGGGCGGCGTTGGGCCAGACGCCCTCGGCGATCAGGACGCCGCGCCTCACGCCGTCGAAGAGCTTCGCCGCAAGCAGCACCGACCCGCGGGCGTTGCCGAGTTCGACCTGCCCGCCCTCCTCCAGCCCCAGCGCCGCCGCGTCCTCGGGGTGGATCATCACCGAGGGCGCGCCCTCGCGGCCCAGCGAGCCGGGCGTCTCGGTGAAGGTGGAGTTGAGGAAGTTGCGCGCGGGGCTGGTGGCGAGGCGGAAGGGGCGGGCGGCGTCGGCCAGTTCGATCGCGTCCCACTGGTCGGGCAGCGTCGGCATCGCCCCGATCGGCCCCATAGGTCCGGCGTGGGCGTAGGGCGTGGCGGGCCAGTCGGCGCGGAAGCGGAACCTGCCGCCGGGCCAGGCGAAGCCGTCGCGGTAATGCGCGGTCTCGGGCGGCGGCTGCACGTCGAGCCAGCTGCGCGCCTCCAGATCGGCCAGCGTCCCGTGGCCGGAGGCGCGCAGGGTGGCGTCGGCGATCTCGCGCGGGGTCATCGCGAAGCCGGGATGCTCGGCGCCCAGCCGCGCCGCCAGCGCGGAGATGACTTCATGGTTCGAGCGGCATTCGCCGGGCGCGTCCACCAGCCTGCCGCCCCACATCACATGGCTGTGCCCGCCGCCCTGATAGAGGTCGTCGTGTTCGAGGAACATCGTGGCGGGCAGCACGATGTCGGCCATCGCGGCGGTCTCGGTCATGAACTGCTCGTGCACGGCGGTGAACAGGTCCTCGCGCGCGAAACCGGCCTTCACCAGCGCCTGCTCCGGCGCCACCGAGACCGGATTGGTGTTCTGGATGAAGAGCGCCGTCACCGGCGGGCCGCCGCACAGCGCCTCGGCGTCGCCGGTCAGCACGCGGCCGATCCGGCTCTGGTCGAGGATGCGCACGGCGGGGTCGCGCAGGTCGTGGCCCTCGATCAGCGCCTTGTCCCAGTGGTAGATCGCGCCGTTGTTGTGGAACGCCCCGCCGCCCTCATGCGCCCAGGCGCCGGTGACGGCGGGGATGCAGAGCGCGGCGTGCATCGCCGCGGCGCCGTTGCGCTGGCGCGTGAAGCCGTAACCGAGCCGGAAGTAACTGCGCTTGCGCGCGCCCACGAGATGCGCGAAGGCCTCGATCTCCTCGACCGATAGCCCGGTGATCGCCGCCGCCCATTGCGGCGTGCGGGTGGCCAGATGCGCCTCCAGCGCCTCGGGCGCGTCGGCGTGCGCGGCCATCCACGCGCGATCCGCCAGCCCGTCGCGGAACAGGACATGCATCACGGCGCAGGCCAGCGCGGCGTCCGTGCCCGGCTTCAGGATCAGCGCCAGATCCGCCTGCTCGACGGTGGCGTTGCGGTAGATGTCGACTGCGACGATCTTTGCGCCGCGCTCGCGCCGGGCCTTCGTCGCATGGCGCATCACGTTGACCTGGGTGGCCACGGCGTTGGTGCCCCAGATCACCACGCAGTCCGACAGAGCCATCTCGCGCGGATCGACGCCCGCCAGACGCCCTGTCCCCGCCATGAAGCCGGTCCAGGCCATGTTGGTGCAGATGCTGGCGTACATGCCGGAATAGCGCTTCGCATGGCGCAGCCGGTTGATCCCGTCGCGCATCACCAGCCCCATGGTGCCGGCGTAGTAGTAGGGCCAGACCGTCTCGGGCCCGAGCCGCGCCTCCGCCGCCAGCAGCCGCGCCGCGATCTCGTCGAGCGCCTCGTCCCAGGAGACCGGCTCGAAGCGGCCCGAGCCCTTCGGCCCCGAGCGGCGCAGCGGCCGCGTCAGCCTGTCGGGGTGGTGGATGCGCTCGGCGTAGCGTGCGACCTTCGCGCAGATCACGCCGTCGGTGTAGCTCTGGTCCGCCGCGCCGCGCACCCGGCCGATCGTCGCGCCGTCGATCACCTCGACGTCGAGCGCGCAGGCGGACGGGCAGTCATGCGGGCAGACCGACGGGCGGCGGACGATCTTGGGCGGGGCGTTCATCTTGCGCAGGGCCTCCGGGGCGCATTCCGTCTGAAGACACTGTAGGAGCGCGGGCCGCCCGATGGCCAGCGAACAGGCGCATTCGACGCAAACCCGCGGCGGACGCCGCTTGGTTTGGCGCCCCGCATGACGATATGAGAAACACAGCGCCGCACCGTGCGCGAGGAGATCGCCATGCAGCCCGCCTTCGCGCTCGACCCCGCCAGCATCGCCCTCGCGGTCGGCGTGATCCTGCTGATCCTGCTGGTTCTGGCTGGCGTGCGGATCGTGCCGCAGAGCGAGGAATACGTCGTCACGCGGCTGGGAGCCTATCGCAAGACCCTCGGCGCGGGCGTCAACCTCATCATTCCGGTCATCGACAAGGTGCACGCGCGGGTCTCCATCGCCGATCAGGTGCTGAACGACATCCGGCTCGACGTGGTCTCGAAGGACAACGTCGTGTTCTCCATCGAGTTGCTGGTGGTCTATCGCGTGAAGGTGCCGGAACTGGCGACGTTCCGCGTCAACGACATCCGCGATCTCGTGGTCGGGCTGGTCAAGAGCCTCGTGCGCGCGGAGATCGGCAAGGTCGAGCTCGACATGGTCCAGCAGGACCGCGAGAGCCTCAACCTCGCCATCAGGGCCGCGCTGGCCGCCGCGGGGGACGACTACGGCATCGTCATATCGCGCGCCGAGATCACCGACGTGCAGCTGACCGACAGCATCCAGCGCGCCATGGCGGAGGTGCTGGAGGCCGAGCGCGCCCGTCGCGCCACCATCACCCGCGCCGAGGGCGAGCGCCGCGCGGTGGAGCTGTCGGCGGACGCGGCGCTCTACGAACGGCAGCGCGAGGCCGAGGCCGTGCGCGTCACCGCCGACGCCACCGCCTACGCCAACGGCGTGATCGGGCGGGCCATCGCCGAGCACGGGGCGGAGCCGGCGAGCTTCCAGATCGCCGAGCGCCAGATCGCCGCCGTGCTGGCCCTGGCGTCCAGCCCGAACGCGAAGCTGGTGATGATCCCCGGCGACGTCGCCGACGGCTTCACGCGCGCCGCCGCGCTGCTGGCCGACGGCGGGTTGCCCGCCGGGCCGCGCCCGACGCCGCCGCCGCCGGGCCGAGGCGCTTCGATGGCGCCGTCGCCCCAGTCCTCCTTCGCGACGCCGCCCGCCGCAGGCTCCTCCTCCGGCGGCGCGTCGTCGTCGGGGGGGCTCGGCGCGGCTTCCGGGCCGTGGAGCGGGGGCGGCGCGTGACCGCGCTGCTGCTCGACCCGTGGATCTGGCTGGCCGCCGCGTGCGCGCTCGCGGCGCTGGAGATCCTGGCGCCGGGCTACATCCTGCTCGGCTTCGGACTGTCGGCCGCGGCGATGGCGGGCGTGGCTGCGCTGGCGGGCGGGGCGCTGGCGGAGACGCCTCGGCTCGCGCTGTGGCTGCTCGCGGTCTGGGCGGCGCTGGCGCTCGCAGCCTGGTGGGGTCTGACGCGCGCCTTCGGCCGGCCTTCGCGGGGGCGCTCGGCGGGCGAGCGCGACATCAACGACTTCGACAACAGTCTCTGACGGCGCCCACGCTTTAGGCCGCCACGCTTCAGGCCGCCGCGCGTCAGGCCGACAGGTCGATCAGGTGGCGGATCGCGAGGCCCTCCGCCAGCAGGTCGAAGCCCTCGTTGACGGCGTCGAGGCCGCAGCGCCCGGTCATCAGCCTCTCCACCGGCAGCCGGCCCTGCGCCTGCAGCGCCATGTATCGGGGAATGTCGCGGCCCGGCACGCCGCCGCCGAGATAGCTGCCCCTTACGGTGCGCTCCTCCGCCACAAGCCGCACCTGCGGAAAGCCCACGGTCACGGCGGGGTTGGCGAGGCTGGCCGTGACCGTGCGCCCGCCCCGCCGCGTGACCTCCCAGGCCAGCGTGAACGCCGCCGCGACGCCGGCCGTCTCGATCGCGGCGTGGACGCCGCCGCCGGTCGCGTCGCGCAGCGCCTCGGCGCAGTCGGGGTCGCCCGCGTCGAAGGCGCAGGCGGCGCCCAGGGCTAAGGCGGCCTCGCGCTTGGCTGGATTGACGTCGAGCGCGGCCACGGTCGCGGCGCCCGCCGCAAGCGCGCCCAGCACCGCCGACAGCCCGACGCCGCCGAGGCCGATCACCGCGACGCTCTCGCCGGGCCGGACCTCGGCGGTGTTGACCGCCGCGCCGACGCCCGTCAGCACGCCGCAGCCAAACAGCGCGGCGAGATCCATCGGCGTCTCGCGGGGGATCGGCACGAGCGAGCGGCGCGAGACCACCGCGGCCTCGGCGAAGGCGGAGACGCCGACATGGTGGTGCACCGGCGCGCCGCCCACGGAGATGCGCCGCGCGCCCGAGAGCAGCGTGCCCGCGCCATTGGCCGCCGCGCCGGGCTCGCAGAGCGCAGGCCGGCCCTCCGCGCAGGGGGCGCAGCAGCCGCAGGAGGGCACGAACACCAGCGCCACGGGGTCGCCCGGCTTCAGGTCGTCGACGCCCGGCCCACAGCGCTCGACGAAGCCCGACGCTTCGTGGCCAAGCGCCATCGGCATCGGGCGGGGCCGGTCGCCGTTGATCACGGAGAGGTCGGAGTGGCAGAGCCCGGCGAAGGCGATGCGCACCAGCACCTCGCCGGGGCCCGGGTCGGCGAGCGTCACCGTCTCGACAGAGAGCGGTCGCGAGGCCGCATAGGGCCGCCCGGCGGGAAAGGCGCGAAGGATGGCGGCGCGGACCTGCATGGGACGGCTCCGGATGGGCGGGACGCTCGGCCCGGCATCATCCCGCCGCGGGCGCCGCGCGGCAAGGGCGAGCGGGGCGCCATGCTCGGGAAAGGCGCGCGAGGCGCGCCCAGGCTCGGGAAAGGCGCGCCGGGCGCGCCCAGGCTCGGGAAGGGCGCCTGCGGCCGCTCAGCGGAAGACCAGCGCCGAGACGAGGCTGCCGCGGATCACCTCCGACGTGGTGCTGCCGAGCACGAGGCTGCGCAGCTGGGAGTGGCCGTAGGCCCCCATCACCAGAAGATCGATCCCGTCGCGCGCGACGATCTCGGGGATGGTCCGCTCGGGCTGGCCCTGCTCGAACCGCGCGGTGACGCGCAGGCCGCCGCCCTTGAGTCGCGCGCTCGCGTCGTCCAGCCGCCGGCGGCCCTCGGCGGTCTCGGCCCCGATCGTGACGAGATCGCACTGCGCGTCGCCGAGCAGGCGGGCCTCGGCGATGGCGGCGATCATCTCCTGCGCCTTGGAGCGGCCGTCGAAGGCGATCAGCGCGCGCTTCGGCTCGCGGAAGGCGCGCGCGGCGATCAGCACCGGGCGGCGGCTGGAGCGGACGATGCGTTCGAGGTTGGAGCCCAGATGCAGCTTCGCGAAGTCCGCCGCCTCGCCGCGCTTGCCGACCACGACGATCTCGGCCGTCTCCTCGCGCTCGGCCATGGTCTCGATCAGGTCGCCGGTGCGCAGGGTGACGGCGATCTCGCAGACGCCGAGCGCCTCGATGCGCTGGCGGGCCGCCTCCAGCACCAGCCTTGCGTTGGCCTGAAGGAGCTTGAAGCGCTCGGCGTCCATCTCGGCGAGCTGCTCCAGCAGCCGCTGCTGGCCGTCGACGAAGACGCGCCCCGAGCGGTCGCCGGAGGCGCTGTCGCGCCGTCCCAGCACCTGCAGCAGCTCCACCGACGCGCCGAGGCGGCGGGCCGCCCAGGCCGCATGCTCGGCGACGCTGCCGGAGTAGATCGATCCGTCGAGGCAGGCCAGAACCGTGCTCATCCCGCGCATCCCCCTCAGTGGCCCATCAGCTTTTCCAGCGCGCCGGGCCTGTCGGCCTCGCCCAGCCGGTCGACGATGGTCGCGCTGGCCTCGTTCATCCCGACGAGGCGCACCTCCGCGCCCTCGCGACGGAACTTCAGCACGGCCATGTCCACCGCGGCGACGCTGGACACGTCCCAGATATGGGCGCGGCTCATGTCGATGGTGACGCGCTCAAGCGCCTCGCGGAAGTCGAACGACTTCAGGAACGCCTCGCTGGAGGCGTAGAAGAGCTGCCCCTCCACCGTATAGGTGCGCGACCGCCCGTCGGCGCCGGCCTGCGACGTGACGCGGAACACCTGCGCGATCTTCGCGGCGAAGAAAACGCCCGAAAGCAGCACGCCGATCCCGACCCCGATCGCGAGATTGTGGGTCGCGACGACGCCGACGACGGTGGCCAGCATCACCACGCTGGAGCTGAGCGGGTGCTCGCGCAGCGCCGCCAGCGAGCGCCAGCTGAACGTGCCGATGGAGACCATGATCATCACCGCCACCAGCGCCGCCATCGGGATGATCGCGATCAGGTCGCCGAGGACCACGATGAAGAACAGCAGCAGCACGCCTGCGGCGAAGCAGGAGAGCCGCCCGCGCCCGCCCGACTGCACGTTGATCACCGACTGGCCGATCATCGCGCAGCCCGCCATGCCGCCGATGAAGCCCGACGCGATGTTGCCGAGGCCCTGGCCGACGCATTCACGGTTCTTGTCCGACGTCGTGTCGGTCAGGTCGTCGACGATCTGCGCCGTCATCAGGCTCTCCAGCAGGCCAACCACGGCCACCGCCAGCGAATAGGGCAGGATGATCAGCAGCGTCTCCAGCGTGAGCGGGATGTCGGGGATCAGGAACGCCGGCAGGGTCGAGGGCAGCTCGCCCATGTCCCCCACCGTGCGGACCTCCCATCCGAAGGCGACCGCCGCCGCGGTCAGCGCGACGATGCAGACCAGCGGCGCCGGGACCGCCCTGGTCAGCATCGGCAGCAGGTAGAGGATGGCGAGGCCGGCCGCGACCATCGGATAGGTAAGCGTCGGCACGCCGATCAGCTCTGGAACCTGCGCCATGAAGATGAGGATCGCCAGCGCGTTGACGAAGCCGGTCATCACCGATTTCGAGACGAAGCGCATGACGCGGCCGAGCTTCAGCATCCCCGCGCCGATCTGCAGCACGCCGGCCAGCACCGAGGCGGCGAGCAGGTACTGCAGGCCGTGGTCCTTCACCAGCGTCACGAACAGAACCGCCGTCGCCGCGGTCGCCGCCGAGATCATCCCCGGCCGCCCGCCGGCGATGGCGGTGACGACGGCGATGGCGAAGGAGGCGAAAAGGCCGACCTTCGGATCGACGCCGGCGATGATCGAGAAGGCGATCGCCTCGGGGATCAGCGCCAGCGCGACGACGAGGCCCGCCACGAGGTCGGCCCGCGGCTGACCGATCCAGTCGCTCCGAAGCCGCCCCCAGTCGATCCCCGTCCGTGCAGCCGGCGCCATGCGACCTCCCCGTGCTTCCCGCGCGCCGGCGCGAACCCGTGCGCGGCGCATCGGGCGGGACTAACGGTCGCAGGCCGATGTTGCAACCGCGAAGGGATTTGCGCGCGCGGAGGCGCTGGGCGGGGGGCGCTGGGCGGGGGGGGGCGCCGCTCAGTCCGGCGCGTCGAGCGTCTCGATGACGAGATCGAGGGCCGGGCGGTCGCGCGGGCCCGCCCGCTCGCGCACGGCTTCGGCGACCCTGCGGTAGTGCGCCCGCACCTCGCTGTCGCCGCGGGAATGCCAGGCGAGGGGAACGAGGGCGCGGTCCGCGAGCAGCGCCATCTCCAGCGGGCGCAGCACGAGGCGCAGCGCGCCGTCGCCGTCGGCCCGCGCGTTCGGCGCGGGGTCTCCCGTCGCGAGCCGCGCCGCCGCGTCCATCAGGCGGTTGATGCAGGCGATGGCCGTGCCGGGGTCGTTCACGCCCGGCGAGAGCGCCCGGATGCCGCCTTCGGCGAGCGCGCGGGCCTCGTAGAGCGCGCCGGTGCCGGTCTCTGTCCGGTTGCTCAGCCCCATGGCCCGGGCGACGGCCAGCGCCTCGTCGTCGGCGGCGTCAAGCGGCGCGGGGCCGGCACCGACAAGCCGCGCCAACGGCTCGTCGGCGAGCAGGAACGCGCCGGGGGCGGCGGCAAGGGCCAGCACGCCGCCGCGCCGCTTCGCGATGGCCACGAGCGCCGCCTCGTCGATCAGGCCGACATAGCCGGAGAAGGGGCTGAGGAGCAGGCGGTCGGCGGGGTCCGCCGGCGGCGCCGCCGCGCGGCTGCGGCGGGCGCCGGGCTTCAGCTCCGCCGCGAGCGCGCCGCGCAGGGCGTCGCCGCGCCGCGCCACCATCTCGTCGGGCCGCATCACCTCGGTCATCCGATGGGCGAAGGCGACCACGACGCCCAGCGTCAGCGTCGCGAGCGTCAGGGCGACCGGCGTCGCGAGCCCGAGCCGCCACGTCTCGCCGCCGCCGAAGCTCAGCGAGGCGGCGCAGAACAGGAAGGTCGCCAGCGTCGCGCCGGTCAGCACCTGCACGATGGTCTCGCGCAGCACGAAATCCAGCATCCGCGGGCTGAGCTGCTGCGCCGTGAGCGACAGCGCCACGAAGGTGAGCGAGAGCACGATGGAGAAGACCGAGATCACCGCGCCCGCGACGGCCGAGAGCGCGGCGCGGGCGCCGTCCTCGTCGAGCGGGCCGAGCAGTCCGCCGAGCCAGCGCGCCTGCTCCGGCACGACGTTGAGGCCGAAGGCGGCGCCGAGGCCCATGGCGCCGAGCAGGATCGGCGTCATCCAGAAGCCCGAGAAAATCCGCCGCAGCGGCGCCGGCGTGACGCGGCGCACTGCGCGCCCGATCAGGGTGGAGTTCATTGCTTCGCCATCAGCCAGTCGAGCGCGGCGCGCGGCGCCAGCCGCTTGAGCGCCGCCACCGCATAGGTCGGCGTCGTCACGTAGTAGCGCGCCTTCGGCCGCGGGCTCTCGACGGCGTGGACGAGCTTCCGCGTGACTGCGGCCGGCGGCAGGGAGAAGGCGTTTTCCTTCGCATTCTCGCCGTAGCGGGCGTCGATGGCGGCGTAGTCGGCGCGCCGGGCCGAGGCGTCGCGGTCGATCCAGCGGGCGAACTGGGCGCGCGCGTTCTCGTTGAACCTTGTCGCGACGGGGCCGGGCTCGATCAGGCTGACGCGCAGCGGCTCGCCGCGCAGCTCCAGGCGCAGCACGTCGGCGTAGCCCTCCAGCGCGTGCTTCGTGGCGACATAGGCGCCGCGCCAGCGCACCGGCGCGAAGCCCAGCACCGAGGAGCAGAACACGAGCCGGCCGCCCCCCCCGGCGGCGGCGTGGGCGCGCATGGCCGGCAGCAGCGCCCGCGTCAGGACGTGCCAGCCGATGAAGTTCGCCTCGAAGATCGCGCGCAGCGCGTCGGTAGGCAGATCCTCGATGAAGCCGGGAATGGCGTAGGCCCCGTTGTGGAACGTCGCGTCGAGGCGGCCGTCCGTGCGCTCCAGCGCCGTCGCGGCGGCGGCGAGAACGCCGCCCTCGTCGGCGTAGTCGAGCGCAAAGCTCTCCAGCCCCTCGCCGCGCAGGCGCTCGCAGTCAGCCTCGGCGCGGCATGTCGCGAGCACGCGCCAGCCGCGCGCGCGCAGGGCGCGGGCCGCGTCTAGCCCGATGCCTGATGAGCAGCCGGTGATCAGGATGCTGCGCGTCATCGCCCTTGCGCCTCCACATTCTCGTCGCGCGGGTATAACCCTCTGGCTCGTCGCGCGGGTATAACCCCCTGGCGCGCGCAAACGCCATGGAGCCTTCGCCATGCCGCGACAGACCACGCTGGAGACGCAGGCCGACGAAACGGCCGCCCCGCAGCCGGATCGCCCCCGGCGTCGCATGACGCTGCGCGACCTGTTCTACGGGCTCGGCTTCGTCGTGCTGCTGATCGCCGCGCTGACGCTGGGGCGGCCCTACCTCACGCCGATCGCCGTGGCGGTGCTGATCTGGTTTCTCATCAACGCGCTGGCGGACGCGCTGAGTTTTCGCGCCCCGGCGCTGCCCCGCGCCGTCTGCACCGCCGCGGCGATGGGCGTGCTGCTGGTCGGCGTGCTGGCGGTGATCCAGATCGTCGCGCGCAACGTCGGCGCGCTGACCGAGGGGCTCGCCGGCGTGGACGAGCGGCTTCTCGCGGCGGCCAATCAGGCGATGGCCGCGGTCGGGCTGGCCGGCCCGATCGATCTGGAGGCGATTCTCTCCGGCTACGACCTCGAGGGCGTTCTGACGCGCGTGCTGTCGGCGGCGCGGGAGCTCGTCGGCGGGGTCGCGCTGGTGTTTCTCTACGTCATGTTCCTGCTGGTCGATCAGCGCTACTACGAGGCCAAGCTGCGCGCGCTGGCGCCCGACCCCGAGCGCCGCGCGTGGCTGCGCGCGACGCTCAAGCACATCGCCGACGAGACGCGCGCCTATCTGTGGCTGATGACGCTGATCTCGCTGGGGGTCGGCGTCGCGACGGGGCTGACGCTGTGGGTCTTCGGCGTGGCAGGGGCGGCCTTCTGGGGATTTCTCGCCTTCGGGCTGAACTTCATTCCGACCATCGGCTCGATCCTCGGCGTGGCGATCCCCTGCGTCTATGCGCTGCTGCAGTTCGAGGATCCGTCGCGGCTGCTGGTCCTCATCCCGGTTCTGGCGGCGATCCAGTTCACCGCCGGAGAGGTGGTGCTGCCGAGGGTGATGGGAGACCGGCTGAACCTCTCGGGCTTCGTCATCCTGCTGCTGCTGGTGGTGTGGGGCGCGATGTGGGGGCCTGCCGGGATGTTCCTCGCCATCCCCATCACGGTGATCCTGATGATCGTGTTCAGCCAGTTCCCGCGCACGCGGCCCATCGCGCTGGCGCTGTCGAGATCGGGGCGGCTGGCGGAGCCGCTGGACCCGGTCGAGGACCGGCGCTAAGCTACATCTATGACCGATACGCCCGACCTCCCCGACATATTGCATGAACCGCTGAGCCGGGCGCTGGGCGAGCGCTACCTGCAATACGCGCTCTCGACGATCATGCACCGCGCGCTGCCCGATGCGCGCGACGGTCTGAAGCCGGTGCATCGCCGGGTTCTGTTTGCGATGCGACAGTTGAGGCTCGATCCGGGCAGCGGGTTCAAGAAATCGGCGCGCGTCGTTGGCGATGTCATCGGCAAGTTTCATCCACATGGCGAGTTGAGCGTGTACGATGCGCTGGTTCGTGCGGCGCAGGACTTCAGTCTTCGGTATCCGCTGATCGACGGACAGGGCAATTTCGGCAACATCGACGGCGACAACGCAGCCGCCCAGCGCTACACCGAGGCGCGGCTGACGGCGGTGGCGGCGGCGATGCTCGACGGGCTCGACGCCGACGCGGTGGACATGCGCCCGACCTATGACGGCTCCGAGGAGGAGCCGGTCGTGCTGCCGGCGGCCTTCCCGAACCTGCTGGCGAACGGGGCGAGCGGCATCGCGGTCGGCATGGCCACCTCTATCCCGCCGCACAACGCGGGCGAGCTGTGCGCGGCGCTGCTGATGCTGCTCGACAACCCCGAGGCTGGCGACGACGCGCTGGCGCTGAAGGTGCAGGGGCCGGACTTCCCGACCGGCGGCGTGCTGGTCGAGCCGCCGGAGGCCATCGCGCAGGCCTATGCGACGGGGCGCGGCGGCTTCCGGCTCAGGGCGCGCTGGCAGGTGGAGGACCTCGGGCGCGGCGTCTACCAGATCGTCGTCACCGAAATCCCCTATCAGGTGCAGAAGTCGAAGCTCGTGGAGCGGCTGGCCGAACTCGTCACCACCCGCAAGGTTCCGCTGCTGGCCGACGTGCGCGACGAGAGCGCCGAGGACGTGCGGCTGGTGCTGGAGCCGCGCGCCCGCACGGTGGACGCCGCGGTGCTGATGGAGACGCTGTTCCGCCTCAGCGACCTGGAGCTGCGCTTCCCGCTCAACATGAACGCGCTGATCGACGGGCGGACGCCCAAGGTCTGCTCGCTCAAGGAGCTGCTGCGCGCCTATCTCGACCACCGGCGCGAGGTGCTGCGGCGGCGCTCGCGGCATCGGCTGGCGAAGATCATGGCGCGGCTGGAGGTGCTGGACGGCTACATCATCGCCTTCCTCAACCTCGACCGCGTCATCGAGATCATCCGCACCGAGGATGAGCCCAAGCCGGTGATGATGGCCGAGTTCGGGCTTACGGACGTGCAGGCCGAGGCGGTGCTGAACCTGCGGCTGCGCGCGCTGCGGCGGCTGGAGGAGATGGCGCTCAGGCGCGAGCGCGACGAGCTGACCGCCGAGCGCGGGGCGCTTGAGGCGCTGCTCGGCTCCGACGAAGCGCAGTGGCGCGCCATCGCCGACGAGATCCGCGAGACCGACCGCCGCTTCGGCCGCGACGCGCCCGGCGGGGCGCGGCGCACGGCGCTGGCGGAGGCGCCGAGCGTGGAGGCGGCGAGCCCGGAGGCGATGATCGACCGCGAGCCGGTGACGGTGATCTGCTCGCAGAACGGCTGGATACGCGCGCTGCGCGGTCATCAGCCGCTCGATGCGGAACAGAAGTTTCGGGACGGCGACGGGCCCCGCTTCGCGCTCCACGCCGAGACGACGGACAAGCTGCTGGCCCTGTCGGCTTCGGGGCGCGTGTTCACGCTGTCGGCGCATCTTCTGCCCGGCGGGCGCGGCATGGGCGAGCCGCTGCGGCTGATCGTCGATCTGGCGCAGGACGACGACATCGTGGCGCTCGTGAAGCACCAGCCGGGGGAGAAGCGGCTGCTGGCCTCCTCCGCCGGGGACGGCTTCGTGGCGGCGGAGGTCGATCTCGTGGCGCAGACGCGCGCGGGCAGGCAGGCGCTGAACCTCGGCCCCGGCGCGACGGCGCGGGTGTTCGCGCCGGTGGCGGGCGATGCGGTGGCGGTGGTGGGCGAGAACCGCCGGCTGCTGGTGTTCGCGCTGGAGGAACTGCCGGAGATGACGCGCGGCAAGGGCGTGCGGCTGCAGAAATACAAGGACGCCGCCCTGAGCGACGCCGTGGTGATCGACATGGCGGCGGGCCTGAGCTGGAAGGAGAACGGCGGGCGCACCCGCACCGTCGCCGGCGACGACCTCGCGGAATATGTCGGCAAGCGCGGCTCGGCGGGGCGGATGGCGCCGCGCGGCTTCCCGCGCGACAACCGCTTCGGCTGACGCCGGCTCAGGGGAGCCCGACGGCCAGCGCGTCGCAGTGGCCGTCGATCAGGTCGACGCGCCGGCGCAGCACCTCGGGATGGCCCCGGTTGACGCGGCGGCGGCCATGGACGGCATTCCTGACCACGCCCGTCAGTCGCGCCTTTTCAGGAGCTTGAAGGCGCAGATGCGGACGAGCGCATGGCCCTGCGCCGGCAGCGCCTCCGGCGCGGCGCGTTCGCCCGGCGCGGCGCTCTCCGCCTCCAGCCGGGCGAGGAGCAGGGCGGCGCCGTCGGCGAGGCCGGGGGACGTCGCTGGCGCCTCTGCAGGGATTTCTGTCATGGCCTGCGGCGACCCCGACGCGCGGCCCGCCGGCGGACGAGGGGACGCCGGGCATCGCGAGGAACGCCTGGAGTTGGCCTTATCGGCCGAGGCGTCGCCTCCGCCTGCGGGAACGGCGGCGATCCGGGTCGGGCAAGGCCCTGACGGCCCGCCGAAACCACCGGCGCAGCGTGCGCCGACGCGCTGGCGCGCGCATCGACCTGCTTCGCGACGCATTCCGGGCGCGCTGGGCGGCTGCGGGGCTTCGCCGGGGCGGCCCGCGCCCCGGCGAAGCCGTCAGCGCGTGGGCGTGGGCTTGATCAGGTCGCCCACGTCTCCGAGGAATCGCTCGATCAGCGTGCCGCCCCTCGGGTTCGACGCTTCCTCGGTGGTCGCGCTCGGCGCGACGGCGCGCTGGTAGGTCTTCTGCGGGGTCTGGCGGGCCTGGCGTGCGGCGCGCGCGCGCCAGGCGTCGAAGGCCGGCTGGCTCTCGCTGAGAAGGTGCGCGTGCTGCTGCGCGCCCAGCACGCCGGTGGCCGCGTAGCCGCGCGCGCCCTGCCACGCCGAGATGGCGGCGTAGGTGTTCGCGCCGAACACGCCGTCGACCCCGCGCGGGTCGAAGCCGACGAGGTCGAGCCGCCGCTGCACGTCGAGCCTGTCGGACCGGTTCAGACCTTCCTGGTAGGCGAGCGCGGCGGCCTCCGGCGACGCCTGAACCTGGGGCGGCGCCGGGACGGCGAACTGCTGCGGCGCGAGCTGCGGGGGAGCCGCGCCGCCAGGCGGGGCGCGGTCCTGCGGCTGGGTCAGGGCCGCCATGTCGAAGAGCGTTGGATGCAGGGCGGCCGCCTTGCGCTCGGCCGTCGTGACAGCGGCGGCGCCGGACACTTCGGCAGCCGCCATCGACGCGACGCTGGCTTCGGCGAGCGCGCAGCCATGGCCGCCGGGGCAGTGCGTGGCGATGTAGGCGCGGAAGGCGGCGGCGGTGTTCATCTGCGTCGCAAGCCGCCAGTCGAGCAGGTCGGTGTCCACCGGAGACGGCGCCGGCTGCGCGCCGGCGGCCGCCCGGTCCTGGCCGTCGCCGCCGAGGGCGGCGAAAAGCTGTGGGGCGGCGGGCTCGGCGGCCGGCGCCGGCCCGGCGAGCTGGATGACCTCGCGCAGCGACGAGTTCATCCATGGGATCTGCGCGCCGCCGGTCGCGTCCTGCACCGCGGCGTTCACCCGCGTCATCGCGTCTGTCAGGCTGACGCCCCGCGCGCCCAGATGCGTCAGAAGCGCGGCGGTGTAGGGGCTGTGCTCGCCGGCGCCGTCGCTCGCGACCGCGCCCGGCGAGGTGGCGTAGCCGAGCAGCGAGCCGGTCTCGACCTGGTCGATCTGCGCGAGGCCGCGGCCGATGCCGCGCGTGCCCTGCGACACGGTCATGCGCGCGGCCAGCGGGTTGTCGCGGCAGGCGTCGAGCAGGACGATGCGGGTGGACGCGACGGAGGCGAATCGCATCATGGTGTCGAGATCGACGGCCTCAAGCGGCAGGTCGAGCTCATCCTGGAGCCTCGCGTCGACGGGCAGCAGGTAGTTGACTCCGCCGACCTCGAGACCGTGGCCGGCGTAGAACACCGCGGCGATCTCGGACCCGCGGGCCTGCCGCCCGAAGAGCGCCAGGGCGCGGTTCATGCCCGCGAGGTCGAGATCGACGAGGCCGGGACCGTCGGGCCCGGTGTTGACGACCTCGAATCCCATCCCCTCCAGCAGCGCCGCCATCGCCCGCGCGTCGTTAGCGGGGTTGGCGAGACCGGGGCTGTAGGCGTAGGCGCCGTTGCCGATCACGAGCGCGACGCGCCTACCGGCGTCTCCGGGCGCGGCGGCGGCGGCTAGCGCCAGGGTCAGAAACGCGGCTGTCGAAAGAACGACGCCGAGACAACGCGCAAAAAACATGGGCGACCCGCCGACTGCTGGAACAAAGCGGCATTCTCCGCCGATCGGCCGTCGCACGCAACGATTCGGGTCCGTGCCCGACACGCCGCGCATGGAGGCGCGCCTCGCGGGAGCGGGCCCCATTGCTCTGAAGCCTCAGGGTTTCCGCGGTCGTGGTGAGCCGGGTGGGACTCGAACCCACGGCCGTTCGATTAAAAGTCGAATGCTCTACCAACTGAGCTACCGGCTCGACCGACGCGGGGAGTACGCCGCGCGCCGCGACGGGTCAAGCGCGGCGGCGGGCGGCGGCTGTCAAGTCGTCCAGGGCGCAAGGCGCCGCAGTGAAACCAAAACTTCACGCCTTGTCGGCTAGGACGACTGCAGATCTTTTGAATCGGAGCGTCGAACCATGAACATCCTGATCCGGCTGCACGCGCTGCTTTGCGACCGTCGCGGCATCTCCGCCGTCGAGTATGCGATCCTGATCGGCGTCGTCGGCGTCGGCCTCGCCGCTACGCTCGGCAGCGTCGACGACAGCATCGGCACCTTCGTGCAGGCCCAGATCACCGCGCTGACCGCCGCAACAGCGGAGTAGCCCGGGCTGGCGCCCGCTCGCCGAGAACAGAAGCGGCCGCGGCGCGCGACGCCGCGGCCCATGGCTGGGTAGTACGCCCGACAAAGGACGACCGACTTGGAGCAACCGTCGATCATCGCGCTTGGTCTACTCGCCGCCGCCGCCGCGTGCGACGCGGCGCGCCGGCTGATCCCCGACGCTGTGAGCGTCGCGCTGGCGATCTCGGGCGCGGCGTGGAGCGTGTGGCACATGGGGCCTGCGGGCTTCGGCGCGACCGCACTTGCGGCGGCGGCGGTGTTCGCCGGCGGCGCGGCTCTGTTCTTCGTTGGGGCGATGGGCGGCGGCGACGTCAAGCTGGCCGCGGCGGCGACGCTGTGGCTGCCGGTCGCGGCCGTCCCCGATTTCCTGCTGCTCACGAGCCTGTTCGGAGCGGCGCTGGCGCTCGCCTACGGGGCGGCGCGCTTCGCCGCCGCGCTGGCGGGCGGCGCGCCGGGCGGGGCTGCGCTAGTCCTCGCGCGCCGCGCGCAGGCGCCCTACGGCGTCGCCATCGCCGGCGCGGGCGCGCTCATCATCTCGGCGGGAGCGGTCTGATGGGCGCGCTCTCCCGCATTCTGATCCTCCTGCTGCTGATCGCGGCGGCGGGCGTCGTTTACGTCGCCTATGGGCCGCGCCAGGCTGCCGAGGCGATCGAGGCGCCCCGCGCGCGGGTGCGCGTCGCCGCCGAGCCGCTGGTGGTGGGCACCTTCCTGACTGACGCGCGGGCCCCCTTCGCGCCGATCGAACCGGCGCTCGTCGAGGACGACTGGATCGTGGAGGGAGAGTCGGACCCGCTGGGCGCCGTCATCATCGCCCCCGTGCCAGCAGGCGTTCCGGCGCCTCGGTCCGCGCTGCTGGCGCCCGGCCAGGACGGCTTTCTCGCCGCTGTGCTGCGGCCGGGCTACCGCGCCGTGGCGCTGGCGGTGAACGAGGTGACCGGCGCGGCGGGACTGATCTTCCCCGGAGACCGGGTCGATCTGCTGCTGACGCAGGAGATCGAGGTCGGCGCCGACGTGGCGCCGGGGCGGCGCTGGGCCAGCGAGACCATCCTGCGCGACGCCCGCGTGATCGCGGTCGACCAGCGGCTCGGCGGGGCCCTCGCCGCCCGCAACCGGGAGGACGAGCGCGAGGCGGCGCCGCGGACCATCACGCTGGAGGTCACGTCGGCGGGCGCGGAGCGGATCGCCGTGGCGCGCAACCTCGGCTCGCTGTCGCTGACGCTGCGCTCGCTCATCGTCGAGGGCGAGGCCGCGCCCGACCCAGACGACGAGAGCGGGCCGACCTGGGCGCAGGACGTCTCCGCCGCGACGCGCGCGGCTTCGGGGCGGGCGGCGCCGGCCGACGACGGGCCGGCGCCCCCGGCCATCAGCCCGCGGGTCACGGTGATGCGCGGCGGGCGCAACGAGGAGATCGCGCAATGAAGTTGGTCATGGCCGCGGCCGCAGTCCCGGCGGTGGCGCTGGCGCTGGTTGCGACGCAGGCGGCGGCGCAGGTTCGCGGCGCGCTGACGCTCACGGTCGGCGAGGCGGAGCTGGTCTCGCTGGCCGCGCCGGCGGCGACCGTCTTCATCGCGCATCCCGACGTGGCGGACATCCAGATCGCCGGGCCGCAGTCCGTCTTCGTGTTCGGCCAGAGGCCCGGCCGTACGACGCTCTTCGCGCTCGACGAGGCGGGCGCGCCGATCGCGGTGCGCGACGTGCGCGTGGAGGTGGAGCTGACGCAGCTGCGCGCGCTGCTGGCGGCGCGGTTTCCGCGCACGCCCGTGCGCCTCTCCTCCGCGCCGGGTTCGGTGATGATCGAGGGCGACGCCGCCGACCCGCTGGAGGCCGAGGCGGTCGCCGCGACCGTCGCCGGCGCACTTGGCGAAGGGCTTTCGGTGATCAACCGCATGACCGTCAGCGCGCCGACGCAGGTGAACCTGCGGGTGCGGGTGGCGGAGGTGACGCGCGACCTCGACCGCCGGCTCGGGATCAACTGGCAGGGCGTTCTGAACGTCGGCGCCGTGACCTTCGGCATCGCCACGGGGACCGGGCTGGCCGTGCCGCTCACGGCGACCGCGGGCGCCTACGGCCTGATCTCCGGCGGCGTCTCGACGGACTATCTCGACCTCAACGCGCTGCTCGACGCGCTCGACCGCGAGGGGCTGGCGCGCACGCTGGCGGAGCCGAACCTCACCGCGCTCTCGGGCGAGACGGCGAGCTTCACCGCAGGCGGGGAGTTCCCGATCCCGGTCGCGCAGGACGGCAACCGCACCACCATCGAATTCAAGCCCTTCGGCGTGATCCTCGACTTCACGCCCACCGTGCTCTCGCCCGACCGCATCAGCCTGCGGGTGCGCCCGGAGGTGAGCGACATCACCTCCAACGGCGCGATCGAGGCGGAGGGCTTCGAGATACCCGCGCTCATCGTGCGCCGCGTCGACACGACGGTGGAGCTGGCGAGCGGCCAGAGCCTCGTGATCGGCGGGCTGCTGCAGCAGAACACGCGCGACGTGGTCGAGAAGCTGCCGGGACTCGGCGACCTGCCCGTGCTCGGCGCGCTGTTCACCTCGACGCGCTACCAGAAGGCGGAGACGGAGCTGATCGTGACGGTGACGCCCTATGTGGTGCGGCCGACCCGGCCCGACGCGCTGCCGACGCCGGTCGGCGGGCCCGCGGCGGGGCAGTCGCTGGAGGCGCTGCTGGCGCGGCGCGCCCGCGGCGGCGGCGCGGGCGCGACGGCGGGGCGTCTGCACGGCCAGGTGGGGTTCGTGTTTTGAGCGCGCGCGCGGCATCGGCCGGCGCGGCGGCGCTGGCGCTGGCGGCTCTTTCGGGGTGCGTCGCGCCGCCGTTCCCGGATCGCGCGCCCTACGCTTATGGCTGGGCGCCGAAGATCGCCGAGGCGCGCGCGGCGGCGGAGGCGGCCGGCGACCTCGATCGTCTCGAGGCGCTGGACCATGTCGACGCCTCGATCTGCCCCTCATGGGACGACGTGCGGATGGATCACCCGTTCGACGCCGCGCTCGGCAACCCGTCGCCGGCCGACGGCCGGACGCTGGGCTGCCACACCGAGCGGGCGCTCGACGCCATGATCGCACGCCGCGAGGATCTCGCGCCCCGACCGCGCGCGGAGAGCCCGGCGCCAGCGGCGGCGCTGGCGCGCTCGGTGACGCGCCATCGCGAGACCGGTCCCGCGCCGCTGCCGGAACGGACCGCGACAGTGGAGGGCCTGTGATGGCCGCGCCGCACGGGTCGGGGAGGCCGTCGTGACGGAGGGAGCGAGCGACGCCAAGGCCCCGGGCGAGGCCGCGGGGCGGCCGGCTCCGGCGAGCCGCGCGACCGCGCCGCGCAAGGGCGCCGGTCCGCGTCACGAGGTGCTCGCCGCCGTCGCCGACCCCGCGACCGCAGCGATGCTGTCGGACTATCTCGCGGCGGCGGTCGGCCCAGGGCGGGCGCTGGCGTTCCGCGGCGGCGTCGACCGGCTGATCGATCAGCTGGAGAAGGCCGACGCGCCGCCCCGGCTGGTTATCGTCGATCTCAGCGGCATCGACACGCCTCTCAGCGAGATGGATCGGCTCGCCGAGGCCTGTGACCCGGGTGTGACCGTGCTGGCCATCGGCGACCGCGACTCGGTCTATCTCTTCCGCGAGCTGGTGCGGGCCGGGGTCGCCGACTACCTGCTGAAGCCGGTCTCGCCCGAGCTTCTGGCGCCCTATGTCGAAAGTGTCCAGCCGGCGCTGCGCGAGGCGGGCCTCGGCGCGCGCCGAGGACGGCTGATCGCCTTCGCCGGCGCGCGCGGCGGCGTCGGGACGACGACGCTGGCCGTGGCGACGGCGTGGCGGCTCTCCGCCGTGCGCAAGCGCCGCGTGGCGCTTGTCGACCTCGACCTGCATGGCGGCGCGGCGGGCGCGCAGCTCGGCGTGCAGACCGGCGGGCTGATCGACGCGCTGGCCAACGCGCAGCGCCTCGACGCCGTCTATCTTGAGCAGGCGATGGCGCAGGCGGGACCGCGGCTGTCGCTGCTGGCCGACGAGGCGCCGCTCGGCGCCGCCGCGGCCATCGACCCCGACGCGCTGGAGACGGTGCTGGAGCGCGTGGCGGAGCAGTTCCATTTCGTGGTCGTCGACATGCCGAGACGCTTCGGGCCGGTGTTCGCCGGCCTTTTCGGCCGGGCGCGCAACCGGGTGATCGTGACGGACCGGACGCTGGCCGGCCTGCGCGACGGCGCGCGCCTGCTCGAGCTTGCGAAGTCGGGCACCGGCGGCTCGATGCTGGCGCTGAACGACCACCATCCGGGCCTGCGCGGCGCCGTCGACGAGGCGCTGACGGCGGAGGCGCTGGGCCGCGCGCCCGACCTCGAGATCGCCTACGACCGCACGGCCGCCCAGCGCGGCGACAATCTCGGCGAGCCGCTGGCGGCCGGGGGCGGGCCGATCGCGCTGGCCGCCGAGCGCATCGTCGCGGGCATCTCGGGGCTTGCGCCGAGCCGGCCGACCGGCGTGCGGCGGTTGATCGCCAGCGTGCTGGGACGGCGATGAGCTTCGGCCGCCGTCAGCCGCGGCGCGTCGAGCCGCCGGAGGCCCCGCCGGCCGTCGCCGCGCCCGGCGGCCACGGCGGCGACGCCGACGGCGCGGCGGCGCGTCCGGCCCAGCAACACGCTGTGTCGGCGGCCCCGGCGGCCCCGGCTGGGTCGGCGGCGCCGCGCGCGGATCGCGCGCCGCTCCCGATCGAGGAGGGCGCCGTCAGCGACGCCGCCTATGGCGCGGTGCGCGCGGCCATGATGGCGCGCATCAACGTCTCCGCCGCGGTGCTGGGCGGGCGCGACGCGATGGAGCGCGAGCTGCGCCCGCTGGTGGGCGAGATCGTCGTCGACCAGCGCCTGCGCCTCAGCCGCGCCGACCAGGACGCGCTCGCCAAGCGCCTGCTCGACGACATGTTCGGCCTCGGCCCGATCGAGCCGCTGCTGGCCGATCCGACGATCACCGACATCATGATCAACGGCCCCAAGCAGGTCTATGTCGAACGCGCAGGCAAGCTGACGCTGACCGACGTGACCTTCGCCGACAACGCCCAGCTCACCAACATCGCCCAGCGCATCGCGGCCTCGGTGGGCCGGCGGGTGGACGAGGCGAGCCCGCTGGTGGACGCCCGGCTCGCCGACGGCAGCCGCGTCAATATCGTCACGGCGCCGCTGGCGATCGACGGCACGGCGGTCTCGATCCGCAAGTTCGCCAAGAATCGCATCTCGCTGGCGCAGATGGCGCGGCAGGGCAACCTCTCGCACCAGATGGCGCATGTGCTGGAGATCGCCTCGCGCATCCGCCTCAACGTGATCATCTCGGGCGGCACCGGCTCGGGCAAGACCACGCTGCTGAACGCGCTCTCGGGCTTCATCGGCGCGGGTGAGCGCGTCGTCACCATCGAGGACGCCGCGGAACTGCAGCTGCACCAGCCCCATGTCGTGCGGCTGGAGACGCGGCCGATCAACATCGAGGGCAAGGGCGGCATCGACCAGCGGCAACTGGTGGTCAACGCGCTGCGGATGCGGCCCGACCGCATCATCCTCGGCGAGACGCGCGGGCCGGAGGCCTTCGACGTGCTGCAGGCCATGAACACCGGCCACGACGGCTCGATGACGACGATCCACGCCAACACCGCGCGCGACGCGCTGGTGCGGCTGGAGAACATGGTGATTTCCGGCAACCCGAACCTGCCGCTGCGCTTCGTGCGCGCGCAGATCGTCTCGGCCGTGCATCTGGTGGCGCAGGTCAGCCGGATGCGCGACGGCGTGCGGCGCGTGACCGAGATCGTGGAGATCAGCGGCGCCGAGGGCGAGGTCGTCACGACGCAGCAGCTGTTCCGCTTCGTCAACGAGGGCGGTGCGCCGGGCGAGGGGATTCGGGGCCATTTCGCGTTCACGGGCATCCGCCCCGCCTTCGCGCGCCGCGCGTCCGACTACGGGCTCGACGCCGAGCTCGAATCGCTGATGCAGGCGGACTGAGCATGGCGGTCGAGGCGCTGCGCACCGTCGCCGAGCAGCTCGCGCTGAGGCCCATGCCGGCGCTCGGCGCGATGATGGTCTGCGCGCTGGCGCTGGCGCTCTGGAGCGAGGTGCGGCGGCGCGCGGGGCCTCGGGCGCGCATGCGTGCGCGGCTCGCGGCGCTCGCGCTGCGGCGCGCCGGGAGGGGGCCGTCGAACTCGGCGCTGGCCGAAGAGTGGCGCATGTTCGAGAACCGCGCGAGCGGCTTCGGCGGCGCGGCGCTGCAGCGGATCGAGGCGTTGGCGGCCGGCGTCGGCGGCGTCAGGCCCTTCGCCTGGCTCTGCGGCGGCGCCGCCTTCGCCGGGCTGGCGGCCGGAGGCGTATCGTTCGCGCTGGGGCTGCCCGGTTTCCACGACGCCCTCATCGCGCTGGGCGCCGCTTTGGCGGCGGGCTGGATCGGCCATGGCGAGCTGCGCCGGCGCTGGGCGGTCGCCTTCCTCGACCAGCTGGTGGAGGCGGTCGAACTGCTCGGGCGCGCCGTGCGCGCCGGCAACCCGGCCAGCGGCGCGGTTCGGCTGGCGGGGCGCGAGCTCGAAGCGCCGGTCGGTCCGGTCTTCACGCGCATCGCCGATCTCGACGACCTCGGCGTGGACCTGCGCCGGGCGCTGCGGCGCGCCGCCTACGAGGTGAACCTGCCCGACTTCACCTTCCTCGCCATCGCGCTCGTCATCCAGCGCGAGACCGGCGGCCAGATCTCCGACAGCCTCGACAACCTCCACACCGTGCTGCGCAAGCGCAAGGAGACGCGGCTCAAGGCCCGCGCGCTGACCGCCGAGGGGCGGATGTCGGCCACCATCGTCGGGCTGATCCCGCTGGTCGCCGGCGTCGCGGTCTATCTGCTCGACCCGGCGCAGTTCGGCCTGCTGCTGGCGGAGGGACCGGGGCGAACGATGCTGATGGCCGCCGTCGGACTGCTCGCGGTCGGGATGCTGATCGTGCGCGCGATCGTGACGGCGCGGCCATGACGGACGCGGCGACGACGGACGCGGCGACGACGATCGCCCTGATCGGCGGGCTGGCGGCGCTGGCGGCGGTGGCGATGCTGGTCGATCGGCGCGCCGCGCGGCGCAGGCGGGTCGCGGCGCGGATGGCGCTGGCGCTGCGCAGCGCGGACGCCGACCCCGCCGCCGACCTGCGCGGCGCGCTGGCGCGCGCGGCGCAGGACGCGCTCGGGCCGCTCGGCGCGATGCTGTCGCGCGCCTTCTTCCCGCGGGAGAGGGAGCGGGCGGAGATCGCGGCGCTGCTGGTCTCGGCGGGTTTCCGCGACCCCGGCGCGCTGCGCTGGCTGGCCGCGGCGAAGTTCGTCGTCGCCGGGCTCGGGGCGGTCGCCGGCTATGCGGCCACGCGCCATGCGCTGTTCGAAGCGCCCTCGACGATCCTGATCGCCGCCGGGGCAGGCTTCGGGATGATCGTCGGCGCGATCCTGCCGGAGCTGGCGCTGCGCCGCCGGCGCGAGGCGCGGCGGCGGCGGCTGCGCGACGCGCTGCCCGACGTGATCGACCTGATGGTGATCGCCTCCTACGCGGGGCAGAGCCTCGACATGGCGCTCGACCGCATCGCGCGAGAACTCGCCGCCTTCTCGCCGGACATGGCCGGTGAGATCGCGGTGACGACCGCCGAGCTGCAGGCGCTGCCCGAGCGCGCCGACGCGCTGAGCAACTTCGCCGCCCGTCTCGACATGCCGGAGGCGCGCGCCTTCGCCATGACGCTGACGCAGACCATCCGCTACGGCTCCCCATTCTCGCAGTCGCTGCGCGCGCTGGGCGCCGACCTGCGGCAGGCGCGGATCATCGCGCTGGAGGAGCGCGGCGCGAAGATGCCGGCGCTGCTCACGCTGCCGCTGATCGTCTTCATCATGCCCGCGGTCTTCGTGGTGGTGGTGGGGCCGGCGGCGCTGTCGATGATGGCGCTGTTCTGACATGGCCACCGCCGCCGCCCGCAACCCTTCCCCGACCGGGGCCGACCGAGGAGAACCTCATGACGGATGACCTCACGCGACCGCAGATCGCCGCCGTCGGCGGCGCGCCACATCGGCTGATGCGCGCGGCGTGGGCGGCGGGCGCGGCGCTGGCGCTGGCCGGCTGCGCGTTCGGCGCGCCGGGGCCGGGCTTCGGCGCGAACCTGGGCGCCGCCGCCGATGAGCCTGCGGTCGGCTTCGAGAGCGCGATGCGGCTGGGCGAGGCCGCCGCGGCCGGCGGCGACCTGGCATCGGCGGTGCGCATCCTGCGCGGCGCGGCGGAGGCCGAGCCGCTGGCGCCGGAGCCGTGGCGCGCGCTGGCGGACGCCTATTACGGCGCCGGGCTCTGGCCCGAGGCCGCCGACGCCTATCGCCGGCTCGCCGTGCTCGACCCGGCCTCCGCCGCGGCGCGCACGGGGCTGGGCCGCACGGCGCTGGCGCAGGGCGACGCGACCGGGGCGGAGGCGCATTTCGACGCGGCGCTGGCCCTCGCGCCGGAGGACGTCGCGGCGATGAACGGGCTGGCCGTCTCCTTCGACCTGCGGGGCCGCCACGACGCGGCGCAGCGGCTCTATGACGGCGTGCTGGCGCGCGACCCGACGAACCGGGGCGTGATGTCGAACCGCGCCCTGTCGCGGGCGCTGGGCGGCGACGCGGCCGCCGCGGCGGGCGAGCTGGACGCGCTGGCCCGGGCCCGCGCGCGCGCGCCGCAGGCGACCCACAACCTCGCGCTCGCCTACGCGCTCAACGGCGAGATGGACAAGGCCGAGATGGTGCTCTCGGCGGCGCTGACGCCGCAGGAGGCGGCCGAGAACCTCGCCTTCTACCGTTCGCTCAGATGACGGCGGCGCGGTCCTTCCCGGCTGCGGCGGGCGCGCGCGCCGCCTTCGGCGCGCTGCTGCGCGACCGAACGGGTCTCGCGGCCGTGGAGTTCGCGCTGATCGCGCCCGTCGCCGTGCTGCTGACGACGCTCGGCGCTGCGGCGCTGGCGCTGCATGCGGGCGGCGTGGCCCTTGAGACCGGCGCGGCGGCGGCGGCGCGCCAGGCCGCCATGGGCGACGCTCTGCCGGGCGAGACCCGGCAGGAGGCGATCCGCCGCATCGTCGCCGCCCATGTCTGCCCCGACGTCGCCGGCGTCTGCCACTGGTCGACCCGCTGGAGCGCGCTGAGCGGGGACGGCGTGACCTCGCCCCTGCTGATCGAGAGCCGCGCCTACGTCGACCCGCGCAACATCGGCGCGCCCGAGCCGTTCGTGGACGCGCCGCCTGCCAACGGCGTCTATGACGCCGGCGAGGACTACGACGACGTGAACGGCAACGGGCGGTGGGACGCCGACATGGGCCGCTCGGACTTCGGCGGCTCGGGCGACTATGTGGTGTTCACGCTGACCATCGCGCAGGACGTGCGGCACCCGCTGCTGTGGCCGGTGACGGGCGACATGACTTTCCGCAGCGCCGAACTCGTGGTGCGCAATGAGCCCTATTGAGCGCCTGACCCGCCTGCTCGGCCTGCTCGGCCGGAGCCTGCGCTGCCGGCGCGGCTCGGTAGCCATGGAGGCGGCGTTCATGCTGCCGCTGGCGCTGCTGATGGCCGTCGGGTGCCTCGACGCGGCCCGCTATCTCTCGCTTGCCGCGAGCGCCGACCAGACGGCGCTGGCGCTCGCCGACGCGGTGTCGCGCGCGGACGCCGTGCGCGACCGCCCGGCCGAGGACGACCTCACCCAGAGCACGGACACCGGGGCGTATTTCGCGCTCGCGCGCATCCTGGCCCAGCCGCTCGACCTCGGGACGAGCGGCGCGGTCACGATCAGCTCGGTCACCGGCGGGGGCGCCGGCGCGGCGACGGTCAACTGGATGCGGGCGACGGGGCCGGCGGCTGGCGCCGACCCCGGACGGCTGGCGACGCTGCCGCCGCTGCCGGCGGGGCGGGCCTTCATCGTGGCCGAGGTGTTCTTCGAGTTCGAGCCGGCGGTGGTGGGGCGGGCGGCGCTCGCGAGCCTGCTCGGGGAACAGCCGACGATTTACCGCCGGGCGCTCTTCCGCACCCGCAGCGCGCCGCTCACCACGCTGGCCGCGCCATGACGGGCCGGACTTGGAGCGGCGGGGCCCAAAGCGGCGGGGCCCAGAGCGGCGGGGCCCAGAGCGGCGGGGCGGGGAACGCGCCGGCGCCCGCCGGCCCCCGCGGGCTGCGGCGGCTGCTCGCCGCGCGCGAAGGCGCGGTGGCGGTGATCGCGGCGGCGTCGATCGGGCTGACCGGCCTCATCGCCGCCATGGTCACCGACATGACGCGGGTGGAGGTGACGCGGCTGCGGCTGCAGGGCGCGGCGGACGCGGCGGCGCTGGCGGCGGCGCGGGAGGTCTCGCTGGAGGAGGCCGACCTGAAGGCGCTGGCGCGCATGGTGTTCGACGCGTCCCTCGACGGCGGCGTGGGCGGCGTGGCGGTGGCGAATTTCGGCGTCGTGGTGGAGCCGGCCACCAAGGGCCTGACCGAGACGGTGCGGGTGACGGTGGACGCCGACATAGGTCTCGCGGCGCTGAGGCTGCTGAGCTATCTCGGCGGCGACGACGTTCAGAAGGTACATGTCGACGCCGCGGCCTCGCGCACCGCGCTGTCGATCGAGGTGGCGCTGGCGCTCGACAACACCGGCTCGATGACCGGCGCACGCATCGCGGAGCTTCGCGTCGCGGCGCGCCTGCTGGCGGAGACGCTGTTCGCCGGGGAGGACGCCTCGCCTAACCTGCATGTGGGCGTCGTGAACTACAGCGCCTCGATGAACATCGGGCGCCAGCATGCCGGCTGGCTCGACGCGCCGCTCGCCGACGTCGACGCCGCCTATGCGCCGAGCACCTGGAAAGGCTGCGTGCGCGCGCGCAGCGCCGCGCTGGGCGAGACCGACGATCCGCCGGGGCCGGGCGCGATGTTCACGCCGCTGCTCTGGCCCTCCTCGGTCGTCGACGACGACCCGATAACCTTCGACCAGTATCTCCAGTCCAATCCGGCGCATCGGAACATGTGGCCGCCGGAGGCCTACTTCGATGCCGCCTTGGCCGCGCTGGCGGCCGGGGACGGCGACGGCGACGGCAACAGCGGCTCGGGCGGGAGCGACGGCCTGGGCAAGTGCGACGAGGACAACAAGAGCCAGGGCGATGGGAGCGGCAAGAAGGAGTGCCCGGCGCCGACCTGCTCCTATCTGGTGCAGGGCAACGCCGGTTCGTACATCGCGAAGGGCCCGGCCATCGGCGCCTGGTGCCCGGCCGACCCGAGCGATTTCGACCCCTTCATCGACGAGCGGCAGACCAGGGGCAATGACGGCTACGGCCCGAACCTCGGCTGCCCGGCGCCCTCGACGCCGCTGACGAGCTCGCGCGCGGCGGTCATGGCGGCCATCGACGGCGACGCGGCGGCGGGCGTGGAGCGGGTGGACGCGTGGTCGCGCGGCGGCACCTACGGCAATGTGGGGCTGGCCTGGGCGTGGCGGATGGTGTCGCCGCGCTGGACGGGGCTGTGGCGCGACGCGTCCGGCGTCGCCGCGCCCGACATGCCGCGCCCCTACGACACGCCCTATCACCACAAGATCATCGTCATGATGACCGACGGCCAGAACGGCCACTACCAGACCGACATGACCGCCTATGGCCGGCCGGACGAGGTGCTCGCCAAGAGCCAGATCGACCCGTCGATGCTGCGGCTCTGCTCCAGCATCAAGGCGGCGGGCGTGATCCTCTACACCATCACCTTCGGCAATGTCGGGGACGCGACGCGGGCGACCTATGGAAGCTGCGCGTCGGACCCCGAGACCGACACCCGCATCGCCGGGCAGAAGTACTTCGACGCCCCCTCCGGCGCCGCGCTGTCGGACGCCTTCGGCGCCATCGGCGGCCAGCTCCAGGCGCTGCGGCTGGTGCCGTGAGGGCGCGGCGCTCAGACCGCGCCGATCCCGCGCGCGAAGGCTTCGAAAAGCCTTAGCAGTGCGTCGAGCGCGGGCCGCCCGAACAGTGCCGCGACCTGCCAAAGAAGAAAAACCGGCGCCGAGAGCGCAAGGGCGCCGATCGCCGCGAGGCGCCCAGGGACGGCGTGCTGCGCTTCGATCACCGTGAGGTCGCCGATGCGGCCGGGTTCGCCGGTGGCGGCCCACCAGATCAGCACCGAGAGGATCGGGTAGGCGACGGCCAGCAGCGGGCATTTGTCGAGCAGGCCGTGGCTCCACGCGCGCGAGACCTCGGCCTTGGGCGCGCCGGGCGTCGGGTCCGCCTCTGGCGAGAGGCGGCGGTCGAGCTGGTCGAGCGCGGCGGCCAGCATCTCGCGGTAGCGCCTGGCGAAGCCGTCGTGGCGCAGGCGGGCTATCCAGCGGCCCTTGTCGGGCTGCTTGTAGAGGTCGTGGAAGTAGCGTCGCGCGAAGCCGTAGCAGACGCCGAAGAAAACGCCCCAGACGCCCAGCTTCGCCAGCAGCTTGAGCAAGTCTTCCATGCGGCTCGAAATCCCCCGGCCACCGCACGAGACATAGCCGGCGCGGGAACGCGGCGCCACGCATTTGGCGTGCGAGGTTGCGGCCGCAGCGCTTGACGGCGGGGCGCAGGCGCGCCTCTATCGCGCCCAACAAGAAACCGTTGGGAGGTATGACCATGATGAGGACGCTTCTGGGCGCCGGGCTGGCGCTGGCCATCTCTGGCGCCGCGCAGGCCGAGACGACGCTGCGCATCACCCTGCAGCTGCCGCTGGCGAGCCATCTCGGGCAGAACCTGCTGCTGTTCAAGGAGGAGGTCGAGAAGACCTCCGACGTGAAGATCGAGATCTACGACAGCGCGCAGCTCTACAAGGACAACGAGGTGCCGGAGGCGGTCGGCTCGGGCCAGATCGAGATGGGCGTCGCCTCGCTCAGCCGCTTCGTGGGCGACATCCCGGCGGTGGACATCTTCTACATGCCCTTCGTGCTCAACACCGAGGCGAAGGTGCGCGCCGCGACCGCGCCGGGCTCGCCCGTGCGCGCGCCGCTCGACGCCGCCATCGCCGAGACCGGCGCCAAGGTGCTGTGGTGGCAGGCCTATGGCGGCAACGTGCTGCTCTCCAAGGGCGAGCCGCTGATGGGGCCGGACGATCTGCAGGGCCAGAAGGTCCGCGTGTTCGGCAAGTGGCTCGGCGAGTGGGTCAAGGAGCTGGGCGGCGCGCCGACGCTGATCTCGGGCTCCGAGCAGTTCCTCGCATACCAGCGCGGCACGGTGGACGTGGGCATGACGGGCCTCTCGGGCGTGCAGTCGCGCAAGCTGTGGGAGGTGATGGACGCCGTCACCCTGACCAACAACGGCGACATCGAGTTCCTCGTGGTCATCAACGAGGACGCGTGGGACGACCTGACCAACGAGCAGCAGGCGGCCGTCGAGGCGGCCGCGCTGAAGGCCGAGGCCGACGTGCGCGACCGCATGAGCGAGATCGAGAAGGAGGCGCTGGCCGACGCCGTCGCCGCCGGCATGAAGGTCCACACGCCGACGGCCGAGCAGGTCGCGGCGTGGAAGGCGGCCTCCGCGCCGGTGATCGACGCTTGGCTGGCGGAGGCCGGGCCGCTCGGCCGCGAGGTGCTAGACGCCGCCAACGGCCTCTGACGCCGCAAGGGGCGCGGCCCCGGATCGGGTCCGGGGCCGCCCGGTCTGCGGGCCTGCCGGTCGCCCGGTCTCCGGGTTTCTGGACGCCGCGGCGCGGGGCTGGCGCGCGCGCAGGAGAAAGCCGCCGGCGTCGCGCGCCGTTCGTCGGGGCCCCGGATCGGGGTCCGGGGCAGCGCCGCTTTCCCCGCTCGCGCGGCGCCGGCGCGCATCGCCCATCTCAGGGAGGCCCGCCATGGGGCTTGTCGACCGCCTGTCCGACGCGCTCGCCGCCTTTGCGGGCTGGGTGTATTTCGCCGTCGGGCTGATGCTGAGCTACGAGGTGGCGGCGCGCTACTTCTTCACCGCGCCGACGATCTGGGCCGAGGAGCTGTCGCGGCTGTTCTTCGTGTGGGCGACGCTGCTGGCGGCGCCGGCGCTGCTGCGCCACGGCCAGCACATCCGCGTGACGGTCGTGACCGCGCTGCTGGGCGAGCCGGCGCGGCGCGCGGCGCGGCTGATCGCGCTGGCGGTGGTGCTGGCGGTCTGCGTCGTCGTGGTCTGGGCGGGGCTGGACGCGCCGCTCAACAGTTTTGCGCGCGGGCGCACGACGGGCTCGATGCTCGACATGCCGGCGTGGTGGCCGCAGGCGGCGGTCCCGGCGGCCTTCGCGCTGCTGGGGCTGCAGACCGCGCTGGAGATGGCGCGCACGGCCATGGGGGCGCCCATGCCCGACGACAGCCCGGTTCAGGAGTAGGCGCGATGGAAGTCGTCCTGATCCTGCTGGCGCTGTTTTCGCTGCTGCTCGTCGGGGTGCCCGTGGCCTTCGCGCTGGGCGGGCTGGGGCTGGGGCTGCTGCTGGTCGGCGGCTTCGCGCCGTCGATGGCCTCGACCGGGCTGCTCTCGGCGCTCGACAGCTTCATCCTGCTCGCGATCCCGCTGTTCCTGCTGATGTCCAACATCCTGCTGAGGGGCGGGGTGGGGCGCGACCTGTTCGCCGCGGTGCAGGCCTGGGTCGGTCACTGGCCCGGCGGTCTGGCGGTGGCCACGGTGCTGAGCTGCGGGCTGTTCGCGGCGATCTCCGGCTCCTCGGTCGCGACGGCGGGGACCATCGGCTCGGTCGCCATTCCCGAGATGACGAGGCGCGGCTACCCGCGGCCCTTCGTCTTCGGGCTGCTGGCGGCGGGGGGGACGCTTGGCATCCTCATCCCGCCCTCGATCATCCTGATCGTCTACGGCGTGATCACGGAGAGCTCGATACTCGCGCTGTTCATGGCCGGGGTGGGGCCGGGGCTGCTGATGATGGCCCTCTTCATCGTCTATGCGATGCTCTACGCGAAGTTCTCGTCCGACTACACGCCGAGCCCGCGGGCGGCGAAAGGCGAGCGGCGGCGCACCGGCCTGCGCGCCCTGCCGACGGCGGCGCTGGCGGGGCTGGTGATCGCCGGCATCTACCAGGGCTGGTTCACGCCGACGGAAGCCGCCGCCATCGGCTTCATCGGCGCGCTGTTCCTGACCGTCGTGGTGCTGCGCTCGCTGAGCTGGGCCGACCTCAAGGCGGCGGTGGCCGACAGCATGCGGTCCTCGGCCTCGATCCTGCTGATCGTCGCCGGGGCGAAGGTGTTCGGGAAGGCGATCGCGCTGTGGCGCGTGCCGCAGGATCTCTCGGCCTTCATCACGGCGAACGTCGACACGGCGGGGGCCTTCATCATCGCGGTGGCGCTGGCGCTGCTGGTGATGGGCCTGTTCATGGAGGCGCTGTCGATGATGCTGATCATGATGCCGGTGCTGGCCGGCACGATGGCGGCGCTGGGCGTCGACCCGATCTGGTTCGGCATCTTCTTCATCATCATGGTGGAGTGCGCGCTGATCACGCCCCCGGTGGGGCTGAATCTCTACGTCATCCAGAGCATCGGGCGGGCGCAGATGGGGGAGGTGGCGCGCGGCGCCGCGCCCTTCGTGTTGCTGATGCTGCTGACCGTCATCCTGATCTACCTGTTCGAGGACATCGCCCTGTGGCTGCCGAGAAACCTGTGACGACCCCGCAAGCCTTCCCCGGCGCCTCTCCCGGCGCGCGGCTGCGCGCGCTGCTTGAGAGCGGCGAACTGCTGGTCACGCCCTCCTGCGGGGACGCGCTGACGGCGCGGCTGATCGGGCAGGCGGGGTTCCGCGCCGCCTTCATGTCGGGTTTCTGCGTCTCGGCCCAGCGGATCGGGGCGCCGGATGCAGGGCTGATCTCCTACGCCGAGATGGCCGGCGCCGTGCGCGACGTCTGCGCCGCGACGGCGCTGCCGGTGCTGTGCGACGGCGACACCGGCTACGGCAACGCGTTGAACGTGAAACGGACGGTGAAGGGCTACGCGCAGGCCGGCGCGGCGGCGGTGATGATCGAGGACCAGCTGGCGCCCAAGCGCTGCGGCCACACGAAAGGCAAGCTGGTGGTGGACCGGACCGAGGCGGTCGAGCGCATCAGCGCGGCGGTGGACGCGCGCGCCGAGATCGGCTCCGACATCCTGATCATCGCGCGCACCGACGCGCGCCACGGCCACGGGCTCGACGAGGCGCTCTGGCGCGCCGAGGCCTTCCACAAGGCCGGCGCGGAGATCCTGTTCGTGGAGGCGCCGAAGTCCGAGGCGGAGATGCGCCGGCTCTGCGCCGAACTGCCGGGCTGGAAGATGGCCAATCTGGTGGAGGGCGGCGAGACGCCGATCCCGAGCCAGGCGACGCTGAGCGAGATGGGCTACGGCGTGGCGGCCTGGCCGCTGACGCTGATGGCGACGGCGATGCGGGCCATGACCGACGCGCTGGCGGCGATGCGCGCCGACCGCGCGCCCGAGGGGCTGATGGGCTTCGCCGAGCTTCGGGAGCGGGTGGGCTTCGAAGCCTACTACCTCGACGAGGCCCGCTACGCCGGCGCGCGTGACTAGGGCGCCCGCAAGCCGCGCCGGTGGCGGCAGGGCGCCGGAGCCGCGCGCATGTGTGGCAGGGGCCGGATCGTGCGGGGCCGGAGCGCGCCGCGCCTTGACCGGCGGCGGCGCGGCCCCCGCTCACCAGCGCAGGGCGCGCGGGCCGGCCAGCGCGCCGAGCGCGGCGAGGGCGAGAATCGCGCCGCCATAGGCGACGGCGACGAAGAGCGGATCGTCGGCGGGGCAGGAGAGCGCGTAGGCCAGCGCCGAGACGCCCCCGGCGGCGACGCCTGCGACGGCGCCGGCGGCGCGCGGCCGCGTCGCCGCGCCGGCGCGCAGGGCGAGGAGCGCGGCGCCGAGCGGCGCCAGCCCGAGCGCCCAGATCGCCCAGACGCAGGCCGGGGCGTTGGCCAGCACGGCGCCCATCGGCGAACGGACGTCGGAGAAAGCCACGGCGCCGGCGGCGAAAAGCGCCGCAAGGCCGATCAGCGCGAGCGGCGCGGCGTCCGGCGGGGCGGCGGGGCGCGACAGGCGGCAGGCGGCGAGCGCGCCGCCGGCGGCCAGCGCGACCCCGCCGACGAGCTTCACCGCGCCGCCGCCGGTGGCGAGCCCGGCCGCGAGGTCGGACCGCAGGCCGAACACCGTCAGCACGAGCGCTGCGGCGGCGAGGAACGAGAGCCCCAGCGCCAGCGCCAGGCGCTGCGGCGCGCGCAGAGGGTCCACGGGCCGCAGGTCCGCGGCGAGCCGGCGGATGAGCGCGTCGGTGCTCATCGCCGCGCGCTCGCGTCCGCGACGCGGGCCGCGACGCGCGGCGCCGACGCCGGGAGGCCGCGGCCCTCGCCTTCGCCCTCCGCCGCGGCGGATGCGCGCAGCCGCGCCAGCCCGCGATGGAAGGCCACGCGCACCGCGCCTTCGCTGATCGCGAACCGCGCCGCGGCGGCGGCGACCGAAAGGCCCTCAAGGCCGAGCGCGGCGACCACGCCGCGCTCGCGGCCCTTCAGCGCCTCGGCGAGCCGCGCCCGGACGACGCCCTCCGGCGCGGCCTCGGCCGCGGGTTCGGCGTCCGGGGCGCCGGCCAGGATGTCGGCCCAGTCCTCGACCGGCTGGGCGTGGGTGCGCGCGCGCAGCCGCCCGAGCCGCCGGGCGGCGTCGAGCGCCTTGTGGCGGGCGATGGCGCGGATCCAGGGGAGCACCGGCCGCACGCCGTCCCAGGTGGCGCGCTTGAGGTGCAGGGCCATCAGAGTCTCCTGCACCACGTCCTCGGCCTCGTGGGCGCCGAAGCCAAGACGCGAAAGCCGGGCGCGGGCGCCGGCGCGCAGCAGGTCGGCGGCCTCGCTCAGGAACGTCTCGTAGGCGGCGGCGTCGCCGGTGTTGGCCGAGCGCAACGCCGTCGCGAGCCGCGTCTCGGTCGCGTCGCCTCCGTCATCGGCCATGGCCGGTCCCTCCGCCTGCGCTGCGAGAAGCTGGCCGGCGGGTGGGCGCGCGGTCAAGTCATCTCGCCGGGTTCCGCCGGCGCCGCGGCGTCACGGTCGCGTGACCCCTCCGCCCCGGCGCAGGCGGCGGCGCGGACCTGCGCGCGGGCGTGTCCGAACCGTGCCGAGCGTCGCGTCAGCGCCCCGCGCCGCCGGCGGCGGGCCGGCGACGGAGGTTCGGGCGCTCACCGCCGCGGCCGGGCCCCGAGCCTTTCGCTCAGCGCCGCCGCCTCGGCCTTCACGGCGCGGAAGATCGCGGCGGCGCGCGCCTCGCTGAAGCGGGCGCGCAGGCCGGCGACGGTCAGCGCGCCGGCGAAGGCGCCGCCGGCGAGGAACACCGGGGCGGCGGCGGCGGCGGCTTCGGGCTCGCGCTCGCCGAAGGAGACATGGCCGCCGGCGGCGCGCACGACGTCATGGGCGGGACCGGCGTCGCCGGTGAAGGCGCGCAGCACGCGGGCGCTGGCGCCGCTGTCGAGCGGCAGCTCGGCGCCCTCCTCGACATGGTGGCGGATCTCCTGCGCGCCGTGGCGACGGTAGAGGCAGACGCGCCGCTCGCCCTCGCGGACGTAGAAGGCCGACGTCTCCCCGGTCGCCTCGGCCAGGCGGTCGAGCGCCGGGCGGACCTCCGCGGCGAGGTCGAAGCCGCGCTGGTAGAGCGAGCCCAGCCGCCACAGCGAGGGACCGAGGCGGAAGCGGCCGTCGGGATCGCGCAGCAGGAAGCCCCCCTGCTCCAGGGTCGCGGCAAGGCGCAGGGCGGTGGAGTTGTAAAGGCCGGTGCGGCGGGTGAGCTCGGCCAGCGTCAGCCGCGAAGGGCCGTCGGCGAAGGCCTCCAGGATGGAGAAGGCGCGTTCGAGCGCCTCGACGCGCTGCGCCTTCGGACGCGCCGGCGCAGCGCGCGCGCCCCCGCGCCGCGCCGCCTGCGGTTCGGGGTGCGCGGCCGGTCGCGCCTCGGGTCTGTTTCCGCCTGAGCCGTCCATGACCTCGCCTCTCGCCTCTCGCCCCTCGTCCCTCGCCGCCCGGACCGCCCCGCTTGCCTCGCGAGCCGATTCGCCGTGTAAGTATCCATCAGACAGAACAGTAGTCTGTCAGGCAGACTGCTACAAATAGAGAATGCGTGGAGAAGCCGGGATGGTCGATGCGACACGGGAGACCGCGCTGGTCAGCGAGGTCGGGCCGCGCGACGGGCTGCAGATGGCCGCCGGGCGCATGGCGACGGCCGACAAGCTGGCCTGGATCGACGCCCTGGCGGCGGCGGGGCTGCGCGAGATCGAGGTGGGCGCGTTCGGGCCGGCGAAGGCGCTGCCGATGATGGCCGACATCGAGGCGGTGGTCGCCCATGCGCTGGCCATTCCCGGCCTGACGGTCGCGGCGCTGGCGCCGAACCTGAAGGGCGGCGAGCGGGCGCTGGCGGCGGGGGTCCACAAGATCACGCTGCCGGTCTCGGTCTCGCGGTCGCATTCGACGGCCAACGTCAACAAGCCGCCGGAGGCGGCGGTCGCCGAACTCGCCGCGCTGCGCCGGCTGTGCGACGCGAGGCCGGAGGGCGCGCGGCCGGCGATCGAGGGCGGGCTCTCCACCGCCTTCGGCTGCACCATCGAGGGCGCCGTCGCGGAGGACGCGGTCGTGCGGCTGGCGGCGATGCTGGCGGAGGCGGGGGCGGACGCCATGGGCCTCGCCGACACCGCCGGCATGGCCCATCCGCGGCAAGTGGCGCGGCTCGTGGCGCGCGTGAGCGCGGAGGTCGGCCCTCTGCTCGACGGGGTGCATCTGCACAACGCCAACGGGCTGGGGCTCGCCAACGCCTGCGCCGCCTTCGAGGCCGGCGTGCGGACTTTCGACGCCAGCCTCGCCGGGCTCGGCGGCTGCCCCTTCGCGCCGGGGCCTTCGGGCAACATCGCGACGGAGGATCTCGTGCATCTGTTCGACCTGATGGGGGTGGAGACCGGGGTGGACCTCGAGAAGCTGCTGGCGGCCCGCGACGTGCTGGCGCGCGCGCTGCCGGGCGAGCCGCTTCACGGCGCGGTCGCGGCGCTGCCGCCGAAGCTGCGCGCTGTTTCGGGGCGCGCGGCGTGAGCGGCGCGGGGCTGACCGTGCCCGAGGGCGATCTGCCGCTCGCCGGGGTGCGGGTCGTCGAGATCGCGCACATGGTGATGGGGCCGACCTGCGGGATGATCCTGGCCGATCTCGGCGCCGACGTCGTCAAGATCGAGCCGGCCGGCGAGGGCGACGCGACGCGACGCCTGACCGGCTCAGGCGCCGGCTACTTCGCCGCCTACAACCGCAACAAGCGCTCGGTGGCGCTGGACATCCGCTCCGACGCGGGGCGGGAGGCGGCGCTGCGGCTGGTGGACCGGGCGGACGTCTTTTCGGAGAACTTCCGCCCCGGCGCCATGGATCGGGCGGGTTTCGGCTGGGAGGCGCTGTCGGCGCGCAACCCCGGCCTCGTCCACGTCTCGCACAAGGGCTTCCTCGATGGGCCGTATCAGGAGCGCACGGCGCTCGACGAGGTGGTGCAGATGATGGCGGGGCTGGCCTGGATGACCGGCCCGCCAGGTCGGCCGCTGCGCGCCGGCGCCTCGGTCAACGACGTGATGGGCGGCATGTTCGGCGCGATCGGCGCGCTGGCGGCGCTGCGAAAACGGGAGGTCACGGGGCGCGGCGAGCAGGTCGCGTCGGGCCTGTTCGAGAACTGCGCGTTCCTCGTGGCGCAGCACATCGCGCAGGCGGCGGTGAGCGGCCAGCCGCTCCAGCCGATGAGCGTGCGCACGCCGGCCTGGGGCGTCTACGACATCTTCACCGCGCGGGACGGCGCGCAGATTTTCGCCGCGGTCGTCAGCGAGCCGCAATGGGCGGCGTTCTGCGCGGCTTTCGGCGCGTCGGACCTCGCAACCGACCCCGCGCTTTCGACCAACACGGCGCGGGTGGCGGCGCGGGAGCGGCTGATCCCCGACGTCGCGGCGCGGCTCGCGGCCTTCGACGGCGACGTGCTCTGCGCGAAGCTGGGCGCGGCGGGGCTGCCCTGGGCGGCGGTGGCGAGTCCGGAGGCGCTGGCCGACGACGCGCATCTGCGCGCCTCCGGCGGGCTGGTGGAGGTCTCGGTCGCGGACGGCCGGGCGGTCGGCCTGCCGGCGCTGCCGCTCGGCTTCGGCGGCAGGCGGCTCGGCATGCGGCGCGACGCGCCGACTGTGGGCGGCGACGGGCGCGAGGTGCTCGCGGAGGCGGGCTTCGACCCCGGCGAGATCGCTGCGCTGGAGCGGGCCGGCGTGCTGACCGTCTCGGACCGGCGGCGCTAGGACCGGCGGCGCCAGGGCCGGGCGGTCACTCTCCCGACCAGTCCTCGAAGCGCAGGACGGTTCCGCCGAGGCGCTCGAAGGCGCGCTGGCGGCAGGTCAGCACGACGATCTGCAGATCGCCCGCCTGTCGGTGCAGCGCGTCGAACATGCGCTCGATGCGGTCGTCGTCGGAGAAGGCGAGCGCGTCGTCGAGGATGACGGGGGCCGCGCCGCCGCCTTTCGCGATCAGCCGCGCGAAGGCGAGCCGGGTGAGGACGGCGAGCTGCTCGCGCGTCCCGCCGCTGAGGCTCTCCACCGGCTCCGCGCGGCCCGCGCGGGTCATCTCCGACGGCAGCAGCGCGGCCTCGTCGAAGGCGATCTCGGCGCTGTCCATCAGCATCGCGAGCAGGGGGCGCAGCTCGGCCAGCACCGGCTCGAAATAGTGCGCGCTGGCGCCGGCGCGGGCATCGTCGAGCGCGCGGGCGAGGCGGGAGAGCGCGTCGGCCTCGGCCTGAAGCGCCGCGGCGCGGGCTTCGGCGGCGGCGCGGCGCCCTTGGGTCTCGGCGAGCGCCGCTTCGGGGGCGGCGCCGGCCACCGTCTCCACCGCGCCGTCGAGCCGCGCGATCTCGACGCCGAGCCGCGCGATCTCGGCGTCGGCGTTGGCGGCGGCGGAGACGGCGCGGCGCTCGGCGGCCTCCGCCGCAGCGAGATCGGGGGCGGCCGCGCGCAGGCGCTCCAGCGTCGCGCGGGCCTCGGCGTCGGCTTCGACGGCGGCGGCGCTTTCGGCGGCGAGCGCGGTTTCGCGGGGCGTGCGGGCCTCGGACGGGCCGAGCCGCCGGTCGGCGGCCTCCGCTGCGCGGCGGGCGTCCTCGAGACGGGAGGCCGCCACGGCCTGCGCGCTTGCGGTCCCGGCGAGGCGCCCGCGCGCGTCGCTCTGGCGCTGGCGGGCGGCGGCGAGCGTGGCCTCGGCGGCGCGCGCGGCCCGCTCGGCGGCGTCTGGGTCGGGCGGCGCCTGCTCGTCGGCCTCGGCCGCGCCGGCGCCGGCCCGGCGCAGCGCGGCGAGTTCGGCGCGCAGGGCGTCGAGGCCACGCGGCGCGAGCGCCGAAAGCGTCGCCGTCGCGACGTCGGCCCGCGCGGCGCAGTCGCGGGCGGCCGCGGCGCGGGACTCAAGCGCGGCGCGGTCGGGCGCCCCGGCCTCCGCCAGCGCGCGGGCGAGCGCGGCCTCCGCGCCGGCCAGCTTCGCCCCGCCGTCCGGAGGTCCGGCGCCGGGGCTCACGGTGACGACGCCGCGGCCGGCGATCTCGATGCGCAGCGGCGTGGCGACGCTGAGCGCGCGGCCCGGCGCGACGGCGCGACCTGAAACGGTGAAGGCGTCCTCGGCGCCCGGCACGGGCTCGACGACGACGCGCGGCGCGGCGCCCTCGGCGGCGGTCCGCAGCGCGCGCAGGGCGTCGTCCGCCTTCGCGACGCGCGCGACGACGCCCTCGGGCGGAGCGAGGGCGGCGGCCTCGGCGCTTGCGGCGGCGGCCTCGGCGCGGGCCGTCTCGGCGCGGGCCAGCGTCTCCTCTCGCGCAGCCAGCGCGTCGGCGGCGGCGCGGGCGGCCGTGGCCGCGCGGGCGGCGGCCAGCGCGTCCGCCGCGGCGCGGGCCGCGGCCTCGGCGGTCGCGAGGGCCTGCGAGGCGGCGGCCTCGTCGCGGCCGGCGGCCTCCGCCGCGGCGTCCGCCTCGCCCATGGCGCGGAAGGCCCCGTCGAGCGCGTCTGCGCGGCGGGCGGCCTCGGCCAGCGCCTCGCGCCAGTCCGCGAGCGCCCGCGCCGTCTGCGCGGCGGTAAGCGCGGCCAGCTGGGCCGCCTGTCCGGCGGCGGCCGCGCGCGCGGCGTGGTCCTGGGCCGTTCTGAGCGCGGCGCGGGCCTCGGTCAGCGCCGCCGTTCGGGCCTGCGCGGCCTGCGGTTCGGAAATCTCCGCGAGCCTGCGGCGGGCTTCGCGGCGGCGGGCGAGATCGGCGCGGAGGCTCTCGACCTGCGCCGCGAGCTCCGCCTCCCGCTCGGCCAGCCGCGCCGCCTCGGCCAGGGCGTCGGAGAGCGGGCCGCCCTTCTTCGGGCGTCGGCCATCGGTGAGCAGCGCGCCGAGCGCCTCGGCGCAGCGGCGGCGCGCACGGTCCATCCGCCGCCCGCCGGTCAGCGCCTCGACTTCGCCGGCGACCGCCGCAAGCGCGTCGCGGCGGGCCTCGTGGGCCGGGGCGGGCTCGCCCCTGCCGCCCAGCTCGACCGCGCCCTGCCGCACCCAGAGCAGGCCCGCGGGCGCGCCGGGGCCGCCGAGCATCTCCGCGATCCACGCCTCGGCGTCGTCGCCCTGCGCGACGATCCCGCCGCCCGCGAGGTCGCTCACCAGCGCCCGCTTTCGAGACAGGAACTGCTTGCGGACGCGGAAAAGGCCCCCGGCGGTCTCGACGTCGGCCTCGACCGTCACGCTCTCGCCGCTCCAGGGCTGCAGCGATTTCAGCGCCTTGCCGGTTCCCGTGCAGCGTTCGAGAAACAGCGCCTGCAGCGCGTCGAAACAGGTCGACTTGCCGGCCTCGTTGGGCGCCGCCAGCACGTTCACGCCGTCGGCTACGCCTTCCAGCGCGACGCCTCGCCCCTCGAAGCGGCGGACATTGTGCAGGCGCAGGGCGCGCAGCCTCATCGCGGGGCGCTCACGGGGGCGGTCATGGGGGCGCTCATGGGGCGTCGGCCATGTAGCCGTAGAGGATCGACAGCGCGGCCTCGGCGGCGGCGCGCTCGCGCACGGGGCGGCCGGCGTCGCGCGCCTCGGCCAGCAGCGTCTCGGCGGCGTCGCGCAGGGCGCCGGCGCGGTCGATGGCGTCGAGGTCGGCCGCGTCCTGCGCGACGCAGAGCCCTGTGAAATCGGGCTCGAACAGCGCGAAGTCCGGCGCGACGGCCTCCAGCGCGGCGAGCAGCGCGGCGCGGGCGGGCAGGCGCGCGCGGCCCTCCACGGCGAGGCGCAGCAGCGTGCGGCGGCGGTCGGGCGTCGGCGGCAGCGCGGCGGCGAGCGCCGCGGCGGGGTCTTCGTCAGCCGTCAGCCGCAGCGCGCGCTCGGCCCAGAAGTAGCGCCCCGTTTCGACCGGCGAGACCTGCGGCGGGGCGTCGGGCCCCTCGATAGAGACGACGAGCGCGCGGCCCGGCTGGCCGTGCCGGTGACGGTCGGGCTCGGGCGTTCCCGCATACCATGTCCGCGCGTCGATGCGCGTCTGGCCGTGCCAGTCGCCGAGCGCGAGATAGGCGAGGCCGGCGCGGCGGGCGCGGTCGGGCGCGATGGCGGCCGAGCCGGCCTCCTCGCCGAAATCGGCGACGGCGCCATGGGCCAGCCCGATGCGCGCCGCACCCGGCGGCGTCGGCGCGGCGTCGAAGCCCTCGGTCGTGTCGCGGCCGGGGCGGCGGCGCGGGCAGGGCGCGGGCAGCAGGACGGCGCCCTCCAGCGTGCCCCCTGGCGTGACGGGCTCGGGCGTCAGCGCCAGCGTCACGTTGGCCGGCGCCTCGGCCCGCGCCCGCGACCACAGTTCGTCCGCGGCGAGCGGGTCGTGGTTGCCGGGCAGCAGCACCCAGCGCAGGTCGGCCGCCTCGGCCATGATCTGCAGCGCCTGGCGGATCACCTGCGGCGGCGGGGTCTCGGCGTCGAACACATCGCCCGCGACCAGCACGACGCCGGCGCCATGGGCGCGCGCGGCCCCGGCCAGCCGCTCCAGCGCGCCCATCCGCGCCGCCGTGAGCGCGCCCGAAAGCGCCTCCGGCGCCGCGCCGAAGCGCTTGCCGAGATGCAGGTCCGCCGTATGGAGAAAACGCGCCATGGCGACTTGTCCCATGGCGGCGGGCCGGGCTCAAGCGAACCTCCGTCGCGCATCGACATCGACCCGGTCCGCGTTATGTTGCCGCAGGCTGGCGGGCGAACGAGACGCGCCGGGCGGGTACAGGGCGCGGGGAGAGCGGCATGGCGGCTGGCGGGGCTGACACGGCGCGGGAGGCGCCGCTGGGCGGGTTCGACCGCTCGTTCCTCGTGACGATGATCCGCGATTTCTTCGTGATCCTGGTGCTGGTGACGGCGGCGGAGTTCGCGCTGAAGGCGGGACTCGTGGTCTACGAGTTCCGCGCCAACGGCGAGGCGAAGGCGCAGGCGAAGGCCGCCGAGGTGGCCGACGACGTGCGCGCCATCATGCTCAACGAGGGCGGGCCGGTGGCGGCGCGGGCGCTCTACCCGATCATCCAGGAGAACCTGCGCGAACTGGGCTGGGCCCTGGCGATCGAGCCCAGCGCGGTGACGGTGGCCTCGATAGAGGAGGCCTTCGGCTTCACGCCGCTCGGCGCGTCGCGGGCCTCGTGGCCGGAAGGCGCCCACGCCGAGGGCCGCGTCGAGATCCGCGCGGAGGCGTTCTGCCAGACCTGCCATGTCAGGGCCGAGATCGGCGAGGTGCTGGGGGTGGTGACGGCGCGCAGCTATCTCGACCGCGAGCTCGCCGCCTGGTGGTCGAGCCTGCAGCTCACCGGGATGCTGTCGATCGGCAAGATCGTGCTGCACACGCTGCTGCTGTTCGCGATCCTGCGGGCGCGCATGGCGCCGCTGCTGCGCCTGCGCTCGGTGGTGTCCGACCTCAGCCGGGCCTTCGGGGGGCTGGGGCGGCGGGTGGAGGTGGCGAGCCTCGACGAGTTCGGCGCGCTGTCGCGCGACCTCAACATGTTCCTCGACCGCATCAGCCGCGTCGTGGGCGAGCTGGACGCGGTGCTGCGCCGGGTGGTGGCGGTCAACGACGACATCGTGCGCATCCAGACCGGCCTGCGCGGCAAGCTCGACGACTTCGCGGCAGGCATGCGCCGGGTGGAGCGGGACGCGATGCTGGGCGCGCGGCGCGAGCCGATGCTCTCGAACGAGTGGTTCGACGCGATGGGCGAGAGCATCGAGAGCCTGCGCCGCGCCGCCGAGGGCGGCGGCCACGCGCCGGACGTCTCCGCGATCCAGGACCGGCTGCGCGCCGTCGTCAGCCACGCTGAACGGCAGGTCGAGACGAACATGGCGCTGTTCCGCGCCCTGGCCGATCTCGGCGACCGCAGCGAGGGGCTGCGCGGCGACCTGGCGGAGATGGCGCGGCTGGAGGAGCGGCTGCGCGGCGTGATCGACAGCGGCGCGGCGCTGCTCGGGCGGCTGCAGGGCGACGCCCCGCCGGCGGCCGGCGCCGCGCCGGCGGCGTAGGAGGGTGGGCCCGGGGGCGCCGCGAAGCCCGGGGCGCGGCGCGGCGGGCGGCGCGTCCCGTATTGCCGCGGCGCCCCGAACGGACTAGCAGAATCAGGTCCGACGCGGCGCATCCCGGCGCCGGTCGGAGCCATGGCGAAGCTGGTCGCGCCTGCGATCCGCGCGGTCTCGCCCCCCAGCCTCCGGGGCGAAGCGGGGCGGGAAGGGAGACCGACGTCGATGCTGCACGAGGGCCGGCATGAACGTCTCGGGACGATGAGCAAGGCGCTCGCCCAGAAGCTCGAGGGTTTTTTCCCCGTCACCGACGCGGTGCGCGCGGTGCTGGAGGAGCTGTGCGTGCGGGTGCGCGAGTTCGAGCCCGGCGCCTCGATCATCCGCGAGGGGCAGGACTACGAGGCGATCTTTCTCGTCGATTCCGGCTGGACAGTGCGCTCGCGCACGCTGGAGAACGGCGCGCGGCAGATCGTCAACGTCGCGATTCCGGGGGATTTCGTCGGGCTGAACGCGATGCTGTTCCGCAGCTCGGAGTTCGACCATGTCGCGAAGAACTTCGTGACGGCCTTCGAGATCAATCCCGACGCCGCGAAGGACGCGCTGGGCCGCATCCCCAACCTCGCCACGGCGCTCGCCTGGGCGAACGCCCACGAGGAGAGCATACTCGCCGAGCGGATCGTCTCGCTTGGCCGGCGCAGCGCGCGGGCGCGTGCGGCGCATGTGCTGTGCGAGCTGGTGTCGCGACTCGAGATCATCGACCTGGTCACGTTTCCAGAGCTGCTCGTCCCGCTCAGTCAGGAGGATTTCGCCGACATCCTCGGCATCAGCCTCGTGCACATGAACAAGGTGCTGCGGACCTTCGACCGGGACGGGGTGATCTCGTTCCGCAACGGGATGCTGATCATCTACGACCGCAAGGCGCTGGAGCGCATCGCCGGCTTCGACGGCGGCTATCTCCAGTTCACGCGACGCCCGCACCTCATCCGGTGAGGAGCGGGCAGGCCGCCGCATGGCGGCGCGGCGGCTGGGTCGACGCGTCCATCAGATCCGCGGGGAGCGGCCACGGACGGCATTCGCGATGATGGCGATCACGAACAGCACGATAAACACGAAGAACAGAAGCTGTGCAATGCCGGCTGACGCCGAAGCGATGCCGCCAAAACCAAATAGTGCCGCGATCAGTGCGACGACAAGAAAAGTAAGAGCCCAGCCCAGCATGGGAACCTCCTGGAAGTTGACCGATACACTGAAAACGCTCCGGCTTTGGATTAGTTCCAGGAACGATCTTTTTCAGAGCATCAGCGCGGCGATGGCGACGGTGGCGGCGGCGAAGCCGTAGCCCACGAGCGCCATCGCACCGTCGCGCGTCATCAGCGCCAGCCCCAGCGCGACGAGGCCGACCGCGGGGGCCTGCACGCCCCAGGGCACCACGGCGAGCGGCACGAGGCTGAGCCCCAGCACCGCCGCGCAGGCGATGATGACCCAGCGCGCCGGCTCGGTGCGCGTCAGCGCCTCGGCGCGCGGCTTGAGGCGGCGGTCCACCCAGTCGGTGTAGGGCCTCACGCGGTCCACGGCGGCGTCGAACTCCGCGTCGTCCATGGCCCGGCGGCGGATGAAGGCCGGCGCCCAGAGACCCTTGCGCCCTCTCAGCGCCTGCGCCACCGCGATCAGCACCAGAAGGCCGATCGTGACCGATACGCCGGGTATGGCGCCGACCACCGGCAGCGCGGCGATGAGCCCCAGAGCGGCGATGATCACCCCAAGAGAGCGGTCCTCCAGGGCGCCGAGCACCTCGCCCACCGATATGTCGTCGCCGTGGTTGGCCTGCTTCAGCCCATCCAGCACGTCTCCGATCGCTTCCGCGCCGCGCGTCGCGCCCTGCGCCATGACATCCCCCATCCCGACTGTCTCCACCCCGGCCCAACGCGCCGGAGCCCGAAGCGTTCAGGCCCGCGCGCGGCGGCGTCTTCGCGGGGACGGCGGGGCGCGGCTGGAGCGGCGTTCGACCTGAGCGCGTCAGCTCCGGCGCTGAACGCTGTCGCCCTGTCGCGGCGTCTCTGCCGCCGACTGATCCTGTCGGCCCGGAAAAACGTTCCGGGCGGGGTCGGCCCCGGCGGTCTGCGTCGGGCCGTGCGCGGCGCCGACGCGGCCTCGGGGCGGGGCGCCCACGGCGAGGGTGACGACGTAGCGATCCCCCATGAGGCCCGAGCTGGTCTCGGCCCGCAGCTGGCGCGCGAAGCCGCTCATGATGCGCGAGCCCAGCGCGCCGCCGGCCGCCGACGGGTCCGACGGCCGGCCGGCCGCGTTGGCGATCTCGACGACGTAGCCGCCGGCGCCGTCGCGCCGCAGCGACAGGTCTATGGGCGCGTCGCGGCCGCCATGCTTCACCGCGTTCACCATGGCCTCGTTGACGAACATCGCCACGGGGGTCGCGCGCTCGGGCGTCTCGCTGACGTCGTCGAGCGCGGCACGCAGCCGGCTGGAGCCGGGCCCGTCGAGCGCCCGCGCGCTGACCACGTGCACCGCGATGTCGCGCAGCAGGGCGCCGAGGTCCACCGCGTTGAGATCCTTCGCCTCGTAGAGCTTCTCGTGGACCAGCGCCATGCTGTGCACGCGGCCGCCGATCCTCTCCAGCGCCTCGCGCTCGATGTCGGTCTCTGCCCGGCGGGTCTGCAGCGCGAGCAGGCTCACGATCATCTGGAGGCTGTTCTTGACGCGGTGATAGACCTCCAGCAGCAGGATGCGGTTCTGCTCGGCGGAGCGGCGCAGCGCCGCCTGGCGCTCCGCGAGGCTGCCCGCCATCGAGCCGAGGTCGGCGGCCAGCGAGGCGATCTCCTGCGGCGCGCCCTCGCCCACGGCGGGCCTCAGGTCTAGCTTGCCAGAGCCGTAGATCCGCGTGATCCGGGCCAGGTGGATGAGGTGGCGGATCACCAGCCGGTCCAGCGCGAAATAGGCGACGAACACCGCGATCACGAGCATCATGAACGGGGCCGAGATCGGCAGCACCGTGCGCCAGAGCGCCCGTTCCACGACGAGGTCGTCCGGCGCGGCGGCGACCAGCCAGCTTTCCCCGCGGATCAGCGGCGCAGTGGCGTAGAGCATGCTGCGCCCGTCCCGCGAGGTCGCCGGAAAGACGCGCTCGCGCGCGTCGAGCACGGCGCCGGCGCCGTCCGGGGCCGGCAGCCACGCCGTGGTCCGCGTCCCGCCTGCGGCCTCCACGAGCACGTCGCCGTTGTAGTCGATGACGGCGCGGCGCCGCGCGATGCCGCCGTCGCCGCCGGGCCCCATGAAGAAGCGCACCTGCGTCACGGGCATCGACATGGCGAGCATCCCGCGGATATCGCCCTCGATCCTCAGCGGCGCAATCGCATAGACGACCTCGCGGCCGGAGATGACGCCGCGCGCGGAGACGCCGAGGCCGAAGGCCGGGCGCTCGCTGAAGCTCCGGAACGAGGGGCTGGCCGCCATGTCGACGCCGCGGGCGTCCTCGTCGGAGGCGCATCTCACGAGGCCCGACATGTCCGTGGCGACGACGCGCAGGATCATCGGCCAGCCCGTCTCGAAGCTCTCCAGCACGGCGTCGCAGCCCAGGCCGAACCGCGCGATCTCGGGATTGAGCGACAGGGTCGACACGGCCGACTCCAGCCGCACCAGCGCGTCCCGCGCGCCCTGAGCCTCCACGATCGCGTCGCTCATGAACGCCGACCGCGCCTCGTCGACGGCGTCGCCGTACCTGCGCACGCCGTCGGCGACGGCGAGCGCGACGGCGGGCAGGATGGCGAAGCCGAGCATCACCGCGAGCTGGCGCCGCACGGTCGGCCGTCTTGGCGGAGACCCCTCCGCGCTGCGCTTCGTGGTCAGGCCGCGGCTCCCGCGATCGAGCGGGCCACCGCCGCGTCCATGGCCGCGTCGGCCACGAGATCGGCGCCGTTCTCGACGCCCATGATCTCCGCGATCCTCGCGCGGGCCCGACTGACGCGGCTCTTCACGGTGCCGACGGCCACGGCGCAGATTTCCGCCGCCTCCTCGTAGCTCAGCCCGGCGCCGCCGACCAGCACCAGCGCCTCGCGCTGGTCCTCGGGCAGCGTGTGCAGCGCGGCGACGAAATCGTTCAGCGCCAGCGCATGGTCCTGGGTCGGCCGCGAGGCGAGCCGCGCCGCGTGCTCGCCGTCGGTGTCGGAGACCTCGCGGCGGCGCTTTCGGAAATGCGAATAGAAGGTGTTGCGCAGGATCGTGAACAGCCACGCGCGCAGATTGGTGCCCTGCCGGAAGCTGTCGCGCTTCGCCCAGGCTTTCATCAACGTCTCCTGGGCCAGGTCGTCAGCCAGGGTCGCGTCGTGGCACAGCGAGCGCGCGAAGGCGCGCAGCGCGGGCGTCTCGTCGCCGAGCAGAGCGTGGAAGGCGTGACGATCGCTCATTCGAGAGGCCCCTCGTCGCGGGCAAGCCGGTCGAGCAGCGTCCTGAAGCGGTCGGGCAGCTCCTCCTTCTCGGCGTCCTGGAACAGGCGGCGCAGGTGCGCCCCGATCAGATCCGCCTCCTCGGGGCGGGCAGTCTCCGGCGCGGCCGGCGCCGCGGGTCGGTCCTTATCGTCAGACTGCGCCAAGACACCCTCCAGACCGCCCATCGTTGATCGCCTTTCGCATAACCGGCTTTGCGACGCATCCCGCCCCGTGGAAGCGACGCATCCCGCCCCATGGAACCAACTCGGCCGGGTCCGCGTTGGTTCCCCGGCGACAGGCGAAAAACCGCCGTCGAGGTCGACGGGACGCTTCGCGACAGGGAGTTGAGCATGAAGATGCCGTCTGAGGCGACCCGGCCATCCGGTCTGGCGGAGCGGATCGCGCCGCATCTGCCGCACCTGCGCCGCTATGCGCGCGCGCTGACCGGGTCGCAGGGCGCCGGCGATCGCTATGTCGCGACGCTGCTGGAGGCGCTCATCGCCGACCGCGGCGTGATCGACCCGGCGCTTACGCCCAAGATCGGCCTGTATCGCGCGTTCCAGCGCCTCTGGGCCTCCGCCGGCGGCTCCGAGGCGGTCGCCGATCAGGCCGTCGAGGACGACGAGGAGATCGTGCGCGAACGTCTCGGCCGCCTCGCGCCGCAGTCGCGGCAGGCGCTGCTGCTGACGGCGGTGGAGGGTTTCTCCGCCGAGGACGCCGGCGCGGTCATGGAGCTCGGCGCGGCGGAGATCGATGCGCTCGTCGCCCTGGCCGTTCAGGAGCTGCGGCGGCAGACGCGGGCGCGGGTGCTGGTGATCGAGGACGAACCGATCATCGCGATGGACATCGAGCAGATGGTCGTCGACATGGGCCATGACGTCATCGGGATCGCAGACACGCGCGACACCGCGGTGGACGCCGCGATGAAGCAGCGGCCCGACCTGGTGCTCGCCGACATCCAGCTTGCCGACGGCTCCTCCGGCATCGACGCGGTGCGCGACATCCTCGCCTCGTTCAGCGTGCCGGTGATCTTCATCACCGCTTATCCAGACCGGCTCCTGACCGGCGCGCGGCCCGAGCCGACCTTCCTCATCGCCAAGCCCTTCAGGGCCGGCACGGTGCAGGCGGCGGTGAGCCAGGCGCTGTTCTTCCGCCAGTCGGCGACGGTCTGAGAGCCCGCCTCGACGCAGGGACGGCGCCGCCGGCCGCGATCGGGAACTGCGGGCGCGACGGCCTTGAACGCGCGGCGCGCATCCGCCGCGCAGCGATGGAGGTGTGCGGTGACGGCTGAGAACGAGGCGCGGCGCCTGCGCGCAGGCGCGCCCGCCGCGCCACGCTCCCCGGGGCGCGCGGCGTGAGCGGCGCGCCGGAGCGGCCCGGGGCCCCTCAAGCGGCGTCGCAGGCGGCGGACGCCGCGTCCGGCCCCGCGTCCGGCCCCGCGTCTGGCCCCGCGTCCGGCCCTGCGTCCGGCCCTGCGCCGCCGCCCGACGCCGCAATGATGCGCGGCGTCCTGCGATGGGGTGGGCATGGGGTATCCAGCGGACAGGGCGCGTCGGCCGACGCGGCGTCCGCAGCGGCGGTCGCGCTGGCGCTGATCGCCGTCGTCGTCGTCACGGCGGCGCTGTCGCAGGCGCGGATCTTCGCGATCCCCACCGTCCTGGCGGGGCTCGTCGCGGTCAGCCTCGCGCCGGTCGCGCGGGCCTGCGAGCGCATCGGCGCGCAGAGGGCGGCGACGGCCTTCGTGCTGGTGTTCGGGGGCCTCGGCGCGCTGGCGGCGGTCGCCTATGTGCTGGCGCCGCGATTCGAGGCGCTGGCCTCGGAGGCGCCCGACATCGTCCGGCGGCTGGAGTACATCGTGCGCCGCTTCGAGGCGGAGATGGCGCAGCTCGGCGGCGCCCCGAGTTCAGGGGAGGGCGGCGACGAAAGCGGTTCGCTGGTGGAGTCGGGCCGCCGCCTCGTCACCGACACCGCCATGGCGACCCCCGCGCTGGTCGGCGCGGCGGCCTATTGCGTGTTCCTGACGTTCTTCCTGCTCGCGGAGCGGTCGCGCATCGCGCGGCTCGTGCTGTGGTCGGCGCAGCGGACGGCGACGCGCCGCGCTCTGGGGCGCGCGATGCGCGACGTGAGGCTGCAGGTCTCCACATATCTCTTCGCGATCACCATCGTGAACATCTGTCTCGGCGTGGCGACGGCGGCGGCGTTCTGGGCGCTCGACGTGCCGAACGCGATGCTGTGGGGCGCGGCGATGACGCTGTTCAACTACATGCCCTATCTCGGCCCGGTGCTCGTCAACGCCGCCGTCTTCACCGTGCAGCTCACGAACACGCTGAGCGTCGACGCGGCGCTGGCGCCGGTGGCGGCGCTGGCGCTGCTGAACACGATCGAGGGATACTGGCTGACGCCGGGCCTGATCGGGCGGCAGGTGAAGGTCAGCGCGCTGGCGATATTTCTCGCCATCGCCTTCGGGGCGTGGCTGTGGGGCGCGGCGGGGGCGCTGATCGCGACGCCGGCGCTGATCTTCCTGCGCGCCTTCGCGCTGCGCCTCGCCGCCGGCCCCCAAAAGCGCGCGCCCCTAGAGCGCGCGACCCGAGAGAGCCGGCGCCATAAGAGCTGACCGCCGCGCCGCGCGCCGGAGCGCCTGACGCGAAACGGCCGCGCGAGGCGCGACCGTTCGCATGTTGCGCATGCGGTTCAGGCGTCAGGACGCGTCGCGCCAGTCGTCCACCTGACGCTCGGCCTCTGCGCGCGCCATCCCGTACTTCTCCTGAAGCTTGCCGACGAGAACCTCGCGATCGCCCTCGATCTGGTCGATCTCGTCGTCGGTCAGCTTGCCCCACTGGGTGCGGATGGCGCCCTTCATCTGCTTCCAGTTGCCTGCGATCTGATCCCAGTTCATCGACTGCTCCCATGCCTGCGCGTCACAAGCCGTGACGGTTGGGAAACGCCGGCCGTCCGTGCGGGTTCCATCGCAGGGCGGGCGCAGGGCGGGCGCAGGGCGGGCGCCGCGCCTGCTTCAGGGGCTGGAACGGCGCGCGCGGTTGCGCGTTTCGACCATGCACATTCAGGGAGCACGGCATGGACGACATTCCGAAACATCTCCGCGAGAAAGGCGAGAGCCCCGAGACGGTGGGCGGGCGTCATGGCCGGCCCGAGGGCGTGTGGCGCATTCTGGGCTGGAGCATGCTGCTGGCCGTCGTTGCGCTCATCGCCGCCGCGCTGGTGGTCGGATGACCGCCGGGGGCGGGGCGCGCGACCGTGTCGAGGAGGCGGCGCGCGGGAGCGGCCGCGCGCCCGGCGCGCTGTTCGATGCGCCGCTAGAGATCGTGGACGCCATCGACGCGCCCTACGAGACGCGTCTGGCGGCGCTGCAGAGATGGCGCGCGCACGCGGCCGACGACGCCGAGCGTCGGCGGGTCGGAGAGGCGGTCACGGCGCTGGAGTACGGCGCCGCCGAGCGCACCGACGAACCCGACGAGGCGCCTGCCTCGACGCGCTACGGCGGCGTCGCGCATGACGACGCGTGACTGTGTCCAATTCCGGACCTGGCGTCTATGCATTCTAAATCATTACGTCAGGTAAGCATTAGATATTCGGTTTCATCCGCTATAAAGAAATATAATCGACAAAATATGCGCGGCAATGGAACTTATTGTTCGTGAATATGTTCACCATCATGAGGGCGCCGGCGCTGCTGGCGCGCTTCACAGCAGGAGAACAACATGAAACGTCTTTTGATCACCACTGCGCTTGTCGGCCTCATAGGCGGCGCTGGCGCGGCGCAGACGCAGGGCGGCTATGTGACCGCCGTTTCGAGCGGCGAGATGATGGCGTCCGAGCTCATCGGCGCGCGGGTCGAGGCGGCCGACTTCGAGGGTGACGCCGCGACCTATGCCGAGAGCGCCGACGCCGTGTGGTCGGACATCGGCGAGATCAACGATCTGATCGTTTCGCGCGACGGCGAAGTGCGCGGCGTGCTGGTGGACGTGGGCGGGTTCCTGGGCATCGGCGAGAAGCCGGTCGGCCTTGAGATGAGCGCGCTCAACTTCCTGATGCGCGACGAGGGCGAGGACTTCCGCATCGTCGTCGACCGCTCGCGCCAGATGCTCGAGGATGCGCCCGAATTCGGGGACGATGCGGCCCGCGTCGGCACGATGAACTCGGCGATGAACCGGGACGCCGGGCGCGAGACGGCCGGGCACGCCATGTCGGACGGCTGGATGACGGTCGAGAAGGCCGGTCTGACCGCCGAGGAACTCGAAGGCGTGCGGGTCCATGGGGCGAACGACGACGACATCGGCGAGATCAGCGACATCGTGCTGACCGACGGCGGCGAGGTTCGGTCCGTCGTGCTCGACGTCGGCGGGTTCCTCGGCATGGGCGAGCACCGGGTCGAGATGCCGTTCGAGGAGGTCGACATCCTCCGCGAGAGTGACGGCGACGACTATCGCGCGCGGGTGAACGCCTCGCTCGAGCGCCTGAAGACGATGCCGAACTACGAGGGCTGATCCCGACACCCTCGCGGCCGCCCGCGCCCTGACGCGGGCGGCCGCTTTCCGCGCGGCGCTGCGAAGCGCGGCGCTGCGAAGCGCGGCGCCAGGATGCGCGTCAAGCTGAAGCGCCGCCTCTGTCCGAACACATGGTCCGAGCAGCAGGACGATGGCCTGCCGGTCAGAGCGGCGGCCTGCGCCCGCGAAGCGCGTTCGCCAGCAGCGCGATGGCGAACAGGACGATGAAGATGAAGAAGATGATCTTGGCGATTTCCGCAGAGGCGGCGGCGATGCCGCCGAAGCCAAGAACGCCGGCGATGACGGCGACGATCAGAAACGCGATGGCCCAGTTCAGCATGGTCCCCTCCGGTCTGGTGGCGCACAAGATCAATGCGCTGCGCCGCCCCGCGGTTCCATGACGTCATGCGGGGAACAGGAACCCGCGCCGCGCCGGCGCGTTTCATGGACATGCGCGACGAGCGCATGAACCCGAACGACAAGGAGCGACCATGAACACGCACGCCCAGCCTGCGGCCCTCGACGTGGTTTCGAGGCCGCATGATCCGAAGATCGGCGTGGAGCATCGCAAGGCGGTCGCGGGCGCGCTCGCCGACTGTCTCGCCGACACGTATCTGCTGATGATCAAGACCCACGGCGTCCACTGGAACGTCATGGGCCCGCTGTTTCACGCCATCCACGAGATGACAGAGGAGCATTACGGCGACATGTTCGAGGCCGCCGACGTGATGGCCGAGCGCATGCGGGCGCTTGGCGCGCTGGCGCCGTCCAACGTGCGCGCGATGCTCGACCGCAGCGAGATCCGCGAGAATGGCGAGGCGTCGAGCGCCGGCGCCATGATCGAGGAGCTGGCGCAGGATCATGAGACGCTCGCGCGGCGGATGCACCGCATGGCCGAAGCGGCGGGCGAGGCCGGCGACATCGTCAGCGAGGATCTGGCGGTCGGGCGTTCGGCGTTCCACGAGAAATCGGCCTGGATGCTGCGGTCGCTCGCGGCGTCCTGACCCACGTCGCCGCGATCCGTCGCGGTCCGCCATGCGCATGAAGATCGCCGCGTCTCGCTTGAGACGCGGCGATTCATTTTCGGGCAGGTCGCGAGAGGCTCAGCGGCGGGCGGCGAGAAAGGCCGCGGCGAAGGCGAAGACCGGCCCGGCCAGCGAGGCTCCGCGCAGCGCCTTCGCCTGGGCTACGTCCATTTCAGCGCGCAGTCGCGCCTGCGCCTGCGTCATGTCGCGCCGTCGGCGCCGCCTGAGAAACCGGGCGGCGCCGGCCAGGCCGAGGGCCGCGCCAAGAAGCCCCAGCCCGAGCGTGAGTCGCGCCGTCTGCGCTCCGTGGACGGTCTCGATCTCGATAAACAGCGCCACGCCGAGCAGCGCGAGCCCAGCCGTCGCGGCGAGACCCGCGCCGCCCATGAGCGCGACGCGGGCGGCGATGGCGGCGGTCGAGAGTCCGCCGGCCCGCGCGGCAAGCTCCAGCCAGCGGACCGCCACGCCTCAGCGCCTCGAGATGAGGCCGACGAGCAGGCCCACGCCGGCGGCCACGCCGAGCGCGGTCAGCGGATTGTCGCGAATCGTCCGCTCCACGGCGACGCGCGTCTCGCGGCCCTTGCGGTCGGCCAGCCGCGTCGCCTCGTCCGCCACCCCGCCCAGATCGGCGCCGAGCTTCCCGGCGCTCTCCCCGGCCCCGGCCGTCAGCCGCGACAGGATCGCGGCGACGTCGCGGCGCAGGCCGTCGACCTCGCGGGAGAGCGTTCCAAGATCGGCCTCCGCCGAAGCGGCTCGCGACTTCTGCATGTCCATGATCGCATATCCCTCAATATGACCTGAAATTACTGCGAGATCTCGGTCTCGACATCGCGGGCGGTGTCGGACACGGCCTCGCCGCCGGCCGAAATGTCCCGCCCGGCGCCTTCGACGGTGTTGCAGGCGGCGACGGACAGCGCGCCGAGCGCCGTCAGCAGGGCGAAAAGGGTTTTCATTCTGTCGGCTCCATACGGATGTGTCTGACGCAGCAACGTCGGAGCCGCCGCTCTGGTTCCCCCGGCCGCTTCCGGGCGGCGACCGCCACAATCAGGGCGCGAAGCCTCCGCATCATCGCGGTCCGCCGCCGCGGCGACGGCGCGGGATGCGCGCAGGGTTAATCTAGTTTGTATCGAGACCACGCCCTCTCTGCTACTTGAGACCCATGCCGCGAGGGCCTGCTGCAGAATCGGCGGGGGCCTTCCGGGGCGGCGAGAGGTGATTGATGACCCATGACAGGCGCAGGATCGTGACCACCGTGGCCTGGGGCGCGCTCTGCGTGTCCCTGACGCTCATGGCGGGCGCCTACCTGTTCCCCGGCGACGTTTTCTCGCCAAGCTTCCGCGACGTCGCCGCTCTCGGCATGGCGGCCGTGGCCAGCATGGCGGCCGCCGTGATCGCGCTGGGCTTCTGACGCCCCGGCCGGCGCGTCAGCGGCTGAACCAGACCTCGATGTGGCCGGGGTCGATCCAGCTCACCCCCGCGAAGTCGGCGCTGTAGTCCGCGGCGCGAACGCCCGGCAGGAAGGGCGCCAGCCGCGCCGCCAGCGCCTCGGCGGTCTCTCTGTCCTCAGCCAGGAAATAGCGCACTTCCGGCGTGGCCGGCCCGCCGTCGACGCGCTGGATCGACTGCATGGCGAGCGCACGCTCTCCTTTCGCCAGCGCGAGGCTGTCGCCGACATGGGGTACCAGCCCGGCGGCCTCGGGCCACTGGGCCGGCGTGCTGACATGGAGCCAGATGCGCGCGGGCCGGTCGGCGCCGAGGACGAGGTTCCGCGGCTTGGGGTCCGGCAGCGGCGGCGCGACGCCGATGCTGCGCATCTCGCCGGGCGCGAGCGGCGTGCGCGGCGCCGCGATCGCCAGGCCGCGGGTGCGCAGGTTCTGCTCGATGATCGCGCCGAGCGCGGGGTCGGGGGAAAGGTCGAGCGGCGCCGCCGGCTTCTGCGCCGCCGCCGGAGCGGCGCAGGCGAGCGCGGCCGCGAGCGCCGCGGCGAGGGGGCGGAACGGGCCGCTCATGCGCCGAGCCGGCCGCATTCGTGGCGCTCCAGCCGGTCGGTCGTGTCGGCCATCGCCTGGCGCAGCGCGCGGCGTTCGGCGCGCAGGGCCCCAAGTTCGTCCTGCTTGCGCTCGAATTCGATCATCATGGCGGGGGACCGCGCCGCTTCGGCCACGGCTTCGAAGGGCGCGGTGAGGGCGCGGGTGTTCTCGGCGATCATGCGCTCGACGTCCATCGCGCGCATCTGGCGCTGGGTCAGCAGCATGTAGGCGTTGAGCAGGCACGAGAGGGTCTGGACATCCTCGATGCGGGCGTGCTCGGCGAGCCGCGCGTCCAGACCGGCGAGCTGGCGCTCGACGCCCGAGAGCGAGTCGCGCGACAGATAGGTTCGCTCCATCCACGCGAACCCGCCTGCGAAGAACAGCAGGATCGCAATGAACTCCTTGTAGGCCTTGAGCCGCTCCAGCATCGCGTGGCCCTCCGTCGCCGGGAATCCGCATGTTCCTGCTCAGCGAGCCTAGCATATCGCCGTTCGCGCCGCGCGGGCGATGACGGGCGACACACGCGCGCCGCGACCGTCGCCAGGGCGCGCGGGGTTGATTTCCTGCGCCGGGAAGCCTTGTGTGCAGGCGACCCGACGCCGGAGACAGCCCCAGTGACCGCCCCATCGACCGCCCCCGCGACGAAGCCGCTCCCCGCCTCCATCGACGCCGCGCAGGCGATGCTCGCGGAGGCCGGCTACGTCTGCGGCCGTGACCTCGCAACGGTGGTGTTCCTCGCGCTCAAGCTCGGGCGGCCCCTGTTTCTGGAGGGCGAGGCCGGGGTCGGCAAGACCGAGATCGCCAAGGCGCTGGCGGCGAGCCTGGGCCGGCGGCTAATCCGGCTCCAGTGCTACGAGGGACTGGACGCGGCCTCTGCAGTCTACGAGTGGAATTTTCCCGCGCAGATGGTGGAGATAAGGCTGGCGGAAGCGGGCGGCGACCGGGATCGCGACGCGCTGGCCAAGGACCTGTTCTCCGAGCGTTTCCTCACCCGCCGCCCGCTGCTGGAGGCGATGTCGCCCCAACCCGGCGGCGCCCCGGTGCTGCTGATCGACGAGCTCGACCGCACCGACGAGCCGTTCGAGGCGTTCCTGCTGGAGGCGCTGAGCGACTTCCAGGTGACGATCCCCGAACTCGGCGTCATCAAGGCGCCCGAGCCGCCCATCGTGATCCTGACCTCCAACCGCACGCGCGAGGTGCATGACGCGCTCAAGCGGCGCTGCCTCTACCACTGGGTCGACTACCCCAGCATGAGCCGCGAACTGGAGATCCTCCACAAGCGGGCGCCCGAGGCCTCCGAGCGGCTCTCGCGCGAGGTGGTGGCCTTCGTGCAGCGCCTGCGCACCGAGGACCTGTTCAAGAAGCCGGGCGTGGCGGAGACGATCGACTGGGCGAAGTGCCTCGTGGCGCTTGACGTTCTGGCGCTCGACCCGCAGGCGGTGACCGACACGCTGGGCGCGCTGCTGAAATATCAGGACGACATCGCCCGCTACCAGGGCTCCGAGGTCAAGAAGCTGCTGGACGAGGCGCAGGACATGGCCCCCGCCTGAGCGTGGCTGCGCGCACCCTGCCCCGCCACCGCGCGAAAGGCAGTTGTGCGCGGGATTTCAGCCATCCGCCCTGCGGCGCCGCTGAGCGACGAGGGCCGCGCCCTCCCTCGGGTGGGCGCTTCGCGACGGCTGAGCGGCGCGGTTTATGGCGCAAACAACTTCGACGGCGCAGCGGGTTGAGGCGTTGCAATGCGCCCTCCCTTGGGGGAGGGAGGGCGCGGCCCGTGCTGGTCGCACGGGCCAAGGGTCGAGCGATGCGCCTTCGGTCCACCGGCCGCCTTCCGCGGATACCCGACAATGCCGCCGCGCGCCGGTCCTGCAGGATCCGCCTGCGCAAGCGTCTGGCGGGGCTTCACCCTGCGTCGAACGTCACCGGCAGGCTGACGGGACCGGTGTTGCCGCTGTCGGGCAGCCATTCGGCGGGGCCGTCCGCGCGCGGGTTCGGCATCCGGAGGGGCAGGACGGCGAAGGCCACGGCCATGTCGCTGCGGGCGATGGCGTGGCCGAGGCAGTGGTGGACGCCGCCGCCGAAGCCGAAATGGCGCGCGCGCTCCGCCGTGATGTCGAAGCCGGGCGCGAACACGCCCTCCTCGCCCGCCGCGACGCCCGAGAGCAGATGCAGCGTCTCCCCGGTGCGGATCGCGAGACCCTGATATTCGAAGTCCTCCACCGCCTCGCGCGTGACCCAGGTGATGGTCGGGCGCGCGCGCATCACCTCCTCCACCGCCGCACGGGCGCGCTCGGGTTCTCGCGCCAGCAGCGCCCACTGGTCGGGGTGGTCGAGAAACAGCGCCATGCCGAGACCGAGCTGGTTTCGCGTGGTGTCGATGCCGGCCATCACCAGCATCACCACCATGTCGCGCAGTTCGCCCTCGTCGAGCCGGTCGCCGCCGTCGCGCGCCTGCACCAGCGCCGTCATGAAGTCGTCGCGGGGCCGCGCCCGGCGCTCGGCGATGGCCTCGTCGGCGTAGGCGAAGAGCGCATCGGTGGCGGCGTCGACGCGCTCGGCGTGCTTGCGCCACTCCACGCCGAGCGCGAGCCCCATGTCGGCGGCGTAGCGCAGGATCTCCGGCGCCGCCTCCTGTGGGAGGCCAAGCATGAGACAGAGCACCCGCGTCGCGTAGGGGTCGGCGAACTCGGCCATGAAGTCGCAACGCCCCGCCGGCGCGAAGGCGTCGGCGAGCTGCGCCGCCATCGCTTCGAATCTCGGGCGCATGGCGTCCAGCAGGCGCGGCGCGAAGGCGGGGTTCACCAGCCGACGCAGTCGGCTGTGGTCGGCGCCTTCCTGGCTGATGATCGAGCGCGACCACCACTCCGCGAAGGGGCCGCCGATCTTGTTGTGGGCGGGCCATGCGTGGCTGCCCTGCCTCAATGAGCGGTGCAGCAGCAGCTCGCCCATCTCCCGGTGCCGCAGCACCGCGAGGCCGTAGGGCGTGCGCGCGAACCAGCTCTCGCGCCGCGCCGCCGCCACGCTCCCGGCCCTGAGCGAGAGCCGCGGGTCGGCGAGGTCGATGAAGGGCGCTGCGTCGCGCGCGGCATCGTGGATCGCGTCCATCGCGGGCCTCCCGGTTCTGGCGCCGCCTCAGGGCAGCGCGTGGAGGTAGGTCTTCACGTCCCAGTCGGAGACGTCGTGGTTGAAGCGCTCCCACTCGTCAGTCTTGTACTCATGATAGAGGCGGAACATCTCACCGGGCAGGGCTTCCTTGAGGATTTCGTCGGCCGAGAGCGCCTTCAGCGCGTCGCCCAGCGTCATCGGGAGCTTCTGGACCAGCTTGCCGGCCTCCATGGCGGCATAGATGTTGCGCTCCTCGGGCTCGCCGCACGGGATCGCATCGTCGAGCCCGTGCTCGATGGCGCGCATCAGCGCCGACGCCATCAGATAGGGGTTCACCATCGAATCGACCGAGCGGAACTCGAAGCGCCCGGGCGCCGAGATGCGCAGTCCGGTGGTGCGGTTCTGGAAGCCCCAGTCCTTGAACACCGGCGCCCAGAAGCCCGTGTCCCACAGCCGGCGGTAGCTGTTGACGGTGGAGCAGCCGATGGCGGTCAGCGCGTCGAGATGGGCGACGATCCCGCCGATGGCGTGCTGGCCGACGACGCCCGGCATCTGCCGGTCGGCGCCCTCCGGCTCGAAGGTGTTCTCGCCGCCATGGCGGTAGTGGAACACCGCCTCCATCGCCGCGCGGTCGGTCTTGCCGAGGGTCTTCGGCTTGTCCTCGCCGCCGCGCCAGAGCGAGAGGTTGTGGTGGCAGCCGTTGGCCGAGACGCCCATGAAGGGCTTGCACATGAAGCAGGCGATCAGCCCGTGCTCGCGCGCCACCTGGGCGCAGATCTGCCGGTAGGTGCTGAGCCGGTCGGCGGTGCGCAGCGCGTCGTCATAGGTGAAGTTGAGCTCGATCTGGCCGGGCGCGTCCTCGTGATCGCCCTGGATCATGTCGAGGCCCATGGCGCGGCCGTACTTGATGACCTGCATGTAGACCGGGCGCAGCATCTCGAACTGGTCGATGTGGTAGCACCACGGCTTGGTGACGCCGCCATTCGGGTTTCCGGCCTCGTCCTTCTTCAGCCACATCATCTCCGGCTCGACGCCGGTGCGCATGTGCAGGCCGGTCTTGGCGGTGAAGGCGGCGTGCTGGCGGCACAGGTTGCCGCGGCAGTCGGCGGTGAGGAAGGCGCCGGGGTCCTCGCGCTCCTCGCGGTTGCGGAACAGCGTGCACCAGACGCGCGCCACCCGCTTGTCCCACGGGAGCTGGCAGAAGGTTTCGGGCTCGGGGATGCCGATGAGCTCCGCCGCCTCGGGGCCGTAGCCGAGATAATCGCCATGGCGGTTGACGAATAGGTTCATCGTGGCGCCGTAGACGAGCTGGAAGCCCTTGGCGGCGATGGCTTCCCAATGGTCCGACGGGATGCCCTTGCCCATGATCCGCCCGTTCACCGAGACGAACTGCAGGTAGAGATACTCGATCCCGAGCGCGTCGATCATGCGGCGCACCTCGGCGACATGCTCATGGCGGCCGGGGGCTTCGACGAAGGCTTCGAGATCGGTCATCACAGCGTCTCCAGATAACGGGCCCGCTCGTAGGCCGCGACATGGGCGTGGAAGGCGGCGGCCTCGGCGGCGACGTAGGCCGCGTAGTGGTCCGTGAAGGCGTCTCCGAAGAGCGCGCGGGCGGCGGCGGAGCCCTTGAGGCGCCTTCCGGCCTCCTCCAGCGAGGTCGGCAGCGCCTGTTCGTCGGGCACGGGCGCGAGGCGGCCGTTGCCCGTCGTCGGCGGGCCGGGGTCGGCGCCGTTCTCCACGCCCCAGAGGCCGGCGCCGAGCATCATCGCGGCGGCGGTGTGAGGTGCGACGTCGGCGCCGGGCAGGCGGAACTCCAGCCGCGTCTCCTCCGGCGAGGTCGTCACCACGCGCACGCCGCAGGAATAGTTGCCGATCCCCCAGGTCGCCGAGCGCGGCGCCCAGTTGCCGGGGCGCAGGCGGCGGTAGGCGTTCACCGTGGGCGCGAACATCGCCATCAGCTCGGGCGTCAGCTTCACGATCCCGCCGAGGAAGGCGCGGCCCAGCGCGCTCAGCCCGTCCCTGGCCTTCGGGTCGGCGAGCGCAGGGCGGCCCTTGCGGTCGGTCAGCGAGATCGACAGGTGGCCACAGAGCCCCGGATAACCCGCGTCGAGCTGCGCCATGAAGCTGGCGGTCATGCCGCGCCTGCGCGCCATCGCCTTGGTGAAGATCTTGAACAGCGCCGCGTCGTCGGCGGCCTTCACGATCGGCGAGGGGCCGAGGCTGTATTCGACGCAGCCCGGCCCCAGCTCCATGCAGTGATGGGCGAGGTCTATGCCCGCGGCGCGCAGGCCGTCATGGATCTCGGTGAGGAAACCGGCGTCGGCGGCCGGCGCCTGGCCCGACCAGCAACGGTTGTGCGGCAGCGCCGGGGTCAGGTCGCGCCAGCCCTTGGCGCGCAGAGACGCGCCGTCCTCGGCGAGGAAGATCGTCTCGAACTCGAAGCCGCAGGCCGTCTCCAACCCCATTTCCGCGGCCTTTGCCGCCATGGCCTTGAGCGCGGGGCGGGGCGAGATCGCCGCCGAGGGGCCGGCGTAGTCGGCGATCGCGAGCGCCGCGTCGGGCTCGAACGGGTAGGGGCGCAGCCCGTCGTCGAGCGTCACGGCCTCATCGACGAAGCCGCGCTCGGCGAAGCAGGTCTCGTCGTGCATCCAGAATGGCAGGCAGTCGATGAAGCGCCAGCCCCGGGCGCGGGCGCGGGCGTGCTCTGCAGCGGACAACCGCTTCTCGCGGAAGGCGCCGGTGAAGTCGAAGATGCCGACATGGACCTGCGCCGGGCCGTCGCCTGTCGATGCTGACTTCCTGCCTGCGGCCACGTCGCGCCTCCATCCCCCTGCGCGGGCAGTTTCATCTGATACGAAAATATTTATCAACAGGAAATCATGAGTGCGGCGCAGACTAACCGAATCACTGCGCCTCCAAGCCTGGCGCATATGCCGGATCGCAGCCATGCGAGGTATCTGACGCAGAGCCGCATTCTGCTGCCTGAAAAATAAGCGATACGGCGAATATGATTGGCATGTGGCAGGCAACTGTTGCTTCCGAGTGTGAAACACCTCGCGATGGGTTTCCTCATAGAAGATTGTTTGTCCTCCAAGGAAAATGCCCGGCCCCGAAGCGTCTCGGAACGCGCCGCGCGACAGGAGAGTGTGATGGAGCAACAGATCGCAGAATTGACGGCGAAGGTCGCGGCGCTCGAGGAGGGCGCCGGCTGGACGACGACGATCAACATGGAAGTCTACTACTGGTGGTGCATCGCGTTCATGTTCGCGATCCACGCGGGCTTTCTCGCCTATGAAATGGGCGCGTCGCGCAAGAAGAACGTGCTGGCCTCGGGCATCAAGAACATCCTCGCTCTGGCGTTCATCATTCCGACCTTCTTCTTCTTCGGCTGGTGGATCTACCTCGCGTTCCCGAACGGGTTCGTCCCCGACTTCGAGGCAGGCGCCGCGGGCCGGCCATGGGACATGGCGATGGGGCCGAACCTCTCCGACAACGCCACCGGCGTGTTCTGGGGCGCTTTCGCGCTGTTCGCCGCCACCACCGCCTCGATCCTGTCGGGCTCCGTGATCGAGCGCATCCGCCTCTCGGCGTTCATCGTCCTGGCCGTCGTGCTGGGTTCGGTGGCGTGGATCCTCGGCGCCTCCTGGGCCTGGCACGGGAGCGGCTGGCTGCTGACCGAATGGGGCTGGCACGATTTCGGCGCCGCGGGATGCGTGCACATGATCGCGGGCTTCTTCGCACTCGGCGTGCTGATGAACCTCGGGCCGCGCATCGGCAAGTTCAACCCGGACGGCTCGGCGAACGACCTCAGCCCGCACAACCTGCCCTTCGCGGTGTTCGGGCTGATGCTGCTGATCGTCGGCTTCTTCGGCTTCCTCGGCGGCTGCATCATCTACGCCGGCAACGGCCAGTGGGTCTCGATCTTCGGCAACCCGACCACGCTTTCCGCCGTCGCCTTCAACACGCTGATGTGCTTCGCCGGCGGCATCATGGGCGGCTGGATCGCCACGCGCGACCCGTTCTGGATGATGTCGGGCGCGCTGGCCGGCATCTTCGCCGCGGCCCCGGGCCTCGACCTCTATTACCCGCCCCTGGCCTTCCTGCTCGGCGTGGCGGGCGGCGCGATCGTGCCGCAGATCGACAAGCTGCTGGTGAAGTTCCGCATCGACGACGCGGTGGGCGCGGTGGCGGTGCACGGCGGCGGCGGGCTGTTCGGCGTGCTGGCGTTCGGCGTGTTCGCCGCGGGCTATCCGAACACCCCCGAGGGAGCGCCCGACACCAACTTCATGGGCCAGCTGATCGGCGCGGCCTCCATGGCGCTGCTCGGCTTCGTCCCCGGCTTCGGCGTCTCCTGGGTCATGAAGACGATGGGCGCGCTGCGCATCCCCGAGAAGGCCGAGCTGATGGGCATGGACAAGGCCAAGGTGCCGGTCGCCGCCTACCCGGACGGCTGGTTCGACGCCCTGCCCGCGGGCCGGGCGGCCACGCCGGCCGAGTGACCCCAGCGGGGTCGACCGCGGGCGCGCGGCCGCGCGCCCGCCCCCGGAACAGCCCGGCCGGACCTGTCTCGCCCGGGCGTCCCCTCAAACCGAAGGAGCATCGCCATGGGTTCGCCCATCACCGCCTGGGAAGGCGCAACCGCCATCTTCACCGGGGCCGGCGGCGTCACGCCCGGCCTTTTCCTGCTGCTGTCGATCGTGGTCTGCCTCGCCGCCATCTACCACGGCGCCAGGCACGAGACGCATTCCTACGAGCGCAACCGGCTGGAATGACCTGCGCCGGCGGGAGGGCGCCGCGCGCGCCCTCCCGCGCCGCCGCCCTCCCGCCCCACAAATGAGCCTGGGCGAGGCAGAGCGGCATGGCCCATGCCGAAGAGAGCGGCCCTCGCCGTCCAGCCGGCGGGAAGTCGTTGCGGCGCAACAGCGGAAACCTTGCCTTAAAGTCGCCTGCCTTAGACATCGGCGGCGCATGGGCTTGGGGAGCGTGTTGTGGGCGGCTTGATCGTGCGGAATTGGTGGCGCGCGGTCTCCGCACTCCTTCAGCGTCATCGCTACCTGGTGTTCGCGACGGCGATCGTCGCCGGATGCGCGGCGGCCACGTGGACCTCCTTCGGCGACGTCGCCAGGCTTACGCTCGACCTCGCGGAGATGACCGCCGACGACACCGGCGGCTCCGCCATGCGGACGAACGCCGAGGCGCTGAACCTCGCAGTCTCGGCCGAGCGATACGCCCGCACCGGCGACGACGCGGATTTCCAGCGGATGAGCGCCAATCTCGACGCGCTCTTCGTCCGCCGCGACTGGTGGCTGTCGCAAGAGGGCGAGGCGTCGGACTATCGCGCGGATCTGCCGGACGGCCTCGCCGACTGGCCCACGCTGAAGGCGAGGCTCACGACCCTGACAGAATTCGGCGACAGCCTCATCGCGGCCGGGGCGCCGCCGGCGCGCTATGTGTCGCTCGCCGTCGAGGCCCGCGAGACGGCGAGCGCCTTCTTCGGGCTGGACGCCGCAATGGCGCATTACAGGACGCTGCGATCCGCCGAAATCGACGCCGCCCTCGCCCTGGCGTGGAACCGGCTCACGCTGTCGGCGGCGGGGTTCGTGATGTCCGCCCTGGCGCTCCTGATCGTGACGGCGCGGCGGATCGACTCGCTCGCCCGCAGCGAACGGCGCTATGTCACGGCGATCGAGGCCGCGTCGGACGGCGTCTTCGACTGGGATCTCGCGAGCAACCAGGTCTTTCACAGCCCGCGGAACCTGACCCTGCTGGGGTTGACCGTGGAGGAGGTGAAGCGGGGCGGCGACGCCGGCAGCCTCTGGACGTTCTTCCGTCGCTGCAATGAGGCCCTGTGGGACTGCGCCGGGAACTTCTGGCGACCGCGCATCCATCCCGACGACTGGCCCACGGCGCAGGCGGCCATCGAGGCGCTGCTTCGCGACGACGCACGTTACGACATCACCTATCGCATCCGCCACGCCGACGGGTCGTGGCGCTGGTGGCGGTCGCGCGGCGAAGCGGTGCGCGACGCGCGCGGCGCGCCGATCAGGATGATCGGCGTCAACAGCGACGTGACGGCGTTGCTCGAGGCCGAGCGCCGCGCAGCCCAGAGCGACGCCGAAGCCGCCTCGCTCGCCGAACGGCTCGAGGCAGAGCAGGCCAACTCGCGGCTCCAGCGCCAGTTCGTCGCCATGGTGAGCCACGAGTTCCGCACGCCGCTCAGCATCATGGACGGTCGCGCCCGCCAGCTCTCGCGTCGCGCCGCCCGCGATCTGCCGCCCGGCGGAGCGGTCTATTTCCACGAGCGGTGCCGCGACATCCGCGTGTCGGTCGGCCGGCTGATCGAACTCATCGAGAGCATCCTGACCGCCGCGCGCTACGAGGAGGGCCAGATCGAGTGCCGCCCGGAGCCGATGGCGCTGAACGCGCTCTGCGCAGAACTCGCGGGCGCGACGGCCGACATGAACCCGGAGCGAACCGTCCGCACCCGGCTCGCCCCCGAGTGCGAGAAGGCGGTCTGCGACCCCGTCCTGCTGCGCCAGGTCGTCTCCAACCTGCTGTCGAACGCGGCCAAGTATTCGGACGACGGCGGGCGGATCCTCCTGGAGACGCGGCGCGACGACGACGCCGGCGAATTCCGCATCGGCGTCACCGATAGCGGCGTGGGCATCCCCGAGGACGAGGTGGCGCAGCTCTCCCAGCGATTCTTCCGCGCCTCCACGGCGTCGGGCAGACCCGGAACCGGGCTGGGTCTGCACCTGATCACGCATTTCCTCGCCCTGCACGGCGGTCGAGTGGAGGTGCGGAGCAGGGTCGGCGAGGGGTCGACCTTCACCGCGGCGTTCCCGATCGGGCTCGCCGCGGCGGAGCGTTCGGCGGCCTGAAGCGCCCGGCCTCCGCGTCGCCTCAGACCGCCTCGGGTCAGGCGAGCCGTTGGACGGCGCAGGGGCGCGCCATCGCGCGGTCGCCTTCGGGGAGGCGGTCGACTTCGAAGATCGCCGGCGCCGGACCCCTGTCGCGCCGCGACAGGGGTCCGGCGCCGGCGCGTATGGCGAGAACCGGGTAGCGCTGCAGGATCCCGGCCATCGGGACGCGCGCCGCGTAGCCGTCGATCGCGTCCGCCGACGCCGTCTCGGCTGCGGCTGCGGCTGCCCCATGGAGGCGGAGCGCCTCGACAATGCGCGGGCCGGACCGTACCGGCGCGCCCTCGGTCCATGGCGTGGACCCGCGCGGTCCGGTCTGCGCCATCGCGCCGAGATCCGCGAGGGCGAGGCTCGCATGGGCGCCCTGCGCCGCGCCGAGCGTCGGAACCTGCCGCCCATCCTGCGCCGCGAGGGTCATTCCCGCGCCGAAGGTCGCGGCGCGGCCGGGGAGAAACAGGCGTCGATCCCTGCAACCCGCTCTGTCGAGACATCCGCGCCGACCGGCATGGGCGCATGTCGATGGCGCCGGATCATCGCCGGCGGCTACGCGGACGGCCGGCCCGGCCGCACGCCGAAGCGCCGGCGATAGGCGGCCGCGAAATGGCCTGCGCCGGCAAACCCCGTCGCCTCGGCCAGCGCGGCGGCGGAGAGTTCGACGCTGCGCGCCATATCCCGCGCCGCGTCGAGGCGCAGGTCTCGATAGAGCGCGGCGACGGTGCGCCCGGTGGCGGCGACGCAGTGGCGGTCGAGCTGACGCCGCGACAGCCCCGCCAGCCGCGCCAGCGTCTCCGGCGGCAGCGGGTCGGCGAGATGGCTCTCCATCAGGCGCACGGTCTCGGCCAGGGCGCCGTCCTTCAGGCCCAGCCTCGCCGCCGCGCCGGGCGTCTGCGCGCCCTCGGCGGGGCGGATCGACAGGTGCACGAACCAGTCGCCGACCCTGCGCGCGAAGCCCGCGCCCTGCCGCTCCGCGATCAGCGACAGCATCATGTCGAGCGCCGCGGCGCCGCCGGCGCAGGTCAGCCGGTCGCGGTCGCGCACGAAGGCCTGCCGCGCGAGCAGCAGCGACGGATCATGCGCGGCGAGCGCGTCGGCGTGCTCCCAGTGCACCGTCATCCGCCGCCCCGCCATCACGCCGGCGCGCGCAAGGATCGCCGGCCCGCCCGAGACGCCCCCCAGCGCCAGCCCCCGCCGGGCGGCGAGCCTGAGCCAGCCGAAGGCGCGGGCGTCGTCGAAGGCTATGGGGTCGCCGCCGGCGCAGACGAGGATCAGGTCCGCCGCCGGCGGCTCGCTTCCCGCGTCCTGCGCGCAGGGCACGCTCAGCCCACCGGAACTTTCGACGGCCCCACCGCGCGGCGCGACATGCGACCAGCGATAGAGCGTCCGCCCCGACAGCGCGTTGGCCGCCCTGAGCGGCTCGACCGCCGCCGCGTAGGACATCAGCGCGAAGCCCGGGACCAGCAGGAACGCGACGGTGAAGGGGGCATGTCCATCCTGCGCCATGATCTGTCCATATCGTCGCTCCCGCCGCCAGCCTTCGCGCGCGATGCTCGATCGGTCAACCGCGACGGAGCCCGCATCGATGCGCCTGTCCGCCCTCACCCTGCTGCGCGAGGCGTTCTCGCCGGAGCGCACGCCCGTCTGGCGAACCCCCGAGCCGAAGCCCGCCTACCGCGTGATCATCGTCGGCGGCGGCGGGCACGGGCTGGCGACCGCCTACTACCTGGCGAAGGAGTTCGGCGTCACCGACGTCGCGGTGGTGGAGAAAGGGTGGCTCGGGTCCGGCAATGTCGGCCGCAACACGACGATCATCCGGTCCAACTACCTGCTCGACGGCAACATCCCGTTCTACGAGCACTCCATGAAGCTGTGGGAGGGGCTGGAGCAGGACTTCAACTACAACGCCATGGTCAGCCAGCGCGGCGTGCTGAACCTCTGCCACAGCGACGCCCAGCGCGACGCCTATGCGCGGCGCGGCAACGCCATGCGCCTGCACGGGGTGGACGCCGAGCTGCTTGACGCCGACGGCGTGCGCGCCATGGCGCCGTTCCTCAACTTCGACGACGCGCGCTTCCCCATCAAGGGCGGCCTGCTCCAGAAGCGCGGCGGCACGGCGCGCCACGACGCGGTGGCCTGGGGCTATGCGCGCGGCGCGGACCTGCGCGGGGTCGACCTGATCCAGAACGCCGAGGTCACGGGCTTCCTGCGCGAGGGCGGCCGCATCGCCGGCGTGCAAACGACGCGCGGCGCCATCCGGGCGGGCAGGACCGGCGTGGCGGTGGCGGGAAACACCTCCCGCGTCATGGCCATGGCGGGCTTCGACCGCCTGCCGATCGAGAGCCACGTCCTGCAGGCCTTCGTCTCGGAAGGCTTGAAGCCGATCATTCCCGGCGTCATCACCTACGGCGCGGGGCACTTCTACATCAGCCAGTCCGACAAGGGCGGGCTGGTGTTCGGCGGCGACATCGACGGCTACGCCTCCTACGCCCAGCGCGGCGGCCTGCCGGTGCTGGAGGACGTCGTCGAGGCCGGCATGGCGCTGATGCCGATGATCGGCCGCGCCAAGCTCCTGCGCAGCTGGGGCGGGATCATGGACATGAGCATGGACGGCTCGCCGATCATCGACCGAACGCCCGCCGAGGGCCTCTACCTCAACGCCGGCTGGTGCTATGGCGGCTTCAAGGCCACCCCCGCCTCGGGCTGGCATTTTGCGCATCTCATCGCGAAGGACGCGCCGCACCCGGTCGCGGCGGCCTACCGCCTCGACCGCTTCCGCACCGGGCGCACCATCGACGAGAAGGGGATGGGGCCTTGGCCGAACCTGCACTGAGCGGCCCGGGAGGCGCGCGCCCATGATCATCGACCACCCGCTCTGCGGCCCCCGCGACGCGCGCGAGTTCACCGTGCTGGGAGACGCGGCGTGGATGGACCGGCCCGACCCCGCCGCGCCCGACGCGGCGGAGGCCTTCCACGCCTACGCCTGCCTGCGCGCCAACCCCGCCGGCGTCACCCGCGAGCTGTGGTGGCACGAGCACGGCGACCGGAGCTGGCTCGTCGTCACCCGCGACACCCTCAGCCACGCCGTGCTGAAGGTTGAGCTGGCCGAGGATGTCGCCCGCGCGTCGAAGGCGGCGCGATGACCGGCGCGCGCCTCCCCGAGGGCGGGCTGATCGACCGCGCGCGGCCGCTGGGCTTCACCTTCGACGGCAAGCCCTTCGCGGGGTTTCAGGGCGACACGCTGGCCTCGGCGCTGATCGCGAGCGGCGTCAGGGTCATGGGCCGCAGCTTCAAGTATCACCGCCCCCGCGGCGCTTTGACCATGGGTTCGGAGGAGCCCAACGCGCTGGTCGGCGTCGGAGAGGGGCCTGACCACGAGCCCAACGTCCGCGCCACGACGCTGGAGCTGCGCGAGGGCCTCAGGGCCGTCAGCCAGAACCGCTGGCCGTCCCTGCGCTTCGACGCGCTGGCGCTGAACGATCTCGCCGCGCCGCTGCTCGGGGCGGGCTTCTACTACAAGACCTTCATGTGGCCGGCGACCTTCTGGGAGCGCGTCTACGAGCCGCTGATCCGCCGCGCGGCGGGGCCCGGCGCGCTCTCCGGAGCGCCGGCGCCGGGCCGCGAGGACCGCGCCTTCGCCCATTGCGACCTGCTGGTGATCGGCGCCGGCCCGGCGGGTCTCGCCGCGGCGCTGGCCGCCGGCCGCGCGGGCCTGCGCGTGATCGTGGCGGACGAGGACGCGCGCCCCGGCGGCAGGCTTCTCGCCGAGAGGCTGGAGGTCGGCGGCGTTTCCGGGGCTGACTGGGCGGCAGGCGCCTGGGCGGAGCTGGCCTCCATGGCGCAGGTGCGGCTGATGTCGCGCGCCTGCGTCTTCGGCGTCTATGACGGCGGCGTCTACGGCGTGCTCCAGCGCACGCCCGACGGGCCCGCGCGCAACGTCTACTGGCGCATCCACGCCCGCCGGGCGGTGCTCGCGGCCGGCGCGACCGAACGCCCCGTCGCCTTCCCCGACAACGACCGCCCCGGCGTGATGCTCGCCGGCGCCGTGCGCGCGCTCCTGAACCGCTGGGCGACGCTGGCGGGCCGGCGCGTGACCGTCTTCGCCGCCCATGACGAGGCGTGGCGCACCGCCGCCGACCTCGCCGCCGCCGGCGCCGAGGTACGCCTCGTGGACGTGCGCGAGGATGCGCCGGGGACGGCGCCGCAGGGCGTCGAGCTCGTCCGCGGCGGCCGGGTGACCGGAACGCGCGGCCGTCTCGGCCTCACCGGCGTGCGCGTGCGCGACGGGCGGGGCGTCGAATGCTGGCGCGAGGCCGACATCCTCGCCGTCTCCGGCGGCTGGAGCCCCGCCGTCCACCTCACCTGCCACCACCGGGGCCGCCCGGTCTGGCGCGAGGACGTCGCCGCCTTCGTCCCCGGCCCCGACCTGCCGCCGGGCCTCTCCGTCGCCGGCGCCGCCGCCGGCGCCGTCTCCACCGCAGCGGCCCTGTGCGAGGGCGACGCGGCGGGGCGCGCGGCCGCCGAGGCGCTGGGCCGCGCGCCCGTGCGCGCCAACCTGCCCGAGGCGGAGGACGCCCCCGTCAGCGCCGCCGCCTTCTGGCTGGTGGAGGGCGTGAAGGGCCGCGCCTGGGTGGACTTCCAGAACGACGTCACCGTGAAGGACATCCGCACCGCAGAGGCCGAGGGCTTCGGCGCTGTGGAGCATCTCAAGCGCTACACCACCATGGGCATGGCGACCGATCAGGGCCGCGTCGGCGCCGTGCTCGGCCTCGGCGTGCTGGCCGAGATCACCGGGAGCGGGATCGCCGAGACCGGTACGACGATCTTCCGCCCGCCCTACGCCCCGGTCCCGCTCGCCGCCATCGCCGGCGCCCACGGCTTCCGCCCCACCCGCCGCCCGCCGACGCACGGATGGGCCGAGAAGCGCGGCGCGGTCTTCGTCGAGGTCGGCCCGTGGCTGCGCGCGCAGTACTTCCCGCGCCCCGGCGAGACCGGCTGGCGCCAGACGGTCGACCGCGAGGCGCTGGCCGTGCGCGAGGCGGTCGGCTTCTGCGACGTCTCGACGCTTGGCAAGATCGACGTGCAGGGCGCCGACGCGGCCGTCTTCCTCGACCGCCTCTACGCCAACCCGATGCTGAAGCTGCCGGTCGGCCGCTGCCGCTACGGCCTGATGCTGCGCGAGGACGGCTGCGTGATGGACGACGGCACGGTCGCCCGGCTGGCGGAGGACCACTTCGTCGTCTCGACCACCACCGGCGGCGCGGCCGGCGTCTTCAGGCACATGGAGTTCTGCCGCCAGTGCCTCTGGCCCGATCTCGACGTCTCGCTGGTCTCGGTCACGGAAGCATGGGCCCAGACGGCCGTCGCCGGACCCCGCGCGCGCGACCTGCTCTCGCGGGTGATCGAGGGGCTCGATCTCGCCGACGAGGCGTTCCCGTTCCTCGCCTGCGGCGAGGGGCGCTTCGAGGGAGCGCCCGCGCGGCTCTTCCGCATCTCCTATTCGGGTGAACTCGCCTATGAGGTCGCCGTGCGCGCCGGCCGCGGCGAACGCCTCGCCGAGGCGCTGGCGGCGGCGGGCGCCGATCTCGGCGCCACGCCCTACGGCACGGAGGCGATGGGCGTGCTGCGCATCGAGAAGGGCCATGTCGCCGGCCCGGAGCTGGACGGGCGCACGACGCCCGCCGACCTCGGCCTCGCGAAGATGGTCTCGACGAAGAAGGACTTCATCGGCGCGACCCTGCTGCGCCGCGAGGGCCTGGCGGACCCCGCGCGCCCCGCCCTCGTCGGCCTGCGCCCGGTCGTGGCGGGCGCGGGCGTGAGCCCGGGCGCGCATCTCTTTGCGCAGGGCGCGCCCGTCGACGCCGGCCACGCCGAAGGCCGCGTCACCTCCGCCGCCTTCTCGCCGAACCTCGGCGAGACCGTGGCGCTGGGGCTGCTGAAGCGCGGGCCCGACCGCATCGGCGAGCGCCTGCGCGCGGTCGACCCCCTGCGCGGCCGCGAGGCCATGGTCGAGGTCGTCTCGCCCCACCGAATCGATCCCGAAGGAGGGCGCCTGCGTGCCTGAGCCGCTGCTTTTCGTCGTGACCTCCCGCCGGGGCGCGGGCGACGCGCTGTCGGGCGTCGTCGCGGCCGAATTCGGCGCGCCCCTGCCCCCGCCGGGCCGCATCGCCGACTGCGGCGAGTGGCGCGTCATCTGGACGGGCCGAGAGAGCTGGTTCTTCGAGACCGCCGCCGTCGCCGCGGGCTCCGCGCGCGCGAGGCTCGACGTTCTCAGGCCCGGCGCGCGGATCGTCGAGGTCGGCGACGGCTACGCCCGCTTCGTGATGGCGGGGCCGGCGGCCCGCGAGAGGTTGCAGCGGCTCGCCCCCATCGACCTCCACCCCTCGGTCTTTCCGCCCGATGCGGCGGCGAGGACGGTGCTGGAGCACATCCCCGTCCTGCTGCACGCCGCCGGGCCCGACGTCATCGAGGCGCTGGCCCCGCGCAGCATGGCCGAGGACGCCGCGCGCCTGCTCGACGGCTGAGCCGCGCCGGCATCACCCGTTCGGGCATGCGACGCTGACGCCCGCGAAGCTTTCCGCGCCCGGTGATACGAATTCCGCCGCGCACGGCGTCGGACCGTCGCGCCATCCTATGAGGGGAGAGACGCGCATGATCGCCTTCACCATGATCGGCACCAACGACCTGGCCAAAGCGGCCGCCTTCTACGACGCCCTGATCGCCGAGATGGGCGGCAAGCGCGCGGTCGACCTTGGCGACGCCATCATCTACGCCGGCGCCGACGGCGGCGCGCTCTTCGCCATCACCGAACCCGCCGACGGCAATCCCGCCACGGTCGGCAACGGCACGATGGTCGCGCTGGCCGCGCCCGACGCGGAGAGCGTCAAGCGCTGGCACGCCAAGGCGCTGGAGCTCGGCGCCGAGAACGGCGGCGACGCCGGCGAGCGCACCCGCGGCCCGCTCACCTTCGACGCCGCCTATTTCCGCGATCTCGACGGCAACAAGCTGAACTTCTTCAAGCTGCACTGACGCGCGGAGCGTCCGGTCCATCCGACGCGCATAGCGTTCGGGTCCACTGACGCGACCTGCGTCCGGGCCGCCACGCGCGGCCCGGACGCCTCTCAGCAGTCGAGCGTCTGCGCGCGCTCCCACTCCGTCAGATGCGCCATGTAGCCCCGCCATTCGTCGTGGCGCAGCTTCAGGAGCGCGGCGACCGTCCCTGCCCCCAGCCCCGCCGTCAGCGTCGCGTCCGCCTCAAGCGCCCGCAGCGCGTCGAGCAGGTTGAGCGGCAGCCGCGGCGCGTCCGTCACTGCGTGGCCCTCGGCGTACATGTCGATGTCGAGCCGCCTGCCCGGGTCGGCCCGCGTCGCGAGCCCGTCGAGCCCGGCCGCCAGCAGCGCCGCAGGGTAGAGATACGGGTTCACCGCGCCGTCGCCGAGCCGCAGCTCGAAACGCCCGCCACCGGGGATGCGAATCATGTGGGTGCGGTTGTTGCCGCCATAGGTGACGGTGTTCGGCGACCATGTGGCCCCGGAGCTTGTCCGCGGCGCGTTCAGCCGCTTGTAGCTGTTGACGGTCGGCGCGGCGAGCGCGGCCAGCGCCGGGGCGTGGGCGAGGATGCCGCCGAGGAAATGATAGCCGAGCGCCGAGACGCCCAGTTCGCCCGCGGGGTCGTCGAAGAGGTTGGTCTCGCCGTCCCTGCTCCACAGGCTGACATGGGCGTGGCAGCCGTTTCCGGTGAGATGGGCGAAGGGCTTCGGCATGAAGCTCGCCCGCAGCCCGTGCGCCTCGGCGATGCTGCGCGCCATGTACTTGAAGAAGGCGTGACGGTCGGCGGTCTTCAGCGCGTCGTCATAGGCCCAGTTCATTTCGAACTGGCCGTTGGCGTCCTCGTGGTCGTTCTGGTAGGCGCCCCAGCCGAGGCTCTGCATGGCGTCGCAGATCTCGCGGATCACCTCGTAGCGCCGCATCAGCGCCGAGATGTCGTAGCAGGGTTTTTCCTGCGCGTCCGCGGCGTCTGCGACCGCGCGACCGTCCGGCGTCAGCAGGAAGAACTCGCATTCGACGCCGTGCTTCAACCGGTAGCCCTGCGCCTCCGCCGCTGCGCAGACGCGCTTCAGCGTGCCCCGCGGGGCCTGCGGAACCTCCGCCCCGTCCATCCACAGATCAGCGGCGACCCAGCCGACCTCGGGCTTCCACGGCAGCTGGATCAGGCTGTCGGGGTCGGGCACGGCGAAAAGGTCCGGGTGCGCCGGCGTCATGTCGAGCCAGGTGGCGAAGCCCGCGAAGCCCGCGCCGTCGCGCGCCATCCCGTCGATCGCGGAGGCCGGGACCAGCTTGGCCCGCATCACCCCGAAAAGGTCGGTGTAGCTGATCTGGAAATACTTGATGCCCCGGTCGCGCGCGATCTCGGACAGCGCGGCGGTCACGACGCGCCCCCCGGCGCCGCAGCGGAGTTCAGAGAAAGACCTTGGCGATCGCCACGATGGCCAGCGTCGCCCCCGAGCCGACGACGAGCGGATACCAGCGGTTCTCGCTGTTGATCTTCGACGTCTCGGCGAGCAGCTTCGCGATCTCCGCGCGCATCTTGTCGTCCGACAGCGCCTGTTCCCGCTCCGTCATCGTCCCCGCCTCCCAACCGGATACGCCGTGATAGCATACTCTCCCCCTGTTATCTCGCCATTGCCGACCGCCCGATCAAGCGCGGCGCTTTCCCCTCAGCGCCCCGGCGTCCAGTCCGTTCCCGCCAGAGGCACGCCGGCCATGGCGGCGGCCTCGATGGTGAGCGCGCAGAGATCCTGCGGCTCGAGGTTGCGGACATCCGACTTGCCGCAGGCGCGCGCGATGGTCTGCAACTCCAGCGTCATCACGTTGAGGTAGTTGGCGAGGCGGCGCCCGCCCGCGACCGGGTCGAGCCGCGCCGCGAGCGCGGGATCCTGCGTGGTGACGCCTGCAGGGTCGCGGCCCTCGTGCCAGTCGTCATAGGCGCCCGCCGTGGTGCCGAGCGCCTGGTAGTCCGCCTCCCAGCGCGGATCGTTGTCGCCCAGCGCCACCAGCGCGGCGGTGCCGATGCTCACCGCGTCCGCGCCCAGCGCCAGCGCCTTCGCCGCGTCCGCGCCCGAGCGCACGCCGCCCGAGACGATCAGCTGCACCTTGCGGTGCATCCCGAGATCCTTCAGCGCCTGAACCGCCGGGCGGATCGCGGCGATGGTCGGGATGCCGACATGCTCGATGAAAACGTCCTGCGTCGCGGCCGTGCCGCCCTGCATCCCGTCTAGCACCACGACGTCGGCGCCCGCCTTCACGCTCAGCGCCACGTCGTAATAAGGCCGCGAGGCGCCGACCTTGATGTAGATCGGCACGCGCCAGTCGGTGATCTCGCGCAGCTCCAGGATCTTGATCTCGAGGTCGTCCGGCCCGGTCCAGTCGGGGTGGCGGCAGGCGCTGCGCTGGTCCACGCCCTTGGGCAGGGTGCGCATCTGCGCCACGCGGTCGTTGATCTTCTGGCCCAGCAGCATCCCGCCGCCGCCGGGCTTGGCGCCCTGCCCCACCACCACCTCGATGGCGTCGGCCTTCCGCAGATCCTCGGGGTTCATGCCGTAGCGGCTGGGCAGATACTGGTAGACCAGCGTTTTCGAGTGCCCGCGCTCCTCCGCCGTCATCCCGCCGTCGCCGGTGGTGGTGGAGGTGCCGGCCAGCGTCGCGCCGCGGCCCAGCGCCTCCTTCGCCTGCGCCGAGAGCGAGCCGAAGCTCATGCCCGCGATGGTGATCGGCGTCCTGAGCGTGATCGGGTTCTTCGCGTGGCGGTCGCCTAGGACGACCTCGGTGCTGCACGCCTCGCGATAGCCCTCCAGCGGGTAACGCGACATCGACGCGCCGAGAAACAGCAGGTCGTCGAAATGCGGCAGCTTGCGCTTCGCGCCGCCGCCGCGGATGTCGTAGATGCCTGTCGCCGCCGCGCGGCGGATCTCCGCCAGCGTCGCGTCGTCGAAGGTCGCGGACTTGCGGGGAACGGTGCGCGGGATCCGCGGCTGCTCGGTCATGCTCTGCGTCCCTTAGTAGGCGTTGTCGATCTTGAAGTTGTAGAGTTTCCGCGCCGAGCCGTAGCGGCGGAACGCCGATGGGTCGGCGTCCATGCCGGCGCGCGCCAGCATGTCGGCGAGCTGGGCGCGGTGCTCGTCGCGCATCTCCTTCTCGATGCAGTCGGCGCCGAGGCTGGCGACGGCGCCGCGCACATAGAGCCGGGCCTCGTAGAGCGAATCGCCCAAAGCCTCGCCCGCGTCGCCCAGCACCGCCAGCGCGCCAGCCTGCGCCATGAAGGCCGACATGTGGCCGACCGAGCCGCCCACGACGATCTCGACGCCCTTCATCGAGATGCCGCAGCGCGCCGAGGCGTCGCCCCCGATCACCAGCATCCCGCCATGCGCCGTCGCGCCTGCGGACTGGCTGGCGTCGCCTGTCACCCGCACCAGCCCCGACATCATGTTCTCCGCGACGCCGGTTCCGGCGTTGCCGTGGATCGTCACCGAGGCGAGCCGGTTCATGCCGGCGGCGTAATAGCCCGCGTGGCCGCGCACATGCACCTCGACCGGAGCGTTCAGCCCGCAGGCGACGGCGTGGGCGCCGCCTGGGTTCAGCACGTCGAACACGCCCTCGCTCTCGGCCTTGAGGGCCGCGTTGACCTCGCGCAGGGACATCGCCCCGAGGTCGAGCGCCGCGTTGGGGCGCAGGGTCTGTGCGGCGATGCTCATGCGGCGCGGCTCCAGGCGTAGATTTCGGAAGGCTTCGGCTCCCAGATGCGGGCGTTGGCCACGTCGGGCAGCTTCGCGATGGCGCGGAACTCGCTGGCCATCGCCACCCAGCCGTCGGTCTCGGCCATAACCGCCGGCTTGCAGGCGATGGGGTCGCGCAGCACCGCGAAGCCGTCCGCCGTGCCGATGGCGAAAGTGTAGAAGCCGTCGAAATCCCTCAGCCCCGCCTTCAGCGCGTCGGCCAGCGTCGCGCCGCGGCGCATCCGCTCGGCGAGATAGCCCGCGGCCACCTCGCTGTCGTTCTCGGTCTGGAAGCGCTCGCCCGCCGCCTGCAGCCGTTCGCGCAGCAGGTTGTGGTTCGAGAGCGAGCCGTTGTGCACGAGGCAGGTGTCGGCGCCGGTGGAGAACGGGTGCGAGCCGGCGGTCGTCACCGCGCTCTCGGTCGCCATCCGCGTGTGGCTGATCGCATGGGTGCCGGCGCGCGCCGAAAGCCCGAAGCGCTCGGCGACGGCGTCGGGGTCGCCCACGCCCTTGAACACCTCGATCGAGCGGCCGACCGACAGCACCGTGACGCCATTTGCGTTGGCGATGAACCAGGCGCGCGCCGCGTCGCCGTCGGCCTCGGTGCGCATCACCGCATGGTCGCCGATGGCGTCGACCGCGACATCGCAGCCCAGAGCCCGGCCGGCCTGAGCCGCCAGCGCGGCCCAGTCGGTCCCGTCCGGGCCGAGCAGCACCAGCTTCGTCGCGGCCTCCGCGGCCCCATAGACCGCGAAACCCGCCGAATCCGGCCCGCGCCCGCGCATCTCGTGCATCATCAGCGCCGTCAGGCGCCCCAGATCGCCCTGCAGCGCGTCATCCTTCAGATACAGCCCCGCGATTCCGCACATGCGCGCTCTCCACTCCGCCCGACACGCTGATAGCCGCACGCCGATTGCGCTGCAAGAAAGTAATTTTCACAGCAGTAAAGGCTCACTCGGCGCTGGCGATGATCGACAGGTAGCGACACGGCAGCGTCACCAGCTCCAGCGGGCCATGCGGCGCCTCGGCGTCGAAGAACAGCGCGTCGCCCGGGTCGAGCCGATAGTTCTTGTCGCCATGGCGGTAGACGACGCAGCCCTCCAGCATGAACAGGAACTCCACGCCGGCGTGCTGAAAGATCGGATAGGCGTCGCTGTCGCCGGTGAGCGTGATGAGATAGGGCTCCAGCCGCACCTTGTTGCGCAGCGAGGCGCCGAGCAGCTGATAGACATGGCCCGAACGCGAGCCGCGCCGCTCGATGGTCAGCCCCTCGCCGCTGCGGACGTAGCTCGCCTCGCGCTTGTCGTCGTATTTAGTGAAGAAGCTGGCGAGAGGGATGTTCAGCGCCTGGGCGAGGTTCTGGAGCGTGTTGAGCGAGGGCGAGGTCTGGCCGTTCTCGATCTTGGAGAGCATGCCGACCGAGAGCGAGGCGCTTTTCGCGAGTTCCGACATGGTCATGCCGAGCGCCGTGCGCATCTCCCGCACCTGGGCGCCGATCCACGCCTCAAGTTCCTTGGGCTGCGGCTCTCTCGGCGGAGAGACCTCCGGCTGTTCTCCGATGATCTGGTCCATACACGTCCACCCTCGCCGCCCGCGTCACTATCGTCCGTCGCGCACCGTCCCGCAATTATCGCACACGCACCCGTTCACGGTGAAAATTTTTTGACTTCCATGAAAAGCCGGTCGAAGCTGAGCGGCGAGCGGCAGGGAGAACGGCATGACTCGTGTGGCGATCATCGGCGCCGGGCCGAGCGGACTGGCCCAGATGCGCGCCTTCGCAAGGGCGCGGGACGCGGGCGCGACCATCCCCGAGATCGTGTGCTTCGAGAAGCAGGCGGACTGGGGCGGCCTGTGGACGCTGACATGGCGCACCGGTCTCGACGCCAGCGGCGAGCCGGTCCATGGCTCGATGTACCGCCATCTCTGGTCCAATGGTCCAAAGGAATGCCTGGAGTTCGCCGACTACAGCTTCGAGGAGCATTTCGGGCGGCCGATCCCCTCCTATCCGCCGCGGGCCGTGCTGCGCGACTACATCGCAGGCCGCGCGGAGAAGTCCGGCTTCCGCGACTGGATCCGCTTCGAGACCGTCGTGCGCCGGGTGGAGCCTTTCGGCGACGGCTTCACGGTGATCTCCGAGAACCTCGCGACCGGCGAGGAGGTCACGGACGACTTCGACAAGGTGATCGTCGCGACGGGACATTTCTCGACGCCGAACGTTCCGGAGTTCGAGGGGCTGGCCGATTTCCCCGGCCGCGTGCTGCACGCCCACGACTTCCGCGACGCGCGCAACTTCACCGGCCTCGACCTGCTGGTGGTGGGCGCGAGCTACTCCGCCGAGGATGTCGGCCTGCAGTGCTGGAAGTACGGCGCGAAGACGGTGACGATGACATGGCGCAGCGCGCCGATGGGCTTCAACTGGCCAGACCGGGTGGACGAACGCCCGCTGGTGACGCGCTTCGAAGGCGACGTCGCGCATTTCTCCGACGGCTCGTCGAAGCGTTTCGACGCCGTCCTGCTCTGCACCGGCTACAGGCACCACTTCCCGTTCATGGAGGAGAGCCTGCGCCTGCGCACGCGCAACCGCCTCTATGCGCCGGGTCTCTACAAGGGCGTGGCGTGGGCGGCCAATCCGAACGTGTTCTACCTCGGCATGCAGGACCAGTGGTACACCTTCACGATGTTCGACGCGGAGGCGTGGTACGCCCGCGACGTCATCCTCGGCCGCATCGCCCTGCCGGGGCCAGACGCGATGGAGGCGGACATGGCGGCGTGGGCCGCGCGCGAGGCGGCTGTCGACGGCGGCTACATGGCGATCGACTTCCAGACGGCCTATGTGCGGGAGCTGGCGCACGCGACGGACTATCCGCCCTTCGACCTCGCCAGCGCGGCGGCGAGCTTCAAGTCGTGGAAGCGCGACAAGGAGGCGTCCATCGTCGGCTATCGCGACAAGGCCTATCCCTCTCCCGTGACCGGAACGATGGCCCCCGTGCACCACACGCCCTGGGCCGACGCGATGGACGACGGCATGGAGACCTTCCTCGCCGTCCGCGCCGCGGCGGAATGATACCGTGACGGCGCTCGCGTCGCCGCCGCGCGGCCGACCGCGAGGCTCCGGCGTTGTGCGCCGCGGCCTCTCAGCGCCGGGCGTGGAGCGGCGGCGCGTGCCGGGCGGCGGCGCGCTGCTGCTCGACCTCGGCGCCGGCGACCGGCTGGAGATCGCCGACCCCGAGGGCGCCCAGCCCGCGCTTCTGGCGAGCTTCGACGCCGCGGGCGCCAGCGCTCCCGGCCTTTTCGGCGCGCCGGGGCCGCGCGCGCGGCTCGACGCGGCGCCCGCAGGCGGCGACCGGCTGCGCGCCGCCTGCCTGCGGCGGGGGATCGACCTGACGCGGGCCGACGCCGCGGCCGTCTTCGGCGCCGAAAGCCCGCCGGGCGCCACCGCGTCCTTCACCGCGACGGAGGCGGGCGTCGCGCTGATCGTCGCGCCGGGCGGCGCCATGGCGCCCGACGCGCAGACGCCGCCGACCGAGCTGCGCGTCGTCGTGACCCGCGCCGCCGCCGGCCCGTCCTTCCGGCGCAGGCCCACGGAGCCGCTCGCCGACGCGATGCTGGACATCCGTATCGACCCCGGCCGCGCCATCGCCTACGAGGTGCCGAAGGGCGGCTGGATTCAGATCCTCGACGTGCAGGGCCGCGAGTGTTCCGACTTCCAGGCCTTCAGCCGCCGCGCGCTCGACCGGGGCCGCCCGCGTGAGATCGACCCGACCGCCACCCGCTCCATGACCGGCGGCCTCTACCCGGCGCCGGGCCTCGGCGCGAAGTTCTTCAGCCAGGATCTCGAGCCGCTGGTCGAGGTGGTGCGCGACACCTGCGGCCGCCACGACATGTTCGGGCTGGCCTGCACCGCGCGCTACTACGCCGCGATGGGCTATCCGGGCCATGTGAACTGCTCCGACAACCTCAACCTTCAGGCGGCGCCCTGGAGCATCCCCGAACGCGAGGGCTGGCCGGCGGTCAACTTCTTCTACAACACCGCCCTCGACGAGGCGCTGCAGATCGGGCTCGACGAGCCGTGGTCGCGGCCCGGCGACTATGTGCTGCTGCGCGCCATGACCGATCTGGTCTGCTTCTCCACCGCCTGCCCCTCGGACATCGACGCCACCAACGGCTTCGACCCCACCGAGATCCAGGTCCGCGTGCATGGCCCGCAGGAGCGGTTCAGCCGCGCGACGGCCTGGCGCAAGACGCCCGACGCGGAGCCAGAGATGACCAAGGAGACCGGGTTCCACCCCCGCACGTCGGCGCTGACGGAGAGTTTCGCCGCCTACAACGGTTTCTGGCTGCCGAGCGTGTTCCCCGGCGAGGGCGCCGTCGGCGAATACTGGGCCTGCCGCGAGCGCGCCGCGCTCATCGACCTCTCGGCGCTGCGCAAGGTGGAGGTGATCGGGCCGGACGCGGAGAACCTGCTCCAGCTCTGCCTGACGCGGGACGTGCGGCGGCTCTCGGTCGGGCAGGTGAGCTATTCGGCGCTGTGCTTCGAGCATGGCGGGATGATCGACGACGGCACGCTCGCGCGGCTGGGGCCGGACAATTTCCGCTGGATCTGCGGCGCCGACGACAGCGCGCTCCACCTGCGCGAGACCGCCGGCGCCCACGGCCTCGACGCCTGGGTGAAGACCTCCACCGATCAGCTCTGCAACGTGGCGCTGCAGGGGCCGCTGTCGCGCGACATCCTCAAGGCCGTGCTCTGGACGCCGCCGGACCGCCCGGCGGCCGATTCGCTGGGCTGGTTCCGCTTCACCGTCGGCCGCATCGCCGGCTGGGAGGGCCCGGCTGTCGTGGTCTCGCGCACCGGCTACACGGGCGAGCTCGGCTATGAGTTGTTTTGCCACCCGCGCGACGCGGAAGCGGTGTGGGACGCGCTGCGCGAGGCCGGCGCGCCGCACGGTCTGGCGGCGATGGGGCTCGAGGCGCTCGACATGCTGCGCATCGAGGCGGGCCTCGTGGCGGCGGGCGCGGAGTTCTGCAGCAGGACCGACCCGTTCGAGGCCGGCATAGGCTTCGCGGTCTCGCTCAAGACCCCCGACGACTTCATCGGCCGCGCCGCGCTGGAGGCGCGCAAGGCCCATCCCCAGCGGCGGCTGATCGGCCTGCGGCTCGGCGGCGGGCGCATTCCCGGCCGGGGCGACGGCGTCTTCACGGGCCGCGCGCAGGTCGGCGAGATCACCTCCGCCACGCGGTCCCCCAGCCTCGGCGGCGTCATCGCGCTGGCGCGGGTCGACGTCGCCGCCGCCGGCCCCTTCGAGGTGGGCAGGCTCGACGGCTTCATGGAGCGCGCGCCCGCCGAGACGGCGCCGTTCCCGTTCTACGACCCTGAGAAGACCCGCGTGCGCGCCTGATCAGGGCGTCCGGGCCAGGCGCCCGGGCAGGACGCTTGCGCTCGGGCCGCGGGCGCCGATGCTGCGGGCGAGGTTCGGGATGCGGGAGCGGGCGATGGCCGTGCGGATGATGACGGTGGGCGTCGCGGGTCTCGGGGCCGCCGGCGGCGCGGTGGCCGCGCGCCTGCTGGCCGGCGCCGAGGGGCTTCGGCTGGGGGCGGTCAGCGTGCGCGACGAGGCCAGGGCCCGCGCCGCGCTGCCGGGCTTCGAGGGGCCGTTCCTCGCGCCCGACGCCCTGCATGCGGTCTGCGACGTGGTTGTCGAGTGCCTGCCGCCGGCGCTCTTTCGCACTGTCGCCGAGCCGACGCTGAAGGCGGGGCGCATCTTCATGCCGCTCAGCGTCGGCCAGCTGCTCGCCCACTGGGATCTCGTGGCGCTGGCCGAGGCCCATGGCGGCCGCATCGTCGCGCCCACCGGCGCGCTGCTGGGCTTCGACGCCGTGCGCGCCGTCGCCGAGGGCGAGGTGCGCTCGGTCACGATGGTCACGCGCAAGCCGCCGGCCGGGCTCGCCGGCGCGCCGTGGCTGGTCAGGAACGCCATCGACATCGACAATCTCGCCGCGCCGCTGCGCGTCTATCAGGGCTCCGTGCGCGAGGGCGCGCTGGGCTTTCCCGCCAACCTCAACGTCGCGGCCGCGCTCAGCCTCGCCGGCGTCGGGCCCGACCGCACCCTGCTGGAGGTCTGGGCCGACCCGACCGTGGACCGCAACACCCACAGCATCTCGGTCGAAGCGGACAGCGCCCGCTTCTCCATGACCATCGAGAACGTCCCCAGCCCCGGCAATCCCCGCACCGGCCGCATCACCGCCCTCAGCGTCATCGCGGCTCTCAGGAGCCTCGTCTCGCCCCTGCGCGTGGGAAGCTGAGCAAGCGGAGCGGGCGGCCGGGCGGCGCGCGGCGCGGCCCCGGCGGTCAGCCCATCAGCGCCTCGATGCGGATGGGGAAACGGCGCGCCCTCACGCCCGTGGCGTGCCAGATCGCGTTGGCGATCGCCCCTGCGGCGCCGGTGATCCCCAGCTCTCCCACGCCCTTCACGCCCAGCGGGTTGACCTGCGCATCGGCCTCGTCGACCAGCAGGACGTCCAGCGCCGGAATGTCCGCGTGCGAGGGCACATGGTAGCCGGCGAGGTCGGCGTTGATCACCCGGCCGCTGACCCGGTCGTGCTCCGCCTCCTCGTGGAGCGCGAAGGACAGGCCCCAGATCATGCCGCCCTCGAGCTGGCTGCGCGCCAGCAGCGGGTTGACGATCCGCCCCGCCGCGAAGGCGCCGACCATGCGCGTGACGCGGATCTGGCAGAGGTCGGGGTCCACCGCGACCTCCGCGAACACCGCGCCATGGGCGAACATGGCGCAGGCCTCGGCGACGGAGGGCGGCCGCGAGGCCGCTCCGCTTCCGACCACTTCGGACAGGCCGGCGCGGGCGAGGATCTCGCCGTAGCTCTCCGACCGGCTGTCGTCGTCGCGCCGGCGCAGCCTGCCGTCTCTGGCGACGAAGCCCGCGTTGTCAGCGCCGAAGAGCGGCGAGGCCGGGTCGGCGGCGGCGATCTCGAAAAGCTTCGCGAGCGCGTCGCCGCCGGCGGCGTGCAGCGCCGAGCCCGCCGTGGCGGTGTGGCCCGAGCCGCCGGCGATCCCGCCGTCAGGCAGGTCGGAGGAACCCGAGCGCAGCTCGATCCGCCCGGCGTCGAGGCCGACGCCGTCGGCCGCGATCTGCGCCAGCGCCGTCCAGGCGCCCTGCCCCATGTCGACGCCGGCGATCTCGAGCGCGGCCCCGCCGTCGGCCCGGATCGTCGCGCGCGCCTGCGCGGCGAACATGGTCGCGGGGAACTGCGCGGTGCCTATGCCCCAGCCGAGCAGGCGGCCCTGCGCGTCGCGCATCCGCCGCGGCTCCAGCGGTCGCCCGGCCCAGCCGAAGCGCCCGGCGCCGTCCGCGTAGCAGGCGCGCAGCGCCTTGGAGGAGAACGGCAGGCCGCTGGCGGGGTCGGTCTCGGCGTAGTTGAGCAGTCGGAACGCCAGCGGGTCGAGACCGGCGGCCAGCGCGGCCTCGTCGACGGCGCATTCCAGCGCCGCCGAGCCCGACGCCTCGCCCGGCGCGCGCATCGCCATCGGCGTGCCGATGTCGGCCCGCACGCCGCCATGGGAGACGGCGATGGCGGGCGCGGCGTAGAGGTTCTTCGAGGCGTTGGCGGCGGGCTCCACGAACTCGTCGAAGCTCGACGTCATGCCGTCCGAACGGTGCTCCAGCGCGGTGAGCCGCCCCTGCGCGTCGATCCCCAGCCGCAGCGTCTGCCGCGTCGCGCCGCGATGGCCCACGGGGCCGAACATCTGGTCGCGGCGCAGCGCGAGCTTCACGGGCCGCCCCAGCTTTCGCGCCGCGAGGACCGCGAGGACATGGGCCCCGGTCACGAGCGCCTTGGAGCCGAAGCCCCCGCCGATGAACGGCGTCCGGATCAGGACGTTCTCGGGCGGCGCGCCGAAGAACGCGGCGAACATCGCCCGGCCGAGCACGGGCGCCTGATGGGGCAGGTCGAGGATGAGGCGGTCGCCGTCCCACTGCGCGACGACGGCGTGCGGCTCCATAGCGTTGTGATACTGGGCCGGCGTCTCGTAATGCGCCTCGATCCTGCGCGCCGCCGTCGCCAGACCGGCCTCGACGTCGCCGCGCGAGAACTGCGGCGGGGAGCCGATGCCGACCGTCTCCGGCGCATAGGCCACGCCGCCCTCGAAGCCGAGGCGCGGGGCCTCGGCCTCGTAGCGCGGCGCCAGCAGCCGCGCGCCCTCGGCGGCGGCCTCCGGCGTCTCGGCGGTCACGAGCGCGATCGGCTGGCCGGCGTAGCGCACGCGGTCGTCCTGCAGCGCCTCGAACCGGAAGCTGAAGCGGTGCGGCTTGTCGTCGGGGTCCGCGGCGAGCGCGGGCCGGTTCGTCGGCGTCATCACGTCCAGAACGCCGGGATGCGCCAGCGCCGCCGCGACGTCGAGAACGCCGACGCGGCCGCGCGCGACCGTGCTGGTGGCGACGACGGCGTGCAGGAGGCCTTCGGGGCGGGCGTCGGCGGCGAAGGCGGCGGCGCCGGTGACCTTGGCGACCCCGTCGCGCCGCGTCATGGGCTGGCCGCTGTTCGACCCGAAGCGCGTCGGCGCTGGGCCGGGGGCGAAATCCTCAGGCATGGGCGGGCGCTCCGATGTCGGCGAAGGGCGAGGCGGGAAGGGCCGGCATGCGCTCGGGCGCGCCCGCGGCGGCAAGGGCGAGGGCGCGGGCGGCCGTGCGCCGCGCCAGTTCGATCTTGAAGGCGTTGTCGCCGGAGGGGCGCGCGGCTTCGAGGGCGGCCTCCGCTGCGGCGCGGAAGGCGCCGGCGTCCGGCGCGGCGCCAATCAGCGCCGCCTCCGCCTCCACCGCGCGCCATGGCCGGGCGGCGACCCCGCCGAGCGCGAGCCGCGCCTCCAGTATCGCGCCGCCCTCCACCCGCAGCGCGGCGGCGGCGGAGACGAGCGCGAAAGCGTAGGAGGTCCGCTCCCGCACCTTCAGATACCGCGAGAACCGCCCGAAGCCCGCGCCCGCCCCCGGCAGACGCAGGGCGACGATCAGCTCCCCCGGCGCCAGCGCGGTCTCTACATGAGGCGTGTCCCCCGGCAGCCGGTGAAGCTCGCGCAGGGCGACGTCGCGGCGGCCGCCGGGGCCCGCGATCTCGACCTGCGCATCGAGCGCCGCGAGCGGCACGCAGAAGTCGGACGGGTTGGCGGCGACGCAGCGCTCGCTCCAGCCGAGCACGGCGTGGCTGCGGCCGGCCTGGTCGCGCGCGTCGCAGCCGGCGCCGGGGTCGCGCCGGCCGCAGGCGGCCTCCGGCGTCTGGAACCACGCGCAGCGCGTGCGCTGCAGCAGGTTGCCGCCGACCGTCGCCATGTTGCGCAGCTGGCCGGAGGCGCCCGACAGCAGCGCCTCGACCACCATCGGGAAGTTGCGCCGCATCGCCGCGTCGCGCGCGACATCGGCGTTGCGGACCATGGCGCCGACGCGCAGCCCGCCATCGGTCAAGGGCTCGATCGCGTCGAGCCCCGGCAGGCGCGTGACGTCCACCAGCAGTTCGGGCCCCGCAGCGCCGGTCTTCATCAGGTCGAGCAGGTTGGTGCCGCCCGCCAGATACGCGGCGCCGGGCCGCGACGCCGCCGCCACGGCCTCCTCGACGGAAGTCGGGCGCAGATACTCGAATTTCCTCACGCCGCCCGCTCCCCGTCCTTGCCCATGCGCCCTTGCGCATCGCCCGCCATGCGCCGCTGCGCGTCGAGCACGGCGTCGACAATGCCCCGGTGGGCGCCGCAGCGGCAGAGGTTGCCGCTCATGCCCTCGCGGATGCGCTCCGGGTCGTCCCCCGCCTCGCCCTCGGCGATGAGCGCCACGGCGCTCATGATCTGGCCGGGGGTGCAGAAGCCGCACTGGAAGCCGTCATGGGCGATGAACGCCTCCTGAACCGGATGCAGCGCGCCGCCCTGCGCCAGCCCCTCGACCGTCAGCACGTCGGCGCCGTCCAGCCCGACGGCGAGCGTGAGGCACGCGTTCACGCGCCGCCCGTCGACCAGAACGGTGCAGGCGCCGCACTGGCCGCGGTCGCAGCCCTTCTTGGCGCCGGTGAGGCCGAGCCGGTCGCGGAGCAGGTCGAGCAGGGTCACGCGGGGGTCGTCGAGGGCGATCTCGCGCGCCTTCCCGTTGACGGTCATCGTCAGTCTGGGCGTCATGGAAGCGTCTCCTTTCCTGGAGTGCGCTGGAGCAGGGATCGATTTGGGGCGGCGGCCGTGCGACGGATGCGGAGCGGGGGCGCAGAGTTGGGGGCGGGGGCCCGGAGTCGCGCCCCGCTGCTGCGAAACATACGGAGGATGCCTCCGCTTATCAACCACGCAGGAGGACCATGTCGGAGGAGGAGGAGGGCCAGCCGGAGGGTGCGAGGGCGCGCAGGCCGCGGGCGGACTCGCTGCGCAACCGCGAGCGGCTGCTCGCCGCCGCCCGCGCGCTCTTCGCCGACGGCGGGCCGGACGCCAGCCTCGAGGCGGTCGCGCGGCGGGCGGGTTTCGGCATCGGCACGCTCTATCGCCACTTCCCCACCCGCGAGGCGCTGTTTCTCGCCGTCTACCAGCGCGAGGCGGATGAGCTCGTCGCTTTGGCCGAACGCCTGCGCGACCACGAGGATCCGCTCGACGCGCTGCGGCTATGGCTACGCGCCAGCGTCGGAATGGTTGCGACGAAGAAGGGGATGCTCGCCGTGCTCGCGCCCGCCGCCGGCGCCGCGGACGCGCTCTACGCCGACACGCGCCCGCGCCTGATCGACGCCCTCGGCGCGCTGCTGCGCCGCGCCGTCGACATGGGGCGCGCACGCGACGATGTCGGGCCGGAGGACGTTCTGCGGGCGCTCTACGGCTTCTGCCACATGGGCGGCGAGGCGCACTGGCGGGCTTCGGCGCTGCGGCTGCTCAACGTCTTCGTCGACGGCCTGCGCCCGGCGGCGCCCTGAGGCCGCCCGGTCCGGCTGATCTTCGAGGCCGACCGGCAAGCCCGCGCCACGATTTCCGACGCCGATCTTGCGCTGCGTCAATTCGGATCGCGGCGTTTCAGGCGACGCTCCGGCCCGCAACCGGACATCAGGAGCGCCCCGTGACAGTCTCGGCCCAGAAGCATCGCCAGAACGCCGCCGCGCCGCGCCGGGCGTCTCCCGAACGCGCCGCGCGTCTCGCCCCGCCGCCGCCGCCGCTGACGCAGACGCCGCCGCCAGCAGGCGAGCGCGACGACTACGCCGTGCGCGCCTTCGCCGAGGTCGCGGACCACGCCGCCCGCGCGATGGTCGCGCGGGCGACCGGGGGCCTCTCGCCCGCCGCCCTGTCGGCGATGTGGGCGGACTGGGCGGCGCATCTCGCGGCATCGCCGGGCAAGCAGGCGGAGCTGATGCAGAAGGCGCTCCGCAAGCAGTCGCGCTTCCTGCGCTACGCGGCGAGCTGCGCGCTCTCCGGCGGGGCGGCGGCGGCCTGCATCGAGCCGCTGGCTCAGGACCGCCGCTTCAACGACCCCGCCTGGGCGCAGTTCCCCTTCAACCTCGCGCACCAGGGCTTCCTGCTGACACAGCAGTGGTGGCACAACGCCACGACCGGCGTGCGCGGCGTGACGAGGGCCCATGAGAACGCCATGGAGTTCACCACGCGCCAGATGCTCGACATGGCCTCGCCGTCGAACTTCCCGCTGACCAACCCCGAGGTGCTGCGGCGCACGCGCGAGGAGTTCGGGATGAACCTCGTGCGCGGCGCGCGCAACCTGTGGGAGGATTTCGAGCGCGCAGCCGGCGGCAAGCCGCCGGCGCTCGACAGCCGCTTCGTCGTCGGGGAGACGCTGGCGATCACGCCCGGCAAGGTGGTCCACCGCAACCGCCTGATCGAGCTGATCCAGTATGCGCCCACGACGCCGACGGTGCGGCCCGAGCCGGTGCTGATCACGCCGGCCTGGATCATGAAGTACTACATCCTCGACCTGCGGCCGGAGAACTCGCTGGTGCGCTGGCTGGTCGCGCAGGGCTTCACCGTCTTCATGATCTCGTGGCGCAACCCCGGCCCCGAGGACCGCGACCTCGGCATGGACGACTACCGCCGGCTCGGCGTGATGGCCGCGCTCGACGCGATCGGGGCGATCTGCGGCGACGCCCCCGTGCACGCCGCCGGCTACTGCCTCGGCGGCACGCTGCTCTCCATCGCCGCCGCCGCGATGGCGCGCGACGGCGACGACCGGCTCGCGTCGATCACCTATTTCGCCGCGCAGAGCGATTTCTCGGAGGCCGGCGAGCTCATGCTGTTCATCAGCGAGAGCGAGGTGAGCTTCCTTGAGGACATGATGTGGGAGCAGGGCTTTCTCGACTCGCGCCAGATGGCCGGGGCCTTCCAGCTGCTGCGCTCCAACGACCTGATCTGGTCGCGGATGCAGCGCGTCTACCTCATGGGCGAGCGCGAGGCGGTCAACGACATGATGGCCTGGAACGCAGACGCGACGCGGATGCCCTACCGGATGCATTCCGAGTATCTGCGCCGGCTTTTCCTGGAGAACGCCCTTTCGGCCGGCCGGTTCATGGTGGAGGGGCGGCCGGTCGCGCTGACCGACATCCGCGCGCCGATCTTCGCCGTCGGGACCGAGACCGACCACGTCGCGCCCTGGCGCTCGGCCTACAAGGTCCACCTCCAGACCGAAACGGACGTGACCTTCGTGCTGACGAGCGGCGGCCACAACGCCGGCGTGATCTCCGAGCCGGGCCATCCGCGCCGCCACTTCCGCATCCGCGCCAGAGCCGCCTCGGCGATCTACCAGTCTCCGGAGGAATGGCTGGCGCAGACCGCGCCGCAGGACGGGTCGTGGTGGCCGTCCTGGGCGGCGTGGCTCGCCGAGCGGTCGGGCGCTGGCGTCGCGCCGCCGCCGATGGCGGGCGGCGCCGACCCCGCGACCCTTCCCGACGCGCCGGGCGGCTATGTCAGGGCGGCCTGAGTCAGGGCGGCCTGAGTGGCGGAACCCGCCATCGGCCCGCGCGCCTCTGGACGGAGGCTCCCATGGCGACGCCTGACGCCGCGATGGCGTTCATCGAGAACCGGACCTTCGACGAGATCGCCCTCGGCGACGCCGCGACGCTCACGCGCCCCCTCAATCTGAGCGACATCGCGCTCTTCGCGGTCGCCTCCGGCGACGTGAACCCCACCCATGTCGACGCGGAGTTCGCCGCGACGAGCCGCTTTCACCATGTGGTCGCCCATGGCATGTGGGGCGCGTCGCTGATCTCGGCGGTGCTCGGCACGAGGCTGCCGGGGCCGGGCGCGGTCTACGTCTCCCAGTCGCTGCGCTTCGAGAGGCCGGTCGCGCCCGGCGACGTCGTGACCGCGCGGGTCGAGGTGATCCGGCGCGAGCCCGCCGGTCGCCGGCTGACGCTGGCCTGCGCCTGCGTCAACGACAGGGGCGAGACGGTGATCTCCGGCGTCGCCGAGGTGATCGCGCCGGCGGAGAAGGTCAGGCGGCCGCGCGCGATCCTGCCGGAGGTGCACCTGCACGAGCATGGGGCCTGGCGCCGCCGCCTTCTCGCCGCGACGCGCGACCTGCCGCCGGTGAGCACGGCGGTGATCCACCCTTGCGACGCGGCGTCGATCTCGGGCGCGATGGAGGCGAAGCGGCTGGGCGTGATCCTGCCGATACTGGTCGGGCCGGCGGCGAAGATCAGGGCGGCGGCCGAGGCCGCCGGGGTCTCGCTGGACGGCGCGGAGATCGTCGACGCGCCCCACAGCCACGCGGCGGCGGAGGCCGCCGTGGCGCTCGTGCGCGACGGCAGGGCGGCGGCGCTGATGAAGGGCGCGCTGCACACCGACGAGGTGATGTCGGCGGTGGTGACGCGCGACGGCGGGCTGCGCACCGAGCGTCGCATGAGCCATGTCTTCGTGCTCGACGTGCCGACCTACCCCAAGCCCCTGCTCATCACCGACGCGGCCATCAACATCGCGCCCGACATCGAGGCCAAGCGCGACATCGTGCAGAACGCGCTGGACCTCGCGCGCGCGCTCGGGGTGGAGACGCCGAAGGCGGCGATCCTCTCGGCGGTCGAATCGGTCGACGTGAAGATCCCCTCCACGGTTGACGCCGCGGCGCTGTGCAAGATGGCCGAGCGCGGGCAGATCACGGGGGGGCTGCTCGATGGGCCGCTGGCCTTCGACAACGCGGTGTCGAGGGCCGCGGCCGCCGCCAAAGGCGTCGTCTCGGCGGTGGCGGGCGACGCCGACATCCTCGTGGCGCCGGATCTCGAGGCAGGGAACATGATCGCCAAGCAGCTCACCTATCTCGCAGGCGCGGAGTCGGCGGGCGTCGTGCTCGGCGCCCGCGTGCCGATCATGCTGACGAGCAGGGCCGACGGCCCCATGTCGCGCCTCGCCTCCGCCGCGCTGGCGCAGCTCTACGCCCACTGGCGGGCCGGGGTCCGGCGATGAGCGCGGCGGTCGTCTTTGTCAATGACGGCTCGTCGCCGCCGTCGAGCAGGCAGTGACCGCCCGGGCGGTCCGGGATTTCCCTGCGGCGCGCGCGGCGCAACGGGCCCGCCTGACGGGGCCCGCCCCCTGCGCGTCGCGCGGCGAAGCCCTCCCGCCTGTCCCGTGACCGACGATTGAGATCGATCAAGGCGCGGGCCGCGCAGCGGGCGCATTCTGGCGCGACCCCGGTTCAGCAACGGAGGTCGGATCGATGATCTCGCTCGAAGACTGCATCGCGCTGTGCGATCTCACGCCCGAGGAAGTCGCGGCGATCGCCGAACATGAGCACATGCCCGAGGTCTCCGCCGCGGCGCTGGGGGCCTATCTGCTGCACCGCGACAAGGGCGAGGCGGTCGTGATGGGCATGATCCGCGACGACATCAGGGCCGCCATCGCGGCGGGCGACGCGCGCCACGCCCGGCAGCTGGTCCACACCTACGCGCTTTTCGTGCGCGAGCATCCCCGCGTCGCGGGCTGAGGCGGCGCGACGGGCCGGCGCGCAAGGGCCGCTCGGCCCAAACGGAGGAGAGGCGTCATGTACAGGACCATCATGACCGTCGCCGACGGCGAGCCGCGCTCCCTGCGGCGGTTGCAATGCGCCGCAGAGCTCGCCCGCCGGTTCGACGCGCATCTCAGCGTTCTGGCGTTCGGCGAGCTGCCAATGCCGGCGATCCTCGCCATGGCCGACGACGGCGGCGCGATGATGGCGGAGGTGTTCACGCAGAACCTCCGCGACGCCGAGGCGCGCGCCGGCAGGGTCGAGGCCGAGCTCGCCCGCGAAGGCGTGCCCTTCGACGTTGAGCCGCTTGCGGCGATGGAGACCGGCGTCGCGCGGCTGGTCGGCCGGCTCGCCCGCTTCGCGGACCTGGTGGTGCTCGACCAGCCGGGCCCCGACGACGCCGAGACGGCGCAGGGCGCCGCCCTGCACGGCGCGCTCTTCGAGGCTGGCGCGCCGACGCTCGTGCTGCCGCCATCGGCAGGGCTGACGCAGGGCCGGTCGGCGCTGATCGCATGGGACGACAGCCGCGAGGCGCTGAAAGCGGTGCGCGGCGCCATGCCGTTCCTGCGCGCGGCGTCCGCGATCGAGATCGTCGTCGTGGACCCCGACGGCGATCAGGCGACGTCGAGCGAAGGTCTTGCGCTGATGCTGTCGCGCCACGGGCTTTCCGTCGGCGTCTCGACGATCGCGCCGGCCGGCCGCTCCACGAGCGACTTGCTGCGCCAGCGCATCCGCGACACGTCGAGCGACCTGCTCGTGATGGGCGCCTACGGCCACTCGCGCCTGCGCGAGGCGATCCTCGGCGGCGTGACGGCTGAGATCCTCGCCGACGCCCCGGCGCCGGTGCTGATGGGCCGCTGAGAGGAACGGGGGCGACGGGAAGCCGCAGGCGCGCCGTCCGCCGACCCTGCGGGCGCCGCGCCCGATCAAGGCGGGCGCGACGCGCCGCGGCGAGTGAAGTCTGCAGGGAGAGGAGAAGTGCGATGACGAGACATGACGCCGGCCCAACCGCCGGGACCCGCCACGCGGCGCAGCAGGCCCCCTTCGACCCCGCGGCGATGCTGGAGCCGAGCCGCAGGGCCATGGAGGCCGCAACCGAGGCCCATGCCCGCATGCTTCGCCAGATGGCCGAGTTCGGCGGCGAGATGCTGCGCTTCGCGGGCCGGCGCATCGAGCAGGACCGGTTCGCGGCGCAGAAGCTCGCCGAATGCCGCACGCCGCAGGACGCGCTCCACGCCTATGGCGACTTCCTGCGCGACGCGACGCGGGACTATTCCGAGGAGATGGGGCGACTCGGCGACATCTGCGGCGCGCAGACCCGCGAGGCCATGGCGCTCGCGGCGGCGTTCTCGCCGGGCCTGCGGCGCCCGCCGCAGGCCGCAGGCTCGGATCGCGCGGCGCCGGTCGGCGGCGCCTGAGCCGACGGTCCCGCGGCGCGCGCCTGGTCGCGGCGCTGCGGGACCGGACCGCAGCGCCCCCGCGGGGCCGTTACTCACGGTCGGGCCAGTGGGCGGGGACTGTGGGCGGGGACTGTGGGCGGGGACTGTGGGCGGGGACTGTGGGCGGGGACTGTGGGCCGGAACCCTTCGGAGTGTACGTCCGCCGCCGGGAGCCGTCAGAGGCGCCGCTTGACAGCGCGCGACCCTTTGCTAGCGTGCTAGCATGTCAGTTTCAGGCGAGGCCGAGGTCAACCGCGGGGCGCAGGCGCTGCAGCCGCTGGACCGGTTCGCGGGCTCGCTGGGGCAGAAGGTCTACGCCGCCCTGCGCCACGCGATCCTGACGCTGGAGCTGCGGCCGGGCGAGGCGCTGCGCAAGCCCGAGCTCTGCGCGCATTTCGGCGTCTCCCGCTCGCCGGTGTCGGACGCCATGCTGCGGCTTGCGGCGGAGGGGCTGGTCGACGTCGCGCCGCAGGCCGGCACCTTCGTCGCGCGCTTCTCGATGAACGACCTGCGCGAGGGCGCCTTCCTGCGCGAGGCCATCGAGGTCGCCGCGGTCGAGCGGGTCGCGGCGCGCGCCGACGCGGCGCAGATCGTCCAGCTCAGCCGAGCGCTCGCGATGCAGGCGGCGCTGGTGACCGAGGGCGACCACGCCGGCTTCTATGCGCTGGACTACGAAATGCACGAGATGCTGCTGAGCTTCACCGGCTACCGGCGCGTCGCGCTGGTGGCGCAGACCGCCTGGCACAACGTGAACCGGGCGCGGCGGCTCATCCTGCCGGCGCCGGGGCGCGTCGAGGCGACGCTGGAAGAGCATCGCGTCATCGTCGACGCCGTCGCCGCGCGTGACCCCGCCGCGGCGAGCGCCGCGATGCGCGCGCATCTGCGCCAGCTCATCCGCTACCTTGAGCCGCTCGAACGCGAGCGCCCCGATTACTTCGTCCCGTCCTGACGGCGCGCCAGCGCCGCCCGCCTGCGAGGTTCCGATGTCAGATCGCCCCAACCGTCCGCGCTATGCGGCGCGCCTCAACGCCTTCGGCGCGCGCGACGGCGTGGCGGAGATGATCCGGCGCGCCGGCGCCGTTCCCGGTCTCGACGCCGCCGACCTGAATTTTCCCGACCATGTCGAGGGCCATGCGCCGCAGGCGCTGGGCGCCATGCTCTCGGACGCGGGCCTCGCGCTCAACGGCTTCGCGATGCGCTACTACGGCGACCCGCGGCTGAAGCTCGGCGCCTTCACCCATCCCGACGCCGCGATCAGGCAGGCCGCCGTCGACCTCACCCGGCGCGGGCTCGACGCGCTGGCGGCGACGGGCGGGCGGCTGATGACGGTCTGGGCGGGGCAGGACGGCTGGGACTACGCCTTCCAGGCCGACCACGCCCGGATGTGGGACATGACCGCCGAAGCGCTCGCCGCCATCGCCGACCACAACCGCCAGATCGAGGTCTCGGTGGAGTACAAGCCCAACGAGCCGCGCGCCTTCTCGGTGCTGCCCGACATGGCGACGACGCTGCTGATGCTGTCGGAGGTCCGCCGCGACAACCTCGGCGTGACGCTCGACTTCGCCCATGCGCTCTACGCCGGCGAGAGCCCCGCGCGCGCCGCGACGCTGGCGGCGCGGTCGTCGCGGCTGCTCGGGGTGCATCTCAACGACGGCTACGGCAAGCGCGACGACGGGCTGATCGCGGGCGCCGTCCACCCCGCTCAGACGGTGGAGCTGTTCGTCGCTTTGGAGCGCATCGGCCATGACGGCGTGATCTACTTCGACACCTTCCCCGACGCCTCGGGGACCGACGCCGCCGCCGAGGCCGGGGCCAGCATCGCGCTCGTGGAGAAGCTGCGCGCCGTGGCGCGGACGCTCGCGGCGGACCCGGAGCTGGCGGCGGCGACCGCGCGGCAGGACGCGCCGGCCACGCAGCGCCTTCTCGCCCGCGCCCTCTACGGGGCGTGAGGCGTGGCGGGCTCGCCGCGGATCGAGGTGCTCGTCGCCGGCGCCCTGCACCATGACGTCGTGGTGGACGCGCCGCGACTGCCGGCGCTCGACGAGACGCTGATCGGCGCCGGCGTCGACTACCGCCTCGGCGGCAAGGGCGCCAATCAGGCGGTCGCGGCGGCGCGGATGGGCGCGGCGACGGCGATGGCGGGGCGCGTGGGCGCGGACGCCGCGGGCGCGGCGATGCTGGCGGCGCTCGACGCGGCGGGGGTGGACCGGCGGCGGGTGATCCGCGGGCCCGGCGCCTCCGGCATGAGCGTCGCGATCGCCGCGCCGGGCGGGGACTACGCGGCCGTGGTCGTCTCGGGCGAGAACGCGCGGTTCGACGCGCGCGACACGGCTTTGCCGGAGGGGCTGAGGCTGCTGCTGCTCCAGAACGAGACCTCGGAGGCCGCCAGTCTCGCGCTCGCGCGGGCCGCCGCCTGCGCCGGGGCGGAGGTGCTGCTCAACGCCGCGCCCTGGCGGCCGCTCCCGCCCGCGCTCGTCCGCGACTGCGCCCTGATCGCGGCGAACCGGGTCGAAGCCGCGCAGATGCTCGGGACCGACCCCGACGCGCTCGATCCGCTGGCGGCGGCGGCGGCGCTGCGCGCGCTCGGCGCGGGGGCGGCCGTCGTGACGCTCGGCGCGGCGGGGCTGGCGCTGGCGGCGGAGGACGGCCAGCCGACGCTAAAGCCCGGCTTCCGCGTCGCGCCGGTCTCCAGCCACGGCGCGGGCGACATGTTCATGGGCGCGCTGGCGGCGGCGCGGGCGCGGGGCGCGGCGTGGGCGGACGCCGCGCGCTTCGGACAGGCCGCGGCGGCGCTCTTTGTTTCGACGCCGGTGGCCCAAAGGGCGGGCGTGGACGCCGCCGCCGTCGCCCGCTTTCTCGCCGCTCAGCCCAGCCCGTAGAAGGCCGCGGCCGTTCCGCCGAAGACGCGGGCACGGTCGGGCTCGGAAAGGCCCGCCGTCAGCGCCTCGGCGGCGGCGAGCCAGTCGCCATGCTCCGCGCGCAGCCGCACCACCGGCCAGTCGGAGCCCCACATGACGCGCTCCGGCCCGAAGACCGAGAGCACATGCGCCGCGTAGGGCCGCAGATCGTCGATGGTCCACCCTGGCGCGGCCTCGGTGACGAGGCCGGAGAGCTTGCAGAACGCCCCCGTCTCGCCGGCGATGCGCGCCATCCCCTCCGCCCACGCGTCGAAGCCGCCGGGGTCCAGCGCGATCTGCGGCTTCATGCAGTGATCGACCACCGCCGGCAGGTCCGGCCAGCGCCTCAGCAGCGTCAGGAAATGCGGCAGGTGGCGCGGAAAGCCCAGCGCGTCGAAGCGCAGGCCGAGGTCGCAGAGCGCGCGGAAGGCCCAGACGTGGTCCTCGCGCAGCATCCAGGCGTCGTCGGGGATGTCCTGGATCATGGGGCGCACCCCGCGCAAGGCGGCATGGCCCGAGAGACGGCGCAGATCGGCCAGCGCCGCGGGCTGCTCGAAGTCCACCCAGCCGACGACCGCCTTCACATGCGGCGTCGCGTCGGCGATCCCGAGCAGGTGCTCCGTCTCCGCCACGGTAGGCGCCGCCTGCACCAGCACCGTGGCGTCGATGCGGCCGGCGTCGAGCTGCGGCTGCAGCTCCGCGGGACCGTAGTCGCGCGACAACACAGGGTCGTCCGCCGGCATCCAGCCATAGTCGCCGCGAACGGGGTTCCAGTAGTGCTGGTGCGCGTCGACGCGCATCACACGGGCGCGTCGGCGCGCATGAGACCCTCGGCCTTGAGCTCCGACCAGAGCGCGGCGGGAATCTTCGCGGCGGCGGCGGCGAGGTTGCTCTCCATCTCCGCCATCCCCTGTCCGCCGGGGATGACCGATACAACCACCGGGTGATGCAGCGGGAACCGGAAGGCGGCGTCCACGAGGCGCACGCCATGGCGCCGGCAGATCGCCTCGATCCGCGCCACGCGCTCCAGGACCAGTTCCGGCGCGGGGTCGTAGTTGTAGAACGCGCCCGGCTTCGGCCCGGTGGCGAGGATGCCCGAATTGTAGGCCCCGCCGATGACCACGCCCACGCCGCGCCTGCGGCAGAGCGGCAGGAAGCTCTGCAGCGCCTCCTGCTCCAGCAGCGTGTAGCGGCCGGCCAGCAGGAACAGGTCGAAGTCGCCGCGCTCCAGCATCCACTGACACGGCCGCCACTCGTTGACGCCGGCGCCGAAGGCGGTGATCACGCCCTCGTCGCGCAGCTTCAGCAGCGCGCGGTAGCCGCCCCCCATGAACTCGGCGAGCTTCTCGTCCAGCGCCGCCTGCGAACCATGGTTGAACACGTCGATGTCGTGAACGAACAGGATGTCGACCCGGTCGACGCCCAGCCGCTCCAGCGAGAACTCGAAGGAGCGCATCACCCCGTCATAGCCGTAGTCGTAGACCTCGGCGCGCGCGGGCACGTCGAACCACTTGCCGTGGCCGGTGCGCTTCTGCTCTGTCGTCGCCTTCAGCAGCCGGCCGACCTTGGTGGAGAGCACGTATTCGTCGCGCGGCTTGCCGCGCAGGAACCGGTTGATCCGCGTCTCCGACAGGCCGAGCCCGTAGAGCGGCGCGGTGTCGAAGTAGCGCGCCCCGCCCGCCCAGGCGGCTTCGAGGATCGCCTGCGCCTCCTCGTCGGAGATCGCCCGGTAGAGGTTGCCGAGCGGCGCCGACCCGAAGCCGAGTTCGGTGAAGGTCAGCGAGCGCCCGTCCCGCGCCCATGTCCGCGTGTTGATCGCCAAGTTCGGTCCCCTTGCGGCCGCCCGGCCTATTTCACTGCGCCGGCGGCCATGCCCTGAACGATGTAGCGCTCCAGCACAATCGCCATCGCCAGCAGCGGCGCGATGGCGGCGGTGGAGAGCGCGGCCATCGACCACCAGTTGATGCCCTGGCTGCCGGTCTGGCTCGCCACCATCACCGGCAGGGTGTTGGCGTGGGTCGAGGTCAGCAGCGCGGCGAAGAAATACTCGTTCCAGCACAGCACGAGGCTCAGCAGGAAGGCCGAGACCATCCCCGGCAGCACGATGGGCAGCACGATCTGCGCGAAGGCGCCCCAGACCGAAAGCCCGTCGACCATCGCGGCCTCCTCCAGCTCCACCGGCACGGCGGAGAACTGGTCGCGCATGATCCAGATGACGATGGGCAGCACGGTCAGCGCATAGAGCAGGATCAGCCCGATCTGCGTGTCGAGCAGCGCCATCTCGCGGTAGAGCACGAGGAACGGCAGCGCCAGAACCACCGGCGGCAGGATGAGCTGGCTGAGGAAGAAGAACGAGATGTCGGGGTTGCGCATCGGCCCGAACCGGTAGCTGAAGCGCGACAGGCCATAGGCGGCCAGCGAGCCCAGCGTCACCGCCAGCGCCGAGGCCGAGACCGACACGATCAGCGAATTGACGAAGCGCTTGAGGAACTCCTCGCGCGGCGTCGACGGGCCGAGGATCGTCTCGGGCGACAGGCCGAGCGAGCGCCAGCCGCGCCAGTCCGGCGTGAACTCCAGCCAGGGCAGGATGTCGCCCTGCATCACGTTGGGCGCCGCCTTGAACGAGGTCGTCAGCGTCCAGAAGATCGGGAACAGGCAGATGAAGGCCCAGAGCGCCAGCGCGCCGTAGATCGCGACGCGCGAGAGCCGCCGGCGCAGGCGGGGCGGGGCGTTCCGCCCGGCATTCATCTCGACGGCGGTCATGCGCTCCTCACATCTCGCGCCGCAGGCCGCGGTTGGCGAGCTTCATCAGCACCGTGATCGCGACCACGATCACCACGAGGTAGAACATCGCGAGCATGGTGCCGTAGCCGACGTTGGAGCGGTCGCGGTACTCGCGGAAGATGAAGCTCGTCACGCTGTCGGTCGCGCCCCCCGGCCCGCCGGCCGTCACCGTGATCACGATGTCGGCGAGCTTGAGCTTGAAGATCAGCCGGATCAGCAGCGCCGTGATCGTGACCGGCAGCATCAGCGGGAAGATCACCTCGCGGAACGTCGTCCACGGCCCGGCGCCGTCGACCTTCGCGGCCTCCAACACCGACTTGTCGAGCGACTGGAGCCCGGCCAGCAGGATCACCATCATCAGCGGGATCCACGTCCAGCCGTCCATGATCATGATCGCCGCGCGCGCGATGGCGGGGTCGGAGAAGAAGGCGGGATTGTCCCAGCCCAGCTCGCGCGCCAGCCGCGCCACCGGGCCGAAGCGCGTCTCCATCATCGACTTGCCGACCATCCAGCTCACCGCCACCGGCGAGAGCATCAGCGGCAGCAGGAACGCCACGCGGAAGAAGCGCCGGGCGCGGATCTCGCTGTTGAGCATCAGCGCCAGCCCGAAGGCGATGGCGTATTCCACAAGGATCGCGAGGCAGTACCAGACCATGTTGGTCATGGCGTTCCAGTAGAACGGGTCCGCCCACATCAGCCGCAGGTTCTCCACCCCGTTGAAGCTGCGCCCCTGCGCCGAGGCGAGGTTCCAGTCGGAGAACGCGATGGAGAGGCCGAACAGCAGCGGGAACACCACCATCGCCAGCACGAACAGCGCCGCGGGCAGCACGAAGAGCGCGCGCCGCCCCTGCTCGCCGCGCGCCAGCGCCTGCCCCCAGCAGAGCAGCACGCAGAAGGCGAGATAGGCGTAGAGGGTCGGACGCCAGTTCGCGAAACCGATCTCGACCACGCCGCCGGCGTCGAGCGCCTGCGCCAGCGCCATGGCGGCGAACAGCAGCGCGCCGCCGCGCATCATCGCGCGCCCGAGACGCCGACGCCCCGGCGCGACGGCGTCGGGCGTCACGATGTGGAGGACGTCGCCCTGCGCCTGCATGTCCCGGCTTCCGGCAAGAGAGAGGTGTCGGGGCCGGCGCGCGGCCGGCCCCGCGCGCGTCAGAGCCCCAGCGAGGCCTTGTAGATTTCGATCTGGCGGTCGCGCCCGATCTGGTCGGTGATCTTCTCCCAGGCCGCCGCGATGGCGTCGGCGGTCTCCTGCGCCGAGCCGTACTGGCCGGCGTAGCCCTTCGCCAACTCGTCCTCTGCGACCGAGTAGTACTGGAAAATGCCGGGGATGCGGGGCTCGATGGCGGCGTTGGGGTGGTTGTAGCTGTCGAGGTTGGAGCCGAGATAGTCGGCGACATAGGCGCGGTCGTAGCCTGCCTGCTCCCACTCGGCATAGTCGAAATGCGAGTTGCGGTAGGGCTGGAAGCCCGACGGATAGGCCGAGGTCCAGAGCGAGATGTCGCGCCCGCCCAGATGCGCCGCCGCCGACCACGCCGCCTTCTGGCGCTTGGGGTCGGCGTCCACCCGCGCCATGACGTAAACGCCCCATCCGATATACGCCATGTTGGGCGCCTCGTTGCGGCCCTGCTCCCACGCGCCGGTCCGCGCGTTGTACACTTCGTCTGCGCCCGGCAGCGCGCTGAAGCCCACCACGTCGCCAACCACGGAGGTGTCGGAGGTGCGGGCGCTGGAGCCGACGTCGCCCCACCATGTCAGCATCCCGCCGGTGCCGGCGAGAAACTGCTGGAAGGCCGTCGTGCCGGGGTCGGCGTTGATCTGGTCCGCCGGGTAGGCGTTCGGCGTGGCGATGAGGTCCATGACCTCCTGGATCGCGCGCACGAAAGCCGGGTTGTTGACCCGCGGCGTCATCGTGTCGGGGTCGAACAGCCAGGACGGGTCGTCGGGGTGCTTGGCGTAGGCGGTGGCGCGGTCCTCCAGGAAATAGAAGCCGAAGCCGCCCCAGCCCTTGAGCGGGTCAAGGAAGCCGTGCGCGCCGAGCCCGGTCAGCGGGTCGGCCTTGCCGGCGAGGAACTTCGAATGCGCGTTGACCTGGGCCCAGGTGGTCGGCGGCGCCCAGTCGCCGGCCCCGCCCGAGGCCTTCCACGCCTCCGCGAAGGCGGAATCCTCATAGTAGTCCTTGCGGTAGGCGAAGGTGTGGCAATCGCCGTCGATCGAGATGCGGTAGGTCTTGCCGTCCCATGTCCCGACCGGGGCCTTCAGGTAGTCCACGTAATCGTCCATGTCGATCAGCGACTTCACCCAGCCCGGCATCTCGGAGGCCATCCCGCGGCCGAGCACGTCGCCCTCGAAGGGCGCCCCCATCTCGACGATGTCGAAGTCGACCGTGCCGGTGGCGATGCTCTGCTGCAGGCGGGCGTTGTAGTCGGCCTGCGCGAGGTCGATCCAGTTGATCGTCGCGCCGGTGTAGTCCTCCCACGGGCGCAGGAAGCCGCGAAACAGGAAGTTGTGCAGGTTCTGGTTGTTGAGCCCCATGAAGGTCAACTCGACACCGGCGAATTCGCCCTGGGCCACCGTCTCGCGCGTGGCGCCGAGGCACATCTCGCCCACCTTGCGCCAGTCGGCGTCCGCCGGCGAGCCCATGCCGACGCCGGGGATCCTGAGCAGGTCGGCGCGGAAGCCCGCGTCCGCCCAGGCCGGCCGCACCGAGACGCCGGTCGCGACGCCGCCCATCGCGCCCATGGCCCCGAGGCTGGCGGCGCCCTTCATCACGGACCGGCGCGAAAGGCCCCGGCGCGTCAGCAGTTCGTACAGTCCCGGCTTCATGGCCGTTCCTCCCTGAGCTTCCCCACGGGGCGCTCTGGCGCGGCGCCCTTCACCACGGCGCGCCCTTCGCGGGCGCCGCCGGGCGGCAGCCTCGCCGCGGGGGACGGCTCCTGTCAAGCACCTAACATGCTAGCATGTCGCACATGGACAGCCCCATGGCGCTGGGCTACGCATTGCGCCCGAACGGCCCGCGCAAGAGGCCCGCAGAGAGAGGGGGCGCCGCATGGCCGAGGTCGCGATCCGCGCGCTGCGCAAGAGCTACGGCGCCGCGGAAGTGCTGCACGGGATCGATCTCGACGTCGCCGACGGCGAGTTCGCGGTGCTGGTCGGCCCGTCCGGCTGCGGCAAGTCCACCCTCTTGCGCATGATCGCGGGGCTGGAGGGCGTCACCGGCGGCGACATCCGCATCGGCGCGCGGGTGGTCAACGCCCTGCCGCCCGCCGAGCGCGACATCGCCATGGTGTTCCAGAACTACGCGCTCTACCCGCACAAGACGGTCGCGGCGAACATGGGCTTCGCGCTGAAGCTGCGCGGCATGGGCCGCGACGAGGTGCGGCGGCGCGTCGGGGAGGCGGCGGCGGTGCTCGGCCTGACGCCCCTGCTCGACCGCTACCCGCGCGAGCTCTCCGGCGGCCAGCGCCAGCGCGTCGCCATGGGCCGCGCCATCGTGCGCGACCCGCAGGTGTTCCTGTTCGACGAGCCGCTCTCGAACCTCGACGCCAAGCTGCGGGTGCAGATGCGCACCGAGATCCGCGCGCTGCAGCAGCGGCTGGGCGCCACGACCGTCTACGTCACCCATGACCAGATCGAGGCGCTGACCATGGCCGACCGCATCGTGGTGATGCAGGGCGGGCGCATCGAGCAGCAGGGGCCTCCGCTCGCGGTCTACGACCGGCCCGCCAACACCTTCGTCGCGGGCTTCATCGGCTCGCCGGCGATGAACATGACGCGGGGCGTCGCGCGGGCCGAGGACGGCGACCTCTGGATCGAGACCGAGGGCGCGCGCCTGCCCGCGCCGCCGGGGACGACCGCGCGCGATGGCCAGCCCGTCGTCTACGGCGTGCGGCCCGAGCATCTGGCGCTCGCCGACGCGGGATCGATGACCGGGGGACCGGCGACGGGGGGGCTCGCCGGCGAGGTCGCGGTGATCGAGCCGACGGGCTCGGACACGATGGCGGTCATCCGGCTCGCGGGCGGCGGCGAACTCGTCGCGCTGCTGCGAGACCGCCCGGCCCTGCGCCTCGGCGCCCCCGTCACTCTCGCGCCGCGGCGGGGGACGGCGCATCTCTTCGACCCCGAAAGCGGGGCGCGGCTATGAGGGAGACGACATGCTGAAGGGCATCGACCCGCGACTGAACGCGGAGATCCTCGCGGCGCTGCGGGCCATGGGCCACGGCGACGTGCTCACCATCGCCGACGCCAACTTCCCCTCCGACAGCGTCGCCCGCTCCACCGTGACCGGTCGGCTGCTGCGGATGGACGGCGCGAGCGGTCCCGAAGCGGCGCGCGCCGTGCTCTCGGTGCTCCCGCTCGACACGTTCGTGGATGATTTCGCCATGCGCATGGAGATGGTCGACGCGCCGCGAGAGATCCCGCCCGTTCAGGGCGAGGTTCAGGCCGAGATCGACGCCGCCGAAGGCCGGCCCCGGCCCATGGTCGGGGTGGAGCGCTTCGCGTTCTACGACCTCGCCCGCCGCAGCTACGCCGTGATCCAGACCGGCGAGCGCCGCTTCTACGGCTGCTTCCTGTTCCGCAAGGGCGTCATCGCCCCCGACGCCTGAGGGACCGTCCCATGTCAAACGCTCCCGCCATCGTCATCCTCGGCGTCTTCGTCGCCGACACCGCCTATCGCGCCGAGCGCCAGCCCCGCATGGGCGAGACCATCCTCGGCCGACGCTTCACGCTCGGGCCGGGCGGCAAGGGCTCCAACCAGGCGGTCGCCGCCGCGCAGGCCGGCGGCCGGGTGACGATCGTGACGCGGCTCGGGGCCGACCCGTTCGGCGCGATGGCGCGGGCGACCTGGGCGAAGGCCGGCGTCGAGGCGGCGGCGACCGAGCATCCCGACGGCTACACCGGCGCCGCCTACATCTTTCTGGAGGACGCGACCGGCGACAACGCCATCATCGTCTGCCCCGGCGCGGCGGGCGATCTCGGCCCCGCCGACGTGGAGGCCCGCGCGGCGCTCATCGGCGGGGCCGCGGTCTTCATGACCCAGCTCGAACAGCCGATCCCCGCCGCGCGCCGGGCGCTGGAGATCGCGCGGGCCGGCGGCGCCCGCACGATCCTCAACCCCGCCCCGGCCGCGCCGCTCGACGACGCGCTGCTGGCGCTCTGCGACGTCGTCACGCCCAACGAGACCGAGGCGGAGGCGCTGACCGGCGTCTGCGTCGAGACGCTGGAGGACGCCGCCCGCGCCGCCGACGCGCTGATCGCCCGCGGCGCCGGGGCCGCCGTGATCACCCTCGGCGCGCGCGGCGCCTTCTACCGCGGGCCCGAGGGCGACGCCCACGCGCCGGCCTTCGCCGTCGGCCCGGTGGTCGAGACGACCGGCGCCGGCGACGCCTTCAACGGCGCCTACGCCGTGGCGCTCGGCGAGGGCGCCAGCCCGGCGCAGGCGCTGCGCTTCGGCTGCGCCGCGGCCAGCATCTCCGTCACGCGGCCGGGCACGGCCCCGGCGATGCCCGCGCGCGCGGAGATCGACGCGCTGCTGCGCATGTCCGGCTGAGCGACTTCACCCGCGCCCCGCACGGCGCCATGGTGGCCGGGGCGCCGTGGCGCCTCCGACTGGCTGAGGAGCGGGACCGATGACGGAGGCGCTGGCCGCCTATGCGCTCGCCTGGCGCCGCCGCGCTTTCGTGATCCCGCTGTTCATGGGCGTGCGGCTGCTTTCTCTGGCGGTCGTGGCGCCGCTGACCGGCGCGGTGGTTGCGCTGGCGGTGTCGCTCTCGCGCCAGCCGGCGCTGAGCGACGCGGACATCCTGATGTTCCTCGCGACGCCCGGGGGCGTGCTGGCGGCGCTGGGGCTCTCGGCCGTGTTCCTCGTCGGCTCGGTCGTCGGGCTGGCGGCGATGACCATCGACCTGCGCCGGCCCGACGCCTCGGGGCTGCGGGCGATCCCCGCGGCGGTGATGCGGCTCGGCGGCCGGCTGCGGGCGCTGGCGCATTACGCGGCGCTGCTGACGCTGCGGGTGCTGGCGCTGGCGGCGCCCTTCGTCCTCGCCGCGCTGCTGACGGCGCGGGCGCTGATCTCCGAGCGCGACATCAACTATTATCTCAGCGAAAGGCCGCCGGAGTTCCTGCTCGCCGCCGCCGTCATCGCGCTCCTTGCGCTGGGGCTGGCGGCCCTGCTCGCCGCGCGGTTCGCCGGCTGGGCGGTCTCGCTGCATCTGGCGCTTTTCGAGGCCGTTCCGCCGGCGCGCGCCTTCGGTCTGAGCCGCGAGCGCATCGCGGGCGGTCGGCGGCGGCTGCTGCGGGCGCTGGGCTGGTGGCTGGCGATCCGGCTCGGGCTCTCCATGGCCGGCGCGGCGGCCGCAGCGCTCGCGATGGCGTGGGCGCCGGGTCTGCTGGAGGGGCATGTGCGGCTGGCGTTGCTGACGATCGGCGTGCTCGCGGCGCTCTGGGCGCTGCTCGACATGGCGATCGCGGGGGTGGCGCTGGGCGCGCTCGCCGCGCTGCTGAACGCGCGCTTCGACCCCGACGCGACCGAGGCGCCGGTGGGCGCGCCGCCGCCGCGGCGGGTGCGCGTCGTCGTCGCCGCCGCCGCGCTGGCCGCCGTGACCGGACCGCTCGCCGGCGCCGCGATGCTCGATGGCGTCGAGGCGTCCGACGCCGTGCTGGTGATCGGCCACCGCGGCGCGAGCGCGCTGGCGCCCGAGAACAGCCTCGCCGCGATCCGCCGCGCCGTGGAGGACGGCGCCGACTGGGTCGAGATCGACGTGCAGGAGAGCGCCGAGGGCGCCGTGATCGTCGTCCACGACAGCGACTTCATGAAGCTCGCCGGCGTCGGCCTGAAGGTGCGCGACGCCACCGCCGACGACCTCGCGCGCATCGACATCGGCTCGTGGTTCGGCCCCGAGCACGCCGGCGAGCGCACGCCGACGCTGGCGCAGGCGCTGGAGGCGGTGCGCGGCCGCGCGCGGCTGCTGATCGAGCTGAAGCACTACGGCTTCGAGGTCGATCTGGAGAACCGCGTCGCGGCGGTCGTGGAAGCCGCCGGCATGGCCGACGAGGTCGCCGTGATGTCGCTGAAATACGCGTCCGTCGTGAAGATGGCGGCCCTCAGGCCCGGCTGGCCGCTGGGGGTGCTGGCGGCGACCGCCATCGGCGACGTGTCGCGGCTGGAGGGCGATTTCGTCGCGATCCGCGCCGCCTCTGCCAGCCCCGGCCTCGCGGAGCGCCTTCACCGGGCCGGCAAGAAGCTCATCGTCTGGACGGTGAACGACCCCGCGGAGATGTCGGCGATGATCTCGCTGGGCGCCGACGGGCTGATCACGGACGATCCCGGGCTCGCCCGCGATGTGCTCGCCGCCCGCGCCGCGATGACCCCGCCGGAGCGCCTCCTCGTGCTGCTCGCGGACCGCCTCGGCCTCGACCTGCCCGCCAGCGCCCGGCGCGACGACAGCCCCTGAGCCGTTCGCGGCGCCAGGGTGGGAGCGTCATCGCAGGAGGCGCAAACGGGCGCCGGAGCGCATATCATGGTCGGCGTCTCCCGAATTGAGCGCGCCGCGCGTTCGGGCGGCGGCGCGTGACCCGCCGCGGCGGCGCGCTACCTGCCGCGCTCGTCGAACGCCTGCGGGAGCGCCGAGATGCCGGACAAGCCCCATGACGCCCGCGGCGTCGCCGTGCCCAGCGGCAGACTGGCCCGCCTTGCGCGCTTCGGCGGGCTGGCCGGCGGCGTGGCGGGAAACGTTGCGGTGGACGCCGCCCGCCGCTTCGCCGCCGGCGAGCGCCCCTCCATGGCGGACCTGCTGCTGACGCCGGCCAACGCCATGCGCGTCACCCGCCAACTGGCGGACCTGCGCGGCGCGGCGATGAAGATAGGCCAGCTGCTGTCGATGGACGCAGGCGAGGTGCTGCCGCCGGAACTGACCGAGATTCTCGCCCGCCTGCGCGCCGACGCCAGGCGCATGCCCGCGAGCCAGCTCCAGAAGGTGCTGACGGAGCGCTGGGGCCAGGGCTGGCGGGACCGCTTCGCCGTCTTCGAGCCCGAGCCGATGGCGGCGGCCTCCATCGGCCAGGTGCATCGCGCCATGACCAGGGACGGGCGCGACCTCGCCGTGAAGATCCAGTATCCCGGCGTGCGCCGGAGCATCGACAGCGACGTGGGCAACGTGGCGACGCTGCTCAGGCTCTCGGGCCTTCTGCCGCCGACGCTCGACGTCGCGCCGATGCTGGCCGAGGCGAAGCGGCAGCTCCACGAGGAAGCCGACTACGCGCGGGAAGGCAGGCATCTCGCCCGCTTCGGCGAACTGCTGGCCGACGCGCCAGGCTACGTCGTGCCGCGGCTGCACGCCGACCTCACGACGGCCGACGTGCTGGCGATGTCGTTCGTCGAGGGCGAGCCGGTCGAGCGCATGGTCGACGCGCCGCAGGACGAGCGCGACTGGGTGGCGACGCTGCTTCTGGAGCTGACCCTTCGCGAGCTGTTCGAGTTCCGCCTGATGCAGACCGACCCCAACTTCGCCAACTATCGCTATGACCGGACGACGCGCCGGCTCGCGCTGCTCGACTTCGGCGCCACTCGGGCGCTGTCGCCGCAGACGACCGGGCGCTACCGCGCGCTGTTGCGCGCCGCCATGGCGGGAGACCGGGAGGCGGTGCGCCGCGGCGCCGTCGAGATCGGCTTCTTCGACGCGTCGACCGACGCGCGCCATCAGGACGCCGCGCTCGACCTTGCGGAGATCGTGCTGGCCCCGCTGCGGGCCGGCGGCGTCTACGACTTCGCGGAACCGGGACGCACGGCCCGCTTGCGCGAAGGCGGCCTCGCGCTCGCCGGCGAGCGGGATTTCTGGCGCATCCCGCCAATGGACACGCTCTTCATCCAGCGCAAGGCGGCGGGGATGTACTTGCTCGCGCAGCGCCTGCGGGCGCGGGTCGACGTGCGCGCACTGCTGGCGCGCTGGCTGTAGAGCGGCGCGGTCAGGGGCGCTCAGGCTTCGAGCTCCGGAAAAAGGCTGGAGCCCGCGGCCTCAAGCACGGCCCCCGAGCGGATGAGCGCGGCGGCGGCCTCCATCTCTGGGGCCACGGCGCGGTCCTCGCTCAGGGGCGGGCAGTCGGCGCGCAGCCGGGCGATGGCGCGCGCGAGCAGCGGCGAGGTCTCCAGCGGGGCGCGGAAGCCGATCCCCTGCGCCGCCGCCAGCGCCTCGACCCCGAGAATGCGCCCGAGATTGTCGGCCATCTCCATCAGCCGGCGGGCGCCATGGGCCGCCATGCTCACATGATCCTCCTGATTGGCGGAGGTCGGCGTGCTGTCGGTGGAGCAGGGGCTCGCGCGGTGCTTGTTCTCGCTCATCAGCGCCGCCGTCGTGACTTCCGCGATCATGTAGCCGGAGTTCAGCCCCGGCTCTGGCGTCAGGAAGGGCGGCAGGCCGGTGGAGAGCGTGGGGTCCACCAGCAGCGCGACGCGGCGCTGGGCGATGGCGCCGATCTCCGCCAGCGCCAGCGCCAGCATGTCGGCGGCGAAGGCGACCGGCTCCGCATGGAAGTTGCCGCCCGAGACGATCAGGCCGTCGTCCACCAGCACGAGCGGATTGTCTGTCGCGGCGTTGGCCTCCAGCCGCAGGGTCGTGGCGGCCTGCCGCATCAGGTCCATCGCCGCGCCGGTCACCTGCGGGTGGCAGCGGATGCAGTAGGGGTCCTGCACGCGGGCGTCGTCCTCGCGGTGGCTTTCGCGGATGGCGGAGCCTTCCAGCAGGGCGCGCAGCGTCGCCGCCGCCTCGATCTGGCCGCGATGGCCGCGCAGGGCGTGGATTTCAGGGTGGAAGGGCGCCGTCGAGCCCATCGCGGCGTCGGTCGAGAGCGCCCCGGTCAGCAGCGCCGCCTGGGCCAGCCGCCAGCCCTCAAAGAGCCCCGCCAGCGCGAAGGCCGTCGAGAACTGCGTGCCGTTGATAAGGCCAAGCCCTTCCTTCGGCCCCAGCGCGACGGGCGCCAGCCCCGCCGCCGCCAACGCGTCGGCGCCGCCCGTCTCGCGCCCCTCGAACATGGCGCGGCCCTCGCCCAGCATGACCGCCGTCATGTGCGCGAGCGGCGCGAGATCGCCCGACGCCCCGACCGAGCCCTGCGCCGGAATGACCGGCGTCACGCCGCGCGCGAGCATCGCCTCGATCAGCGCGCAGACCTCCCAGCGCACGCCCGAGGCGCCGCGGCCCAGCGACAGCAGCTTCAGCGCCATCATCAGCCGTGCGACGCGCTCGGGGATCGCCGGGCCGACGCCCGCGCAGTGCGACAGGATCAGGTTGCGCTGGAGCGTCGCCACGTCGCCGGGCGCGATGCGGATCGAGGCGAGCTTGCCGAAGCCGGTGTTCACGCCGTAGACGGCCGCCGCGCCTCCGGCCGCCTCGGCGACCATCACCGCCGCGCGCTCCACCGCCGGCTGGCAGGCGGGGTCGAGCGTCGGGGTCGTCTCGCCCCGCCAGACGGCCTCGAGCTGCGCCAGCGTCGTCGCGCCGGGAACCAGCGCGCTCACGCCGGCGCCCCGGCGAACCAGCGGCGGCGCAGCGGGTTGAAGCCGATGCGGTAGGCGAGTTCGGCCGGCGCCGTCGCGTCCCATTCCGCGAGATCGGCGCGCATCCCCGAAGCGATCACGCCGCAGTCCGCCAGCCCGAGCGCACGCGCGGCATGGACGGTCACGCCCGCCAGCGCCTCGGCGGGCGTGAGCCGGAAGAAGGTGCAGGCCATGTTCATCGCCAGCAGCGGGGACGTCATCGGCGAGGTGCCGGGGTTGCAGTCGGTCGCCACGGCCATGGGAACGCCCGCCGCCCGCAGCGCCGCTGCGGGCGGCGCCTGCGTCTCGCGCAGGGCGTAGAAGGCGCCCGGCAGCAGCACCGCCACGGTCCCCGCCGCCGCCATCGCGGAGACGCCCGCCCCGTCGAGATGTTCGAGGTGATCGGCGCTCAGCGCGCCATGTCGGGCCGCCAGCGCCGCCCCGCCGAGGTTGGAGAGCTGCTCGGCGTGCAGCTTGACCGGCAGGCCCAGCGCCCGCGCCGCGTCGAAAACCCGGCCCACCTGTTCGGGGCTGAAGGCGATCCCCTCGCAGAAGGCGTCCACCGCGTCGGCCAGACCTTCGGCGTGGGCGGCGCGCAGCGCCGGGATCGCGACCTCGTCGATGTAGGCGTCGGCTCGCCCGGCGTATTCCGGCGGCGTCGCATGGGCGCCGAGAAAGGTCGTGACGATCCGCACCGGGCGCAGGTCGGCGAGCCGCCGCGCCGCGCGCAGCATCCGAAGCTCGGTCGCCACGTCGAGCCCGTAGCCGGACTTGACCTCCACCGTCGCCACGCCCTCGGCCAGCAGCGCGTCGAGCCGGGGCAGCGCCGCGGCCACCAGCGCCTCCTCGCTTGCGGCGCGCGTCTCCCGAACCGTGGAGACGACGCCGCCGCCGGCCCGCGCGATCTCCTCGTAGGAGGCGCCCTCCAGCCGCATCTCGAACTCGCGGGCGCGGTCGCCGCCAAAGACGATATGGGTGTGGCAGTCGATGAGCGCGGGGGTCAGCAGGCGGCCTTCTAGCGGAACGATCTCGGCGGCGGCGTGCTCGGCCGGCAGCGCCGCGTCGGGGCCGACCCAGGCGATCAGTCCGTCGCGCATCGCCACGGCGCCGGCCTCGATGACGTCCGCGCGCCCGCCCAGCATGGTCGCCACGCGCGCCCCGCGGAGTGTGATCGCCGCCATGCCGCAGCTCCCGGTCATTGTTGACTTGGTGAATATGTAAAAGCATATTTGGCTCATCGTCAATCGCGAAGGCCGCGCCGCCATGCCCTCCGACGCCGTGTTGCAGGCCGATCACGCGCTCACGCCGTCGGGCTGGGCGCGCGACGTGCGGGCGACGCTGGCGGGCGGCCGCATCGTCGCGGTGGAGGCCGGCGCGCCGGCGCGGCCCGGCGATCTGCGGCTCCCGGGGCGCGCGCTGCTGCCGGCGCCGGCGAACCTGCACAGCCACGCCTTCCAGCGCGCCATGGCGGGGATGACGGCGCGGCGCGGGCCCGAGCCCGACAGCTTCTGGACGTGGCGGCGGCTCATGTACCGTTTCCTGGACCTGCTCACGCCGCAGCAGATCGAGGCGATCGCCGCGCTGGTCCAGATCGAGATGCTGGAGGCCGGCTACGCCGCCTCGGCGGAGTTCCACTACGTCCACCACCAGCCCGGCGGCGCCCCTTACGCCGACCGTGGCGAGCTTGCGCAGCGCATCGCGGCGGCGGCGGCGGACAGCGGGATCGGCCTGACGCTGCTGCCGGTGCTCTACAGCCATGGCGGCGCCGGCGCGCAGCCTCTGGCCGGCGGCCAGCTGCGCTTCGGAAACGAGCTGGACGGCTTCGCGGCGGTGATGGAGAGCGCCGCGCGCGCCGTCGCCGCGCTGCCCGACGACGCCCGCCTCGGGGCCGCGCCGCATTCGCTGCGCGCCACCCGGCCCGAGCAGCTGCGCGCCGTCGCCGAGGCCTGGCCTGACGGCCCGCTCCACATCCACGCCGCCGAGCAGGTCGCCGAGGTCGAGCAGGTCGAGGCGTGGCTCGGCGCCCGCCCCGTGGCCTTCCTGCTGGACGGCGTGGGCATGGATGCGCGGTGGTGCCTGATCCACTGCACCCAGATGACGCACGACGAGACCGCGCGCATCGCCGCCTCGGGGGCTGTCGCCGGGCTCTGCCCGATCACCGAGTCCGATCTCGGCGACGGGATTTTCGAGGGCGACGCCTTCCGCCGCGCGGGGGGCGCCTTCGGGGTGGGCTCCGACAGCGACATACGCATCACGCTGGCGGACGAGTTGCGCACGCTTGAGTATTCGCAGCGCCTCGCCCACAGGGCGCGCAACGTGCTGGCCGAGCCCGGCGCATCGGTGGGCGAAACGCTCTACCGCGCGGCGCTCGCCGGCGGCGCGCAGGCGTTGGGCCGGGCCTCTGGCGCGCTGGCGCCTGGGATGCTGGCCGATCTCGTCGCCATCGACGTCGAGGACGTCGCGCTGGCGCCGCTGACGCCCGACCAGTGGATCGACGGCTGGATCTTCGCCGCCGGAGACCGCGTGGTGCGCGAGGTCTGGTCGGCCGGCCGTCATGTCGTGACCGGGGGCCGGCATGTGCGCCGCGCGCCCATCGAGGCGCGCTACCGCGCGGAGATGGCGGCGCTTTCGGCGGCGCTGTGAGCGCGCCGAAATACAAACGCATCGAGCAGGCGCTGCTCGCCCGCATCGCCGCAGGCGAGTTCGCGCCGGGCGATCCGATCCCCAACGAGGCCGATCTGGCGGAGGAGTACGGCGTCACCCGCCCGACCATCGGCCGCGCGCTCGGCGCGCTGGTCGCGCAGGGGCTGGTGGAGCGCCGGCGCCGCGCCGGCAGCCGCGTGGCGGTGCGCGCGGCGGTGGCGACGCGCCTCTCCATCCCGCTGGTGCGCGAGGAGGTGCGCGCCGCCGGCGCCCGCTACGGCTATCGCCTGCTGGCGGCGGAGCAGGCGGCGCCGCCCGAGGCGGTCGCGGCGCTGTTCGGCCTCGAGCCCGGCGGCGTCGCGATGCGCACCGAGGCGCTGCATCTGGCCGACGACGCGCCGTGGCAGCTGGAGCGCCGCTGGATCAACCTCGCGACGGTGCCCGCCGCCGCCGCCGCGCCCTTCGAGGCGATCAGCCCCAACGAGTGGCTGGTGCGCGCGGCGCCCTACACCCGCATCGGCCACCGCATCTGGGCCGACCTCGCGGACCGGGACGCCGCGCGCGCCCTCGGCGTCCGCCTGCGCGCGGCGGTGCTCTGCGTCGAGCGCACGACGTGGATGGGCGACGCGGCGGTGACGCAGGTGACGATGATCCACCGCGGCCCCGACTATCGGCTGAGCTTCGGCGACGCCGCGCCCTGAGCAGTCGGGCTCAACGCATCGCGCAGGCCGCGGCCGCGGCGGCGAGCAGGCCGAGCGCGCCGGCGCAGAACGCCCAGTCGCCGCGCGCGGGCGGCGGCGCGCGCAAAAACGTGCGGGGCGCGCCGGGGCGGAAACCGCGCGCCTCCATCGCCGTCGCGGCCCGCCCGGCGCGGCGGATCGCGTAGGCCAGCAGCGGCACCGCGAGCGCGCCCACCTCCCACGGCGTCGGGATGCGGCCCGGCGCGCGCCCCCGACGCATCGCCCGCGCCATCCGCATCGCCTGCGCCTCGCGCGCGACGTCGGGGACGAGGTGCATCGCCTGCAGCAGCGCGTAGCCGATCGACGCCGGCAGCCGCGCCTGCGCCATCAGCGCGCGCACCAGCGCGCCGGCGTCGGTCGTCAGCGCAAACAGAGCCGAGACCATCCCGCAGGCCAGCGCCCGAAAGAAGAGCACCAGCCCCGGCGCCGCGTCGGGCCGCGCCAGCGCCTGCTCCCGCGCCATCTGAACGGCGAAGCCCGTCTCCCGGTCGAACAGCAGGCTGGTGGAGAGAAATCCGAAGCCGAACAGCGCGAAGGGGACCGCCAGCGCCAGAACGGTCGCGGGCCGCACCCGCTCCGTCGTCACCAGCAGCCCGGCGGCCAGCGCGAGCGAGCCGATCTGGAACCGCAGGTCGAAGATCGCGAGGCTCGCCGCGATCCAGAGCAGGCAGAAGACGAGCTTCGGCAGCGGATGGACGCGCCCCAGCATCAGCGCCGCTCCAGCCAGTCGAGCAGGGGCCCCGCCTCGGGCGCCGCAAGGCCGGCGCGCGCGAGCAGCGCGCGGTCGCGCAGCAGCGCGGCGGTCGGCCCCTCCGCCAGCACGCCGCCCTCGGTGACGACAATGGTGCGCGCGCAGACGGCCAGCGCAAAGTCCATGTCGTGGGTGACGACGGCCAGCGCGCGGCCCTCGCCGGCCAGCCGCGCGACCTGCGCGCCGATCGCGGCGGCGCCGCGCGCATCCAGCCCCGCAGTCGGCTCGTCCAGCACGACCAGCGGCCAGCGGTCCGTCGCCGTGATCGAGGCCAGCGCGAGCCGTCGCTTCTGGCCCTGCGACAGCGCGAAGGGATGCCTGTCGGCGACGTCGGCGAGGCCCCACGCCGCGAGCGCCGCATCGACGCCCGCCGCAGGCGCGCCCGACAGCAAGAGCTGCTCGCGCGCGGTCCCGCCGATGAAATGCACTTCGGGGTTCTGGAAGGCGACGGCCCCGGGCGGCCCGTGGCGACGCCCGGCGCGCAGCGGCGCGAGCCCGGCGAGGCAGGCCGCCAGCGTCGACTTGCCGGCGCCGTTCGGGCCGAGCACGCCCAGCGCCTCGCCCGGTCGGATCTCAAGCGTCACGCCGCGCAGAACGACGGGGCCGAAGGGCGGCGCGCAGTCGACGCGGTCGAGCCGCGCCATGGCCGGCTTCCGCGCGGCATGCGGGGGCTCCGGCGCGAAACCGGCCGCGACGCGCCGCGCGCGGGCCCTGCCCGCCGGCGCGAGCCCGTCGACGGCGCGCAGAATCTCGTTGACCTTCAAGGGCGGCGGCAGGACCAGCCCGGCGCGGCCCAGCGCGCGATGCAGGCAACTCGCCAGCGGCGTCCAGACCCCAAGCGCCTCCAGTCTTTCGCCAGCGTCGGCGAAAACGGCGCGCGGAGATCCCTCGGCCGTCGCCCTTCCGTCCGGCCCTAGCGCCACGGCGCGGTCGATCCGCTCGACCGCGGACCCGATGCGGTGATCGACCACCAGCGTCGCCGCCGGGCCGTCCGGCCCCAGCAGCAGCGCCGACATGCGCGCCGCAGCCTTCGGCGCGAGGTTCGCCGTCGGCTCGTCCGCTATCGCGACGGGCGCATCCTGCGCCAGCAGCGCGGCAAGCGCCACGAGCTGCTTCTCGCCGCCGGAGAGCGTCGCGACGCGGCGGCGCCGCCACGCTTCCGGCAACCCGACCCGCGCCATGGCGCCGGCGGTCAGCGCCGCGACGCGGGCGGGCGGCAGGGCGCGGTTCTCCGGCGCGAAGGCGATCTCGTCCTCTACCGTGAAGCCGCAGAGCGTCTCCTCCGCATCCTGGAAAAGGAAGGCGACCGTATCGGCCCAGCACGCGGCGGGGCGGGCGCGGGCGTCGCGGCCGAACAGCGTCGTGCGGCCGGTCAGGGCTGGGTCGGCGCCGGCGGGCGAGAGACCGGTCAGCGCACGCAGCAGGGTGGACTTGCCGCAGCCCGACGGCCCGAGCAGCAGCGCCCTTTCGCCGCGCCGCAGCGCCAGCGAGACCGGGCCGACGGCGTCTCGGTCGGCGAAGGGATACCGCGCCGCGACCGCCTCCCAGCGCGCCAGCGCCGGGCCGGCGTCGGGCTGCGCCCGCGCGTTCCGCTCAGGCGCGCGCGGCGCGACGGTCATGGTCGATGCGCAGCCCCGCCAGCACGCCCGTGCGATGCAGCGCGTTGACGATGCTCCAGCCCAGCAGGCCGCCGAGCAGCGCCCCGCTCGCCAGCCGCAGCGCGAACATCAGCGCCAGCAGCCCCGGCGCAAGCGCGCCGTAGTCGAACCGCACCCAGGTGTAGGCGAAGGAGAACACAGCAGCGCCGGCGCCGGCGGCCATCAGCACGGGCAGGGACCAGCGCCGCCAGCGCGTGGCGGCGAAGACGACCTCGCAGCCAAGGCCCTGGACGAAGCCCGTCAGCAGCAGCAGCAGCCCCGCCGGACTGCCGAGCAGGATCTGCGTCGCGGCTGCCAGCACCTCCGAGACGAGCGCGACGCCCGGCTTGCGCACGATGGCCGCCGCGATGATCGACACGATGAACCAGAAACCCATCACGACGTCCATCGTCACCGGCCCGAAGACCGCCTGCGCGACCAGCCAGACCTGCACCCATCCCAGATAGAGCACGCCGAACACCGCGCCGAGCGCGGCGACGATCAGGGTTTCCCGCAAAGTCCATGTGGCGGACGCCATGACGCGCCTCCTGTCTTCCTGGATTGAAGGGTCGGCGGCGTCCTGCGCGTCCGCCGCGTCGTTGCGCCGGATCAGGCGGCGCTGGGGCTGTTAGCCGATACCGTCGCGTCCATCGCCACATGGCCGTCCGGGGCGCCGAAGGACGTGAAGGCCTCCGCCAGCGTCGCGAAGACCGGCCCGGCGTCGCCGCGCAGCTTCGTGCAGAAATTCTTGGACCGCTCGAAGCAGCCCGACGCCTTCAGGAAGTCGATGCAGCCCATGATCTCGGCCATGTGCCCGCCCATGCCGTCGGCGGACGCGTCGGCGGCGCCGAGCGGATAGAGCGAGAACTGCGCCGCGACGCTGCGCCCGACCGGCTGGGCGCCGGCGACCCGCCCGGCCGCAGCCGCGACCCGCTCCGCCATCGAGCCGCCCGCCGGGCGCGCCGCGCCGGGCGCGCAGATCGGATCGTCCGGCTCGCCCGGACAGCCGCGCGACACCGTGGCGTGCAGCACGCAATGCGCCTCGCTCGCCGCCGCGCGAACGAAAAGGTCGCGCATCGCGGGAAACAGCGCCTCCGGCGGGCCGACGACCAGCGTCGAGACGTCGTCGGTCTCGATTCGCAGCCGCGACCGCCATGGCTCCAGCGCGCCGATGGCGTCCAGGATGATGGCGATGAAGTCATCGCGCATGGGGTGAAGAGAGAGCTGTGCTCCCGAAAACATGTCCGCCTCGCTCCGCTGGCATTACCCAGATCAGCTCAAGGGTCCGCCGGCATGACGCCCGCATCTCAGCCCCGGCGATACGGAGCACCCCTGCTGAGAAACAGCATAGAAGCGCCTGCCGCCGGCGCAAGGGGGGCCGTCGCGGCCCGCGGCCGGCGCGCGGGCCCGGCCTCGGAGCCAGAACCGGAGTTCGCCGGATGGCGAGTTTTAGGGCCGTCCATCGCCCGGCGCCCCGCACCCTTCCGAACGGCGCCCTGCATTGGCGGTCGGGAGGGGTGCGGCGCGGCGTGCGGAGATCCGGAACGGGGTTCGGGTCGGTCTTTCAGGCCGCCGCGGTCCGGGGCGCGTCGCCCGAGCCGGTCCGCCGCGCGATGTCGGCCAGCAGCGCCTCGGCGAGATCGGCCCCCTCGGTCGGCGGCGCGACCAGCATCGCCCAGTCGGGATAAGCGCGGCATTTGGCCGGACCGGTCGCGACGATCTCGAACCCGGTGTGGCGGCGGTCGCGGCGGATGAGCGCCACGATGCGCTCCAGCTCCGACCGGCGGCCCTCCAGCGCCTGCGCCAGGCTCCCGTTGCGCTGGAAGAGACATCCGGTGACGCCGACCTTGCCGTTGGCGGCGGCGGCGTGGGCCGCCAGCGAAGTCAGCGCCGCGCCGTCGAGCGCCACCGTCGCGCGGCTGCGATAGACCAGCCGCCAGAGCGCGCGGGGGTCGCTGGCGTTCTCGCCGGCGTCGTCGTGGCTCGCGGGCCCGGCGATGGGCAGCCGCACCGTGAAAGTGGAGCCCTCGCCCACGGTGCTGGCGACTTCCAGAACGCCGCCGTGCAGTTTCGCGACCATGGCGACCATGCTCATGCCGATGCCCGTCCCGGACACGCCCGCCGAGGTGGAGGCCCGGAAGAATCGCTCGCCGATGCGCGGCAGCTCCGTGGCCGGGATGCCCACGCCGTTGTCGGCGACGGAGATGCAGGCGAAACGGCCTTCGATCCAGCCGAGCACGCGCACCCTGGGCGCGTCATGGGCGTATTTCACCGCGTTCGAGAGCAGGTTGTCGATCACGCTGTAGATCAGGCGCTCATCGACGCGCACGAGATCGCCAAGCGCCTCGACCTCGACCGTGAACTCGGCGTCCGGCGAGATGGCCCGCCGCTCCTCGATCAGCGTGGCCACGACGCCGCGAAGATCGACCTGCCCGAGCGCGAGCCTGAGCGTCCCCGACTCGATACTGGAGGAGAGCAGCGCCCCCTCCATCAGCCGGACGAGCCGCGCCACCGAGCTGCGGATCGTCAGCAGTCTCGCCGCCACCGTCTCGTCCGACATGCGCGCGCGGCGACGCTGGAGCGAGCTTGCCGACCCGTCGATGATCGCCAGCGGCGTGCGGAATTCATGGCTGACCATCGAGACGAACATGCGCTGCTTGGCGTTGAGCTCGCGCTCGCGCAGCAGCGAAAGCTCGACGTCCTCGGCGGCCGTGCGGAACCACCTCCGCAGATCGTCGATCTCGCGCGCCGCCCTGGGAGGCGCCTGGTCGATCTGCAGGCCCTTCGTCCGCAGCTCCTCCACCAGCCGCCCGAGAGGCTGGGTCGTCGCCGACGCCGCGAGGTGAACGCTGAGCGCGCCTGTCAGGAGCACGATCAGGAAGACCGCGCCAAGAAACTGCTGCACCGGATCGTCGTAGAAGGGGCGAACGGGGATGCTCTTGTTCAGGACGAGCGCGAGGCCCGGCTCCCGCTCAAGCGGCGCGATCATCAACCCTTCGATCATGCCGTCGCCGAGGACGAAGCGCGAGCGTTCATCCGGAGAGACGCTCGCGCGCCCGTTCGGACGCGCGTGCAGCATCGCCTGCGCCTCGGCGAGCGGCGTGAGCACCGTCTGCTGCGCCGTGACGCGCTCGAAGGCCTCGAACAAGCGCGGAAGCGACATCGAGACCAGCACCACCCCCTCGACGTCGCCGCCGATTCGCACGGCGTGCATGAAGAGCAGCGCGTCGCCCTCGATCCAGCGCACCGGATCGCCATTCAGCGACAGGTCGAGCGCCTGCGCGAAGAGCGCCGGCCGGCGCAAGGGCCCTTGCCGATCGAGCTGGATCACTTCGCCGTCGAGACCGACCAGCGCCGAGTACAGCGCCCCGGAGCCGATCAGCGGAAGCGACCGCAGATAGGGCGACGCGACGCTCTCGAGGTCATGACCGGCGAAGGCGCGTTCGACGATCAAGCTCCGCGCCACGTCCGCGATGGCGTCGTCGACGGCTTCGAACTGCGCCTCCATCAGCTCCAGCCTCGCCGTGAGGCGCTGAGCGAGCGTCTCCGTGACGCTGTCGATGTTGTCGATGTAGGCGCGCCAGGCGGTCAGGGCCCACAGCGCCAGACAGCACGCGAGGGTCAGCGGGATCACCCGCAGCATCACCTTCGCGCGCAGGGGACGCCGACGACCGCTGGTCATGGCGCGGCCGCGCCGATCGCCCGCCGTTCCTGCGCCGGCGCGGTCGCGCGCCTGCCGCGAAGGCGGCGCCATGGGCTCATGTCGGCGTCATCCATGAATGCTGCTTTCGCGGGTCAGGCCGCCGGCGACCTCGCCTCGCCGCTTTCAAAGGGATCGCCATGGGGCGACATCCAGTCGGCGGGCTCCTCGGTGGACATCCAGCTGTCGTCCGACGCGTCGCCAGGCGCGTCGCCCGGAGCGTCGCCCGGCGCGTCGTTGAGGGGCGGCGACGCGTCGAGGACGAAGCCGGCGGCGTCGTCCGCCACCTCGGAGACGATGAAGAAGGCGACCACCTCGCGCAGCTCCTCGACGCTGCGCGCGAGGTCGGCGGCGGTGGCCCCGTTCTGGCCGGCGATGGCGATGTTGCGCGCCGCCGCGTCGGCGACCGACTCGATCTCGGCGACGATCTCCTGCGCCGAGTCGGTCTGCCCCCGGATCGAGGCGCGGATGTTCTCCACCTTGGCCGACGCCTCGGCGACCGCCTGCGAGATGCCGGTAAGCGCCTCGCGCGCCTGGCTGAACAGCCGCGCGCCGGTGCTGACGCGCTCCTTGCTCTCCACGATCAGGCGTTCGATCGTCTTGGCGGCGTCGGCCGAGCGCGTCGCGAGCGCCCGCACCTCCTGCGCCACGACGGCGAAGCCGCGGCCCGCCTCTCCCGCGCGCGCCGCCTCTACGGCCGCGTTCAGCGCCAGCAGGTTGGTCTGGAACGCGATCTCGTCGATGAGGCGCGTTATGTCGCCGATCCGCGTGGCGCTGTCGGCGATGGCGGTCATCGCGGCGTCGGTCTCGACGATGACCGCGCGCCCGCCCTCGGCGCGGCGCTCGGCCTCCTGCGCCAGCGCCGCGGCGCTGTCGGCGTCGCCTGCATTGGCGATGATGGCGCGGCTGACCTCCTCGAGCGCGCGGGATGCGCTGCGGATCGCGACGTCCTGCGATTCGGCGCCGCTCTGCAGGTCCAGCGACATGTCCGCCAGCGCCTCGGTCCTGCTCTGGACCGCGCTGGCGACGCCGTTGATCCGGTGCACGACCTTCTCGAACGTTTCGATGGACGTGTTCAGGCTGCTCTTGAGCGACGCGAACTCGCCCTCGTAGTCTCCGGTCAGCTTGAAGGTCACGTCGCCGGCGACGAGCGCCTGCACGGCGCCGTCGATGTCGGCGAAGAGCTCCGCCATCGTGTCCAGCAGCGCGTTCATGTCGCCGGCCACGTTGATCAGGAACTCCTGGCGGACCTCGTCCTCGTTCACGTTCACGTCGACGCGCGAATAGATGTCGCCGCGCTTGAAGCCCGCGATCAGGTCCGCGATGCGCCGCTCGAGCAGGGCCTCCTGCGTCGCGTCGACGAACTCCGCCAGATAGCCGACGCGCTCGCCTTCGGCGTCGACGACGAGCGAGATGTTCGCCTCGATGACGCAGTCCTCCCAGTCCAGGCGGACGGATCGCGCGTCGCGCCGGCCCTGGTCGCCGCCTTCGAGCACCTTTTCGCGCAGGAACGCGAAGAGGTTCGGTGCGCCAGGCTCCGCAGGGTCGTATCCGGTGTGGCGCCGAAAACTCTCGGCGCGTCTGCGGGCGAGGCTCGCGAACGCGGCGCCGCCGAGGATGAGCTTGCCCTCGGCGTCGAACGCCGCGACGCCGGCGCGGCTGGAGGCCACGGCGCCCGTCATCAGCGCCGCGTCGGACGCGGCGCGGCGCAGCCGCCCGCGCAGATCGCCGTCGCCCCTGCCGAGGACGCGCTCGTGCGTCTCCACGAAGCGCCTCGCCTCGCGCAGCAGGCGCGCGTGCGCATGGAGCGCGACCGGAAGCGCCAGCGCAAGCGCCGTGAGCGCCACGAGCGAGACCGTCGCTGGCCAGTCCGAACTCTCGGGCGACGCATCCGAACCGGCGATCGGCGTCGGGCCGCCCCCGAAATCGGCCGCAAGGAGCGCGACGGCCAGGGCCAGGACCGCGGCCAGCAACGCCGCGGCCACGCCGCGCGACGCGAAGGCGTCGAGCAGCCCGATGCGTCGCATCCCGATGCCGATGCCCATGCGCGCCATGATCAGGAGACCAGCGTCGCGAGCCGATCCATGTCGATGGGCTTCGTCAGGTAATGGTCGGCCCCCAGCATCAGGCCGTCGGCGATGTCGTTGCGGTCAACCCGGGCGGAGACGAAGATGAAGGTCAATTCGTTCGGCCCCAACCCCAGCGCGTTCAACTTCTGCTTGAGCGCAAGTCCGTTCATGACGGGCATGTTCACGTCGCAGCAGACGAACTGGGGGCGGTGCTCCAGGATCGCCGCAAGGCCCTGCTCGCCGTTGACGGCGGTCACGACCGTGTGGCCGAGATCCTCGAGCTCTTCGGCGATCATCGCGCGCAGCGCGCTTTCGTCTTCGATCACGACAATCTTCGCCATGTCACACTCCTAGCTGGCCAAAAGCCGACGCGGAGAGGAGCCTGCCCAGAACGCCTTCAAAAACTCATTAATCGCGGTCCGGTTTTCGCGGATGCGCGCTCAGACCGCGGAGCGCCCGAGCCGCTACGCCGCGTCGGGGAAATCGCCGTCGACCCTCCGGATCGCTCAGGGTCGGCGCAACCGCCTGACTTGGGATGATGATTTGCGCTCCCTCGATCCGGCGTCCCGATGAATCGCCATCAGGCCGGGCATCGCTCGCCTTCGCGGCGCCGCGCGCAGGTCGACCGCCGGATCGTCGTCATCGCCATCGCGATGCGCTTCCAGGCCGCCTCGAGGACGCGGTCGAGGCCCTGCGCCCGCACCATCGCCTCGGGCAGGCGGTCGGTGCGCAGCGAGATCGCGCGCACCGACCGCAGACCGAGGGCCCGCAGCTGCTCCGGCGTCCGCCTGCGGTGGCGCCAGACACCGCCGCGGCGCGTCAGGTGGAGGGTGGGCCGTTCGCCGCAGCACGGACGATGCGTCGGCAGCCGCAGGCGCGCGGCCGGCGCCCTGTGACGCAGATTGTGCGACAGCCGGTCCGACCAGCGAGAAACCCGCCCCAATCGATGGAGCAAGTCGCTGATATTGGTTGATTTTCGGTTAACATGGCTGGGGAACCTGGATTATGACCTAAGTGTTTGATATTGCTTATAGAATAGCAAACCTGAGGAGATGGGGTCAAGCGAAATCGGGCGGAAATGCGAGAGGCGATTTTCCGGAAGAGCGTCACCGCCGAAGACCGCCGCTCTGATGTGAGATCGCCACCTTCTCGGGCGGACGCCCAGGTCGCTCGCCCGACTTTACGAGGCTGGCTGCGTCTCGGGGGCGGTATGCTGTTTGCAGAGAGTTGGATTTCCGGTAGGATTTCCGGAAATGGAGAAGCCTATGCCGAAGACCGATCCGTCCCCGATCACGCAGTGGCGCAAGCGACGCGAACGCCTTGGCTTCGTGCGCGTCGAGGTTCAGGTCCGGAAGGGCTATGTTGCGCAAAGGTGGCTGGCGGAGGGATTCACGTCGCGAATCCAGCGTGATAGCCGGGGTGGATGAGCAAGCCGACACCCCCGACGTAC